>NZ_AP022563.1:4243041-5657388 GCF_010726645.1 Mycolicibacterium duvalii | reverse complement strand
GGTTGGCCTTGGCGCAGGCCGCGGTGCGTGCCGCCGGTGGGTGCCGGTGCCGTTCGCGGATCTGTTGGCCCTGCACTTCCACAAGACGCCCGAGCTGTTGTTCTCCACCGACATGTTCCATCCGTCGGCCGCGGGTATTCGCTGGCCGGCAAGCAGCTGTTGCCCGCGCTGTGTCAGGCCCTGGGTGAGTGCAAACCCGGAACCCCGCCCGAGGCCGCCCTGGTGTCGCGCTCAGACGACCGGGGGCTGCTGGGCCGGCTCGGCGGGCTCAGCCGCCTGTGGCGGCGGTCGACCGGGGTGCCCGCGCCGGTGCTGGGCAGGGCGCCGACGCTTGTATAGACGTCCGGAGGGGAGGCGGGCGCGCCGGTCAGCGTGAGCGCCAGCTAGGTTCGTGGGTAGTTCGCATCGCTGCACCCGAGGAGCCGTCATGCCTGAAGCCGTCATCGTCGCCACTGCCCGCTCGCCCATCGGCCGGGCCAACAAGGGATCGCTGGTGTCGATGCGTCCCGACGATCTCGCCGCGCAGATGGTGCAGGCGGTGCTGGAGAAGGTGCCCGCACTGGATCCGCGCGACATCGACGACCTGATCATGGGTTGCGGTCAACCCGCCGGTGAGGCCGGCTACAACATCGCCCGGGTGGTGGCGGTGCAACTGCTACGACTTCCGCCCGGCACCACGGTCAACCGGTATTGCTCGTCGTCGCTGCAGACCACGCGGATGGCCTTCCACGCGATCAAGGCCGGTGAGGGCGACGCGTTCATCTCCGCCGGCGTGGAGACCGTTTCGCGGTCGGCAACGGCACCGCCGACGGCTGGCCGGACAGCAAGAATTCGCTCTTCGCCGATGCGCAGGCGCGCACCGCCAAGGCCGCCGAGGGTGCGACGGAGTGGCACGACCCGCGCGAGGACGGGCTGCTGCCCGACGTCTACATCGCCATGGGCCAGACCGCCGAGAACGTCGCGGCCTTCACCGGGATCAGCCGCGAAGACCAGGACCATTGGGTGTGCGCTCGCAGAACCGCGCCGAGGAAGCCATCAAGAGCGGCTTCTTCGAGCGTGAGATCGCGCCGGTGACGCTGCCCGACGGCACCGTGGTGTCGACCGACGACGGCCCCGCGGCACCACTTACGAGAAGATCAGCCAGCTCGCCGGTGTTCCGTCCCAACGGCACGATCACCGCCGGCAATGCGTGCCCGCTCAACGACGGCGCCGCCGCGGTGGTGATCGCGAGCGACACCAAGGCCAAGGAGCTCGGGCTCACGCCGCTGGCTCGCATCGTGTCGACCGGGTGTCGGGGCTGTCGCCCGAGATCATGGGCCTGGGCCCGATCGAGGCGGTCAAGAAGGCCTGGCCAACGCGAAGATGAGCATCTCCGACATCGACCTGTACGAGATCAACGAGGCCTTCGCGGTGCAGGTGCTGGGTCGGCGCGCGAGCTGGGCATGGACGAGAACAAGCTGAACGTGTCCGGCGGGGCGATCGCCCTCGGGCATCCGTTCGGCATGACCGGCGCGGATCACCGCCACCCTGCTCAACAACCTGGCCACCCACGACAAGACGTTCGGCATCGAGAGACGTGCGTCGGCGGCGGGCAGGGCATGGCGATGGTGGTGGAGCGGCTCGTAGTCGTCGGCTGGCCCGGGCACCCCTGAGGCCGGCACGCGCGCGCCGAGTGTGCGTCCAGGGCGACCGGCCCGCCGAGCGTGAACTCGTGGCGGAAAAGCACGCCGCAAGCCGCCCCCACCGCACGCTCGTCGAGCCGACAGCAGCAGCAGGTACGAAAGGGCGCCCACCGCGGTGGACGCCCTTCTCGTAGCGAAGCTAGTCCTGATTGAAGTAGCTGAGCAGACGCAGGATCTCGATGTACAGCCAGACCAGGGTGACGGTCAGGCCGAGCGATGCCCCACGCGGCCTTCTCCGGCGCGCCGGCACGGACCATCTGGTCGGCGGCGTCGAAGTCGATCAGGAAGCTGAACGCCGCGATGCCGATGACCACCAGCGAGAAGATGATCGCCAGCGGGCCGCCGCTGCAGGCCGAAGCCCTCACCGCCGCCGACGCCGAACACGGCGAGCACCAGGTTCAGCAGCATCAATGCCAGCGCACCGAACATGGCGGCGACGATCATGCGGGTGAACTTCGGCGTGACACGGATGGCGCCGGTCTTGTAGACGACGAGCATGCCGAAGAAAACGCCGATGGTGCCGACGATCGCCTGGGCGATCATGCCGGGGCCGCCGGTGGAGATCAGGTTCGCGAACACGAACGAGATCGCGCCGATGAACAGACCCTCGAGCGCGGCGTAGCTGAGCACGATGGCCGGGTTGTCCTGTTTGCGTCCGAAGGTGGCCACGAGGACGAGTGCGAGCCCGCCGAGCGCGCCGACCAGCGTGAACGGCATGGCCAGGCCCAGGTTCTGGGAGACCAGGAAGTAGGAGACGACGGCGACGGCGCTCAGCACCGCGAGCGTCATCCCGGTCTTGGTGACGACGTCGTCGATGGTCAGCGGACGCGACACCGGTCTGCTGCTGATCGGGGTACTGGCTCATAGGGATCGGCGTGGACCGCTGCGGCACCGTAGCCGGCGGCGGCTCCGGTACCGAACTGCGCGTATCCGCCCTGCTGCCCCTTGGGCAATGAACGAAATACCGGGTTGCTGCTTTCGCGCACCGTCGGTTCCTTTCCTGTGTTGTGTCCTGAGACGAACACCCTCTCAACGAGCGAGGATTTCGGACGGTTCCCGAAATGCGGGTTCGACTTTCCCAGGAGGTTCACAGGAAACCTTACCCGGCGCTGCCTGCGCCGGGGAGACGATCTAGATTGCATTCCGTGGACGAAAACGAGGATGTCCTAGTAAAGGTCGACAACGGAATCGGATTGATCACGCTCAACCGACCCAAGGCGATCAACTCGCTGACCCATCCGATGGTCACGGCGATCGACGCGGCGCTGCGGCAGTGGGAACGCGACGACGCGGTGACGGCCGTCGTCATCTCCGGCGCGGGTGAGCGTGGCCTGTGCGCCGGCGGAGACGTCGTCGCGATCTACCACGACGCCAAGGCCGGCGGCGATCAGTCGCGCCGCTTCTGGCACGACGAGTATCTGCTCAACGCCGCGATCGGCCGCTACCCCAAGCCGTACGTCGCCCTGATGGACGGCATCACGATGGGCGGCGGTCGGCATCAGCGCCCACGGCAGCGTGCGAGTGGTCACCGACACCACGAAGATGGCCATGCCCGAGGTCGGGATCGGCTTCATCCCCGACGTCGGCGGCACCTACATCCTGGCACGCACCCCCGGACGGCTCGGGCTGCACGCAGCGTTGACCGGAGCTCCGTTCTCCGGCCCGGACGCCATCGCGATGGGCTTCGCCGACCATTACGTGCCCCACGACGGCCTCGGCGCATTCACCGAGAAGATCGTCCGCGACGGCGTCGACGCCGCCCTGTCGGCCTACGCCGAGGAGCCGCCGCCGAGTCCGCTGCTGGCCGAACAAGAGTGGATCGACCGCTGTTACGCCGGGGATACCGTCGCTGACATCGTCGCCGCGCTGCGCGATGACGACGCGGCCGGCGGCAACGATGACGGTGCCGCCGCCAAGGCCGCCGACCTGATCTCCACCCGCTCCCCCGTCGCGCTGTCGGTGACGCTGCGCGCGGTCCGGCAGGCGGCCGACCTGGCCACCCTCGAAGACGTGCTGGTGCAGGAGTTCCGGACGTCGTGCGCGTCGCTGCGCTCGCATGATCTGGTGGAGGGCATCCGCGCGCAGCTCGTCGACAAGGACCGCAACCCGCAGTGGTCGCCGGCCTCGCTGGATGCCGTCACCGCTGCCGACGTCGACGCGTACTTCGCGCCGGCGCAGCCCGATTTGACCTTCGAACAGGAGTGAGGAATGACCGACAGTTACGAGACGATCCTGCTCACCCGCGAGGACCGCGTGGCCACCATCACGCTGAATCGGCCCAAGGCGCTCAACGCGCTCAACAGCCAGGTGATGCACGAAGTCACCAGCGCCGCAGCTGAACTCGACGCCGACCCGGGCGTCGGGGCAATCATCATCACCGGTAACGAGAAGGCCTTCGCCGCCGGAGCAGACATCAAGGAGATGGCGAATCTCTCGTTCGCCGACGTGTTCTCGTCCGACTTCTTCGCCGCCTGGGGCCGATTCGCGGCGACCCGCACCCCGACCATCGCCGCGGTGGCCGGATACGCGCTGGGCGGAGGCTGCGAGTTGGCCATGATGTGCGACATCCTGATCGCCGCCGACAGCGCGAAGTTCGGGCAGCCGGAGATCAAGCTCGGCGTGCTGCCCGGGATGGGCGGCTCGCAGCGGCTGACCCGCGCGATCGGCAAGGCCAAGGCCATGGACCTGATCCTGACCGGCCGCAACATGGACGCCGAGGAGGCCGAACGCGCCGGGCTGTCGCGGGTGGTGCCCGCCGATGCGCTGCTCTCCGAAGCCGGCGCGGTGGCGCGCACCATCGCCGGGATGTCGCTGTCGGCGTCCCGGATGGCCAAGGAGGCCGTCAATCGGTCGTTCGAGGCGACGCTGGCCGAAGGCCTGCTCTACGAGCGGCGGCTGTTCCATTCGGCCTTCGCCACCGACGACCAGACCGAAGGCATGAACGCGTTCACCGAGAAGCGGGAAGCGAACTTCACACACCGTTAGAGTGCGTGGGTGACCGAGACCGCCGAGGCGCCGACGACCACCGAGCCCGTTGCACCGCGGCGTGCGTGGTGGATTCGCCACTACACGTTCACCGGTACCGCCGTCGGGCTGGTGTTGCTCTGGTTGTCACTCACCCGTCACTGCTGCCGCGCGGCCCGCTGTTCCAGGGCTGGTCAGCGGCGGCGCCGCGGCGGGCTACGGCATCGGGGTGTTCGCGGTGTGGTTGGTGCGCTACCTGGGGTCCAAGGACTCCAGCCCGCCCGCCCCGAAATGGGCGTGGCCGATCCTGGTCCTGGTCGGGGCCGTCGGCATGGTGTTGGCGATCTTCTGGTTTCACCGCTGGCAGGACGACGTCCGCGACCTGATGGCGGTGCCGCGGCTGGGGTTCTGGGACTACCCGCTGGCCGGGCTCATCGCGCTGGTGACGTTGTTCGTACTCGTCGAGATCGGGAAAGCGCTGCGCCTTTTGGTGCGCTTCCTGGTTCGACAGCTCAACCGCGTTGCTCCGCCACGGGTCTCGGCGGTCATCGCGGTCGGCCTGGTGGTGGCGCTGTCGGTGGCACTGCTCAACGGCGTGGTGGTGCGATTCGCGATGAGCACCATCAACAAGACCTTCGCCGCGGTCAACGACGAGACCGACCCCGACTTCGCTGCCCCGCAGACCGTCCTGCGTTCCGGCGGTCCGGAGTCACTGGTGTCCTGGGAGTCGCTGGGCCATCAGGGCCGCATCTTCATCTCCGGCGGACCCACCGTCGAGGAGCTCACCGATTTAAACGGCGCACCGGCCACCGAGCCGATCCGGGCCTACGCGGGCCTCAATTCGGCCGACGGCATCAAGGCCACCGCGGAGTTGGCGGCCCGGGAATTGCAGCGCACCGGCGGCCTGCAACGCGCCGTGGTCGCGGTGGCGACCACCACCGGGACCGGGTGGATCAACGAAGCCGAAGCCACCGCGCTGGAGTACATGTACAACGGCGACACCGCGATCGTGTCGATGCAGTACTCGTTCCTGCCCAGCTGGCTGTCGTTCTTGGTCGACAAGGAGAACGCCCGTCAAGCGGGTCAGGCACTGTTCGAGGCCGTCGACCAACTGATCCGGGAAATGCCTGAGGCACAACGCCCGACGCTGGTCGTCTTCGGCGAGAGCCTGGGGTCCTTCGGCGGGGAGGCTCCGTTCCTGGCCTTGAACAATCTGATCGCCCGCACCGACGGTGCGCTGTTCAGCGGCCCCACGTTCAACAACACGGTGTGGAACGACCTGACACTGAACCGCGACCCGGGCTCACCGCAGTGGCTGCCGATCTACGACGACGGCGCCAACGTGCGCTTCGTCGCCGAACCGAAAGACCTGCAACGTCCGCACGCGGTCTGGGACCAACCGCGGGTGGTGTACCTGCAGCACGCCTCCGACCCGATCGCCTGGTGGAATCCCGACCTGCTCTTCGCCAGACCGGACTGGCTGCGGGAAAAGCGCGGGCCCGACGTCTCACCGGACATGGAGTGGATTCCGGTGGTCACGTTCCTTCAGGTGTCCGCCGACATGGCGGTGGCGGTCAACGTCCCCGACGGCCACGGCCACGTGTATGTCCGCGACGTCGCCGACGCGTGGGCGCAGATCCTGTTGCCGCCGCGCTGGACGCAGGAGAAGACCGAACGGCTGCGCCCGCTGTTGCGCAGCGACGAGTTCCTAATACAAAACGTGTTTCAAAGCCTGGTAGCCGCCGATGACGTCGGTGGCGCGGTGCAGACCAGGTCCTGCAGCGCCGCGGCGGCCAGGCTGGAGGTGTAACCTCCGAGCACAGGATCACCCACTCGACGTCGTCCCCGACGGCCTCGGCCAGCCGCGCGGAACTGGTCGGGTCGCACCGCCACTCCAGCACATTGCGCTCGATCACCAGCGCGGCAGGCACCGAACCCTCGGCGGCCCGTTGCGCGGCCGGGCGGATGTCGACGAGCAGCGCTCCGCGCGCCAGCGCGGCCGGAACCTGCTCGGCGGGCAGCCGGGTGAGCCGGGCGCGCGCCCGCGCCAGCATGGTGTCGATCCTGCTCACTGCTCCCGCTCCGGTTGTCCGGTCAGCTCGGTTCTGTTGCGGCGCAGCCTGTCCCCGGTCACGTCGTAGTACGACATCGCGGTCAGCGGCGGTGAGTAGGCACGCTCAGCGTCGGCCCCGGCACCGCGCCGGGGTCCCGGCCCACACCACGTCGCACCCAGCCCAGCGGGAACGCGGCCTGGTCACCGGCGATCAGGGTGCGGTCCTGTAAACCTGCACCGTTCCAACGAGTTTCCCGCAGCGCGCCGCTGATCACCGTCAGCGCCCCCAGGGAGCCGCCGTGGTCGTGCAGCTCGGTCGCGCGTTCGGGCGCCCAGCTGATCAGCCAGACGTCGAGCTCGTCATCGCCGTGCAGGCGGGTGAACCACCGCTCGGTGCGCGACAGGCCGCCCTCGGGGATGAGGTGGTCGTAGTCCCCGACGAGGACGTCGTCGGCGAACCGGTCGGTGAGGTGCAGAAGGTCGGGCAGGCGCAGCCGGGGGGCGAGAAGCATGCGGGGACTCCGAAGATGAGCAGAGGGGAACGGGGGTCGGCGGTCAGGCCGAACAACACTCCAGCACCCGGGTCTGCGTCAGCACGGACGCCAGTGTTGCATAGATTGGCCCCATGCGCAGGTACCTCCTCGGCCGGGCCGGGCTCGTCGTCGTGGTCACGGTGGCGCTCGCAGGCTGTTCGTCGGGCGGCGAGCAGGAGCCGGGCCCGCCGTCCGCATCCGAGACGACGACCTCCGCGCCGGCGACCCCGTGGGGCCCGGGAGGTGGGGTGTCCCCGGTGGCGTCACCACAACGGTCGGCGCACCCGCCGAGTCCACCGAGGACGACTACTTCCAGGCCTGCCGAGCAGCCAAGACGTGGATGCAGCAGCAGGGCGGTGACCCGCGCAGCCTGATCGAGCCGTACCTGGCGACGGTACAGCGGGGCGGGCCGGTGGGCGCCGGGGATTTCGCGAAGCCCTGGCGGAGCTGACCCCGGCCAGCAGTCGGGGGTCATCGTCGCGGTCGAGGCGGCCGCCGACGACCTCTGTGGATGAGTTCGCATCACGCGGTGAACCAGGTCGCCGCACGGCGGGTACGCGGACCGGTCAGAATGGACGGATGCGGGTCGCACTGGCGCTGGGCAGCGGCGGGGCGCGCGGCTACGCCCACATCGGCGTGATCAACGAGTTGCACGAGCGCGGTCACGAAATCGTCGGCGTCGCCGGGTCTTCGATGGGCGCGCTGGTCGGCGGGCTGGAGGCGGCAGGGAAGCTCGGCGAGTTCACCGGCTGGGCGAACTCGCTGACTCAACGCGCGGTCCTGCGCCTGCTCGATCCGTCGTTGACCTCGGCCGGAGTGCTGCGCGCGGAGAAGATTCTCGATGCGGTGCGCGAGATCGTCGGCGACATCACCATCGAGGAATTGCCCGTGCCGTACACGTCGGTGGCCACCGATCTGATCACCGGCAAGGCCGTGTGGATGCAGCGGGGACCGGTCGACGACGCGATCCGGGCATCGATCGCGATTCCCGGTCTGATCACCCCGCATGTGCTCGACGGCCGCCTGCTGGCCGACGGCGGCATCCTCGATCCGATTCCGATGGCGCCGATCGCCGCGGTGGTCGCCGACGTGACGCTGGCGGTGAGCCTGTCCGGGGACGATCCCGACTCCCGCCGCGATGAGCACGACGCCCGTCCCAGCGGGGAGTGGTTGAACCGGATGTGGCGCACCAGGTCGTCGTTGCTCGACAGCAAGGCGGCCCGCTCGTTACTGGAGACCCAGACCGGGCGGGCGATGTTGGGCCGCTTCATGACCGGAGACGACGAACCCGTGCAGGACGAGGACGTCGCGGTGCCGGCAGTACCGAAGCTGGGCAGTTTCGAGGTGATGAACCGGGTCATCGACATCGCGCAGTCGGCGCTGGCCCGGCACACGCTGGCCGCCTATCCGCCCGACCTGCTGATCGAGGTGCCGCGCACCGTGTGCCGCAGCTTGGACTTCCACCGCTCTGCCGAGGTCATCGAGATCGGCCAGGAACTGGCCGCGACCGGTCTGGACACGCTGGAAGCCCGCAACTCACGCTCCTAGGAATTCGGCGACGCGCGCGCTTCCCGCCGGCCGGCCGGCCTGCGCGGACGGGGCGCGGCAGGCGGGGTCCAACGGGTTGGGGCCGAATGCCTGCAGCGACTCGGCATCGGCGTAGATCGCCAGCGTCGCCCCCGGGAACGCGTTGATCTCGTCGACGGTGCCGGTCCCCCACGGTGACGGGGTCTGGGAGCTGGACGGGACCAGCGCGACCGCCGTGGCGCAGTCGTCTGCCGCACTCATGTTGACCGTGCTGCCCACTCCCCCGTCCATGAACCGGCGCGACCCGATGCGCACCGGCGGCCACACCCCGGGCACAGCGCAGCTGGCGGCGACGGCGTCGACCAGACCGACTCCCGAGTCGTTGTCGAAGATCACGAGTTCCCCTGTGTCCAGGTCGATCCCGGTCATGCGCAGGACTCGTCGTGGCCAGTCGTGGGACGGCAGCCGGTGCGCGATGACGTCACGGCGCGTCGGCTCGGAGACTGTGTCGGCAGCGGCCGCGACCGCGCCGATCTTGCGGAGCTTCTTTGGTCGCGCCCGGGTCTGCATCGCGTCGAGGAAAACTCGGTGATCGTCTCGATCGCGACGCCGGGTGGATTTCCGCGCACCGGCCTCGTCGGACAGTTGCCGCGCGAACAGCTCCTCCAACGCCGTCCCGCTGCTCAGTTGCGCCGCCACCGTCGAGCCGGCGGACGTGCCGACCAACACCTCGGAATCCAGCAGCCGGCCGCGGGCCTCGTCGCAGATGCCCAGCAGCACACCGGTTTCCCAGGCGATGCCGGCCAGGCCGCCGCCGGCCAGTACCAACGCCCGCATGCCGTCGGTCATCGGCGCCCCTTCGCGGGTGCGGCTTTGCCGCTGATCAGCGGCAGATCGAGATAGGTGGCGATCCCGGGTGGCGCCGCGCACACCGCCGGGACCGAGTTCACGCAGTGCGCCGCCGTACCGACGACGCCGTACTCCGGTCCCTCACCGCCGATATCGGACTGGAAGCCTTTGATGGACACCGTGAAGTCGGGGTTGCCGCACACTTCGATCTCGTAGCGCTGCCCGGCGGGCCCGAACGACCACGCCGGGTCGAGGTTGTCCTCGCCCATCAGCCAGTTGACCGTCACCCGCACCACGGGCTCGTCGTCGACGAGCGCCTCCCAGTGAAACTTGCGCCCGGCGACCTGGCCGGGTTCGATCTGCCCGATCGGCGAGTCGATCGGCGCGGTGGCCACCGCCACCTCCTGGGTCGCACGCACCTTGGGGTCCGCGGCGAAACCGAGCTGGTCGACACACATCCGCACCGCCTGGATGAAGCCGGCGTCGAGCATCTTCTGCATCGGTCCGGTCAATGCCTTGTCCGGGGTCTCCCCGAAGCCCATCACGTGGCGCAGCACATCGGGCGCCTCGTAGGTGCGCAGGTCGGAATACTCCTCGGCGCGCACGAACGTCACGCCCGTCGACATCGCCGAGAGCATCAGCGGGAACTTCGCTGATCCCGCCGGGCGCGATGCCGGTGCCGTGCAACGTCGCGTTGCCCGCCAGCGCGGCTTCGCGCAGCGGTGCGCCGCTCCGTTCGCTGGGATACAGCCAGCCGACCGGGGTGACGACGTTCTTGCCGGCGCGCAACAGGGCCGCGACCTGGTCCTGGTCACCCATCAGCGGCGTGTAGATGACGGCGTCGGCGTCCAGCGCCAGGATCTCGTCGACGTCGTTGGTGGCAGTGACGCCGAGAGGGTCGGTGCCGGCGATGTCGCCGACGTCGCGGCCGGCCTTGTCCGGCGAGTGCACCCAGCACCCGACCAACTCGAGCTCGGGATGCTCGAGCACTCCCCTGATCGCAGCCACACCGACCCCGCCGGTGGCCCACTGCACGACCCGCAGCGCCATATCGTCTCCTCACTGTCGCCTTCAAGGTCTATACCAGCAGCCGGTCCGCATGGATCCGAACGGGCGCGCTAGGTTTCTGCACAGACCGCACAGCAGCGAAGGGATGGCAGCATGGAGCGAGTTTTCGTCGTCGGCGTCGGGATGACCAAGTTCGAGAAGCCGGGGCGCCGGGAAGGCTGGGACTACCCGGACATGGCCCGGGAGTCGGGGACCAACGCACTGACCGACGCCGGGGTGGACTAAACCGACATCGAGCAGGGTTTCGTCGGCTACTGTTCGGGCGACTCGACGTCGGGCCAGCGCGCGCTCTACGAGTTGGGCATGACGGGCATCCCGATCGTCAACGTCAACAACAACTGCTCGACCGGGTCGACGGCGCTCTACCTCGGCGCGCAGGCTATCCGCGGTGGGCTGGCCGACTGCGTGCTGGCGTTGGGTTTCGAGAAGATGCAGCCCGGTTCGCTGGGCGGCGGCGCCGATGACCGTGAATCCCCGATGAAGCGACACATCCTGGCGCTCAACGAGATTGACGAGATGCAGTTCCCGGTGGCGCCGTGGATGTTCGGCGCGGCCGGCCGCGAGCACATGAAGAAGTACGGCACCACCGCCGAACATTTCGCCAAGATCGGTCACAAGAACCACAAGCACTCGGTGAACAACCCGTATGCGCAGTTCCAGGACGAGTACAGCCTCGACGACATCCTGGCGGCGAAGATGATCTCCGATCCGCTGACCAAGCTGCAGTGTTCGCCGACGTCGGACGGTTCGGCGGCCGTGGTGCTGGCCAGCGAGGACTTCGTCGCCAAGCGCGGGCTCGCCGGGCAGGCCGTCGAGATCGTCGGTCAGGCGATGACCACCGACTTCGCGTCGACATTCGACGGCAGCGCGGCCAACATCATCGGCTACGACATGAATGTCAAAGCCGCACAGCAGGTTTATCAGCAGTCCGGGCTCGGACCGGAGGACTTCCAGGTCATCGAGCTGCATGACTGCTTCTCGGCCAACGAGCTGCTGCTCTACGAGGCGCTGGGGCTGTGCGGGCCGGGCGAGGCGCCGCGGCTGATCGACGACAGCGCGACGACCTACGGCGGACGCTGGGTGGTCAACCCGTCCGGCGGGCTCATCTCGAAGGGACACCCGCTGGGAGCGACGGGTCTGGCGCAGTGCAGTGAGCTGACGTGGCAGCTGCGCGGAACCGCCGACAAGAGGCAGGTCGACCGCGTCACCGCCGCGCTGCAACACAACATCGGGCTGGGCGGGGCCGCCGTGGTCACCGCTTACCAGCGCGCCGAGAGGTAATCTGTGCACTGAGTCGGGTGCGCAGTCAGGAGGCCCGGCCATGCACACGGTAGTGGCGGCGGCGTCTTTGCTGGGTGTGCTGTGCGCATCGGGAGGGCTGGACGCCGCCGAACCGTCGAACCCGATCCAGGTCATCGAGCAGCTGGAATCGCAGGGCTACACCGTGCATGTCGACCGGATCGGTAGTGCTCCCCTCGAGGAATGCACCGTCATCGGGATCCGCAACCCGCAAGCGGTGGTCCAGCCGAACGTGGTGATCGAGCGTGACCGTGACGGCGACCTCGTCATCGGTTTCGAGGAGGTCCTGCTCCGTCTGCCGATCTCCGTGTCCCTGGACTGCACCGTCTAGCTTCGACACGAGGAAGGCCCGGCCGGAGGAAGCCCGGCCGGGCCTTTTGTCGCCCGGGTGCTATTTCGCCGCAGGGACTCTGGCCTGCCCCGGCTCGTCGGCGCGCGGGCCGTGGTCGTCGAGCATGGTGAGTTCGTCGAACGGATCGTCTCCCGCCAGCACGGCACTCACCTTGCTCTTGTCGATCGTGCGGGTCCACGAGCCCACCAGCAGAGTGGCGACCGCATTGCCGGAGAAGTTGGTCAGCGCCCTGGCCTCCGACATGAACCGGTCGATGCCCACGATGAGCCCGACGCCGTCGAGCAGGTCGGGGCGGTGGGCCTGCAGACCGCCGGCGAGCGTGGCCAGTCCTGCACCGGTGACGCCGGCCGCTCCCTTGGAGGCGACGATCATGAACACCAGCAGGCCGATCTGTTCGCCGAGGGTCAGCGGATCACCCAGCGCACCGGCGATGAACAGCGAGGCCATCGTCAGGTAGATCGCGGTGCCGTCCAGATTGAACGAGTAGCCCGTGGGTACGACCACGCCCACGGTGGACCGGTCGACGCCGAGGTGCTCCATCTTGGCGATGAGGCGGGGCAGCGCCGACTCCGACGACGAGGTCGACACGATGAGCAGGTATTCGCGTGCCAGGTAGCGCACCAACTTGAAGATCGACACCCCGGACACCGTCCGCAGCAATGTGCCCAGCACGCCGAACACGAAGAACACGCAGGTCAGGTAGAACCCGAGCATCAGGGCCATCAACTGGCCGACCGCCGCCCATCCGGTCTGGCCGACCACGTTGGCGATCGCGCCGAACGCACCGATGGGTGCGAGCCACAGGATCATGACGAGCACCTTGAACACCAGCTTCTGCAGATGTTCGACGCCGCGCAGGATGGGCTCCCCCGCCGACCCGAGGCCCTGCAGCGCGAAACCGACGAGCAGCGCGATGAACAGCGCCTGCAAGACACTTCCTTCGGTCAGCGCCGAGAACATCGACGTGGGGATGATGCCCTGGACGAAGTCCAGCAGACCACCGGCCTCGTGCGCTTTGTCCGCGAGTTCGGCGCCCTGCCCGCGGCGCTGTCGCTGAGCCGCAAGCCGCTGCCCGGGTGCAGGAGGTTGCCCACCACCAAGCCGATGGCCAGCGCGAACGTGGACATCGCCAGGAAGTAGACGAAGGCCAAACCGCCCACCTTGCCGACGGTGGCGGCCTTGCGCACCGACCCGATACCGAGCACGATCGTGCAGAAGATCACCGGCGCGATCATCATCTTGATCAGCGCGACGAACATCGTGCCGAGGACTCCGACACTGGTGCCGACGGCGGGCGCGAGTATGCCGACGCCGACGCCGGCGACCACCGCCACGAGCACGGCGATGTAGAGCCAATGGGTGCGGTCGCGCTTGCGTCGGCGCGCCGGGCGGGACGGGTCGGTCGATCGTGGTCGTCATCGGGAATGTCCTCCGGAATCAAGCGGGCAACAGGTCTGAAAAGATGCTGTGTGAGAGCGTGAGCCAGGTCACGTTTTAGTTCATTTCGTTCACCTGAAGGGTCGTGCCGGATGCGACGCAGATCGCCGTGGCCGCGGTCGCTGGCTGGTCAGGCGATCGCGCTGCAGATCCTGGTGATCGCGGTGATCGTGTTGGCCGGCAGCGCGCTGGCCGTCTACGACGCCCGCCGCGACGGTGACGCGGCCGCGGAGGCGCAGGTGCTCGGCATCGCGACAACGTTGGCCGACTCGCCGTCGACTGCCGAAGCGATCGAGTCGGGGCGCGCCACCGAGATCCTGCAACCGGTCACCGAGTTGGTGCGCAACCAAACGGATATCGCCTTCATCACGATCATGGCGCCCGACCGCACCCGGTACACCCACACAGACCCGGCCCAGATCGGTGGTGACTACCTGGGCAGCATCGAACCCGCGCTGCAGGGGCGGACGTTCACCGAGGTTTACACCGGCACTCTGGGGCCGTCTGTTCGCGCCGTCGCACCGGTCTACGACTCCGAGCGCCGCGTCATCGGGTTGGTCGCCGCGGGCATTCTGCAGCAGAGCTTGGCGCAGCGCTGGCGATCCCAGCTACCGGTGATCGCCGCGATAGGCGTTGGCGCTCTGGCGATCTCCATGCTCGGCGTGGGGTATCCGTCGTCGCCTGTTGCGCCAGACCCGGGGTCTGCGCCCGGAGGAACTGCGCGTCATGTACGACCATCACGACGCGATCCTGCATTCGGTGTCGGAGGGGCTGATCGTGCTCGACGGTTCCGGGGTCGCGGTGGTCAACGACGAGGCGCGCCGATTGTTGTCGCTCCCGGCAGGTGAGGTCTCACCGGATGAGCTCCCCGAGTTCTTGCGCAGTCCCAACCCCGGCGCCCGGGACGAAGTCCACGTCACCGACGACCGTGTGCTGGTGGTGAACCGATCACGGGTGCGGTCGGGACCGGATACCTCTGAGGTGGTCACGATCCGCGACCGCACCGAATTGCAGGGCGCGCTCGGTGAACTCACGTCGCTGAAAGTGCTGACGGACTCGCTGCGCGCCCAGGCCCACGAGGCGGCCAACAAGTTGCACACCATCGTCACGATGGTCGAGATGGGGCGTTCCGAGGAGGCCGTCGGGTTCGCCACCGCAGAGCTCGAGTTGTCGCAGCAACTCGTGGATCGACTGTCGCACGCGGTCGGCGAGCCCGCCCTGGTGGCTCTTCTGCTGGGCAAGTCGGCCCAGGCCAGCGAACGCGGGATCGAGTTGACCGTGACGGAGGAGTCCGAGCTGCCCGCCGATACCGACGAGTTGTTCTTGACGGCACAGGAACTGGTCACCGTCGCCGGAAATCTGATCGACAATGCGATGGAAGCGTGCGACCCGGAAGACCCGTGGGTGGAGGTCACGGGCACCAGAATGCGCAAAGGTTGCTGATCCGCGTCGCCGACAGCGGAGAAGGCATGGACGAAAGCATGTTTCAGAACGCGATGAAGCGCGGGTACTCGACCAAGCCCGAAGCCGGTGAGGGGCGTCACGGATTCGGTCTGGCACTGGTGGCGCAAGTGGTCCGACGCCATCACGGGCATCTGAGCGCCGACATGACCTACGGCTCAGTCGTGACGGTCACGGTGCCGCGTCCGTGATCAAGGTCCTGATCGTCGAGGACGAAGAGCTGATCGCCGACGCCCACCGGACTTACCTTCAGCGGTTGCAGGGCTTTTCGATCGCCGCGGCAGGCACACCGCGAGGGATGCGATGCGTTCTGCATCGGAGGCCGCCGCGTCGGAGACACCGATAGATCTCGTCCTGCTCGATATCGGCCTGCCCGATGCGAACGGGATCGCGCTGGCCTCGGCGTTGTCGGGGTTGCGGCCGGCGCCGGACATCATCGTGATCACCTCCGAGCGGGATCTGGAGATGGTGCGCGCCGCGGTCGGCCACGGCGCGCTGGCTTACCTGCTCAAACCGTTCACCTTCTCCGCCTTCCGCGACCGCCTCGAGCGTTATCAGCGTTACCGCGACGCGCTCCCCGCAGGTTTGGACGCCGCCAGCCAGGCTGAAATCGACCGCGCCCTTGCCCAATTACGCGGGCTGACCGCGCCGCGGCTCCGAAGGGGTCAGCACCGGGCACCAACGACGAAATCGCCCGCGTCGTGCGTGATTCCACCGACGGCGTCTCCGCCGACGAGGTCGCCAAACGCATCGGCGTCTCACGGGTGACGGCGTGGCGCTATCTCGAGCGGCTCGCCGAGGACGGGGTCGTCCGCCGTCACACCGACTACGGCAAGACCGGCCGTCCGAAAACGCGGTACCAGTGGCGCTGATACAGCGACGGTCCCCTGGGGCGAGCGGGAAGGTCGGCCGCTATGCGGTGACGGGCTGCAGGCTCGGCACGCTCAGCGCGATCGCGTCGGTCGTCAAGAACTGCAGATACAGGTCCTCGAGCGTGGACTCGACGGAGAACCCGTTCACCGCACCGGAGTAGTCGGCGATGAACAGCTGCGACCCGTCCACCCGGTGGGCCACACACGAAGGCCGCGCATCGACCTTCAGGGTGTCGAGGATGTCGAGGCTCAGCGCGCACACCACCGTCACACGGTCGTAGTCGACGACGTAGGCGCGGGCCTCGTCGGGGCTCAACGAGAGTTGCGTGGGCGCGCCGCCGAGCGCCACGAAGTCGCTGACCCGGTGGGTGGCCAGGTCGACGACATAGACGGCGCCGCCGACGGCGCGGTCGGAGGTGAGCACGAATACCGCGTCGCCGCCATAGGCGATGTCCCGGATCGGCGCGCCGACCGGGATCACCCGGCTCACCCGCGTTGTCTCGGCGTCGACGACCACCAGCTGGCTACCCTGCTCATCGGTGACGGCGACGTAGATCTGCTTGGCGCTCGGGTCGACGCGGACGGCGTCGATGTTGGCCGCCGGGCCCGAGCCGATGTCGATGGTTCCGACGCGTTCCGCGGTGGTGTCGATGACCGACAGTTCGACCCGCTGCCCAGCGGAGCGGCCGGCGTACACCCGCTTGCCGTCCGGACTGACCGCGAGCGCGGTGACCCCGGAGGCCAGTGGATAGGTCGCGACCACGGCCCGGCTCTCCACATCGATCACCGAGACGGCGTCATGGCCCTGCGACGCGACGCTGACGTAGACGCGCTCGTCGGCTGCGACGACCGCTACCGGCTCGCCGTCGACGGCGATGGTTGCGGTCGGCGCGAGGGTGGCCGCGTCGAAGAGCGACACCGTGTCGTCGGCGAAGTTCGCCACCACCACCGTGCTGCCTGACGCGGCGATCTCGCCGACCGGGCCGTGCCCGACTGCAAACCGCCGCTCAAAGGTGGCGCCGGTCTCGCAGCTCGACTGCTCGAGACCGGCGGCCTCACGTTCGACATCGTGCCGGGTATGCCCTCGGGGCACCGCAATGTTTGCCATGTGCTGTGAAACCTCCGCCGGCATGAACTGCATCCGGCCTAGATCGACTGTCCTGGCCCCCGGAGTTGGGGAGCGACCTGAAACCACTGTAACCATCGGATTTCAAGGTCACGAACACCCGGTTTCCCGCAATGGACAAGCGCCACAACACTTCTCAGGCACCACTTAATAATTTTTTGGCCTGCTGCGGGCGCTTTCCTGTCAGCAACGTAAATTTAACCCGCTGAACTGGGCCATCGCCGTGCTTGGCAACGCACTCATCGAGGCACCGTTGAAACCTTTTGATAACAAACTCTTAGGTTTGCCCGGAAAAAGTGAGCGCTAGATCACAGGGCCGCACGGCAAGATATTCGGGCTCTGCGGCTGCTTTGCCACAGCTGCTCAGGCCGGCTCGGCACCTCGGAGGGAGGCCACGTCGGCGACCGGAATCAGCCCCTCGGGATCGCACAATTGCAGCACCCGGCGCACCGACGGGCTTCCGACCACACACCAAGCGACGCCCTCCCGGCCGAGGTGGGCGCTGAGGGCATACAGCGCCGACGCGCCGTCGAAGGCCATGAAGTGCACCTCGGTGAGGTCGAGGACCAGGCTGGCGCACACACCGGCCGCCTCGCGGACCGTGTGTGCGAACCGTTTCGCGTTGGCCGCATCGACCTCACCGGTGACGGCGACGGTCACTTCGTCGTGAGCCACGTCCCCGCGCGCAGGTGTCGACAGCCAGTACTGTCGACGCTATCGAAAAGCGCCGGCAGTCGGCTGACCTGCTGCGGATGGACGTGACGGTCATCGCGTGGCTGCGCTGCCCGTCAGAGAATTACTGTTCGGCTTTCTGACGTTCCTCATTGGCCTTCGCTGACGCTCGTGCGCTTTCGGCTTCGGCTTCCTTCTTCGCGGCTTCGCGCTGCGCGTCGGCCTTGTCCTGCTGCGCCTCGCCTTCGCGCTGCAGATCGTCGCGGCCGGTGACGACGCCGATCACCTCTTTGGCCTTACCCTTGGCGCCTTCGACGACGCCCTTGACGGCTTCTTCTGGACCCGAGTTGTTGTCACCCACGGAAGTGCTCCTTTTGCAGTTTCCTACCCGGCGACGTGTGAGGCCGTGTCCGGGACCAGCATGGCTGTTTGGCGAACGATCTGTTCCCGGCGGGTCGGAATCGCAAACATTCCGTTATCTGCGCCGTGGCGCGAGCAGTTTCAGGACGAGAAGTTGGTCAGCGCCACGTCGAGCGCGGAGAACATCTCGATGTAGTCGGCGATGCCGGTGATCTTCAGCGGGCGGCTTGTGGCGGGACCGTCGGCGACCACGGCGAACCTGGTCTGGGGGTCGAGCTTGTTGCGGCTGGCCATCAGCACCTGCATCCCGGCGGAGCCCAGGAAGTCGACCTCGGTCATGTCGACGATCAGGCCTGACGGCTTGCGCTGCGCGGCGGCGGTGATGACGTCCTGCAACTGCGGCGCGGTCAGCATGTCGACAGCACCCATGGCTGCGACGACGATCACGCCGTCGACCTCGCGTTCTGTGAATTGCTGCACGTCGGGAGCCTCGTCTCGTGCTCGGCGCCGCTTGCGCGGTCGCGGTGGTGCGGGAGGCTACGGTCTGAACCCGAATATCGCGGCGGACGACGGTCACGCCAGGCCGTCCGAGCCGCTTCCTGAGCCTACCTGATCGTGATCTCGGAATCCCGGCGGTGGCGCCGCGCCGACGCGATCGCGGGTTCAGCGCCGCAGCAGGGTGCACCCGATACCATCCGCGCAGACCACAAGCCCTCGGGAGGCAGCATGCGCGCTCGTCACGCGGTTTCGTCGATCATCGTCGCGGCTACCGCTTCGGTCCCGGTCCTGCTCGGCATGCACACCGCCCACGCGACCGACCCCGATACCGAGTTCGTGGCCTTGCTGAGCACACTGGGCGTGAACTTCGCCTCCGAAGAGCAGGCTGTCGAGATGGGCAACAACATCTGCGGCATCGTCGCCGAGGGCGCGGCCAACGGCGTCGACCCGGCCCGGGTGCAGCTGGACCTGGTGCAGTCGTTGCAGGGCGACGGCCTCGACGCGGCTCAGGCCGCAGCCCTGATGCAGGGTGCGGTCAGGGCCTACTGCCCGGGCTATCAAGCCGTCGTCGGCGGCTGAGCGCTCGGACCGACTCGGCGGCGAATCTCCACGGAATCTCCACGCAGCCTTCAAGCGTTGCAGCGAGCGCCTGGCGACGATGGTGTCATTCGAAAATCACCGTGGTCGCGCAGTGACCCACCCCCTCGCAGGAGTTCCACCATGAAGAAGATCATCGCCGCAAGCGTGTTGCCGGTCGGCGCTCTGCTGGCCTACGCCACCCCGTCGGGGGCCGCCCCGGGGGCAGTCGACTCGGCCTCGACGACCATCAATCAACTTCGCGCGCAAGGCTTCGACGTGCGTATCAGCCGCGTCGGCACCGCACCGTTGGAGCAGTGCTCGGTGAGCGGGGTGCGCAACCACCCGGTCCCCCGGCAGCCGTTCGTGATCAATGACGACGATGACATCAACGTGTTCCGGGTCGCGCCGACACCGAAGGTCACCGTGACGCTCGACTGCACCACCTGAGGTCATCAATCCGCGCCGCGCCGCGATTTCCCGCGCGCGCCTCCCGCAAAAGTCTCGACCTCCACTTTAGATTTGGAGGCCGTGACCACACTGCTCGAGCCGTCGCTGGCAGAACTCGACTTCGAGCCTGAGATCCTGTGCAGCTGCCGAAACTTCTGCGGGCCTCTCGCCCACCCCGCCCAGTGGTGGGTGCGGTTGTCCTGCGGCTGCCCGTACCCGATGTGCCAACGAGCGTTGCGAATCGCCAACGTACGGTTGAAGATCCGCCCGCTGACGTGCCGCCAGTGCGAGACCGACCAGATCCGGATCCGATCCGTCGCCCGAATCTGACCGCGCGCTACCCGACGACGGCCGCGAAGTACGCGGCGGCAGCGACCGCAAGGCCCAGATAGCCCAACGGAAATGCGATGTTGTGCCAGACCGCGGTGCGTACGTGCACCGCGACAGCGCCGACGAAGAACAACACCAGACCCACAGCAGCTGCCAGGCCCAGCCAGGGCGAGACGGTCAGACCGGCGATGAGCCCGACGGCGCCGGCCATCTTCAGCGCCCCCAGATACGGGATCATCGTCGACGCGACTCCGACTTCCGACGAATTGGCCACCACGAACTGCGCCCTGCGCCAATCCGCCACTGCCACGGCGGCGTTGGCCGCCGCGCATGCCACCGTCGCCGTCGCCAGGACAGACATCACCGCATCGGGCACGTCACCAGCTCCCATTCCCATCGCGATCGTCGGTATGCTCATCTCGCCGCCTTCCAGCCCGTCGAACTGCTCTCACCTGTTCTGACGTCCGGCCCGCGGGAAAGGTGACACCGTGATCTCCACAGCCGAATTCGAACAAGCGCGGCCGACGCTGCTCTCGGTCGCCTACCGGATCGTCGGGGCGGCGCAGGACGCTGAAGACGCGGTACAGACGGCATGGCTGCGCACGCAGGCTGCGCACACTGCGGCCATCGACAACCCGTCGGCGTGGCTGACAACGGTGGTCAGCCGGGTCTGCCTGGACCAGCTCCGGGAGCGGAGGCGCCGAGATGCCCTTGGCCGCCAACTCACCGACGGCATCGACACAGCGATCGCCGCCGCCGACGAGGCGATGCTGCGCCGTGAGGACGTGTCGAGGGCGCTGCTGATGCTGATGCGTGAGCTGACCCCGCCGCAGCGGGTGGCCTACGTGCTGCACGACCTCTTCTCGCTACCGTTCGACACGGTGGCCGCGGTACTGGACATCACACCGGCCGCCGCGAAGAAACACGCGAGCCGGGCGCGCGCCCGGCTCTCCCCGCCTGCGCCGGGCGGCCCGCAGCATCGCGACGACCGTCAGCACCGCGAGATCGTCGACGCCTTCCTGCACGCCGCCCGGGGCGGCGACATCGCCCGCATGACGACGCTGTTGGCGCCGGATTGCGTGCGCCGCGCCGACCCGGCACTCTTGCCGCGCGGCGCCGCCACCACCGTCCGCGGCGCCGCGGCGGTCGCCGAGGAGACCCGATCCTTCGTCGACCGGATCCGCGTCAGCGCCCCGATGCGTGTCGACGGACACCCTGTCGATGTCATCGCACCCGGCGGACACCCGTGGGCCCTCATCGACATCGCCACCACCGGTGGCGTCATCACGGAGATCAACCTGCGGCCGGTGCGTCCGGCCGACCGGTTCTACGCACTGTGAACGAGATCGGGACGAACGGCCCGTAGCGATGGTGCGCCGCCGCCCGTCCCCGGTCACCAGCGGTAATCGAGGAACTTCCCGTCCAGGGTGACCACCACCCGGTCACCGTCGGGATGCTCCCGGCGCGCGATGTCGACGTTGAAGTTGATCGCGCTCATGATGCCGTCGCCGAACTCCTCGTGGATGAGCTCCTTGATCGCCGGGCCGTACACCGACAGCGCCTCGTGGAACCGGTAGATCGTGGGGTCGGACATCAGTGCCGGGTCGATGCCCCGGGCCGGTTGCCGTTGCAGGCTCTCTGCCACCGACTCGTCGAGGTCGAGCAGCGCGCAGACCTGTTCGGCCTGTGTCGCCGGCATCGGATGCTGCCCGAGCAGCGCGGCCACACACCACACCAGCGGCGCGTCGAGTTCGCTCGCGATCTCGGCCCACGTCAGCTTCTTGCGGATCCGGGCCGCGACGATCAGCTCGGCGGCCTCGGACTTCGCCATGATCGGTGTCATGCGCTGACCTCCTCGCGGCGCGGGGCCACCACCGGGGCGTCGAGGACCGTCAGCCGGTCCGGCCCGGTCCGCGCGTGGGTGGCGAAGAGCGTCAGACCGACGAAGGTCAGGCCGCCGACGAGGTTGCCGAGCACGGTCGGGATCTCGTTCCACACCATGTAGTCGACGAGGTTGAAGTCACCGCCGAGCATCAGGCCGGAGGGGAACAGGAACATGTTGACGATCGAATGCTCGAAGCCCATGTAGAAGAACAGCATGATCGGCATCCACATCGCGATGACCTTGCCCGAGACGCTGGTCGACATCATCGCCGCGACGACGCCGGTGGAGACCATCCAGTTGCACAGCACCGCGCGGATGAACAGGGTGAGCATGCCGGCACCGCCGTGTTCGGCGTAACCGACGGTGCGGCTGTGGCCGATCTCGCCGAGACGCACGCCGACCTCGTTGGGGTCCACGCTGAACCCGTAGGTGAAGACGATGGCCATCATCACCGCGACGGTCAGCGCGCCGCCGAGGTTGCCGAGGAACACCCAGCCCCAGTTGCGCAGCATCGAGCGCACCGTGACGCCCCGGCGCTTGTCCAGCAATGCCAGCGGCACCAGCGTGAACACGCCGGTGAGCAGGTCGAAACCCAGCAGGTAGAGCAGGCAGAACCCGACCGGGAACAGCACCGCGCCGACCAGGGCGTTGCCCGTCTGGACGGTGATGGTCACCGCGAACGCGGCGGCCAGCGCCAGAATCGCGCCGGCCATGTACGCGCGGATCAGGGTGTCGCGGGTCGACATGGTGGCTTTCGCCGCGCCGGCGTCGATCATCTTCTGAACGAAGTCCGACGGAGTCACATATGACATGACAGAACCTTCCGAGAATCGGCTACCAGCAGCAGGTTTCCTGGCCGATATTTCCGATCCGCGACACCGCTACTGCGCTTGTGTTGCCGCTTCCTCACGCGGCGACCGGCCCGGTTGTGCGTTCGCCGGGTTTCGGCTGCAGCCACACGGACAACCCTGTGCGCGCACACCCGTCCGACGATGGAGAGTCCGCCCATGGAGCAGAGCAGGATCCCCCCGACGCCCGAAGACGCCACCAAGGCCACCGCCGAGCAGCAGGAACTCCAACGCAAGCTCGAGCATGCCGACGACGACCCCGATGCGCCGGCGCGCAGCCAGACGCGCCATCAGATCCCCGACGAGACCTGAGCGATCACCGTCGGCAATCACCGGTCCAGCCCGGCACGCGCGGCGTAGGCTGTAGCCGCTGGCAAACGTCTGGGAGGGGGCCGGCATGCGTGGCACGCGCGTTTGGGGTGCGGTGGCGGCGGCGGGGGCGCTGGCCCTCGTCGCGGCGGTTCCCGCGGCGGCCGACGACGTCGACGACGTCTTCCTCGACGCCATCGACACCGAGGGGATCCCCTACACCAGCGCCACAGATGCGATCGATCTGGCGACCGCGATCTGCGCCTATGTCTCCGCCGGCCAGGCACCGGACCAGGTGGCAGTCGAGATCGTCGGACCGGCGGGCTGGACGGCAGAGCAGAGTGGTCTGTTCGTCGACGCGGCGACGCGGTCGTACTGCCCCTCGTAGGGATGTTCGTGCCCGATTACCCGCAGAGCGCCACCGATCGCGGCCGCGTGGAGCCGTGCCCGCGCCGGGTCCGCGGTTTCCGCGCCGGCGAGCTGGTCTTCGACACCACCGCGGCCCGGTACGTGTGGGAGATCCCGTACTACCCGCAGTACTACGTGCCGCTGACCGACGTGCGCCCGGACTGCCTGATCGACGAAGACCATCCGCAGCGGGTGCAGTTCGGACCGTCCCGGATGTTCGCCCTGCGGGCGGGCGGGCGGACCGCTGGCTCGGCGGCGCGGGTGTTCGACGACGGGGAGGGACCGGTGGCCGGACTGGTCCGTTTCGAGTGGGACGCGCTGGATTGGTTCGAGGAGGACGAGCCGATCTTCCAGCATCCGCGCAATCCGTACGCGCGGGTCGACGCGCTGCGGTCGCACCGCCACGTCGTCGTCGAGGTCGACGGGCTCACGCTGGCCGACACCCGCGCACCGGTGCTGCTGTTCGAAACCGGCCTGCCCACAAGGTATTACGTAGATCGTACCGATGTGGCGTTCGTTCATCTGGAACCCTCGGACACCCAGACGGTGTGTCCGTACAAGGGGACGACGTCGCGCTACTGGTCGGTGCGTACGGCTGAGGCGCTCCATGCCGACCTGGCCTGGAGCTACGAGACGCCGCTGCCGGCGGTGGCGGCCATCGCCGGGCTGGTGGCGTTCTACAACGAGAAGGTCGACATCACCGTCGACGGGGCACGGCTACCGCGCCCGCAGACCCATTTCAGCTGATCAGTTCCAGCCGTTGTGGTTACGGGTACTCGATGGTCGTCATGTCGGGTTCGCGGAAGGATGAGTGATGGTCGGGCTGGGTGTCGTGTTGCTGGTGCTGGCGGTGGTGGCGGTCGTGATCGGGCTGGTGCTGTTCGGCAACGGCGCCGGGGCGGTGCCCGACCGGCCGATGGGCGACACGACGGCGACCCGGCGCGGTCTGTCGCGCATCGTGTGGTCGGATCTTTTCGCGACGATGAAGACGTCGATCAAGGGTGCCGTCAGCTCGGAAGCCGGCCAGGCGCAACGCAAAGCGTCGTTGGGCGCCTTCATCGTGCTGGCCGGGCTGATCCTCGTGGTGCTGGCGATTCTGTCGTTTCTGGCCGCCCTGGTCTAGGGCCCCGGCCCGTCAGCCGGCCGGCGGCGGCGCGGCCGGAGTGGTTTCGGTCGTGGTCGTCGTCGCGGTGGTCTCGGTCGTGGTGGTCGGGGCGGGGGTGGTCGTGGTCGTGGCCCCTTCCGGTGCCGGCGAGGTCGGCGATGTTTCGGTGCCGGTCGCCGGCGGCGGAGCGACGGTCTCGGTGACCACCGAGGTGGTGGTGGTCGTCTCGGTGGTGGCGGTGGTGCTGGCCGGACTGATCACGCCGCAGGCGATGCGGGTGTCGACACCCTCCATCGCGCCGGGCAGGTGAGCGCCCTGGTGCAGGACGATGGCCGAACCCTCAGGCCCGGTCAGTTCCTCCTCGGTGAACGAGTCGCTGGTTACGACCAGTTTGCCGCCGCGGTCTGAGCGAACCAGCAGGGGCGGCAGGTCGCCGCTGGCGGGTTCGGCGGTGCTGCCCGGAGCCTGGAAGTGTTCCCCGGCGGAAGCGAAGTCGGGTCCTTCACACCGTCCGAACTGATGCAGGTGCACTCCGTGGAAGCCCGGGGACAGGTTGCTGTTGTCGACCGTCTCGATGGTGACGGTGGCGAAACCTTCGGTGAAGTCGATGGTCGCGTCGGCAACGGCGGTGCCGTCGGCCGTGGTCAGCTGGGTGGTCAGGCCCTGGGGCGCGGCGGCCTCTGACGTGGTGGTCGTCGTGGTGGCGGACTCATCGCCGGACTGGTTGGCGCAGCCGGCCAGTACCGCGGCAGGAGTGGCGAGCAAAGCGATGGCGACGGTGGCATGCTTGTTCATGGCCGACCCGTACCCACCCGACGCCGGCAGCAAACGACGAATATTGACCAGGCTGATCGGGCGGACCCTGGGGTCAGCGCCGGTTCTGGGCGGTGAACAGCGCGACAGCGCCGACGACGTCGACCGAGGCCTCCCGGAAATGGGTGTGCAACGCGGCGTTAAGACCGTCGAGATCGTCCTCGGTGTTGTGGAAGATGCCCGAGGCATTGAATCGGGCCATTGTGCGGCGCCCGAGGAAGCCGTGCTGCACGTCGCGGCCCAGCACGGTCGCGCCGAACAACACCCCGTCGTCGGTCAGGCGAGCCGCGATGTTTCCGACGGCGACGCTCTTGGTCTCCCAGGTGCCGGGCAGGCAGTGGAACAGGTAGTTCGCGCCGGCGGACTCGAAGGGTCCGGGCACCGGTAGAGGCGAGAAGACGTCGGCCTGGACGAGTTCCGGTGAGTACCTCTGCACCCGTTCCCCGGCCTTGGCCAGGCTGTTCGGGTTGAGGTCGAGCAGCGTCAGTTCCGGACGCGGACCCGGGAACGTGGCATGGTCCAGATACCAGCCGGTGCCCGGACCGATGTCGAGATGGCGACCGGTGACGTGGGTGTCGTACTGGCGCAGCATCACCTCTGCGGGGCACCGCCACACGAAACGGTTGTTGAACCCCACGACGTAGAGGTCATAGATCCGCAGCATCGACGACGTGTAGACCGCCGCGCCGCGGCTGACCTCTTCTGGATCCGGTAGTGGCGGTGTCATGGCAGGGATCATCCTGCCACCCGGTCACTGCGGATCGGGACCGGTGGTGGCGGACGCCGGCGGAGAAGACTGCTCCGATTCTGACTCGGCGTCCGGCGACGACGTCAGTGTCGCGGGTTCCGGGTCGGCAGTGTCGATGTCCGGGTCGGCGGTGCCGCTGTCGGTGCCGATGTCAGTACCGCTGTCGGTGTCGATGTCGATACCGCTGTCGATGTCGATGACGTCAGTCGGCGGGAGTTCCGCAGCGGCGTCGTCCACGTCATCGTCGGTGCGCACCGGATCTGCCCGGCCCCCGGCCGGCACATCCGTCTCGGTCGCCTCCGAATTCGTCGCCGGGGGTGCGGCGTCCGCCGTCGTCGGAATCTCATCGACTTCCCGCCGGGCGGCGTCGTGACGTCCTTCGACAGGTGCCACCTCGTCGAAGGGAAGGTCGCCGTACGGGTCCACCGCACCCGCGTACACGGGCGGCCCACCCACTCCGTAGGGACTCGTCGCGGGCTCGGTGTGGAAGGGTCTCAGGTCGGGATCACCGGCCAGGTAGCTGATGGCGTCGTCCCACCCGGTGGGTATTGCGGCGGCGAAATCGATTGCGGCGCGGAACAAGTCGGGGATGTACAGATACCGGGCGGGCGTCGGTTTGCCGGGGTTGACGGTGCGGTCGTATCCGGTCTCGATCAGCACGCGCAACGGTGCGTCGATCGCGATGGCCAGGGTCCGCCCCAGCAGCGGCACCCAGGTCAACGGCGTCAGCAACGGCGTGATCGGTGTGGGTATCAGGTAGTAGCTGGTGTCCTGATAGAGGCCCTGCAACTGGGGGGTGCCCACGTCGTAGTAATCGCCGTGCACCAGGACGGTCCCGAACATCGCATTGGCCACGGCGAGGAGATTCAGCGGGTTGGTGGGGAAATCGGTCCAGCCGTCGTACTGCCGGGCGATGTCGACGGTCACCATCGGCTTGGTGGACGGCGAGAAGGTCGGAGTGGGGCCGTCGAAGCTGATGCCGAGGAACGGGACATAGGCGCCGACAAAACGTTCGAGGATGCCACCGTTGGGCCGGTTCGGGTTGGCCAGCAGCAGGAAACTCACCGTCCCGTCGAGCGGGTGGGCGATCAGTTGCAACTTCTGTTTGGAGGCGATGGTCGCGCTCTCCGAATAGGCGAACACCAGGTACTCGTCGTCGGCGACCGCCTGCGACACCGTGGCGGTGTAGGGCGCGAGAGTCACGGTGCAGCTCACTCCGCGGGCGCAGTCGTCGAGGTTGGCCTGACCGATCGCCACCGATTCATCGAAGGGCAGGTCGAACAGTCCGGTGACGAACCTGATCTGTTCCGGGGTGTACACCGCGACGAGCGAGCACGGCAGACCACACAGACCGCTCGGCGCGATGTAATTCGAATCCGTGCCGGCGATGTAGGTCTGGATGTACTCGGGCGTGTCTCCCGGAATGCTCAGCGGGTGCGACGACCCCCCCATGATGAGCGCCGTCGCGGCATTGCCCAGCGCCGCCGAGAACGCCGTCGCGAGCGTCAGCAGAGCCGCGAGCAGGACAGCCGCCAGGACCCGCGGTGACCGCCTGCTCCGTCGCATGGTCATCCTCGCTCCCGGGGAGTCGCCGGTAGGTGCAGCGCCGAACCTACCGGCGACAAGTCACTGGCGCGTCGTCACTTCTGTTCGTCGTCGGACTTGCTCAATGCCCGGTCAGCGGTGTGAATCAGGTTGCGGTTGAACTGATATTGGGCGGCAACGAGCTTGTCGGCCAGCTCGATCGCCGCATCGACGAGCTTGGTGCGAAGCGGCTGCATCGCGTCGGGCACGGCCTCGTTGACCGTGTGACGGAAGGCCCGCAGCGCCTCAGCCGCCGCGTGCTGGCCCATCTTGGCTGATTCGCGCACCTCGTCGAGCAGGTCGGTCGACGGCGACGTCTCGGCTGGCTTCTCAACCACGTCAGACATGTCGGGGCCTTTCTCCGGATGGTTGTCGTCGAGGTCGACGCTATTGCGCTCGTCGGGACGGAACTATGGACGAAAGTCCACAAAATCGGCGACGTTGAGCCTTGACCTCGCCACGTTCGGCGACGTTTCTTGCCTGCAAGACGGCTCCCGCGCGAGCGCGCAGGGTCAAAGGTTGTCCAAAAGGGGTCCCTTCGCCCCTTCCCTCCTTCTGCGCCGTGGTCGAGCATCGGCACCCATGTCGGTGTTGATGACGGGGTTGCCCGGGTTCCTGGGCAGTTCGTTGCTGCCTCGGATTCTGGAGCGCGGCGACGACGAGGCGGAATGTGTCGTGCAGCGCCAGTTCGTCGAGACCGCCCACCGGCGCGTGGCCGAGCTCGGCGCCGTCGATCCCCAGTTGCCCCGGCGGGTCAGGGTCATCGAGGGCGACATCACCCAGCCCGGTCTCGGCGTGGACCGGCAGGCCCTGGTCGGTGTCACCGAGGCGTGGCATCTTGCCGCGGTGTACGACCTGACCATCTCCCGAGACATCGCACATCGAGTCAACGTCGCCGGAACCCGCAATCTACTCAATGCATTGGAGGGGTGCCCCGATCTGTCCCGGCTGCATCACATCAGCACCTGTTATGTCAGCGGCCGCTACGCCGGACCGTTCAGCGAGGATGATCTGGAAGTGGGGGCACCGTTCAACAACTTCTACGAGGAATCCAAACACCTCGCCGAGGCAGAAGTGCGACGGCGCATGTCGGAAGGCATGCCCGCCACGATTTACCGCCCCTCGATCGTTATGGGAGACAGCCGAACCGGCGAGACCCAGAAGTATGACGGTCCCTATTTCGTCATGCAGTGGTTGCTGCGCCAGCCGCGCAGGGCCTTCCTTCCGGTCGTCGGGGACCCCGACACGGTGCGGGTCAACGTGGTGCCGCGCGACTTCGTGGTCGACGCCCTGATACATCTGAGTGGACTGGCCGCGTCAGCCGGGCGCACTTATCACGTCGCCGATCCCCAACCGCTCACCGTGACCCAACTGATCGCAGCCTTGGCCGACGCGACTTGCCGCGACGTCACGTCGATACCGTTGCCTCGCAAGTGGGCCAAAGCGGCCATCCGCCACGTCCCCGGTGTGTACCGGCTACTTCGCATGCCTGCCGAAGCCGTCGACTACTTCGCCCATCCGACGTTCTACCTGACCGACAATCTCCGGGCCGATCTCGCCGGAAGCGGTGTGCAGCCGCCGCCGTTTCTCAGCTACGTCGATCGGTTGGTCGCTTTCATGCGGGCACATCCCGACATCGGATCAACGGCGATGTACTGAACCGGAGCCTCCACCGCAGGCCGTCTGCTTAGAGCACAAAGTCCTCGATTGCCGGCAAGCCGGTGTGGCTGGTGGCACGGCGCTCTAGCGTGGGAATGGGAGTACACGATGAGCGATTTCATGCGTAACAGCGACGCGTTCACCTGGTCGATGGAAAGCGATCCACGGCTCAGGTCGACCGTGGTGACGGTGCTGATGTTGGATCGGTCACCGGACTGGGCGGAGGTCCGCGGCCGGGTCGAGCGGCTCAGCCTGGAGTTGCCCATGCTGCGGCAGACCGTGGTTGATTCGCCGCCGCCCGCGCCGCCACGGTGGCAGGACTGCGCCGACTTCGATCTGGACTTTCACCTGCGCCGGATCGCCGCGCCGACGGGCGGCGGCTTCGACGCCGTGCTGGAACTCGCCCGGCTCGCGCAGATGGAGGACCTCGACCGGGCCCGGCCGATGTGGAAGCTCACGTTGGTCGAAGGCCTGCCCGACGGCGAAGCCGCGCTGCTGTGCACGTTCCATCACTCACTGACCGACGGCATCGGTGGCATCCAGATCGCGATGACGCTGTTCGGCCTGTCCCCCGAAATGCCGGCCGTCGAGGACGCTGCGCGCCCCGCGCCGCAGCGGTCTGCCCTTGATGACTACCGCGACTCCGCACGCTACGGCCTCGGGGTCGTCGGCTCGGCGGTCACCGGCGCCCTCTCCGCGCTCCCCCGACTCGTCGCCGACACCGTGCGCAGTCCGGTGAAGACGCTCGATTCCGCTGCGGCGATGGCGGCGTCGGTCTACCGCACGGTCCGTCCGGTCAACTCCACCGGGTCGCGGCTGATGACGCAGCGGACCCTGATCCGCCGGCTGGACGTGCTCGAGGTGCCGATGCCCCCGTTGCGGGAGGCCGCCCACCGCAGCGGCGGCGCACTGAACGACGCGTTCGTCGCCGGGGTGGCCGGGGGTCTGCGTCTGTATCACGAGAAGCACGGCACCGGCGTCGAAGCGCTGCACCTGTGCATGCCGATCAGCCTGCGGGCTGAGGGTGACGCGCCCGGAGGTAACCGAATCACGTTGATGCGTTTCGATATTCCGGCCGGCCTGACGGACCCCGCCGAACGCATCCGGCAGATCCGTGAACGCACCGAACGCGTGCGCCACGAGAAGTCGTTGCCGTACACCCAGGCGATCGCCGGGGCGCTGAACCTGATGCCGCGCTGGTACATCGGCTCCATCCTGCGCCACGTCGACTTTCTCTGCAGTGATGTGCCCGGCATACCGGTGCCGGTGTACCTGGGAGGCGCGAAGGTACGGATCCAGTACGCGTTCGGCCCGACGATCGGTTCGGCCGTCAACGTCACGCTGCTGACCTACGTCGACACCTGTGCGCTCGGTATCGACGTCGACAGCGGTGCGATACCCGACATCGGACTGTTCCGCGAATGCCTGCAGGCGGGCTTTGACGAGGTGCTGGCGCTGGCCGCTGATTGAGGCGGGCACCGCCCACTGACATATTCCTTGACAGGAATATGTCGGCAGTCGTAGCGTGGCGTCATGCAGGCGACGACGTTGGGGGCTCTCGCCGAGCCGAACCGCCTGAGGATCGTCGAACTGCTGCGCACAGGTCCGTTGTCGGTGGGCGAGATCGCCGAGACGTTGGAGATTCGCCAGCCGCAGGTGAGCAAACACCTTCGGGTGTTGGGTGATTCGGGGATCGTCGTCGGTGAAGCGCTGTCGCGCAAGCGCATCTACCACCTCGACCCTGCACCCTTCGAGGAGATCGGACGCTGGGTCGAGTCGTTCACCCACCTGTGGGAGGCCCGGCTCGACTCGTTGGGCCGCTATCTCGATTCGCTCGCCGACGGAGCCGACGGCGAGCCGACCGACCGCTGACCGCGCCGTGTACTGACCCGACGATTGGAGAATTCATGCTGTCCCAGATCTTCAAGAAGACCAAGAACCTGCACTTCGAACGCACCTACCGCGCCCCTGTCGCGACGGTGTGGCGGGCATGGACGCAACCGGACATGTTGCGGGAGTGGTGGGGACCGGAGAAGACGTTCGTCGCGGAGTGCGACGTGGATCTCACGGTGGGAGGGCGGATCTTCATCGTGATGGAAGCCGGCGAGGCCATGGGTAAGTATCAGGGCACCCGCTGGCCGATGTCGGGCACCTTCACGCTCATCGATGAGCCGACCCGGCTGCGATACGACGCTCGCTCGTGGACCGAGGGCGAGGAAGACGGTTCGACGATCCAGCACACCAATGCGATCACACTGACCGAACGTAACGGCGACACCGTCGTTGTCCTCGACATCGCCATCACGGCGATCGGTCCGAAGGCCAAGATGGCCGCGTTCGGCATGAAGTGGGGATACAAGGCGCAGCTCGACAAACTGGAGAAGTACCTGGCCAACCGGTGACGGTGCTCAGTGCTGTTGCCTGGGCGGAGTTTCCGGCGAGAGTCGCTCGCGCAGGCTGTCGTAGATCGGTTGGGAGCCCAACAGGTGCGCGGCGAGGACCGCCGCGGCCGTGGCGGCCAGCATCGGCACGGCGACCGACGTCGTCGCCGTCATCTCGATCACGATGACGATACCGGTCACCGGCGCCCGTACGGTGGCACCGAAGAATGCCGCCATACCCACCAGGGCCATCGGCACCGAGAGATGGGCGACGTCGCCGGGCCACACCATGTTGAAGACGCCGACGAACAGCAGTCCCCACAACGCGCCCACGGCCAGCAACGGCGCGAACAACCCGCCGGGCACTGCGGCCGAGTACGACAACGGCCCGGCGACGAACCGCATCAACAGATAGCCGACGACGACCGGCAGCACAAGGGCGTGACCGCTGAGGATCAGTTGAGTGAGGGTGTCCCCTCCCCCGACGCCGAGCGGCAGCACGAACATCGCCAGCCCGATGACCGCGCCGATGACGGTCGCTTTCGCCACGGCGGGGATGCGACGCAGTGCGGTGACGTGGTCGATGAACCACAACACCAGCGCGTTGTAGAGGGCGCCGAGCACACCGGCGAACAGCCCGAACACGATGAACAGCGGCAGCCAACCCAATGCGGGCGCAGGAATCGAAACCACCTGGAAATCCGGGTGATTGCCGAGCAGGAGCCGCGAGCACCCCACCGCGGAGGCCGCGGCGAAGATCGTGGCCACCACGGTCTGCACGCGGAATGACTTCGTCACTTCCTCGAGGGTGAACAGCGCGCCGGCGATGGGCGCATTGAAGGCGACGGCCAGACCCGCTCCGCCCAGCGCCGTCTGCATCATCCTGACTTCGCTATCGGGTAATCGGGCGCGCCGGGCCGCTTCGGCTCCCACCGCGGCACCCATGTGCACCGTCGGTCCCTCGCGGCCCAGCACCAGGCCCGATCCGATCGACAACACCCCGCCGACGAAGCGGGCCGGCAGCAGACGGATGCGGGGCAGGCGGGCCTCGCCGCGAAACACTGCCTCCACGTGTTGGATTCCGCTTCCGGCCGCGAGCGGTTCCCACCGCACGATCAGCGCGGCCAGTGTGGCGCCGGTTGCGGCGGCGGCCATCGGGATCAGGAATGACGGCCCCGGCAACTGGTGGGCCCAGTCGACCAGGTCGATACGCAGCCGCTCGGCGACCTGCAGGCACCAGCGGAACGCGCCGCCGACGAATCCGATGATGACACCGGCGGCCACCGCGGTTACGCAGATCACGACGGACATGCGCACTGACGGTGGCAGCCCGTCCGACGCCGCTGGCGCGGTCATGAGGCGAGCAACCGTTCTCCTCTGTCGCGGGGCCGGACTGAGTGTTCAGTGTGGCAGACAGCCTCACGCTGACACCGCATTCGCCGACGAAATAAGCCTAGTCAGATGACAATCATTTTCAATAACCGGGTCAGGGCGGTACGCTGCTAGTCGACGGCGGTGAGAGCTATCGAGCCGGCTGTGACAGATCACGGACGGAAACGCCAGCAGCACAACACCATCGAGCGCACGACCGAGTGGCGAGAGGCAGCATCGTGGACGGCACCGAACATTCAGCGGCCGTTGCAGACCGCACGTATAAGCCCGCGGCCCAGATGTCGTCGCTGTTCAGGTGGGTCGAGACACTGCACGACACCAAGACGTGGGGCAGCTTTCTCGACGCAGGAACCGGCGTGAAGTCGCTGGACTGGGTGCTCACCCTGCCGACCGAACGCTGGACGGCCGTGACGGCGGCGCAGAACATGGCCGACAAGACCCGCGCATCACTGGGTGAGCGCATGCGCGATCAGGATCGCCTACTGGTCGGCAACTGGGTCAATGACAGTCTCCTCACCGGTGAGTCCTTCGACACCGTGCTGGTGGACTATCTCGTCGGAGCCATCGAGGGCTTCGCTCCGTACTGGCAGGACCGGGTGTTCGAGCGGTTGCGCCCGCTGGTCACCGACGGCGGACGGCTCTATGTAATCGGGCTGGAACCGTACGTGCAGTTCACCCCGGACACCGCGAGCGGTCGGATGATTTGGGAGATCGGTCGGGCGCGCGATGCGTGCCTTCTATTGGCCGGAGAGCGGCCGTACCGCGAGTACCCCATGGATTGGATGCTGCGAAAGCTGGGACTCGCCGGTTTCCGGATGATCGATGCGCGACGCTTCCCCATCCGCTACCACGCGCAATACGTCCACAGCCAGCTAGACATGTGCCTGAATCGGCTCGAGCGTTTCGTCAGTACGGATCTCGGGGCCGCGATGCGCACGTACGTCGAGGATCTTCGGACGCGGGCCCTGGCCCTCCACGAGCAGGAGGGCGGCCTGCGCCACGGCTTCGACTACGTCATCGCCGCCGAACCGATGTCTTGAGCGACGCCCCGAGGGCGTCACCAAGCGGGCCGGGGGGTGCCAGTCCCGGGTAGACCGAGCGCCCAGTAGCTCGCGCTGCGGAAATGCCCGGCGGAGCTTCCGCCGGGCATCTCGCCCCCAGCGGTCACTTGCGTCGCGCCCGCATGCCCTTCCATTCACTGACCGTCGCGCTGAGAGCCCCTGTGAACCAGCGCCTTCCGAGAACCAACGCGCCCAGCGCGGCGATCAAACCCGTCCACACCAGCGGTGCCGTCCACGAAGTCGTGCGACTGGTCGGGACGGCGGCGAGATTCTCCGTCTCGTCGGCACCGAGGCTCGTTCCACGGTCATGGTCGTGGTCGTGGTCATGACCACCATGGTCATGGTCGTGACCACCATGGTCGTGGTTGTGACCACCATGGTCATGGTCGTGGCCACCGTGGTCGTCGTCGTGGTTGCCTGACCCGTGAGCGTGGGCGTGCCCGTATGCGCTGTGGTCATGCGCATGCCCGTGCGAACCGTGGGCGTGAGCATGACCCGCTTCGCCGTGATCGTGACCGTGGTCGTGCGACATTCCAACGAGCGCAACGTGGTCGTGGACGTGGTCATGGCCGTGACCCATCCCCGCTTCGGCGCCGTGGTCATGCGAATGGTCGTGTGCTAGTTCACCTTCGTGGCCATGATCGGTCCCGCCATGGCTGTGCCCGTGGTCGGCACCATCGCCGCCGTGGCTGTGGCCGTGGTCGGCACCATCGCCGCCGTGGCTGTGGCCGTGGTCGCCGCCATCGCCGCCGTGGCTGTGCCCGTGGTCGCCGCCATCGCCGCCGTGACTATGCCCGTGGTCGCCGCCGCCGAGGTATCCCTGGCCTTGGCCACGCGGGCGAGGACGTTCCCCGGACTCGTGATCGTGGTCATGATCATGGTCATCACCATCGTGATCGTGATCATGGTCATCACCATCGTGATCGTGATCATGGTCATCACCATCGTGATCGTGATGGTGGTCATCACCATCGTGGTCATGGTCATGGTCATCACCATCGTGATCGTGATCATGGTCATCACCATCGTGGTCGTGATCATGGTCATCACCATCGTGGTCATGGTCATGGTCATGGTCATCACCATCGTGGTCATGGTCATGGTCATCACCATCGTGATCATGGTCATGGTCATCACCATCGTGATCATGGTGGGGCTCGCGCTGGGACAGCACGTCAAAGTAGTTGCGCGTAGCTAGCTCTCTGCCGGCGCGCATCTCGGCATCTATGTCCTGACCGGCGTCGTCGCGGCCGGGTGCGGAATCGCGGATGTCATCCAGCTGATCCGGCCCTCCGCCGTCATCGCCGCGACGGGCCGGCGCGATGAGCGTCTCGCGTTCGTGGCCACCGGCGGGTGCAACGCCGTCGGCCATGTCACGGTCGACGCCCGGGTCGTGACGGTCGCCGTCACCGCCTTGCTGGCGGACACGCCGATCCTGATTATCAGGTTCTGTTCGCAATAACACCTCTCGGTCAGCACGGGTGTCCCTCCCGACATCGTCGGCCGCCTCATTTCGGCTCGGCGCGAACTCGCGCACGGCTCGGCGCGCATCGCGGTCGTCGCCAGGTCCACCACCGCCGCGAGCTGAGTTCCGTGGCGCTACTTGCTCAGCGGCGCGCTGGGCACCGGGCTCGAACCTCCGGACAGGATCGCGACCATGGGAGTCTCGACGAACGGCGCCGTCAGAGCTGCGGCCACTTCGGCGCGACTCGCGCGTGGTGCCGCCCCGGTCGCTCGAACCGGCGGTCCGCGCGCTGCTGTCTGCCGGACTCAGCGGCAGGATCGGACGCTGGTAACTGACCAGGTCGATGGCGTGGCTGCTCACGACGTGTTGGCGCCGGGTGTCGCCGGACGGATTGTCGTCGACCCCATAGGCGCCGACCAGCATCACCACCGATGCCGACGATGAGACCGCCCACAACCACTGCTCACGCACGCTGAAAACCTCAATCCACTCGATTCATGCCCCGCGCAGCACATTAATGGGAATGGTTATCATTAGCAATAAGCGCCGCAGCGCGGCGGCACCGAGGGGGCCACCGCCGCCACCGAACGCCGGCAGCTCCTGGCTGCGCGCGGCGGCTCCATCGACCGCCCGCTCGCTGAGCTTTAGGGCCTCGTAGCATGGGACATGCTGATGGATAACGGTATTCAACGTCTGCCGTTGAAGGTGTCGACATGCTCGCCGATGCCGCCGTGGGCCCGCGAGGAGAAGGTCGACGCCGTGAGGTACTCCGTCTCCTAGTCTCGAAGCAATGGCACCGGACGACGAAGGGCACACTCTGCGGTCGCGGCTGTCGACGTCGGCATCGGCGGCCCGCGATGCGGTGGGCAGCCACGTGCGGGTGCGCTTCGCGGCCCTGCCCCGGCCGGTGCGGCAGGCGGGCCGGCTCATCTATCGCACCAGCCGCTCGACGATCAGGGATCGGGTGCCGGGCCTGGCCGCCGAGGCAGCGCTGTTCACACTGATCTCCCTGCCGGCGCTGCTGCTGGCCATCATCGGTTCGCTGGGTTTCGTCGCGGCCTCGCTGAGCCCTGAGGGCACCGAACGGTTCCGCACGGTCGTCCTCGAGATCCCCCGATCGTTTCTCTCCGATCCCACCTACGGGTCCTACGAGCAGATCGTGGACACCGTGCTGAACTCGACCCGCGGCGGCGTCGTCTCGGCCGGCATCGTGCTGAGCATCTGGACCGGATCACGTGCGGTGAACCGGTATTTGGAGACCATCACCATCGCCTACAACGTCGACCCGCGGGCGGGGTGGCGACAGCGCCTGTTGGCGCTGGGGCTGACCATCGGACTGCTCCTCGGTGCGGTCGCCGTGCTGCCGGCGCTGGTGTTCGGCCCGCAGATTCTTCAGTGGCTGTTGCCCGACACCGTCGCCGACGCGACGCTGCGGTTCTTCGAGCTGGCATTCTGGCCGGCTGTCGTGCTGCTGGTCCTGGCCGGGCTGGCGACGCTGTACCACGTGGGCGTGCCGTGGCACACCCCGTGGCGCCGGGATGTCCCGGGGGCGATTCTGGCGATGGTGTTGTGGCTGCTGGCATCCGCGGCGCTGCGGGCCTACCTGGCCCTGACGGTCCAGACCGATGCCGTGTTCACCCAACTCGCGGTACCGATCGCAGTCGTGTTGTGGCTCTACATCACCGCATTCGCGGTGCTGCTGGGCGCGGAATTCAACGCCGAGATCGAGAAAATGTGGCCGTGCGACAAGCATCCCTGGCGGCTACGCAGTCTTCTGCGCCGGCGGCGCAGCAGCGAGTCTCTTACGCAACCCTGCTGACATGCGCCGCGGACTCCCCGATGGTCGCCGACGCGCCGACGCCGATCATGGTGCGTAACAGCGCGTCATGCTGGCGTCGGCCGCGGTGATCGGCGCGCTCCATTCCGCCGGGCAGGCTCAGAGCGGCCACGCTGCGCGCCAGGTTCACCGGCATCTTGAGCAGCGGATACCACGGCAGCGAGTACGACGGCAGCCCCAGTGACCGCACGGCGCGACGGCCGAGGAACGCACTGGTGATGGACAGATGCTGGGCCCGGGCGATGCGCCGACGCAGGCCGGGCAGCCTGTCGTAGTGCCAGGACAGCGGGTCATCGACCATCGGCACGGCCAGCTGTTTGGTCGATTCGTCGGGTGCGGCCAGCGCGGAGAGCGTGTGCGCGAGCACCCGCACGCTGTCGCGGAAACTTCTGGGCAGCCAGTGATCTTCGACGCCGATGAGCCAGCCGACGTACCGGGTCAGGTGAGCCACAGCGCTGTACTCCGAGGGCGACAGCACCACCCCCATGCCCACCGCACCGACGGCCGGCGCGACGAGTGCGCCGACCAGCGTCGCCGCCATGTCTGTCTGATTGACCGGCACGCCCCATTCGCTCGTGCGCCAGTCCGGCATGGCCGCCACGTGCCGGCGCACGAACGAGTGGATGAGCCGCACTCGGATCGTCGACCGGTATCCCACCCCGAGCGGCTCCAGGCCGTCCTCGGCGATGACGTCCATCGCCCACTGCATGGTCTCGGCGAACCGCTTGTTCGACCCCTTCTCCAGGGCGCCGGTGCGCAGCAGTGTCTTGTTGAAGCCGGAGAACTGATAGCCGCCCAGCAGCGACACGTCACGGGCCAGGTACATCCCGTCGGCACCGCCGCGCCGCAGCGCCCGTTGCCCCCGGCGCACCAGGTCGAGGTCCACCCACTCGGGGCGCTTCTCGACGCTGTCGAAGAATTCCCGCAGCGGGGCCGGAGCGTCGGTGACATTGGCGATGCCGTCGGTCAGCGCGCGCTCGAACAACGGTCGCGTCTGTTCCACTCCGGTGGCAACCATCCAGTCGACCAGTCGATCCATCGGCTCGTCACCGACGGTCAGGCGTTCGCCGAGAACCTGCCACTGCTGAGCTGTCGGGTTCGCGATCGCCAACGCCGTCGCGATGGCGCGCACCCCGGCCGGGATGGGCCGGGGCCGCTCGGGATGGCGCGTCGGGATGGGCACGCTCACAGCAGCTCCTCCTCGAGCTAATTCTGACAACACGCGTAGTCAAAGTGACCGTAGACGGAGGCCCGGTCGGTGTCAACGACGGGTCCGGCCTGCGGGGACCGGATTCGGGAGTGTCCGAACTCTGACGAATTCGACCGCCACCGGCGCGACACCCCGCGCTCGGGCACGATGGCGGTGACGGCTCGGCGAGGAGGTCTGGACATTCACCGTTTCGGTTGCTTCGCATCGGGTTCGGGCGTGCTCGGCGGACGACGATGAGTGCCCGGCCCGTCCCCGGGAAGCCCGGCCCCGGGCAGGAGTCGGTGTGGGACTACCCGCGGCCGCCGCGGCTGGAGCCGTTCGCGGGCTCGATCACCGTGGAGTTCGCCGGCGCCACCGTCGCGTCGACGACCCGGGCCTGGCGGGTCCTGGAGACCAGCCATCCCCCGACCTACTACCTGCCACGGTCGGCCTTCGCCGACGGCGCCCTGCGCGACACGGCCGGGTCCTCGTGGTGTGAATGGAAGGGCGCCGCGACCTATTACGACGTGGTGGCCAACGGTCGCGTCGCGCACCGCGCCGCCTGGACCTACCTGCATCCAAGCCGCGGTTTCGAGGAGATCGCCGGGGCGGTGGCCGTGATGGCGGCCATGGTGGACCGCTGCACGGTCAACGGCGAGGACGTCATCCCGCAGCCCGGCGGGTTCTACGGCGGCTGGATCACCAGCACCGTCGTCGGACCGTTCAAGGGGATACCGGGTTCCCTGGGGTGGTGAGGCGTCAGGAAGCCGCCAGCGAATTGCCCTCTCGCGGGGTCGAAGTCGACCCGGAGCCGCCCCGGAGACGTGGGCGCAGACCGTAGTCGTCGGGGCGCAGGGTCATGTCGGCGTAGCTGGCCAAGTCCTGTTCGGTCCCGAGCGTGAGCTCGACGGCCGTCTTCGCCTGGAACAGCGCGATGACCGCCTGCTGGTGATGCTCGGTACCGAAGGACGTGAGGGCCAGCGCCAGCTTGCGGTCGACGTACTGCACCGACCGTTGCAGCTCGGAGTCACTCGGTTGCTTTGGGCGGGAACGTGTTTCAGTTGCCGTGTCGATACCCAGCCCGCTGTACCAGCGGTGCCCGAGCGCACCGAGGATGGCAGCGCAGGCCGGGATCACCAGTACTGTGCACAGTAGGCCGAGGGTGCCCTCGAACGCGAGCGCGCCCACGAACCCGAGCAGCAGCAGCACGCTGGCCGCGAACAGCAGGCGCGCCGCCGGGGGCACCGCGGCGAGTCCGCGCCACATCTGCCGCACGGCGCCCGCGCCGGATCGGGCGGTCTTGGCCACCAGACCAGCGGCGGAGGTGAGGATCTTGATCGCGGCGCGACCGGCGTCGTCGACATGCTTGCGGGTGATGGGCGACTTCGGCATCGACCACTGTCGCTGCGGGGTCACCGGGGCCGGATCCGCCGCCCCGTCGGCGGCGGGCTGAGGTGCGGCAGGTACGTCCAACTGTTCAGCCGCAGCGTCTTCGTGCGGGCCCGCCTTAGTCACATCCGCATCAGAAGTCACTTTGGCATCATCGCGCAAACTGGCCGCGGGCTCACTCTGGCGCGCCGATACCGATCGATTTCCTGCCCATTCGCCGCTGCGCGAGCGGCGGACTTGCATCCGATGCTCTCGAACCGGACAGAGCGGGTAACCACCGCTCATGACGTCGTTGTTGCTGGGGCCTCTGCTCCGACATGTGGGACATACTGAGGCCACCGTCTTTGTGGAATGCGACGGCCCCTGCCAGGTGGAGGTACTCGGTCGTACGGCAGACACCTTCGAGATCGACGGACATCACTTCGCCGTCGTCTGTGTCGAGGATCTCGACCCGGACCGCGAACATCCCTACCAGGTGCATCTGGATGGCCGTCCGGCGTGGCCGCCGCCCGACTACGAGTTCCCGCAGCCGCGTATCCGCCTGATCCGTGACGACGGGCGGCTTCGGCTGTTGTTCGGGTCGTGCCGGGCCTCGGGTCCGCACCGGCCACCGGACACCCATCAGCGGTGGTGGCACAAGAAGGGTAAGGGCATCGACGCGCTGCGCACCTACGCGCTGCGAATGTTGCGGCAGCCCTCGGCCCTGTGGCCCGACACGGTGATGATGGTCGGCGATCAGCTCTACGCCGATCAAGTGCCAGACCCCATCAAAGACATCGTCGCCGACCGGCAGGTGCACGCGAACGGACCGGTGGAGGTCCTCGAAGACTTCCAGGAGTACTGCCTGGGCTACCAGGATGCGTGGTCCGAGCCGGTGGTGCGCTGGCTGCTGTCTACGGTGCCGTCGGCGATGATCTTCGACGACCACGAGATCAACGACAAATGGAACACCTCGCAGGCGTGGCTGGACGCCATGCGCCAGACCGACTGGTACGAGACCCGGATCATCGGCGGCCTGATGGCCTACTGGATCTATCAGCACCTCGGCAATCTCAGTCCCGCAGAACTGGCCGAGCACAAGACTTTTCGGCAGATCACCGAGACCCGGGACGGCAGCGAACTGGTGCGCGACCTCGCCCGGCGAGCCGAATATCAGGACGGCCACTCCCGGTTCAGCTTCTGCCGCGACCTCGGGCCGGCACGACTGCTCATGCTCGATTCGCGCACCAGCCGACGACTCGAGCCGGGTAACCGCCGGATCATGAGTCCCGACGAATGGGATTGGATCAAGTCGAAGGTCGACGGGCGCTACGAACACCTGCTGATGGCGAGTCCCACCCCGTTCTTCCTCCCGGCAGGGATGCACTTCCTCGAAACCTGGGCCGATGCCGTCACCGACAGCACCTGGGGCCGGTGGGGCAGCCGGCTCGGCGAGCGGGCCCGCATGGCCGCCAACCTCGACCATTGGGCCTGCTTTCAGCTCAGCTTCAGCGAGCTCGAACAGCTGATCCTCGACGTCGCGGCCGGCCGCTGCGGCCGAACACCCGATTCCCTGATGATGTTCGGCGGCAATGTGCACCACTGTTGGGTGGACGAGGTGAGCCTGCCCCCGGATGCCCCCGACTCCGCGATGCGGATTTGGAACACCGTGTGCTCGGGAATGCGTAAGGAGGTCTCCCTGGGCCAACGGATCAGCCTGCAGGTGGGACACACCCGACCGGTCGCCTGGATCGCCCGTGGGCTGGCCCGGGCCGCGCGAGCCCGCCGCCCGCAGCTGAGCTGGCGTCGGGTCACCAGAACGCACTTCCGCAACCAGATCGGCACGTTGGTGATCGCCGACGGCGAGGCCGGGGTGCACATCGAGCGGGTCGACGGCGGATGGCGCAAACCACGACTGGTCACCGTGATCGAGCACAAGCTCGTGTAACGCGGCCCCCGCGCCTAGCGCTGCGCCGTAGGCTGGTTGAGGATGAACGACAAAGCCGCCACCCGCAAAGAGCTCTTCCGGACCGCGAAGGCATTGGGCGTCGACGTCCCGGCGAAAGCAACCAAGCGCGAGCTTCTCGCCGCATTGGGTGATGGGTCAGCCGATACACACCGCGACGACGCCCGGGATTCCGAGGAGACCGACGCCGGCGGGCGGGTGTCGGCGCGCGACGACAGTGACGCCTCCCACCACGCGGACGGACGCCCGCGCGTCGCCAGCCAGATGGACGCTTTCCGCAGACTCGCGGCCGCCCGCTCGGACGGGGGCGTCACCCCGTCGCCGCGCGTACTCACGGGCAACGATCGCCGCATCCATGTGCGCCAGACCATCCGGGAGGATCACCAACTGCGCATCGCGCGGCACAACGAAGAGGCCTTCGAGAAGTTCGACAAGCTCGCCGGGTCGCGGTTCTCGTTCTTCCGCGGAACCGCGCTGCTGTTCTACCGCGACATGGTCGGCGACGACGCGTGGATGCCCACGGTGCTGGCCGCCGGGGACGTCCATCCGGAGAACTTCGGCGTCATGCCCAACGCCGACAACGTGCCGATCTTCGGCATCGACGACTACGACGAGGTGTTCTACGCGCCGTTCACCTGGGACCTGAAACGCGGCGCGACCGGGTTCCTGATCGCCGCTGACGAAATCGGCGGCTACGGAAAGAGCAAGCGCCGCAAGATCGCCCGCGCGTTCGTGCGCGGCTACGCCGACCAGGTCCGGGTGTATGCGGCCGACAACACCGAGGAAGCGGCGGATCTTCGGCGCGACAACGCCCCGAAGCTGATCGCCGACCTCTTCGACGAGGCGACCTCGGGCGGGCGGGCCGCCTGGTTGACCAAGAAGTGCTACAACGAGAACAAAACGGGCTTCAAGGCCAGTAAGAAACTCGTGCCCATCACCAGCCGCCGCGACGAGTTCCAGGAGCTGATCGACCGCTACGTCGCCGAATCCGGGATCACGGTGCCCCCGCGGGCCGGCGCGATGCAGGTCAAAGACGTCGCTGAGCGGCGCGGCCAGGGCACCGCGTCGCTGGGCCTGGTGCGCTACTACGTGATGATCGAGGGCCCGCTCACCGACGCGTCGGATGACCTGCTGTTGGAGTTGAAGCAGGCGCGCCGATCGGCGCTCGAGGGTCTGGTGCCGTCCTCCGAGCATGTCGTCGACGGCAACGCCGACCGCGTGGTGCACGGCCAACGAGTGCAATTGGTCAGCGGCGACACGTTCTACGGCAGCATCAAGCACCGCGGCATCAGTTTTCTGGTGCGGGAACGCTCGTGGTTCCGCGACGACATCGACCTCGAGGATCTGTCGTTCGGGCAGTGGCGCGACTACGCCCGCATCTGCGGAGAGGTGCTCGCCCAGGCTCACGCGCTCTCCGACGAAGCGGGCCTGCTCGACCACGACGTCGAACCCGACATTGTGGATGCGATGGGGGTCACCGAGCTGTTCGTCGACGATATCGTCCGCTACGCCGAGGAGGCCGACAAACGGTGCCGCCGCGACCACGACGCGTTCCGCGATGACCACGAACTCGGCGCGTTCCGCCGCATCGACCTCGTCTACCGGTGAGCACCGGCAGGCATTCCGGACAAGGAGACAAACCCTGATGCAGCTGTCTGCCGATCGCGCCGACCGGGTCGATGCGATCCAGAAGATGATCTTCACGCTCGCCGACGCGATCGCGCCCGTCGTCGATCTGTCCCGCGTCTATGTCGACGGGCTCGATGGGCTTCCTCGCGATGGACGCTTCCTTCTCGTCGGCAACCATACGGTGTCGGGGTGGGTTGAGGTGGTGTCGATCCCCTACTTCGTGCATCGCGAGCTCGGGACGCGGGTGCGGGGTCTGGCGACCCGCCAACTGGCCGACGTGACCGGGTTGGCGCGGGACGTTCTCGACGCGGCGGGAGCAGTGGTCGGCGACCCCGAGACGGCGGCAGAGCTGATGCGCCGCAACGAGACGGTGCTGGTCTTCCCCGGCGGTGGTCGCGACATGCTCAAGTTCAAAGACGAGGAATACCAGTTATTCTGGGAGGGCCGCAGCGGATTCGCGCGGCTGGCCATCGCTCACGACTACCCGATCATCCCCGTGGGTCTCGTCGGCGGTGACGATGTTTACCACAGCATCGTCGAACGTGACGGCACCTGGGAACGCATGACCCGCGGCCTCGGCCGGCGACTGCACGGCGTGACCGGTGTGGGCATCCCGTTGACGCGTGGGCTGGGACCCACGCCGATACCGCGACCGCAGCGGATGTATCTGCGGTTCGGAACCCCGATCGAGACGAGACGGCCCACACACGTGGAAACCCCCGACTGGGAAGCCACCGTCAAGGAGCGCACCCAGACCGCCCTGGAAGCGATTCTGCGCGATCTGCAGGAGAAGCGGTCCACCGACCCGTTCCGCCACCTCAACCCGCTCGCCTGGGGGAAGGCGACTCGACCCTCGGGCGGTTGAGGATCTGGCCGAAGCGGGTCATCTCAGGTCGCACTGACCCCCGGAATACGTCCTTCGCGGAAGGCCTCGACGAAGTGGCGGTGGTCGTCTCGCACAATCCTCGAATATTCGAGACCGAATTGGACGATGTCTGAGACGAATTCGTTCTCCGCATCGCCGATCACGTCGACGATCGCCTCCTCGGTCTGGAAGCCGACCAGCGACTGGTCGCTGTCGGCATCACTGACACAATGCATTTTGGCCACCGCGCGACCGAGCTGCTCGATCACGTCGGCGAGTTCCGCAGGTTCGGTCAGGTCGCTCCAGTCCAAATCCGCCTCATACGGCGATATTTCGCTGACGACAAAACCAACCCCATTGATGTCGGTGTAGCCCAGCAGTGGATCGGCGTGTGCCTGCAGAGCCCGTTGTGACACGGCCGTGCGATGTCCGTGGTGAGTGAAGTAGCGGTGCACGTCGAGATCGTCGACAACCCGGCTGGGCGCCGCGACGTTGCCCTGTTTCATCGACAGCACCGCGTCGTTGTCAAGCGCCTGGTTGAAACCCTCGATCAGCACCGTGTAGGCCGGGAGTCCGGCGCTGCCGATGCCGAATCCCGTCTTGGCGATGACGTCTTTGACGTCGTAGGTGATGCCGCGGAACCGCTGCGTTCGCGGAATGGTGTCGAGATACCGGTGAAACGCGTCGACGACCGTGTCGCGCTCCTCCCGACCGAGCCGCACGACGCCCGGCAGGTCACGAAACCGACGGTCGGATTCGTCGACCACGGTCAACCGGTCGAGCATCTGCGAGCGCGTCGACAACCGTGCAGTCTGCAGTGCGGTGAGCACCGCCCCGCTGGCAGTCTGCAGATTCAAGGCGAAGGACGCATCGTCGGCACTCTCGACGTACCACCGCACCTGACGCACATAGGCGCGGGTGAACGTCTCGATCAACGCGCCGATCTGGCGGTCAGACAGAGCCTTCTGCCAACACATCAGGGCGACACTGGCGGCGAAGCGCTGCAGGTCCCACGTGAAGTGACCGACATAGGCCTCGTCGAAATCGTTCACATCGAAGATCAGTACCCCGGCACCGTCCATGTAGGTTCCGAAATTCTCGGCATGCAGGTCGCCCTGGATCCACACCCGGCTCGTACGTTCGTCGGCCCAGCGATCCTCGCGCGCGTGGACGTCGGCGTAGAACAGGCAAGCGCTGCCGCGATAGAACGCGAACGGGTCGGCCGCCATCTTGCGGAACTTCGTGCGGAACGCCCCCGGGTCGGCGCTCATCAGGTCGCTGAATGCGGTCAACAGGCTCTCGACGATGAACGATTCCCGGGCGTCCGGCCTCGTCACCTCATCTTGGAACTCAGGCATTGGCACCAGGGTAGGCGTCGCCGTGTCCGGGCAAATGCAGTAGCGCAGTACTGCACCGGCTTGCGCGACGCTGAGCCACGATCCTCTCAAAGCCGCAGGCAGTGCCCGGCGAGAGGAACGACGATGGACAACGAGGGGTACATCGTTCGGGTCGGCGGGTTGGCGGTAGCCCTGGGACGGGAATTGCAGTGGCTACCGCCAACCCGACGGTCGGGAGTCCCGCGATCAGAAGGTCAGCGCGCCGAGTCGGCTCTCGTGAGCAGCAGCGCTGCCTCGTTGTAGGGAAACGCTCTGTAGAGCAGCCGGGAACTCGGTCGGACGAGGTCCGCGGCGTCGGCCTTGCTCACCACCTGCGGGTTGGTCAGAGCGACGTCCCGCCCCCGCTTGCGCAGTACCGTCGGCCCGCCGGCCAGTACATTTTTCAGCCAGTCGGTCTGCGGGCCGTACCCGATGAGGACGGCGTAACCGTCGTGGGTCGCAAATACGAGTAGGGGCGTGCGATAACGCTTGCCCGACCTCCGCCCCACGTGCTCGAGCGTCCCGAGGTTCGGCAGCCACGGTGTGATCGCACGAGCCGCCGGATTGGTGATCCGCTTGTTGAATTCCGCGATTCGCCGAGGCATGCGCATAGTCGGATCTTAGGTAGTGGCCCGGGTGGTGCCTCGAGAACGCGTTGACACACCGCGCGGCTCGGCGAGCTGCAGCGACCTTGACATTTGGCCACCTTCGGACGGTTCGGTCATGGTGCCCCCAGTCGGACTCGAACCGACACTGTGCGGATTTTAAGTCCGCTGCCTCTGCCAATTGGGCTATGGGGGCGTCGCGGTGCAGCTTATTTCAGAGCGCTGACGTCGCGGGACGGTGGCCCGCGGCGCATGCAAAAGGGGCGCCTCGGTGAGGCGCCCCTTTCCGGTGCTCTGCGGGCTACGTGACGTCGCCTACTTGACGTCGACGAAGTAGGTGCGCCCGGCGGGGACCTGGATGCGGTCATCGCCTTGGGCGTCCCACACCCATTCGGTGAACTCCGGGCCGGGGCGCACCGAGACCACGGTGGCCTCGCCCAGCGGGGTGCTGCCCTGACGGTTGACGATGACGCGGTTGCCCTCGGCCTCGAGCGCGCTGATGGTGGCCCCGGCGTCCCCGGAGCCCGACGGCGCGGCGGCAGCCGGGGCCGCCAATCCAAGCACGGCGACCGATAGTCCGGCGGCCGCGGTGGCGGCGATGGTGAAATTCTTCATTGCTCTATCCCTCGTTCGGGTCTCAAGCCGTGGAGCGAATCACGCGGTTTCGACATCTGGTGCGATCGTGATCGATCTGACCTGTTAAACCGGCAGGTCAGCGCGTAAATTTCCACTGGCAGAAATTGAACGACGGCTGGCCGGATCTTGATTCCGGCCGGCAAGAGCGCCGCCTAGGGCCTCGTGGTGGCGCAACCCAGAGGCCCTACCCTCGGGCCCGTCACAGTCCGCTAGCTGGTCGGCGGCTCGTAGTGGGCGTGCGGGTTCTTCGCGTGCCAATCGCGTTGTTCCCATTGCACTTTGCGGTGCATCCGGGCCAGCCACAGCAGGCCGCCGCCGATCAGCAGCGCCGCGACGGCCACACCGATCACGCCGCCGAGGGCGGCGGAGTTGGCCAGCGAGTACAACCCGACCACCAGCGCGAGCACCCCGAGACCGACGGCGATCAGTCCGGGCGCGTTGTGGCCGGCCTTCATCGTCTCCCCGGCATGCTGGCGGGTGGTGCGGGCATGGTCGACCGGATCTTGTGAGGTGTCAGGCATTGTCGTTCTCCTCTCGCCGCAACGTCTTGGCGTTGCTCACTGGTAGGGCGGGTAGTCGGACTGCCGCAACGTCCGCGCCAGGTGCATGGCGTTGCGTGCGGCCGCCGCGGTGGCCGAGGCCACTGATTCGGGGACCTCGTCGATGTCCTTGTAGTCGGTCGACCCCATCGCCGGGCCGTTCCAGTACGTGCATCCCTGCGCCGGGATGCTGAAGCCGAGGTCGTTGAGCCCTTGGAAGACGTCGGCGACCACCTTGTGCGCGCCGTCCTCGTTGCCGACCACACTGACGATCGCCACCTTGCCGGCCATCACCGGTCGGCCCTGATCATCCTCGGTCGACATGTCGGCGTTCAGACGTTCCAGCACCCGCTGCGTGACCGAGGAAGCATGTCCCAGCCAGATCGGCGTACTCAGCAGCACCACATCGGCAGCCATGACCTTCTCGCGGATCTTCGGCCACTCGTCGCCGTCACCCATGTCGGCCTCGATGCCGGGGGCGATGGCGTAGTCGACGCAGCGCACCGCCTCACATTCCGCGCCCTCACCGCGCATGGTCTTGAAGACGTCCTCGGCGATGAGGGCGCTGCTGGATTCGTCCGGGCTGCGCTTGAGGCTGCAGATCAGCCCCAGCGCACGCACCGGTGTCGTGGTTTCCGCCATGCCGGCCAGATACCCGACGTGATCATGACCAAACGACGCCCTCGAGGCCGGTAATGATTACGACATAAGCAACCTGGGGTTTCAGCGTCCGGTGCGGTGGGCATCACTGGACGGACGCAACGTAGGAGGTCCGTCATGAGTGAACCGCGCTCCGAAAAGGCCGAATCCGACGTCGAGCCCGATCCCAAGGTCGCGGGATCCCGCGCCGACGACGAGAGCGACGACCCGAATGCGGGGCCGTATGTCGGCCGCGTCGGCTCCGATGACGATATCGACGCCGAGGAGTCCGGCGCCGAGGCCCGCGCCAAGACCGAGTGACCTCAGTGGCTGCGTAGCTTGGCGATGAGCTTGTCCTTGGTCAGGTGGGAGTAGTTCGACAATCCGAGTTCCTTGGCGCGTTTCTTCAGATCCGCGACGCTCCAGTCGTAGTAGGAGCCTGAACTTCCCCCCTTGCGACCGACAGCTGATTTGCCGCGGGCGGCCGCGGCGTTGGCGATCCGCGCGGCCTTCTCCTTCGAATTTCCTTCGCTGCGCAGCTCTTCATACATCTTCTCGTTCTTGATCGACGAGTTCGGCATGCTGTCCTCCTCCGTAAGACGGCTGTCCCCTCGGGTTCCACACTCCCGGAGGCGCCAAACACGCGCGTTCAGCTGCGCGCCACGCGTCGGATCAGCATGCGGGTGGCCTTCTCGAGGACGGCCTGGGCATCGTCGGGTCTGGTCATCTTGGTGGCCCGCTTGGTCGCTGACGCGATGGTGAGTCCCCGCTCGTAGCCGGTGACGACGCGTGGGTCGACGTAGGACGACCGGGCCACCGCCGGCGTGTTGCCCAGCTCCTCGGAGACCTCCTTCATCACCCCCGCCGTCGCGCGCTTGATCGCGGTTTTCGACGTCGGCGGTTTGGCGTCGGCGAACGCGGCGGCCGCCAGCACCGTGCCGTGCCAGGTTCGCAGATCTTTGACGGTGTAGTCCGCCCCGACCAGCTCCTTGAACCGGGCGTTGAGGTCATCGGCGCGCACATCGACCCAGTCGCTGTTGCCGCTGCGACACACCAGAAGTCGCCCCGACCGATCGGTACGACGCATCAGCGAGCGGACGGCGCGGACCACCTCGGGATCGTCGACCTCCACGGTGCGCTGCACCCCGCTCTTCGCCGGATAGTCGAATTCGACCGCATCCTTCTTCAACGTCACGTGCTCGCACAGCAGCGTCGCCAGACCGTAGTGTTCGTGCTCTTCGGCGGACTGCTCGCCGCCCGCGCGAAAGTATCCGCGGTCCAGCAGTTGCAGCGCCAGCGCGAGCACCCGGTCCCGCGTCAGCCCGCGGCCCGCAAGATCTTTGGCGATTTCGGCACGCCACTGCGGCAGCAGCGCCGACATCTCCAGTACGCGGTCGAACTTCTCTTCGGCCCGCTCCAGCTGCCAGCGCTCGTGGTAGAGGTACTGGCGGCGCCCGGCAGCGTCGGTGCCCACCGCCTGGATGTGCCCGTTGGGCTTCGGGCTGATCCACACGTTCTTCCAGGCCGGTGGGATGACCAGCTCTTTGATGCGTTGCGCGGTGTCGGGATCGGCGAGCAGTTCACCGTCGGGTCCGTAGTAGGCAAACCCCTTGCCGCGCCGTTTACGTTTGATCCCTGGAGTGTCGAGCTTGCTACGCGTCAGCCGCACTGCCGGGAGCTTCCGTCCGTCGTGGATTCACCGTCCGGGAATACCCGCCGACGACGGCTCATACACCGTCTGCCCTGTTCAGGGCTTCAGGATCACCTTGACCGCACCGTCTTCCTTCTTCTGGAAGATGTCGTAGGCGTGCGGCGCCTCATCGATCGGGACCACGTGTGTGGCGAAGGTGTCCACGCCGAGCGGGTCGGAGTCGGTCAGCAACGGCATGATGTCGTCGACCCATTTCTTGACGTTGGCCTGGCCCATCCGAAGCTGGATCTGCTTGTCGAACATCGTCAGCATCGGCATCGGGTCGGCCATCCCGCCGTAGACGCCGATCAACGACACGGTGCCGCCACGACGCACGCAGTCGATGGCGGAGTACAACGCATCGAGACGGTCGACGCCGGCCTTCTCCATGAATGGCTGGGCCACCGCGTCGGGCAGGAAGGAACTGGCCGTCTGGGCGGCGTGCGCCACCGGCGAGCCGTGCGCCTCCATGCCCACGGCGTCGATCACCGAGTCGCTGCCGCGTCCCTGGGTCAGCTCACGGATCGCGTCACCGAGCGAACCGTTGAGCTCGCGCAGGTCGACGGTCTGGATGCCGCGCGCGGCGGCGCGCGCCAGTCGCTCGGGCACCAGGTCGACGGCGAACACCTGGAAACCCTTGTGCTGGGCGATGCGGGCGGCCATGTCGCCGATCGGCCCGAGACCCAGCACCGTGACCGTGCCACCCTCGGGCACAGCCGCGTACTCCACGGCCTGCCACGCCGTCGGCAGCACATCCGAAAGATAGACGAAGCGCGAATCCGGTGGTCCCTCAGGGACTTTGATGTGGGTGAACTGCGCCTGCGGCACCCGCAGATACTCGGCCTGGCCGCCGGGTACCTGGCCGTAGAGCTGGGAATAGCCGAACAGCGCCGCGCCCTTGCCCTGGTCGCGGACCTGGGTGGTCTCGCACTGGGTGTAGAGCTGCTGGTCGCACATGAAGCAATGCCCACAGGAAATCTGGAACGGGATGACGACGCGATCACCCACCGACAGATTCGTCACCTCGGGACCGACTTCGCGCACGATGCCCATCGGCTCGTGGCCGAGAATGTCACCTTCTGACATGAACGCGCCGAGCACCTCGTAAAGGTGCAGGTCCGAACCGCAGATGTTGGTCGAGGTCACCTCGATGACGGCGTCGGTGGGCTCTTCGATCTTGGGGTCGGCGACGTTGTCGACGCGCACGTCGCGCTTGCCGTGCCAGGTAACTGCCTTCATGCGGGTCTGCCTACCCTGCGAAGAGGGATTCAAACGCAGAGCCGACTACCACACACTCGCGTTTTTCGGCGCAGATCCGCGGGTAAACGGCGATCACACAGCCCAAAACCATTCCTCAGCAAGGAGATCCACGTGACTGCACCGACAATCGCGTCGGCGCGCGACGTCGTCGACTACCTCAAGACCCAGCACGAGACGATCCGGAACCTGTTCATCGAGACCCTCGACGCCGCCGATGCCGGCAGCCGGGAGGAGTCGTTCACCCGCCTGCGCACCATGCTCGCCGTTCACGAGACCGCCGAGGAGATGGTCGTGCACCCGCGGGTCCGGCGCAAGATCGACGACGGCGACGCCATCGCCGACGACCGGTTGGCCGAAGAGCACGATTCCAAGGAACTGCTCAGCGACATCGAGAAGCTGCCGATCGACAGCGCAGAGTTCAGCAAGGCGCTGATCCACCTGCAGGCCGCGGTGCTCGAGCACGCCAAGAATGAGGAAGAGCTCGAATTCACCGCGCTGGAAGCAGAACTCAGCGACGACGAGCTCGCCAAGCTCGCCGATGCTGTCGCGCTCGCCGAGAAGATCGCGCCGACCCATCCGCATCCAGGTGTGGAATCGGCCGCGGCCAACTTCGTCGCCGGGCCCTTCGCTTCAGTGCTCGACCGTGCGCGAGACGCGCTGGGTGGTGTGTTCGCCCGCAAGTAGACAGCGTGCAGCATCGAACAGCCGGTGGATTTCCACCGGCTGTTCGGCTGTACGGCGGTCTCGCTCAGCCCGGCAGGGTTTCCCCGCCGATAGGCGCCAGCACTTCGCCGCTGTAGTACGACGAGAGCCGGCTGGCGGCGAAGAACACGTAGGACGGGGCGATCTCGTCGGGCTGGGCGGCGCGCCCCATCGGCGTCTGCTCGCCGAATCCTTCGGTCTTGTCCTGCCCCATCGTCGCCGGGATCAACGGCGTCCACACCGGCCCGGGTGCCACACAGTTGACCCGGATGTTCCTGTCGACCAGCGACTGTGCCAACGAGTAGGTCAACGCGTTGACCGCCCCCTTGGTCGCCGAGTAATCAATTAGCGTCTTGTTGCCGCGCAGCCCGTTGATCGAACTCGTGTTGATGATCGCCGACCCGTCCGGCAGATGTTTCAACGCCGCTTTGGTGACGTGGAAGAAGCTGTCGATGTTGACCGAGAAGGTGCGCCGCCACTGCTCGTCGCTGATCTCGGTGAAGTCGGAGATCGGCGACTGAAACGCCACGTTGTTGACCACGATATCGAGTCCCCCGAGCTGTGTGACCGCGTCCTCGACGACGGCCCGGCAGTGGCCCGGGTCGGCGAGGTCACCCGGCAGCGTCACCGCGCGTTGCCCGGCCGTTTCCACCAACGACGCGGTGTGTGACGCGTCGTCGTCCTCCTCGAGATACGCGATCGCGACGTCTGCGCCCTCCTTGGCGAACGCCACCGCCACCGCCCTGCCGATGCCGGAGTCTCCGCCGGTGATCAGCGCCCGCTTGCCGGCCAGTAGGCCGGTGCCGACGTAGTCGCGCATCTCGTCGCGCGGCTTGTCGGCCATGTCGGCGGTGTCGCCCGGGTATGGGATCACGCCGTCGGGTGTCACGTCGTCGCCAGCCATTGCGCCTCCTCGGGTGTCGTCCGCGCCGCATACCCTCGGCCGCGCCCACGAAACGCGGCGCGCTACGGCGTGGGCGGCGACGGCTCCGAGCGGCGCAGACCCAGCCGCATACCCATCGGCAGCAGCAGCCAGAACGCGCCGAACACCACCAGGGCGCTTCCGCCGGCGATCAAGGCGGGCACGGTGCCCACCACGGCGTAGAAGATGATCATCGTCATTCCGGAGACGGCCAGTCCGAGCAACAGCACACCGGCGTAGGCGCAGCGGTGCGACGCCAGCACCAGGCTGCGCAGCCGGTGGCGGCGGAACAGCAGCCGGTGCATGGCCACCGGCGCGACGAGCAGCGCCGTCGACAACACCGCCGTGCACACGGTGACCAGATAGACCACCCGCATGGGTCCGCTCAGGACATCGAAGCGAGTCTGGAACGGCAGGGTCAGCAGGAACCCGGTGAGCACCTGAACGCCGGTCTGGACCACCCGCAACTCCTGCAGCAAGCTGTTCCAGTTGCGGTCCAGCCGTTCCATCTCGGTTTCCCGACGACCACGGTAAAGGTGCTGCTCCTCGCGGTGATCGTCGCCGGCCATAGGGCGATCCTGGCACGTCAGCTGTGGCGCAGGCCAGGTTTGACGATGGCACGGTCGGGTAGAGAGACGATCAGTCCGCCCTGCGCCGCAGACACATTGGAGTGACGATGAGCAAACTCTCCCGATCGCTGTTCACACCGCTGTCGGTAGCCACCAGCGTCGGCGGCGGCCTGCTGGCCAGCGCCGTGTTCACCCGGATCTGGAAACACATCGGCGACAACGACAACGAGCCGCCCGATCCGAAAGACCTGCAGCAGCCCCTCGTGGCCGTATTCGCAACCGCGGCGCTGCAGGGCCTGATCATCGGTGTGGTGCGTGCGGGCGTCCAGCGGGCCAGTGCGCGCGGTTACCAGGCGCTGGCCAACGAACCGCCGCCGTCCTAGAGCTCTCAAAGGAAATCCACAGAAAGCGGTGAGCCGGTTCTTAGCTGAGGTGTCCATTGTGGAGCTATGTCCACAACGGTTGCCCCTCGTCCCGGCATGGGTTTCCGTCCTTCGTGGCGGTTTCCCCGCACCGCGTCCCTGACATTGCTGGCCAGCGCGGTGACCATGCTGGTCGCCACGACCGCACCGCTGGCTCCGCTCGTTTACTGGCTCCTCTCCGGACTCGCGCTCACCGCAGCGTTGGCCGTGCTGGTGGTCGGCGAGAGGTCCTGGGAACGCAGCGTCGACCGCGCCCGCGCGGCCGGCATCGTCGCCCGCTGACCTCGCGGGATAGCGGGCAAGTGAGCTACCGCGCCGGGAACTCCTCGGCCAGAGCGATCAGCTTGGCGCGCACCAACTCCGGGCGCTCGTCGAGGATGAAATGGCCGCAGTCGGTGTACTCGACGGTGTAGTCGTCGGCGCGCGCGGTCTCCGCCGACGCGAGGTCGGGGTGGATGGCGTCGTCGTCGGTGCCGAACAACGCGCGGATCGGCACCGTGGCACGCCGCGACTCCCCGTGGCGTGCCACGGTGGGAACCTCGTGCAGCAGGAACGTCCGGTAGGTGTCACGCGCGGTGCGGGCCACCAGCGGATCGCGGAACCGCTCGGTGTAGACCCGCGCCGTCTGCGGATCCACCTCCGACACCCGGCGGTAGACGATGTCCAGGAACGACGTGCGGGTCTGCACCGGCACCCCCGCGAATGCGATCAGCGGCTGGTACATCAGGAACCGCCACAGATGCGGTGCGAGCACCTTCGGCGGCACCCACAGGTGGGCGATGTTGAGCGGCATGTACGCGTCGATGCGGTCCGGGGCCTGCAGCGCGACCAGGAAGCCGATGTAACCGCCCCAGTCGTGCCCGACCAGCAGCACGCGGTCGAGGCCCATCGCGTCCATCAACGCCACCAGGTCGGCGGCCACGTCCTCTTTGGCCCAGCGGTGCGGCGCCGCTCCAGACCAGCCGTAGCCCGGCAGGTCGGGTGCGATGATCCGCAGCCCCGGGGGCGGATCGCCCAGCAGGTCACGGTAGACGTAGTGGTGCTGCGGCCAGCCGTGGAGGGCGAGCACGGGCCGGCCGTCCTCGGGGCCGGACTCGGTGACGTGGAATTTCACGCCGCGCGCGGACACGTAGTGGCGGCGGACGCCGGGAATCTCCGGGGGTTGGCTCGTCATGGCCCTGAGACTAATCCGAACGGTCTACGGTTCACCCATGCCTGGGTATCGCGAACTCTTCGACGCCAGCATCGACGACCCCGAGCCGTTCTGGGGCGACGCGGCCACGGCCGTGACGTGGACCAAGCCGCCGCAGCGCGTCCTCGACGACAGCAATCCGCCGTTCTATCGCTGGTTCCCCGACGCCGAACTCAACACCTGCGCCAACGCGCTGGACCGCCATGTCGACTCCGGTCGCGGAGACCAACCGGCGCTGATCTACGACTCGGCGGTCACCGACACGAAACGCACCTACACCTACCGCGAGCTGCTCGAGCACACGGCGCGGTTCGCCGGGGCGCTGCGCGGCCTGGGTGTGGGCCGCGGCGACCGCGTCGTCATCTACATGCCGATGATCCCCGAGGCCGTGATCGCGATGCTGGCCTGCGCGCGGCTGGGCGCGGTGCACTCGGTCGTGTTCGGCGGGTTCGCACCCCACGAACTGGCGGTGCGCATCGACGACGTGCGCCCGACGGTGGTCGTGTCCGCATCCTGCGGCATCGAACCGGGCCGCGTGCTCGAGTACAAGCCGATGCTCGACGCCGCGATCGGCATGGTGGACCATCCACCGCGGCACTGCGTGGTGGTGCAGAGGGACCGGCAGCGCTGCGAGCTGATCGAGGGCCGCGACTGGGACTGGGCGGATGTGATGGCGGCCGCCACGCCCGCCGACCCGGTGCCCGTCGCAGCGACCGACCCGCTCTACGTGCTCTACACCTCCGGCACCACCGGTAAACCCAAGGGCATCGTGCGCGACAACGGTGGCCACGCGGTCGCGTTGCTCTGGAGCATGCGTCACATCTACGACGTCGCGCCGGGTGAGGTGTTCTGGGCCGCCTCGGATGTGGGCTGGGTGGTCGGCCATTCCTACATCGTCTACGCGCCGCTGCTGCTCGGCGCCACCACCGTGCTGTACGAGGGAAAGCCGGTCGGCACCCCCGATCCGGGCGCGTTCTGGCGTGTCGTCGCCGAGCACGGCGTCAAGGTGCTGTTCACCGCCCCGACGGCGATCCGCGCGATCCGCAAGGAGGACCATGAGGCCGAACACGTCGGCCGCTACGACCTGTCCTGCCTGAAGTATCTGTTCCTGGCCGGCGAACGCCTCGACCCCGACACCTACCACTGGGCGTCGGCGAAGCTCGGCATCCCCGTCATCGACCACTGGTGGCAGACCGAGACCGGCTGGGCGGTGGCAGCCAATCCCGTGGGCGTGCAACGGTTTCCGATCAAGCCAGGTTCGCCCACGGTTCCCATGCCGGGCTATGACGTGCACGTCCTGCACGACGACGGGTACGGCTGCGACGCCGGCCAGGAGGGGGCGATCTGCATCCGGCTGCCGCTGCCGCCCGGCACACTGCCCACGCTGTGGAACGCCGACGCCCGCTACGAGGCGTCGTATCTGTCCGAGCATCCGGGGTTCTACCTCACCGGTGACGGTGGCCATTTCGACGAGGACGGCTACCTGTTCGTCATGGGCCGAATCGATGACGTCATCAACGTCGCCGGGCACCGCCTGTCCACCGGAGCCATCGAGGAGGTCCTCGCGACGCACCCGTCGGTCGCCGAGTGCGCGGTGATCGGCGTGCCCGACGACATCAAAGGCCAAGTGCCGCGGGGACTGGTGGTGGTCAAAGCCGGCGCGGACACCGACGGCCTGGCCGACGAGCTGGTTGCGCTGGTGCGCAGTGAGATCGGCGCCGTCGCATCGCTGCGGATCGTCGACGTCGTCCCCGCTCTGCCCAAGACGCGGTCCGGCAAGATCCTGCGCAAGACCATGCGGGCCCTCGCGGCCGGCCGCGACGAACCCGTGCCCTCGACGATCGAGGATCCGTCGGTGCTCGACACCTTGCAGACGATCCTGCGCGGCTGAGAGTGTGCCCGCGGGTGTGATCCCGCGCCTGATGGGTATCTCTACCTGCACGCACGTCAATAGCGACGTGAGGGGAGGTGGGGATGTCGACAGAACCGAAGTACATGGCCGTGCAGGGTGCGGCGGTGCTCGTAGCGACGGCGCTGACCCTCACCGGAATACTCGGCTTTGTGCCCGGTGTCACCGCCAACCTCGGCGAAATCAGCTGGGCAGGACCGCAGTCCGGCGCGGCGCTGTTCGGCAGCGTCACCGTGTCGGTGGCCGCCAACGCCCTGCACATCCTGGTCGGGTTGTGCGGCTTCGCGCTGGCCCGCACCTACGCCGCCGCCCGTGCCTACCTGCTCGGCGGCGGCCTGATCTACTTCGCTCTGGGCTGCTACGGGTTCGCGGTCGACTACGGCCGGCACGTGCTGCCGCTGAACTCGGCGGCCAACTGGCTGCACGTGGTCGCCGGCGCGGTGATGGTGCTGTTGGCCGTCACCCTGGCCGGGCAGCACGATCCCACCCGTCGCCGCCACCTGCGGGTGCGCCGCGCCGCCGCCCGGTAGCGCGGGGTCAGACCAACTCGGGCACCCTCAGGTGCGCGATCGCCAACTCGAAGTCGCACTCCTCCACCGTGTCGGCGCCGGTTTCCTCGGTGGTGGCGTCTCGCAGCCTGTCGAGCTCACCGCGATGACGCTCGAGCGCCTCGACGCTGTCGTAGGCCGACGACACCACCGCGCGGGCGGCGTCTCGGTTGATCAACAGACTTGTGCTGCAATGTCCCTCGAGTTCGTCGAGGACGGGCAGCACCCGATCTTTGAAGATCTCGATGCCCGGCTCGATCCGGCTCGGGTCGATTCTGACCCAGGTGACCCGGACGCGGGCGCCCTCGTGGCTCTCATGATGGCGATGCATCACCGCGATCTCCCAGTCGGCCACCTCCATGGTGCCGCCCAAGATCTGCGCTGCGCGGTCGCGCACCTCGCGCACCAGCGGTGCGCTGGCGCGTATCGCCTCCTCGGACTGCCAGGACGTGGTCGCGATGCAGCGTCCCGTATTGCGGTCGACCAGCAGTGACAGGCCGACGAAGCCGTGCAGCTTCTGCACCACCGGCATCACGGATTCGCGGATGTTGGCTATCCCGTCGTCGACTGACGACGGCCGCCCCCAGACGGTCGTTGTTCGTGCAAACACAATCTGCCTCCTTTCGCCGAGGCAGCGTCGTGACGGCGCTGCCGTCGGAGCCGATTGTCCTCCGCCCGCGGGCTCGCAGCAATAGCTCAGGCGATCGACAGCGCGATGCCGTCGAGGATGTCGTGCTCGCTGACCACCAACTCGTCGATGCCGGCGCGCTCGCCCAGCACGGCGGCCAGCTCCTGCACGATCAACGCTCCCCCGCCGATGACGTCGACGCGACCCTCGTGCATCGGTCCGAGCGCCGCACGCTGCTGACGCGTCATCGACAGCAGCTGATCGCAGACCTCGAGCAGATCGTCGAAGCGCACCCGCGAGAGGTGGATGGCCTCGGAGTCGTAGGTGGTCATCTTGTGGGCCAACGCGGCCAAGGTCGTCATCGTGCCGGCCACCCCCACCCAGGTGTGCGCCTGCTCGACCGGCACCACACGCAGTGCCTCGTCGAGGGCTTCGCGGACCACCGCCCGCGCCCGCTCGATCTGTTCGCCGGTCGGCGGATCGGAGTGCAGGCACCGCTCGGTCAACCGCACACACCCGATATCGGTCGAGAAGCCTGCGGTCACGTCCTGAGCGCCCAGAACCAACTCCGTCGAGCCGCCACCGAGGTCGACGACGAGGAAAGGCGCTGCTGCAGCGTCCAGTTCGCCGACAGCGCCGCGGAAGGACAGCTCGGCCTCCTCGTCGCCGGTGATCACCTCGGCGACCGCGCCCTCGACCACCTCGCCGAGCACCTGCGCCGTCATCGCGAAGAACTCGTCGCGGTTGGCGACGTCCCGCGCCGCGGAGGTGGCCACCATCCGGACCGCACCGACCTCGTGCATGCGCATCGTCTCGGCGTAGCCAGCCAGCGCCGCCTTGGTGCGCGCCAACGCATCCGGCGCGAACTCGCCGGTCGCGTCCACGCCCTGACCCAGCCGGACGATGCGCATCTCCCGCACCACGTCGGTGAGCGCCCCGTCGGAGACGTCGGCGATCAACAACCGGATCGAGTTGGTGCCGCAATCCACCGCGCCGACTCTGGTCATGTCCACCGCTCCCGATCCAGTATCCCGGCCATCGCCGGTTCGCTTGCCAGTACCGCCAACGCCTCGTCGCCGAACGGATTGACCCCCGGCCCCTTGGCCAACGAATGCGCAATCACCACGTGCAGGCACTTGACCCGGTCGGGCATGCCGCCGCCGGAGAACGTCGTACCCAGCGGTTCGATCGCGTCCCGCTCGGCCAGATACGACTCGTGGGCCCGCCGGTAGGCGGCGGCCAACTCGGGGTCCTGCGCCAGCCGTTCGGTCATGTCGCGCATCATCCCCGATGATTCCAGCCGGCTCGCCGCCGCCGTCAACGCCGGGTGGGTCAGGTAGTACAGCGTCGGAAACGGAGTTCCGTCAGGGAGTTTCGGCGCGGTCTTGACCACTCCGGGTTCACCGTTGGGGCAGCGGTAGGCGATCTCGAGCACCCCGCGCGGCGCACGGCCCAATTGCGCCGCGACAGCCTCGAGGTCGGCCGGGTCAACCACCGGGCGGGGGCGCGGCGGGCGGCGGCGCGGCCGGCCCGGGCGGGGGCGTCGGGGCGGTAATCGGGCGTGGCACATCGGAAATCGTATTCCACAGCGCCGTGTACCAGGGATCGCTGCTGACGCCGGCTTCGGCCGGCTCACCGGCCGGCGACCCGGGAGCCGTTGCGCCGGGAGGCAACTGGACCTGATAGGGGATTTCTCCGGGCAGTACGAAGCCCAGCCGCTCGCGGGCCTGCGCGGCGATGTACACCGGGTCGGCGAGTTTGGCCTTCTGTTCCTCGAGCTCGGCGATCTGCTCGCGCAGCTGCGCCTCGCTGGCCTGCAGCTGCTTCATCTCGGTGCGTTGCGAGAAGTACGTCCGCACCGGTCCGGCGATCGTCAGCGTCAACACACACACGACCGCCGCGAGGATGGCCGCCCGCCGTGCCGCGGATCCGAAGCGCTGCTCGGCGGCCGCCTCGGCGGAGACCAGGATCGACTCGCGGACCGACCCGGTGGCCTTGGTACCGGAGTCACCCTCGAAGGTGGCCAGCTCCTTGCCGGGCTCCCCGCTCTTGGCCTCGCGACGAGCCGACGTGCCCCGCGGCTTGGCGCGTCCGCCGTCGGTGGACTTACCCGGCCGGGTGGGCCGGGACGCGGGCGTCCGCCGACGGGGATCGGGCCGTTTCGCTTCGGGCACGGGCTATTTGGTGTCCAACGAGAAGCGCGGGAAGGCCAGGTCACCGGCGTAGCGGGCGGCGTCGCCGAGCTCGTCCTCGATGCGCAGCAGCTGGTTGTACTTCGCGACGCGTTCACTGCGCGCCGGGGCGCCGGTCTTGATCTGACCGCTGCCGACCGCGACCGCGAGGTCGGCGATCGTGGTGTCCTCGGTTTCGCCGCTGCGGTGGCTCATCATCGTCTTGTATCCGGACATGTGGGCCAGTGACACCGCGTCGAGAGTCTCGGTCAGCGTCCCGATCTGGTTGACCTTGACCAGCAGCGCGTTGGCCGCACCACGCTGGATGCCGTCCTCGAGTCGCTCGGGGTTGGTGACGAACAGGTCGTCGCCGACGAGTTGGACGCGGTCCCCGATCGCGGTGGTCAGCGCGACCCAACCGTCCCAGTCGTCCTCCGAGAGCGGATCCTCGATCGACACCAGCGGGTAGGAGTCCATCAGCTGCTCGTAGAACGTCGCCATCTGCTCGGCGGTGCGGGTCTGCTTCTCGAACGCGTAGCCGCTGTCCTTGGTGTAGAACTCCGTGGCCGCGACGTCGAGCGCGAGCGCCACCTCGCTGCCGAGCTTGAGGCCGGCGCCGTCGATCGCCGAGCCGATCAGATCCAGCGCCGCCGAGGTGCCGGGCAGGTCCGGGGCGAAGCCGCCCTCGTCGCCCAGCCCCGTGCCCAGGCCCTGCTTCTTGAGCACCGACTTCAGCGAGTGGTAGACCTCGGCGCCCCAGCGCAGCGCCTCGCTGAATGATGGCGCACCGATCGGCGCGATCATGAACTCCTGGACATCGACGCCGGTGTCGGCGTGGGCACCGCCGTTGATGATGTTCATCATCGGCACCGGCAGGATGTGGGCGTTGGGCCCGCCGATGTAGCGGAACAGCGGCAGCTCCGCCGACTGCGCTGCGGCTTTGGCGACCGCCAGCGACACCCCGAGGATCGCGTTGGCGCCGAGCCGGGACTTGTCCGGGGTGCCGTCCAGGTCCACCAGCGCCTGATCGACAAGCCGCTGCTCGTCGGCTCCGAGCCCGATCACCGCCGGCGCGATCTCGTCGAGCACCGCCTCGACGGCCTTCTGCACGCCCTTGCCCAGGTAGCGCGCACCGCCGTCGCGCAGTTCGACGGCCTCGTGCTCGCCGGTGGAGGCGCCCGACGGCACCGCGGCGCGGGCGACGGAGCCGTCGAGCAGGCCGATCTCGACCTCGACGGTCGGGTTGCCCCGGGAATCGAGGATCTCGCGGGCTGCGACCTGCTCGATGATCGGCACTGTTGTCTCCTTGGTGTCGGGTCCGGTGGTGGTTGATTGTGCTAGAGAGCCTAGAGCCTGCCCCGTGGGGCGGCCCTGCCTAGAGCGGCCGCCCGTCGGCGTAGGCCGTCGCCCAGTCGCGCACCGTGCGCACGTACTGCTCGGAGTTGTTGTAGGCCAGCACCGCGTTCATCCAGCCGCGGGGTGTGTCGAGGTCCTTGCCGCTCCAGCACAGATAGCCCGCCGCCGACAGCGCCGCGTCGTCGATGTTGTCGGCGCTGATGTCGCCGTCGTTGTTGGCGTCCACGCCGTAGAGCCGCCAGGTCTCGGGGATGAACTGCATCGGCCCCATCGCGCGGGCGAACGGTTCGTCGCCGTCGTGGCTGACCGAGTCGTTGTCGAGGATCTCCAGGTTTCCGGAGGTGCCGTCCAGCAGGACCCCGCGGATCGGCGGGTCGACGTCACCGTTTCTGGCCACCACGGCGCCGCGATAGGTGCCGTGGTGGCTTTCCACCTGCCCGATACCGGCCAGCGTGGTCCATTTCAGGTTGCAGTCGGGATTCTCCACCTCCGCGACCCGCGCGGCATAGGCGTAGGCCTCCAGCGCCGTGACGGGGATGCCCAGCGCAGGAGCGCGCGCGACGGCCCAGTCGTGGAGCTGGTCGGCGGGCCGGCCGGCGGCGTAGGTGTCGATCTGCGGGACCGGGTCCCCGGCCGGGGGCGGGATGCCACGCGGGATCGGCGAGCCCAGATGCCACGAACAGCTCGCCGCCATGAGCAGCGCTGTCGCGCCGATCACGGCAATCGCCTGCAGCCAACGCACCCGCGTCACCGGACTCCTCAACCCACTTCGGACGTAGCCCATGGTCCCATGCCTCCGGGGATGGTCGGTCCGACACACCCGTCCCGGGGCCCTGACGTCACGAAGTGCGGGTACCCGTCCCGACCGGTGGATTAGGTTTGCCTACTCTCACACTGTCCAGACGTGTTAGGTTGCGCGTCGACTACGAGGAGGTTCCATGAGGCGTCATCATGCCTGGCCAGCCACGGTCGCCGCGCTGGCGTTGATCCTGTCCGGCTGCTCCGGCGGCTCGGGCGGCGACGACACCGACGACACCACCACCAGCACCACGACGACGTCGGCCGCCGCGGCGCCCGATCCGCTGGTCGAGCAGGCCGCGACCCAGTACAAGGCCTACGTCTCCGGGCAGATCGACGAGCTCGTCGGCGTGGTGAAGGTGTTCACCGACGCGGTGCGGGCCGGGGACCTGCAGGCCGCCCAGGACGCCTACGCCCCCTCCCGGATGCCGTGGGAGCGCATCGAGCCGATCGCCGGCCTGGTCGAGGAGATCGACGGCAAGATCGACGCCCGGGTGGACGACTTCGCCGGCGTCGATGATCCCGAGTTCACCGGCTGGCACCGCCTGGAGTACATCCTCTTCGAGCAGAACACCACCGAAGGTGGCGCGCCGTTCGCCGACCAGCTCGACGCCGACGTCGCGGCACTGCAGGATCAGTTCGCCGCGGTCGAGGTCGAACCCGTCAACGTCGCCACCGGCGCGGCCGAGCTGGTCGAAGAGGTCTCCGAGGGCAAGATCACCGGCGAAGAGGACCGCTACGCCAAGACCGACCTGTGGGACTTCGATGCCAATCTGCAGGGCGCCCGCGAGGCGGTCGGCACGCTGAACCCGGCGCTGACCGAGGCTGATCCGGCGCTGCTGGGCGAGATCAACGCCGGGCTCGACGCCGTCTACGCGACCCTGCAACCTCTGCGCCAAGGTGACGGCTGGGTGCTGTTCTGCACCGAAAACGATCCGTACCCGTCGGCGCGCTGCCCCGAGGTGACCGTCGAACCGCAGACCATCGACACCCTCAAAGCCCAACTGGCCGATCTGTCGGAGAACATGTCGCAGGTCGCCGGGGCGCTGAAACTGCAGTGATCGAACGGCCGCGACGTCCGGGCCTGTCCCGCCGCGGATTCGTCACCGCGGTGGCGGGCGCCGGCGCCGCGGCCGGCGCGGGCGCCCTGGTCGGGTGCTCGGGCCGCGCCGGCGCTCCGGCCGCCGCGCCCGCCGAGCGGTTCATCCCGTTCGAGGGGGCGCACCAGACCGGCATCACGGCGCTGCCGATCCCCAACCAAGGCCTGATCGCGACCTTCAACGTGTTGTCGAAGGACCGCGCGGCATTGGCGTCGACGCTCCGCGAACTCACCGACGAGATCCGCACGCTGATGGCCGGTCATCCCCCCGAGGTGCGTGATCCCGCGTACCCGCCGGTGGACTCCGGGATCCTGGGCGAAAAGCCGCCCGCAGACAACCTGTCGATCGTCGTCAGCGTCGGCGCCTCGCTGTTCGACGACCGCTTCGGGCTCGCCGACCGCACACCGCGGGACCTGGTCACCATGCCGTTCCTGGCCAACGACCGCCTCGACCCGAAGCTGTCCCACGGCGACATCGCGATCCTGTTCGAGGCCGGGCACAGCGATACCGTCCAGTTCGCGCTGCGCCAACTCATGCGTCGCACCCGACGCGATCTGGTGCTGCGGTGGATGATCGACGGCTATGCACGCGGCATCGGCGCGGGCCGCGCCTCGGAGGCCGCCACCCCGCGGAACCTGATGGGCTTCAAAGACGGGACCGCCAACCTCGACGCCGCCGACGGCGCGGTCATGGACCGGCACGTTTGGGTGGGCCCCGACGACGGCGAGCCCGAGTGGGCCGTCGGCGGTTCGTACCAGGCCGTGCGCATCATCCGGATGTTCGTGGAGTTCTGGGACCGCACGCAACTGGTCGAGCAGGAGGCGATCTTCGGGCGGGCCAAGGTCAGCGGCGCACCGCTGGGACGCGACGGCGAGTTCACCGATCCGGACTACGCGTCGGACCCTGACGGGAAGCGCATTCCGCTCGACGCACACATTCGGCTGGCCAACCCACGGACACCGCAGAGCGACGAGAACCTCATTCTGCGCAGAGGATTCAACTACTCACGGGGATTCGACGGCGCGGGACGCCTCGACCAGGGCCTGGCCTTCGTGGCCTATCAGCGCAGTCTGGAGAAAGGCTTCCTGACTGTGCAGCGCCGACTCAAGGGCGAACCCCTCGAGGAGTACATCCTGCCGGTCGGTGGCGGGTTCTTCTTCGCGCTGCCGGGCGTCACCGGTCCCGACCGGTTCCTCGGGGACCGACTGGTCGACTGATCGACATCCGCGAAAGTGCTGCCACGGTCGTGATTTCGCTGCAAGAACTACCGTGAGGTCACTCTCGCGGAGTCTCCGGCCAGTGTGCGCGCCACTCGTCGGCGTCGATCCCGGTCACGGCCGTGTCGTCGAGTTCCTCGGCCACCTCGTCGCCCCGGCGGGTTGCGGCCACCGCCCTCTCCGCCGTGCGCACATCGGTCATGAACTCCAAAACCGCAGTGCGCAAAGCGGTCTCGGCATCGACGTCGGCCGATATCGGCACCGAGGTCAGTGCAGCCGGTATCAGGTCGTCGGGCACGCCCGCGGTCTCGGCACGGGCCAGCACCTTCTGCGCCAGCGCCAACGCGGGTTGCCCGGTGGGGATGTCGTCCATACAGGAGGCGCGGGCCTTCTTCTCCAGCGCTTTGCGCTGTTCCCACTGGGCCAGCTGATCTTCCAGTGTGACCGTCTCCCCGGCCAGCACCGCGGGCACCCGGTTGCCCAGCTTGCGCACCAGCGCGTCGGCGACATCGTCGATGCCGAAAGCGTTCTCGGAGGCATCCTCGGCGATACGGGCATGGAAGAGCACCTGCAGCAGCACATCGCCGAGCTCGTCGCGCAGCTCGGCGAGGTCACCGCCGTGCACGGCGTCGAACAGCTCGTAGGTCTCCTCGAGCAGGTAACGTCGCAGCGAATCGTGGGTCTGCTGGCTCTCCCACGGTCCTGCGGTGCGCAGCCGGTCCATCAGCGCGACCGCGTCGACGAGCCGCTCCCCGGGTTGGGCGGCGGGCGCGGAGACCACCCGCTCGCCCGCGGCGATGCGCGCCGCCACCGACGGATGCTCGGGATCGGACGACAGCAGCGTCGCCGCAGCCTCCCCGTCGTAGGCGGGTCGCGCCGACGGCAGCGACCACGGCACCTTGATCGGCAACTCCTCGGTGTACTGCACGTCACCGGCCAGCAGCTCGATCGCCTCGATCGGGATCAGCGACGGGCGCCGCGGGTCCAGCAGGACGACCGTCATGCGCCACCTCCGAACTTCGTTATATCAACTTCGCCGTCGGCTTTCCCGTCGATCGCCAGCAACAGGCCGGCGACGAACGCCACCAACTCCAGGTCACGGATCCGGGGCGCCCCGACGCCGCTGCCAGCGCGCGGGATGGGAACCTGCACCGTCGACGTGGTGGCCCGGTAGGCGCTGCCGGCATAGAGCCTCTTGAGCCGCAGCTGCGCCGAATCAGCAAGTGTCAGAGGAGAAATACGCACGGTCGACGCCGACGAGGTGCCGACCTCGGTGACGCCGGCGGCGCGGGCCAGCAGCCGCAGCCGGGCCACCGCGACCAGCCGCAGCGCCGGCTCGGGCAGCGGACCGTACCGGTCGACCAGTTCCTCGACCACGGAGTCGATGGCTGGGTCGTCGGGTGCGGCGGCCAGCCGGCGGTAGGCCTCCAGCCGCAGCCGGTCGCTGCCGATGTAGTCCGGCGGCAGATGCGCGTCGACGGGCAGGTCGATACGCACGTCCTTGGGCTCTTCGGCGGTGGCGACGGTCTTCCCGTCCGCGGCCGCCCGATAGGCCTCGACAGCCTCGCCCACCAGGCGGACGTAGAGATCGAAGCCGACGCCGGCGACGTGGCCGGACTGCTCGGCGCCCAACACGTTTCCGGCGCCACGGATTTCGAGGTCCTTCATCGCCACCGCCATGCCGGCGCCCAGCTCGTTGTTCTGGGCGATGGTGGCCAACCGGTCGTAGGCGGTCTCGGTCAGCGGCACCTCCGGCGGATACAGGAAGTACGCGTACCCGCGTTCGCGCGAGCGCCCCACCCGGCCGCGCAGCTGGTGCAGCTGGGAGAGCCCGAAGGTGTCGGCCCGCTCGACGATCAGGGTGTTGGCGTTGGAGATGTCCAGGCCCGTCTCGACGATGGTGGTGCACACCAGGATGTCGTACTCGCGGTTCCAGAAGCCCTCGACGGTCTTCTCGAGTTGCTCCTCGGGCATCTGGCCGTGCGCGACCACCACCCGCGCCTCGGGAACGAGCTCGCGCACCTTGGCCGCGGCCGAGTCGATGGTGCGCACCCGGTTGTGGATGTAGAACGCCTGCCCGTCGCGCAGCATCTCGCGGCGCAGGGCCGCGGCGACCTGCTTGTTGTCGTGCGGACCGACGTAGGTCAGCACCGGGTAGCGCTCCTCGGGCGGGGTCAGGATCGTCGACATCTCCCGGATGCCGGCCAGGCTCATCTCCAACGTGCGCGGAATCGGGGTGGCGCTCATGGTCAGCACGTCGACGTGGGTGCGCATCGACTTGATGTGTTCCTTGTGCTCGACGCCGAAACGCTGCTCCTCGTCGACGATCACCAGCCCGAGGTCTTTCCACATCACCCCGGTCTGCAGCAGGCGGTGGGTGCCGATGACGATGTCGACGGTGCCGTCGCGCATGCCCTCCAGGGTGGCGCGCGAGTCCGCGGGATCGGTGAAGCGCGACAACCCCTTGACCGTCAGGGGGAATCCCGCCATCCGCGCGGTGAAGGTCTGCAGATGCTGGTCGGCCAGCAGCGTGGTCGGGACCAGCACCGCGACCTGCTTGCCGTCCTGCACGGCCTTGAAGGCCGCGCGCACCGCGATCTCGGTCTTGCCGTAGCCGACGTCTCCGCAGATGACCCGGTCCATCGGGACCGGTTTCTCCATGTCGGTCTTGACCTCTTCGATGGCGGTGAGCTGGTCCATCGTCTCGGTGAACCCGAAGGCGTCTTCCATCTCCCGCTGCCACGGGGTGTCCGGCGCGAATGCGTGGCCGGCCGAGGCCTGGCGTTTGGCGTACAGCGCGACGAGTTCGGCGGCGATCTCGCGGACCGCCCGGCGCGCTTTGGTTTTGGTGTTGGCCCAGTCGCTGCCGCCCAGCCGGCTCAGGGTCGGCGACTCCCCGCCGACGTAGCGCGAGAGCTGATCCAGCGAGTCCATCGGCACGTAGAGCTTGTCGGTGCCGCCCCCACGCTTCGCCGACGCGTACTCCAGCACCAGGTACTCGCGCCGAGCCCCGCCAACCACCCGCTCGGTCATCTCGACGAACTTGCCGATGCCGTGCTGGTCGTGCACCACCAGGTCCCCGGCGGTCAGCGCCAGCGGGTCGACGACGTTGCGGCGCTTGGCCGCCAGCTTCTTCCCCTCGGTGGCCGCGACGCGGTTGCCGGTCAGGTCGGCCTCGGTGATGATCACCAGGTTCGCACCCGGCAGCACCACGCCGTCGTGCAGCGGACCCTTCAGGACCCCGACCACACCTTCACTCGGCGCTGCGCCGGGCTCGAGAACCGTTGCCGCAATGTCGGATTCGCCGAGCTGCTCGACGACGCGCTGGGCGGTTCCGCTACCGGGGGTGACGATCGCGCCATAGCCGCCGGTGGCCACATGCGCGCGCAGCATCGCGAAGATCTCGTCGAGGTTGTGTTGCTGGCCCCGCGCCGACGGGGCAGGCCGGATGTCGAGTGTTACCGAATCGCCCGAACCGCTGTCGAGCTGGCTCAGCGTCCACCACGGGTGTCCGCCGGCACGGGCCGCGTCGCGCGCGTCGGCGAACCCGACGAAGCCCGACGCGCCCAGCGCTTCCAGGTCGATGGGCGCGTCCCCGCCGACCGCCGCGACCGACCAGGACGCCTCGAGAAACTCCTGACCGGTCTTGATCAGGTCGCCCGCGCGCGACCGGACCTTCTCCGGGTCGCACACCAGCACCGGGGCGCCGGCGGGCAGGTGGCTGGGCAGGGTCACCAATTCGGTGGGTCGCAGCAGGGGCAGCAGCGCCTCCATCCCGTCGACCGGAATGCCTTCGGCGAGCTTGGCCAGCATGTCGGGGACACTGCCCGGCACGTTGTTCTCCTGCACGGGGTGCTCGGCGCTCAGTACGGCGGCGCGCTCACGCACGTCAGCGGTGAGCAACAGCTCCCGGCACGGCACCGCGATCACGCTGGTGATGTCGATCTCGGGGATCGAACGCTGGTCGGCCACCGAGAACATCCGCATCTCCGAGACCTCGTCGCCCCAGAACTCGACCCGCACCGGATGCTCGGCCGTCGGCGGGAACACATCGAGAATGCCTCCGCGGACCGCGAATTCGCCGCGTTTGCCGACCATGTCGACGCGCGTGTAGGCCAGCTCGACCAGCCGTTCGACGACGGCATCGAAATCGTGCTCGGCACCGACGCTCAGGGTCACCGGCTCCAGCCCGGCCAGGTCGGGTGCCATCGGCTGCAGCAGCGAGCGCGCCGTGGTCACCACGATGCGCAGCGGCGGTCCCAGCCGTTCGTCGTCGGGGTGGGCCAGCCGGCGCAGCAGCATCATCCGGGCGCCGACGGTGTCGACGCCCGGTGAGAGCCGCTCGTGCGGCAGCGTCTCCCACGACGGGAACATCGCCACGGTGTCGCCGGACACGCCGCGCAGCTCGGCGGTCAGATCGTCGGCCTCGCGGCCGGTCGCGGTGACAACCAGCAACGGTGGGTTGTCCGTGGTCGCCGCCGCCAGTGCGGACGCCGCGAGGACCCGGGCGCTGGCCGGGCCGACGAGGGCGAGATCGGCGGGCCTGTCGGCGGCACGGCGGGTGACCTCCTGCAGGCAGGGGTCACGCAGTGCCAACTCGACGAGACCCGCGATCGGGGTGTGGGCATGGAGGAGGCCCGATGCGGTCATGATGGGTTCATTCTAGGCGCCCACCCGAACCCGGTTCCGGGCCCGCTGCGCAACGTTGCCGGCAAATTCCCGCTGAACTAATTGACAGCGAAACCAATTTGCTTATGCTTCTCAAGACGCGTTCGGAAAGCAGCGCTTTACCGCAGCTGTCGCCGTTACAGATCCGCGGTCGTCTCTAAAATCTTTGTTACCGCTCACGTCTGAGCAAAGCATTCAGTCCTGTCTGGATGCGCAACCGGCACCGACGCGGCAGCGGCGGCACAACGAGAGGGTCGCATGGCGCGTATGTCTGTCGGTCGGGTCGCGGTCGTCGCGGCCGCTGCGAGTATCGGACTCACTGCGCCCGCGGCGGTGCACGCGGCACCCACTCCGCCTACCCCGGGCCACCTGTCGATCTCGATGGGAGGCGAAGTCAAACACCAGGAAGGCACCGCGATCGCCGTCTCGGTCGGCGCGGGGGCGGACGATTGGTCGTCCCAGAGCTCGGCGATCGCCAGGGGTGTGAACGCCAGGGCGGAAGTGCGCGACGATCGGTCGGTCGCGGAAGCCACCGGTGACGGGGCCGCCGCCGTGGTGACCGGAACGCAGGGCTGGGCCGTGGTGACGGGAGCCGGTAGCCGGGCCACCGTCGCCGGTACGGACAACCGCGCCAGGGTCAACGGAGACGGCGTCGCCGTCGGGATCAACGACGGGGCCCAGAACCGCGTCGACGCCGAGGGCTCCAATTTCGCGTTGGGAGTCCTGGGCTCGGGCAACATCGTCGACTTCACGAATGTGCACGGCGGCGATTACAGCGTGATGGGCTTGGGCACGATCTCCTGCCGCAACGGCGCTGTCGTGTGCTCCCCCACACCCGGCACCGGGGCGGTGGGACGTCGGACACTGGGGGTGGCCATCCTGACAACGCCCCGGGGGCCACTGTTCGGACTGTTCGGCAACGGCGTCGACGCCGCGGCGGACTGCACCGGCGAGGCGTGCAACGGCGGTCGGGGTGGATTGTTGTGGGGCAACGGTGGCGCCGGGGCCAATGGCGGTCAGGGCGGCGTTGCCGGACTGTTCGGCAACGGCGGCGCGGGTGGTGACGCGACCGCCACCACCGCTGCAGGCCAGGGCGGCCGCGGCGGACTGCTGATCGGCACCGGCGGCAATGGCGGCGCCGCCAACGCGGTCTTCACCACCGCGGGCGACGGCGGCGATGCCGGCCTGCTGGGCCGCGGCGGGGACGGCGGCTCGTCTTCGGCCACGTTCGGAGCCGGCGGCAACGGAGGTCAGGGCGGCCTGCTGGCCGGAAACGGCGGCCGGGGTGGCGACGCCACCGGTGACTCCGGCACCGGGGGCGACGGTGGCGACGCCGTGACCGTGGGCACCGGTGGGCGTGGCGGCAACGGCGGATCCGCTGAGGCCGGCTCGGGTTACGGCGGCGACGGCGGTCGGGGCGGGTCGCTCGCGGGCCACGGTGGCCGCGGCGGAGACGCCACCGGCACCAACACCGCGGTCGCCGGCTGGGGCGGCGACGCGACAGGCACCGGCAACGGCGGAAACGGCGGCGCCGCGGTCGCCACCGACCCGGACTACGGCGTCGCCGTCGGCGGTGACGGCGGAGACGCCGGGCGCTACGGCGACGGGGGCGACGGCGGCACCGGCACCGGCACCTACGCCGGCATCGGCGGAGACGGCGGCGACGGCGGTTCGCGCGCCGGCGACGGCGGGAAGGCCGGCGGTGGCCGCGGCTCCGAGGCGGGCGACGCCGGCAACAGCGCCGACGGCGACTGAACGAGCGGCTACTCCTCGTGCAGTACCGGGTCGGACTCCAGATGGGTCAGGCCGTTCCAACACAAGTTGACCAGGTGCGCGGCCACCACTTCCTTCTTCGGTTCGCGCACGTCGAGCCACCATTGCGCGGCCATCGACACCGAGCCGACCAGGGCCTGGGCGTACAGCGGCGCCAGGTCGGGGTCGAGCCCGCGCCGGGAGAAGTCTCCGGCCAGGATCGACGCCACCTGGCTGACGGCGTCGTTGAGCAGCGTCGAGTACGTGCCCTGGGTGATGCTCGCCGGTGAATCACGGATCAGGATCCGGAAGCCGTCGGTGTGTTCTTCGACGTAGGTCAGCAGCGCCAGCGCCACCCGCTCGACCCGCACCCGCGACCGGTTGTTGGTCAGCGACGACGTGATGCCGTCGAGCAGCGCCGACATCTCGCGGTCGACCACCACCGCGTAGAGGCCTTCCTTACCGCCGAAGTGCTCGTAGACCACCGGCTTGCTGACGTTGGCGCGCAGCGCGATCTCCTCGACCGAGGTGCCGTCGAAGCCGCGCTCGGCGAACAGCGACTTGGCGATCTCGATGAGTTGCTGGCGCCGCTCGGTACCCGTCATCCGGGCCCGCGGGGCGCGCAACTCCTTCTCCGACCCAGCCACGGGTCTCAGAGTAGAGGGTGCCGGGCGCCGACACGGGTAGCGTCTAGCACCGTGATCACGCTGGACCGGCTGATCAACGTCCTCGGCGGCTACGGTGCCCGCCTGCGCGTCACGTCGGTGGACAGGTCCACCGAACTGCGCAGTGTGGTGCTGCCCGAGGTCGTCGACGGCCGAACCGTCTCGGGCGACGTGTTGCTGGCGGTGGGCGCTCCGTCGGCCGAGGAGGCGTTGCGATGGGCCCGCGCGGCGCGCGCGGCGGTGGTGATCGTCCGCCAAACCGGCGCCGCGATCCCGGCCGAACCCAGCGACATCGCCGTCGTCGCCATCGACTCGGCGATGCCGTGGAGCGACTTCGCCGCCATCGTCTACGGGCTGGTCATGGAGGGCCGCGAGACGGAGTCGGGCCGCGGACCGACCGACCTGTTCGCGCTGGCCGACAGCCTGGCCGGTGCGGTGGATGGTCCGGTGGTGATCGAGGACCGGTTGGCGCAGGTGCTGGCCTACTCGCGCGGCCAGGAGGTCACCGACGCGGCGCGGGTGGCCACCATCCTGGCGCGGCAGGCGCCCCCGGACCTGCGCGCGGTGTTCGACGCCCATGGCGTGTTCGCGCATCTAGCTGCATCCGACGAGCCGGTGTTCGTGCCCGGCGTCGACGCGGCCGGGATGACCGGCCGCATGGTCGTCGCCGCCCGGGCCGGGCGCGAGCTGCTCGGCTCGGTCTGGGTCGCCTGCTCGGAGCCGCTGACCGGGTCGGCCTGGCGAGCCCTGACCGAAGGCGCGCACACGGTGGCCCTGCACCTGCTGCGCTCGCGCGCCAGCGCCGACCTCGAGCGGCAGGTGGAATCGGAGCTGGTGATCCGGCTGTTGGAAAGCCCGGCCGACGCCGCCACCGTCGCGAGCCGGCTGGGTCTCCCGCCGGCCGACCTGCGGGTGATCGCGTTGCGCGCCGAACAGCGCGGGCACGGCCATGCCGCGCTGCTGCAGGTGTTCGAGCGCGCGACCGCAGGTTTCGGCTGGTCGCGGCCGTCCCGCAGCGCGCTGGCCGGCACCACGGTCTACACCGTGCTGGCGGCCCCGGAGGCCGCCGTCGCCCGCGGGTGGGTCAGCAGTCTGGTCACGACGCTGGACGAGCAGGTCGTCGTGCGCGCCGGTATCAGCGCGCCGGCCCCGGCGACCGGCCTGGCCGGCGCCCGGACCGAGGCCGACGAGTGTCTGGCCCTGCAGGAGAGCACCGATTCGGTCGTGTTCCCTGCCTATGACGAATCCTGGGACGACGTGCTGCTGCAACGGCTGCGCACTGCGGCCCGGTCCGGGCGGGCCCCGGCGCGCGGCGCGGTCGCCGACCTGCGGGACCACGACCGTCGCCACGGCACCGCATACGTGCGCACGCTGCGCGCCTGGTTGCAGGAGCACGGCGACCCCGTGCGCACCGCCGCTGCGCTGGGGGTGCACGAGAACACCGTGCGCTACCGGATGCGGCGGATGGCCGGGCTCACCGACTTGCACCTGGACGACTCGCACAAGCGGTTCGCGATGATGATCGAGTTGGCCGTCGACTGACATTTGTCCTGTCGCCACATTGCCCCGCCCCGGTTTTGTCGGCGCGCGACAATCCGCGCGCGATGTTCCCTCCGGACGATGGAGACATCGGTGCAGGCGCACGGGGAGGAAACAGCGATGGCGGCCAGATCAGGGATGGACGACGGTCCCCGGTCTGTGGTCGTCGTCGGCGCCGGCATCGTCGGGCTCTCCGCCGCATGGTTCCTGCAGGAGCGCGGCGTGGAGGTCACCGTGGTGGACCGGAACGGCGTCGCCGCCGGCGCTTCCTGGGGCAATGCCGGCTGGATCGCGCCGGCGCTGACCGCGCCGCTGAACTCTCCGGCGGTGCTGCGGGCCGGGCTGCGGTCGCTGGCCGATCCCGACGCGGCGCTGCACATCCCGCTGCGCCCGGACAGCGCGGTGCTGCGCTTCTTGACCCGATTCGCCGCGAATTGCCGGCCATCGGTGTGGCAGCACGCCGTCGCGGCCAACGCCGTCCTCAACGAGGAGGCGATCGAGACCTACGACGTCCTGGTGTCCAACGGCGTGGACGCTCCGGTGACCGACACCCCGATCTCGGTGGCGTTCGCAAACCTGCGCAACGCCGACGGCTTCGCCACCGAGCTCAGACATCTTGGCCCCCGCGGCGATGAGCTGCATACCGAGCTGCTGACCGGCACCGCACTGCGCGACCAGGTCCCCCTGGCGTCGCCGGCGGTCGCCACCGTCGTCAGCGTGTCCGGGCAGCGCTTCGTCGACCCGGGCCGGTTCACCCACGCACTGGGACGGGCCGTCGCCGAGCGCGGCGGCCACCTCGCCACCGCCGAGGTCACCGGCTGGTCCCGCACCGGCGGTGAGGTGCGGGTGCACCGGCGCGTCGGCGCACCGCTATGTGCCGACGCGGTGGTCCTGGCCGCGGGCGCGTGGCTGCCGGCGCTGACCGGCCGCCGGGCCCGGGTCCGAGTGCAGGCAGGCCGCGGCTACTCGTTCACCGTGCCCGTCGAGCGGGCACTACCGGGTCCGATCTATCTGCCCGAGGCGCGGGTCGCGTGCACCCCGTACCGCGGCGGGCTGCGGGTGGCCGGAACGATGGAGTTCCGCCGCCCGGACGACCCGTTGGCGCCCCGCCGCGTCGACGCCATCGTCGCGTCGGCGGCGCCGCTGCTCGACGGAGTGCGCTGGAACCAGCGGCACGACCTGTGGGTCGGCTCGCGACCCGTCAGCGATGACGGCAAGCCGCTGATCGGCGTCTTGGAGCCGGGTGTCTTCGTTGCCGGCGGCCACGGCATGTGGGGCCTCGCGCACGGACCCGCCACCGGTCGGCTGCTGGCCGAGCAGATCACCACCGGCAAACAACCCGAGGTGCTGCGGCCGTTCGACCCGCTGCGCCCGGGACCGCGATTCGCCGGCCCGGACGACACCTGACATTCCTGCCCCCGGCATCGCTGGGGCTCCCCCGGTCGTCAGGGGCGGCGCGAACACCCGCCCGCCCCTGACGGCAACCACTCCCACCCCGGAAGGACAACCCCGTGTACGACACCGACCGCATCTGGATGACCCCGCAGGCCCGGCAGGGCCTCGAGACGGAACTGGCCGGCCTGCTGGCCCTGCCGAACCCGGCGGACGCCGACGACACCGAGCGCACCGACCAGGTCGTCGACGCGTGGCTGGCACGCAAGGAACGCATCCGCGAGATCCACGAGTTGCTGAGCAGGGCCGACGGTTCAGAGCTTCCGCCCGACGACGGCATCGTCGAACCGGGCATGGTGGTGACCGTCCGCTACGACGACACCGGTGACTCGGAGGCATTTCTGCTCGGCACCCGCGGCACCTCCGACACCGAACTCGACACCTACACGGTCAATTCCCCGCTGGGCAGTGCCCTGCTGGGCGCCACAGCCGGCGAGCAGCGCAGCTACCAGCTGCCCAACGGCACCATCCAGCAGGTGACAGTGCTGGCGGCCAAGCCATTCGGCGCCCACGCACTCGACAACGCGGCGGCGACCGGCTGACCCGTCCGTCGGCTAAAGTGCACGCGTACGGGACGTCCGATCCGTCTCGGTGATCCGTCGTGGTGTAATCGGCAGCACCTCTGATTTTGGTTCAGATAGTTCAGGTTCGAGTCCTGGCGACGGAGCACATCATCGCGAGCGTGCGCCTGCGCTGACGTGCGTGTTCGCGGGGGAAGGACGAATATGCCTCAGGCCGCGGTTCTGATTCTGGCCGCAGGTGCGGGCACCCGGATGAAGTCGGACACCCCCAAGGTGCTGCACACCCTGGGCGGGCGCAGCATGCTGGCCCACGCGCTGCATTCGGTGGCCGAGCTCGATCCGCGCCACGTGGTGATCGTGGTCGGTAAGGACCGGGAGAAGGTCACGCCCGCGGCGCGGCAGCTGGCCGAGCAGCTGGGTCGGGACATCGAAATCGCCGTGCAGGAACAGCAACTCGGCACCGGTCACGCCGCCGAATGCGGCCTGGGCGCACTGCCGCCGGACTTCACCGGCACGGTGGTGGTCACCTCCGGCGATGTCCCGTTGCTCGACGCCGCCACACTGGCCGGGTTGATCGCCACCCACGACGCCAACGGCGCCGCGGTGACCGTGCTGACCACCACTCCGGACGACCCGACGGGTTACGGCCGCATTCTCCGCACCACCGAGGGCGCGGTGACCGGCATCGTCGAGCAGGCCGACGCCACCCCGGAGCAACAGGCCATCACCGAGGTCAACGCCGGCGTGTACGCGTTCGACGCCGCCGCGCTGCGCTCGGCGCTGAGCCGGCTGCAGTCCGACAACGCCCAGCACGAGCTGTACCTGACCGACGCGCTGGCGATCGCCCGTGCCGACGGGCGCGTCGTGCAGGCCGAGCACGTCGCCGACACCGTGCTGGTGGCCGGTGTCAACGACCGCGTACAGCTCGCCCAGCTCGGGGCCGAGTTGAACCGGCGGATCGTCGCGCGGCACCAGCGCGCCGGCGTCACGGTCGTCGACCCCGCGACCACCTGGATCGACGTCGACGTCACCATCGGCCGAGACACCACCGTGCGTCCCGGCACGCAGCTGCTGGGCCGGACCGCGGTCGGGGGCCGGTGTGAGATCGGTCCGGACTGCACGTTGACCGACGTCACCGTCGGCGACGGCGCCGAGGTGGTCCGCACCCACGGCAGCTCGGCGGTGATCGGCGAGGACGCCGTCGTCGGCCCGTTCACCTATCTGCGCCCCGGGACCGTGCTGGGCAGCGCCGGCAAGCTCGGTGCGTTCGTGGAGACCAAGAACGCGTCGATCGGCACCGGCACCAAGGTGCCGCACCTGACTTATGTCGGCGACGCCGACATCGGGGAGCACAGCAACATCGGCGCATCCAGCGTCTTCGTCAACTACGACGGAGAAACCAAGAGCCGCACCACGATCGGATCGCACGTACGCACCGGCTCGGACACCATGTTCGTGGCCCCGGTGACTGTCGGCGACGGCGCCTACACCGGCGCCGGAACGGTGGTGCGCGACGACGTCCCGCCGGGGGCCCTGGCGGTTTCGGCCGCGTCGCAGCGCAACATCGAGGGTTGGGTGGCGCGCAAGCGCCCCGGCAGCGCGGCTGCTGCAGCGGCCCAACGAGCCGCCGCAGCCGACCAGGCGGACGTCACCGAAGAACCCCCCGAAGCTACCCGCGAGTAGCGATTTGCGACCCTTTGTTGGCATTCTGGTAACCCGCCACCGTAGGTGCGTCACCGCTACGTACGATGGCCGGAGTATCGATCCGCCATCGATCTGAGAAGCCGAGGGCAGCCCGTGAGCCACGACTGGACCGACAACCGCAAGAACCTGATGCTCTTCTCGGGTCGGGCGCACCCCGAACTGGCTGATCAGGTCGCCAAGGAGCTCGACGTCCCGGTCACCGCCCAGACCGCGCGGGTCTTCGCCAACGGCGAGATCTTCGTCCGGTTCGACGAGTCGGTGCGCGGCTGCGACGCGTTCGTGCTGCAGAGCCATCCCGCGCCGTTGAACGAATGGATCATGGAGCAGCTGCTCATGATCGATGCGCTCAAGCGCGGCAGCGCCAAACGCATCACCGCGATCCTGCCGTTCTACCCGTATGCCCGGCAGGACAAGAAGCACCGCGGCCGCGAACCCATCTCGGCGCGGCTGATCGCCGACCTGTTCAAGACCGCCGGTGCCGACCGCATCGTGACCGTGGACCTGCACACCGACCAGATCCAGGGCTTCTTCGACGGGCCGGTCGACCACATGCGGGCCCAGAAGCTGCTCACCGGCTACATCGCCGAGAACTACCCGGGTCATGACATGGTCGTGGTCTCCCCCGACTCCGGGCGGGTGCGCGTCGCCGAGAAATGGGCCGACTCACTGGGCGGCGTGCCGCTGGCCTTCATCCACAAGACCCGTGATCCGCTGGTTCCCAATCAGGTGGTGTCCAACCGCGTCGTCGGTGACGTCCGCGGCAAGACGTGCGTGCTGACCGACGACATGATCGACACCGGCGGCACCATCGCCGGCGCAGTGCGCCTGCTCAAGGAGGACGGCGCCGGGGATGTGATCATCGCCGCGACGCACGGCGTGCTGTCTGATCCGGCGCGCGAACGCCTCGCCGGCTCCGGTGCGTGCGAGGTGATCGTCACCAACACGCTGCCCATCAGCGAGGAGAAGCGCTTCAAGCAGCTGACCGTGCTGTCGATCGCACCGCTGCTGGCCAACACGATCCGCGCGGTGTTCGACAACGGCTCGGTGACAAGCCTTTTCGACGGGTCGGCCTGACATGGGCGCTCAATCCGCCGTCATCTACCACAACCCGAAGTGCTCGACCTCGCGCAAGACGCTGGAACTGTTGCGCGACAACGACATCGAACCCGAGGTGGTGCTGTACCTGAAGACGCCGCCGTCGCGCGCCGAACTGGCGAAGATGATTCGCGATGCCGGAATCGATGTGCGTACCGCGGTGCGAAAGAGGGAATCGCTCTACGCCGAACTCGGGCTCGCCGACGCCTCGGACGACGAACTGCTCGACGCTCTCGCCGAGCACCCCATCCTGATCGAGCGGCCGTTCGTGGTGACCGACAAGGGCACCCGTCTGGCCCGTCCCGTCGACTCGGTACGCGAAATTCTGTGACACCACGTCCCCGGATGGTTGTGGCCGCAGCCGCGGCGCTGCTGTCCACGGCCGCCTGCGCTCCGGAATCCCCGGACTATCAGGCGATCTGGTCGACCACGACCAGCACCACCGCCGCTGCGGCGCCGGATCCCGGGGCCGATTCCGACGAGGAGCGCCTGTCCATCGCGGCGTGGCTCGAACGCGAAGGAGTGGCCGGCCAACAGGTGGCTCCGGAGAAGCTGACCGACCTCACGGTCTCGATGCCGGTGCCCGAAGGGTGGCAGCCCTACCAGAACCCGAATCTCAGTCCGGGCACCCGGGTGATCGCCAAGGGCACCACCTACCCCATGGCGATGCTGATGGTCTTCGAGCTCGACGGCCAGTTCGACGTCGCGGAGGCGCTCGAACACGCCAACGTCGACGCCGAGATCTCGGAGAACTTCACCGAGCTCAACGCCTCACGCACGGACTTCAACGGTTTCCCGTCGTCGATGATCGAGGGCAGCTACGACCTCAACGGCGCCCGGATGCACAGTTACAACCGCATCGTCATCGCCACCGGAGCAGCGCCGCAGCGGCAGCGCTACCTGGTGCAGTTCACGGTGACCGGCTTCGCCGACAAGGCCGCCGAGGAAGCGCCCGACATCGAAGAGATCATCAGCGGCTTCACCGTCGAAGTCCCCTCCGGCGCGCCGGCGGGCTGATTACCCGCGCGTCCCTGCAGAAACTCCGGGACCGCAATTCCGGCGAAGCGAACTAGGGTGTGCCCTATGAGCGAGTGGACCGCAGCCGACCTCCCCTCCTTCGCCGGTCGATCCGTCATCGTCACCGGAGCCAACAGCGGGCTGGGACTGGTCACCGCGCGTGAGCTGGCCCGGGCGGGCGCGACAACCATCCTGGCGGTGCGCAACCTGGACAAGGGCCGGGCCGCGGCCGAAACCATGACCGGTGACGTGCAGGTACGCAAGCTCGACCTGCAGGATCTGGCGTCGGTGCACGACTTCGCCGACGGCGTGGATCAGGTCGACGTGCTGGTCAACAACGCCGGCATCATGGCCGTGCCGTACGCGCGCACCGTCGACGGATTCGAAAGCCAGATCGGGACCAACCACCTGGGTCACTTCGCCCTGACCAACCTGCTGCTGCCGAAGGTCCGGGACCGCGTGGTCACGGTGTCGTCGCTGATGCACCTGATCGGCTACGTCAGCCTGACCGATCTGAACTGGAAGTCGCGGCCCTATCTGGCCTGGCCCGCCTACGGGCAGTCGAAGCTGGCGAACCTGCTGTTCACCAGCGAGTTGCAGCGCAAGTTGACCGCCGCCGGGTCGTCGGTGCGGGCGGTGGCCGCCCACCCCGGCTATTCGGCGACCAACCTGCAGGGACAGAGCGGCAACAAATTCGGGACCCGTGTTGCCGCGCTCGGCAACCGGTTCATGGCCACCGATGCCGACTTCGGCGCGCGACAGACGCTCTACGCCGTAGCCGTCGACGTGCCCGGTGACAGCTTCATCGGCCCCCAGTTCATGTCCCGGGGTGCCACCGGCCCGCGGTGGCGCAGCCCGCTGGCTCGCGACCGGGCCAAAGCCGCCGGACTGTGGACGTTGTCGGAGGACCTCACGGGTGTGCGATTTCCGCTCTGAGGTCTCGCTGCGCTAATCTGGCGAGCGCGTCACGGCGAGGGTGGCCCTGTGAGCCGCCGTTATCGACGGGAACCAGCAATTCTTTTGGTGAGCAACCCTGGCCGTGCCCGAGAACCCGACCTTCGGCACAGGAGCAACGACCATGGCACAGACGCCCCCCAACAATCTGACCGCGACGGTCCGCGAGAACACCGGTAAAGGTGCGTCGCGCCGCGCCCGCCGCGAGGGCCGCGTTCCCGTGGTGCTCTATGGACACGGCACCGAGCCGCGCCACCTCGAACTCAACGCGCACGACTACGCCGCGGTGCTGCGCAACGCCGGCACCAATGCGGTGCTGACCCTCGACATCGCCGGTGAGGAGCAGTTGGCGCTGACCAAGGCGCTCGACGTCCACCCGATCCGGCGCAGCATCCAGCACGCGGACCTGTTGGTGGTGCGCCGGGGCGAGAAGGTGACCGTCGACGTCAACGTCGTTGTCGAGGGGGAGGCCGTTCCGGGCACCCTGGTCACTCAGGACGCCAACGCCGTCGAGATCGAGGCCGATGTGCAGTCGATTCCCGAGCATCTGACCGTCTCGGTGGAGAGCGTCGAGGCCGGTACCCAGATCCTGGCGGGCCAGCTGGAGCTGCCGTCCGGGGTGACGCTGGTGACCGACCCCGAGGTGCTCGTGGTCAACGTCGTCGAGGCGCCTTCGGCCGAGGAGCTCGAGTCCGAGGGCGGTGGAGCCACCGTCGAGGAGCAGGCCGCGGAGGCCGACGAGGCCGAGGCTGCGGAAGAGGGCTCCGAAGCCCCCGCCGACTCCGAGTAGGTCGGGTTGGTGGCCGAGCCCATCCTGGTGGTCGGCCTGGGCAACCCCGGTCCGCAGTACGCCACCACCCGGCACAACCTCGGCTTCCTGGTCGCCGACATCCTGGCCGATCGCATCGGCTCGGGGTTCAAGGTGCACAAGAAGTCGGGGGCCGAGGTGGTCACCGGACGCCTCGGCGGGAAGTCGGTGGTGCTGGCCAAGCCGCGCACCTACATGAACGAGTCGGGGCGCCACGTCGGGCCGTTGGCGAAGTTCTACTCCGTGGCACCGGCCGACGTGATCGTGCTGCACGACGAACTCGACATCGACTTCGGTCGCATCCGGTTGAAGTTCGGCGGCGGCGTCGCCGGGCACAACGGGTTGCGCTCGGTCGGGGCAGCGTTGGGCACCAATGATTTCCAGCGCGTGCGCATCGGCGTGGGCCGACCGCCGGGCCGGCAGTCCGGTGCGTCGTTCGTGCTGGAGAACTTCAACTCCCGCGAACGTCCCGACGTCGGCACGATCTGCGAGCAGGCCGCCGACGCGACCGAACTGCTGATCGCCCAGGGACTCGAAGCCGCACAGAACATCGTGCACGCCTGGGGTTGACGTCTCAGTCCGAGGTGCGGCGTTTGTAGGCGTAGAGCGCGAACGGCGCGAAGATCGCGGTCAGCGCGATCGACCACAGCACGGTCGACAGCACCGGATGATGCAGCGGAAGTTGGGCACCTGCCGGCGCCGGTCCCCCGTTGCCCCACAGTTCACGCATCGCCTGCGCGAGCGAGGAGACCGGGTTCCACTCGGCGATGACGCGCAGCCAGTGCGGCATCGGTTCGGTCGGCACGAAGGTGTTGGCCAGGAACGTGATCGGGAACAGCACAGTGAACATGACCCCGTTGACCGCCTCGACCGTGCGCATCAGCGACCCGATCAGGATGCCGAACCAGATCATCCCGAACCCGAAGAGCAGCAACAGCACGAACGCCAGCACGGCCTCGGCCACGCCGTTGCGGATGCGCCACCCGATCGCGAGCCCGGTCAGCGACATCACCACCACCCCCAGTGACGAGTGGATCAGGCTGGCGATGCTGCGGCCGATCAGCACCGCCGAGCGGGAGATCGGCAGCGAGCGGAACCGGTCGATGATGCCCTTCTCGACGTCGGCGGTGATACCGGAGGCGACGACGAACGCCGAGAACACGATGGTCTGCGCCAGGATGCCGGCCAGCAGGTACTCCCGGTAAGACGATCCGCCGGTGTTGATCGACGCACCGAAGACGAACGCGAACAACAACACGAACATGATCGGTTGCGCGGTGACATCGCTGAGCATCTCGGGCATCCGCTTGGTGTGGATCATGTTCCGCTTGACCATGATCCAGGACTGCTGGGCGATGTTGGTCGGGTGCGTCGGCACCGGATCGGGCCGGACCGACGCGCGGGCCTTGGTATCGAGTGCGGTCACGCGCTCACTTCTTCGCTGTCGTCGGTTCGATGCCCCGTCAACGACAGGAACACATCGTCGAGGCTCGGACGCGACAGCCCGATGTCGTCGACCGCGATTCCGTCGTCACGCAACCAGCCCGCCACCGTGATCATGTCGTCGATGCCGTCGGCGGACGCGGTGAGCCGGCGCGCTCCGGCGTCGACGAACACCTCGACGCCGGTGCGGGACAACAGCATGCGTGCCGCTTCCAGATCGGCGCCGGCCGACAGCGTGACCACCAGGCTGGCCCGGCCGGCCTGCTGTTTGAGCTCCAGCGGAGACCCTTGCGCGATGATACGACCGCGGTCGATCACCACGATGTTGTCGGCCAATTGGTCGGCCTCCTCCAGGTATTGCGTCGTCAGCAGCAGCGTGGTCCCCTGGGCCACCAACCCGCGCAGCACGTCCCACAACTCGGTGCGGCTGCGCGGATCCAGTCCCGTGGTCGGTTCGTCGAGGAACAGCACCGGCGGCGAGGCCAGCAGGCTGACCGCCAGGTCCAGTCGCCGCCGCATCCCGCCGGAGTAGGACTTGACCACCCGGTCGCCGGCCTCGGTGAGCGAGAACTGGTGCAGCAGTTGGTCACCGAGTGTGTTCAGATGTTTCCTGCGGATGCCGTAGAGCCCCCCGATCATCCGGATGTTCTCGCGCCCGGTGAGCATCTCGTCGACGGTGGCCACCTGACCGGTCAGGCCCATGTGCCGGCGGACCTCGTCGGGTTGGGTGCGGATGTCGTATCCGGCGACCCGGGCGGTCCCGCTGGTCGGCTCGGTCAGCGTCGTCATCATCCGCACCGTGGTGGTCTTGCCCGCACCGTTGGGTCCGAGCAGCCCCAGCACGGTCCCGGGCGGCACCACGAAACTGACCCGATCGACCGCGGGCACCCCGTCGTAGTGCTTGACCAGTTCCACGGCTTCGATGGCCGGCGCAGCAGGCATGGTTCGACGGTATCCGGTTACGCCAGAAGGTGCCCCCCAGGCCGCCGTCCCCACGGCCACGGGCTAACGACGCTTACCAGCAGCTCCCCCGGTTGCCACACGAACATGCCCCTTGGCCAAGCATTCTGCCAGCTCAGAAGTCGCGCTAACGAAATTCATCAATTTGCCAGCAACGTCATCAGGCAATCCTTACCATCGCTGCTAGCCCATTGACGTGGGCGTCAACACGCGCTTCCGCGTCATCGCGGACTCGACCGGGGGGATCTTCTTGATGGCTGCTTGCGCTGCAACGAACCAGGCGGACGGTGCCGAGAACAGCGGAGCCTGCGCCCGCGCGTCGCGCCGGCGATCGGAAGACTTCGCCGTCCGCCGGTGGTTGAAGGTCGGCGCCGCGTCAGCGGGCCTCGGGGCCGCCCTGGTGGGCCTGTCGCTGATGGGCCCGCAGGTCGGTGTCGCCGCTGCCGACGACACCGGTTCCTCCGCGGCGAGCAGCTCCGAGTCCGCCTCTTCCAGCGGGAGAAATGAACGTTCCGAACGTGATTCGGCCACTCGCAGCAAGCGCACCCGTTCATCGGCGGATTCCATCGGCACCGGAGACCGTCGGGCCGCACGCAGCACCGTCGACGTCCTCGACGCCAGGGACGGCGAGGCCTCCGATGAGCTCGTCGACGAGACCACGATCGCGGCCACCGACCTCTCGGACGCCGGCAGCGGGTCGACGTCACCCACCGAAGACCCCGACGACAAAACGGAGCACCGCGTCGCCCCGGCGACCCACACCAGCACCGAACTACGCGTCCTGGCCGACACCGAGGCTCCGGCAGCGGATGCCGCGACATCGCTGCCGGCACCGCTCGCCCCGCTGACCAGTCAGGGCCTGTTCACCTTCTTGTTCGGCAACGGCACCGCCGCCCGGCCCAACGGCGGCATCCTGATCGGCAACGGCTACTCCTGGACCGCCGCCACCTGCCCGGCGGTGACGGCCTGCACGGGCGGCAACGGAGGCCTCTTCGGCAATGGCGGAAGCGGATTCAACGGCGGGAACGGCGGCCGCGCCGGCTTGTTCGGCGACGGCGGCGACGGCGGCAACGGGGTTGCCGGCGTCAACTCCGGCGCCGGCGGACGCGGCGGTGCGGGCGGCCTGATCTACGGCGATGGCGGCGACGGCGGCGACGGCGCCACCACCACAGAAGGGTCCGCGGGTGGCCAAGGCGGATCGGCCGGCACCTTCGGACACGGCGGCGCCGGCGGAAACGGAGGATCATCGACCGGCCAGTTCCGCGGCGGTACCGGTGGCCGGGGCGGCAGCGGCGGCCTGCTCTGGGGCGACGGCGGTAACGGTGGTGGCGGCGGCAGCGCCATCTTCAACGGGCAGACGGGTGGCGTGGGCGGCCGCGGCGGCGACACCGGATTGCTGTCCCTGACAGGCGGAGCCGGATCCGGCGGTGTCGGCGGCGCGGGCAGCTTCGGCGGCCAGGGCGGCGACGGCGGTGACGTGGGCCTCCTGGCGGTTTCCGGAATGGGTGGAGCCGGCGGCGCGGGCGGCAACAGCCCGTTCCACGGCGCCACCGAGAACCACGGCGGCGACGGCGGAACCGGCGGCCGGGGCGGGCTGCTCATCGGCAGCGGCGGTGACGGCGGCGCCGGCGGAGACGGCGGCGGCCACGGAGGCAACGGCGGCGACGTCGGGCTGCTGTCGTTGTTCGGGACCGGCGGCGACGGCGGTGACGGCGGCGTCGGGCAGGAGGGCAGACCGGGCACCAACGGTTCGGAGGATCTTCCCGACGGTGGCACCGGTGCCGCCGGTAGCCGCGGAGGCAGCGGCGGCGACGGCGGCAACGGCAGCCAGATCTTCGGCACCGGCGGCGACGGCGGCCATGGCGGCGCGGGCGGCACGGGCGGAAAGGGGGGCCAGGGCGTTCACCGCAAGAAGGTGGAGGTGGGTCCCGGCCGCGATGGAGGCGACGGCGGGGACGGCGGCAGCGGTGGCCCCGGCGGAGCCGTCGGCGGTGTCGCCGGCAACGGCCGCTTCTTCTTCGTCATCCCGGCCAATGGCACAAACGGAGCCAGCGGACCGGGGGGCGACGGGGGCAAGGGCGGCAACGGCGGTGACGGCGGCTGGTCGGAAGACGGTAGCGACGGCGGCAACGCGGGCAACGGCGGCAACGGGGGTGACGGCGCGCTCGGCGGAGCCGGCTCGGCCGGTGGCGCCGGGGGCGAGGGTGGCGCGGGTGGAGCGGGCGCAGACGCGAACGCCACCCACACCGCCGGCGACGGTGGCAACGGCGGCAACGGCGGCGTCGGCGGTCCGGGTGGCCCCGGTGACGGTGACGATCAGGGCGGCGACGGCGGAGTCGGCGGTGTAGGCGGCGGCGGGGGTAACGGTGGCGACGCCGGCACCGCCGGTAACGGCGGCAACGGCGGCAACGGCGGCGACGGCGGCGACGGGGCGGCCACCGACGGCGGCGGCGGTCTCGGCGGCGCACAAGGTGACGGTGGTGTCGGCGGCAGCGGAGCCGACGACACCAGCGGCGACGACGGCACCTCCGGTGCGCGTGGTGAGGACGGCTCGGCTGCGGCCAGCGCATCATCGCTGGTGAACTTTGAGACGGCGGAGCCGCCGTCGCTTCTGGCTGGAATAGGCCGGGCGCTGGCGTACGTCTTCTTCAACCGCGCGCCGAGCGTCTCACCCGAGTTCGGCGGGCAGTCCGGCGCGAACAAGGCCATCACGATCGATCTGAACGGCCGGAGCAACAACGGTTTTGACCTCACCTACACGATCAAGCAAGACCCGCGATACGGTCGGCTGGTGCCCGGCGCGGAACCCGGCACCTACACCTACATCGCGAATCCGACCCTGACCCGGCCGGGCATCACCGACAGCTTCGTCATCACCGTCGACAACGGGGCGGCAGCCCGCATGCCCGGTCTGGCGGGTCTGCTCCAGACTCTGCTGCACAATTTCGCCGTCAGGTTGGGCTTCGCCGAGCCGGCCACCCGAGATGAGCAGATCACGGTCGAGGTGAAGGGCGACGGGCAGTACGGCAACGCGATCGATGCCAAGAAGTACTGGGTGTCGCAGAGCTACTCGAACTGCGTGCTGCAGGCCAGTGCCGCCGCGGTCGGACAGGCCACGCGCAGCACCCCGCCGACCGAGGAAAGAATGGTCGAACTGGCCAAGACCACCGACAGCGTCGCCACGCCCGGGCGCAAGATGTACCTGCACGAGCGGATCGACGAGGGCGTCGACGAGCAGGATGCGGCGGTGTTGATGGAGAGGTACTTCAACGTCAGCACGACGTACCAGAAGTTTGTCAGCTATGACGAGGACGGCAATCGAATCGGAGCGACACCCGACGACGGTGAACGCGCTCTGCGCGAACTGCAGGCTGCGCTGGCGCGAGGCGAGGCCACAATGGTCGCGTACCCGGTCTCGATCATCTGGACCGCTGTCACCGACTTCGTGCCGGGCCCGGAGGACAGCTACAGCTATGCCGACCACGCTGCGGTGGTCACCCAGGTCGACCTCCGACGCAAGATCGTCTACGTCAACGACAGCTCGATGACCAACGACAACAAGAGCGTGGGCCAGGGCAAGGCGATTCCGATCGGCGTCTTCATGGCCGGGTGGCAGGTAGCTGACTACGAGCTGATCACCGTGAAGGCGAAAAGCCCGGTATCGCCGAGCATCGCCGCCTGACGACCGAGTCCCGGACGGCCCCTCCGGGGGGCCGCCGGGGTTCGGCGGGCTAGGTGACCAGCGACACCGAGGTCGAGCGGCGCAGCTTGCCCGAGGAGGTCTTCGGGATGCTGCCCGGGCCGAGCACCACGACATTGCGCGGCCGCACGTCGACCTCGGCGACCACCTCGTGCGCCACCTGATGCTCGATGCGGCGTACCTCGACCGGGTCCTGCCAGTTGTTGGACTCGACAGCGACGGCGAAGGTCTCCCGCGAATGTCCGGCGTCCAGCCGCACCGCGACGGCGCAGCCCTGCCGCACCCCCTCGACGCGGCCCGCAGCACGCTCGATGTCGGTGGGATAGATGTTGCGGCCGGCCATGATGATGACGTCCTTGACGCGACCGCACACCACCACGTGCCCGGACTCGGTGACGTAACCGAGGTCGCCGGTGTCGTACCAGCCGTGCTCGTCCTGGGCCGGGATGAACCCGCCCATGGTCATGTAGCCGGGCGACACGCACTCACCGCGCAGCTCGATCACGCCGACGCCGCGGGGCGGCATCACGTTGCCGTGGTCGTCGATGACGCGCGCTTCGAGATCCTTGAGCAGCGGGCCCAGGGTGGCCAGCCGCTTGGTGTGTCCCTTGGTGGCGGGTACGGCGCGGCGCAGCGCGGCCAGCAGGTCGGCGTCCACCTCGTCGACCACCAGACCGGCGCCGCACGGCGAGAACGACACGGCCAGGGTCGTCTCGGCCATGCCGTAGGCGGGCAGGATCGCTTCGGGGCGCAACCCGAACGGCTTGCCGGCGTCGATCAGATCGTCGACGTCGGCCGGCTCGACCGGCTCGGCGCCCGACAGCGCGAACCGCAGCGTGGACAGGTCGAACTCGCCCGGCTTGGCCTGGCGGCGCAGCCGCTTGGCGAACAGCGCGTAGGCGAAGTTCGGGGCCGCGGTCATCGTGCCCTTGTACTTGTCGATCAGTCGGGCCCACAGCAGTGTGTCGCGCAGGAAGTCCACCGGCGTGACCTTGACCAGTTCGGCGCCGAAATACATCGGGATGGTCAGGAAGCCGACCATGCCCATGTCGTGGAAGCAGGGCAGCCAGCTGACCATCACGTCTTTGTCGACGTCGTACTCGGCGCCGATGAACATCGCCTCGGCGTTGGACCGGATGTTGCGATGGGTGATCTGCACTGCCTTGGGGGACCCGGTGGACCCCGACGTCAGCTGCATCAGCGCCAGATCGTCCTCGCCGACGTCGATCGGGTCGATCGGCTCGGACGCCAACAGCTGATCGACCGTCAGCACCGTGATGCCCTTTTCCTCCAGCACGGGAATGGCCACGGTGAAAGGCTCTGACACGATGACGGCCTTGGCCTCGATCATGCCGATCACGGTCAGGGTGTCCTCGGCCCACAACGCCAGATCGGTGCGCGGGGTGGGCTGGTGCAGCATCGTCAGACTGGCGCCGCGCATCCACAGACCCTGGGCGGTCGGGGCGATCTCGACCGGGAACCCGGCCAGGACGCCGACGGCGTCGCCCAGCCCCACTCCAGCCGCAGCCAGTCCACCGGCGATGCACCGGGCGCGCTCGTGCACCTCGGCCCAGGTGTGCCGCACCGGGGTGTGCGGCTCCCCTGTCACCATGCCCCGCGAACTGTTCCGGGCACTGGCGTACATCTTCTCGGTGAACCTGCTCACGACGACCTCCTCGTCGACATCTGCCCCGGTGCACATGCCCATTTGCCATGCTCCGCCTGACCAGCGGTCTTGTCGCGACGGCGCGCAAACAATTGGGGAGCGGTTGTGTCTCGAATCGGTGATATCCCGAAGGCCAGGTCAGATGAAGGGGAGCCGTCAGCACGCCGCCCACCGTCACCGACGGCGGGCAAGCTGACTGCGTCCACTGCTCGACCGCTGGCACTCACCGTCGATCATCTTAGGCAACTCTTAAGTAGCTGCCAAACGCAAGCGATTTTTGAGTTGCGTGTCACACCGTCGCCGGTACCGCTCAGGCGCCGTCAGGCCACCGGCGATGTCCCCGGCACCACCCTCGCCCCGGGTACCGGACCGCTGGCCACGCGGACGGTGCGGCACACCCCCGCGCCGGCCAGTTCAGCCCCGACCCGCACTGCCGCGTCGGCCGACGCGCACAGGAATGCGCACGTCGGACCGGAGCCCGACACCAGGCCCGCCAGAGCGCCGGCGTCGACGCCCGCGCGCAACGTGCGCCGCAGCGACGCATCGAGATTCAGTGCCGCGGGTTGCAGGTCGTTGCCCAGCAGCGCAGCCAGCTGCGCGGGATCGCCGGACGCCAACGCCGAGAGCACCGGCTCCGGCGACTCCAGCCGCGCCGGCAGGTGCCGCTGCTCCTGCGCGCGCAGCCGGTCGATCTCGGCGAAGACCTCGGCGGTCGACAACCCGCCCGGCGCGAAGGCCAGCACCCAGTGAAAGGTGTCCCGGGCCAGCACCGTGGTGAGATTCTCCCCGCGGCCGGTCCCCAGCGCGGTCCCGCCGTGCAGCGCGAACGGCACGTCGCTGCCCAGCCGCGCGGCCAGGGTGTGCAGGTCGCGACGCGCTACCCCCAGCTCCCAGAGTTCGTTCATCGCCACCAGCACCGCCGCGGCGTCCGCGCTGCCGCCGGCCATGCCACCGGCGACCGGGATGGCCTTCTGGATCGCGATCGCGACGTCGGGTGCCCGGCCGACGTGTTCGGCCATCAGCACAGCGGCCTGCCAGGCCAGGTTGCTCTCGTCGGTGGGCAGTTCGTCGGCGCCCTCCCCCGTCACCTCCAGCGACAGCAGGTCCGCGGTGGTCACCGTGACTTCATCGAACAGCGACACCGCATGAAAGACGGTGGCCAACTCGTGATAGCCGTCGTCGCGGCGGTCACCGACCTCGAGATACAGATTGACCTTGCCCGGGACGCGGACCGTCACCGACCCGGTGGTCACCCAGTCGGTTGCCGTACTGCCCTCACCCACGGTCACGGCACGACACTAACGCCACCGGTGTGCACGCGTGCGCGCCGCAAGGTCGGGTTCAGCACTTGCCCGCGTCGACGGGTTCAGTGCGACGAAACCTGCGCGTCCTCGCCGTCGGCGACCGTCTCGGCGGGGGCTGCGGGCTCGGGCTTGGGGACGATGTGCCAGTCCTCGGAGCGCTGCAGCAGGCGCACGAAGTCGTTGATGGCCAACGTCTCCGGACGACGGGCGGGGTCGATGCTCGCCGCCAACAGCCGGCTGGCGGACTCGTTGCCGGAGCCGGCCCACTCGGCGAACGCGTTGCGGGCGGTCTTGCGCCGCTGCGCGAAGCCCATGTCGATGAGCTCGAACACCTGATCGCGGAACTCGGTGTCGGCCGGCCACGGCGAGGTCTCGAACCGATCGATGCGGACCAGACCGGAGTAGACCCGCGGGATCGGCCAGAACACCGTCGGCGAGACCATCCCGTACCGGCGCACGTTGCCGTAGAAACGCACCTTGGCACTGGGCACGCCATAGTCCTTGCCGCCGGGCTCGGCGGCGAGGCGCTCAGCGACCTCGGCCTGCACCATGACCATGACGGTGCGGATGGAGGGGAACTCGGCGAGCAGATGCAGCAGCGCGGGCACGGCGACGTTGTACGGGAGGTTGGCCACCAGCGCGGTCGGCTCCTCGGTCATCTCCGAACGCTCGAACGTCAGGATGTCGCGATTGAGCACGGTGAGCCGGTTGATCTCGCTGTGCGAGTGGTCGCCGACGGTGATGGGCAGCTGACGCGCCAGCACCGGGTCGATCTCCACGGCGGTGACCTTCGCGCCGCGGTCGAGCAGCGCCAAGGTCAGCGAGCCGAGCCCGGGGCCGACCTCCAGGACGTGATCATTTCGGTTCACGCCGGAGGCGGAGACGATGCGACGCACGGTGTTTGCGTCGTGAACGAAATTCTGGCCGAACGATTTTCGCGGCCTGAAGTCAATCGACTTTGCCAGATGCCGAATCTCAGTTCGCCCGAGCAGCCGTATGGTCACGACGCACCGATCCTCCCGCTACATGTCGGCCACGCCCCCCAGCCCTGGCGCGCCCTGGTTACTTCAGCTATCGCGATCTGCTCTTCTCGAGTTGCCAGATCCGCTCGCTGAGCATACCTCAGACCACCGTTGCGCTCCCAGGTGTTTTGATCAAATTGCACGCCACCGAAATAACCGTTGCCAGTATTGATGGCCCAGTTACCTCCTGCTTCGCAGCCCGCCAGCGCGTCCCAGACCGCCCCGTTGGTCACCGGCGGCACCTCGGTACCCGGCTTCGCACCGATCCTCAGCACACCATCGCGGGCCGGAGTGACGACGACATTGGCTACTGGCAACCTGCCGGTCTCGACGCCGTTGACCGTGGCCACGGAGAACGTCACGTCCTGCACGCCGGCAGCACCGGGATCCTCCACGATCTGACGGCTCTTGTTCAGGGTCTCGTCCTCGATACGGTGGTGGTTCGGCTCCAGCGGCAGACGCTCGGTGACCTTCGCGACGCGCACCCGGGTGACCTTGATGTGCATGCCTTCGACGATCGGCGACGCGGGTGCCGGCTCGACGGTGTCGCTTTGCTGGAGTGGCGCCCCCGCAGCTTCCAGCAAGGCCGCGACGTTGGGGGCGGCGAGTCGCACCGAACGGACCTGGCCGGCGTCGTCGAGGTGCACATTCTTGGCGCTGACCACGGGAAGTGCCATTCCGGCCAGCGGAACGCGGCTGCCGCGGGACGCGGCCAGCGGAGCTTTGTCGGTCATCCGGAGTTGCGCCAGAGCCTCGTCGACCGTCGCCGCGGTGGTCCACACCTGCTCGCTGCCACCGCCGTCGGTGGAGATTTCCAGCGGCCGGCTGCGCTGCAGAACGATGGTGTCGGACTGGTTCACCGGGGTGTCGGCCGCCGGGTACAGGTCGTCACGCTCACCCACCTCGAAGCCGTTCTCGGTGACGACGTCGATGACGCGCGACTTCATCGTCGGTACGGTCATCGACGCGCCGTCAACGGTCAGTGTGACCGTTTTGTGGGACGTCACCGCAGTGGCACCAGCGAATGCCAGTGCGAGCAGAAGCGCTGCAATCACCGTTCTCAGCAACGGCGAGCGGGAGTGGTGCAGTTTGGTCAAAGCATTCACAATGTCGTCTATCCCCGACCAGCGCACAGAGGCGGCGACGGCCAGTCATTTTCGGTCACAGGACCGTAACGAAAAGGTCTACGTTCGGCAACTCGCCAGACCGTAGACCCGCTCCGCGGTTGCGGAGCTCTCTTCGGCGATCGCCTGCGCGGGCCGGTTCAGCAGCTCGGCCAGCGCTCGAACAGTGTAGGGCAGACAGTAGGGCTCGTTTTTCGCACCGCGGTAGGGGTGCGGCGTCAGGAACGGCGCGTCGGTTTCGACCAGCAACTGCTGCGGCGGGATCAGCGGCACCGCTTCACGCAGCTCACGGGCATTCCGGAAGCTGACAGTCCCGGACAGGCTGAGCAGCCAGCCGGCGTCGACGCACGAGCGGGCCATCCCCGGACCGGACGAGAAACAGTGAAAGATCACATTCTCCGGCGCACCCTCGGCGCGCAGCACGTCCAGCACTGCGTCGTCGGCGTCCCGGTTGTGGATCATCAGCGGCTTGCCGGTGCGTTTGGCCAGGTCGATGTGCCACGCGAACGCCTCCCGCTGCTGGGCCGGATCAGCGCAGCCCTCGAGGCGCCCCGGCCAGTACAGGTCCATGCCGGTCTCGCCGATCGCGACCACCCGGGGGTGCGCGGCCAGCCGCTCGATCTCGCCGCGGGCCTCGTCGGTCAGCGCGCCGGCGCGGGTGGGGTGCAGCGCGACCGCGGCGTAGACCCGCTCGTCCCAGTCGGCGGCCGCGGCGACCCAGCGCGCCGAGTCCAGGTCGTCGGCGATGGTGACCACCGCGCACACGCCGGCGGCCGCGGCGCGGTCCAGGATCGCCCGTACATCGGCAGCGTCGACGGCACCGCACGCGTCGAGATGGGTGTGGGCGTCGATCAGGGGTGTGAGGGGTTCCGGCAGAGGCGGCGGCTCGCGCCGCTGCTGTTTAGGGGAGCTCACGGCCCACACTCTAGGGTGAGGTGGTCATGAGCGAGCCCTACTACATCACCACGGCCATCGCCTACCCCAACGGCGACCCGCACGTCGGACACGCCTACGAGTACATCGCCACCGACGCGATCGCACGGTTCAAGCGGCTCGACGGCTACGACGTGCGCTTCCTGACCGGCACCGACGTACACGGGCTCAAGATGGCCGAGACGGCGACCAAACTGGGCGTGCCGACCGCCGAGCTGGCCCGCGCCAACTCCGATGTCTTCCAGCGGCTGCAGGAGAAGCTCGGCATCTCGTTCGACCGCTTCATCCGGACCAGCGATGCCGACCACTACGCGGCGTCCACAGCGATCTGGAGCCGGATGGTCGACGCCGGCGACGTCTACCTCGACAAGTACTCCGGCTGGTACTCGGTGCGCGACGAACGGTTCTTCACCGAGGCGGAGACCACCGTCGGCGACGACGGCGTCCGCGTCGCCACCGAGACCGGCACCCCGGTGACCTGGACCGAGGAGGAAACCTACTTCTTCAAGCTGTCGGCCTACACCGACCGCCTGCTCGCCCACTACGCCGCACATCCCGAGTTCATCGAGCCCGAGGTGCGGCGCAACGAGGTGATCAGCTTCGTCTCCGGCGGGCTGCGCGATCTGTCGATCTCGCGCACCACGTTCGACTGGGGCGTGCCCGTCCCCGACCACCCCGACCACGTGATGTACGTGTGGGTGGACGCGCTGACCAACTATCTGACCGGCGTGGGTTTCCCCGATACCGATTCTGAGGTCTTCCAACGCTATTGGCCGGCCGACCTGCACATGATCGGCAAGGACATCATCCGCTTCCACACCGTCTACTGGCCCGCCTTCTTGATGTCGGCCGGCATCGAACTGCCGAAAAAGGTGTTCGCCCATGGCTTCGTGTTCAACCGGGGCGAGAAGATGAGCAAATCGGTCGGGAACGTGGTGGACCCCAACGATCTGGTGGACACCTTCGGCGTCGACCAGCTGCGCTACTTCCTGCTGCGCGAGGTGCCGTTCGGTCAGGACGGCAGCTACAGCGAGGACGGCATCATCGGGCGCATCAACGCCGATCTGGCCAACGAGTTCGGCAACCTCGCACAGCGCTCGCTGTCGATGGTGGCCAAGAACCTCGAGGGCGTCGTACCCGAACCCGGCGAGTTCAGCGCCGACGACCTGACGCTTCTCGCCCAGGCCGACGCGCTGCTGGACCGGGTCCGCGCCCACTATGCCGCGACCGCGATGCACCTTGCGCTCGAAGCGATCTGGGCGGTGCTCGGCTCGGCGAACCGCTACTTCTCCGCGCAGGAGCCCTGGGTGCTGCGCAAGAGCGATCCGGCCCGGTTCGCCACGGTGCTGTACACGACACTGGAGGTGGTGCGCATCGCCGCGCTGCTCAGCCAGCCGGTGATGCCGGAGTCGATGACCAAGATGCTCGACCTGCTGGGCCAGTCCACGGACCAGCGCACCTTCACCGCGGTGGCCACCCGGCTCATCCCCGGTATCGAACTGCCGGCACCATCCGGCGTATTTCCCCGCTATCAAACGACATGAGATGACTGACCTCCACACAAAACTCCAATACGTCTATGACGAAGTCGCCCATCGCAATCCGGGCGAGGCCGAATTCCACCAGGCCGTCTACGAGGTGCTCAGCAGCCTCGGCCCGGTGGTCGAGAAGCACTCGGACTACGTCGATTCCGCGGTGATCCGGCGACTGTGCGAGCCGGAGCGCCAGATCATCTTCCGGGTGCCCTGGATCGACGACAACGGCGTCGTCCAGATCAACCGGGGCTTCCGGGTGGAGTTCAACTCCGCACTCGGACCGTTCAAGGGCGGCCTGCGATTCCACCCGTCGGTGTATCTGGGCATCGTGAAGTTCCTCGGCTTCGAGCAGATCTTCAAGAACTCGCTGACCGGCATGCCCATCGGCGGCGGCAAAGGCGGCTCGGACTTCGACCCCAAAGGCCGCAGCGACGGCGAGGTCATGCGGTTCTGTCAGTCGTTCATGACCGAGCTCTACCGGCACCTCGGCGAGTACACCGATGTGCCTGCCGGCGATACCGGCGTGGGCACGCGGGAGATCGGTTACCTGTTCGGCCAGTACAAACGCATCACCAACCGCTACGAGTCCGGTGTGTTCACCGGCAAGGGCATGACGTGGGGCGGGTCCCAGGTGCGCACCGAGGCCACCGGCTACGGCACGGTGTTCTTCGTCAACGAGATCCTCAACGCGTCCGGGGACAGCTTCGAGGACAAGAAGGTCGTGGTGTCCGGGTCGGGCAACGTCGCGATCTACGCGATCGAGAAGATCCACGAACTCGGCGGCAGAGTGGTGGCCTGCTCGGACTCCAGCGGTTACGTGGTCGACGAGAACGGCATCGACCTGACGCTGCTCAAGGAGATCAAAGAGGTGCGCCGGGGCCGGATGTCGGACTACGCCGACATGCGCGGCAGCACCGCGTCGCTGGTCGAGAACCGCAACGTCTGGGAAGTCCCGTGCGACATCGCGATTCCGTGCGCCACGCAGAACGAGATCAACGGTGACGAAGCCGCCGCGCTGATCAAGAACGGGTGCCGCGTCGTTGCCGAGGGCGCGAACATGCCGTGCTCGCCGAACGCGATCAAGCAGTTCTCCGATGCCGGGGTGATCTTCGCGCCGGGCAAGGCCGCCAACGCCGGTGGCGTGGCGACCAGTGCGCTGGAGATGCAGCAGAACGCCTCGCGCGACTCGTGGACCTTCGCCGACACCGAGATGCGCCTCGAGCAGATCATGCGCCGCATCCACAACCGCTGCCTGGTCACCGCCGACGAGTACGGCCAGCCCGGCAACTATGTGGTCGGCGCCAACATCGCCGGGTTCATCCGGGTGGCCGACGCGATGCTGGCGCTCGGCGTAGTGTAGTGACCTAGCTCACAATCTGTCACGATCGGTGGGCGGTCGGTGTCCAAGAGGGCATGACCGAGAACAACACCCCTCCCAAGGTCGTCGTCATCGGCGGCGGCTATTCCGGAACTCTGGCGGCCAATCGACTGCGGATGCGCGGCGACTGGCCGATGCCCGACGTCACGCTGCTCAACGCCCGCCCCGCATTCGTCGAGCGGATCCGGCTGCACCAGGTGGCGGCCGGCGAATATGACGCCGCCGTCGACTACCGGACCCTGCTGAGCGAGGGCGTCCGACTGGTCGTCGACACCGCGACGCGCATCGACTGGCGGGCGCGCGCGGTGCACCTGGCGTCGGGCCCTGCCCTGGATTACGACTATCTCGTCTATGCGGTCGGCAGTACCGCAGCGGCACCGCCGTCGGTGCCCGGCGTCGGTGAATTCGCTTACCCGGTCGCGGAACTGGAGCACGCGCAGCGGCTGCGCGAGCGGCTCGACACGCTGGGTCCGGACGCACCGGTGACCGTCGTCGGCGGCGGGCTGACCGGCATCGAGGTCGCTGCCGAGCTGGCCGAGCAGGGCCGTCACGTGACGTTGGTGTGCGGTGGGCAACTCGGCCCGGCATTGTCGGAGCGCGGGCGACGCTCGGTCGGTAGGGCGTTGGCGCGGCTCGGCGTGGTGGTGCTCGCCGCTGACACAGTCGTCGCGGTCCGTCCCGACGCGGTGGTGTTCGCCGATGGAGCCGTACGTCCGACCGCCGTCACCGTGTGGGCCGCCGGCTTCGCGGTCCCCCAACTGGCCGCGGCCAGCGGATTGTCCACCGACACTATCGGTCGCCTCCGCACAGATGAGACCCTGACCAGCGTGGACGATTGCCGCATCGTCGCGGCCGGTGACTGCGCCGCGCCGTCGACCGGGCCGCTGCGCATGTGTTGCGCATCGGCGTCGCAACTGGGCCCGCAGGCCGCCGACACCGTGTTGCGGCGGATCGCGGGGACCCAACCGGTAGCGGCGAGGAGCAGGTTCCTCGGCAACTCGTGCACCAGTGTGGGCCGCCGCGGCGGCATCCTGCAGTTCGGTCGCAGCGACGAGACCCCACTCAATCTGTACCTCGGCGGTCGTCTCGCGGCGGCGTTCAAAGAAGCGGTGTGCAAGGGCACGCTCTGGGGGCTGCGTCAGCAGGCCCGCAGGCCCGAGTCCGCCGACTGGGTCACCGCGGGCAGCTCGTGACGTCCCCGCAGGACCCACGTGCCGAGCACTTCACCTACCTGCGGCCGCTGCTGTTCACGATCGCCTACGAGATCCTCGGATCGGCAACAGAATCCGACGACGTGCTGCAGGACAGCTATCTGCGCTGGGCCGACGTGGACCTGTCGACGGTGCGTGACAGCAAGTCCTATCTGTCGCAGCTGGTGACCCGCGAGGCACTCAATGCGTTGCGCGCCCGAACCCGGCGCCGCGAGCAGTACGTGGGCCCATGGCTGCCCGAGCCGTTGCAGCTCGACGACACGGACGCCGCGAGCGACGTGGTGTTGGCCGAGTCGGTGTCGATCGCGATGCTGGTGGTTTTGGAGACGCTGACGCCCGACGAGCGCGCGGTGTTCGTGTTGCGCGAGGTCTTCGACTTCGACCACGATGAGATCGCCGGTGCGGTGGGCAAGTCCGTGGCGGCGGTGCGCCAACTGGCCCACCGCGCCCGGGGACATGTGCACGCGCGACGCCGACGCTTCGGACCCGCCGACGGCGCGTGGACCACCCAGGTCACCGACCAGTTCCTGCGCGCCGCGCGGACCGGCGAGGTGGAGGGTTTGGTCTCGATGCTGGCACCCGACGTCACGTTCACCGCCGACAGCGGCGGCAAGGCCACCGCAGCGCGCCGGCCGATCGTCGGTGACCGGAAGGTGGCGGCGCTGTTGCGGAAGTTCTTCCATTTCGTCGGCCATACGCCCGACGCCCGTCTCGAGGTCACGACATGCAACTTTATGCCCGCGCTCGCCATTCATCGCGGTAACGCGTTCGAGGGTCTTCTCCTGATCGAGTGCGACGGGCACATCACCAACCTCTACGGCGTGCGCAATCCGGACAAGCTGACCGCATTCTCGGTTCCGCGCACCCTCAGTCGGCAGTGACCTGCGACACAATCGACGGCGAGGTGTCACACTCTGGACGTGCGCGGTGTCTTGGGGGCAGACCGGCGGATCAGCCCGCCGGATGACCCGAGGAGATCGCCATGAACCACCAGCCCCGCGTCGTCGTCGTCGGCGGCGGTTATGCCGGCGTGATGGCCGCCAACCGGCTCGCCCCGCACGCGGACGTCACCCTGGTCAATCCCCGCCGGCAGTTCGTCGAACGAATCCGGCTGCACCAGTTGGCGGCGGGCAACGACGACGCCGTCGCCGACTTCGGGACCGTCCTGCACCCGGCCGTCACCCTGGTGGTCGACACGGCCACCGCGATCGACGCGCCCAACCGGCGGGTCGAGCTGGCCTCCGGCGACGCTGTCGCCTACGACTACCTGCTGTACGCGATCGGCAGCACCGGCGCGGTGGCCCAGTCGCTCCCGGGCGGTGAATTCGTCTATCCGATCAGTGAATTGGAGCAGGCGCAGCGGCTGCGGGCGCGGCTGGACGACGTCGCCGACACCGCGCCGATGGTGGTGGTGGGCGGTGGCTTGACCGGCATCGAGGCCGCCGCGGAGTTCGCCGGGGCAGGGCGCGAGGTCACCCTCGTCGCCACCGCGGTCGGCCCGTCGCTGAGCGCACCGGGCCGGCGTTCGGTAGTCAGGCAACTGCGCAAGCTCGGTGTCCGGATGATCGAACAGACCGTCGCATCGGTGAGCGACGACCACGTGACGCTGGCCGACGGCCGCCGCCTGCCCAGTGCCGTGACCGTGTGGACCGCGGGCTTCGGCGTGCCGGGGCTGGCGGCCGCAAGCGGCCTGACCACCGATGCGCTCGGCCGACTCGTCACCGACGAGACGTTGACCAGTGTCGATGACGACCACATCGTCGCTGCCGGCGACGCCGCCGCCCCGTCGGCACTGCCGTACCGGATGAGCTGCCAGGCCAGTCTGCCGCTGGGGGCGCACGCCGCCGAGACCGTGCTGGCCCGTATCGCCGGAACGCGGCCGGCCGAGGCCTCGGTGCCCATGTCGGCACAGTGCATCAGCGTGGGCCGGCGCGGCGGCACCCTGCAGATCCAGCGCAAGGACGACACCCCGCTGCCGCTCTACATCGGCGGCCGCGCCGGGGCGCTGATCAAGGAACAGGTGTGCCGGTACACGCTGAAATGGCTGGCTGCCGAGGCCGAACAGCCGGGCACCTACGCGCTGCGGCCCGGACCGGACCGGGCCGGGCAGGTCGCGGCGGCCGTCTCATGAGCCTGCCGCGCGACGACGAACACGCTGAGCGGTTCACCCATCTGCGTCCTCTGCTGTTCACGATCGCCTACGAAATCCTGGGCAGCGCGACTGAATCCGACGATGTGTTGCAGGACAGCTACCTGCGCTGGGCCGAGGTGGATCTGTCGACGGTCGCCGACACCAAGGCCTACCTGGCCCGGCTGGTCACCCGCCAGTCCCTCAACGCGCTACGCGCACAGTCGCGCCGGCGGGAGGAGTACGTCGGGCCGTGGCTGCCCGAACCATTGCTCACCGACCACGACCCGTCGGCCGATGTGCTGCTGGCGGAGTCGGTGTCGATGGCGATGCTGGTGGTGCTCGAGACGCTGAGCCCGGACGAGCGAGCGGTGTTCGTGTTGCGAGAGGTGTTCGGATTCGGCTACGACGAGATCGGGTCGACCATCGGCAAGTCCAGCGCCGCGGTCCGCCAGCTCGCCCACCGTGCCCGCGAACACGTCCAGGCGCGCCGCAGACGGTTCGAGCCCGTGGACGCGAAGGTCTCCACCGAGATCACCACGCAGTTCTTCACCGCGGCCGCGACCGGCGACCTGGACGGCCTGCTCGCGATGCTGGCGCCCGATGTGGTGTGGACCGCCGACAGCGACGGCAAGGTCTCCGCGGCGCGTCGACCCGTCGCGGGGGCCGACCGCGTCGCGCGGCTCGTCATGGGCTTCGTGCGGCTGGCCGGCGACCAGGGTCGGGTGCAGCCGGCGATCTACAACAGCGCCCCGGCGCTGGTGCTCTACCTCGGGGAGAGCCTGGAGGGCGTGGTCACCTTCGAGGTGCTCGACGGCAAGATCACCAACTTCTACGCGATGCGCAACCCCGACAAGCTCGCGTCGGTCACGGTTCCCCGGACCATCGGCCGCTAGCAGGTCCGCCGTTGCGCCGGCAGGGGTACGCGGCGACACCATCGGTCTGTCAGGCTGGTCGGGTGCGCATCGACCGGCTCGGTTCCCTGGGTGAGGCCCCGGCGGTGCTGCGTGCGTTGACCGCCGCTACCACGCGTTGGGGCCTGCCCCCGCCGGCGGCGCTGATCGGCGAGTGGTTCTCGTCGCGCGCAGTCATCGCCCCCACGTTGGCTGCGGCCCCCGTGGCGGCCGCCGAGGTGTTCGACGTACCGGCCGGAGCCGGCGAAGGTCCGGTGGGCGGGGGGTGGTTCGGCTACCTCGCCTATCCGGACGCCGGCGCCGACGGGACCGGTCCGCGCGTGCCCCCGGCCGCCGGCGGATGGTCGGACTGCGTTTTGCGCTGCGACAACGACGGGATCTGGTGGTACGAAAGCCTCACCGGCGCAGAGCTTCCCGCGTGGATCAGCGACGCGGTCACCGGCGCGGCAGCGCCGGCCGGCGCAACCATCAGATGGGATGACGCCGACCGCGATGCCCATCAGCGCGGTGTCGCGGCCTGCCTGGACGCGATCGCCGCGGGGGAGGTGTATCAGGCGTGTGTGTGCACGCAGTTCACGGGCACCGTCGACGGCGATCCCGCCGAGTTCTTCGCCGACGCGGTGGCCCGGACGGCACCCGCGCGCGCCGCTTACCTGGCCGGAAGTTGGGGCGCGGTCGCATCACTGTCCCCGGAGTTGTTCCTGTGCCGTCGCGGGGAACTGGTCACCTCGAGTCCGATCAAGGGCACCCTGCCGCGCACGGCCGATCCAGCGGCGCTGCGGGCGTCGGTCAAGGACGTCGCCGAGAACATCATGATCGTCGATCTGGTGCGCAACGACCTGGGCAGGGTCGCACGCACCGGGACGGTCACCGTCCCCGAGCTGCTCACGGTGCGGCCCGCCCCCGGGGTGTGGCACCTGGTGTCGACGGTGGCCGCCTGCGTGCCCGCCCAGGTGCCGATGTCGGCGTTGCTCGATGCCACCTTCCCACCGGCGTCGGTGACCGGGACGCCGAAGGGCCGAGCCCGGGAACTACTGTCCCGGTGGGAGCCCGTCCGACGTGGAATCTACTGCGGGACAATCGGTTGCGCATCGCCGGTCGCGGGGGCCGAGTTAAACGTGGCGATCCGCACGGTGGAGTTCGGCGCCGACGGCAGCGCGGTGCTCGGTGTCGGGGGCGGCATCACCGCCGACTCCGACCCCGTCCGCGAGTGGGAGGAGTGTCTGCACAAGGCGGCGCCGATCCTCGGCGAGCTCAGCGCCGCCGGTCAGCCGCGCGCCCGCACCACCGCGTCGTAGAGTTCGCGCTTCGACGGGGAGCCGGGGTTGGCCGTCACCACCTGCGCGCACGCGTCTTTGACCCGCATCCCGTCGTCGACCAACCGATGCACCTGCTCGACCAGTTCGCCGGTGTCGGCCACCGGCGTCGCACCGGCCAGCACCACGGTGACCTCACCGAGGACGCCGTCGGCAGCCCACTCGGCGAGTTCGCTCAGCGTGCCCCGCACCACTTGTTCGTGGGTCTTGGTCAGCTCGCGGCACACCACGGCGCGCCGCTGCGGACCGAGGACGTCGACCGCGTCGCGCAGGCAGTCGGCCAGTCTTCGCGGTGACTCGAAGAAGACGCAGGTGCGTGGCTCCGATCTCAGCGACTGCAGCCACGTGACGCGCGCCGACTGCTTGCGCGGCGCAAATCCCTCGAAGCAGAACCGCTCGGCCGGCAACCCCGCGACGGCCAGCGCCGTGGTCACCGCCGACGGCCCCGGCAGGCACTGCACGGGGAGACCACGCTCGACGCACGCCGAGACCAGGCGGTAGCCGGGGTCGCTGATCAGCGGCATGCCTGCGTCGCTGACCAGCAGCACCGTCGCGCCACTGCGGATGTCGTCGACCAGCCCGGGCACCTTCGTGGCCTCGTTGTTGTCGAACAGGCTGACCACCCGGCCGGCGATCCGGACCTCCAACGCGGTGGCCAGAGTGCGCACGCGGCGGGTGTCCTCGGCGGCGATCACGTCGGAGCCGGCCAGCGCGCGCACCAGCCGCACGGATGCGTCCGACGGCTGTCCCAGCGGCGTGGCACCGATGAGCAGTCGTCCAGTGGTCATGTCTGACAGCCTACGATCGCTTGCGTGACCGCCCCCGCCGCCGAAGCCCCGCGCCGGGTCCCGGTGACGAGCCCGGCGCCGCTGGTGCCGCTGGCCGATTTCGGCCCGCTGGACCGGATGCAGGGCTGGGTGATGACGGCCGTGCTCACCGCACTCGCGGCGATCACCCGCTTCGTCAACCTCGGCTCCCCCACCGATGCCGGCACGCCGATCTTCGACGAGAAGCACTACGCCCCGCAGGCGTGGCAGATGCTGCACAACGGCGGTGTCGAGGACAACCCGGGCTACGGGCTGGTGGTCCATCCACCCCTGGGCAAACAGCTGATCGCGCTCGGCGAGGCCGTGTTCGGATACACCGCGCTGGGGTGGCGGTTCTCCGGCGCGCTGTGCGGCGTCGTGCTGGTGCTGCTGGTGGTGCGGATCGCGCGCCGGATCAGCCGTTCCACGCTGGTCGGCGGCATCGCCGGGCTGCTGATCATCGCCGACGGCGTCTCGTTCGTCACCTCCCGCACCGCGCTGCTCGATGGCTTCCTGACGATGTTCGTGGTGGCGGCCTTCGGTTGCCTGATCGTCGACCGTGACCAGGTCCGGGCGCGGATGCACGCGGCGTTGGTACAGGGCCGGATCGCCGAGACGCCGTGGGGGCCGAGGCTGGGGGTGCGGTGGTGGCGGTTCGGCGCCGGGGTGCTGCTCGGGCTGGCCTGCGCGACGAAATGGTCCGGCCTGTACTTCGTGATGTTCTTCGGTTTGATGACGGTCGCCTTCGACGTGGCCGCCCGCAAGCAGTACCGGGTCCCCCGGCCGTGGCTGGGCGCCCTGCGCCGCGACGTCGCTCCCGGTCTCTACGCCCTCGTGCTGATCCCGTTCGGGGTGTACCTGGCGTCCTACGCGCCGTGGTTCGCGTCCGAGACGGCGATCAACCGCCACCAGGTCGGCCGCGCGATCGGCCCGGACAGCGCGGTCCCCATGCCCGACGCCATCCGCTCCCTATGGCACTACACCTATGCGGCGTACCGGTTCCATTCCGGGCTGACCAACGCCGACGGCAACTACCACCCGTGGGAGTCCAAGCCGTGGGCGTGGCCGATGTCGCTGCGTCCGGTGCTCTATGCGATCGACACCGAGAACGTGTCCGGTTGCGGAGCGCAGTCGTGCGTGAAAGCGGTGATGCTGGTCGGCACACCGGCGATGTGGTTCATCGCCGTCCCGGTACTGGCGTGGGCGGTGTGGCGCGCATTCGTGAAACGTGACTGGCGCTACGCGGCGTTGCTGGTGGGCTACAGCGCCGGCTTTCTACCCTGGTTCGCCGACATCGACCGGCAAATGTACTTCTTCTATGCCTCGACCATGGCGCCGTTCCTGGTGATGATGATCGCGCTCATCCTCGGCGACATCCTGTACAAACGCGGCCAGAATGCCGAGCGACGCACTCTGGGACTGCTGGTGGTCTGTTTCTATGTCGCGCTGGTGATCACGAACTTCGCATGGCTGTATCCGATCCTGACCGGGCTGCCGATCTCCCAGCAGACCTGGAACATGCAGATCTGGCTGCCGTCCTGGCGCTAGTACCTCTCCCGCGGAATAGCATTCCTGGTCGTCCTCGAGGCCGATCGACAGCCGGGAATGCTATTCCGGCGCGACGGGCTAGAGAGGGTCGCGGGCGGCCGGACACGACATGCAGCGCGGCCCGCCCCTGCCGGTGCCCAGTTCGGACGCGGCGATCGGCAGCACCTCGATGCCCGAATCGACAAGCCGGGCATTGGTTTCGGTGTTGCGCTCATAGGCGACCACGACGCCCGGAGCCAGCGCCAGGGTGTTGTTCCCGTCGTCCCACTGTTCCCGTTCGGCAGTGACCGGATCCAGCCCGGTGTCGATGACACGCAGCTTGCCGATACCCATCGCCTCGGCGGCGGCGGCGACGAACGGGGCCGCACGGTCGATGGTCACCCCGCCCGGGGTCCGCCGGATCGTGAAGGCGGTCAACGAGTCGACGATGTTGGGGTACATCACCACCGCATCGGTGTCGACCATGGTGCACACGGTGTCCAGATGCATCTGGGCGCGACCCTGCTCGATCGGCACCGCCAGCACGGTGTGGGCCAGCTCGTCGTCGAACAGGCTGCGCGCCAGCGCCTCCGCCCCCGCCGGCGTGGTCCGCTGGCCGACGCCGACCGCCACCACCCCGGGTGCCAACAGCAGGACATCACCGCCTTCGACCGGCGCCGACCGCGATTCGTACGCGCGGCGCACCCCGAGGAAACGCGGATGGTGGGCATAGATCAAGTCGGTCAGCGACGTTTCGCGGACCCGGGCGGGCAGCGCCAGCGACGTGATCGCCACCCGGGGCCCGATCCAGAACGACGAGTCCCGGGCGAAGAGCAGGTTGGGCAGCGGATCGATGACGAAGTCGGCACCATGATGCATCCGACGCACCAAGGACAGCTCGTTCTCCCCGAAGGGCAACTCGTCGAACGTCATCCCGGCCATCAGCACCCGCGCGAGTTCAGGGGCGGGCAGTGTCCGCAGATAACCCGAGAGTTCCTGTGCGAGCGGCACCCCGAGCCGACGCGCGTTGACCGCCGCGGAGATGCCGTGCATACGCGCAGCGCCGCTGTGGGCGATCGCCTCGGTCAGCAGATCACCGAGCAGCAGCACCTCGACACCGCGCGAGCGCAGCAACGCAGCGAACGCGTCGTGTTCCTGTTGTGCCCTCGCCACCCACGGTAACCCGTCGAACAGCAGCGAGTCGTTGTTGCGGGGTGTCAGCCGCTTCAGCTCCGGGCCGGGCCGGTGCAGGATGACCACCCGCAGTCTGCCGACCTCCGAGTTGCACCCCAGCACGACCTCCGCCACATCTAGCACCGTAACGCCACAGCCATGCGAACCACGGCCTCAACTATTGTTCAGGTCATGGACAGGGCGCCCGAATTGACCCCGGGTGAGTTGGCCGCGCGCAGTGGGGTTGCGGTGTCGGCGTTGCACTTCTACGAACGCCAGGGACTGATCGCCAGCACCCGCACCGGCGGCAACCAGCGCCGCTACACCCGCGAAACCCTGCGCCGCGTCGCGTTCATCCGGATGTCCCAGCGGCTCGGGATCCCGCTGGCGCGGGTCCGCGACGCGCTGGCCACCTTGCCGACCGACCGGGTCCCGACCAGTAAGGACTGGGCGCGCCTGTCGGCTGGCTGGCGCGAAGAGATCGACGAGCGGATCGCCCATCTCGAGCGGTTGCGCGACAACTTGACCGGCTGCATCGGATGTGGCTGCCTGAGCCTGAAAGCGTGCACGCTGGTCAACCCCGACGACGTGCTGGCCAGTCGCGGACCGGGCGCCCCGGGTCTTTAACAGTCGAACAACTGTGCGATAAGCTGCCGCCATGGAGCAGGCGTTGCAGAGCTCTCTGTTCGACCAGGCCGACCGACGCGACCTCGGCGACGGCGCCTGGCTGGAAGTGCGGTCGGGCTGGTTGTCCCAGGACGGCGCACGCGACGACGACCTGTTCCGCGAGCTGCTCGACACGACTGCCTGGCGCGCCGAACGGCGGCAGATGTATGACCGGGTGCTCGACGTTCCGCGGCTGGTCAGCTTCGTCGACTTCGCGGACCTGTCGGCGTCTCCGGCCCCACATCCGCGCCTCAAGCAGCTGCGCCGGCGCCTCAACGACATCTACGCCGGCGAGCTCGGCGAACCATTCGTCACCGCCGGGCTCAACCTGTACCGCGACGGTGAGGACTCGGTCGCCTGGCACGGCGACAACATCGGCCGCAGCAGCACCCACGACACCATGGTCGCGATCGTCGGCCTCGGCGCGACAAGGGTTTTCGCGTTACGGCCGCGCGGCGGTGGACCGTCGCTGCGCCTGCGGCACCACCACGGCGACCTGCTGGTGATGGGAGGGTCGTGTCAGCGCACCTGGGAGCACGCGGTGCCCAAGACCAGCCGGCCCACCGGCCCCCGGATCAGCATCCAGTTCCGCCCCCACGACGTGCGCTGAGCTATCCCCTGACCAGGCCGACGGCTTCGGTGACGAGGTCGCGCGCCCGGGCGGTGTCGACGTCGGCGAGGGGACGGTCAGCGACCACCAGTGGATTCGCCGTGACGATCACGAGGAAGTTGCCGAACTTCGCAACATAGTTGTAGAGCTGACCGGTGCGCGGACCCTGCGCCGTGGTCGTCTGCAGGACGCGATGCGTGCCGACGGTGTCGGTGTGCTCGATCTGCGGCGCCTCCACCACCTCGACAAGCCCCCGGAGCCCCGCACCGTTGAAGGTGACCTTGTCGCACTGCCCGTCCGGGGCGTTCACCGGCACCGGAGCCGAGGTCTCCACGGCGATCACGATGTAGCGCACGCCCTCACCCTCGGCGGTGACTGCGGCCATGTTGCCCTTGGTCCCCTCCGGAACAGTTCGCTCACTGGCGCTGTCCGCGCATTCGGGCGGGTCGAACGTCAGACCCGGCGGCAGCGTCTGCGGCGCCAGTAGGCGTGGGTCGACCGCGGCGGGTCCGACCGAACTGACCGTGAACTCCGGACCGAAGCCGGCTTTCAGATCCGCGACCCTGGCGATGTCGGCACCGGTCAGGTCCTCGCCCTGCCCAGATTGACACGCCACCACGCCCGCGCACGCCATCAGCGTCGCCACCATCTTGCCCCGGTTCGACATCGGCGCCAATGTACCCGCGGACCGCACCTCAGCCGCGCAACGCCGCGACCGTTTCGGTGAGCAGATCAGCGGCGAACGCCGCTGTCAGAGCCGGATGCGTCGCGCCCGGATCGGTGACCACCGCGACGAACGACACATATCCATCCAGGTACGCCACGAATGTGTCTGCATGCGTGCGGGTTTCGGTACCACCTTCGACCACCGTGCGAGCCTCGGTCCGCATCCCGTTGGTATCGGCCGCCGCCACCGCCGGCGCGTCGACGCGGGTGACGGCGGCACTGCTGCGGGCCGAGGCGATCCGCCAGCGACCGCAGTCTCGGGCGAGGCCGGGTTCCGGTCGGGCCGGCGACGCAGCCACCACCGCGTAGATGATGCCGCCGGGTCCCGACGCCGACCAGCCGCGCACGGCGGCCGGGTCCACCGCGGGCGCGGCGAGAGCAAGGCACTGGGGTGGATCAGCGGAAGCCCCATCTCCCATGCCCCACAACACAACTGGTGACGCCGGGCCGGCGAAAGGGGCCACCTCGTAACCGTCGGGGACGTGTTCGCGGGCGCGGTCGATTCTGGCCGGGTTGATCGGCTGCAACGTCGCGCTGGTGGTCGTATCGGTCGCTTGCGGCGGCGGCTGCCCGCAGCTCACACACAGCGCGAGCATCGCGCCCACCGTGAACCGCCTCACGAGGGCCTTGATACCACGGCGCTCGGCCGCCGGGCGGCTGCGGCGCCGTGTGAACCGGCGGGAATCTTGCCCTCGACCGATATGCTGCGCAGGAGTCCGGCCTTCAGTCGCGGACCCACGAACAGGAGACGACATGACCAACCCCCTGCGAGCTGGTGCCGTCACAGTCGCTGCGGTCGCGCTCGCAATCGGCTTGTCCGCCTGCGGGTCGAGTGACGAGTCAGCCGACGGGAACTCGCCCACCACCACCGCCGAAACCACCTCGGCGCCGGCCGACGCGCCGACGACGACCACCGAATCCGCCGCTCCGGCCACCACACTGGACGACTACATCGCCGAGAACAACCTGGTGCGCACGCCGGTGCTGCCGGGTGACCCGGGTGCTCCGACCATCGAGCTGCCGACCCCGCAAGGGTGGGTCGATATGGGCCCGAACGCACCCGAAGGGGCATACCTCGCCCTGGAAACGGCCGACGAAACCGCGCCGGCCGGCGACCCGGCGACGATCGTTGCGCGGGTCTTCAAGCTGACCGGCAACGTCGATCCGGCCACGGTGTTGGAGGTCGCGCCGAATCAACTGCGGACGCTGCCCGAGTTCGAAGGGCCCGAGACGGCCCAGACCGGCGAGCTGAGCGGCTTCGACGCGACGACGATCGGCGGCCTGTACGTCCGTGAGGGAGTTCCGCGGATGATCGCGCAGAAAACGGTCGCCATCCCCGGCGCGGACGGGCTCTTCGTGCTGCAGATCGATGCCGAAGGCACCGAGGAGCAGGCGGCCGCGCTGATGGACGGAACTCAGGCGATCGACGACGAAACCCGCATCACGCCGTGACGGCCGCGGTCACCCGACCGCACGGATCGCCTGGCGGGCCATGCGACGGATCTTCTTGACCAGTTCCGGCGGCAACGGCAGGTCACCGGGCTTGGGCACGTCGATCTCGGTGGCGACGACGCCCAGGTCGTCGCGACGCCACGTCGCCCCGTAGCGGTCCAGGATGGCGCGCATCGACTGGTTGTTGGCCAGGACGCGCGCGGTGAACCGGCGCACGCCGTCGTCGCGGGCGGCCACCGACAGCGCCCACATCAGGAAGGTCCCGACGCCCCGCCCCTGATAGGCGTCGCCGACGATGAACGCGATCTCGGCTTCGGCCGGGTCCATCCCGTCCCGGACGAACCTCGCGTCGGCGACGACCGGACCGTCGGCGCCGTCGGTCAGCACGAAGACGAAATGCTCGAGGTAATCCACCTCGAACAGGTAGGTCATCAGGGACTTCGTCGGCTTGCGGACCGACTGGAACCGTCGGTAGATCGTCTCGGTGGAGAACTCGACGTGACCGTTGGCGGTGCGCTCGACGTCGCCGGGCAGGACCGGCCGCAGGAACAGCTCGGTGCCATCGCGCATCCGAACCGGGATCGGCGTGATGAAGGCCGCCACCCGCTGCCGCGCGGTGCGCACCATCCGATCGACCATGCCGGGCACCTCGAGCATCGTCGCGAACGCCTCGCGACCACCCACCCAGCCCGTCAGCGGCTCGGTCGCCACCACGGTGGCCGTGCGCGGCGCGTCACGCAGCAACGCGATCTCCCCGACGAGCAGACCCGGACCCAGGTCGACGACGGTGTCGTGACCGTCGTCGCCGACGTGGGTGACCTCCGCGCGGCCGGTCTCGATCAGCAGGAACGACACGGCCAGCTCACCCTGCTGCATCAGCACCTGACCCGCAGCGGCGGACAACGGCCGGAGCTGCTCGGCCAGCGGCGTCAACGCCTCGACCGCAACGCCCGCGAACACGGCAAGCGCGGCCAGATCCTCTGCACACGCTGGTGGCGGGCCCGACATTTCACGAGGTTACGGCGCTCCGCTGACGTCCGGCAAGGATCGGGTGTCGGCCTCGCGGCAAATCGGTGAGCCCATCCCCGGCCGGAGTCTGGTTTGCTGGATGCGGACACTTCCGTACGACAGGACGAGATGCCGAGCCACCCACGACGCGCCGACCACTACGAGTGGTTCAGCACGTACCTCAGCGCACGCGGTGTTACGTCCGCCGTCCGGATGTTGATGGCGGGTATCGCTCTCGCGATGTCGACCGCCGCGCTGGTGTTGATCGTCGACCTCGCGAGCAGCGATGCGGCGCCGCCGTTTCCGAACCTGACCATGATGTGGTTCGCCTTCGGCGGCGGCCTGGTCGGTGCGGCGCTGTGGGTCTGGCGCTGGCCGAGCCGGACGCAGTCGGTCACGTTTGCGGCGCTGACCTCGGCGTCCATCGCGGCGATCTGTCTTGCCTACCCCGATCCGCTGGCCGCTCTGCTCGGTTGTGTCGCATTCGCCACCAACGGCGCGTATCTGGCGTTCTTCCATTCGACCCGCCTGGTGCTGGCCAACTTCGCGGTCGCGGCACTGGTCGGTGGCGGTCGTGCGCTGTCCATGGCCGCCGACGGCCGGACCGCGCTCGCGGCGGTGGACCTGTTTCTGGTGCTGCAGATCAACATCGTGATGCCGCTGGCCATTCAGGTCCTGCTCCGGGCGCTGCAGGGCGACCTGATCCACGCCGACCTCGACCCGCTGACCGGTCTGCTCAACCGGCGCGCCTTCCGCAGGCAGACACTGGACCTGATCGCGCGGCGCTACGACGGGGACCGCTACCTGATCGTTGCGCTGGTCGACCTCGACGATTTCAAGTCGCTCAACGACACCCACGGACACCTCGCCGGCGATCGGGCGCTCGTCGAGGTTGCCGCTGCGCTGCGGGCGACCACCTCCCCCACTGCGGTGATCGCCCGCAGCGGTGGCGAGGAGTTCCTGATCGCCGATGTCGCGCCGTCACATCGATTGACATCGGCCTATCAGGACATCTGTGATGCCGTCGCTGCGCTCACCGCGCGGGTCACCGCGAGCGTCGGGACCGTCTACACCGCGCTCGACGCTCCCCGCCGACGAGCCATGGAGTCCGCCGTGGACCACCTCGTGGCCGCCGCCGACCTGGCGATGTACACCGCGAAACGCAAGGGCGGCAACCAGTGTCATCATTTCGGCGCCTGGCCTGCCCCGGGTACGACGACGTAGCAGCACCCGCGGGCCGGCGCCGGGGCGGTGTGCCGCATGATCGAGTACGACCTGTCGACCTCTGCGGAAGGACCGCCGTGCGCACCTTGATCACCGGAACCGACGCCGAGGGCAGATCGTGCGTCGTCAGCGCCGAAGAACTGACACTCGACACGCTCGCCCCGGGGTTCGCGATGGGGGTGCCCTACCAGACGACGACCAATCCGCCACCGGCGCGGCCCGCAGGCTCCGCGCCCCTGATCGACCAGGGCATCGCACCCGGTCTCGCCCGCTGGATGGTCGTCGACCTCGGACCGGGCTCGGAGACGCCGATGCACCACACCGACACCGTCGATCTGGAGACGGTGCTGTCGGGCACCGTGGAGCTGATCCTCGACGACGGCGCCCACGCGCTCGCAGCCGGAGACCTGGTGGTGCTGACGGGCGTCGACCATGCCTGGCGAGCGGGCCCTGACGGTTGCCGGCTCAGCGCGGTTCTGATCGGCACCCCGTCGCCCGAGTGACGGTGTGAGCAACCCGATATTGTTTGCGCGCTAACTAATCGGGCACGATGGGAACATGTCGGCTGCACCGACGGCTGCGGCCGATCCCCTCACCCTGGAGCGCCAGGTCTGCTTCGCGCTGGCGGTCACCAATCGAGCCGTGCTGGCGGTGTACCGCCCACTGCTGGAACCCCTCGGCCTGACGCATCCGCAATACCTGGTGATGCTGGCTCTGTGGGATCAGCAGCGGAAGTCGCCCGACGCCGCCCTGTCGGTCAAGCAGATCGCCACTTTGTTGCAACTCGATTCGGCCACGCTGTCGCCGATGCTCAAGCGACTGGCCGCTCTCGGATTGGTCAGCCGGTCGCGAAGTGTCACCGATGAGCGCGCCACCGAGGTGCGCTTGACCGACGCCGGTGTCGCGCTGCGCGAGCGGGCGGTGGGCATCCCGGTCGCGGTGACCGAGCGCCTCGGTGTCGATCCGGCGGAACTCGAGCAACTTCATCAGGTACTCACCCGCGTCAACCAGGCTGCGCTGGCCGCCGGAGCGCTGCCGTCGTGAACCACAACAAAGGAGTCGCGATGACCACCGCCACCAAACCGAACCTGTGGCAGTACCTCGGCTACTGCTACGGTCGGCGCCTGCCGGCGTCGATGAAGCGGTGGGTGGCCGAGGATCTGGCCGGCCAAGGCGCGATTCGCCGGCACATGATCCGCTACGCCATTCCCCCGGCGCTGGTGCTCGCGCCGTTCTGGTTGATTCCGGTCCCGTTCTACATGCGCATGGAGATGACCGTCCCGATCTACGTGTGGGCGCTGCTGATGGCCATCGCGTTGAACAAGGTGTGGCGCCGACACCGGCTGGCTCAGCACGGACTCGACCCCAACCTCGTCGACGTGATCAAGCGCAAGAAGCAGGCACGGATGCACGAGGACTACATCCGCAAATACGGCCCGCGGCCGGAAGAGGCGCGCTACCAGGCCAACAGCAGCCCGTTCTGATCAGCGGCCGATTCGCCGGGTAGCCGCTACCCGTCGCCGTCAGCAGAACTCGAGCTCGAGACGTTCCAGGCGGCGCACCAACAGACTCGGCAGCCACCGTCCCGTGTCGACCGCGTGGAACTCGGTGGTGGATTCCAGGAGATGCGTCAGCACCACGCGGGCCTCCAGCCGGGCCAGCGCGGCACCGACGCAGAAGTGAATGCCTTTTCCGAACGCGATGTGGCTCTTGGCCGATGGGCGGTCCATCCGGAACTCGTCGGGGCTTTCGAAATGCTGCGGATCCCGATTGGCAGCGCCCCACAGCAGAAGCAGACGGGACCCCGACGGCAGCGGGGCGCCGCACAGTTCGGTGTCGCGGCGCACGTGGCGATAGTGGCCGCGGAAGGGCGGCTCGTAGCGCAGTACCTCTTCGAGGAACGGCGCCACGAGCTCGGGCTGACGGCGCAGCCGGCGCTGCACTTCAGGGCGTGTCGCGAGAATCCATGCGGCCGAACCGATCAGGGACGCCGTGGACTCACCCCCGGCACTGAACAGGGTGATCATCATGGTCAGGGCGGCGGTGTCGTCGAGCTCGCCGGTGGCACAAGCGGTGGCAAGGTCACCCAGCAGGTTGTCCTGCGGGTCGGCTGCGGCCTGGCCGAACTTCTCGACGATGTAGGCGCCGAGTTCCATCACCGAGGTGCGCGCGACATCGAGCTTGTCCTCGGTGACGAGTCCTTCGACAACCAGCGTGGCGGAGTAACCCCAGCGGGCGAGCGTGTCGATGTCGCTGTCCGGGACACCGATGATCCGACCCACGATCATCATGGGCAGGCGGTTGGCCATGGCGCTCATCCATTCGATCCGGCCGGACTGCGCGTGCTCCGTCCAGATATCGCCCGCGGTCTCACCGACGAACGGCTCGAACGCGCGGATTCGCTTGGCCGCCAGCTGCGGGAGCAGTAGTTTGCGGTGCAGTGCGTGGGCCGGGTCGTCGGCCGTGGCCAGGGCGTGGATCGGCGATCCGAGCTCTGCGACGGGAAACATGTCAACGGCCCCGCCGGGCTGGTACGTCATCGTTGCGGTCAAATTCGACGAGATGTCGTCGCAGCGGGAGACGGCCTCGTTCACGGCCTCCCACCTGCTCACCGCGTAGAACCCGGAGTCGCCGATCCGGTGCACGGGACCGGCGTCGTGCATCCGCGCGTAGAGCGGATATGGATCCTGGATGCAGTCGTCGTCGAACAGTGCGAGTCCGAGGTCGCCGGCGAGCGGGGTCATACCTACACGCTGAGCGGGTGGGCCGCCCCGCGTCAATCGTTGCACGATATCGGCGATTCACCCTGCCCTTCACAGCCCGCTGTTGTCTCACCCATCGCCCTCTAGCTGCGGTGACTCCGGGCCGAGGATCCTGGATTGTCTCAGCGGTGAGAACATGTGACTTCGGCGACACAGGGAGATTCCAGGCGATGGGTGACGACTGGGTGATCGGCGGCGACCGACGGTCCGCCGCCGCGGAGCGCATCTACGCCGCGGCCGCCGACCTCGTACTGCGCGAGGGATTCGAGGCGCTCGACGTCGACGCCCTGGCAGCGCAGGTGCACTGCTCGCGCGCGACGGTCTACCGCTACGCGGGCGGCAAAGCGCAGATCCGCGACGCGATCCTTGTTCGTCTATCGGCGGGGATCACCGACACCGTCCGGCGGGCCGTCACCGGACTCACGGGGCCCGACCGCGTCGTCGCGGCGATCACCGTGGCGCTGGACCAGATACGCACGGATCCGATGCGGCGGCTCATGTTGACCTCCCGCAATTCTGCGGAACTCGGTGAGCTGCACTCGTCTCCCGTGCTGGCCCACCTCGCCGCCGAACTGGCCGGTATCGCCGATGCCGATCCGCAGGCCGCGCAATGGATCGTGCGTCTCGTGGTGTCGCTGGCCTACTGGCCCGCCGGTGACCGCCGCGTGGAAGAGGAGATGCTGCGACGCTTCGTGGCTCCGGCGTTTACCGAGGCGAACTGAGACCTCACGGCGTACGTCCCTGATGTCTTGATGCCGGGGCCCGTTTTTGTCGGTGGTCGAATGTATGTTCGAGTTATGTCGGGTGTGGCTGTGCGGGAGGCGGTTTCGGCGGTGCGCGCCGCCGTGGACGCGCTCGCCGGCTGTGAGGTCGATCTGCTGACCCGATCGGAGTTGGTGGACGCGCTCGACGAGTTGGAGACGGTGGGGTGTCGGCTGCCCGCGATGCGGCATCGGCTGCTGGGCCGGTTGCAGACCGAGACCACCCCGCAGCAGATGGGCGCCAAATCGTGGAAAGAGGTGCTCTCGGTGCGCTGGCGCCTCTCCACCAGCGAGGCCTGCCGGCGGTTGGCCGAGGCCTCGGTGTTGGCCCCGCGCCAGCCGGTGACCGGGCCGGCGCTGCCGCCGGTGCTCGCGGCCACCGCCGTCGCTCAAGCCCATGGCCTGATCAACGAAGAACACGTCGCGGTCATCCGCAAGGCCGTGGACAAGTTGCCCGGCTTCGTCGATGCGGCCACTCGGGAGCAGCTCGAGATCGATCTGGTGCGCAACGCGGTGGGAGTCGGACCCAAAGAACTCAACGACGCCGCCCAACGCACCCTGTTCCTGCTCGACCAAGACGGCCCCGAACCCGACGAGCACGACCGCGCCCGCAAACGCAGTGTCACTCTGGGTAAACAACGTGGCGACGCGATGAGCGCGATCACCGGGGACCTGTCCCCCGAAGCCCGCGCGGTCTGGGAAGTCATCTTCGCCAAGTACGCCGCACCCGGCATGTGCAACCCCGACGACCCCCAACCCTGCACCTCGGGCACACCGACCCAAGCCCAGATCGATGCCGACCACCGCAGCCTGGCCCAACGCCAACACGACGCGATGGTCGCCGTCGGGCGCATCGCCCTGATGAGCGGTGAACTCGGCCAACTCAACGGGCTCCCGGTCTCAGTGATCATCCGCACCACCCTCCAAGACCTCGAATCCCGCGCCGGGGTCGGCACCACCGGCGGCGGTACCGTCATGCCGATCGCCGACGTGATCCGGATGGCCTCCCACGCCCACCACTACCTGGCGGTGTTCGACCGCGCCACCGGCTCCGCGCTGAACCTCTACCGTGCCCGACGCACTGCCTCCCCGGCCCAGCGCATCATGCTGATCGCGCGCGATGGCGGCTGCACCAAACCCGGCTGCACCATCGGCGCCTACGGCTGCCAAGTCCACCACGACACCGACTGGTGCCGCGGCGGCAACACCAACATCGACGAACTCGCCCTGGCCTGCGGCCCCGACAACCGCCTCGTCGACACCGACGGCGGCTGGACCACCCGCATCACCAACGGCGACGTCGAATGGATCCCCCCACCCCACCTCGATACCGGCCAGGCCCGGCTCAACCACTACCACCGCCCCGAACGCCTCCTGCGCCCACCCCAACCGGAATGGCTCACCGACAACGGCGAGGATCTCAACCCGGCGCAACCCGCCGACGACCAAAAGCCGAACGCCGCACCACCGACCGACGACGACATCAGCCAACCCGACGAGGCAGGCGACCCCGGCCAACCCGGCGGACCCGCACCCCCCGACAACCACGCAGCCTGAATCGCCGCGGACTCGACCGGCGCAACACCGCACTGGTATACCCGACGCATCCACGAGCGGATACGGGATGCGGACGCGCGGAGATGAACCGCTGAAAGCCACCGCTCAGACCCATCGAGAACGTGGCGTGTGCTGGGGGCGGATTGCGTTCAGCCCGTACCGATTGGTTCACGACGGCGAGCAGTTTCCGGGCCGCTTGGTCCGGAGCGTAATTGCGGGGTACCCCGGGGCTTGGGATGCGCCGTACGCATTGTTCGTAGGTCTTCGACCCGCACAGCGATCTCGACTCGCTTGGAGCCTTTGGAACCGAGACGCCGAACGCCGGTGGATTGCAGTAGTGCACTACTGAGTTCTCTTCACGGATCGGGAGCCACGATCACCCCATCACAGCGGAAGAATCGGAGGCCTGTCGTGAGGACTGGGTGTTTCATCGGCCGCGTCGGCGGGTTGGCGATCGCGTTGGGTGTCGGTGTGGCGGTGGCGAGTAGTCCGGCGGTGGTGTGGGCTGAGGACGGCAATTCGCCGAGTGCGGACTCGGCCTCACCATCTTCGACGGCTGCCGGGGGGCGCGCCGGCGCGGGCAGCTTTGGACCCTCCGAATCCGAGGGTGCCTCGACGACCATCGGAACCACTGTCGAATCTGCAACCACCGGGACCGTCGCTGACAGCGGAACCGAGGAGACCTGGACGCCCGGGGTTGGTTCGGTGAACGCCGATGATTCGGACACCTCGGCGTCGATGGACGCTGGAACGCACCAGCTGCCAGTGGAATCGGCGACGAGAAGGGGTGGCACCGATGCGTTCGTGACGTCGAAGGACAATTCTTCACCAGACGCCGACGTGGCTGTGGCGTCGCCCGCCGATGAGTCGATCGTGCCGAGTCGCGTCGAGGTCTCGATGGCGACAGCGCCCAAGGCCCCAGCAGCTACCAAGACAGCGTCAACCGGACCCCGAGACGGCTCGGATGACAACCAGCGGTCAGAGATCCACCTGATCGGAGCACCGCGCGTGGAAGCCAATACCGCCGAGGCGCCCGCAGCCGCGCTGCGACTGGAGCTCCCAGACCTTGCCCATGCGCGCGTTGATGATGGCGCAGTGGCTCAGCCTGCATCGCTGCAGACGGTCACCGCTCGAGCCTTCTTGTCGCCACGTGCCAACGTCGATGCTCGAGCTACTTCGGTTGCCCGCACCGAACCCACTTCGACCGACGGAACGGTGAGCTCAGTTGTGTTGGCTGCGCTGGCGACGGCGGGTCTGGGTCCGCTCGCCACCAACGGACCGCTCACACCGTTCGACTCGCCGCTGGGGTTGGCGCTGGCAGCATGGGGCACTCGTCCCCGCCAGTCCGGGCAGCCGATGGTCGAGGAAAACCGAAGCCCCGGTGTCGGCTCCACGCTGACCGGCCAAGGCAGCGAAGCCGAGACCTTCGCAGCCGCGGCGCTTCTGGCGGTGGTGAATTCACCGCCGTCTGTTCCTACGCAACCCGTCGGCAAACCGAATGCGGTGACCGGGGTGGTGACCGGCGCAGTGATCGCGACCGATCCTGACAGCGACGCGCTGACCTTCTCCCTCTCCGAGAATCCGACCGCTGGGACGGTGACATTGAATCCGCTGACCGGCGCCTACAGATACTTGCCTGCGACTACAGCACGGCTAGCCGCCGCGGCGACCCCGTCGGTCGACACCGACTCGTTCATCGTCTCCGTCAGTGACGGGCAAAGCGCCACCACGGCACCGGTATCGGTATATATAGCTCCGATCCGCCTGCAGAATCAGACTTCCATCGCGGTAGGGTTCAGGCCGTCGGCCGCTGTGGTCAGCCCCGACGGTCAGCGGCTCTACGTCGCCAACGCGGGCAGCCGCACCGTTTCGGTGATCAACACTTCCACGGGCCGAAAGATCGACGCCAATCCCAGGAATATCTTCTCGACCAGCATCTCGGTGGGCTCTTCACCCGGCGCATTGGCATTGAGTTCCGATGGCAAACGGCTTTATGTGGCCAACACCGGCAGCGGCACGGTGTCTGTGATCAACACCGACACGTACGCACGCATCGACGCCAACCCGAGAAACATCTTCTCGACCACCATCACCGTCGGCTCGTCACCCAGTGCGCTGGCTTACGGCCCCGACGGCAGGCTCTACGTCGCAAACCGCGGTAGCAAGACGGTGTCAGTGATCGACACCGCCACCAACACCGTGGTCGATACAAATCCCAGCACCTCGGGGAAACAATCGATTTCGGTGGGCACCTCTCCCAGCGCGCTTGCGCTGGGGCCCGACGGCAGGCTCTTTGTGGCCAACAGCGGGAGCGGCACGGTGTCGGTCATAAACACCAACGATTACTCCGTCGCCACCATCTTCACCGTGGGCATGCAGCCCTCAGGTATGACGCTGGGCGCAGACGGCCGTCTGTATGTGACCAATACCGGCAGCAACTCGGTCTCGGTCATTGACACCGTCACCAACACCGTAATTGACGCCAATCCCGATCTGTCTGGTGCGCAGACAATCTCGGTTGGCCCTGCGCCGACCTCGGTAGCGCTCAGTCCTGCCGATGACCTGGCGTATGTGGTCAATGGCAACGACACGGTGTCGGTGATCAGCACCACGGACTACAGCGTGCTCAGCACTGTCGCGTTCGACTCTGACACCAGCGGCGGTCACGTCGTCGCCGTCTCTTCGAGCGGCACCGTCTATGTCACCGACGCCGTCGACAGGATGGTGCGGGTACTTGCGCTCAACGCCACAGTCACCCAGGCGACCACGCTCACCCTTCTCGGCGGCAGCGTGACCATCACCGGCGACGTGACTCCGCGGCCGCTGATCACTGCCGACGGAACTCGGGCGGTGATCGTCACCCCTGTCACCAGCTCAACCAGCCAGTTCACTCGTGTCGCGGTGATCGATACCGCCACCGGGCGACAGGTCGGCAGCACCCTCACCCTCGCCGGCGGCGCTCCGTCGACAGTGCTGAGCAGCGACGGCACGCGCGCCTTCGTCACCACCAACTCCACGCTGGTGACGGTGATCAATACGGCGACCGGCACGCTGGTCGGAACCACCACGTCCGCCACTGGATCTACCAGCACTGCAGAGCTATTGGGCGCTGCAGAGAGCCGCTACCAGGTCATCACCCAAGTCGACCCAGAAAGTCAGTCGACCCAGGTGACCGTGGTCGACACGACCACCGGCACCGAGACCGGCAGTGTGCTCGTCACCGGTGTGCTGATGGCCGCCCAGCAATTGGGCGTCGACGGCACCCGCATACTGGTGACCACCCAGTCCTATGACTCGATCTACGACTCGACCACCGCTGTCACCCGGGCGGTGGTGATAGATGCCCCCAGCGGCACACAACTCGGCACGACCCTCGAACTGACCGGGTTTCCGGGCGGGCTGATGGTCAGCGCGGACGGCAAACACGCTCTCATCACGAGCCAGGTCTCCCTCCCCTATGACTGGCACGTCCAGACCACATACATCGCGATGTTGGACACCAATACCGGCACTCAGACCGGCGCTACGATCAGCGGCTCCGGCGAATCGGGGGTGACAGCTCGGTTCAGCGCCGACAGTTCGCGTCTTCTGTTCACCACCTATGACAGCGCCACCGACAAAACAAGAATTGCGGTGGTCAACACCAGCACGGGCGCCGAAACCGCCATCCCCATCGCCATGAGCGGCCAGACCACGGACGTGTTCGTGAGCCCTGACGGCGTCCGGGCCGCAATTGTCACCACCCGTGCGGTGGCGGTGGTGAACGTTCTCACCGGTGCTCAGATCGGTAGCACCCAGGGCCTGATCGGCCAGACATCGAGCACGTCCTACTTCTCGCAGTTCACTGGAGACGGTGCCCGTCTTGTCCTGGCGACGCCCGTCTACAACATGTCGGGAGGTTCGTCCGATACCCGCATCGCGGTGCTCAACATGATCGACGGCACGCTGGTGGGATCCCCAGCTATCCTCCCCGGCGGATTCGCGACCGGTGCGCCGTTCCTCACCGTCGATGACACTCGTGTTCTGGTCGTCACCGACGCCTACAACGGGCAGAACCGCACCTACTCCACCAAGGTCGCGGTGTTCGATACCCTCACCGGCAACCAAGCCGGCAGCACCCTGACGCTTGACGGCCGCGTGCTTTACCGGCCAATGCTGTTGAGTGAGAACGGCACTCACGCCGCGATGGCAGCCACCACCAGTTCCATCTTCGGTTCCACTACCCGGTTGGTGGTGGTCAACACCCTCACCGGTGCTCAGACGGTGAGCATCTCAATACCCGGAGCCATCTCGGGAGACCCCGTGATGACCCCTGACGGCACACACCTGCTGGTTACCACCACCACTGCGGCCACGCTGACGAGCAGGACCACCAGGGTGTCGGTCTTCGCGATCTCCTAGCCCGGCGCAGTCGATGCTATCTCGCCGACCACCCAGATCGGCGCACCGCGGCTCACCATGACCTCGATGGCGTACATGAACGCCAGCAGATTGTTCTTCCTGGTGGAGCTAAGGGGAATCGAACCCCTGACCTACTCGATGCGAACGAGTCGCGCTACCAACTGCGCCATAGCCCCTGGTGCCGGTACAGGCTATCAGCCTGTACGCACCGGTCGAAATCGCGAGGTGGCTACTGGCCGGCCGCCCGCGGCAGGTCGTAGTGCCGGGCGAAGGCGACGTAGTCGAGGTGCTCGAACTCGGGATCCTCATCATCGATCTCGAGCACCGCGGCGCCCGGCCGGCGCAGCCGCGCCGGGACGACATCGAACTCGCGGTCACCGGTGTTCTCCACCCCGAGTCGCGATCTGGCCATCCGCTGCGCGCGCCGACGGCGCACCTGCTCCTCGATACGGGTCTGGCGACGCAGGTAGGCCAGATACAGCGCGGTGACGGCGCCGACCGTGACACACACCCACCACATCGACGAGGACCACGTCAGGGCCGCGACCGCGCTGCTCAGCAACAGCACCGCCATCACCGTCAGCGTCCGGGTACGGAAGCGGTACTTGCGCGCCGACACCGCTGCGGCGGTATCGGTCTCACGCCGACGCCGGCGGGCTTCGCTGATCGAGTCCGCGATGCGCAGGTCGGCTTCCGACGGCGCCTCCAGACCGGACGAATCATCGACGTACTCGTACTCGTCCTCGTCGCCGTCAGCAGCGGCGTGATCGTCGGCGTCCCGCGCCTCCGCGATCACCGCGGGGTCCTCGTCGTCGACGTCGGCCCCGCCCTGCGCCACATCGTCGACGTCCGCTTCTGCGGGCGCGGGGCCATCCGCGTCGGCGGTGGCCGCCGACCCGACCGGCAGCGCTCCGGAGTCCTCGACGACATCGACGTCGAGGTAGTCGGATTCGTCATCGGCCACTCGTTGCTCGGCAGCCACCATCACCACCGACCGGCGCGGTTCGGCGGTGTCGTCGACATCATCGGCATCGTCGTCGAGGTCGTCGGCGGTGTCGGCAGGCTGCCAATCCGGATCGCTGCGATGGCCGGCGGCTGGTCCACGACGTCGCAACCGTGCGCTGCCGCTGTTGAGCACCCGAGTGGCCAGCGCCACGTCACTGGTGCGGCGCACCGCGTCACGCTTGCTGATCAACATCGGCACCAGCACGAACAGCCAGAGCACGACGAGAGAGATCCAGAGGAGAGATTGGGGGATGCTTGGCATGGCGCCTGCTCCTTTCCCCATCAGGCTAGGTCTGTCGACCAGCGCATCCGTGGGCGGCGCGCCGAGACAATTACACACCTGTAATTCATCACGAGCAAGCACCAAACGTCACTTGTGTCACATCTGCAACACCCGCAAGCGGGCGCCACGTCTGTCACGCCCAGGACGCGTGCCCACCCCGCACCAGCGCCGAGCTGACCGAGCCGTTCACTTCCTCGATCGTGATGGCGACCAACAAGTGGTCCCGCCATGCGCCGTCGACGTCGAGATAGCGTTTGAGCAGCCCTTCCTCGCGGAATCCGGCCTTCGTCAACACCGCTCTGCTGGCCGTGTTCTCCGGGCGGACGGTCGCTTCCACGCGGTGCAACATCACCGGCCCGAAGCAGTGGTCGACTCCGAGTGCCAACGCCGCCGTGGCGACCCCACCCCCAGTCGACGCGCTGGACACCCAGTAGCCGATCCAGGCCGAACGTAACGCCCCGTGCGTCACATTGCCGATGGTGAGCTGGCCGACGAACTGGCCGTCCAGATCGATCGCGTAGGGCAGCATCCGACCCTTCCGGGCCTCCGAGCGCAGACCTGAGCACACCGAAGGCCACGCCGAGACAGCGTGGCGCACTTCCCAATTCATGTCGGTCGAGGGTTCCCACGGCTCCAGGTGACGGCGATCGGACAACCGGATCCGGCTCCACTGCGCCGCATCGCGCAGACGCACCGGCCGTAGCCGGACCACTCCGGCGGCGACGCGCAACGGCCCGACTGCCACCGGCCACCCGGGGTGCTGGGAACGCGGGCTCAGAAGGTTCACCGTGGGCTAGCCGCGTTGCGCCAGGAACGCGACGTCGACGAGCTCACCGGTTCGAATCTGCTCCGCCTCGCTGGGTACCACCACCAGACAGTTGGCCTCGGCCAACGTGGCCAACAGATGGGACGCGCCGGGCGCGCCGCCGAGGGCCTGCACCAGATACTCGCCGGTGTCCTGATCGCGCATCAGTTGTCCGCGCAGATACCCCTTGCGACCGTGTACGGAGTCGATCGGCGACAGGGCACGCGCCCGCACGATGCGCCGCATGGGCTGCCGCTTGCCCAGCGACAGCCTGATCAGCGGCCGCACCATCACCTCGAAGACCACCAGCGCGCTGACCGGATTGGCCGGAAGCAGGAACACCGGCACCCGGTCGTTGCCCAACTGGCCGAAGCCCTGCACCGAGCCCGGGTGCATCGCGATGCGGGTGACCTCCATGTCACCGAGGTCGGAGAGCACCCTGCGGACGCCCTCGGCAGCTGCTCCCCCGACCGCGCCGGCGATGACGACGACCTCGGCACGATTGAGCTGCCCTTCGACGACCTCGCGGAGCAGTTTCGGGTCGGTGGGCACGATGCCCACACGGTTCACCTCGGCCCCGGCGTCTCGGCCGGCAGCAGCCAGCGCATAGGAGTTGACGTCGTAGACCTGCCCGTTGCCGGGAGTTCGCGAGATGTCGACCAGTTCACCGCCCACCGACATCACCGACAGCCGCGGGCGCGGATGTACCAGCACCCGTTCGCGGCCGACCGCGGCCAGCAGTCCGACCTGCGCGGCACCGATGATGGTGCCGGCGCGTACCGCCACATCTCCGGGCTGGACGTCGTCACCGGTGCGCCGAACGTAAGCCCCCGACCGCACACCGCGCAGCACCCGGACCCGGGTGTCGCCGCCGTCGGTCCAGCGCAGCGGCAGCACGGCGTCGGCCAGAGTGGGCATCGGCGCCCCGGTCTGCACCCGGGCCGCCTGCCGGGGCTGGAGGCGACTGGGCGTGCGTGCCCCCGCCTCGATCAGCCCCATCACCGGCAGGCTGATCTCCCGGTCGCCGGTGTCCTCACCGTCCTCGCGATCCTCGTCGTCCTCATCGCCGCCGGTCCCGAGGACGTCGACGCTGCGCACCGCGTACCCGTCGATGGCGGCCTGGTCGAAGCCCGGCAGCGGACGTTCGGTCACCACCTCTTCCGCGCACATCAGACCTTGAGCTTCGGCGATCGCCACTCGCACCGGACGCGGCGCCACCGCGGCCGCCACTACCCGAGCCTGTTGCTCCTCCACCGAACGCAAGACATGCCTTTCTCCCGTCAGACCGGCCGTCGACGACCGGCTCCGATGCGATTGCGCTCGGCGCAGCAGCCGCTATTGCCCGGTCGTCTCGGGAGCGAGTCCCAGCCGCTCGACCAACCACTGACGTAGCTCGGGGCCGTAGTCGTCCCGCTCCAACGCAAAGTCAACCGCAGCCTTCAGGTAGCCCCCGGGATTTCCCAGGTCGTGTCTAGATCCGCGATGGACCACCACATGCACCGGATGACCCTCGTCGATCAGCAGCGCGATCGCGTCGGTGAGCTGGATTTCGCCGCCCGCACCTCGCGGAATGCGCTTGAGAGCGTCGAAGATCGCCCGGTCGAGAATGTAGCGCCCCGCCGCGGCATACGGTGACGGCGCCTCTTCGGCCTTGGGCTTTTCCACCATGCCCTTGACCTTCAGCACGTTGGGGTTGGCCGCGTCGGGCACGGTCTCGACGTCGAACACGCCGTAGGCGCTGATCTTGTCGGGCTCGACCTCGATCGCGCACAGCACCGACCCGCCCCGCTTGGCCCGCACCTTGGCCATCGTCTCCAGCACGCCGGTCGGCAGCACCAGATCGTCGGGAAGCAGCACCGCGATGGCGTCCTCGTCAGGGGACAGTCGGTCCTCCACGCAGCTCACGGCATGGCCCAGCCCGAGCGGTTCGGCCTGCACCACCGACTCCACCTTGATCAACGCCGGAGCGCGGCGCACCTTCTCCAGCATCGACTTCTTGCCACGCGCTTCGAGCGTGCCCTCGAGCACCAGATCCTCGACAAAATGTGCGACGACGCCGTCCTTGCCCTCCGAGGTGATGATGAGCAGCCGCGAGGCGCCGGCCTCGGCGGCTTCGGCGGCCACCAGTTCGATGCCCGGCGTGTCGACGACCGGCAACAGCTCCTTGGGAACCGTCTTGGTGGCGGGCAGAAACCGTGTGCCCAGGCCCGCTGCAGGCACGACAGCGGTGTAGGGCATAGGGACTTCGGACCGACTCATCGTTCACACATTAACCTCTCTGGGGCGGTTGTTCTCCGCTTACCCGCCGTTCGGAGGCTTACCCGGTGCCACGCACGAAAACACAGGTGCGCAGCACAATTCTGGCCGCGCGCAGGTCGTTGAGTGAGCAACAACGACAGGCCGAGTCGGCCGCGCTCGGTCGCCATCTCGAGATGCTGATCGCCGCCGGATCGACGATCTGCGCCTACGTTCCGGTCGGCCGGGAACCCGGCTCGCTGCCCGCGCTCGACGCGCTCGTCGAGCGCGGCGTCGTGGTGCTGCTGCCGGTCGCGCGCACCGACGCCGATGGCGAAGCGCAACCCCTGCGCTGGGGACGCTACCGTCCCGGCGCTCTGGTCGAGGCGCCGTTCGGGCTGCGCGAGCCCGCGCCGCCGTGGTTGCCGCCCGAACACGTCGCGCACGCGTCGACGGTCCTGGTCCCGGCCCTCGCGGTGGACCGGTTCGGCACCCGGCTGGGCCGCGGCGCCGGCTTCTACGACCGCACGCTACCGCTGGCCGCCCCCACGGCGCGGTTGGTCGCCGTGGTCCGGGACGACGAGGTCGTCGATCACCTGCCCGCCGATACGCACGACGTCCCGATGACCCATGCGGTGACACCGCAGCGCGGCGCGATCGAACTCACCGTCCGGGAATGACCGACCGCAGCTGGCGGTTCTAGCACTTGAGCCGGTAGAGTGCTAAAGACTTGGACCACCTCGGAGGTTTCTGTGCCGACCTATTCGTATGCATGCACCGAATGCAGCAACAAGTTCGACGTGGTGCAGGCGTTCACCGACGACTCCCTGACCGAGTGCCCGCAGTGCCACGGCAGGCTACGCAAGGTGTTCGGCAAGGTCGGCGTCGTGTTCAAGGGCAGCGGCTTCTACCGCACCGACAGCCGGGAATCGTCCAAGGGTTCCAGCGGCTCCAACGGCAGCACCGCTGCGGCGTCGTCGACCTCGTCGGATTCCTCGACCAAATCCTCCTCCGGGTCGTCGGACTCGTCATCCAGCTCGTCGAGCAGCGCGTCGACGCCTGCGGCCGCCGCGTCGAGCTGACTTATCCACAGGCCCACGATCGTCGGCTGACCCGCCGCGCGCCGGGTCCTACCGTGGCCGCATGGGGGATTCTCTGAACCCGACGCCACTGAGCCGCCTGGCCCAGCGTCTCCGTCCCGACTGGTCACGGACACTTGCTGCACGCCGGGCGCTGGCCGCGGGTCTTGTGGTCCTGGCCGCAGTCGCGGCGTGGCGAGACGATCCGCACTCCGATCAGGCCGACGTCGTCGTCGCCGCCCGTGACCTGGCCCCGGGGACACGACTGACTGCTGAGGACATCCGGCTCGAAAACCGAAGAGCTAGTGAGCTTCCGGAGGGCACACAGACCGACGTACACCCCGTCGTCGGCGCCACGTTGGTCGGCCCGACGCGCCGCGGCGAGATCGTCACCGACGTTCGGCTGCTGGGTCCGCGGCTGGCCGAATCCGCCGTCGGACCCGACGCCCGGATCGTGCCGCTGCCGCTGGCCGATGCCACCGTGGTGGACGTGATCCGAGCCGGCGACGTCGTCGACATCGTGGCGGCTCCGCCATCGGCCGACGCCGACACCGACGCCCGCCTGATCGCGACCGACGCCGTGGTCGTGTTGGTGTCTGCGGAAGGAGGCGGACTCTCAGCTTCTCGCGGCGACCGGGTGGTGTTGGTGGCACTGCCGGCCGCGTCGGCACGCGCGGTCGCCGGCGCGGCGCTCGTGCAGGCGGTCACGGTGACTTTGCACTGACACGAAGACGCCCCCGGTGCCGGGGCACCGAGGGCGTCTCTGAAGTGTCGGTCAGAAGCCGCTGGCCGTCACCGGCGAGCATTGCGGCCCGGTCCCCACGTTGCGCGGGTCGAAGGCGCCGCCCCACGGGTTCGAGCGCGTCAGGCCCGAGGCCTGCCAGCCGTCCGAGCCGACCCATTCCGGGCCGGCTTCCGATGCGGTCTGCTTCGGCGTGCTCACGTCGGTGACCCGCACGTCGGAGGTGCCGGCCGTACCAGTCGAGGTGACGCACGGTTCGCTGCCTGAGACGCTGGCCGCCTGCGAGGACCGGACCTGCCCGTCGGGCGAGAATTCTTGATGCGCCGGATCGTTCGGGTCGGCACCTGCGGTGCCGGCACCGAAGGTCAGAGCGGCTGCGGTGAGCGCGAGCGCGCCCACTCCGAGAACACCGAATCTCGCTTTGCGAGTGACGGTGCGGGCATCAACGGCCATGCGCCTGCTTCTTTCTGTGACGGTTGAGTCCAGCGAGCTGGTGGGGGGGTGAAGCTGATCGAAGATTATCAGCACAACCGACACCCTGCACGGCGTCTGACTAGGAGATACCTAACACCTCACCAGTCCGGAGAACGAAGCGTGGCCCCATGCGACTCAGATCTCGTCAGCAGAAATCGTCCCAATGCTCGCGACATCGATAATGATTGTCACCGAGATTGCCGAACGCCTTTGCCCTGATTTTCGGCACCGCTTTCAATGACGCTCGAACCTCTCCCTGGTCTCCGTTCTTGCGTACCTCACCTTGAACGGCTCTCTTGCGGATGCCCTTCTCGGCCACCGGACCCGCCACCGGCGTGCTGGGGTCAGCCTTCAGGTCGTGGTCATCGGCGCTGGCCACGCCCGTCCACGACATCGCGACCACGCAGACCGCTCCCGCAGCCAATGTCATCCTGCGTGCCCCACGCAAGAGCGTTGACTTCGCGATCTGCTTTTCCATCTGGTCGAACCATCCATTCTCAACGCGCATTTCAGTCTTATGTCTTCGCTTCGATCGTATTCAGGAAGACTGGCAGCAGCCGCCCGCCGCAGCGTTCTGTACTTGATTCGAAAGGCAATTCACAGGTCACGCAACATTTGCGACGCCGGCGGTTAACGTTTGATTCACCCAACGGACACCCACATACCGCTTCACCCTCCGAAAGGACGCGGCAATGCTCAAAGGCTTCAAGGAGTTCATCTCCCGCGGAAACGTCATCGATTTGGCCGTCGCGGTGGTCATCGGTGCCGCGTTCACCGGTCTGGTCACCGCGTTCACCGAGAACGTCATACAGCCTCTGATCGACCGGATCGGCGCCGGCCCGGACGCCGAATACGGGGTCCTGCGGATTCCGCTGGGCGGCGAGCAATTCGTCGACTTGAACGCGGTGCTGTCGGCGGCGATCAACTTCTTGATCGTGGCGGCCGTCATCTACTTCATCATCGTCGTGCCGTTCAAGAAGCTTAAGGAACGAGACAAGAAGGTGGAGAGCACCGAGACGGAGTTGACCCTCCTGACCGAGATCCGCGATCTGCTCAAGGCCGACGCCGACGGTGCCAGCGCCGGCCGGCACGGCACCCCACCCGAGACGAAGTAGCCGGTCGCCCACACGACATCGGCCCCCGGCGGAAGCCGGGGGCCGATGGTCGTCTAGGAAGCTAGGTCAGTTCATGTTCCAGGGCTCGCCGTAGGTGGTGACGCTGTCACCGGTCGACGAGACCAGCCGGGCGAACGGACGCAGCAGCACACCACCGGCCGCACCGGTCACCGTGCCGTGCGCGTTGGACACCGCCACCGAGCCACCCGGACCCTCGACATCCACCGAGAACGTCGCGACCTCCTGGATACCCGGGCCGTTGCCCAGATCCGCGCTGATCGACACACCCGGGAACAGCGGCGGGGTCACGATGCCGGAGAACTCGTTACCGAACACCGGATCGAAGAACCCGACACCCTGCAGGCCGTCGAAGGCGATGTTGGGGGTGGTGTAGCTGAAGTTGATGCCCACACCCAGCGACCACGGGAAGCCCACCTGGTAACCCAGCTCCAGCGTGCCCTCGAAATCGTCGGCACCCTCACCGGCCACGATGTAGGTGGCCTTGCCCGAGTGGAACCACTCACGGGTCAACCGGTTGCGGTCCAGCGGGAACACCCCGTTGAGGAAGGTGTCCCACTGCTGAATGGTCAACGTCCGACCCTGGCCGTCGACCAGGCTCAACTCGTTGTCCAGACCTGCATGAGATGTGCCAGTGCTCACGAACAACGCCGCGATCGATGCAACCATTGCGATCAATACCCGACTGATGGTTTTCATTATCTCCCTAGCTTCGTTACCGGCGTCCCGCTCGGGCCACCGCTGATGTTCGTGCCTGGCTTGCATCACTTCGCCGACGACTCTGTGAACACGAGCAACATATCGGGGCCCCACCCGGACAGGCAATGCGACCCTAAGAATCGCAGCCCACTCGCGCTGAGAGAGTCAGCGTATTCAGTTGTGATGCGCCGGCCCCCGGGTTTCCCCGGGGGCCGGCGACTCTGACTAGGTCAGTTCATGTTCCAGGGCTCGCCGTAGGTGGTGACGCTGTCACCGGTCGACGAGACCAGCCGGGCGAACGGACGCAGCAGCACACCACCGGCCGCACCGGTCACCGTGCCGTGCGCGTTGGACACCGCCACCGAGCCACCCGGGCCCTCGACATCCACCGAGAACGTCGCGACCTCCTGGATACCCGGGCCGTTGCCCAGATCCGCGCTGATCGACACACCCGGGAACAGCGGCGGGGTCACGATGCCGGAGAACTCGTTACCGAACACCGGATCGAAGAACCCGACGCTCTCGAATCCGTCGAAAGCGATGTTGGGGGTGGTGTAGCTGAAGTTGATGCCCACACCCAGCGACCACGGGAAGCCCACCTGGTAACCCAGCTCCAGCGTGCCCTCGAAATCGTCGGCACCCTCACCGGCCACGATGTAGGTGGCCTTGCCCGAGTGGAACCACTCACGGGTCAACCGGTTGCGGTCCAGCGGGAACACCCCGTTGAGGAAGGTGTCCCACTGCTGAATGGTCAACGTCCGACCCTGACCGTCGACCAGGCTCAACTCGTTGTCCAAACCTGCATGCGAAGTGCCAGTGCTCACGAACAACGCCGCGATGGACGCCACCATCGCGACCAGCACCCGACTGATTGCTTTCATCTTCTCCCTAGCGACTCGAGGTGTCCCCGGGATTGGGGCACCGGCGGTTGTCCGTGCCTGGCATACCTACACCACACACTTCGCGAGATTCGGATGTGAAGTGAATGAGGAACTTCACATCCGGGTCTTACGAATCACTCATCGTCTCGACACGAGGAACATAACGGTGGGGCATCGGACCGGCAACGCGAGCGCTGGGTGGTGTTAGGCAGCACACAGGGTGCCGATCGCCCACGGATGAATCTTCGTGACTGTCGACCCCCTTCAGCGCGACGGCGGGGATTGATGGGAGGAACCGTCGCTGATTTCGGACCCCGCAGTCAGTTGTTCGTAAACAGTGTGAGGTCCGTTACAGCTGAGTCGCAAGTGAAGCGATGCGCGAAGGCACAGGTCAGTCGTGGTGCGGGGGAATGTTGTCGCGCAGCCAGCGCTCGTGGGAGGTCGCGTCGTCCGCCGACGAAGGTTCGCGCTCGTCGGCTGTGGTGTCCGGCAACGGGGCGCCGAAGATCTTGTCGAGCGCTGCCTTGGACGGCTTCGAATGCTCGCTCATCGGCCCCTGCCCTGTGATCAAGATCACGAGATGATCGAACTAATTGTTCACCTGAATTTAACCATGCAGGTCAGGTGCGGTTTCGCTCCAGCCGTCGGAGGTCAGATCTCCAGGCTCGAGAGCTGTCCGATCACCTGGGTCGCCAGCGGACCGAGGGTGGCCATCCCATCGCGGACCGCGGCGCGCGATCCCGCCAGGTTCACCACCAGGGTGCTACCGGAGACGCCGGCCAGCCCGCGGGAGACGCCCGCGTCGGTGATACCGGCCGACAGACCCGACGCCCGCAGCGCCTCGGCGATACCGAGCAACTCGCGATCGAGCAGGTCGCGGGTCGCCTCGGGCGTCACGTCGCGCGGGGTCACACCGGTGCCACCGACCGACACCACGAGATCGACACCGCCGATGACCGCCGTGTTGAGGGCGTTACGAATCTCGACCTCGTCGGAGGAGACCACGACGACGCCGTCGACGACGAACCCCGCCTCCCCGAGCAACTCGGTGACCAGCGGGCCGCTGTGGTCTGCTTCGTCCCCGTGAGCGGCCCGGTCATCGACGACCACGACCAGAGCGCGGCCCACCAACGCATGCGGCTGTTCCATGAGCTCAACCGTATATGTCGGGGTCGACGCCTCTGAAGTCAGACGGACACTGACGAGAGGACGCTCGCTCGTCGACGTCACTGGGCGGCCCTGCCGAGGGTGACCTCGATGGTCTGTTCGCGGCCGCCGGACTCCAGGTAGGTCAACGTGACCTTGTCCCCGGGGGCCTTGGAACGAACCGCCGCCACCAGCGCGTCGGCGCTGCCGATGACGCGCCCGTCGAACTTGGTCACCACGACGTTGTTGGGCAGCCCGGCTGCGGCGGCCGCGCCGTCCCCGGTGACCTCGACGATCCTGGCGCCGTCGATCTCCGCGTCGTTGCCGACCTGCACACCGAGCGACGCCCGCGACGCGGTGCCGGTCTGGATCAGCTCGTCGGCGATGCGTTTGGCCTGGTCCACCGGGATTGCGAAACCCAGACCGATCGATCCGCCCTGCGGACCGCCGGCGCTCGCACCGAGCGTGGCGATCGCTGAGTTGATGCCGACCAGTTCACCGTTCATGTTGACCAGCGCGCCACCCGAGTTCCCGGGGTTGATGGCCGCGTCGGTCTGGATCGCGTCGAGCACCGTGTTCTGGTTGCGTGCATCACCGCCGGCGGCGACCGGACGGTTCAAGGCGCTGATGATGCCGGTGGTGACGGTGCCGTCCAGGCCGAGGGGCGACCCGATCGCGACGACCTCCTGGCCCACCCGCAGATCGGCCGAGGAACCCACGGTGATGGGCGTCAACCCGGACACGTTGCGTGCCCGCACCACGGCGATGTCGCTGCCGGGGTCGGTGCCGACGACGGTGAACTCCGCGGTGCTGCCGTCGTGGAAGGTGACCTTGGTGGCCGACCGCGCTGCGGCGTCGGCGGCCGCAGCGACCACGTGATTGTTGGTGAGAATCAGCCCGTCGGCGGAAAGGATCACCCCCGAGCCTTCCTCGGTAGAGCGGCCCTGGTTCACCTCCAGCTTGACCACGCTGGGCACCACCTTCAGGGCAACCTGTTCGACCGCCCCGGCGGGCACGGAGGCTGCAGGCCGGCTCGGCGCCGCGCCGAGAGCACTGATGCCGCCGCCCCCGTTGTGATCGGGGTGCACCAACATCGCCACACCGCCCCCGACACTCGCTGACAGCAGCGCGAGCACCGTCGCACCCACCGTCAATGCTCCTACGCGCGAACGCTTTCGGGGCGGTGCAGCCACACCGCCGGGCATACCGGGCGACGGGTACTGACCCGGCGCAGCCGGCATGGGCGCGCCACGGTACGGGTCGTAGGACGCCCGAAATGCTTGGCGCTGTTGCTCCGTCGCGTACCGCCAGTCGTAACCCCCGACGCTGCCCTGCTGCTGGTAGCCGCCGGACCGTTGTGGGTCACCGTGACTCCCGGGCATACCGGGCTGCTGCCCCTGATGCGGGTTCGGTGAATACCTCGGGTGGTTGGTCATTTGCTGCGGCGCTCTCTCCCTGCGAAGTGTGGTGTCGCTTGGTCTAACGATCATTGCTGCTCCAGCGTGCCCAGCGGGACTGAGAATCCCCTTAGAACTGCTTCGGGAAACTCGCTCAACCGGACCTCACCATCGTCGCTGGTGTCGAGGTTCACCGCTGAGATCGGCCTACCGCGTGTCGCGGGATACGTCGGACTCGGAGTCGGAGTCCACCGCGTATCCGGACGGACGGCCAGGAAACAGCACATGCATCGACGTGCCCGGCGGTTGACCTCCGGGCACGGTGTCGGTGACGTAGAGGGCGCCGCCGTGCCGGACAACGACCTGTTTGACGATCGCCAGGCCCAGTCCGGAGCCTGGCATCGCCCGTGCGGCGGTGGATCGGTAGAAACGCTCGAAGACCAGGTGGCGCTCTTGCGGGGGGATTCCGGGGCCCTGATCGGAAACCACGAGTTCCGCGCGCAGCGGATCCACCTGGGTCAGCCGCACGTCCACCCGCCCCCCGGGGGGACTCCATTTGGCAGCGTTGTCGAGCAGATTCAAGACCGCCCGCGCCAAACCGGCCGCGTCACCGTAGACCTGCCAGGGGGTGACCGCGACGTCGAAGTCGATGTCGTTGCGCCGTCGTCGGACTCGCTCCAACGAACGTTCGATGACGTCGCCCATCTCCACGGTTTCGTGGATGACGCCACCGGCGTCGGCGCGGGTGAGGTCCACCAGATCGCCGACGAGCGTGGACAGTTCCTCGATCTGGGCGATCACGTCTGCCTGCAGTTCGGCCATCTCCTGTTCGGGCAGCCGCGGTGCGCCCGGCTTCTGTGACGCCATCAGCAATTCGACGTTGGTGCGCAGCGACGTCAGCGGCGTGCGCAATTCGTGACCGGCGTCGGCCACCAGCCTCGACTGCCGGTCCCTTGATTCGGCCAGCGCCCCGAGCATCATGTTGAACGTCTCGGTCATCCGCGCCAGCTCGTCACTGCCGAACACTTGGATCGGACGCAGGTCGCTGGTCCGCGCCACGCGTTCGGCCGCTTCGGTCAGCCGCGCGACCGGCCGCAGCGCCGCACGCGCGACCATGCCGCCGGCGATCGCCGCGACCGCCACGCCCACACTGCCGATGATCAGCAGCACGCTGCCCAGCCGCTGCAGGATGACCCGGGTGGGTTCGAGGCTCTTGGACAGCAGCAAGGAACTGCCCGTGCCCTGGATGTGCAGCGCGAGGACCCGCTGACGGCTGACGCTACGCAGCGACATCAGCAGCTTGCCCTCCATGACGTCCCGCTCCGGACCGCCGATCGGCAGCGTCTGACCCGGCTGCTGATAGGTGTACTTCACCCGGCCGGGCACGTAGTAGATCGCGTTGATGTCCGAGAACGCGGTGCCCTCGATGGCCTTGGCCGGATCCACCGACAGCGATCCGCTCTCGACCAGCAGCTGCGCGCGGGTGCGCAACTGTGTGTCGATGTCGTCGTAGAGCGCCCGGGATACGACCGCGTACACCGCGACGAACATCGGCAGGACGACCATCACGACCATCGACATCGCGAGCAGCATCACCCGCCAGCGCACCGACAGCGAGCTGGTGGGGGGCGGTGGGCGCAGCCGGGGCGGCCAGGGCCCGGCGTTGCCGTAACTCATCAGGGCGGCGTCTCGCGCAATACGTAGCCCACCCCGCGCACGGTGTGGATCAACCGCGGCTCTCCCTCGGCCTCGGTCTTGCGCCGCAGGTAACCGACGTAGACCTCCAATGCGTTGCCCGAGGTCGGGAAGTCGAAGCCCCACACCTCCTCGAGGATGCGGCTACGGGTCAGCACGCGTCGCGGGTTGGCGATGAGCATCTCCAGCAGAGCGAACTCGGTGCGGGTCAGGCTGATCTGCCGGTCACCTCGGGTGACCTCACGGGTGACGGGGTCCAGCGACAGGTCGGAGAAGGTCATCGCCGCCGACTCGGTCGAGATGTCTTCGGGCGTGGTGCGTCGCAACAACGCGCGCATCCGGGCCAGCAGCTCCTCCAGCGCGAACGGCTTCGGGAGATAGTCGTCGGCGCCGGCGTCGAGGCCGGCCACGCGCTCGGACACCGAGTCACGTGCGGTCAGCACCAGAATGGGCAGATCGTCACCGGTGCTGCGAAGCTGTCGACACACTTCCAAACCGTCCAGCCGCGGCATCATCACATCCAGGACGACGGCGTCGGGCCGGTTGCTGGCGATCATGTCGAGGGCTTCGCGGCCGTCCTGAGCCAGTTCGACCGAGTACCCGTTGAAAGCCAGCGAGCGCCGGAGGGATTCGCGTACCGCGCGGTCATCGTCAACGACAAGTATGCGCACTGGCACAGTGTCGACCCCGCGACTGAGAGTGACCTGAGAGGCGCGCCGCTGGCGTACGCGCCTTTCGGGAAATCAGCGCCGGTCGAGGTCGATCAGACCCAGGCGCGCGGCCTTGAGCAGGCGCCGCGGCACCTTGCGCTGCTGACCTGCGACGGTGACGCCGACGAGGTTGGTCCGGGTGGCTTTCCACTGCGCGCGCCGGCTACGGGTGTTCGCGCGCGACATCCTGCGCTTGGGCACAGCCATGATCGAGCTCTCCATCGTTCGGGGGTATCCGGCAGGGGCACTGCCCGTGAGCCTGGACTACCGGGCGCCGGCAATTGCTGACCAGGATAGCCGCTGCGGGCGGCGGGCTCCAAACTCCGGTCCCGCGTCGGCCGGCGCCGACTGTCTGGCCGCTGCCGGCGGTGCGGCGATCTGGCCAAAGCGCCACTCGATACCGACGGTACCCACTAACCTACCGACTGGTTGGGTGAGCCTTCAGACGGGAGAGTGCGTGACGGACAGCCGCGACATCCGGCGTGCCCCGGTCCGCATCGGCAATTGCTCGGGGTTCTACGGTGACCGACTCGCGGCGATGTCGGAGATGCTCACCGGCGGTGACCTGGACTTCTTGACCGGCGACTACCTTGCCGAGCTGACCATGCTGATCCTGGGACGCGACCGGATGAAGAATCCGGAGCGCGGCTACGCCAAGACCTTCCTGCGGCAGCTGGAGGAGTGCCTGGGGCTGGCCATTGAGCGCGGGGTGCGCATCGTGGCCAACGCGGGCGGTCTCAACCCGGCGGGGCTGGCCGACGCGATCCGCGCGCTGGCCGACCGGCTGGGCCTGACCGTCGCGGTCGCCCATGTCGAGGGAGACGACCTCCTCCCCCGTGCCGCCGACTTGGGTCTGGGCACGCCGCTGACCGCCAACGCGTACCTCGGCGCGTGGGGCATCGTGGAATGCCTGACCGCCGGCGCCGACGTCGTGGTGACCGGCCGGGTCACTGACGCGTCGGTGGTCGTCGCTCCGGCCGCCGCTCACTTCGGCTGGCAGCGCACCGACCACGATCGGATCGCCGGTGCCGTCGCGGCGGGCCATGTGATCGAGTGCGGAACCCAGGCGACGGGCGGGAACTACGCGTTCTTCACCGAGATCGTCGATCTGCTGCACCCCGGCTTCCCGATCGCCGAGATCAGCGAGGACGGCTCGTCGGTGATCACCAAGCATGCGGGCACCGGCGGTGCCGTCACCGTCGACACCGTCACCGCCCAGTTGCTCTACGAGGTCGGCGGCGCCCGCTACGCCAATCCTGACGCGACCCTGCGGATCGACACCGTCGAGGTGGCGCCCTACGGACCCGATCGAGTACGCATGCGCGGTGTCCGCGGCGAACCGCCCCCGCCTACCCTGAAGGTGTCACTCAACAGCCTCGGCGGGTTCCGTAACGAGATGACGTTCGTCCTGACGGGTCTGGACATCGACGCCAAGGCCGCGCTGGTGCGCCGGCAGGTGGAGTCGAGCCTGCGCGCCCACCCCGCGGAGCTGCAGTGGACGCTGGCCCGGACCGATCATCCGGACGCCGACACCGAGCAGACCGCCAGTGCCTTGTTGCGTTGCGTGGCCCGTGATCCCGACCCGGCCGTCGTCGGCCGGCAGTTCTCCTCGGCCGCAGTCGAACTCGCGCTGGCCAGTTATCCGGGTTTCACCACGACGGCACCGCCCGGGGACGGTCAGGTCTACGGCGTGTTCACCGCCGCCCACGTGCCGGCCGAAGAGGTGGACCATGTCGCGGTGGGGCCCGAGGGGACCCGCGTCGAGGTCGCTGCGACGCCGGTCACCGCGGTGCTGGAACCGGTGCCCGCGCCGGCAGCGCCCGGACCACGAGCGTGGGGCGCGACCCGGCGGGTTCCGCTGGGCACCATCGCGGGAGCCCGCAGCGGCGACAAGGGCGGCAGTGCCAACGTCGGGGTCTGGGTCCGCACCGAGGACCAATGGTGCTGGCTGGCCGAATCCCTGACGACCGACACCCTGCGCCAGTTGCTGCCCGAGACCGCGGACCTGCCGGTGACCCGCCACCTGCTGCCCAACCTGCGCGCGGTGAACTTCGTCATCGACGACATCCTGGGCGCCGGCGTGGCCTATCAGGCTCGATTCGATCCGCAGGCCAAGGGGCTGGGCGAGTGGTTGCGCAGCCGGCACATCGACATTCCGGAGGAACTACTGCCGTGAGCATCTGGACCACCCCCGAGCGGGACGAGCTTCGAAAGACTGTGCACGCCTTCGCCGAACGCGAGGTCCTGCCCTACTCCGACGAGTGGGAACGCGACGGTGAGCTGCCCCGGGACCTGCACCTCAAGGCCGCGGACGCGGGCCTGCTCGGAGCCGGCTTCGCCGACGCGGTCGGCGGAGAAGGCGGTGACGGCGCCGACGCCGTGGTGATCTGCGAGGAGATGCACCGCAGTGGCTGCCCGGCAGGGGTCTACGCCTCCCTGTTCACCTGCGGGATCGCCGTGCCGCACATGATCGCCTCGGGGGACCCGCACCTGATCGACACCTACGTGCGGCCGACCTTGCGCGGCGAGAAAATCGGCGCGCTGGCGATCACGGAACCGGGCGGCGGCTCCGACGTCGGGCACCTGCGCACCCGCGCCGAACTCGACGGCGGGCACTATGTCGTCAACGGAGCCAAGACCTACATCACCTCCGGCGTGCGCGCCGACTACGTCGTCACCGCGGTGCGCACCGGCGGCCCCGGTGCTGCGGGTGTGTCTCTTCTGGTCGTCGACAAGGACAGCGCCGGTTTCGAGGTGACCAGAAAACTCGACAAGATGGGGTGGCGCAGCTCCGACACCGCCGAACTGTCCTACACCGACGTCCGGGTACCGGCCGCCAACCTGGTCGGTCCCGAGAACAGCGGCTTCCTGCAGATCGCCGCGGCGTTCGTCAGCGAGCGTGTCGGCCTTGCCGCGCAGGCCTATTCGGCCGCGCAACGTTGTCTTGACCTGACCGTGCAGTGGTGCCGGGACCGCGAGACCTTCGGCAGGCCGCTGATCTCCCGCCAGGCGGTGCAGAACACCCTCGCCGAGATGGCGCGCCGCATCGACGTCGCCCGCGTCTACACCCATCACGTGGTAGAGCGTCAACTCGCCGGTGAGACGGACCTCATCACCGAGGTGTGCTTCGCCAAGAACACTGCGGTGGCGGCCGGCGAGTGGGTGGCCGACCAGGCGGTGCAGCTGTTCGGCGGCATGGGCTACATGACCGGCACCGAAGTCGAACGCCAGTACCGCGACATGCGCATCCTGGGCATCGGTGGAGGTACCACCGAGATCCTCACCTCACTGGCCGCCAAGACCCTGGGATACCAGTCATGACGTCAGCGAGAAGCGCAGCAGCTCTGACTTCGACACTCGACGTTCGTTCGACCGCATACCGCGAGGCGGCCGACTCGATGGTGGCCAAGCTCGCCGAGCTCGACGCCGAGCACCTCAAGGCGCTGGCGGGCGGCGGCGCCAAATACGTGGCGCGCCATCACGATCGCGGCAAGATGACCGCACGCGAACGCATCGAGGCACTGGTCGATCCCGACTCACCGTTCTTGGAGCTCAGCCCGCTCGCCGCGTGGGGCACCGACTTCACCGTCGGAGCCAGCGTGGTGACCGGCATCGGCGTGGTCAGCGGGGTGGAGTGCCTGCTGGTTTCCAACGATCCGACCGTCAAGGGTGGCACCAGCAACCCGTGGACGTTGCGGAAGATCCTGCGGGCCAACCAGATCGCGCTGCAGAACCGGCTGCCGGTGATCTCGCTGGTGGAGTCGGGCGGTGCTGATCTGCCCACGCAGAAGGAGATCTTCATCCCCGGCGGGCAGATGTTCCGCGACCTCACCCGACTGTCGGCGGCCGGGATCCCCACTGTGGCCATCGTGTTCGGCAACTCCACCGCCGGGGGCGCCTACATCCCGGGCATGTCCGACCACGTCGTGATGATTCGGGAACGCTCGAAGGTGTTCCTGGCAGGACCACCCCTGGTGAAGATGGCCACCGGCGAGGAATCCGACGACGAATCGCTGGGCGGGGCCGAGATGCACGCCCGTACCTCGGGCCTGGCCGACTACTTCGCCGTCGACGAACTCGACGCGCTGCGCATCGGCCGTCGTATCGTGGCCCGGCTGAACTGGCGCAAGCTCGGGCCCGCCCCGAAACCGGCCAGTCCGCCGAAGTTCGACGAGAACGAGTTGGTCGGCATCGTGCCCGCCGACCTGCGCATCCCGTTCGATCCCCGGGAGGTGATCGCCCGCATCGTGGACGGATCGGAGTTCGACGAGTTCAAGCCGCTCTACGGCGGATCCCTGGTCACCGGCTGGGCGACGTTGCACGGCTACCCGCTGGGCATCCTGGCCAACGCCCGCGGCGTGCTGTTCAGCCAGGAGTCACAGAAGGCCACCCAGTTCATCCAGCTGGCCAACCGCTCCGATACGCCACTGTTGTTCCTGCACAACACGACCGGCTACATGGTGGGCCGGGACTATGAGGCAGGCGGAATGATCAAGCACGGCGCGATGATGATCAACGCCGTGTCCAACTCGACGGTGCCGCACATCAGCCTGCTGATCGGCGCGTCCTATGGGGCGGGCCACTACGGCATGTGCGGACGCGCCTACGACCCGAGGTTTTTGTTCGCTTGGCCGAGCGCCAAGTCCGCGGTGATGGGCGGACCTCAACTGGCCGGTGTGCTGTCGATCGTCAGTCGCGCGGCGGCCGAGGCCCGCGGGCAGCAGGTGGACGAGGCCGCCGATGCGGCGCTGCGCGCTGCGGTGGAGGCGCAGATCGATGCGGAGTCACTGCCCATGTTTCTGTCCGGACGGCTCTACGACGACGGCGTGATCGACCCGCGGGACACCCGCACCGTGCTGGGGTTGTGCTTGTCCGCCATCGCCAACGGTCCGATCGAGGGGACGTCGAACTTCGGCGTCTTCCGGATGTGAGCGCCCCCATGCCTGCGATTTCGGCGTGCTTTTCGCCGCTGAGCGTAGGAAAACACGCCGAAATCACACGGAGGTCGCGATGATCGCGAAGGTGCTCGTCGCCAACCGTGGGGAGATCGCTCGCCGCGTGTTCGCCACCTGCCGGCGACTCGGCATCGGCACCGTGGCGGTCTACACCGACCCCGACGCGGACTCCCCGCATGTCGCCGAAGCCGACGCCCGGGTACGGCTGGACGGCACCCGCGGTTACCTCGACATGGGTCAGCTGATCGCGGCCGCCCACGCGGCGGGCGCCGATGCCGTCCACCCCGGCTACGGATTCCTATCGGAAAACCCGGATTTCGCAGCCGCGGTGCAGGAAGCGGGGCTGACCTGGGTGGGCCCGCCGGTGGCCGCGGTGGCGGCGATGGGATCGAAGATCGAGGCCAAGAAGCTGATGGCCGGCGCCGGGGTGCCGGTGCTCGAGCAGTTGGATCCCGACACCGTGACCCCGGACATGTTGCCGGTGCTGGTGAAGGCCTCCGCCGGCGGCGGCGGCCGGGGGATGCGGGTGGTGCGCGACCTTGCCGACCTGCCCGCACAGGTGGCGGCCGCCAGTCGGGAAGCCCAGGCCGCGTTCGGAGATCCGACCGTGTTCTGTGAGCGCTACCTCGAAACCGGCCACCACGTCGAAGTACAGATACTGGCTGACCGGCACGGCACGGTGTGGGCCGTCGGGGAGCGTGAGTGCTCCATCCAGCGCCGCCATCAGAAGATCATCGAGGAGGCGCCCTCTCCGCTCGTGCAACGCCATCCCGGCATGCGCGACCGGCTCTTCGACGCCGCCCGGCTGGCCGCCACCGCCATCGACTACACCGGTGCGGGCACCGTGGAGTTCATGGCCGCCGAGGACGGGTCGTTCTACTTCCTGGAGATGAACACCCGCCTGCAGGTGGAACATCCGGTGACCGAACTGACCACGGGCCTCGATCTGGTCGAGTTGCAGTTCGCCGTCGCCGACGGTGCGCGGCTCGAGGCCGCGCCGCCGCCGATGCGCGGGCACTCGATCGAGGCCCGGCTCTACGCCGAGGACCCGGCGCGGGACTGGCAGCCCCAGCCCGGGCCGGTGCACCGGTTGACGGTCCCGCACGTCGTCAGCGAGTTCGGGCCGGTCGACCGCCTCGGGGTTCGGTTGGACTCCGGGGTGTCCGACGGTTCGCAGATCTCGGTGTTCTACGACCCGATGATCGCGAAGGTGATCTCGGTGGCGCCGACCCGCGCACAGGCGTCGATGGTGCTGGCCGACGCGCTGATCCGCGCCCGTGTCCACGGTGTCCGCACCAACCGCGACCTGCTGGTCAACGTGCTGCGCCACTCCGCTTTCACCGAGGGGGCGACCGACACCGCGTTTCTGGACCGTCACGGTCTGGCCGAACTGGCCGCGCCCGCCGCCGACGCCGACACCGTCGCGCTGTCGGTGATCGCCGCTGCGCTGGCCGACGCCGCGTACAACCGCAGCACGGCAACGGTTCTGGCGGCGCTGCCCAGCGGCTGGCGCAACCTGCCCTCCGGTCACCAGGTCAAGCGCTACCGCGACGCCGACGACGTGGTCCACGAGGTGCAGTACCGGCACACCCGAGACGGCGTGCAGATCACGGGTCGCGACGACATCGTCGCCGCCGCCGCGACCCCGCAACGCGTGGTTCTCACCGTCGGCGGCGTGGACCGGCCGTTCGACGTCGCCCGGTACGGCGCCGACGTCTTCGTCGACTCCCCGGGTGGCGCCGTCGCTCTGAGCGCCCTGCCCCGCTACGGCGACCCCGCTGACGCGCTGGCTCACGGCTCGCTGCTGGCGCCGATGCCCGGTTCGGTGCTGCGGGTCGGGGCCGGGGTCGGGGACCGGGTCAGCACCGGGCAACCGCTGGTCTGGCTGGAGGCGATGAAGATGGAGCACACCATCAGCGCACCGGCCGACGGGGTGCTGGCCGAGATCAACGTCGAACCGGGCCAGCAGGTCGAACTCGGCGCGGTACTGGCCCGCGTCGAATCACCGTAAAGGAGACACCGCATGAGCGGATTCATCGAAACCGAGGAACAGCAGGCGTTGCGGCACGCGGTGGCCGCGATGGCCGCCAACTACGGGCAGGACTACTACCTGGAGAAGGCCCGGGCCGGGCAGCACACCGACGAATTGTGGTCCGAAGCAGGAAAACTCGGCTTCATCGGGGTGAACCTGCCCGAGAAGTACGGCGGCGGCGGTGCCGGAATGTACGAGCTGAGCCTGGTGATGGAGGAGATGGCCGCCGCCGGGTCGGCGCTGCTGATGATGGTGGTCTCCCCAGCGATCAACGGCACCATCATCGCCAAGTTCGGCACCGAGGAGCAGAAGCAGCGGTGGCTGCCCGGTATCGCCGACGGGTCGGTCACCATGGCGTTCGCGATCACCGAGCCCGATGCCGGCTCCAACTCCCACAAGATCACCACGACCGCCCGCCGCGACGGCAGCGACTGGATCCTGTCCGGCCAGAAGGTCTACATCTCCGGCGTCGACCAGGCCCAGGCGGTGCTGGTCGTGGGCCGCACCGCAGACCACAGGACGGGCAACCTCAAGCCTGCGCTGTTCATCGTGCCGACCGACACACCGGGGCTGAGCTACACCAAGATCGAGATGGAGATCCTCAGCCCGGAGTTCCAGTTCCAGCTGTTCCTCGACGAGGTCCGCCTGCCCGCCGACGCGCTGGTCGGGTCTGAGGACGCCGCGATCGCGCAGCTGTTCGCCGGGCTGAACCCGGAGCGCATCATGGGGGCGGCCAGCGCCGTCGGGATGGGTCGCTTCGCGATCGGCAAGGCCGTCGACTACGTCAAGACCCGGCAGGTGTGGAAGACACCGATCGGCGCGCACCAGGGCCTGTCACACCCGTTGGCGCAGAACCATATCGAGATCGAGCTGGCCAAGCTGATGATGCAGAAGGCCGCGGCGCTGTACGACAGCGGCGACGACGCCGGAGCGGCCGAAGCCGCCAACATGGCCAAGTACGCCGCGGGCGAGGCGTCGGTCCGCGCGGTCGATCAGGCCGTGCAGTCACTCGGCGGCAACGGTCTGACCAAGGAGTACGGCATCGCGTCGGTGCTCACCGCGTCGCGACTGGCCCGCATCGCGCCGGTCAGCCGGGAGATGATCCTGAACTTCGTGGCCCAGACCTCGCTCGGCCTCCCCCGGTCCTACTGATGGGCGCGCTGGTCACCTATGAGGTCGACGGTCCCGCGGCGCGGCTGACGCTGGACTCGCCGCACAACCGCAATGCGCTGTCGACCGCGTTGGTCGAGCAGCTGCACGACGGCTTCACCCGCGCCGCGCACGACCCGTCGGTGCGGGTGGTGGTGCTCGGGCACACCGGATCGACGTTCTGCGCGGGCGCCGACCTCGCGGAGTCCGCGGGCGCTGACGTTGCCGAGACGGCCGTGGCCCGAGCCGCGGAGATGACCCGGCTGCTGCGCCGCATCCTCGAGTCCCCACTGCCGGTGATCGCCGCGGTGGACGGGCACGTGCGCGCGGGCGGTCTGGGCCTGGTCGGCGCATGCGATATCGCGGTGGCCGGTCCCGCCAGCACGTTCGCGCTCACCGAGGCGCGCATCGGCGTGGCGCCGTCGATCATCTCGCTGACCCTGCTGCCGAAACTGACGGCGCGGGCGGCCGCACGCTACTTCCTCACCGGCGAGAAGTTCGGCGCCGGCGTCGCCGCCGAGATCGGACTCATCACCGTCGCCGCCGATGACGTCGCAGGGACCGTCGCTCAGGTGGTCTCGGAGGTGCGACGAGGATCGCCGCAGGGGCTCGCCGCGTCCAAGGCGCTGACCACCGCGTCCATCCTGGCCGACTTCGACCGGCTGGCAGAGAAATTGACGCGGGAGTCGGCCGCACTGTTCGGCTCGGCCGAAGCGCGGGAGGGGATGCTGGCGTTCCTCGAGAAGCGCTCCCCTACCTGGGCGGTCTGAGCGCTTACAGTTTGGTGAACGCCCTTGCATGTATCGGTGTTCGTCGTAGGCTCGTAGCCGATGTATGGCTGTACAGCGAGATGCTCTCGGGCGAGGAACCGTCGATGAAGAGAAGGTCGCGATGAACACGCCCTCCGCGAGGAACGGGGCGATGCGTGCCGCTGACACCGATCGGATTCAGGTGGCGCAGCTGCTGACGGATGCCGCGGCGTCGGGCAAGCTCGGCGTCACCGAGTACGAGCAGCGCCTGACCAGGGCGTACGCCGCGGAAACATACGACGAGCTGGACCGGTTGTCTGCCGATCTGCCCGGCGCGGTGACCCGTGGCCGGGGCGGCCCGTGCCGGCCGGCCCCGTCGAGCGTGCTGCTGGCGATCTTGAGCGGCTTCGAGCGCCGCGGCCGGTGGAACGTCCCGAAGAAGCTGACCACCTTCGCGCTGTGGGGTGGCGGTGTGGTCGACCTGCGCTATGCGGACTTCACCGCCCACGAGGTCGAGATCCGGGCCTATTCGGTGATGGGCGGACAGACCATCCTCGTCCCGCCGGAGGTCAATCTCGACGTCCAAGGCCGGGCGGTGATGGGCAGCTTCGACCACCACATCGACGGCAACGGTTCACCTGGGGCGCCGTGCGTCCGGATCACCGGGCTCTCGCTGTGGGGCAGCGTCGCCGTCAAGCGCAAGAAGCGCAAGGGCTCCTGAACGCCCTCAGCGGCGGCGCCGCTTGGCGTTGAGATAGTCACCGACCACCGCAGCGCCCAGCCCGTCGAGGTCGGGCACGACGACCCGACCGCCGACCCGGCGCGCGACTTGGTCGATGAACCGGGCCAGTCCCGCGTCGCTGCCCAACCGGAAGATCGTGACCTGCGCACCCAAGCGCGCGACGTCGTCGAACCCGCGCACCGTGTGGGCGATGGTGCGCGGATGCGGCGGGTAGTCGAAGAACACCGCAGAGCGTCCGTTCCCGTCGAAGTCCTCCAGATGCGCGGTGGGCTCACCGTCGGTGACGATGAGCACCACCGGTTGCGCGTTGGGGTGCCGGCGCAGGTGGCGGGCAGCCAGGGCCAGGGCGTGGTGCAGGTTGGTGCCCTGCTCGTAGACGCCTTCCAGCCCGGTCAACTCCGCAGCGGTTACGGTGCGGGCGTACCGGCCGAACGCGACGATCTGCAGATCATCGGAGCGGAAGCGGGTGCTGACCAGGTGGCTCAGCGCCAGTGCGGTCCGCTTCATCGGCAGCCAGCGGTTCTCCATCACCATCGAGAACGAGGTGTCGACCAGTAGTGCCACCGCGGCCTGGGTGCGGGTCTCCGTCTCGGAGATCTCGACGTCGTCGACGGTGATCTGAATGCCCGAGCCGGGCCGACTCCCGGGGTTTCCGGCCTCCCGGAGTACCGCGTTGGTGAGCGTGCGGGTCACGTTCCACGGCTCGGTGTCTCCGAACTGCCATGGCCGCGTCGCCCCGGTCAGCTCCCCCGCCGCGCCGGCGCGACGGGTGTCGCGCTCGCCGTGCCGGCCCGAAAGCTGTTGCGCCACATCGCGTAATACGGACTGCCCGAGCTGACGCATGGCTTTGGGCGACAGCCGCCACTGCCCGTCGGCGCCGCGGTCGAGGAACCCCTCGTTCATCAGCGCGCGCTCGAGCTCAGACAGGGTGCGCGCGTCGACGGCCGCCTGGTCACCGAGCTGGCGGGCCAGCATGTCCAGGTCGACGTCGTCCATGGTGGCCCCGGCGTAGCTCTGCGACAACTGCTCGGCGAGCTGCTCGAGCTCGGCGATGTCGGCCAGCGCCTGCGCACCCTCACCCATGCCCAGCGGATCGTCTCCGGAGAACCGCTGGGAACCGTCCCAGTCCTCACCCGGCCGAGCGGCCTGCAGGTGGGAGTCCAGGCGGTTGAGCGCGTTCATCAGCGACGGCGAGCCGAACGCCTGCTGAGCCAGCGCGTCCAGCTCGGCGCGCTGCTGTTCGGACAAGCTGTTGCGGAACCGCTGTGCGGCGGCGGCGCGCTTGGCCAGGGAGTCGAGCAACTCGTCGATGTTGCGCGGATTCTCCGGGAAGAACTGGCCGTGCTTGGCCATGAAGTTCTGGAAATCCTGCTGCGTGTCCTGGCCCTGGGCGTGCTTGTCCAGCAGGTCGTTGAGGTCGTCGAGCATGTCGTTGACCCGCTGACGGTCCTCGTCGGTGGCGTTCTCGAGCGCTTCCTTCATGCCGGCGAACCGCTGATCGAGCATCTCGCGCCCGAGCAGATCTTTGATCTGCTCGTACTTCTCGCGCGCCTCGGGCGAGCGCCACTGGTATTCGGACAGCTCCTGCACCGCCTTGGCCGGCGACGGCGACAGCGACTCCAGCTGCAGTTCGCCGAAGCGGGCGTCATCGTCGAGCGCGCGTGCCAGCTCCTTGCGTTCGGCCAGCACCGCCTCGTCGAGCAGCTTCTTGATATCGGCCAGTGTCCCGTCGAGGTTGTTGCGCTGCAGCAGCTCGCGGCGGCGCCGGTTGGCCTCGGCGGCCAGCTTGTCGGCACCACGCATGTTCTGCGATCCGCGACGCAACAGCTCGGAGAGCGCCCGGCGAGGCGACGTGCCCTCCATGACGTCCTGGCCGATGGCCTCCAGCGCCTCGCGCAGGTCCACCGGCGGGGCCAACGGATCCGGGCCGCCGGTGTAGCGCGAATACCGCGCTGATTTAGCCATAGACCGTCTCGCCCTCACCCGTCACCTTGTCGATGCGCTTGGCCAGATACAGCGCTTCCAGCGCCAGCTCCACCGCGGCCGCGCGTTGGCCCTCCGACGTCGCGTCCAGGCGGCGCTGGATCTCCGCGACCGCCGGCACCTCCGGCAGTGCGCCCAGCACCTCGCGAGCCGAGACCCGCTCCCCGGTGGTGACCGGCGAGCCGTTCTCCACGGCGGTGACGATGGGACCGACGTCGATGCCGCCGAGCAACCGCTGGGCGGTCTCGGCGGTGGCGCGCCGCAGCAGATGCTCGAGCACGGCCTGCTCGCGGCCCTCCTCGCCCGACTCGAACTCCAACTTGCCGCGCAGCACGTCGATCACCGTGGCCAGGTCCACCACGCGGGCCACCGGCTCGTCCTCACCCAGGATCGCGGCCCGGTGCCGGGCCGAGGCGGCCACGGTCTCGGCGGCGGCGATCGCGAAGCGCGCCGACACACCCGACCGCTGGTCGATCGAGTTCGACTCGCGCAGGCTGCGCGCGAACCGTGCCAGCACAGCAAGCAGATAGGCCGGGACCTCGGCAGCCAGGTGCGCCTCCTGCTCGATGACGCCGACCTCGGCGTCGAGCTCGAGCGGATAGTGCGTGCGGATCTCGGCGCCGAAGCGGTCCTTGAGCGGGGTGATGATCCGGCCGCGGTTGGTGTAGTCCTCCGGGTTGGCACTGGCCACCACCAGCACGTCGAGCGGCAGCCGCAGCGTGTAGCCGCGCACCTGGATGTCGCGCTCTTCCATCACGTTGAGCATCGCGACCTGGATGCGCTCGGCGAGGTCGGGCAGCTCGTTGACCGCCACGATGCCGCGGTGTGCCCGCGGGATGAGTCCGTAGGCGATGGTCTCCGGGTCCCCGAGGCTGCGGCCCTCGGCGACTTTGATCGGGTCGATGTCACCGACCAGGTCGGCGACGCTGGTGTCGGGGGTGGCCAGCTTCTCGGTGTACCGCTCGCTGCGGTGCTTCCAGGCGATGGGCAGGTCGTCGCCGGAATCAGCGGCCCGGCGCAGCGACTCCGGGGTGATCGGGCTGTAGGGGTGCTCACCCAGTTCGGCACCGGCGATCACCGGCGTCCACTCGTCGAGCAGCCCGCTCAGCGCACGCAGCAACCGTGTCTTGCCCTGGCCGCGCTCGCCGAGCAGCACGATGTCGTGCCCGGCGATCAGGGCGCGCTCCAGTTGCGGGATCACGGTGTCCTCGAACCCGAGAATGCCCGGCCACAGCTGTTCGGCGTCGGCCCCGGAGCTCAGCGCGGCCAGCAGGTTCTCGCGGATCTCGGCCTTGACGCTGCGTTCCCGATGCCCCGAGGCCCGCAGTTCGCCGACGGTCCGGGGCAAGTCGTTAGGTGAAGTCACCACACCACGCTACGACTCCTGTCGAGTGGCGGCACCAGTTGCCCGACGAACGTCACCGGTGACGTCACCGGCGAGCGTTGACTTACGACGCGCTCGGCGCCCCTCGGCGTGCATCAGTCCAACACTGGGTGACCGGACCAGCTCTCGAGCCCGGCATCGAGGCGGATCCGCTCGTAGTCGAGCCACCCGCCGCGTCGCATCGCGTCGCGCACTCGCGTCAGGAACACCTCCGGTCGGTATTTCATGATGTCTCTGCTGACTCGGATGATCGTCCAGCCCTGCTGCTGCAACTCGGCGGACCGATCGATGTCGCGAGCGCGCACCGCGGGGTCGGTCCAGTGTTGGGGTCCGTCGTATTCGATGCCGACCTTCCACCGCCGCCATCCCATGTCCAGGCGTCCGATGAAATACCCGTGGTCATCGCACACCAGGATTTGCGTCCGAGGACGCGGAAACCCCGCAGCCAGCAGCAGGAGCCGCGTTCTGGTTTCCTGCGGCGACTCGGCGCCGCCATCCATCAGCGCGAGCACCGTCCGAAGTCGGGCGAGTCCACGCGCACCGCGATGGCGCTGCACCAGCGGTTCGATGTGCGCGGCCGTCAGTCGGGTCACGTGGGCCAGCGCGTCGACCCGCACCACAGCGTCGATGAGGGGCCTCCATCTCCCGAGATCGAAGGACGTGCGTTCGGGAGTCGTCACGGGGATGCCGCGCACGACGCACACTTCGTCGGCGACGAGTGTCTCCCGGTGAATCACGATTCCGTCGACGGCGCCGGCCTGCGTCCGGATCAACTCGGCAGGAGCTTGCGCATCGACCCACCGCACGCCGTGCAGAGCCGATGCGGACAGCCCGGCGACGGTCGCTGCCCGGCCCGACCAGAGCCAAGCGCCGACGGCGCGGACCACCGGTGTCAGCGGCGCCCCGGCAGGGAGGTAGACGTTGCGGTACAAGCGCTGATGGCGGCTGCGCAGTACGCGTCGGCTCAGCTCGGATTCAGTGCCGAGGAAAGGCGAGGTGGTCCCCATGCCGGGGACGGTGACACCCCGCCCTGACAGTTCACCGCCGCCGACCGACCGGCCTGTGGATAACTCGTCGATCGCTGCGGCGAACGTTGAGTCATGTCACGCCCCGAGGGTTCGTCCGTGCCATAGCTCAACACTCGGCGAACACTCGCGACTCCTCAGTGAGCGAAGTGCCGCGCACCGGTGAGGTAGAGCGTGATCCCGGCCGCCTCGGCGGCCGCGGTGACCTCGTCGTCCCGTACCGATCCGCCGGGGTGCACCACGGCGGTGACTCCGGCCTGGATCAGCGTCTCGAGGCCGTCGGGGAACGGGAAGAACGCATCCGATGCCGCGACCGCGTCGCGCGTGCGCTCCCCGGCCCGTTCCACGGCCAGCCGCGCGGCGTCGACCCGGTTGACCTGCCCCATGCCCACGCCCACGGTCGCGCCGTCCTTGGCCACGACGATCGCGTTGGACTTCACCGCGCGGCAGGTCCGCCACGCGAATGCCAGATCGGCCAGCGTCTGCGGAGCGGCGGGTTCGCCGGTGGCCAGCGTCCAGTTGTTCGGGTCGTCGCCGGCCGCGTCGAGCGCGTCGCGCTGCTGCAGCAGCAATCCACCGCTGACCTGACGGAACTCGGTGCCGCCGCGCGGGGGTTCGGAGGCCACCAGCACCCGGATGTGCTTCTTGCGGGCCAGCACCTCCACCGCACCGGGCTCGTAGGCCGGGGCCACGATCACCTCGGTGAAGATCTCGGCCACCGTCTCGGCCATCTCGACGCTCACCGCGGTGTTGGCGGCGATCACTCCGCCGAAGGCCGACAACGGGTCACAGTCATGGGCCTTGCGGTGCGCGTCGGCGACCGACACCGAGGACACCGCGATGCCACACGGGTTGGCGTGCTTGATGATCGCGACGCAAATGTCGTCCTGATCGAACGCCGCGCGCCATGCGGCGTCGGCGTCGGTGTAGTTGTTGTACGACATCTCCTTGCCGTGCAGCTGCTCGGCCTGCGCCAGCCCGGGCCAGCCGCTCTCATCGCCGTAGAGGGCCGCGCTCTGGTGGGGGTTCTCGCCGTAGCGCAGCACCGCGGTGCGCCGGAACGTCGCACCGAACCACGGCGGCAACGGCGCTGTCCCAGAGGTCTCTTCGGGGGCCAGCACCGAATCCATCCACGACGCGACAGCCACGTCGTACTCGGCGGTGTGACGGAACGCCAAGGCGGCCAGCCTCTTCCGCTCGGCAAGCGTGAAACCGCCGGCCCGCACCGCGGCGAGTACGCCGTCGTAGCCGAGCGGGTCGACCACCACGGCCACGCTCGGGTGGTTCTTGGCCGCGGCGCGCACCATCGACGGCCCGCCGATGTCGATCTGCTCCACGCACTCGTCGGCGTCCGCACCCGAGTTGACCGTCTGGGTGAACGGATACAGATTCACCACCACCAGTTCGAACGCGTCGACACCGAGCTCCTCGAGCGCCGAGACGTGTTCGGGCTTGCGCTGATCGGCGAGCAGACCGGCGTGTACACGCGGGTGCAGCGTCTTGACCCGACCGTCGAGTACCTCCGGAAAGCCGGTGACGTCCTCCACCGGTGTCACCGGGACACCGGCGCCGGCAATGGTTTTCGCGGTCGACCCGGTCGAGACGATGGCCACGCCGGCCTCGTGCAACCCCTGCGCGAGCGGCACCAGTCCCGTCTTGTCGTAGACGCTGATCAACGCCCGGCGGATCTGCCGCCGGCCCTCGGTCGCACTCATCCTAAGGTTGCCTTTCTTCCCGTCCAGGTCACGCCGCGCGTTGCCAGCGCCGCCAGGACCTCCACCAAGAGCTGTCGCTCGATCACCTTGATTCGTTCATGCAGCGTGGCCTCGTCGTCGCCGTCGAGCACCGGGACGGCCTGCTGGGCGATGATGGGCCCGGTGTCGGTGCCGGCGTCGACCAGATGCACGGTGCACCCGGTGACCCGCACCCCGTAGCTCAGCGCGTCGGCCACGGCGTGGGCGCCGGGAAACGCCGGCAGCAGCGCCGGATGGGTGTTGACCACCCGTCCCGGAAACCGGGAAAGGAACGCCGCGCCAAGGATCTTCATGAACCCCGCCGACACCACCAGATCGGGCTGGTGCGCGGCGGTGGCCTCGGTGATCGCGGCGTCCCAGGCGGCGCGGTCCGGATGGTCGCCGACCCGAACGGTGAACGTCGGTATCGACGCAGCCGCGGCGATCTCCAGGGCGGGGCACACCCGGTCGGTCCCGACGGCCACCACTCGCGCCGGGTAGTCCCCGACCGCCGATTGCAGCAGAGAGGCGAGCAGGGAGCCGGTGCCGGAGGCCAGAACCACGAGCCGCGCCGGAGCACTCGGGGGCACTCGGACGTCAGGCTGCACGCCAGCAGCCTAATGTGTGCTCACTGCGCGCCGCGGGCACGGTTGCCGGGAGAACCGTCCTCCCCGCCCTCGTCGACGACGAAGTGTTCTTCCGGGTCGAAATCGGCCGGCGGCGCCGCGTCGTCGATCGGCGGACCCATCGGCTCGGGATCGGCAGCGGCGGGCTCGTCTGCCGGCGGGTCGACGTCGACCGGCGCGGTGACCGGGTCGACGTCGATGATCTCGGTGTCGGGATCGGCGACGTCCGCGTCGTCGGGTTCCGGTTCGGCGGGGGCGGGGGCCGGGCGCACCCGCGGCTGCAGACCACCGGACATCACCACGGTCAGCCCGCCGATCCCGGCGAACCACAGGAACACCGCAGGCCCGAACGTCGCCTGGTCGACGCCTACATCCCCGAAATTGCCCAGTTCACCGCCGCCGGCGAAGCCCAGCAGCGCCATCGCCAGGGCAGCCACGGCGGCGGCGACCACCACTTTCGCCGTGGCCTGCAGAGGCGGCAGCGGATGGCGGGCGCACTGCTGGCCCACGGCCACCGCCGCGACGGCGGCCACGATCAGCAACGCCACCCACACCGGCCCCAGCGGCGGCGTCGGAACCGCGGCCAGGATCGGCAGCGCGGGCACCTCGCCGCCGAAGACGGTGAAGGAGCTGAACGTGGCCAACCCGACGTGCGCGCTGGAGCCCACGGCCACCGCCGCGGCTCCGACCATCACGTTGGGCACATACAGCACGCTCAACACCGCGAGGCTGAACTGGCCGAACGCCGAGTCGGTGATCGAGAACAGCTCGTGCATGGTCGACCAGTGCACGACCAGCGAGCCGGCCACGACCGCACCCGACAGACCCAGCAGGGCCAGCACCCCGGCCGCCGCCGCGCGCACCGCATCGGGCAGCCAGCGCGGCAGCGGGGTGGCGTGCAGGAGGCGTCGTCCGGTCCGCGAGCCCACACCGACCGCCGCGCCGATCGCGTGCACTACGACCACGCCGCCGAACGCCCGTAGTGCGTCCGGGGTCTGCAGCTCGGTCAGCACCGACGCGGCGTCATGAATCACCGCCAGGCAGATCGCCGCGACCAGCACCGGTCCGCCCAGCGCCGAGGCAACCACCCAGCGGGTCACGAACCACGACGAGCTGGCGGTGGCGGACGCCGTGGTCCGCGCGGTGCCGTAGATCATCGCCAGCACCGGCAGCAGCGGCATCACGCCCAGCGCGTTACCGGCGATCGACACCGGCACCTGGTGCACGCCCAGCCACATGCTCGCGATCGCGCCCAGCGCGCCGGTCATGTCGCTGTTGGCGATGAGCAGCTGCAGGAGGACCACCGCAGCGATGAGGACCAACGCCACCAGCGACGGGCCGAACGCCACCCGCAACAGGCCACGCGCCTGGCGCGTCCCGACTGGTGGACCGTTCACTACGGAAGCCGCTCCTCGTACACGCTCGGTGGCGCGACGTTCGCGCACGCGCGGCTCAGACTACGACGACTGCTGACCCGACTGCGAGGATGACGACGGGGGGTGTTGCGCGCCGGGTGCGTTGCCCGAGGGGGGCTGACCGTAGGTCGGGAAACCCGTCGGCGGAGTCGGGGGGCCGGACTGCGGTGCCGACTGCGGCGTGGTCTGCGTCGACGGGGGTGACGTCGCCGGGAAACCGCCGGTCGACGGGCCGGTGCTCGGGTAACCGCTGCCGCCGCCGTAGGGCGTCGGGTACCCGGGCCGCTGCTGCTGATGTCCCCCGTGCTGCGGTTGCCCCGGCGGCTGCCCGTAGTAGCCCGGGTACTGGCCGTACTGCTGGCTCTGGTCGTACTTCGGTCGCGGCGCCGGGGCGTTGACGATGCCGGAGTCGAACAGCAGCGCGACGACGGCGACCGCCGCCTGCAGCAGCGTGAAGGCGATGACGAGATACAGGCCCCAGCCCACCGACGCGTCGCCGGGCTTGTTGACCACTTCGGCGATCACGAGCAGGAAGCTCAGCACGGCCGCGATCGCGGCGACGTTGAACGGGCTGCGCTGCTTGGGCAGCAGACCGAGGCCGGCCACCAGAGCGGCGACCACCGAGGCGATGACCGCCAGCATCAGCCCGACCGAGCTACCGGTGATCTCGCCGAGCAGTGGGAAGTCCGACGACGAGACGGTGAACTGCGGCGCGAAGCTGGACAGGTAGACGAGCAGACCGAGCACCGCGACCGCGGCGGTCAGGTACAGCGGCAGCTTGCTCGCCAACGGCGCACCGAAGTCCTGATCGGACACCTTGCCGAACTGCTGGGTCGGGGCGGAAAACTGGGTCGTGGGCTGCTGAGCGCCCGGGTAGCCGGGGCCTCCGGGCGGGCCTTGTGGGTACGACATGACCTCTCCTGTGCTGTCGGGCGCCGCATCGGTTCGACGACGGATTCGACTGCGATCGCGATAGACCGCCTGAGTTCGATGACCCACGCTAGCGCACCGAGCTGTGGGTCGGTCAGTGGTCCGGGTGCCGCTCGGGGCGCCGCGGGTCTCTCGCCGCTCGACCACCGGCACCGGACGGACGACGCGGTTTCGGCCCCCGGACAGAGGCGCCCTTGCGGCGACAGACTGAAACACGTTCTAATTCACGGATGGACTACGGGTTGGTGCTGTTCACTTCCGATCGCGGGATCACGCCGGCGGCGGCCGCGAAGCTGGCCGACGATCACGGCTTCAGTACCTTCTACGTGCCCGAGCACACCCACATCCCGATCAAGCGCCAGGCCGCGCATCCCACCACCGGCGACGAGACGCTGCCCGACGACCGCTACATGCGGACACTGGATCCGTGGGTGTCACTGGGCACCGCGGCCGCCGTTACATCGCGGGTGCGGTTGTCCACCGCGGTCGCGCTGCCGGTCGAACACGACCCGATCACGCTGGCCAAGTCGATCGCCACGCTCGACCACCTGTCGGGCGGCAGGGTGTCACTGGGGGTCGGTTTCGGTTGGAACACCGACGAACTGGCCGACCACAAGGTGCCACCCGGGCGCCGCCGGACCATGCTGCGCGAGTATTTGGAGGCCATGCGCGCCCTGTGGACTCAGGAAGAGGCCGAATACGACGGCGAATTCGTCTCGTTCGGGCCGTCGTGGGCCTGGCCGAAGCCGGTGCAGTCACACATCCCGGTGCTGGTCGGCGCCGCCGGTACCGAAAAGAACTTCAAGTGGATTGCGCGCTCGGCCGACGGCTGGATCACCACGCCGCGTGATTTCGTCATCGACGAGCCGGTGAAGCTGCTGCAGGACACCTGGGCGGCCGCCGGCCGCGACGGCGCCCCGCAGATCGTCGCGCTGGATTTCAAGCCCGACGCCGACAAGCTGGCCCACTGGCGCGAGATCGGTGTCACCGAGGTGCTGTTCGGGTTGCCCGACAAATCCGACGCCGAGGTCGCCGCCTACGTCGAGCGGCTGGCCGGCAAGCTCAGCGCTTTAGTCTGATTGGCGGCCCGCCGCCGTGGCCTGACTGGCGGCGCTACCGCAAGACCGCCCGGTTGACGTCGCCGTCCGGCGTCACCGAGATCGCGGCGCCCAGCGGGTCACCGTCGCTCATCAACGCCACCAACTCCGGGTCTTCGGTCAGCGCCATGAACCGCGACCCGTCGGCGTCGAGGCGTCCGACGATGATCCCGGTACGCACCGGCCAGTCGTAACGGACCGAGTAGGTCTCGATCGTGGCGGGCCCGTCGGGATGCCGGGTGACCGCAACCGTCGGCAGCGCGGCGATGTCGGCCTGCAGCTCCCGGCTCCGGTCGGCGCTCCACTCGCCGGGGTCGGTGGAGTACACGCCCACCGAATACTTGCTCATCACACCGCCGTTGGCGCCCACGAGACCGAAGGACCCCGGATTGCTGCGCATCGCGGAGACCGTTTCGGCGATCGCGTGCAGCGAATAGCTGTTGCCGGGACCGCCGAAGTACGGCAGACCACCGGTCAGCGTGAGCCCGCGCGGATCGTCGGCGGCCACACCGAATTCGTCGCACACGGCGAACACCGGGAACGGGAAGCAGCTGTAGAGGTCAAAGGTGGACACATCGTCGATGCCGATGCCGGCCACCCGAAGTGCCTCTGCCACAGCTTGTCTGGCGGACACGCTGACACCGAGCCGTTCCCGGTCGAGCAGGGCCTGTTCGGTTTGGTCGGCATGGCCGCGAAGGTAGACCCATTTGTGTTCGGGGACCCCGAGGCGGCTTGCGGCCGCCACCGACATGACGATCGCGGCCGCACCCTGGTTGACGGTGTCGCGCGCGACCAGCAGGCGCGGGTACGGATCGCAGATCATCCGGTTGTCGTCGGTGACGGCGACGATCTCGTCGACCGACCGCTCCACCGGCGAGGACGAATAGGGGTTCTTCGCCGCGACCGCCGAGAACGGAGCGAACAGTTCGGCCATCTGCCTGCGGTACTCCGCGACACCGACCCCCAGCGCGGCGCGCCGCGCATTGTCGAGCAGTCCGTACTGCACCGGCGCCCCGGTCAGCCCGTGGGCGACGGTGTATTCGCTCATGTACTGCTCGAACCCGTAGCCGCGGTCTTCGAGCTGGCCACCGACGTGCTCGGTGAAGTCCGGCTTGTGGTCCTTGTCGGCGAAGTACTTCGCCGTCGAGCCGGGTTCGGAGCCGACGATGAGCGCCACCTCGAGTTCGCCGGCCGCGATGGCGCCGGCGAACTCGGTCATCAGCTTCTGCGGACCGTTGCCGCCGATCGGCTCCAACACTGCCCGTCGGGGATCGGCACCCACCCGCTGCGCCACCGAGCGCAGGTAGTTGTCCGACGCGCCCAGCGGCGGGTCGGCGAAGGGTGTGCAGATCTCGAACTGCCGCAGCCCCGCGAACACCTCGATGGCTTGCGCGACCTTGGCCGCGTCGGCGCCGGTGTCGCTGAGCGCGGCGCGCGTCGCCTCGGTGGCGAGGTCGACCGCCGAGAGCCCACGGTAGTTCTGGTCGTCGATGCGTTCGGTGAACTGCCCGATGCCGACGACGACGGGCGTGTGCGGGTCAACACGCATGACAGACCTCCTGACAACCGTTAATTCGTCAGGCTAACCGAAAACTGCAACACGTTACACATCGGGTGCGGCCCGCCCGGGTCGCCACACCGGCCGGCAGACGCGAAAACCCCCCGCGAGCATGCGGGGGGTTACGCGCTTGCTGGAGCTGCGGCAGGCAGAAATCGTTACAGGCCCTCGAAGATCTCCCGAGCCAGCCGAGCGGTCTCCGAAGGGGTCTTACCGACCTTGACCCCGGCGGCCTCGAGGGCGTCCTTCTTGGCAGCCGCGGTGCCCGACGAGCCGGACACGATCGCACCGGCATGGCCCATGGTCTTGCCCTCGGGGGCGGTGAAGCCCGCGACGTAGCCGACGACCGGCTTGGAGACGTTGGCCTTGATGTAGTCGGCCGCCCGCTCCTCCGCGTCGCCGCCGATCTCGCCGATCATCACGATCACCTTGGTCTCGGGGTCCTTCTCGAACGCCTCGATGGCGTCGATGTGGGTGGTGCCGATGACCGGGTCGCCGCCGATGCCGATCGCGGTCGAGAAGCCGAGATCGCGCAGCTCGTACATCATCTGGTAGGTCAGCGTGCCCGACTTCGACACCAGCCCGATCGGGCCCTTGCCGGTGATGTTGTTGGGCGTGATGCCGACCAGCGACTCGCCGGGCGTGATGATGCCCGGGCAGTTGGGGCCGATGATGCGGGTCTTCTCACCCTTGCTGACGTTGTAGGCCCACGCATAGGCGGTGTCCTGCACCGGGATTCCCTCGGTGATGACGACCAGCAGCGGGATCTCGGCGTCGATGGCCTCGATGATCGCGTCCTTGGCGAACTTCGGCGGCACGAAGGCGATCGACACGTCGGCGCCGGTTTCCTTCATCGCCTCGGCGACACTGCCGAACACCGGGATCTTTACGTCTTGGCCATTCTTGTCCTGATGGCTGACCTCAGTGCCCGCCTTGCGCGCGTTCACCCCGCCGACGATCTGGGTGCCGGCCTTGAGCATCAGCTTGGTGTGCTTGGTGCCCTCACCGCCGGTGATGCCCTGGACGATGACCTTGGAGTCCTTGTTCAGAAAGATAGACATGTGGTTGCGTCCCTTACTTGTTCGCCAGCTCGGCGGCCTTGTCGGCGCCGGAATCCATCGTGTCGGCCTGGATCACCAGCGGGTGGTTGGCCTCGGCCAGGATGCGCCGGCCCTCCTCGACGTTGTTGCCGTCCAAGCGAACCACCAGCGGCTTGTTGGCCTCGTCGCCGAGGATCTTCAGCGCGTTGACGATGCCGTTGGCCACCGCGTCACAGGCGGTGATGCCGCCGAACACGTTGACGAACACACTCTTGACCTGTTCGTCGTTGAGGATCACGTCGAGACCGTTGGCCATCACCTCGGCCGACGCGCCGCCGCCGATGTCGAGGAAGTTCGCGGGCTTGACCCCGTTGTGCTTCTCCCCGGCATAGGCGACCACGTCCAGCGTGGACATGACCAGGCCGGCTCCGTTGCCGATGATGCCAACCTGTCCGTCGAGCTTGACGTAGTTGAGGTCGTTCTCCTTGGCCTTGAGCTCCAGGGGGTCGGTGGCGTCCTTGTCCTCGAACTGCGCGTGATCGGGCTGGCGGAAGTCGGCGTTGGCGTCCAGGGTCACCTTGCCGTCGAGGGCCAGGATCTGATCGTCCGGCGTACGCACGAGCGGGTTCACCTCGACCAGCGTGGCGTCTTCCTTGACGAACACCTCCCACAGCTTGGCGATCGTCACCGCGGCGGCGTCGAGCACCTCGGCGGGCAGGTGGCCCTTCTCGGCGATCTCGCGCGCGAACGCCTCGTCGACACCCTTCGTGGCGTCGACGGGCACCTTGGCCAGCCGGTCGGGCTTGGTGGCGGCGACCTCTTCGATCTCCACGCCGCCCTCGACCGAGCACATGGCCAGGTAGGTGCGGTTGGCGCGGTCGAGCAGGAAGGAGATGTAGTACTCCTCGGCGATGTCGCTGGCCTCGGCGACCAGCAGCTTCTTGACGACGTGGCCCTTGATGTCCAGGCCCAGGATGTTCTGCGCGTGGGTGAACGCGTCGTCGGGGGTCGCGGCGTACTTCACGCCGCCGGCCTTGCCCCGACCGCCGGTCTTGACCTGCGCCTTGACCATCACGGGCCGGCCGATCTCCTCGGCGATCGCCTTCGCGTCCTCGGCGGAATCGGTCACCCGGCCAGGGGTGGTGGGTACGTTGTGCTTGGCGAAGAGTTCTTTCGCCTGATACTCGAAGAGGTCCATGGACTCCGAAACATTCTGTCTGTCTGCGGCTAGAAACTTGCGGCCCGACGGGCTCGTGGGGAACTGTATCGACCCGGGCGTTGACCGTTGTTACCGCCCACCGATCATGTGGTCGATCTCACCGCAGCCTGTTGGTGATTCAAATCACAATCGTGAGGTGATGGTGCGCTCGGGTTGCCTCTTGGATTGGAATTTGGTTAACGTCCACTGGTCTTAGTAACGGTCTGATCACGACGACAAGGACATTTCAGGTTGCCTCAGCATCGCTCGCCTCGGCCCTACGAAGCTGTCGCGGCACCTGGTCCCAGCGAAATCACCGACATCATTCCGTTCAACGAGTTCGGCCCGATCAGCGATTTCTCCGATCTCGACGTCCTCCCGCACGCGGCGTTCGACCGCGAAGCGCAGGTGATGCATGCGCCCGAGCTCGATGATCTGACCGACACCGACGACCTCACGCCGCTGCGGCTGGCCGTGCCAGCGGAGTTCCGTGCCGTCGGGCTGCAGCCCTCGGCGCGGGCCTATCGCGAGAGTCACACCGACCTCAGCGACGGCACCGCCAAGACCGACATCATCGACATGCGCGGCCGCCGGGGCGCCCACCGCAAGCAGGAGGTCCCGGTCAAGGGCCGCCTGATGGTCGCCGCGATGGCCGTGGGCGCCACCGCCGCCGGCGCCTACACCGTCACCAACAGCGCGCAGAAGGACCCCGCCGACACCGTCCTCGCCTCGGCGCAGACGGAGACCGGCATCGGCGCCGAGTCGATGGACGGCGTGCAGATCGTCACCGTCGCGCCGGCCGCATCGGCGTCCGTGCACGCCGAGGAGATCACCAAGGCCGCCGCGTTCGCGCAGGAGCGGGCCGAGCGTGAGGCGCGGCTGTCGCGACCCCAGTACGCGATGCCGACGCGCGGAGTGTGGACATCCGGTTTCGGCTACCGCTGGGGCGTGCTGCACGCCGGGATCGACATCGCCAACGCGATCGGCACCCCGGTCGTGGCGGCGGCCGACGGCGTCGTCATCTCCGCCGGCGCCGAAGGCGGTTACGGCAACATGGTCAAGCTGCGCCACGCCGACGGCACCGTGACCCTGTACGGCCACAACAGCTCCATCCTGGTCAACGTCGGTGACCGGGTGATGGCCGGCGACCAGATCGCCAAGATGGGCAACACCGGCAACTCGACCGGGCCGCACCTGCACTTCGAGGTTCACCTCGGTGGCACCAGGGTCGACCCGGTCGGCTGGTTGTCCAAGCGCGGGCTGACGCCCGGCAGCTACTTTGGCTGAGTGGCCCGCGACGATCACCCGTCTGCCGATGCGTCCGACGCCGACGCAGAAACCCGGATCCTGCGCCGCGCCCCGCGTAGCCCGTCCACCGACCAGACCGGCATCATCCGCCGTCACCCGACCGGCGAAGTACCCGTCGTCGCCGACGAGCGCTTGCGCGAGGAGCATCGGACCGACGAGCGCTTGCGCGAGGAGCATCGGACCGACGATGCGCCCACCAGCCTCGTCACCCCGATAGCCGACGAACCGGCCGCCCAGGGCCGGCCCGGCCCCGGCGCAGCGATCGCGACCGCCGTGGCCGCCATCGTGTCCGGCTGGGCGACCGCGGTCATCGCCACCGATCTGATCACCGGCTGGTGGCGCACCGATCCTCTGTTCTGTGTCGCGATGGGGTTCCTCACCGCGATCTCGGCCGCCGCGAACATCACCGGGCTGATCATGATGCTGCTGCGGCAACGCACCGGCCGGTTTCTGGTCGTCGTCGGCGCCGTGGTGGCGCTGCTGATGTTCACCGGGCTCTTCATCGCCGGCGCGACACTGCCCAGCGTCGTCTATGCGCTGCCGCTGCTGCCTGTCGTCACCATCGGACTGGCGGCACTGCCCCAGACAGGACGCTGGGCCCGGACCTGAGCAGCGCCGCTACAGCTTCTGAATCGGCGCGTGGTTGTGCATCAGCTTGACCCGACCGGCACTGCCGAAGTCGATCAGCGACATCGCCGACTCACCCATGCCGGAGACTTCCTCGACGCGGCCGAGCCCGTACTTGTCGTGGTTGACGCGGTCACCGGGCTCGAGCACCACCATCGGCCGCTTACCCGCGGCGGCGCGCGTCGGCGACGGGCGTGGGGTGCCGTATCGGCCCGCGTTGCCGACCGGCGCCGAGAACCGGGATTGCGGCGCCTCGACGCGGCGCCAGTTGATCAGCTCCGCCGGGATCTCCCGCAGAAATCGGGACTCCGGGTTGAGCATCGGCTGCCCCCACGACGAACGCACCTTCGCCCGGCTCAGATACAGACGCTGCCGGGCCCGCGTGATGCCGACATAGGCCAGCCGCCGCTCCTCCGACAGTTCGATCGGGTCGCCGAGCGCGCGCATGTGCGGGAACATGCCGTCTTCCCAACCGGTGACGAAGACGATCGGAAACTCCAGGCCCTTGGCGGTGTGCAGGGTCATCATGGTGACCACCCCCGCGCCGTGCTCGGGGATGTCGTCGGCGTCGGCGACCAGTGACACGCGTTCGAGGAAGGCCGCCAGCACGCCGGTATCCGGGACATCTTCGTCCTGCGGCTCTTCGTCGGCCAGCGCCCTGGCGTTGGCCAGGTCGGTGGCGAATTCGTGTGCCACCGAGACCAGTTCGTTGAGGTTGTCCAGACGGGCGAGGTCCTGCGGGTCGGTGGAGGACTCGAGTTCGGCGCGGTAGCCGGTGCGGTCGAGCACCGCCTCCACGAGCTCCCCGAGTTCGCCGTCGAGGCCGCCACGCAGCTCGTCGAGCAGGTCGACGAACCCCTTGATGGCCTTCTCGGAGCGGGTGTTGAGCATCGGCACCTTGCCCTCGGCGGCCGCGAGCAGGGCGTCGTTGAAATTCGAGCCGGTGTTCTCGGCGTACACCGCCACGCAGGCCTCGGCCCGGTCGCCGATGCCGCGGCGAGGGGTGTTGAGGATGCGCCGCATGCTGACCGCGTCACCGGGGTTGTCGAGCACCCGCAGGTAGGCGACGACGTCGCGGATCTCCCTGCGCTCGTAGAACCGCACGCCGCCGACAACCTTGTACGGGATGCCGGCGCGGATGAACACCTCTTCGATCGCGCGTGAGGAGTTGTTGGTGCGGTAGAACACCGCGACGTCGTTGTAGGTGAACTCGCCGCTGGAGTCGGCGAGCGCGTCGATCTCCTGGGCGACGAACCGTGCCTCGTCGTGCTCGTTGTCGGCGACGTAGCCGACGATCAACTCGCCTTCCCCGGAGTCGGTCCACAGCCGCTTCTCCCGACGGCCGGCGTTGCGGGCGATGACCGCGTTGGCGGCGTTGAGGATGGTCTGCGTGGAGCGGTAGTTCTGTTCCAGCAGAATCGTTGTCGCATCAGGGAAGTCGCGTTCGAAGTCCTCGATGTTGCGGATCGTGGCCCCGCGGAAGGCGTAGATCGACTGGTCGGCGTCACCGACCACGCACAGCTCGGCGGGGGCCACCCCGTCGACCGTCTCGGTCCCCACAAGCTCCCGCACCAGTACGTACTGCGCGTGGTTGGTGTCCTGGTACTCGTCGACGAGGATGTGCCGGAACCGACGCCGGTAGTACTGCGCAATCTGCGGGAACGCCTGCAACACCGCCACCGTCTCACCGATCAGGTCGTCGAAGTCCAGCGCGTTGGCCGCGCGCAGCCGGCGCTGGTACTCGCCGTACACCTCGGCGATGATGCGGGCGAGGTCGTCGGCGGCCTCGGACGCTTCCGCAGCCGCCTGCTCGGGGCCGATCAACTCGTTCTTCAGGTTCGAGATGCCGTTGGCCAGCAGGCGCGGAGAATGCTTCTTGGTGTCGAGCCCCATGTCCTTGCCGATCATCAGCAGCAGCCGCCGCGAGTCGTCGGCGTCGTAGATCGAGAAGTTGGAGTTCAGTCCCGGCAGCAGCGAGGCCTGGTTGCGCAGGATCCGCACACACGTGGAATGGAACGTCGACACCCACATGTTGCGGGCACGCGGCCCGACCAGCCCGACCACGCGCTCGCGCATCTCGGCGGCGGCCTTGTTGGTGAACGTGATCGCCAGCACCTGCCCCACCCCGACGTCGCGGGCGGCCAGCAGGTAGGCGATGCGGCGGGTCAGCACCGCGGTCTTGCCGGAGCCGGCACCGGCGACGATCAGCAGCGGCGAGCCCTCGTGCAGGACGGCCTGGCGCTGCTGCGGATTGAGCCCCTCGAGGAGCTCATCTGTTCCGGTAGCGGGGTAGAGCGAAGTCATATCGTTACCAACCTACCGCTGCGGTGTGACACTCTTTGCGCTGGCACGGCGGGTAGTGGCACACTCGTGAGGTGCTTTGTGCGCAGTGGCGATTTTTCTACGGGTACCGGCCTGCGGTGCCCGTGGTCTAGCTGCTTCCCCTACAGCCCCGCGGTCCGCAACGGATCCGGGGCTCGTCTCTTGTGTGAGGCCCGAAACCGTACGGAACCTGCACACAACGAGAACCCGGAGGACGAGACATGACGACGACGGAGCCCACCCAGGTGCCCGATATCGACGAGCTGCGCAGAGAGATCGACCGCCTCGACGCGGAGATCCTCGCCGCGGTCAAACGCCGTACCGAGGTGTCCCAGACCATCGGCCGGGCCCGGATGGCCTCGGGCGGTACCCGGTTGGTGCACAGCCGTGAGATGAAGGTCATCGAGCGCTACAGCGAGCTCGGCGTCGAGGGCAAGAACCTCGCGATGCTGCTGTTGAGGCTGGGCCGCGGCCGCCTGGGTCACTAGCGATTTCGGCGTGATTATCGACGCTGAGCGACGACGAGCACGCCGAAATCACTGCGGCGTGAGCCCCTCGACCAGCCACGGCGTCAGCCACTCCACCGCCTCCGGGGTGGGATGCACGCCGTCGCTGCGCAGCCGGATGCCGTCGACCCTGGTCTGGTAGTAACCGTTCGGGCTGAGCTTGCGGTTGAGGTCGAGCACCGAGGCATGGGGCCGCTCGGCAACCACGCTGCGCAGCAGCGCGTTCCAGGCCTCGACACGTTTGGGCTGGTCTTCGGGGTACAGGCTGCCGTCCGGCTTCTCGGCGCGCCGGTTGTACGGTTCGGTGGTCGCGACGATGGGCGCGCCGGTCGACCCCAGGATGTCGAGCGCGCGGCGCAGTTCGGCCCGCAGATAGGCGTCGTACCCCGGTTCCCCGATGTGCGTCCACCGTCCTTCGTTCATCCGGTCGACGACCTCCCAGCGGCCGACGACCAGCAGCACCACATCGGGTTGGGCGTGCGCGATGCGCTGGGCCCAGCGGCTCGGCCAGGCGTCGCACTCCGGCTTCTGGTTGAGCTCCTGCCCCACGTATTCGTACGGTCCGCCGCGGGCGATGCCGCAGCCGATCGTGGTGTAATCGGCGAACTCGACACCCGGGGTCTCGGGCAGGTACCGCATCAACGTCCACGCTATCGAGTCGCCGAACACGGCGACCTGCAGATCCGCCGGGTCCCGCTGGCGCGCCGGCCGTGTCACCTCGACCGGGATCTCAGGCGCGACGAGCGCCGCCGAGTCGATGAGCGGATCCGGCGTTTTCATCGGTGCCACACCGGGCGGCATGACGGTCATCGTCACCACCGCAGCCGTCGCCGCAGTGGCGGTGGCCAGCGGAAGCATCGGCACCACGCGCGGCCTCCACTCCCGGATCGGCTGCTCGATCAGCCACCAGGACACCGCCGCGACGGCGATGGTGGCAGCGCAGCGCAGCGCGAACAGCTGCCAGCCCTCGCTTCCGGTGCGTTCACCGTTGAGCAGGAGGAAGATCGGCCAGTGCCACAGGTAGACGCCGTAGGAGATCGCGCCGAGGCCGACCAGCGGCGCCATGGACAGCACCTTGGCGACGGGGCCGTCCTGCACCAATGCGACCGGCGCGATGATCAGGATCGCGGCCACCGCAACGATGATCAGCAGACCACTGCGGAACTCCTGCGCGCTGCCCGTGGCGAAACGGGCCGCCGTCACCAGCATCACCAAACCGACGACCGGCAGCGCCCAGCACAGCCCGCGCGCCCACCGGCTGCGCAGGCTCTCCACACCGGCGGTCATGCCACGCCAGTCCCGGACCACCAGCGCCGCGGCCGCGGCGCCGACCAGCAGCGCCTGCGCGCGGGTGTCGGTGCCGAAGTACACCCGGTTGAGTGACTCCTCGGTGGTGAACAGCATCGTCGCCGCCGCCGACGCCAGACACCCGAGCATCGCGATCGCCAGCACGGCCCACCGCACCACGCGGGTCGACAGCGGCACCCCCCGGCGGTAGGCGATCCGCGCGAGCCCGGCCACCACCGCCGCCAGCAGCAGCGGCCAGAACAGGTAGTACTGCTCCTCGACCCCCAGCGACCAGGTGTGCTGCAACGGGGACGGCGGTGCGCCCTGGGAGAAGTAGTCGGTGTGGTCGCCGACGAACACCCAGTTCGACACCCAGAAGAACGCGGCAACCGCCTCGGTGCGCAGGTTCGCGATCGACTCGGCGGCGAACAGCTCGCGCACCAGCACCACGGTCAGCACCATCACCAGCAAAGCGGGCAACAGTCGGCGGGCGCGGCGGATCCAGAAGCTCTTGAGCCCGATCCGCCCGGTGCGGCCGATCTCGTCGAGCAGCAGCGAGGTGATCAGGAATCCGCTGAGGACGAAGAACACGTCGACGCCGAGGAAGCCGCCGGAGAAGCCCGGCACACCCCCGTGGGCGGCCAGCACCAGCCCGACGGCCAGTGCCCGCACCCCGTCCAGCGCCGGAATGGCCTGCCCGGGACCGACATATCGGCGCGGCCCGACACGGATCGGCGCCGCGCTCACGGCTGTCACGTCCCGGGGCCCTCCTCCTTGTCCGAGTGCGAGCGGCCGCGTGCGAGCGGCCGGCTACGAGCAAGGAAGTCTATGGGCGCCGCGGCACCCGTTCAGGGAGGCGCGCGCGGGGCAGCGGGCTGATGTGATCCGGGTCTACTTCGTCAGCGCGATGTACTTGGTTTCCAGGTACTCGTCGATCCCTTCGGTGCCGCCTTCGCGGCCGAACCCGGACTCCTTGATGCCGCCGAACGGCGCCGCTGCATCGGAGATGACGCCGCGGTTGATCCCGACGATGCCCGACTCGAGGCCTTCGGCCACCCGCAGGGCGCGGTCCAGCGACTGGGTATAGACGTAGGCGGCCAGGCCGTACTCGGTGTCGTTGGCCGCCGCAATACCCTCTTCTTCGGTGTCGAAGCCGGTGATCGGTGCCACCGGCCCGAAGACCTCCTCTTTGAGAATCCGCGCGTCGGCGGGTACATCGGTCAGCACGGTGGCCGGATAGAAGTTGCCGGGTCCGCCGGGGGCGACGCCGCCAATGGCGACGGTCGCACCACGCGACACCGCGTCGGACACCAACTCGGTCACGGTGGCGACCTGCTTGGCGTTGATCAGCGGCCCGAGTTTCGACGCGTCGTCGAGCCCGTTGCCGAGGGTGAACTCTTCCATCCGTTTGATGAGCTTGTCTGTGAACTCCGCACGGACCGCGTTGGCGACGTGAAAGCGGTTGGCCGCGGTGCAGGCCTCACCGCCGTTGCGCATCTTGGCCAGGACGGCGCCGTCGACCGCGGCGTCGACGTCGGCGTCGTCGAACACGACGAACGGCGCGTTGCCGCCGAGTTCCATCGACGTGCGCAGCAGCTTGTCCGCCGACTGCTTGACCAGTGATTTGCCCACCCCGGTGGAGCCGGTGAAGGTCAGCTTGCGCAACCGGCCGTCGTCGAGCAACGTCTCGGTGACCGGGCCGGGGCTGCTGGTCGGCAGTACCGACAGCACGCCTTTGGGCAAGCCGGCTTCGTCCATCAGCTTGGCCAACAGCAGCATCGTCAGCGGCGTTTCCTGCGCGGGCTTGACGATCATCGTGCAGCCGGCCGCGAACGCCGGACCCATCTTGCGGGTGCCCATCGCCAGCGGGAAGTTCCACGGGGTGATGGCGTAGCAGGGGCCGACAGCCTGTTTGGTGACCAGGATGCGGCCGTTGCCGGCGGGGCTCTGGGTGTAGCGGCCGTCGATGCGGACGGCTTCCTCGGCGAACCAGCGGAAGAACTCGGCACCGTAGGTCACCTCGCCCTTGCTCTCGGCCAGCACCTTGCCCATCTCCAGGGTCATCAGTGTGGCGATGTCGTCGGCGCGCGCGGTGATCGCCTCGAACACCGAACGCAGGATTTCGCCACGCTTCCGGGCCGGCGTGGCCGCCCACTCCGCCTGCACCGCGCAGGCCGCATCCAGCGCGGCGACGGCGTCATCGGCGGTGGCGTCGGCGACCGCGGTCAGCACATCGTCGCTGCTGGGGTCGAGCACGTTGAACGTCGACGTGGCTTCGCGTTCCTCACCGCCGATCCACAGACCGGTGGGAACGGATTTCAACAGCGTCGCGGTGTCCATATCCACGTCATACACCTTCATTCAGCAGACCGCACTAGGGTTCTGGTCAGTGTCAGGGTGGGGTCGCCGCTTAGTGCGGTGGTTGGATCCTTTGCACCTGGTGTCTGGCTCGTAGGGTTTGTGCCGCCTTCGGGTTGGTGTGCATGCGTTTTGTCGGCATCAGGTGTGAAGGACCGGCCGGCGTGACTTGATAGGAGCGTGGCATCGCCCCCACTGAGGTATGTCCGCCGACCGGCCCAACCGTCACCTCACAGTGAAGGAGGCAACCACCATGGTTGTTGTTGGAGCCGATGTACACAAGCGCACCCACACCTTCGTCGCCGTCGACGAGGTGGGCCGCAAGCTCGCTGAGAAGACCGTCACCGCGATCACCGCTGGGCATGCCGAGATGGTGATGTGGGCCCGGCAACGGTTCGGCGACGATGTCGTCTGGGCGATCGAGGACTGCCGGCATCTGTCGGCGCGTCTGGAACGCGATCTGTTGGCCCTGGGCCAGAAGGTGGTGCGGGTCCCCCCGAAGTTGATGGCCCAGAGCAGGGCCTCGGCCCGTACCCGCGGCAAGTCCGACCCGATCGACGCACTTGCAGTCGCGCGGGGTTTCCTGCGTGAGCCCGATCTTCCGATCGCCTCGCATGACGAGATCTCGCGCGAGCTCAAGCTGCTGGTGGATCGCCGGGAAGTCCTTGTCGCCCAACGCACCGCGACGATCAACCGGTTGTTGTGGCGGGTCCACGAACTCGACCCCGGACACGCACCCAAACCGCGGTCGCTGGACCTGGCCAAACATCGCCGCCTGCTTGGTCAGTGGTTGGACACCCAGACCGGGATCGTCGCCGAGTTGGCCCGCGACGAGCTGGCCGACATCACCCGCCTGACCGAGACGATCAACACGTTGGCCACACGCATCGGCGCGCGGGTGCGCGCCGTGGCCCCGGCGCTGCTGGCCATGCCTGGCTGTGGCGAGCTGACCGCAGCCAAGCTGGTCGGCGAGACCGCCGGAGTCACCCGGTTCAAAAGTGAAGCGGCCTTCGCCCGCCATGCCGGGGTGGCGCCGGTGCCGGTGTGGTCGGGAAACACCCGTGGACGTGTCCGGATGACCCGGTCAGGCAACCGCCAACTCAACGCCGCACTACACCGCATCGCGGTCACCCAGATCCGCCTCGACGGCGTCGGCCAGACCTACTACCGACGCCGCCTCACCACAGGCGACTCCACACCCGAAGCCCTGCGCTGCCTCAAGCGCCGCCTGGCCCGCGTCGTCTACGGACACCTCCACACCGATCACAACAACCATCACAAGCCTTGCCAAACGGCAGCGGCTTGACATAGGAGAAACTCATGGGTTCCGACATCACCGCCACGCCTGCATGGCAGGCGCTGGCCCGCCATCACGACGACATCAGCACCGCGCAGCTGCGGGACTTGTTCGCTCACGACCCTGCGCGCGGCACCGAGTTGGCGCTGACGGTCGGTGATCTCTACATCGACTACAGCAAGCACCGCATCACCCGGGAGACGTTGGGCCTGCTGGTGGATCTGGCGCAGGCCGCCGAGCTGCCGGCCAAGCGTGACGCGATGTTCTCCGGCGCGCACATCAACACCTCCGAGGATCGGGCGGTGCTGCACACCGCCCTGCGGCTGCCCCTGCGGCTGCCCCGAGATGCATCGCTGACGGTGGACGGCCAGGACGTCGTCGCCGACGTGCATCAGGTGCTCGACCGGATGGGTGAGTTCACCGACCGGTTGCGCAGCGGCCAGTGGCGGGGCGCGACGGGTGAGCGCATCACCACCGTGGTGAACATCGGAATCGGCGGTTCGGATCTGGGTCCGGTGATGGTCTACCAGGCGTTGCGGCACTACGCCGACGCCAGCGTCTCGGCGCGCTTCGTCTCCAACGTCGACCCCGCCGACCTCGTCGCCACGCTCGACGGACTCGATCCGGCCGCAACGCTTTTCATCATCGCGTCGAAGACCTTCTCGACGTTGGAGACCCTGACGAACGCCACGGCGGCGCGACGTTGGCTGACCGACGCACTCGGCGAGGACGCGGTCAGCAAGCACTTCGTGGCGGTGTCGACCAACGCGGAACTCGTGAGCGAGTTCGGCATCGACACCGACAACATGTTCGGCTTCTGGGACTGGGTCGGTGGCCGGTACTCGGTGGATTCGGCGATCGGCCTGTCGGTGATGGCGGTGATCGGCCGGGAGCGGTTCGCGGAGTTCCTGGAGGGCTTCCACATCGTCGACGAACACTTCCGGTCAGCGCCGCTCGACGTGAACGCTCCTGTACTGCTGGGTCTGATCGGACTCTGGTACAACAACTTCTTCGGTGCCGAAACCCGTGCGGTACTCCCCTATTCGAACGACCTGTCCCGGTTCGCGGCATACCTGCAACAGCTGACGATGGAGTCGAACGGTAAGTCGGTGCGTGCGGACGGAACACCGGTGACGTCGCAGACCGGAGAGATCTTCTGGGGTGAGCCGGGAACCAACGGACAGCACGCGTTCTACCAACTGCTGCACCAGGGCACACGCCTGGTGCCCGCCGACTTCATCGGGTTCAGCGAACCCACCGACGACCTTGCCACCGCCGACGGTTCCGGCAGCATGCACGACCTGCTGATGAGCAACTTCTTCGCCCAGACCCAGGTGCTCGCCTTCGGAAAGACCTCGGAGGAGATCGCGGCAGAAGGTACGCCGGCAGATGTGGTGCCGCACAAGGTGATGCCGGGCAATCGGCCCAGCACCTCGATTCTCGCCCACCGGCTGACTCCGTCGGTGGTGGGCCAGCTGATCGCCCTCTACGAGCACCAGGTGTTCGTCGAGGGCGTGGTCTGGGGCATCGACTCGTTCGACCAGTGGGGTGTGGAGCTGGGCAAGACCCAGGCCAAGGCGCTACTGCCGGTGCTCACCGAGGCTGATTCTCCTGCCGGACAATCGGATTCGTCGACCGACGCGCTGGTGCGCCGCTACCGCACGCAGCGCGGCCGTTCCGCGTGATTTCGGCGTGTTTATCGTCGTACAGCGACGACAAACACGCCGAAATCACTCAGGCGTCGGGGTCGGGTCGCGTCCAGCCGAGGATCATCGCCGGGGTGCACCCGCCGATGAGCAGTACGGTCAGCGTCATCAGCCCGCCGGCATAGGCGATGTTGCCATCGCCGAAGTCGGTCGAAACCGAGCCGATGATGAGGTAGAAGATCGGCAGCAGCATCAGGTTCTGCGTGATCGCCAGTCCGATCGACCGCGCGTTGTTGCGTTGTGCCAGTTCGAATTCGTCGAGCGTGGCATTCGGGGCGTCACCCTGCCGACCGGACACGATCTGCAAGGCCACCCACAGCGGTAGGAAGATCAGGGTGGCCGGTATCCATGCAAGCGCCGCGATCCGGAAACCGAAGGCGCACAACACACTGATCACCGCCATCACAGCGAAAGTCAGTGCCAGACCCACCACCAGGATCCGGCGCCGCCGCTGCGTCCGCCATGACGGCAGCGAGTTGGCGTAGGTCTGTTCGTGTTTGAGGAAACGCCGGGCGCGGTAGTGCTGGTAGCGGTCGAGGACGCTGATTGCGTTCGACATGAACATGCTCCTCAGGTTCGGGTGTGCTTCCGGTAGAGCTCGGCCGACAAGGGGGTGAACGGTTCCCGCGAGAACACGGCTTCGACCGGCAACTCGAAGACATCGCAGATCCGGAACGCCAGGTCCAGGCTGGGATAGTGATCGCCGCGTTCCAGCGCTCCCACGGTCTGCGGGTTGACGTCGATGAGCTCGGCAAGCTGGGCCCGGGACATCTTCCGCTCGGCGCGCAGGACACCGATGCGGTTGTGGATGGGCCGTGTTTCCCCTCGTCTGACAGGACTCACACAATCAAGTGTTGGGAAAACCCAACAGATTGTCAAATCAATCGATTACGGCGGCCGCCTTGCGGACGGTGATCGGCGCGGCCAGTTGCTGCTCGTCGCACACCCGCTGCAACCTGTCCAGGGTCTCGTCCAGCCCGGACCCGAGCCGTCGACCCGGCGTGAAGCTCGCCGGCAGATGCTGCATGCCCTGAATGACGCCGATGGTGGTGTAGTGCACCGTCCCGGCCGGATCGCAGCGGAAGTCCGGCATCCGGTCCAGCACCGCGGTCAGCATCGACTTGAAGACCGTGCGGGCGACGTTGGATCCGATACACCGGTGCACCCCCAGCCCGAAGCTGTAGTGCCGATTGCCTTTCCGATCGAGGATGAGTCGATCGGGATCGTCGAAGACGGTGGGGTCGCGGTTGGCCATGGCCCACGACAGCCACAGCCGCTCGCCTTCTTTGAGGGTCACGCCGTCGACCTCGATGTCGTGCGCGATCGTGCGACCGTCGCCGGGCGCGGGTGTGAAATAGCGCAGGAACTCTTCGGTCGCCGGGTTCAACAGGGTGGCGCGCTCCCGGCTGAGGCGATCCCGTTCGCCGGGGTGCTCCGAGAGCCACTCCAGCGCATGGGCCGTCAGCGCCGTCGTGGTGTCGAATCCGCCCCCGATCAGCAGCATGAGCATGCCCATGATCTCGATGTCGGGGGCGGGCTCGCCGTCGATCCGCAACCGGATCAGCGCATCGATCAGGCCGGGCCGGGGCGTCCGGCGGACGTCGGCCACGTGCCCCATCATCTGCATCGCCGAGGCCACCGCCAGATCGGCGACCCGGCGGTAGTCCGGCGAGTCGGCGGGCGTGTACACCGACGCGTGCGCCGGTTCGCAGTAGATGTCCCACTCCCGCAGCGGGACACCGAGCAGAGCCAGGGTCAGTACCGCGGGCACGATGTTGGCCAGGTCGTCGACGAAGTCGATGCGCCCCTGCTCGATCTTCTCGTCCAGGCAGGCGCGGACCACCTCGTCGACGAAAGGCACCCACCGCTGCACCGCCGCCGGTGACAGGTACCCGTTGAGCGGGCCGCGGTACTGGCGGTGTTCGGGATCGTCCATCTCCAGCATGCCTCCGCGGAACGCGACGCTGGATTCTCCTCGCGGGATATTGATTCCGGTGTATCCGCTGCGCTCGCCGGCGACGTCGTTGTCGTTGGACACGTGCGGGCAGCGGGCCAGCTCGAAGACCTCCTGCGCTCCCGCGGCCACCCAGTGGCCGCCGTAGGTGTCCGTCCATGCCAGCGGACACCGGCTGTGCATCGCCGAGGTGATCTGCTCGAACTGCGTGCGGTACTGCGGAGTGTGGCGGTCGAAATGGAAGGCGTGGGTGGCGCGTCGGTCGTCCAGGTCCGGCTCAGTGGTCATCGCGCGATCCGGCTCCCCTCACTGCTGGCTGATTCCAGTCAGTCTAGGAAAGCCGGGACCGCGGGCAACCGGTTCGGGAAAGTTCCCGACGAATCAGGCGAACCGGTGGACGAAACGTGTCGGCAGGACCTTCATCAACTCCACGAGCGGCCGCCAAGGCCACCCGGGCACCACCGCGCGAGCCTTCTCCTTCTCGATCGCGTCGACCATCGCCCGCACGCCGGTCTCGTTGTCCACCATGAGCAGCGTGGTATTCGACTTGGCGGTCATCTCCGATTCGATGTACCCCGGCTCGATCACCGTGACCTTGATCGGCCCCGACGAGTACTCCGCCCGCAGCGACTGCCCCAACGAGCTCAGACCGGCCTTGCTCGCACAGTAGGCGGCCTTGTGCCCGGGGACGCCGACGTTGCCGAGTACCGACGAGATCAGCACCAGGTGTCCGCCGCCGGCCGCGGTGAACATCTCGATCGCGGTTTCGATCTGCACCAGCGCGGCGACGAGGTTCGTCTCGATGGTCGCCTTGTTGGCCCACAACTTGCCGCCACCGAGGGGATAGCCCTTGCCGATGCCGGCGTTGACGATGACGCGGTCGATCCCACCGAGTTCGTCGCGCAGCGCGCCGAACACCTTGGGCACCTGCTCGTGGTCGTTGACGTCGAGCGCGGCGACCGCGACCGTGATGCCCGGGTGGCGCTCGAGCAGTTCCGCCTTCAGTTCGTCGAGACGCTCGGTGCGGCGCGCGCACAGCGCCAGGTCACGCCCCCTGGCGGCGAACGCACGAGCCATGCCCGCGCCCAGGCCCGAGCTGGCCCCGGTGATCAGGATCTTCTGCCGAGTCATGGCGGCAGGATAGCGGGCGCTACTTGAGCAGGCGGGACATCCGGCGGTCGGCGAGCACCTTGCCGCCGGTCTGACACGTCGGGCAGTACTGGAACGACTTGTCGGCGAACGACACCTCCCGCACGGTGTCGCCGCACACCGGGCAGGGCAGGCCTGTGCGGGCGTGCACCCGTAGTCCGGACCGCTTCTCCCCCTTCAGGGTCGCGGCCTGCTGACCCACCAGCCGGGTCACCGCGTCGGTCAGCACCGAGATCATCGCGTCGTGCAGGTCTGCCAGCTGCGCGTCGGAGAGCTTGCCCGCGGTCGCGAACGGCGACAGCTTGGCCACGTGCAGAATCTCGTCGCTGTAGGCGTTGCCGATCCCGGCGATCACCTTCTGATCGGTGATGACGGTCTTGATCCGCCCCGTGTGTCCGGCCAGCGCCTCGGCCAACCCCTGCGGTGTCAGCGACAACGCGTCCGGTCCGAGCGCGGCGATCTGGGGCACCGCCAGCGGATCGCGCACGAGCCAGACCGCCAGCCGCTTCTGGGTACCGGCCTCGGTCAGATCGAAGCCCGGCGCGTCCCCCGGCGTGCCGAGGTGCACTCGCAACGCGATCGGCCCCTTGCCGGGCCGCAGCGGCGCCGCGGCCAGCTTGTCCGACCAGCGCAACCACCCGGCCCGCGACAGATGGGTGATCAGATAGAGCTCGCCGGCCTGGAGCCCGAGGTACTTGCCCCACCGCGCGGCTCCGGTGACCGGCTGGCCGTGCAACGCCGTCACCGGCGGATCGAACGTCTTGAGCACCGACAGCGCGGCGACGTCGACACGGGCGACGGTCAGCCCGACCGCGTGGCGGCGGAGATGGTCGGCGAGCGCTTCGACTTCGGGAAGCTCCGGCATATCTCTCAGTGTGCCTTGACGAACAGCGACAGCACCCAACTGACGATCGACAACACGATCGCGGCCCAGATCGCCGTCCACCAGAACTGGTCGATGGCCAGCCCCCACCCGGTGGTGTGCTCGGTGATCCACCCGGTGAGCCACAGCATCAGCGCATTGATCACGACGTGGAACAGGCCCAGGGTCAGGATGTAGAGCGGTATCGACAGGATCTGCACGATCGGCTTGATGACCGCGTTGACCAGCCCGAAGACCACTGCGACGACGAAGATGACGCCGACGCGCGCGAGCGTGGTGTCGCCGCCGACGAACGCGATACCGGGCACGATCAGCGTGACGAGCCACAACGCGAGACCGGTCAGCGCGGCGCGCAGCAGAAAAGAAGTCATTCGATCATGATCCCAGGCGCCAGCGCGTCCGCACAGTACCGAAGGTATGCGATACCGCGGGTATTGACATGATGCGGCCGGCTTCCCTAGCTTTTAACGATGACGGCAGCCAAGACGACCCGGGAGGAGTTCGCCGAGCGGCTCCTCAAGGGATCGGTCAAAAAGTCCTACGCACCGGTGGTCGACATCGACTGGGACGCGCCCCTGGATCCCGACAAGTTCTTCCTGCCCCCGCAGGTCGTCACGCTCTACGGCACTCCCCAATGGGAGGCCATGAGCCGTCGCGAGCAGATCGAACTCAGCCGCCAGGAACTGGTCAACATCCTCTCGGCCGGCATCTGGTTCGAGAACATTCTCAACCAGGCGTTGTTGCGGGATCTGATGCACAAGAACCCCACGGCCGCCACCACCCACTATGCGCTGACCGAACTGGGTGACGAGACCCGCCACATGGTCATGTTCGGCAAGACGATCGCTCGGATCGGCGGAACTCCGGTGCGTCCCAGGCTTTTCCATCGCATCGTCATCAATTCACTGCCGTTCGTGTTCCGCGGTGACGTGTTGTGGGGCGCCGCGCTGGTCGGCGAGGAGATCTTCGACGCGCTGCAGCGGCAGATCCTCGATGATCCCGACCTGCAGCCGATCGTCTCGCGGCTGATGCGTATCCACGTCACCGAGGAGGCGCGCCACATCCAGTTCGCGCGAGACGGCCTGCGCAAATCGGTGCCGACGATGCCGCGCCACCGCAGGTTCGTCCTCGCCAATCTGCACGGCGTCGGCGGGCCGTTCTACCGCATGTTGTTCACCCTGCCGATCCAGTACCGGCGCGCAGGTCTCGACGGGAGGCGGATGCGCGCCGCGGCACGGGCCAACCCCCACTTCCGGGCCAGCTGCGTATCGTCGTTCGCGTCGCTGGCAGCCTTCTTCGACGACGTCGGGCTGATGGGACGGATCGGCCGAAGCCTGTGGCGCAGGGCCGGATTCCTGTGACCACCATCGTGATCGGGGCAAGCCGTGCCATCGCCGGGACCCTGGTCGCCGACATCGCCGAACGCTGCTACGACGCCACCACCGACATGTGGACGGTGCGCGCGGCGGACGGTGACACGGTCACCGCCCGCACCGTGGTCGACACCCGGGCATCCTTCGATCACACCGTGGCCGTGCACGGGATGCCGAACTACTTCCGCACACCGGGCCCGGACGTGGGCTTGCAAACCCGTTTCGTAGCCCGCTGCCTCGATCTCATGGCCCGCTCCGAGGCGACGCGGATGGAAGCGAAATCGCGGGTCAGGGTGCGCTCATGGCTCCCCCAACCCGTGGCAGCGCGCTTCTACCTGAGCGGAGCGGCACCCGCCGCCGACGACGACGTGTACGACGGTCCCGTCGCCATTTCCCTCGACGGCCGCGACATTGCCGCACGTGCCAGACTCACCGGAAATCTGGCCGCGATCGACGGCCGATATCACTGGCGCGGAACCCTCACCGGCGACCTGCCGGACGACTTGCTTCGCAGCCGGCGGGTCGTGTCGCTGTCCGTTGCCGGACACGAGGTGCAGGCGCGCGTGGTCGAACGCACGCCGTGGGGCAGCCTCACCGTCGCCGGTGACGGCGCGCCCCCGTTCGCTGACGAAATCGCCAAACCTCGGGATTGAACTAGAACGTGTTCTAGTATCGCGGTCGTGCGATTCACCTATGCCGAAGCGATGACCGACCCGACGTACTACATTCCGCTGGCCAAGGCCGCGGAGGCGGCCGGCTACCACGCGATGACGATCCCGGACAGCATCGCGTATCCGTTCGAGTCGGATTCGAAGTATCCGTACACCCCCGACGGCAACCGGGAGTTCCTCGACGGCAAGGCCTTCATCGAGGCGTTCGTGCTGACCGCGGCACTGTGCGCAGTCACCACCACGCTGCGCTTCAACCACTTCGTGCTGAAATTGCCGATCCGGCCCCCGGCGCTGGTGGCCAAGCAGGCCGGCTCGCTGGCCGCGCTGTTCGACAACCGCCTGGGTCTCGGCGTGGGCACCAGCCCGTGGCCGGAGGACTACGAGTTGATGGACGTGCCGTTCGCACGGCGCGGCAAGCGGATGGACGAGTGCATCGAGATCATCCGCGGTCTGACCTCCGGTGACTATTTCGAGTTCCATGGCGAGTTCTACGACGTGCCCAAGACGAAGATGACGCCGGCCCCGTCCCGGCCGGTGCCGATCCTGATCGGCGGGCACGCCGACGCCGCGCTGCGGCGCGCGGCCCGCAACGACGGCTGGATGCACGGCGGCGGCGACCCCGAGGAACTCGACCCGCTGCTCGAGAAGCTGGCTCGGTTCCGTGAGGACGCCGAGACCGCCGACCGGGACGACTACGAAGTGCACGTGATCTCACTGGACGCGTACACGCCGGACGGCATCAAACGTCTGGAGGACAAGGGTGTCACCGACGTGATCGTCGGGTTCCGGATCCCCTACATCATGGGGCAGGACACCGAGCCGCTGGACGCGAAGATCCGCAATTTGGAGATGTTCGCCGAAAACGTCATCTCCAAGGTCTAGTCAGACGTCGCAACAGCGTTTGAGCGCGTTCGCGATGGCGTCGATCGGTGTCGCCGAGTCGATTTCGGCGCGCAGCCGTTGCCCGGCGGACCGGTAGCGGTCGTCGTCGCGGACGCGCATCACGGCGGCACGTACGGCCTCCGGGGTCGGGGTCGAGGTCTTGAGGTCGATGCCGACCCCGCTGAAAGCCACGCGCGCAGCCACCTCGGCCTTGTCGGAGGTCTCCCCGGCCACCACCAGCGGCACGCCGTGGCTCAGCGCGTACTGCACACCTCCGTAGCCACCGTTGGTGATCATCACGTCGACATGCGGCATCAGCGCCGAGTAGGGCACCCAGTCGGTCACACGTGCATTGGCCGGGATGTGCTCGGGCAGCTGTTGACCGGCTCTGCCGCCGGTCGTGGCAATGACGAGGACATCGGGGCGATCGGCGAGCCCCCGCAGTGTCGGGGTGATCAGTTGGTCGAGGTTCGTGTTGTCGAAGGTGCCCTGGGTGACCAGCACGACCGTCGCCGCAGCGCTGAGGTCGGACCACCACGTCGGCGGCTGGAACGACGCGTCGGGAGGCGGCAGCGCGGGCCCGACGAACTCGACGGTCTCGGGCAGATCGCTGCGCGGGTACTCGAATCCCGCCACCGACAGCTGGACCACTGCGTCGGCCAGTCGCGGCCAGTCGCTGACGAACACCGGCGCACCGCCGCCGCCCGCGCCACGCAGCGCGGCGTCGAACGCGCGTTGACTGTCGCGCATGATCACCCGCTGCGCGACGCGGGTCATCCGGCGATAGTCCGCACCCTGCGTGGGCTGCCATGCCATGCCGAAGGGTGGCGTGTCGGCACTCGACAACGTCAGCGGCGCGACGCCGCACGCCACGATCGGCGGTCGGCCGGCATCGCCCAACAGGACCGCGAGCGCCCCGGTGAACGTGACGTCGGCCAGGATGGCATCGACGCGGGTGCCTGCGAGGATCCCGCGCAGCGCGTGCGCCTCGGCCGCCATCGGCTCGACGAACACCGACCGCAGTTCCGCGCGGCCCAGCCAGAAGCGACGCAACGGGGCAGGCAGCTTGCGCATCAGCAGAGGAGCCCCGGCCGGCGGGTCGATCCGGACCTCATCGGGCAGCGCGACCATCTCCAGACCGGCTGCCCGCACGGTATCCGCGAACTCGGAGCCGGTCAGCACGGTGATGTCGTGGCCGAGCGACTGCAGACCGGAGCCGATTACCAGCATCGGCATCAGGTGGCCGCGAAGCGGGGTCGCGGCAAGAAGATAGCGCGCCAAACCCTGTCCTTACGTCCCAGTCGGCCTCTGGAACCGGCCGGCTCCTCGAGGTGATCGTGCGTGACCACCGTCGACTGTAGCCCCATATGTCACCCCACGAGACCTGCTGGTCACGAGTGGATCCGTAAACGCGTTGGAGCGGAACAATTTTGAACAATAACGCCGACTCGGCTGCGGACGGTCGGGATGTCGGTAGAGTCGAACCCGATGACTGCTGGGCCCTACGACGTTCCTGGCGCCTTCGACGCCGGGGCGAAATCCTATGACGTCCTGGTCAGCGCCAATCCGGGCTACCACGACCACCTGAAGCTCTCGGCGCGTCGGATGCAACTGCCCGACCAGGGACGAGGCCTGCGGTTGCTCGACATCGGCTGCGGGACGGGCGCGTCGACCGCAGCACTGCTCGACGCCGCGCCGCACGCGGAGATCGTCGCCGTCGACGGGTCGGCCGGCATGCTCGACGAGGCCCGGTCCAAGCACTGGCCGGGTGCAGTCACCTTCGTGCACAGCCGCGCCGAGCAGCTGGCCGCGGCCGGTGTCGCGGGACCGTTCGACGGCATCCTGGCCGCCTACCTGGTGCGCAACCTCCCCGACCCCGACCCGGTGCTGCGGGCGCTATGGGAGCTGCTGCGACCCGGCGGCGTCCTCGCGGTGCACGAATACTCGGTGCGTGATTCCCGGGTGGCCAGCGCCGTGTGGAACGCCGTCTGCGCCACGGTGATCATCCCGGCGGGCCGGGCCCGGTCCGGCGATGCCGGCCTCTACCGTTACCTGCGGCGCAGCGTCAACGGGTTCGACGGGGTGAACGCCTTCCAGGATCGGTTGCGGCGCACCGGGTTCACCGATGTCGAGGAGATGACGGTCCCGGGGTGGCAGCGCAATATCGTCCACACGTTCCTCGGGCGCCGGCCACGGATCTAGCTGAGACCGGGCAGGTTAGCCCCGACCGGATTGTGGGCATTCCGGAGCATGGCGTTCAAACTTACCTACTCCGATGGCCAAGAGTCCCAGCACGACGATGACACGATCTGGGAGATCGACGACGGCGTCCTCAAGCTCGGACGCAAGGAAGGCGAGTGGTCGGTGCTGCTGTCACCGAGTCACTGGGCCGTACTCGAGTTCGTCGCGTCGTCGAAAGACGGCGACTCCGACGACGGCGACTCGGATGACGACGACTCGGACGACGACGGCGACTCGGACGACGAAGCGAAGTCCGACGGGTCCGAGTCAGACGACAAGAAGGATGACGACTGACCCGTTGAGCGTCAGCCGCGGTAGGCGGCGACCTTCTCGGCGATCGCATCGAGCAGTGTGAGCGACTCGTCGAGCGGCTTGGTGGGCAACAGCACGTTCGCCTGCCGGTACCCGAGGTCGTCCAGGGCTGCCCAGTAGTCGGCGTCGGGCGGTGTCCCGAAGGTCGTCAGCGGTACGTCGTGGCCTGCAACGTCCCGGATCTGCTCGACGCGCTGCGCGAGCATTGCGGGCGGCAACGGGTTGGAGATCCAGCCTGCACCGTGGCGGATGATGCGCTTGACGGTGGCGTCGGAGTTGCCGCCGATCAGGATCGGCGGGTGCGGCTGCTGCACCGGCTTGGGACGCAGGTAGGACGCATCGAAGTCGACGAAGCGTCCGTGGTACTCAGCGGGTTCGTCGGTCCACAGCGTTTTGATGGCCTCGATGCGCTCGTCGAGGAGGGCGCCGCGGGTCTTCGGTTCGGTGCCGTGGTGGCGCAGTTCTTCGATGTTCCAGCCGGCGCCCACGCCGAACACGAACCGTCCCCCAGAGATCAGGTCGATGCTGGCGGCTTCCTTGGCCGTGATGATCGGGTCGCGCTGGATCAGCAACGCGATGCCGGTGATCAACTCGATGCGGGACGTGACCGCCGCGGCGGCCGCGAGCGTGACGAAGGGGTCCAGCGTGCGGTAGTAGATGCCGGGCAGCTCACCTCCCCCCGGGTAGGCCGATTCGCGGCTGGCCGGGATGTGGGTGTGCTCAGCGATGGCCAATGCGTCGAAGCCGCGCTCCTCGACCGCCCGAGCCAGCGAGACCGCGTCGATGGTGTCGTCGTTGACGAACGTCGAGATCCCGAATTTCATCTGCCTGCCTCCAACCTTCGCACCAGCGGTGGAACCACCCCACCACGCGGAGCTGATCCCCGCGACGGTGCCCCTACTCCATCGCGCGCACCCGGTCGAGGATCGACCAGATCAGCGTCGCATCGGTGGTGGTCCTCACGCGCAGCGCATCATGCGGCGTCGGCTTCTGACAGAGCATCACCTGGTTCTGCAACTGCTCGAGGCGCGCCAGCACGTCGTTGATGAATGCACCGAAATCCTGCAGGTGCTGATTGGCGAACCGCGTGCAATCGGCGAGCAGCGCGGCGTACGGCCCGGGGACGGAGTAGCTGCGGCACCGCTCGGCCGTTTCCAGCATGCGCTCGTAGCAGTCACCGAGGTACTCGGCGGCTCTCAAGATCCCGTCGGCGTCGCCGGCTCGCGCGTCGGCCGGATCTCCGAAGGCGGTGGCGAACGTCGGGCCGGCCAGGAAGGCGTTCACCTCGGCGACGATGTCGTCGACCCCGCGCATCTGCTCCGTCACGAAGCAAGCGATGTCCTGCGCACGGTCGATGCGCTCCGCCGGCGGCCCCGCACCGCCGAGCACCTGGCGGACCTTACGGGCCTCCAGCAGTGCCCAGCGCTGAAACAGGGCCGAAGCGAAGGCCGCCCAGGCCCAGCAGGCCGGCTTCTGCCTCGTCATCTGCACGAGCAGCTCGGGTGTGGGTACCACCGCCGCGACCGAGACCGCATCACTTCTTTCCATGCCCACAAGCTAGGCCGAGGTACCGACATTTACCCTGAGGCGATGACCGTCACCGTAGACGAACTGCGGGTCGCCGATCCTCCGGATGCGTGGCGGCAGGCCGGATTCACCGTCGACGCCGACGACGTCTGCCGCGTCGGTGGTGTGCGTATCCGTCTGCTGGGCAGCGGACATGGCACCGGAGTCGTCGGCTGGGCGTTGGGTGGCCTCGGGACCGAGATTTCCGGTGACCTCGACGGCATCCCGACCGAACGATCCGACCAGGGTGGTGCGACGAACCCCACCACCCACGACAACGGGGTGACCGGCATCGACCATGTCGTGCTGATGTCCCCCGATCTGACGCGAACGGTCGCCGCACTGGCAGCCGTCGGGTTGGTGCCTCGTCGTGAACGGGAGGCCGAACTCGGCGGTCGAGAAATCCGCCAGATCTTCTTCCGGCTGGGTGAGATCATCCTCGAGGTCGTGGGCGCACCCGGCGCGGCTGGGCACGGACCCTCCACGCTGTGGGGCATCACTTACGTGGTTGCCGACATCGACGCGACCGTCGCGTTCCTGGGCGGGGGCACCGGCCCGATCAAGAACGCCGTGCAGCCCGGACGCCGTATCACCACGCTGCGCAATCTCGACTTCGGAATGTCGGTCCGGACCGCGATGATCTCAGCGGCCTATCCTCAGAACTCGTGAGCGCGCCCGCCGGTGACCCCGTCATCATCCACACCGACGGCGGATGCCGCCCCAACCCCGGACCCGGTGGCTGGGGTGCGGTGTTGCGCCAGCGCCACCACGTTCGCGAGATGTTCGGCGGCGAGCCCGCGATGACGAGCAACAACCGGATGGAGCTGATGGCGCCGATCATGGCGCTCGAAGCGCTGACCCGACCGGTGATCGTGCATCTGCACACCGATAGCACCTACGTGCGCAACGGGATCACCAAGTGGGTGCTCGGTTGGGAACGCAACGGCTGGCTGACGGCCGCCAAACAACCGGTGAAGAACGTCGACCTGTGGCAGCGCCTTCGAGTGGCCTGCGAGCGGCATCAGGTCGAATGGTTCTGGGTGAAAGGCCATTCGGGCATCGCCGACAACGAGTTGGCCGACCAGCTGGCGACCCGCGGGCTGCAGCAGGCGCTCGAGGCTGCCGTACCCAGCTGACTGATGAAGCCTTGGCTGCCTCGCCTTGGCACCAAAGGCTCTGTACCGCAGCGTTATTCCTACCGACCGCTGGCCCAAGACGGCGTTGATCAGCCCTGAAGACCAGACACCGGTCGTCAAGGTCGTAGCCGTCAGGCTGCGTGGTTGTCGGGGGGCGCGGGTCCGCCGGGTTGGCCGGGCTCGCCGGGCCTGCTCGGGCCGTCGGCCGGTGGTGCGGTGTCTCCCTTTTCGCTGTCGGCGGGCTGCGCCGGGTAGAGATCCTCGGTGTCGTTGTCGCTGAGCCATTCTGGTTCGGGTGGGCGCAGCAGGCGTTCGGGGCGGTGGTAGTTGTTGAGCCGGGCCTGCCCGGTGTCGAGGTGGGGTGGGGGGATCCATTCGACGTCGCCGCCGGTGATGCGCGTGGTCCAGCCGTTGTCGGTGTCGACGAGGCGGTTGTCGGGGCCGCAGGCCAGGGCGAGTTCGTCGATGTTGGTGTTGCCGCCGTGGGCCCAGTCGCCGGCGGCGTGGTGGACCTGGCAGCCGTAGGCGCCGATGGTGCAGCCGGGTTTGGTGCAGCCGCCGTCGCGGGCGATCAGCATGATCCGCTGGGCCGGGGACGCGGTGCGTCTAGTGCGGAACAGGTCCAGTGCGGAGCCGGTGGCGCGGTCGAACACCGCCAAATAGTGGTGGGCGTGGGAAGCTAGCCGGAGCACCTCGGCGATCGGCAACACGGTGCCCGCACCGGTGGTGCCGATCCCGGCCCGGGATTCGAGATCTTGCAGCGTGGTGCGGATGATGACCGACACCGGAAGCCCGTTGAGGTGGCCGAGTTCACCGCTCATCAGCACGATGCGTCCGGCGGCGACCATCGCGTCGTGTTGGCGTTGGGCCAGGCTGCGGTGGTCGTTGTCGATCTGGGCTTGGGTCGGCGTGCCGGAGGTGCAGGGTTGGGGGTCGTCGGGGTTGCACATCCCGGGTGCGGCGTATTTGGCGAAGATGACTTCCCAGACCGCGCGGGCTTCGGGGGTCCACTCGGCGGTGACCGAAGTCGTTCCGTCGTCGCGCTGCTTGCCCATCGACACCCCGCGTTTGCGGGCGCGTTCGTGCTCGTCGGGTTCGGGCCCGTCCTGATCGAGCAGGAACAGGGTGAGCGCGGCGGCATCCTGGAGTTCTTTGGGCCCGGCCCCGACCGCGTTGCGCACCAGGTCGAGCTCGAACTTCTCGCGGGTGGTGGTGTCGACGAAGCCGGGCAGCTTGTTGATGGCTTTGCGGATCACCTCGACGTGTTCGTCGTTGATCAGGCCGTGGGCCTGGGCGGCGGCAGTGGCAGGCAGCGCCGGCGGCAGCGCCGGCCCAGTGATCGGCTGACGCGGCGCGAGCAGCGCGGCCTCGGTCAGCCGGCGGCCGGCCTCGCCGCGCGAGATGCGCCACCGCACCGAGAGCACTTCTTTCCACGATTTGGCGCCCATCTGCTGCGGGGTCGCTTCATCCTGCAACCGGGCCAGCAGCCGGTGACGGACAGCGGGCAGCCGACACCCCACCGTCTCCAACTCATCCAACGCGGCCACCAGTTCCGGCCGGGTCAGCAGGTCCAGATCGCAGGCGGCGAGCGCGTCCACGGCGGCGCGCACCGCCGAAACCGCCTCCCGCACAGCCACACCCGACACACTTCGAACATACATTCGACCACCGACAAATCTAGGCGGCCGGACGTGTTATGTCTCAGGACATCGGTGACAGTTCGGGTGATCTTGGTGGTGACGCTCCTGCCGTGCGGCTCGGGCAGTGGCTGTCGCCGAACACCGTGCGTACGCCCTCTGACATGAGGCACGTCCGACGCAGCTATTCCCAGACGACCTCGTCGGGCGTCTTGTCGTCACGCAGGCCACGCCAACTCGCCTGTCGCAGGCGTCCGTCGGAGGTGCGTTCGCTGTAGCGCACCTCCCCCACCAGCTCGGGACGCACGAAGGTCACACCCTTGGCATCCTGCCGGGGAAGCGGTGCGGCGAAGGGTGATTCGTCGGTGTGCAGTGGCGCCAAAGTCTTCTTCAGGGCCGCCAGCTCCTTGTCAGTGAAGCCGGTACCGACACGGCCGACGAACTGCAATCCGTCCTCGCCCGGGATGCCGAGCAGCAGGGCGCCGATCCCACTGGTCCGCCCGCCTTCACCTTGCCGCCAACCCCCGATCACGACTTCCTGCGTGTTCCACAGCTTGTCCTTGATCCACGCCGACGACCGCCGGCCAGGCTGGTAGGTGGAGTCGCGCTTCTTGGCGACGACGCCCTCCCATCGCTGCTTCCGCGCGGCCTCCAGGGCCTCGGGTCCGTCGCCGGGCAGCTGCGCGGGCACGATCAACCCACCGCCCTCGGCGAGGGCTTCGAGCACCTTGCGGCGATCGGAGTACTTGGCTTTCAACAGCGACCGACCGTCGAGGAACAGCATGTCGAAGGCCCAGAACTCCACCCGCGTGGACCGGGCCCGGTTCTGCATCTCGCCGAAGCTGGGCACTCCGGACTCGTCGAGCGCGACCGCCTCGCCGTCGAGGATCACGTGGTGCTCGGCGAGGTCAGCGGCCAGCGCCTGCAGCTGCGGGTACTCGGCGGTGACATCACGTCCGCGGCGCGACCGCAGCGACAACGACCCGTGATCGGCCTCGACGAGCAGCCGATAGCCATCCCATTTGCCTTCGAAAGCCCACTGTCCCTTGGTCAACCGTTCCACGGACCCTTCGGTGGTCAGCATCGGGGACAGGTCGGTGACGCTCAGACCGGGCTGGTCTTTGGTCCGGTGCGCGAGCCAGTTCTTGCCGCCGGTCTGGATCAGCGCATAGCGGCCCCGGATCTTGTTGCCGTGCAGGGTGACGATCACCTCCCCGCCCTTGTCGGGACCGTCGGGCGGATGGTCGTTGAACTTCTCGGTCTCATAGGTGCCGGTGTCCCAGATGTAAACCTCGCCGCCGCCGTACTCCCCCTTCGGGATCTCGCCGGCGAAGGTGAGGTACTCCATCGGATGGTCCTCGGTGTGCACGGCGAGATGGTTCACGGCCGGGGTTTCGGGCAGGTTCTTCGGGACCGCCCAGCTGACCAGCACGCCGTCACGTTCCAGCCGGAAGTCGTAGTGCAATCGGCGGGCATGGTGCTCCTGGATGACGAACGCATCGTTGTTGCCCGTTTTCGGCGCGTCCGGCGGAATCGGTTCGGGCGTCTTCGCGGTGTCGCGCATGCTGCGGTAGCGGGTCAACCGGTCGGGTACCGGCAGCGGCGGGTCGAGGTCGGCGAGCAGATCGCCGTCGCGGTCCAGCCGGTCGAGCACCTCGTCGAACATCAGGTGCCGTAGGTCCGGGTCCTCGATCTCCTCCCAGGTGCGCGGTGCGGCGACGGTCGGGTGTTCGCGTCCGCGCAACGAGTACGGGGCGATGGTGGTCTTGTTGCCGTTGTTCTGGCTCCAGTCCACGAACACCTTGCCCGCACGCAGACTCCTGGTCATGGTGGCGGTGACCTGCTTGGGCATCATCTGTTCGAGCTGCTGCGCCACCCGCTTGGCCAGCACCGACGCACCGCGCGAGCTGATCGGCACATCCAACGGGACGTACAGGTGGATCCCCTTGCTGCCGCTGGTCAGCGGGAAAGTTCTCAGGCCGATGTCGGTGATCAGATCCCGCACCTCATGGGCCACCTCACACAGCTGGCGAAACGTCACCCCCTCGCCCGGATCCAGATCGAACACCACACGCGTCGCCGGACCCATCTCGCCCTGCTCGAAGCGCCACTGCGGCACGTGCACTTCCAGCGCCGCCTGCTGCGCGATCCAGGCCAGCCCCTCGACGGTGTCGATCACCGGGTAGGTGGTGCTGCCCGACTTGTGGACGAGAGTGGCGCGGTCCAGCCAGTCCGGCGCCGACGAGGCCAGCTGCTTCTCGAAGAAGGCTTCCTGCTCGACGCCGTTGGGCCACCGTTTGCGGGTCACCGCGCGCCCGGCGATGTGCGGCAGCATTCCCGCTGCGACATTGATGTAGTAGTCGAAGACCTCGGCCTTGGTGACCGGCTCCGACCGCGCGCCCGTCGCGGGGTACAGCACCTTGTCCGGGTTGGTCAACTTCACCCGGTCATAACGGTCCACCACACCACGGTATTACCCACTGCGCAGGGGTAGCGTCGACACGGTGCGGGCACTGGTCATCGGCGAAGCGCTCATCGACATCGTCGAACGCGATGGGCAGCCGACCCGTGAGCATGTCGGCGGCAGCCCGTTGAATGTGGCCGTCGGCCTGGCCCGGCTCGGACGCGAGGTCGACTTCCTGACCCACATCGGTGCCGACGAGCGCGGCCGGCGCATCGCCGACTACATCGAAACCTCGGGTGCGCAACTGGTTTCGGGCAGCATGAGCGCCTCCAGAACGGCGACGGCGCGCGCGCAACTGGACGCGTCGGGGTCGGCCACCTACACGTTCGACATCGAGTGGCAGCTCAGCGGAATCCCGGAGGTGCCGCCGCCGCTGGTGGTCCACACCGGCTCGATCGCGGCCGTGCTGGAACCGGGATGCCTCGCGGCCAAGGCGTTGGTCGACACCTATCACGTCTCTGCGACGGTCACCTTCGACCCGAACATCCGCCCGGCCCTGGTCACCGACCCGGACGCGGCACGCTCGCGCATCGACCGACTTCTCGAGAAGGCCGATGTGGTGAAGGTCAGCAGCGAGGATCTGCACTGGCTGGACCCGACGCGCACCCCCGAGCAGACGGCCGCCGCGTGGCTCGCGCTGGGGGTGTCGATTGTCGTGGTGACGTTGGGCGCGGACGGCGCGCTGGGTGTGTGTGCCGACGGGTCGGTGCGGGTACCTGCCGGAGATGTCGACGTGGTGGACACCGTGGGTGCGGGAGACGCGTTCATGACCGGCTTGATCGACGCGCTCTGGTCGATGGACCTGCTCGGCGCACAGCGCCGCGACCGTCTCGCGGCGATCGGTACAGCGGATCTGACGACGGCCGTGCGCGCGGCGACGGTGGCTTCGGCGCTGACGGTGATGCGCGCCGGCGCCGACCTGCCCGACCGTGTCAGCCTCGACGAGGCCGCCGGATCGGACATACTGGGCTGATGCGGTCCATCTGGAAGGGCTCCATCGCGTTCGGCCTGGTGAACGTCCCGGTCAAGGTGTACAGCGCCACCGAGGACCACGACATCAAGTTCCACCAGGTCCATGAGAAGGACAACGGCCGGATCCGGTACAAGCGGGTCTGCGAGGTGTGCGGCGAGGTCGTCGAGTACCGCGACATCGCCAAGGCCTACGAGTCCGATGACGGCCAGACGGTGATCATCACCGACGACGACATCTCGACGTTGCCCGAGGAGCGCAGCCGGGAGATCGAGGTGCTCGAGTTCGTGCCGGCCACCGACATCGACCCGATGATGTATGACCGTTCTTATTTCCTTGAACCCGAAGGCAAGTCGACCAAGTCCTACGTTCTGCTGGCCAAGACCCTGATGGAGACCGACCGGGTCGCCATCGTCAACTTCGCTCTGCGCAACAAGACCCGGCTTGCGGCCCTGCGCGTCAAGGATTTCAGCAAGCGCGACGTGATGATGATCCACACCCTGCTGTGGCCCGACGAGATCCGCGACCCCGACTTCCCCGTCCTGGACAAAGAGGTCGACGTCAAGCCGGCCGAGCTGAAAATGGCCGGCCAGGTGGTCGATGCGATGACCGACGACTTCAACCCGGACCGGTACCACGACGACTACCAGGAACAGCTTCGTGAGCTCATCACGGCGAAACTCGAAGGTGGCGAAGCGTTCACCACAGAGGAGCAACCGCAGGAGCTCGACGAGACCGAGGACGTCTCCGATCTGCTGGCCAGGCTCGAGGCCAGCGTGAAGGCCCGCAAGGAGCAGGGGTCCTCGCGAGGCTCCTCGAAGGGCGACTCCGACGACGACAAGCCCGCCAAGAAGGCCCCGGCGAAGAAGGCGGCCAAGAAGGCTCCGGCCAAGAAAGCCGCCAAGAAAGCGCCCGCGAAGAAGGCTGCCGCCAAGAAGAGCTGACGCCCGGCCGCCACAAGGCCAATTAGAACGTGTTCCAGAAACCCGTCACATCGGCCCGACTCCCTTGCTAGCGTGACGCGCTGTGAACAACGGGAGGCGAATGTGATTCTGGATCGGTTCCGACTCGACGATCAGGTGGCGGTGGTGACCGGCGCCGGCCGCGGCCTGGGCGCGGCGATGGCCGTGGCGTTCGCCGAAGCCGGTGCTGACGTGCTGATTGCCGCTCGCACCAGGTCCCAACTCGAGGACGTCGCCGGGCAGGTCCAAGCCGCGGGCCGACGCGCCCACATCGTCGCCGCCGACCTTGCCCACGCCGAGGACACCGCCACGCTGGCCGCCGCGGCCGTCGATGCCTTCGGCAGACTAGACATCGTCGTGAACAACGTCGGCGGCAGCATGCCGAACGCACTGCTGAACACCTCGGTCAAGGATCTGCGCGACGCGTTCGCGTTCAACGTCGCCACCGCGCATGCGCTGACTGTCGCTGCGGTGCCGCTGATGCTCGAGCACGCCGGCGGTGGCAGCATCATCAACGTCACCTCGACGATGGGGCGGCTGGCCGGACGAGGGTTCGCCGCCTACGGCACCGCCAAGGCCGCACTGGCCCACTACACGCGGCTGTCCGCACTCGACCTGGCGCCACGGATCCGGGTCAACGCCATCGCGCCGGGGTCGATCCTGACCTCCGCGCTCGACATCGTGGCCAGCAACGACGAACTCCGCACGCCCATGGAGCAGGCCACGCCGCTGCGCCGGCTCGGCGACCCGGCCGACATCGCCGCCGCAGCGGTGTACCTGGCGTCACCGGCCGGCAGCTACCTGACCGGCAAGACCCTCGAGGTCGACGGTGGTCTGACCTTTCCCAACCTCGATATGCCCATCCCCGACGTATAAAGGAAAAACCAAGCATGGCAATCAAAGTCGCCGCCGTCGGCACCGGAAACGTCGGCCGGCACGCGCTGACCCAGCTGATCAACGACCCCCGCTTCGAGCTCACCGCGGTATGGGTGTCCTCGGAGTCCAAGGTCGGCAAGGACGCCGGCGAGCTTGCCGGACTGGATGTTTCGACGGGCATCACGGCGACGTCGGACCTCGACGCCGTCTTGGCCAGCGGGCCGGAATGCGTGGTGTACACCGCGATGGCCGACAACCGGCTGCCCGAGGCCCTCGAGGACTATCGCCGTATCCTCGCGGCCGGCATCAATGTGGTGGGCAGCAGCGCGGTGTTTCTGCAGTATCCGTGGAAGGTGCTGCCCGACGAGATGGTCAGCCCCATCGAACAAGCCGCAGCCGACGGCAACGCGAGTGTGTTCGTCAACGGCATCGATCCCGGCTTCGCCAACGACCTGCTGCCCATGGCGCTGGCCGGCACGTGTCAGAGCATCCAGCAGATCCGGTGCATGGAGATCATCAACTACGACACCTATGACAGTGCCACGGTGATGTTCGACGTCATGGGGTTCGGTGGCAGCCTCGACGAGACCCCGATGCTGTTGCAGCCGGGCGTGCTGAGCCTGGCGTGGGGTTCGGTGGTGCGGCAGTTGGCTGCGGGCCTGGGCATCGAACTCGACGAGGTCACCGAGGTCCACGAACGCGTGCCCGCGCCCGAGGACTTCGACATCGCAGCTGGACAGATCGGCGAAGGCACCACCGCGGCAATGAGATTCGAGGTGCGCGGCATGAAGGACGGCGCGGTGGCCGTGGCGCTCGAGCATGTCACCCGTCTGCGGGACGATCTGTGCCCGGACTGGCCGCAGCCCGCCCAGCACGGCGGCTCCTACCGCATCGAGATCACCGGAGAACCCTCTTACGCCCTGGATCTGTGCCTGAGCAGCCCCAACGGCGATCACAATCACGCCGGTCTGGTTGCCACCGCCGCGCGCGTGGTCAACGCGATCCCCGCCGTCATCGATGCTCCCGCCGGGATTGTCACGGCCGCCGACTTGCCTCCCATAACCGGCAAAGGCTTGTACGCTGCTAAGCGAAACTCCCTGGAAGGAACCCTTTGATGAAGGCTCGCCTGAGTTCACTCGCTGCACTTCTCGTCGCCGGCGGCGCCGCCGCCGCCATCGCCGCTGCCCCGGCCGCGCTGGCGCAGCCCAGCTGCACCGAGACCGGTCAGGGTGGTGGCATGGAGGGCGGCTCCACGACGGTCTGCGAATCGCCCGGCAACGTCCAGATCGACTCGCGCCCGAGTGTCTACGCCCCCGGTCCCATGGGCGGCATGTTCCCGTGGGACTACGGGATGTTCATCCTCTGATCCCGTGCGCACCCTCGAACGCGTCGGTCTTGCGTTGATCGCCGGCGCGTCCGTCGCGCTGGCCACGGCCCCGGCGTCGTCCGCGGCTCCCGATTGCACCGGCGCCGGGCCGAACGTCACCTTCTGCCAGACCAAGGGCAGCACGCAGCTCACCACCACGCCCCCGCCGTGGAACTACGGCGGATGGACCGGCGTCGGAATGTGGCCACTGGTCGGTCCGTACGGCATCGGCTGGTGACTTCCCGAGGACAGGTAGCACCCGACCAATAGTTTCGACTAGCCTAACTTTTCTGTTCGATAAACCGGATTGAAGAGGGGCTCGGTGGCTCAGTACGCCGATACGCAGAAGCGGCCCGGCTGGATCCTGCTCGGACCTGCCTTCGTCGCCGCCATCGCCTACGTCGACCCCGGAAACGTCGCCGCCAACGTCAGCGCCGGTGCTCAGTTCGGCTTCCTGCTGGTCTGGGTGATCGTCGCGGCGAACCTGATGGCCTACCTGGTGCAATATCTGTCGGCGAAGCTGGGTCTGGTCACCGGGCGGTCGCTGCCCGAAGCCGTGGGCGCCCGGATGGGCCGACCCACCCGGCTCGGTTACTGGGTGCAGGCCGAATTGGTCGCCATGGCCACCGACCTCGCCGAGATCGTCGGCGGGGCGATCGCGCTGTACCTGTTGTTCGACCTGCCCCTGCTGGTGGGCGGCGTGATCACCGGGGCGGTGTCGCTGGTGCTGCTGATGATCAAGGACCGGCGCGGCCAGACCACGTTCGAACGGGTCATCACGGGTCTGCTGGCGATCATCGCGATCGGATTTCTGACCAGCTTGTTCGCCGCCCCGCCGCCGGTGGCCGACGCCGCCGAAGGCCTGATCCCCCGCTTCGACGGTGCCGAGAGCGTCCTGCTCGCCGCGGCGATGCTCGGCGCCACGGTGATGCCGCACGCCGTTTATCTGCACTCCGGACTGGCCCGCGACCGGCACGGACAGCCGGAGCCCGGTCCGGTGCGCGCGCGGCTGCTTCGCATCACCCGTTGGGACGTCGGCGTCGCGATGCTCATCGCCGGCGCGGTGAACCTGTCGATGCTGCTGGTCGCCGCGACGAATCTGCAGGGCGTGGAGGACACCGACTCGATCGAAGGCGCGCACGCCGCGGTGCAGAACGCGCTCGGCCCGACCGTCGCCCTGCTGTTCGCGATCGGGCTGCTGGCCTCGGGCCTGGCGTCGTCGTCGGTGGGGGCGTACGCGGGCGCGATGATCATGCAGGGTCTGCTGCGTCGGTCTGTTCCGCTGTTGACGCGTCGGCTGATCACGCTGCTGCCCGCGCTGCTCATCCTGGCCGTCGGTGTGGACCCCAGCCGCGCGCTGGTGTTGTCGCAGGTCGTCTTGTCATTCGGGATCCCGTTCGCGTTGATCCCGTTGATCCGGTTGACCAGCGACGCCGCACTGATGGGCGGCGACGTCAACCGGCGCGTGACCACGGCGCTGGGCTGGCTGGTCGCGGGACTCATTACGCTACTGAACGTGGTGTTGATCTATCTGACGCTGACGGGCTGAATGGCCGGGCGGCACAGCTACTTCGCGTACGGGTCGAACCTGTGCGTGCAGCAGATGGCGCAGCGCTGCCCGGACGCGACCGATCCGGTGCCGGCGCTGCTGACCGACCACGACTGGCTGATCAATGAGCGCGGCGTGGCCACCGTGGAACCGTTCTCCGGCGGCGAAGTCCACGGCGTGATCTGGCAACTCTCCGACCGAGATCTGGCCACCCTGGACAGCGCCGAGGGCGTGCCGGCGCGGTACCGCCGTGACCGGATGACGGTGCGCACCGGCGCCGGCGACGCGTCGGCGTGGGTCTACATCGACCATCGCGTCGAGCCGGGCCCGCCGCGACCGGGGTACCTGGACCGCGTTCTCGCCGGGGCACGCCATCACGACCTGCCCGGCCGGTGGATCGACTTTCTGGAGCGGTGGGACCCGCGGCATTGGCCGCAACGCCCGCAGCACACCGATTCGCCGGCGCCACGGTCACTCTCGGAGCTACTCGCCGATACCGCCGTGACCGAGGAGTCGGTGCTGCGATCCCGGTTCGGGTTCCTGGCCATCCACGGCGGCGGCCTGGAGCAGATGACCGACGTCATCGCCGAACGAGCCGCCGACGCGGCGGACGCGTCGCTGTACGTGGTGCGCCACCCCGACCACTATCCGCACCACCTGCCCTCGGCGAGGTACGACCCCGCGCACTCGGCGCGGCTGGCCGAGTTCCTCGATCACGTGGAGGTGGTGGTCTCGCTGCACGGCTACGGCCGGTGGGGCCGCAGCACGCAGCTCCTGGCCGGCGGCCGTAGCCGCGCGCTGGCCGGTCACGTCGCCCGACACCTCGCGATCCCCGGCTACCGGGTCGTCACCGACCTCGAGTCGATTCCCCAGGAATTGCGCGGACTGCACCCGGACAACCCGGTCAACCGCACCCGGGGCGGCGGCGCGCAACTGGAACTGTCGGCCCGGGTTCGCGGCACCAGCCCCCGCAGCGGACTGCCCAGCGACGACGGTCTGACACCGGCTACCTCGGCCCTGGTCCAGGGACTGGCGCGGGCCGCGCGCCTCTGGGAGTAGCTGACGCATCCACTCCGGTGTCGGCTCCGAATACAGGATGTGAGACCCGACTACCGAGGCGGGAACCGCGGCAGTGCGGCCCTGTACCGCACGCGCATCACCCATCTGCGTCGCGCGCCCGTCCACCACTACTTCGAACACCGCAGCTACAGCTGGTTCGTCGACGTTGATGCGTTGCCCCGCCTACCCCGCTGGCTGCGGCCTTTCGCCGTCTTCGACGCCCGCGACCATCTGTGGCCGGCAGCCGACGACACCCTGCGCGGCCGCGTCGACGCGTACCTGGCCGGGAAGGGAATCGACCTCGGCGGCGGCACCGTCACCGCGTTGATGCACGCCCGGGTGCTCGGCCACGTGTTCAACCCGCTGACCCTGTACTGGTGCCACGACGTCCACGGCGTGCTGCAGTGCGTCATCGCCGAGGTGCACAACCTCAGCGGTGACCGGCACGCCTACCTGCTACCGCCGGCCGATGACCACGCCGTCATGGTGGACAAGAGGTTCCGCGCGTCGGCGTTCTCCGGCACCGACGGGCACTACCTGGTGCGTGCGCCCCAGCCCGACGACACCCTCGACGTCACGATCTCGCTGCACCGCGAGCACCAGCCCGCGTTCGTGGCGACGATGCGCGGGACGCGACGCGCGGCCGGTATCCGCCAGATTCTGGCGCTGCAGGTGACAGCGCCGCTGGCGCCGCTGATGAACGTGCTGAGCATGCGGGTGCAGGCCGCGCTGCTGTGGCTGCGCCGGGTCCCGCTGGTGCCCGACCGCGCCGGCGACCGACGGGTCACGACCGCCGCAAGCACGCCGCGACACCAGCTCAGCACCCGTCGGGAGTGCCCCGTCGGACCGATCATGGCGCGCGACCGCCAGGAGACACGATCACCGTGACGGTATCGCTCCTGGTGGCGGACGCTAGGCTACGGCTCGTGACCGCCGAACTCGACGCGCTGTTGCGCCAAGTGGCGCACCGCGACGCCGAAGCGTTCGCCGCGTTCTATGACCAGACCCGATCGCGGGTCTACGGTCTGGTCACCCGCGTGCTGCGCGATCCCGGCTACAGCGAGGAAACCACTCAGGACGTCTACCTGCAGGTCTGGCGCAACGCCGCGAACTACGACCCGCAGGCCGGGTCGCCGCTGGCCTGGTTGCTCACACTGGCACACCGCCGCGCGGTGGACCGGGTGCGCTCCGAGCAGGCGGCCACCACCCGGGAGTCCCGTTACGGCGCCAGCACGGTCGAGACCCCGACCGATCACGTCGCCGATGAGGTGATCCTCGACGACGAGCGGCGCCGCGTCGCCGACTGCCTGGGGTCGTTGACCGAGACCCAACGCGAATGCATCGAGCTCGCCTATTACGGCGGTCTGACGTACTCGCAGGTCTCGGAACGACTTTCGGCCAACCTCGCTACCGTCAAATCGCGGATGCGCGACGCGATCCGCGGACTCCGCAGATGTTTGGGGGTGGCATGACCAGCCCACAAAATGACTTGATGTCCCTGGCGACGCCCTACGCGCTGCACGCGCTGAGCGCCGCCGAGATGGCCGACGTCGACCGGGAGCTTCGCAGCTCAGATGCCGGCGTCGCCGAAGAGTTCCTGACCGAGGTGCGTGCAGTCCGCGAGACGATGGCCGCACTGGCCACCGCGACCGCGGTGGAACCGCCGACGCATCTGCGCGATGCGGTGTTGCGGCAGATCGCCGACGACCCGGTCCGCACCTTGCCGACCCAACAGCGGTCCCGGCGCCGGGCGGCCACCGTGCTGGGCGCCGCGGCGGCGGTCACCATCGGGCTGGGCGCGCTCGGGGTCGGCTATGCGCTGCGGCCCGCCGAAGGCCCCTCCACGGCCGAACAGGTCTTCGCCGCCCCCGACGTGCGCACCGTGTCCGGGCAGATTCCCGGCGGCGGCACCGCCACGGTGGTGTTCTCCCGGGAGCGGGACTCCGGGGTGCTGGTGATGAACAACGTGTCACCACCGCAGCCGGGGACCGTCTATCAGATGTGGCTGGTCGACTCCGACGGGTCGCACTCGGCGGGAACCATGGACGCCGAAGCGGTCGCGCCGTCGACCACCGCGGTGTTGCCGGATCTGGGGTCGTCACGCGCACTGGCGTTCACCATCGAACCCGCAGGCGGTTCCACCCGGCCGACCACCCCGGCCTTCGCCGAGCTGCCGCTGACCTAGCAGCCCTCCAGGGTCGCGGTCGCCATGTCGGCCAGCACGTCACCGACGTCGTGGCGACGCGCCCATGCCCGCCGCTGGCGTGTGGCCCCGTTGCCGCGGGCGGCGACGTCGGCGAGACCGGACACCACGAAGTCGTAGTCGCCGACGTCTTCCAGCGCCGGCCGGATGCGCGCGACCAGCCGGTCGAGTAGTTCTGTCATGGGTGCCGCCGCGTGGTTCTCCAGATCCACCCCGTCGCCGTCGAGACCGTCGCGGGCAGCTTTCCAGTAGGCGGCTTTGAGCGCGTAGGGCGCCAGCGGCTGCATCGGCTCGCCGCGGCGCTCGTCGTCGAGCGCGGTCAGCACGCAGCCGCGGACCACCGCGGCGAACAGCACGGTTTCGGCGACCGTCGCCGGGACGTCGGCGACCCGGACTTCCACGGTCGGGAAGTTCGCCGAGGGGCGCACATCCCAATAGACCATGCCGTCGTCGCGCATGGCTCCGGTCCTCACCAGCAGCGCCACCGCGGCGTCGTACTCGTCGGCCGAGTCGAAGTGCGGCGGCGGACCGGCGCTGGGCCAGCGTCCCCACAGCACACTGCGCCAGCTGGCATGCCCGGTGTCGGAGTTGCGGTAGATCGCGGAGTTCGCCGTCAGCGCCAGCAGCAGCGGCAACCACGGTCGCAACCTGTTGCTGACCTGGATCGCCGCCTCGCGGTCGGGCACCGCCACATGCACGTGGCAGCCGCAGATGCCCTGCTCGTGGGCAATCATGCCGAACCGCTCCCCGATGTCGCGATAGCGCGGCGTGTCGGTGACCGGGAAGGCGCGGGGCAGAGTCGGCGGCAGCGCCGCGGCGAGCAACTGCGCCCCGGCCTGCTGCGCGGCCGTGGCCGCCACGCGGCGCAGCCGAAGCAGCTCCGCACGCAGGTCGGCGGTGTTGTCGACGACGTCGCTGGTGGTCTCGACCTGGCAGCTGGTCAACTCCAGTTGCAGGTCGACCCCGGCGTCGGCGGCGCGGTCGGCGACGGCCCGGTTGTAGGGAACCGGGGCGCCGGAAGCGGGGTCGACGAGCAGGAACTCCTCTTCGACGCCGAACGTGGGTGTAGTGGTCATAGTCCAAATATTGATCCGGCCCGTCGGATATTTCGACGACGGGCCGGATCGGGGGGAGGGAAGTCTCTGAGTCTTCGAGCGATGAAGGTCGATTGCGTATATGCCCCTGCCGATTCCGGTTCAAACCTGTGCCTACGATCACGATGTGGCAACGGAATTCCGCTTCGGTGTAGGCGTCACGCGGGTCGGTTCCCGGGACCGGCTCACCGAGGCCGCGCTGCGGGCCCAGGACCTCGGCTTCGACGTCCTTCATGTCCCCGACCATCTGGGCGGTCCGGCACCGTTTCCGGTGATGACCGCCGTCGCGATGGCGACGTCGACGCTGCGGGTGGGCACCTTCGTCATCAACTCCGCGTTCTATCGGCCCGCGCTGCTGACGCGCGATGTCGCAGCGCTGCACGAGCTCAGCGAGGGACGGTTCGAGCTGGGGCTGGGTACCGGTTACGTCAAGGAGGAGTTCGACGCCGCCGGGTTGCGCTATCCCAGCGCCGGTGAGCGGGTCGACCACCTGAAGCTGACCACGCAGTACCTGGCCGAGCACCTGCCCGACGTCCCGATCATGATCGCCGGCAACGGTGACCGGGTGCTGCGGATCGCGGCGCGCCAGGCCGACATCATCGGCCTGACCGGCGGAGATCGGGCCGCGAGCGCCGACGAGGATCCGCTGGCCGACCGGATAGCCTTCGTTCGGGACGCCGCCGGTGACCGGTTCGGCGAGCTCGAGCTGAACCTCGCGATCACCGCGATGCCGACCGACGGTTCCGGCCACCCCGATCTGACGATTCCGCGGATCTCGCTGCCCGGTCTGTCCGATGAGGAGCTGCTGCGTCATCCGGGTGTGCTGTCAGGCTCGGTCGACGAAATCGCCGCGCGCATTCGCGGCTATCGGGACGCCTACGGCGTCAGCTATTTCATCGTGCAGATGCGCCACGCGGAGGCGTTCGGCAAGGTCATCGAGCTCCTGCGGTCGTCATAGCCAGAGGTAGAGCGCCGCGAGCAGCGCCCACATGCCGACGCAGTAGCACTCGAACGCGGCGCGCAGCGGCAGCGGAGCGCCACGAAGCTCCATGAAATCCAGCCCGACGAGGCGGATCTTGACCGCGGCGATCGCCAGCACCAGCACCGCCGCGCCCGACCCGGTGCCGTGGTCGGCGCCGACGGCCCACGACACCACGGTGGCCCCCACCAGCAGCAGCCAGGTGACGACGACACGGGCGCCGACCAGGCGAAGCGCGGTCATCTCAACTCACCAGATAGAGCAGGGCGAACAACACGATCCACAGCAGGTCGACCAGATGCCAGAAGCACGCGGCGCTCTCGACCAATGCGGTGCGGGTCGGGCTGAGCTCGGCCCGGCGCGTCTGGCCGGCCAGGAACGCCAGCGCGCCCAGACCGAGGCACACGTGGAAAAGGTGCAGTCCGGTCAGCACGAAGTAGTAGAGGTAGAAGTCGTTGGCTCCCGGCCCGTGCCCGGCACCGGCCAACGCGAGGTACTCGGAAACCTTCAGCGCGACGAAGACCCCACCGCAGACCATTGCCGCGACCGCCGCGCGGGTGGCCACGGCCGGCAGCGCGGCGCGATGGGCCGAGATGCTCAGCACGACGAACAGCGAGCTGGTCAGCAGCACCAGGGTGTTGGCCACTCCGACCCCGAGATGCAGGGTGGCGCGGGCCGCCTCGAACACCTCCGGCGCCGCGGCGCGCTGCACGAGGAACGTGACGAAGAACGCGCCGAAGACCAGCATGTCGCCGAACAGAAAGACCCACGTGCCGGCTTCGCCCGGGGTGCGTCGCGCAGTCGTCGCAGCGGGCGCGGTGACGGTCATACGTGCTGGGCCTGCTCGGCCTTGATCGACTTCAGCAGCACCGCCGTCGTGGCGAACAGCCAGATGACCAGCACCAGGCCCGGGATGTAGAAGGCGAACACTCCGTTCCACGCCAGCGGCCCGTCGTTGAACACCACCACCACGCAGCCGGGCAGCGACAACGTGGCCACCCACAGGTTGAGGTAGCCGTACCAGCGCGGGAAGGTCGGCGGCTCGGCGGTGTCGACGAACGCGGCGATCGCCAAGGTGACGTTCTGCACGATGATCGTGCCGACGATGCCGATGAACCACAGCCAGAACACGTCGTTGAGCGCCTGGGTCAGCTCCGCGGAGCGCTGATCGGGCCGGAACGCGGCCACGCCGAGGAAGAACTGCGGGAAGATCAGGGCCGGCACGAACACCGTCGCGGCCATCAGCTGGGTCGTCGCGAGCATCCCCCAGCCGCCCTCGACGCGGCGGATCCGCAAAACGATGGCAGCCAGAAAGGGCAGCGCCAGCGCGGCACTGAGCAGCGCGCCGGAGACGCCGAAGCGGATCCACAGCTTGTGGTCGACGAAGAACGCCGCGATCTCGTCTGCCGACGATGCCGGCGACAGCGGCGGAAACAGTTGCGCGACACCGGAAAAGCTCGCACCGTAGAGCAGGATCATGATGCTGCCGCACCAGGCGCCGATACGTTGCAGAGTCAGCTCCACCTTCGGCACGGTACCGGCCCGAGCCACGAGTTTTGACATTTTTGCCATAACTTTGCCGTGGTGGGGCAGTCAGCCGCGGACGGGTAAGCTCCCAGCGGTCATGCCCTCGTAGCTCAGGGGATAGAGCACGGCTCTCCTAAAGCCGGTGTCGCAGGTTCGAATCCTGCCGGGGGCACTTTGTGAGGTGTATTGCGTCGGCGGACCGCCCCGCCTACTCCCCCCGGGTGTCGATGACGCGTTGCGCTACCTCGGCGAGCTTGACGTTGCCGTCCTGGGAGAGACGGCGCAGCATGTCGAACGCCGCCACGTCGGTGATGTTGTAGCGCTCCATGATGATGCCCTTGGCCTGACCGATGCGGTCCCTGGTGGTCAGCGCGGACTCCAGCTGCTCGGTGGTGCGGCTGGCCATGATCGCCGCGGCGGCGTGCGCGGCGAGGATGGTCCCGATCGTCTCGGCGTTGGCGTCGAAGGCGTCGGCCTCTGTGGCGAACAGGTTCAGCGCTCCGGCCGTGCGCGAGCTGGTGTAGAGCTTGAACGACAGGCCGCTGAGCACGCCGAGCTCCACGGCCGCCGGCGCGTAGTGCGGCCAGCGCTGCTCGGTGCGGAAATCATCGGAACGCACGACGAGCTCGTGGGTCGCCGCATCCAGACAGGGACCTTCGCGGTACTTCATCTGGAGCTCGTCGAGCCGGTGCGGCAGCTCTGAGGTGCCCGCGACCGACTCGAACCCGCCCTCTTTGCCCACGAAGAGAACCCCCGCAGCGGCCACCCCCGGGATCAGGTTCATCACTTCCGCGGTGACGTCGGACAATACGTCGTCGACACGGCGCGGGCTGGCGACCGTACGCGCCAGCTCCGCCATTCGCCGGGCCAGATCGTGGTTCGGCGTCTCGGTGGTCATGAAGCCCAGAATCCCATCCCGGGCACCGTACCGCGCAAGAGGGTTTGCGCCGGGCAATCCCGGGCAATGCAGCGTCGCAGGCACGCGCGCCGGTCGACCGTCGCACATGCCGAGGTCTCGTCGGTTCAGACCAGAAGCCGGCGGGGCCGTCCTCGCCCGGTCACTCTGTTAGTTGTAGTAGTGTCCCGGACATGGGACCGGTGTGGATCCTCGGCGGCTGGCAGAGCGACTTCGCGTGCAATCTCACCCGCGAAGGCGTCGACTTCGCGCAGTTGACCGCCCAGACAGTCGACGCCACCCTCGACGCCTCGCGGATCGGCGCCGCCGACATCGAGGTCGTCCACGTCGCCAACGCGTTCGGTGAGTTGTTCGCCCAGCAGGGTCACCTCGGCGCCATGCCGGCCACCGTCAACGACGATCTCTGGGACACCCCGGCGACCCGTCATGAGGCGGCGTGTGCGTCGGGCAGTGTCGCGCTGCTCGCGGCCATGGCCGACCTGCGCTCGGGGTCCTACCGCACCGCGCTCGTGCTCGGCGTCGAGTTGGAGAAGACGGTCCCCGGCGACACCGCCGCGTCGATTCTCGGTGCGGCGGCCTGGGCCGGCCATGAAGGATCGACGGCAAAGTTCATGTGGCCGTTCATGTTCGACGCGGTGGCCGCGGAGTACGACCGTCGCTACGGCATCGACGAGTCCCACCTGCGGGCGATCGCGTCGGTCAACTTCGCCAACGCCCGGGCCAACCCGCGCGCGCAGACCCGCACCTGGGCGGTACCCGACCCGCTGACCGCCGACGATGTCAACAACCCGGTGGTCGAGGGGAGGCTGCGCCGCTTCGACTGCAGCCAGATCACCGACGGCGGCGCCGGCGTGGTCCTGGTGACCGACGAGTGGCTGCGCGATCATCCGAGCGCCCGGCCGCTGGGGCGGATCGACGGCTGGGGGCACCGCACCGTCGGTCTGGGCCTGCAGCAGAAGCTGGAGCGCTCCGCCGACGATCCGTATGTGCTCCCGCATGTGCGCGGCGCCGTGCAGGACGCGTTCGGCCGCGCCCGGGTCACGCTCGACGACGTCGACGGATTCGAAGTGCACGACTGCTTCACCCCCAGCGAATATCTCGCCATCGACCACATCGGGATGACCGCACCCGGCCAGTCGTGGCAGGCCATCGAAGGCGGCGACATCGAGCTCGGCGGCCGACTCCCGATCAACCCCAGCGGCGGGCTGATCGGCGGCGGCCACCCGGTGGGCGCGTCGGGGGTCAGGATGCTACTCGACGCCGCCCGCCAGGTCAGCGGCACCGCAGACGACTACCAGGTCGACGGCGCGGACACCTTCGGCACCCTCAACTTCGGCGGAAGCACCGCCACCACCGTCAGTTTCGTCGTCAGGAGCGTCCCGTGACCGTCCGCGCCCATTCCGAGATCGTCGGCAAGTTCCTCTCCACGCTGCCCGACGATGACGACCACCCGTACCGGACCGGTCCGTGGCGGCCGCAGACCACCGAATGGGACGCCGACGACCTGACCGTCGTCTCGGGTCAGGTGCCGGCCGACCTCGACGGCGTCTACCTGCGCAACACCGAGAACCCTCTGCACCCGGCGCTGAAGTACTACCATCCGTTCGACGGTGACGGCATGCTGCACATCGTCGGATTCCGCGACGGTAAAGCGTTCTACCGCAATCGATTCGTCCGTACTGACGGGTTTCTCGAAGAGAATGAGGCCGGCGGACCGCTGTGGCCGGGCATCGCCGAGCCCATCGAGCTGGCCCGTCGCGACTACGGCTGGGGCGCGCGCACCCTGATGAAGGATGCGTCCTCCACCGACGTCGTCGTCCACCGCGGCGTGGCGCTGACCAGCCACTACCAGTGCGGTGACCTATACCGTCTCGATCCGTGCACGGGAGCCGATCTCGGCAAAGAAGACTGGAACGGCACGTTCCCGTCCGACTGGGGCGTCTCGGCGCATCCGAAGGTCGACGACCACACCGGCGAGCTGCTGTTCTTCAACTACAGCAAGACGGCCCCGCACCTGCGCTACGGCGTGGTCAGCCCGTCCGGAGAGGTGGTGCACAACGTCGACGTCCCGCTGCCCGGACCGCGACTACCCCACGACATGGCGTTCACGCAGAATTACGTGATCCTCAACGACTTTCCGCTGTTCTGGGACCTCGGGCTGCTCGAGCACAACATCCACTTCCCCAGGTTCCACCCGGACACGCCGTCGCGGTTCGCGGTCATCCCGCGCCGCGGCGACACCTCGCAGATCAGGTGGTTCGAAGCCGCCCCGACCTACGTCCTGCACTTCCCCAACGCCTACGAGGACGGCGACGAGATCGTCCTCGACGGCTTCTTCCAGGGCGACCCCCAGCCCGTCGAGGGCATCGACAACGGGATGAAGCCCAAATGGCAGCAGATCTTCCGCGGGCTGTCGCTCGACGGCATGCAGACCCGACTGCACCGCTGGCGGTTCAATCTGGTCACCGGCGAGACCCGCGAAGAGCAATTGACCGACAGCATCACCGAATTCGGCATGATCAATCCCGGCTATGCGGGTCGGCCCTACCGCTACACCTACGCCGCGACCGGCAAGCCGGGCTGGTTCCTGTTCAACGGTCTGGTGCGCCATGATCTGCACACCGGCGCCGAGGAAGGCTTCTCGTTCGGAGACGGCGTGTTCGGCAGCGAGACCGCCATGGCTCCGCGGACGGGCGGGCGGGACGAGGACGACGGCTATCTGGTCACCCTGACCACTGACATGAACACCGATGCGTCCTACTGCCTGGTGTTCGAAGCCGCCCGGGTCGGCGACGGCCCGGTGTGCACACTCGCACTGCCCGAGCGCATTTCCAGCGGAACGCACTCGACCTGGGCGGCCGGCTCGGAGCTCCCTCGCTGGCGCGAGACCGACACCGCTGCCGGGGCCCTCGGCCTGTAGATGCCCGGCGCCGCCCCCAACGCCGTCGCGCAGATGCTCGGCCTGCTCGGCGACGAATGGACCCTGCTGATCGTGCAGCAGGCATTGCTGGGGTCGACGCGCTACGGCGAGTTCGCCGCCGGGCTGCCGGTGTCCCACGCGGTGCTGACCAACCGCCTGCAGACGATGGCCGCCGAGGGCCTGCTCACGCGGCGTGAGTATCAGATCAAGCCGGCCCGCTCGGAGTATCTGCTGACCCCCCAGGGGCGCTCGCTGTGGCCGGTGCTGACCTCGATCTGGCACTGGGAGCGCACCTGGGTGCCCGACCACCGCCCACCCCTGCCGGCGATGTGTCACCTGGACTGCGGCGCCGAGTTCGCGCCTGCCGTCACCTGCCGGTCCTGCGGCGCTCCCGCCGGCGCCGATGACCGCGGTGAACGCGTTGTCGCACAATGGGGTCCGAGCGGATCATGGCAGCGCTCCATCCCGGCCGCGACCAATCGCCGCCGCTCAGCCGGCCGTAGGGTCGACGCCGCGTCGTTGTTTCCCGAGACGATGAGCGTGATCGGCGACCGGTGGGCGTTCGCGTTGCTGGTGGCGGCCTTCGTCGGGGTCGGCCGATTCACCGACTTCCAGAGCCAGCTCGGCGCGCCTCCCGGCACCATCGCCGACCGGCTGGCGCTGTTCTGCGGCGAGGATGTGCTCGCCAACACCGGCGGCCGCTACGCGCTGACCGCGAAGGGCCGCGGTTTCTTCCCGATCCTGGTGTGCGCGCTGTCCTGGGCTCAGCGCTGGTTCCCGGCGCCGGAGGGTGCCGCGGTGATCCTGACGCACCGCGCATGCGGCCGCGAGTTCAGCCCGGCGCTGGTCTGCGACCGTTGCGGGGCACGGCTGCGCGGCGCGCAGATCCGGCCGGTCTGACCGGGCTGCGGACAGCTCGAATTTCCGACCCGAGGTGCTAGCACTCTCGTTCATCGAGTGCTAATCTCGCAGGTGCACAGTGATTTAGCTGCCCGCCAGGGTGGCGGGCCCGAGTGTCATAGGAGGTGGATTGCTGTGCTTCGTTTCGATCCGTTCAGTGACCTTGATGCGTTGACCCGGGGCCTGCTGACCAACCAGACCGGATCAGGCCGCGCGCCGCGCTTCATGCCGATGGACCTTTGCAAGGTCGCCGACCACTACGTGCTGACCGCCGACCTCCCGGGTGTCGATCCGGGCTCGGTCGACGTCAACGTCGACAACGGCACGCTGACGATCTCGGCGCACCGCACCGCACGGTCGGAGGAATCCGCCCAGTGGCTGGCCAACGAACGATTCTTCGGCAGCTACCGTCGGCAACTGTCCCTCGGCGAGGGCATCGACACCGGGGCGATCTCCGCGACCTACGAGAACGGCGTACTGACGGTGACCATCCCGGTCGCCGAGAAGGCCAAGCCGCGCAAGATCGCGGTCAACCACGCCGGAGCCCAGACGTCGATCGAAACCACCACGGTCGACGCCGACTGACGCACGGGCGGCTGACGCGGTCCAACCCGGCCCGGGCTGGACCGCGCCAGTCAGCCAAGCGTGGCCTTTCAGGTCACCATCTGCTGGCGGGCAACAGATTTCACCGGTCGGCCGGCACCGCCTGGCCACTCCGCCAGGCGGTGAACATCGCCCATACCGACAGCAACGCGGCTACCAGCGCCAGGGCACCGGCCAGATACAGGCCGTAGGCCGCGGACACCGGTGGGTACACGTACAGCCGGTAGTACCACGCGGCCAGCACCGCCAACAGGACCGAAATCGCCAGGGCCGCTGAGGAAGCCCACCGCGCCGAGATGCCCCGTGCCGACATCGCCCCGGCGACCACCAGCACCGACGACAACAGGACGATCAGTTGCCCGACCCCGAAGCCGGGCGGCGGGACCGGCATCGCGCCCGCCACTCCGCCGATCGCGTTGGCCCGTCCTCCACCGTCGGCGGTCGACCTCAACCACGGCAGCCACGCGCTCACCGCGAGCACCACTGCACATAGCGCGACGAACCACCCAGGAAGCGCGCGAGCCATGGGCAAATACTAATAGGGTGAGCCGATGAGTGAGCTTCCCGAATGGGCGCGCCGACTCGATCTGGCGCCCCATCCCGAAGGTGGTTGGTATCGGGAGACATGGCGGAGCGACCTGACAATTCCGCAGTCGTCGCTGCCTTTGGACTACACCGGGCACCGCAACGCGGGTACCGCCATCCTTTTCCTGCTGCTGCCCGGCCAGCAGTCGGCCTGGCACACCGTCCGCAGCGCCGAGCTGTGGCTCTACCACCGCGGCGGCCCTCTACTGCTGGAGGTCGGGCCCGAGCAGTCCGACGCCACCAGTCATCTGCTGGGGGCCGATATCGCCGCCGGCGAGGCCCCGCAGTTTCTGGTGCCGCCCGGCCACTGGCAGCGCGCTCGGCCCCTCGGTGCCGAGCCGTGCCTGGTGAGCTGCGTCGTCGTGCCCGGCTTCGACTTCGCCGACTTCGCGCTCGGCGCGCCCAGCGACTGAGAATCTTCGCGGCCGGCGCCCGTGGAACTGCGCGGCCGGCCACGACGCGCCGGAAGCCTCTGCCGTCGCCGTTACGCGCCCGGTATGGTCGGCACAGCCGCCCGTTCGCGGTCCGGATCGTTGAAGTGCCGTTTTCCGTGCCAGGGGTCTGGGTAAGGACAAACAGGCGCGCCGGGGGCGCGCAGCCATGCGTATCGCAGACAGGATGGTCCTCATGACGAACACCTCGGGTCAACAGCCTGAAGCCACCGCACAGTCCAAGTGGTTGTCGAAGTCAGCGTCGCAGACGCGCGGCTCCGACAAGGGCGAGGTGCAGTTCCACTACGACATCTCCAACGACTTCTTCAAGTTGTGGCAGGACCCGAACCAGGTGTACAGCTGCGCTTACTTCGAGAAGGACGATTACACGCTCGAGCAGGCGCAGATGGCCAAGATCGACCTGTCGTTGGGCAAGCTGGGCCTCCAGCCCGGGATGACGCTGCTCGACATCGGGTGCGGCTGGGGCGCCACCATCATGCGCGCGGTGGAGAAGTACGACGTCAACGTCATCGGACTGACGCTGTCGGAGAACCAGAAGGAACACATCGAGAACCACTGGTTCGCCAACTCGACCAGCAAACGCAATATGGAGGTGCGTCTGCAGCCGTGGGAGGAATTCGACGGCCAGGTCGACCGAATCGTGTCAATCGGCGCGTTCGAGCACTTCGGGTTCAACAAGTACGACGACTACTTCAAGAAGACCCACAGCTGGCTACCCGACGACGGCGTGATGATGCTGCACACGATCATCATCCCCGAAGATGAGGAGATCAAAGCCAAGGGACTGCCGCTGACGATGTCCAACGTGCGGTTCATCAAGTTCATCATGGACTACATCTATCCGGGCGGCCGGCTGCCGCTGGCGTCGATGGTGCGCGACCACGCGGTCAAGGCCGGCTACACCATCACCCAGGAACAGCATCTGCAGCCGCACTACGTCAAGACGCTCGACACCTGGGCGGCAAACCTGGAAGCCAAGAAGGACGAAGCCATCGAGATCACGTCCGAGGAGATCTACGAGCGGTTCCACCACTACCTCACCGGTTGCGCGAACCTGTTCCGGGACGGCTACACCGACGTCGCTCAATTCACCTGCGCCAAATAGAAACTGACGCCGGTGTAGTACGTTGTGGGCACACCTGAGCCCAGAACGTGGGGGATCGAGCACCCCGCTGCCCCGGATGGAGGTCTGCCGACAGATGGCTGAGCAGATGAAGCCGCACTTCGAGGAAGTGCAAGCCCACTACGACCTCTCGGACGACTTCTTCGGCTTGTTCCAGGATTCGTCCCGCACCTACAGCTGCGCGTACTACGAGCGCGACGACATGTCTCTCGGCGAGGCGCAGATGGCCAAGATCGATCTGGCCTTGGCGAAGCTCCAGCTCGAGCCCGGGATGACCCTGCTCGACATCGGCTGCGGGTGGGGTTCGGTGCTGCGCCGGGCGATCGAGAAGTACGACGTCAACGTCATCGGACTGACGCTGAGCAAGAACCAAGCCAAGTACGCGCAGGAACTGCTGGACAGCCTGCCCACCGAACGGTCCCGCCGGATCCTGCTGCGCGGCTGGGAACAGTTCGACGAGCCGGTCGACCGGATCATCAGCCTCGAGGCCATCGAGGCGTTCCCGCAGGAGCGCTACGCCCCGTTCTTCAAGATGTGCGGCAGCGTGCTGCCCGACGGGGGCCGGTTCGTCATCCAGGCGATCCTCGGGCACCCGCTCAAGAAGTGGCCGGAGCTGGGCATCCCGATCACGATGACCGACCTGAAGTTCATGCGGTTCATCGCCAAGGAGATCTTCCCGGGCGGCTCGGTGCCCGGCGAGGACGACATCGTCAACCTCTCCGCCGAGGCCGGCTTCACCCTCGAGGACAAGCAAATGCTCAACGAGCACTACGTCCGCACCCTCGACACCTGGGCCGAGGCGCTGGAAGCCCACCACGACGAGGCCGTCGCGGCGACGTCGGAAGAGGTCTACCAGCGGTACATGAAGTACCTGACCGGGTGCAGCGATTTCTTCCGGCGCGGGATCAGCGAACTCGGCCAGTTCACGCTCGTCAAGAACTGACCCGCAGCCTTACCGGGAGATGACGGCGCGAACGGCGCCGCGTAACCGCAGCACCCGCGGGTACCCGCCGGTCATGAGCAAACAGAATTTCTCGAAAGGTGACAAGGTCACCTGGCAAAGCCACGGCAGCACCGCCGAGGGCACGGTGGAAGAGAAGATCACGTCCGACACCGAGGCCGCAGGGCGTACGGTGCGCGCGTCGAAGGACGAGCCGCAGTACCGGGTGCGTAGCGACAAGAGCGGCAACGATGCGGTGCACAAGCCCGAGGCGCTCAAGAAGAAGTCATGAGCGATTCGGATCGAGGCCAGATCTACGACGACTTCCACGGCGCGGTGAACATGACCGCCGGCGAGATCGAGAAGTGGCTCGACACCGACGAGTCGCAGTCGGTCGGACAGAAGTCGTCCGGGGGTGGCGAATCCACCGGCCACCGCAGCGGCCGGCGGATCGTCGACATCCTGCGCACCAATAAAACCGATCTGTCCGACGACGACTACGCCCACATGCGCAAGGTGGTGGGTTACGTGCACCGTCACCTCGCGCAGCGTCCGTCGGGCGACGTCGGAGACAGCGACCGGCGGTACTCGCTGATGAACTGGGGCCACGACCCGACCAAGAAGTCGTGACCTGTCTGGTCAGCTCTGGATCGACGACAGGTTGAACTGCGCGCCGGTCGGGTCGGCGAGGGCGGCCAGTCGGCCGTACGGGGTGTCCTCGGCTGCGCGGACGACAGTGCCGCCGTTCTCGGTCACCAGCCGGACCGTCTTGTCCACGTCGTCGGCGGCCAGGAACACCGTCCACACCGACGGGGCGTCGTCGGGCAGCACCGACCCGTCCATCACTCCCAGCAACTCTTCACCGTCGAAAGAGGCTGTGCTGTAGCGGAACTCGTCGGTGTCGGCGACGGTGTTGGTGTGCCAGCCGAACACCGACCGGTAGAACTCGAGCGCCGCACCGTAGTCGCGGGTGGTCACCTGGTGGTAGACCGGCGCGCCGTGCTCGTTGACGACCTCGTAGCCGTGATGCCCGGTGGGCTGCCACAGCCCCACTACCGCACCGGTCGGGTCGGTGATCATCGCCATCCAGCCCTTCGCGGGAACCTCCATCGGGGCCATGCAGTTGGTGCCGCCGGCCGCGGTGACCGCCGCCACGGTGGCATCGATGTCGGCGGTGTGCAGGTAGGTGGTCCAGCCGTCAGGGGCATTCCACTGTGGGTCGTTGGCCATCAACCCGGCCACCGGCCGGCCGTCGCGGGATGCGGTGACATAGCCGCCGTAGTCCGGCCCGGCCGACTCGAACGTCCATCCGAACACGGCGCCGTAGAAATGCTGGGCGCGGTCGAGGTCGGAGGTGCCGAGGTCGATCCAGATCGGGGCGCCCAGCGGGGTGGTGGAGCGGACGGGCATCGGGGTCTCCTTGTCGGTGCAGGGTGGGGTCACGCATGCAGACTCGCCGCTGCCCGAAATCTCATCGCGATTTCGGCGTGTTCGTCGTCGCCCACCGACGCGAATCACGCCGAAATCCCTAGACGCCCAGGACCCGCCGCGCGTTGTGCTTGTAGATCAGCGGCAGCACCGCCGGGTCGACGCGCAAGGTGTCGAAATCGCGACGCCACCGGTCCATCTGGATGTAGGGGTAGTCGGTGCCGAACAGCACCTTGGTGCGCAACTGCCGCGTCATCGCACCGACGAGTTGCGGCGGGAAGTACTTCGGGCTCCACCCGGACAGATCGATGTAGACGTTGCTCTTGTGGGTGGCGATCGCGATCTGCGCGTCCACCCACGGCACCGCGGGGTGGGCCATCACGTCGTCAACTCCGGAAAGTCGGCCGCGACGTCGTCGAGCAGCATGGGGTCGGAGTAACGCAGCTTGATCCGGTGACCGCCGGGCAGCCCGGCACCCATCCCGGTCTGGCCGGTGTGGAACAGCGCCGGCACGCCGGCTTCTGCGATCGCGTGGTAGATCGGGTAATAGGCGCGGTCGTTGGGCTCGAACGCCTGCATGCTCGGGTGGAACTTGAAACCCTTCACGCCGTAGTTGCGGACCAACTCGTGCACGCGGTGCACGGCGTGGCGCCCCTGCCAGGGATCGACGCTGCCGAACGGGATGAGCACGTCGTTGTTGCGGGCTGCGCCGGCGACGAGATCCTCGATGGAGTTGGGCGCGTGCCGCATGCCGTGCCGGGCGTCGATCGTGAACACGACCGCGGCGGTGTTGCGCCGGCGGTAGTGGTCGGCGACGGCGTCGACCCCGGCGACCACATCGCGTGAGCCCGGCGCCATCTTGAAGTACTTGCCGGTGGCCTCGACCAGAACGTCGTCGTAGGCCATGTGGCCGTGCGAGTCGATCTCGACGTGGGTGTGGATGTCGATGGCTTCGACTGCGTCGAAATCGATGCCGTACTCGTACTTTCCGTCGCCCATGCCCGCGAGACTACGGCTGTTGACCGGAACCCGCGGGAATCCGTCGACAACCGTGGTTTCGGCGTGACCGTCAGGCCGGGGTGTACCCCAGGGCGGCCTTGACCTCGAGGAACTCGTCGAACGCGAACGGACCCCACTCGCGGCCGTTGCCGCTGCGCTTGTAGCCGCCGAACGGCGCGGCCATGTCGAAGCCGTGGTTGATCGCGACCGAGCCGGCCCGGATCCGACGGGCGACCGCGCGCGCCTGCTCCAGGTCGGCCCCGGAGACGTAACCGGCCAGCCCGTACTCGGTGTCGTTGCCGATCTCGACCGCCTGGTCGAGGTCGTCATAGCCCAGGATGCACAGCACCGGACCGAAGATTTCCTCGCGCGCGATCGTCATGTCGTTGGTGACGTTGGCGAACACCGTCGGCTTGACGTAGTAGCCCGTGTCGAGGCCGTCGGGACGTCCGGGGCCGCCGACGACGAGGGTGGCGCCTTCGTCGATGCCCTTCTGGATCAGGCCCTGGATCTTGTCGAACTGCGCCTTCGACGCCACCGGCCCGATCGCCGACTTGTCGGACGGGTCGCCGACCTTCACGGCGCCGGCGGTCTCGCGCGCGATCGCGATGGCCTCTTCCATCCGCGAGTTGGGAACCAGCATCCGTGACGGCGCGTTGCAGCTCTGGCCGCTGTTCATCATCATCACCGAGGTGCCGGCGGCCACGCTCTTGGCGAAGTCGTCGTCGTCGAGCACGATGTTCGGGCTCTTACCGCCGAGCTCCTGGGTCACCCGTTTGACCGTCGGCGCGGCGTTGCGCGCCACCTCGACCCCGGCGCGCGTCGATCCGGTGAACGACACCATGTCGACGTCGGGATGGCTCGCCAGCGGGACCCCGACGCCGGGGCCGTCGCCGTAGACCAGGTTGTAGACGCCGGCCGGCACTCCGGCCGCCTCCAGGATCTCGGTGAAGATCTGCGCCGAGTACGGCGCCACCTCCGAGGGCTTGAGCACCATCGTGCAGCCGGTGGCCAGCGCGGGGAAAACCTTGCACGCGATCTGGTTCAGCGGCCAGTTCCACGGCGTGATCAGCCCGCACACCCCGATCGGCTCGCGGACCACGAGCGTGCTGCCGTGCTGTTCTTCGAACTGGAAGTTCTTCAACACGTCGATTGCGGTGGCCAGATGCCCCATGCCGAGGTTGACCTGAGGCCCGGAGGCCAGCGACGGCGGCGCACCCATCTCCTCGTGGACCGCGTCGGCCAGATCCCCGCTGCGCTTCTGGTATTCGCCCATGATCGCGCCGAGCAGGTCGAGACGCTCCTCGCGCGAACTCTGGCCCCAGGTCCCGAACGCCCGCCGCGCGGCGGTGACGGCGAGGTCGACGTCGGCCGAGGACCCGAGCGCGATCTTCCCGGAGATCTGCTCGGTGGTCGGGTTGTCGACCTCCAGGGCGTTGGGGCGGACCGGCTCGACCCACTGGCCGTCGATGAAATGCTTCAGATACTCGCGCATGGATTCATCCTTACTCATGAGGTCCGAGGATCGACAGGTCTACTGCGTACCTTCTGCATACCAGGTGCGGAACCGGTCGTACTTGGGCATCTCCTCGGAGTTGGCCTTCGGGTCGATGCACACGTGCACCACCGCGGTCTTGCCGCTGGCGAACGCCCGCTGGATCGCCGGTCCGATCTCGTCGTCCTTCTCCACGTACTCGCCGTGACAACCGAAGCCCTCGGCGATCTTGTCCATTCGGACGTCCTTGCTCCAGTGCACACCGGGCTGCGGCGACGGCTGCTCGAAGGTGCGCTTGTAGACACCGACCTCCAATCCCCACTGATGGTCGACGCCGACGACGCAGACCAGCGGCAGGTTCTCCCGGGCCGCGGTCTCCAGTTCGGCGATGTGGAACAGGAACGCCGAGTCGCTGGTCAGCAGCATGACCGGCCGCTTGCGCCCATCGGCGACCGACGCACCGACGGCGTAGGGCAGACCGGTGCCGAGGTGGCCGAAGTTCTGGTTCCAGATCACATCACGCGGCTTGGTCTGCGAGTAGGTCCACTGGAAGATCACCGTGGCGCCGCCGTCGCGGACCAGGATGCCGTCCTGGGTGTACTCGTCGAACGCCTTGGTGGCCTCGACGACGTAGCGCGCCGGGTGGATCGGGGTGCGACCGCTCGGGGCCTCGTCGGCGACCCGCGCCAATTCGGCGGCGTCGGCTTTGATCAGCTTCTCGAGGCTGGGCGACGGGGACCGCGGGGCGTCCCGCAGCGCGTCGACCAGCTGCGGCACCACCCCGCGCAGATCACCGACGAGCGGCACGTCGAAGGAACGGTTGACGCCGATGGCGGTCGGGTCCTGCTCGACGTAGATCCACTTGCGGTGCGCGTCGTTCCCGGCCCAGTGCTGGGTGCGGCCGTAGTGCATGGGCTCACCGAGTTCGGTGCCCAGCGCGACGCACAGGTCGGACTGCTCGACGGCCTCGTTGGCCGCCGGGGAGAACAGGTACGGGAACGTGCGGTCCTCGATGCCGGGAATGAACGAGGTGCCGCCGGAGGTCTGGATCACCGGGCAGCCCATCAACTCGGCGAGCTCCTTGACCTGCTGCTGGGTGCGCGAAGTGTGAACACCGTGGCCCACCAACAGGATCGGGCTGGTCGCCTCGCGGATCAACCGGACGGCTTCAGCGATCTCGCGGGCGCCCGCGCCCTGATTCACCAGCCGGTAGGCCGACGGCGGCGGCGCAGCTCCGACCTCGAGTTCATCGAGGATGACGTGCGACGGGAACTCGATGTAGGTCGGGCCGGGCGTACCCGACATCGCCTTGCGGATGGCCTCGTGCACGATCTCGTCGGTCTGGTCGGCGTACTCTATCGAGCTGCTGTACTTCACCGACGGTGCGAAAAGCCCTTCCTGCTGAACGAACTGGATGCGGCCGCGGCGCACCCGGCGCTCGGTGATCCTGGCGCGCTGCCCGCCGAGGAAGATCACCGGCGAGTTCTCGACCAGCGCGCACATCATCGCACCCGCGATGTTGGCCACCCCGGGTCCGAGGGTGCCGATGCACAGCCCGGGCTTGCCGGTCATCCGCGACGCCGCTTCGGCCATGAAGCCGGCGGACAGTTCGTGGTGCGGCGCGACGACCGACCAGCCCCGGGCGTCGGCCTCGCTGAACATGTGCACGAAATTCGGGTCCGGGATGCCGAACAGCGTGTTGACACCCTCGGCCTCGAAGAGGTCGAGGATTCGCTTGTAGACGGGTACACCCATGGTCACATGCCTTTCGGTCGGGGCGAGTTCTGGAGGTAGCGCGAGGCGATGGTCTTGCGGTGTGCGGCAGCCGAACCGAACAACGCCCGGTTCAGCGTGGCGCGTTTGAGGTAGCGGTGGATGCCGCTCTCCCACGTGTATCCGATGCCGCCGTGCAATTGCATGGCCTTGCCCGCCACGGCGACGGCGACCGCGCAGGTGTGTGATTTGGCCATCGCGGCCGACACCGCGGCGTCGCGCTGCTCCGCGATGGCGGCGACGGCGTCGTCGACGAGGTGGCGCGACACCGCGATACCGACCAGCATGTCGGCACAGGCGTGCTTGACGGCCTGGAACGAGCCGATGGGTCGGCCGAACTGCTGACGGACCTTCACGTAATCGACGGTGGCGGTGAGCATCTGCTCCGCCATGCCGAGGCTGTCGCATGCGATGGCGACGGCTGCCCGTTGCAGTACCGTGCGGGTCACCCCTGCCTCGTCGGCGAGAATGTGCGCGGGCGCCGCGTCGGCGGTGACGGTGGCCAGCCAGCGGGTCTCGTCGAGGACCGGTTGCGGGCGCACGGTGAGGTCATCGGCGCGGGCCAGCACCACACCGGTGTCGGTGAGTACCAGCAGCGAGTCGGCATCGGCGGCGTCGGGGACGAAATCGGCCCGGCCACTCAATCGTCCGCCGGTGCAGGTGAACTCGCCGACAACCACAGCCAGCGTGGTCTGTCCGGCGGCCAGCGCAGCGAGCAGTTCGTCGGTTCGCGCGTCGGGTGGCAGCGCCGCCAGCACACCGACCGGCAGCACCGCGCCGCCCAGATAGCGGTTGACTCCGGCGGCGCGGCCGATCTGGTCGAGGAGCACCGCGGTTTCGCGGAAACTCGCCCCGGCACCGCCGAGCCGATCGGGCACCTCGAGTCCGGCCCAGCCGGCGTCGACGAGGACCGGCCACTCGGTCTCACGCTCCTTGGCCAGCAGGTCGGCCGCCACCGAGCGCAGTTCGTCGTGGAGCTCGGCGAAGTCGTCGGCCATCAGGCCACACTCGGCTCTCGCGGCAGACCCAGTCCGCGCTCGGCGATGATGGTGCGCTGGATCTCGCTGGCGCCGCCCGGGATGGTCCACTCCCACGAGCCGACGAAATCCAGTACCCAGGAGCCGGACTCCCAGCCGCTGGACAGCGGTTTGGTCAGCACGGTGTGCGCGGCCGGTCCCCCGATCTCCGCGCCGAAGTCGGTGAGCCGCTGCAGAAGTTCGCTGTAGTATAGCTTGACGATCGACGCGTCGGCCGGCCCGCGGGCGCCGTGCTCGACGATCTGACGGCACAGACCCCGCAGACCGGTGATCTCGGCCTCGAACCCGGCCAGCCGGTCGGCGACCACCGGGTCGTCGACCGGCGCGGACTCCACCAGCCAGCGAAAGCCCGCGTTGCCCAGCCGCTCGGCCAATTCCAGCATGGTCATTCCGCGTTCGGCGCCCAGCGTCTGCTGTGCCACCGGCCAGCCCTGGTTCTCGGCGCCGATCAGGTTGCTCGCCGGGATACGCACGTCGTCGAGGAAGATCTCGCAGAAGTGCGAGTCCCCGACGGCGTTGCGGATCGGCCGGACGTCGATCCCAGGCGTCGTCATGTCGAGCAGGAAATAGGAGATACCGTGCCGTTTCGGCGCATCCGGGTCGGTGCGGGCCAGCAGCAGACACCAGTCGGCATGCAGACCGCCGCTGGCCCAGAGCTTCTGGCCGTTGACGACGAAGTGCTCGTCGTCAGTCCGGCGGGCGGTGGTGCGCAGGGCCGCCAGATCCGATCCGGCCTCGGGTTCGGAGAAGCCCTGCACCCAGATCTCGCCGTCGAGGATCGCGGGCAGGTGACGTCGGCGTTGCTCCTCGGTGCCGGCGACCAGCAGCGTCGACGCAGCGTGGTGGATCCCGACGAACGCCAACACCAGGCGCGGCGCGTCGTGGGCGGCGAGTTCCTGGTAGAGCACCACCTGCTGCTCGGTCGACAGACCACCGCCCCACTCGGCCGGCCAGTGCGGCACGGCGTAACCCGCGGCGTGCAATTCGGCGAACCACTCCTTCTGGAAGCGGACGAACTCGTCGTCGGCCACCCCGGTCTGCCGCTCGCGCCAGTCGGACGGGACGTGGTCGCGGCACCAGGCCCGCACCTCGGCGCGGAAGTCCTCCAGCGCGGTCATGCGTAGAGTCCCGTCAGCCCGCGTCGACCCGCCCTGCGCGTCAACAGCTCTCGCGTGCCCGACAGCCCGAACGGGAACCGCCGCAGGGGTTGGCTGTAGCGCGACAGCCACGACAGGGTGGTCTCGTCGCAGAAGCCGACCGCGCCGTGGAGCTGGTGACACACCCGGAACACCACATCGGCGGCCTCGATGGCCGCCATCCGCAGCGCGAGCGCGTCTTCGAGGGCCTCCGGTCGATCGGTGGCGGCGCTCCACAGCGCGTGCTTGGCCAGGATGTCGAGGCCGTTGCGTTCCACCTCGGCATCGGTGAGCTGGAACTGCACCCCCTGGAACCCCGACAGAGGCTGCCCGAACTGCCGGCGCAGATTCACATGCGCGACAGTGAGTTCCACCGCACGGTCGAGCATGCCCAGCAGCGTCCAGCAAGGCAGTACCAATCCGAGGGCGACATCACCGGCACCGCCGTCGTCCACCGGGGTCAGCTGCAGCTCGGCGACGAAACCGAAACCGGGCCGCGGGTCACCGATTCCGGTCACCGTCGACCGCGCACCGTCCACGGTGACCGCAAGCCAGCGCTTCTCGACTCCGGCCACCGCCGCCGCGGGGCGGACACCGCCGATGACCAGCAGCCCGTCGGCGTCGGAACCGGCGGGGGCGGCCAGCCGTTCGGCCAGCGGATAGGGCACGGCCCAGTAGCCGGCGCTGCGGCACAGCGCGGCCGCCGCCTCCAGACCGTCGGTGTCGGCACGGGGGTCGAGATCCCACGCGCCGAGTCCGTCGAGCACCGGCGCCACCAGGGATTCCCGCTGCGCCGGCGCCCGCTGGGCACGGACCACCAGGTCGTCGCCGCCGGCCGCGCCGAAGGCCGCCCGGGCCTGCCGGCCGTACTCGAGCGCATCGTCGCTGAGATCGAGGATCATCGCCCACCCCCCTTCAGCAAGGAACGGGACAACAAGATGCGTTGCATCTCAATGCTTCCCGACGACACCGTGGAAGCCTGCGAGTACCGCCAGTGATCCTCCACCTCGCCGAGGAACCAGGCCGCTTTCGGGTCGCTGTGCTCGACCTCGGCGGCGAGGTCCATCAGCACCTCGGCGCTGTCCTGGTCGAGCGTCGTGACCGCGATGCGGTAGGCCGCCGCGTCACCAGGGCTGACCCGGCCGCTGCTCTGCTGGGCGACAACGCGGTAGGCCAGCAACCGGGCCCGGCGGCAGTGTGTCAGCATCCGGATCCACCGACCGCGCAGCTCATCGGGCAACGTGTCCCAGCGTTCGCCGAGCACCGACGGGGCCGCGGCGAGAAGCCGTTCACATCGGGCGTAGCGGGCGATGCCGACCCGTTCGAAGGCCATCACGTCGCCGACGATCGACCACCCGTCGTCGACCGTGCCGAGCACGTCGGCGTCGGTGACCCGCAGATCGTCGAAGAACACCTCGTTGAGGTGATGCGGGCCCATCATGCACGGGATCGGGCGCACCGTGATCGCCGGATCGTCCATCCGGACCAGGAAGATCGTCAGGCCCTGTTGTTTCTTCGGGGCTGCGTCCGATCCCACTTTCGAGGTGCGCGCGAGCAGGAAACACCACTGCGCCATCGTCGCGTAGGACGTCCAGATCTTCTGTCCGCTGACCAGCCAACTGTCACCATCGCGACGGGCTGTGGTGCGCAGCGACGCCAGATCCGAACCCGCCTCGGGCTCAGAGAAGCCCTGACACCAGATCACCTCTCCGGCAGCGATCGGCGGGAGATGGGTGCGCTGCTGCTCGGCGGTGCCGTGGCGCATGATGATCGGCCCGACCCAGTTGACGCCCATGTACTGGGCGCCGCGCGGTTCGTGATGGGCCCACATCTCCTCGCGCACCACGGTCTGCTCCCACACCGACGCGCCACCGCCGCCGAACTCCTCCGGCCAGGCCAGACAGAGCAGGTGGTGCTCGGCCAGCGTGCGGCAGAACCGTTGCGCGGTCTCCAGATCGGCGGGGTCATCGGTGAATGCGCCCAGATAATGCTCGGGTATCTGCTCGGCGACCAACGCCCGCAGCTCGCGGCGCAGGTCGGCGGCACGCTTGCCCATGTCGAAGTCGAGGCTCATCCGACCTCCTGGGTGCCGACAGTACGGTTGTCGATCAACGCCGGCCGAAGTCCGTCATCACCGGCGGTCTCGCCGGCCGCCAGGCCCAGTTCGGCGAGCACCGTGGCGGTGTCGGCACCCAGCTCCGGCGCCGGTCCGCGGACCTTCCCCGGCGTGCGCGAAAACCACGTCGGCACACCGGGAAAGGTGACCGGGCCGTGCGGGGTGTCCACCGTCTCGAACAGCCCGACCGCCTTGAGGTGGGGATCGTCGAACAGCGCGTCAGGGGTGTTCAGCGGCGCGGCCGGGATCTCCAGCTCGCGGAACAGCGCCAGCCATTCCTCGGTGGTGCGCTCGGTGAGCGTCTGCGCGACCAGCCCGTAGACCGTGTCGATCTGGTGGGCCCGCGACTCCAGCGTGGCGTACAACTCGGAGGCCCAGGACGGCTGCACCGCGCCGACGAAGGCGTTCCAGTGCTTGTCGTTGTAGATCAGCGCCGCGATGTAACCGTCCTTCGTGCGGTACGGGCGACGGTTCGGGGCCACGGTTCTCGGGTACACCGCCGGACCCAGCGGGGGGTCGAACATGGCGCCGTTGGCATGTTCGACCAGCATGAAGGAAGCCATCGTCTCGAACATGGCGACCTCGACTTCCTGCCCCTCACCGGTGCGCTCACGGTGGAACAGCGCCATCGTGGTGGCGTACAGCGCGGTCAGCCCGGCGACCTTGTCGGCCATGATGGTGCCGACGTAGTCGGCTTCGCCGGTGAGCTTCTGCTGGACGGCAGGCAGCCCGCACTCGGCCTGGATGGTGTCGTCGTAGGCGGGCCGGTCGCGCTCCGGGCCGCGCCGGCCGTAGCCGTAACAGTTGGTGTAGACGATGGCCGGGTTCAGCGCAGCCACATCGGCGTAGCTCAGGCCCAGCTTGGCGATCGCCTTGGCGCGCATGGAATGGATGAACACGTCGGCCTGTTCGATCAGCGCCCGCATCGCGGCCTTGCCCTCGTCGGAACGCAGGTCGAGCACCACGCTGCGCTTGCCGCGGTTGACGTTGACGAAGACCCCGCTCATCCCCGGCGCCGGACCCACCGAGATGAAGCGCGTGTTGTCCCCTTCGGGCGGCTCGACCTTGATCACCTCGGCGCCCATGTCGGCCATGATCTGGGTGCAGTAGGGCCCCATCACCATCGCGGTGAGATCGACGACGCGCACACCCGCCAGCGGTCCGGTGTCAGGCATGCGCGGCCGCCATCGCGAAGCTGTACCGGATGTGGTCGTTGTGTCCGTCCGGCACCACCGGGAACGTCACCGGTTCGGTGCGATCGCGGATCGCGGCGAGGTGTTGCGCGACATCGGTCATCGTCCAGGACGGCCGGTACACGCCGGGCGATTCGGTGACAATGGCGGTGGCCACGCGTCCCGCCAGCGCGATGAACATCTCCCCTGTCGCAGCGCAGCTTTCGTGCGCGAGGTAGCCGACGACCGGCGCCACCAGATCCGCGCCCATCGGCGGGTAGGCCGAGGTGTCGATGCCCGCGGCCATCCGCGTCACCGCGGCCGGCACGATCACGTTGCTGGTCACGTTGTGCGCCGCGCCTTCCATGGCGGCGACGTTGCTCAACCCGATGACGCCTGCCTTGGCGACCGCGTAGTTGGCGACGTCGTGGTTGCCGTAGAGCCCACCGATCGACGAGGTCAACACGATGCGGCCGTACCCGGCGTCACACATCGGGCCGAACGCCGGACGCACGACGTGAAACGCGCCCCGCAGGTGCACGTCGAGCACGGCCTCGAAATCGTCGTAGGACATGTCCCTCAGCGGTGCGCGCCGCACGATGCCGGCGTTGTGCACCAGCACGTCGATGCGGCCGTAACGCTCGAGCGCCGCGCCGATGATCGCCTGCCCGCCTGCCGGAGTGGTGACCGAGTCGGTGCTGGCGACGGCTTCGCCTCCGAACGCCGTGATCTCGCGCACCACGTCGTGCGCGGGCCCCTCGTCGGCACCGGCACCGTCCAGCGCCCCACCCGGGTCGTTGACCACCACCTTCGCCCCGTGCGCGGCCAGCAGCAGCGCGTATGCACGGCCCAGACCGCGGCCGCCGCCGGTGACGACCGCTACCCGACCGTCGAACCTGAGGTCAGCCACGAAGTTCCAAGCCCTCCAGGTCGCCGCTGTCCCGCCACTCGGCGATCAGTTCGTCGAACGCGTAGAAACCCGGGGAATAGAAGTCGCCGAGGAACGCGCCGTTGCCCTCGGCACCTCCGCGGCCCTCGTTGTTGTAATAACCCGGTGTGCAGGACAATTCGAACGCCGAGTTGTCGATGGCCAGTTCACGGACGGTCGCGACCCAGTTGTCCTGGCCTTTCTGGGTCGGTTCGACTGTGGTCACGCCCCGACTCTGCGCCTCGGCGATCAGGTAGGCGATGTGCTTGGCCTGCTGTTCGAACATCGCGGTGGTGTTCGCCGACACCCCGCCCTGGATGAATCCCATGAAGAACTGGTTGGGGAACCCGCGGCTGGTCATGCCGTGCAACGTCTTGTAGCTGTCTTTCCAGTAGTCGAAGAGCGAGAGCCCGTCCCGGCCGATGATGCGGTCGATCGCGTAGCGGCGGCTGATCTCCGTGGAGATCTCGAATCCGCTCGCGAAGATGACGCAATCGACCTCGTATTCCTGGCCGTTGGCGACGATGCCCTTCTCGGTCAGGCGCTCCACCCCCTTGGACGCCGACACGTCGACAAGCGTCACATTGGGCCGGTTGAACGTGGCCAGGTAGTGCTCGCTGGACGTCGGGCGCTTGCACATGAAGCGGTAGTACGGTTTCAGCGCCTCGGCGGTGGCGGGATCCTGCACGACGGCTTCCACGCGGCGTCGCAGCCGCTCCATGATCTTGTAGTCTTCCTCTTCCCGGAAGGCCATGATCTGTTCAATGGTCACCGACGCGGGATCCTCGAGGGCGCCGATGCGTGCGGTCAGATTCCGTCCGAGCTCGGTCCAGAAGTCGCACACCAGGTCCGGCTCGCCGAACACCACACCGACGAACGGCGACCAGTTGTGGAAGTTGCGTTTGCGTTCCTCCTGCCACCCCGGCTGCAGCGATGCGGCCCAATCCGCATCCGTGGGTGTGTTGACCCGCTCGTCGACGGAGGACGGCGTGCGCTGGAAGACGAACAGGTGCCGGGAATCCCGGCCGAGGTGAGGTACCAGCTGGATGCCGGTAGCGCCCGTGCCCACCAGCGCCACCCGCTTGTCTGCCAGCTTGTCCAGACCGCCGTCGGCGCTACCGCCGGTGTAGTCGTAGTCCCAACGCGCGGAGTGGAACACGTGGCCGCCGGCTGCCCGGTAGTCCTTGATGCCCGGGATGCCGGGGAGCTTGGGACGGTTGTAGGAACCCTGCGCCATCACCACGAACCGGGCCCGGATGTCGTCACCGCGATCGGTGCTGATCCGCCACCGCTGCAGCGCATCGTCCCAGTGCAGTTCGCGGACCTGAGTGGAGAAGAGGGCTCCGTCGTACAGACCGAACTGCTTTCCGATGTTGCGGCAGTGCTCGAAGATCTCGGCACCGTCGGCGAACTTCTTGCTCGGCATGAAGTCGAGTTCTTCGAGCAGCGGGATGTAGCAGTAGGCGTCGTTGTCGCATTGGATTCCGGGGAATCGGTTCCAGTACCACACGCCGCCGAAGTCGCCGGCCATCTCGATGACCCGGATTCCGGTGACGCCGGCCTTCGTCAGGTATGCCCCGGCCAGTAGTCCGGCGAAGCCACCGCCGAGGATCACGACCTCGACGTCCTCGGCGATCGGATCGCGCTCGGCGACCGTCGTGTACGGGTCGACCTCGTAGAACTCGGCGAACTCGCCTTCCAGTTCCAGATATTGCGAGCCGCCCTCCGGCCGCAGCCGCTTGGCACGTTCCTGGGCGTATTTCTCCCGCAGCGCGTCGATGTCGACGTCCTGCGGGGTGTCGGTGGGCCCGCAGGGGTTATCGGTAGTGGTCACTCTTCTCCCTCTCACTGCGGTTTCGGCGTGCTTACCGTCGCGCAGCGTCGTCAATCACGCCGAAATCGCGGGTCAAAGCTCGCGGGGTTCGCCCGTTCCCATGTACTTGGACAGTTGGTAGTGCAGGTTGACGGTGCTGCGCTCGCGATACGGGTTGGGCTTCGTGCCCGGGAACCCGGCCGACTTCATCCCCTGCTGCACCGCGGCCATGTTGGAGAAGTCCTGCGGCAGAACCGACAGCCAGTTCGGCGACTCCTTCGGGGTGTACTCCCACTCCGTCTGCGGCTCTTGGCCTTTCGGGAACAGCTCCAGGGTGGCCACCTCGAAGATGCACTTGTCCGGGTCGTAGCTCGGGTGCGGTCGGGCGCTGTAGCACAACGCGGTGGTCAGCCCCTGGCCGACCTGCAGGTTCGGGAAGATCTGCCAGGCCGTACCCGCCTGCCCGAGGATGTCGGCGGGGATGGTCGGCCAGATCACGCCGCGGGCCTCATCGTCGCGGCGGGCCGAGCTCAGCCAGTGCTCGAGCACCTTGTCGGGCGGCGTGCCCTCGGGCAGTTCGTCGACCAGTCGCTTGGCCGCGTTCACCAGGGTCTCGGTGGTGGTCGCGTTGGTCTGCTCCCAGGTGTACATCTGCATCTCGGCCGTGGAGACACGCGGGTCGTCGCCGGTGCCCAGCCGGATCTTGGACTTGGTGGCCTCCATGTCCTTCGGCGCGTCATAGCCGATGTTGCTGTGCTTGCCCTGCGCCTTGGCCCACCCCTTGAACTCGCCGAACTTGTTGAACTCGGGGTGGGTGGTGAACACGTGGTAGGTCTCGTTGAAGGCCTCCAGCGCGACTTTCCAATTGCAGTCGAAGTACAGCCACTTGCGCCACTTGTAGCGCATGTTCTCCAGGCCGAAGGGATCGAGGATCTTGGCCGCCGGAAACAGGTAGTCGGCCAATGGCTCGCAGTCCGGATCCATGTTGATGAACACCCACCCGCCCCAGGTGTCCACCCGGACCGGCGCCAGGTGGGTGTTCTGCGGCGTGAGCTTGCCGGCCCAGTCGTCCTGCTCGCGGACGTGGGTGCACGCCCCGTCGAGACCGTAGGTCCAGCCGTGGAAGCCGCAGACGAACGATTTGCGGGCCCGGCCCCGCGCATTCTTGGCCCCGTCCGGGGCGTCGACGAGCCGGCGCCCGCGGTGCATGCAGACGTTGTGGTGGGCCGCGAAGTCCTGCTCGCCGGTGCGTACCACCAGGATCGAGTCGTCGAGGATGTCGTAGGTCAGATAGCTGCCCACTTCGGGGAACTCCTCGACCCGGCCGACCTGCTGCCAGACCTTGCGCCACAACCGGTCTCGTTCGGCGCGGGCGTAGTCCGCAGAGATGTAGGCGTCCACCCCGATGGTCATCGGTTCCGACAGCTCCTCTGGCGGATCGACTCTCGCTTCGAGATCGGTCATCAGATCCTCCTCATGGTTTCTCGGAATGACTCGTCTTTCAGGAACAGCGACGTGTTGTCGGCCCCGAGATGGGTCCATTTCAGGTTGAGCCCGCCGTCGACCAGCAGGGTCTGGCCGGTGATGTAGCTGGACAGATCGGACAACAGGAACAGGATCGCGTTGGCTTGCTCGTCGGGTGTGCCGCGGCGGCCCATCGCGATCGCGGTGCGGTCGCGTTCGGGATCCTCGTCGACGTAGGTCGCCGACGCCGCGGTCTCGGTGACACCGGGGGCGACCGCGTTGACCCGGATCCCGTCACCGGCCAGCTCCACCGCCATGGTGCGCGTCATCGCCACGACGGCGGCTTTCGCGGTGCCATAGGCGATGTGGTACGGCGCGGTGTTCATCCCGCTGATCGACGAGATCGACACGATCGAGCCGGGCCCGCCGCCGGCGCGGATCTCGGCGGCAACCGCCTGACTCATGAAGAACGCGGTTTCGAGGTTGGCGGTGAACAGGTCGCGCCAGTCCTGGCGGCTGACCCGGGTGGCCGGCATCCAGGTCGCGGGCGCGGCGCCGCCGGCGATGTTGACCAAACCGTAGAGCGCACCGTCGGTGCCGCGGACGGCGTCGAGCACCGTGGCGATGCCGTCGTCGGTGGAGGCGTCCGCCGACACCGGGATCACGGAGAGCCCGCGATCGGCCAACGGCGCCACGTGGGTCTCGAGGTTCTCCCGCGACCGACTGACTGCGACGACGGTGGCGCCGGCCTCGGCGGCCTTCCGCGTCACGGTGGTGCCGATCCCGCCCCCGCCGGCCCCGGAGACGACGACGACCCGGCCGTCCAGCGCGACCGACAGCCCGGTCACGCCGCGCCTTTGTCCGGACAAATAATTGCGCTCTGCATATTGCAGAACACTATTCCGCAGCCGATTCCGACCGTCAAGGCCGTCTGGCCGGCGATATGGCGCGCTATTGTCTGGACTAATTGAGCTTGCTAACGTCCGACGGCATGGACGCCCGCTACGCTGCACCGAACCCGACCGCCGCACCGGGCTGGCAGCTGAGGCGGGTGACCGAGCCCAGCCGGTTGTTCGGCGCCAACGGGCTTCGGACCGGCCCGGATGGACGCGTCTACGTCGCCCAGGTGACCGGCAGCCAGATCAGCGCCCTGGACCTTGGGGCGGGGAGGCTCGAGACGGTGAGCCCCAAGGGCGGGGACATCATCGCCCCCGACGACGTCGCCTTCGGCGCCGACGGCACGTTGTATGCCACCGAGGTGATGGACGGCCGGGTCAGCGCCCGCGACACCGCCGGTCGCAGCCGGGTGGTGCGCGACGACCTGCCCTGCGCCAACGGCATCACCGTGCACCAGGGCCGGCTGTTCGTCGGCGAGTGCCGTGACGGCGGCCGGCTGATGGAATTGCCGCTCGACGGCAGCGCACCCCGGGTCCTGCTGGAGAACCTGCCGTCACCGAACGCGATGGAGGTGGGCCCGGACGGATGGCTCTACTACCCGTTGATGACGGCCAACGAGATCTGGCGGGTGAGCCTCGACCCGGACAAGCCCTACGAGGCACAGCGCGTCGCCACCGGCCTCGGCGTCCCGGACGCGGTGAAGTTCGATGCGCAAGGCTTCATCGTCTCCACCCAGGTGGCCAGCGGTCAGGTGCTGCGCATCGACGCGCGAACCGGCGAGAAATCCGTTCTGGCGCAACTGACCCCGGGTCTGGACAACCTGACTTTCGTCGGCGACCGAATCCTCGTCTCCAACTTCACCGGTGAGATCACCGAGATCCTGCCCGGTGGCCGGACCCAGACGGTGCTGGCCGGTGGCTTGAACTGGCCGCTGGACCTGACCGTGGCCGACGGACGGCTCTACGTCGCCGACGGCACCTACTTCTACGCCGTCGGCGCCGACGGGTCGCTGCAGACGGTGGGCATGCTGTTCTCCCCCGGCTACCCGGGCTTCCTCCGGGGCGTCACCGCCGTCGGGTCCGACGAATTCGTCGTCACCACCTCGGGCGGCCAGGTGGGCCGCTACCGGCCGGCCGCCGGCGAAACCGACTACCTGGCGACCGATTTCGACCAACTGTACGGTGTCGCCGTCGACGCGGACGCGATCTTCTTCGCCGAGCTCGGCACCGGCCGGGTGCACAGCCTGCGCGGTGGTTCCGTCGAGACTCTGGCCACCGGACTCGATGCCCCGGTCGGCGTGGCCATCGGCCCGGACGGTGCGCCGCTGGTCGCCGAATCCGGAGCCGGCCGCGTCGTGCGCCTCGGCTCCGGCGCCGAGACGGTGGTCGACGGCCTGGCGCAACCGCAAGGCCTCACGGTGCTCGGCGAGCGTCTCTACATCGTCGACGCCGGCGCCAAGAACGTCGTCGAGTTCGACCTGAACACCAGGCAGCGCACGGAGATCGCCTCCGGTCTCCCGGTCGGGGCGCCGCCGGGGGTACAACCCAAGCCGCTGAAGGGAATGCCGCCGTTCTCCGGCCCGCAGGGCCCGTTCGCGGGTATCACCGCGGGCGACGACGGCACCCTGTATATCTCGGCAGACGGTGACGGCAGCGTGCTGGCGGTCCGCCGCACATGACCACCGCCGCAGGTGATCACCGCTACCTGCAGGTGGCGCGCGCGCTGCGCAAGGAGATCGTGGACGGGGTGTATCCGGTGGGTTCGCAACTGCCCACCGAACACGAGCTGTGCGAACGTTTCGCGGTCAGTCGCTACACCGTCCGCGAAGCGCTGCGGCGGCTGCGCGACGACAACCTGGTGGCCTCCCGACCGCGAGCCGGCACCCTGGTGGTCCCCCGCCCGAGCACCAACTCCTACGCCCAGGACGTCATGTCGATCGACGATCTGTTGGCGTTCGCGCAGGGCGCTCGATTCGCCATCGAGACCAACGCGACCGTGACCGTCGACGACGAGCTGGCCGACCGCACCGGGCTGACCGTCGGCTCGGAATGGCTTGCCGTGACCGGGTATCGGCGTGCCGACGACGCCACGGCACCGATCTGCCGGACCGAGTACTACATCAACCGCAGCTTCGCCGGAGTCGGCCGGTTGCTGCACCGCCACAGCGGTCCCATCTTCCCGCTCATCGAGGACATGTTCGGCGTGAGCGTGGTCGAGGTGCACCAGCAGATCTCCGCGGTGGTGTTGACCACCGACCTCGCCCTCGTCCTGGATGCCGAACCGGGCGCCGCGGCGCTGCAGATGCGCCGCACGTACACCACCTCCGATGGTGAGATCGCCCAGGTGACCGTCAACACGCATCCATCGTCGCGGTTCCGACACTCGATGACCATGCGCCGGGTGCGTGATTCCGGGTGACCACCACCCTGGCCGACGCGCTGCGCGAGGCGGTCGTCCGTGCGCCCGACCGGGTCCTCATCCGCGACGACACCGTCGCGTTGACGGCCACGGCCCTACTGGACCAGGCAACAGCGCTGGCGCAGGCCCTCCGCAGTCGGATGCAGGTCGGCAGCGTGGTGTCCTTCACGGTCCCCAACTGGCACGAGGCGGCGGTGATCTACCTGGGCGCCACTCTGGCCGGAATGGTGGTCAACCCGATCCTGCCGTCCCTGCGTGACCATGAGCTCGCCTTCATCCTCGCCGACTCCGACAGCCGGGCGATGTTCGTCCCGCACACCTTCGGCGGCCACGACTACCCCGCCATGCTCGACCGCGTCACGGCCACGATGACGACCCCGCCCGAGGTGGTCGTGGTCCGCGGCGAAGCCGGTCACCACACCGCTTTCACCGACCTGCTCGATGAACCCGGCGCGGCCGAGCTGCCGGTCCTGAACCCGGCCGACACCCGGATGATCATGTACACCTCCGGCACCACCGGACGGCCGAAAGGGGTTCTGCACAGCCACGAGTCGTTGCATGCGCTGATCGGACAGCTCGGGACGTACTGGCGCATCGAACCCGGCGACACGTTCCTGGTGCCCTCCCCGATCGCGCACATCGGCGGGTCGATCTACGCGTTCGAGTGTCCGTTGCTGCTCGGCACCACGGCGGTGCTGATGCCGCGCTGGGATCCCGACGCAGCCGTCGCGCTCATGCTCGAACACCGCTGCACCCACATGGCCGGTGCCACCCCGTTTCTGGAGGGTCTGCTGGCGGCGGCCGAACGCGCCGGCACCCGCCTGCCCGACCTGAAGGTGTTCATCTGCGGAGGCGCCTCGGTGCCACCGTCGCTGATCCGGCACGCCACCGACTTCTTCGCCGGTGCCGCGGTCAGCAGGGTGTACGGCTCCACCGAGGTGCCGGTCACCACCGTCGGGGCGCTCGGCGACGTCGACCACGCCGCGGACACCGACGGCCGCGCGGGGATCGCCGACATCCGACTGGTCGACGGCGAGATCCGGGCCCGCGGCCCGCAGATGCTCACCGGTTACCTACATTCCGAGGACAATCTCGAATCCTTCGACGAGGCGGGCTATTTCCGCACCGGCGATCTGGGCCGCTGGACCGACGACGGCTGCCTGGTGGTCACCGGCCGCGCCAAGGACCTCATCATCCGCAACGGCGAGAACATCTCGCCCAAGGAGATCGAGGACATCCTGGTGACCCACCCCCAGATCACCGAGATCGCGGTGGTCGGGGTTCCCGATACCCGCACCGGTGAGCGCGCGTGCGCCGCCATCGTGCCGGCCGGGCAGCCCGGCCCGGACGTGGCCGACCTCAAGGAGTTCCTGCTCGCCCGCGGGGTCGCCAAATTCAAGATCCCCGAACAGGTGATGCTTCTCGAAGCCCTGCCCAAAAACGACGCCGGCAAGGTCCTCAAACACCAGATCACAGCGACCCTGAGCAAGGAGATCTGACATGCAGGTAGCGATCGTCACCGGAGCCAGCAGCGGAATCGGATTCGATTGTGCGACAACGCTGGCCCGCCAGGGCATGGCGGTGCTGGGAACCGGTCGCGACACCGCGCGGCTCGCCGAACTCGAAAAGGCCGTCGCCGACCCGGACCGCATCGCGACGCTGGCAGTCGACCTCACCGCCGACGACGCGCCCCGACTGATCACCGAGACGGCGCTGCAGCGGTTCGGCCGCATCGACTTCCTGGTCAACAACGCCGGCGTCGGCAGCCCGAAACCGTTGCACGAGACCGACGACGAATCCCTCGACTACTTCCTGGGACTGATGTTGCGGGCGCCTTTCCGCCTGGCCCGCGAGGTGATCGGCCACATGCAGCCCGGGTCGGCGATCATCAACATCACGTCGACGTTCGCCGTCGTCGGGGGGTTGCGTGGGGGCGCCTACTCGGCGGCCAAGGGTGGACTGACCTCGCTGACCAGCCATATCGCCTGCCAGTACGGACCGCAGGGCATCCGCTGCAACGCCGTCGCGCCCGGGGTGACACTGACCCCGATGGTGGCCGGCCGACTCACCGATGAGCGCTTCCGCAAGATCAACACCGAGATGACGCCGTATCCGCGGCTGGGGCGTACCGAGGACATCGCCGCCACGGTCGCGTTCCTGTGCTCCGACGGCGGCAGCTTCATCAACGGCCAGACCATCGTCGTCGACGGCGGGTGGAGTTCGACGAAGTACCTGTCGGACTTCGCGCTGAACTCCGAATGGGTGGCGCGCGAGTCGTCGTCATGAACCTTTTCAGCCTGCTCGACCAGACCACGGCGCGCCACAGCGACCGCGGCGCCGTTTTTTCCGGCGAGCACCAGGTGCAGACCTGGGCCTCCGTCCGGGAGCGTGCCCTGCGCTTGGCGGGCTCGGTCAGCGCGCTGGGACCGGGTGCACGGATCGCGGTGGCCAGCGCGAACTGCCCGCAGATCATCGAGATGATGTTCGGCATCTGGGCCGCGGAATGTGTGTTCGTCCCGATCAACTACAAGCTGCACCCGCGGGAGATGGAGCAGATCCTCGACGACGCCGGGGTGGCGCAGGTGTTCGCCTCTGCGGAGATCGCCGCCCGACTCGCGCCCCTGACGACGGTGCCGATCGAGATCGTCGGCGGGGCCGACTACGAAAAACGTTGCACCGCAGACCCGCTCGATCCACCACGCTGCACTGACCCGGCGCGGTTGGCGTGGTTGTTCTACACCAGCGGCACCACGGGCCGATCCAAGGGTGCGATGCTGTCACACCGCAACCTGATGGCGATGACGGTGGCCCACCTGGCCGACTTCGACGCCCCCGACGAGAACTGCAGCCTGATCCACGGTGCGCCGATGTCGCACGGCTCCGGCCTGTACATCCCGCCGTACGTGCTACGCGGCGCGCGCCAGGTGGTGCCGGCGTCCGGAGCGTTCGACCCCGACGAGTTCCTCGACCTGTGCGCGCACCATCCCGGCTGCAGCGCCTTTCTCGCGCCGACCATGGTGGCACGTCTGGTGCAGACCGGGCGCGCCAAGCCGCCCAATCTGTCGACGATCGTCTACGGTGGCGGCCCGATGTACGTCGAGAGCCTGAAGAAGGCGATGGCTGCCTTCGGGCCGATCTTCGTGCAGCTTTACGGGCAGGGCGAGGCGCCGATGACGATCACCGGCCTGCGCCGCGCCGATCACCTCGACGCGACCGACGCGGTGCTCGGCTCCGTCGGATACCCGCGGTCGGGTGTCGACGTCGCGGTGCTCGACGCCGACGGCAGGCCCGCCCCCGCCGGTGAGATCGGCGAGATCGTCTGCCGCGGTGACGTGGTGATGTCGGGGTACTGGCAGAATCCGACGGCGACCGAGGCGACGCTGCGCGACGGCTGGCTGCACACCGGCGACATGGGGTCCTTCGACGCCGACGGCTACCTGACCCTGCGGGACCGCTCCAAGGACGTGGTGATCAGCGGCGGCAGCAACATCTATCCTCGCGAGGTCGAGGAGATCCTGCTCGAGCATCCCGGCGTCGTCGAGGCCGGCGTGGTCGGCGCCCCCGACCAGGAATGGGGCGAGGTGGTCGTGGCCTTCATCGTCGGCGCGGTATCTGCCGACGAATTGGACGCGTACCTGCTCGAACGCATCGCCCGGTTCAAGCGGCCCAAACGCTACGAGTTCGTCGACGAGCTTCCGAAGAACAGCTACGGCAAGGTCCTCAAACGCGAGCTGCGCGCGCGATTGGCCTGAGCCGGGCACAGCCGGTTCCCGCGAAAACGGACCGTTGGGTCATGACACCGTGAGAGCATCCCGGAAGTCGCAACACTCTCGCTCCGGGGAGATCCATGTTTCGTGTCAAGACGGCGGTTTCGGTGGCGTTGCTCCTTCTCGGCGCGTGTCTGTTCGCTCCACCGGTGGTGGCAGCCGCGGGTGACCAGGTGGTCCGTGTGCAGGACGGCCAGGTGCGCTGTCTGCTCAGCTCCAACTTTCGCGACCGGGGCTACGGCGCACTCGTGTGCGGTCTTACCAACGGGGAGGCGTTCGCCGGTGCGCCGATGTCGACCGGGAAGTATCCGGTGCGGCTGAATCTCGCCATCATGGTCGACCAGGGTCAGCAGTACTGGATCGCCGGCGACATCCCGGGCGCACCTGCCGACGATGTCGTGTTGGGAGTCGGCGAGACCTACCAGGCCAACGGGTGGACCGTGATGCCCCAGGAGCTCCGCACCCTGATCCGGAACGACCGCTTCGATCAGGAGATCAATGTAGCCCCGGGAGAAGTGCGCAAGCGCTGAGCGTCACCACATCAAGCCGCGGACCATCTCCGTGGGCGGGATGTCCTCCAGCGCGACCAGCCCCGCCGGGGCGCGGCACACCCAGTCGATCGCATTGACCGCCCGCGCGGCGGTCGAGACACAACCCGCCTCGGTGACGTCGAGCACCGGGTGCGACAGGTGCGTGCTGACCTCGACGCGGGGCTCCCCCTCGACGATGACCTTGTGCACGCCGGTCATCCGCGCCGGCGGAAACTCCCACTCCGGCGCCGCCGCAGCCGTCAACCGGTTCACGTGTTCGACGGTGATCACCGGGACGTCGTCGACCACGCCTTCGGCGGCGAACCGCACCGCCGCGAGCTGTCCGGGTTCCACGGTGGTCATCCGGCACTCGATGCGTTGATCGGTGTACCACGGCTCGAAGCGCTGCCGGACGTCGTCGAGTTTCACGTCCAGATGGCGGGCGATGTTGCGGACCAGGCCGCCGAAGATCGAGACGACGACGCCCGGCTGGAAGGCCATCGGGGTGGCGTCGCCCGGGGTGGTTCCGAAACCCATTGACGTCCCGGTGTACTCGTAGTCGTCGTAGTTGCCGTAGTCGAAAATCTCCTGCACGGTGATCGACTCGGCCCGGGTCACCAGGCTCAGTGCGCTGTACACCGCGGTATCGCCCGAGTAGCCGGGGTCGATGCCGTTGACGTAGAGCGAGGAGTTCCCGGCCGCGCAGGCCTTCTCGAGCGGCTCCCGCAGCCAGTCGTCGGCCTGGTGCGGTGTCACCAGCCACACCATCGACGTGCCCACGACATTCACCCCGGCAGCGAGCAGACGCGCCATCTGCCCGATCGCCTCCATCGGCCGCGTCTCACCCAGCGCGGTGTAGAGCACGCAGTCGGGCCGCAGCGCGATCAGCGCGTCGATGTCGTCGGTGGCGATGACGCCGGTCGGCTCGGTGAGCCCGCACAACTCGGCCGCGTCGCGGCCGACCTTCTCCGAGCTGTTGGCGTGCACTCCGACCAACTCGAGGTCGGGTCTGCCGATGATCGCCTTCAAAGAATGCACGCCGACGTTGCCCGTCGAGAACTGAACCACTCTGCGCATGTCTGAAACCTAGCTGTCCTCAGTAATCGGGGATGGGCAATGGCGAGTTGTTCGAATCGATCCCGCCGTCGACATGGAAGATCGCATTGGTGGCGTAGCAGTCCCGGGTGGACAGGTACACACACAGCCGGCCCAGGTCCTCGACGTCGCCGAGGCGGTGCAGCGGGGTGCCCTCCATCATCTTCTCCAGAGAACCCGGCATCAGGTCCAGGCTGCTCTGCAATCCGTCAGTGGCGAACGACCCCAGCGCTATCGCGTTGACCCGAATCTTGGGTGCCAGTTCCTGCGCCATCGCGCGGGTGAGCGCTTCCAGACCACCCTTGGCCGTGCAGTAGGCCGTCAGCGCCCGGATACCGAACCGCGCCGAGCCCGACGAGATGTTGATGATGGAGCCGCGGCCGGCCTCGATCATGTGTCGCGCCGCGAGCTGGCTCATGATGAACGCCGAGGTCACGCACCAGTCGAAGGTGTGCCGGAAATCCTCGTCGGTGATGTCGAGGAACCGCGCATAGGTGGAACCGCCGACGTTGTTGACCAGGATGTCGATGCGGCCGAATTGATCCATCGCGGTGGCGACGACACGCTCCCCATCGGGACGGCTCATCGCGTCGGCGACCACGGCGACCCCTTGACCGCCTGCGGCTTCGATATCGGAGATCGTCGCCACGATGTCCGACTCGGTCCGGGCGGTCCCGACCACGGTGGCGCCGGCCTCGGCCAGGACCCGCGCGATGCCCTGACCGACCCCCTTGCCGGCGCCGGTCACGATCGCGACCTGTCCCTGCAGGTTGAATTGCTCGAGCGCCATCGTTGTCCTCTCCGTCGAGCTGCGCTCATTCAATGTCACGTAGTTGACTGAAGTCAATGGGCTACGGACATTAATTCGCTACTGTGAACGAATGGCCCTGGTGGACAAGACTTCCGTACGGGAGATCAGACGCCTGCAGACGCGCGAGAGACTCCTCGGTGCGGCCGTCGCCGAGTTCAAGCGCGCAGGGCTGGCCGCGGCTGACGTCCAGGCGATCGTGACGGCCGCCGGCGTCGCTCACGGCACCTTCTTCTTCCACTTCCCCACCAAAGAACACGTGTTGCTGGAGTTGGAACGCCGCGAAGAGGAGCGCATCGCCAAACAATTGACCCGCTTCACGTCGGCAGAATCGGACCTGGCCGCGACGTTCACCGAGTCCATCCGACTGGTCCGCGGTCTCGAACGCCGGCTGGGTGCTCTGTTGTTCAAAGACTTTCTCGCTCTGCACTTCTCCCCGACACGGCCGCCGATCGACGAGAGCGTGCATCATCCCGTGATCATCGCCGTGGCCGACCAGGTCGAGAACGCCAAGACGTTCGGACAGGTCGATGCCGACGTGAACGCAATGAACACCGCCGTGTTCTTCCTACTCGGCCTCTATGCACTGTTGACCACGACCCACGGCTGGCCGGCCCAACAGACGATGCTGGACGACTATGTGCGCCGGACACTTCGCAGCATCGGAGCCGGCAATTGATTGACTATCGTCACTCGTTGACTATTGTCAGTGACCATGAAGATGCCTTCGCTCTCCAGAGGGCGCGGCGGTGCGGGTTCGATATCCGCTCCCCCGCCGGGAAGCGGCCTCGACGAACACATGGAGCGGTCCCGGGCCGCGCAACGGCAGGCCGACAAGTGGCTGATCTCGGGGAGCCTGCTCATCGGCACCGCGGTGCTCGGGATCTTCGGCCTGCCCCTGTTTCTGCGCGGGGTCTACCTGCTGCGCAAGGCGCAGCGCGAACGCCTGTCGGTGCGCCCGATGTTGGTGACCCTGATCGGCTACCTCGTCATCATCGATGCCGCGATCAACACGGTGGGGTGGGCGCTCGACCTGGTCGCGAATCACACCATCCTCGCCCGAATCCTGTTGAACGGCTGGGGAGCCATGTTCGACGCCGGATACTTCTGGCACTACAACGAACTATGGATCGGCGGCGCCGCCGGACCCGCCGAGAAGGCCATGGAAGTCGGCATGATCCTCACCGTCTTCACCATGCGGATCGCCGCCGGCATCGGCTTTCTCCAGATGAAGCGCTGGGGTCATCAATGGATGATCATCACCTGCTGGATGGGCGTCGTGATCTGGTGCCTGTACGTGTTCAACATGACGATGTACGCCGATGTGCGGTTTGCCGGTGTCGTCTTGCCCGTCGTCGGGTGGTGGCTCTACGACATCTTCTACATCACTCCCTTCCTCGCGATTCCGTACCTGCACACGGTCAACCGCGAGATCTTCTCCGACTGACCGACGGTGATCACATTGACTTCACTCAGTAACTTCCTAGAGCGGACACCGTGATGCTCAGGGCGACGATCAACCTGCGTTCCGAGGAGGACTGACATGGGTGGCTGGATCTGGGAGATATTGCGCTACGTGGGCGCCTGGGGTGGCACCGGCCTGATCATCTGGTTCTGGTACTGGATGTTCTCCAATATCGGCACGTTCTGAACCGGGGCAGCAGGTGTCTGAACTTTCCGACGCACATGCCATGGCCCTCGAGCGCAGCTGCTCGCTGACCGCTGTCGCGCTGAGCCAGGAACGCCGCACCGGCGCGCATCTGGTCAGCGGGCAGCACCGTGGCTTCGGCCTGAGCTCGATGCTCGATGTCGTCCATGTCCCATACCCGGTTCGTTACGGTGCGTGGACCCGCCGGACACTGACATGCGGGATCGCCCTTCAGTGTTCGCCGTCGAAGGATCGCCTCACCGGCTACCGGCTCAACGAGCTGTCCGCCCGGGAAATCAGCGCGCTCACGCTCGTCGAAGGTGGTGTCGCACTCGGGTGGGTGGCCGACAACTGGCCCGGGTTGCTCACCGAGATGCGGCGACGGCTCCCCGAACTCGAGATCGCGCCGGCAGACATGGATGCCAAGGAAATGCTCAACCGCGCCGTGGCGTTGGCCCGCACCAAGCGTGCCCTGGCCGTCGACCCGCTTCTGGGCAGCCTCCCAAGGGCGCACACGATGCCTCAGGGACTGTCCGACAAGCTCCGCCGCTCGTTCGGACGATTGCCGTGGACGACGAACCAGAAGCGGGCACCGCAACCGCATTCAGTGCCCGCCGGCGGAGACGGCGGGGTGCGCAATCCCAACCTGCCACCACCGAGCCGGCCGCAGGACAACGATCTCGACATCACCCCCGACCACCGCCCCGGCATCCCGTATCCGGAATGGAATGCGTGGACCGAGAGTTTCATGCCCGATCATGTCGCCGTCCTCGAGAGGGCACACCACGGCAGCTCCGGGCCGGCCAACGCCGTCGCGGTCGACATCCGGAAGTGGTTCGAGAAGAACACCCATCGCGCGATGATGAACCGGCTGGAAGACGGATCGGACATCGACATCGACCAGTACGTCAGTCACTACATCGACGTGACCACCGGTGAGGCGGTCGAGCCGCGCATCTTCCGCGAACTGCTACCCGCCAGCCGTGACGTGACGACGGCGCTGCTGCTGGACGGCAGCTCATCGCTGGGAGTGCACGGAGGTTCGGTTTTCAAACTCGAGCTGGCCTGCGCCGACGCGCTGTCGCGCGCGATGACCTCCGCCCGTGAGCGGCACGGCATCTTCACGTTCACCGGCAACACCCGGCACCGCGTCGAGGTCACCTGCCTCAAGGACTTCACCGATCGGCGCTTCGTCCCACCCGGAAGTCTGGGTCTGGCCACCGGCGGATACACCCGGCTCGGTGCGCCGCTACGCCACCTGACAAGCCGGTTGCTCGCCCAGCCTAGTGAGCGACGTCTGCTCATCATCATCGGCGACGGGCTGATCTCCGACGAAGGCTATGAGGGACGGTACGCGTGGGCGGACGCGGCCCACGCCGTCGAGGAGGCCAACGATGCCGGCGTCTCCATGTACTACGTCGGCGTCGGCCCCACCCGCGTCGACCCCCTTCCCGAAGTCTTCGGACCGCGACGATCCCAGCGGATCCGCCGCGTCGAAGACCTACCCCGCGTCCTCGCCCACGTGCACAGAGAGCTGGTAAGCGCATGACAAACGGCAACAACTACTACGCGAACGGCAATGAAGTCCAGTTGTTCGAACAGGCCTATCGGCAGCGACTGCCGGTGATGCTCACCGGCCCCACCGGCTGCGGGAAAACCCGGCTGGTCGAGCACATGGGAACGCTGCTGGGCCGTCCGGTCGTGACCATCAGCTGTCATGACGACCTGACCAGTTCCGATCTGGTGGGCCGATTCATCGTCACGGGGGGCGACGTCACCTGGACCGACGGACCGCTCACCCGTGCAGTCAAGGCAGGCGCGATCTGCTATCTCGACGAAGTCGTCGAGGCGCGGCATGACTCGCTGGCCGTGCTGCACTCCCTCACCGATCACCGGCGCACCCTCTACCTCGACCGCGCCGGCGAAGTGGTGCACGCACCAGAGACATTCATGCTCGTGGCCTCCTACAACCCTGCCTACCGCAGCTCGCTCAAGGAGCTCAAGCCATCGTTCCGGCAGCGGTTCGTCACCCTGCCGATGCGATATCTCCCACCCGAGCGCGAAGCCGAGGTCATCGTCGCCGAGGCCGGCATCGGGTTGCCGACCGCACGACGACTGGTGCGGTGCGCCACCGCGATCCGCACCGCCGACGAGGCATTCCACTTCGAACCGCCCTCGACGCGCGTTCTCGTTACCGCAGCACTGCTGGTCGCAGCCGGTGCCTCAGAACTGGAAGCCGCGCAAGCGTGCGTACTGGCGCCGCTGTCCAGCGACGGCGCCATCGCCGAGGGCCTGCGCGAGGTGGCCGCCGCGAGCCTCGCCGACGCCGATAACTCCAACCCGCACCGCTAGAGAGGAATTGCCGCCATGGTTGACCAGAAAGAACGAAAGCGCAAGCGGGCTCTGATCATCCTGCAGGTTGTGATCTACGGCTATCTGCTGACGATGTTCCTCATTCAGCTCTACATGTCGTTCACCCGCGGCTGGTGGGACCTGTGAACTTCCCGACGCTCAAACGGAAGTCGGGCGCCGCCACCGCGTCGGCTCCGCCCGACGGCTCCGTGAGCATGGAGGAACACCACGAGCAGTCGCGGCTGGCGCAGCGACGGGCCGACAAGTGGATGATCGCCGGTGCGGCCCTGATGGGCATGTGGGCGCCGGGGCTGATCGGCTTTCCGATCTTCATGCGCGGAGTCTGGCTCCAGCGTCAGGCCCTGCGGGCGGGGTATTCGGTCCGTCCGATGATCGTCACCTTGATCGGCTACCTCGTGCTGATCGACGGCATGCTCAACAGCCTCGGCTGGGCGCTGGACCTGGTGGCCAACCACACACTCATCAATCGGGTGCTGATGGTGGGTTGGGGCGCGATGTTCGATGCCGGTTACTTCTGGCATTACAACGAACTGTGGATGGGCGGCGCCGCCGGGCCTGGCGAGAAGTCCATGGTGTTCGGGATGATCCTCACCGTCTTCGCGATGCGATGCGCCGCGGCGATCGGCTTCCTGCAGATGAAGCGCTGGGGCCACCAGTGGATGATCATCACCTGCTGGATGGGTGTGCTCATCTGGTGCCTGTACGTGTTCAACATGACGCTCTACGCCGATGTCCGTTACGCCGGCGTCGTCTTCCCGGTCATCGGCTGGTGGCTGTACGACATCTTCTACATCACCCCCTTCCTCGCGATCCCGTATCTACACACGGTCAACCGCGAGATCTTCTCCGACTGAGAGCATTTAGGAGCAACTGTGACGTCATCACCGGAGACACCCACCGAGGAGAAGCAAACCCTTCCTCCGGGCACCACGCCGTACTACGCGCGGATGCACAAGTGGATCAAACGCGCCGTTCTGGTGTGTCTGGTCGCCCTCGTCATCGAGGGCGCCTTCACCCTGCCGTTCATGGCGGTGTACTACGGATACCCGACGCTGAGCCTCACCGAGATCTGCAGTGAGCTGCTCAAAGTCCGCTACTCCGACGACGAACTGGAGTGCCAGGTTCCCTACCCGGCGCTCGGCCCGCCAGAAGGCGCCGAAGGCAAGGACACCGCTCGGGATGAATGGGGGATCCAGCCGGTCCCCAAGTACGACCGGATCGGCTTCCGCGAGCTGGTACGCAGACACGAAGAGCGTGAGGCGCGCAAGGCCGCCGAGCAACAGAGCGCCAACCCATGACACGGTCGCTCGAAGCGCACGCGCGGAACTGGGACCTGCGTCACGAGGACTTCAACGACCCGGACTTCCTCTACGAGGTCTACCGGGTGATGCGGCGTCAGTCGCCGTTCGCCCGCACCGACAAACCATTCCTGAGTGCAACGCCGGCGGGTGCGTGGGTGGCGGTGCGCTACGCGGAGTGCGTCCAGATCCTGCAGGACTGGGAGCATTTCTCCAGCAATCCGACGCCGGAGGGGGCCGAACAGCTCGCCGGGGATCTGGTGATCACCCTCGATCCGCCGCGGCAGCAGAAGTTCCGCAAGGTGCTCAACCCGTACTTCTCCCCGGCCCGGATGAAGGCGTTGAGACCCCAGATCGCCGCCGAAACCGACCGGCTCATCGATGATTTCATCGAATCCGGTAGCGGCGACCTCGCCCAGGTTGCCTGGCGGCAACCCGGCATCGTCTTCTTCAAGTACCTGCTCGGCATGCCGATCGAGGATGTCCCGCTGTGCATCGAGCTCACCGATACCGCACTCAACGGCACCTCGGAAGACGCGCGGATGGCCGCGTGGGGCGGGCTGTACCAACATCTGCACGACGCGGTGACCGCGCGCACCCGGCAGGCGCCTCGAGACGACATGATCGACGTCCTGCTGTCCGCAGAGATCGACGGCGAGAAACTTTCCTTCCCCGACGTGGTGTCGAACGCCATGCTGCTGGTCCAGGCTGGGCTCGAGACCACTGCAAGCGCGATGTCCTTCGCGTACCACTACCTGGCCACCAACCCCGCCGAGCGGGACCGGCTGATCGACGACCCCGACCTCCTGGCCAGGGCGGTGGAGGAGTTCATCCGATTCGCCGGGTCGATCCACGGCATCCCCCGCACCGTCGCCAAGGAGGCCGAGCTGAGCGGATGCTCCTTCGCGCCCGGCGAGTCGGTGATCGTCAACTACGCCGCCGCCAACCGCGACGAATCCGAGTTCCCGGACGCACACCGGTGCATTCTCGACCGCCGCGAGAACCGCCACCTGGGATTCGGTGCCGGCGTGCACCGGTGCCTCGGCTCCAACCTTGCCCGGCTGGAGTTCCAGGTCGGCCTCGAGCGAGTGCTGTCCCGCATGCCCGACTTTGCACTCGCACCGGAGCTACAGGCGACCTTCCACGGCAATTCGGTGACCCGTGGGTTTCGTTCGGTGCCAGTGGTATTCAGACCCGGCGAACGCGCGCAGCCGTGACCTACCGGGTCGTGCAGTGGACCACCGGCAACGTCGGTAAGAAGTCGGTGCACGCGATCACGGCCAACACCGAACTGGACCTCGTCGGGTGCTACGCCTGGTCGGCCGACAAGGTCGGCAGAGACGTCGGTGAGCTCTGCGGCATCGACCCACTCGGCATCGCAGCGACCGACGACGTCGACGCGTTGCTGGCGCTGGGACCGGATTGCGTGGTGTACAACCCGATGTTCGCCGACGTCGACGACCTGGTGCGCATCCTCGAGGCGGGCATCAACGTGGTGACCACCTCGGAATTCATCGACGGAACCTGTCTCTGTGCCGGCCGGGACCGCGTCGTCGACGCGTGTGAGCGGGGTGGGGCCACCATCTTCGGCAGCGGGATCAATCCGGGTTTCATCCAGCTCTTCGCGATCGTCACCGCGGGCATCTCCGACCGAGTGGACCGCATTTCGATCGTCGAATCGTTCGACACCACCATCTACAACTCTCCGGCGACCGAAATCCCGATGGGATTCGGCTACCCCATCGGCCATCCTGAACTCCAAGCTGTCACGGAGAAGGGGTCAGGCATCTTCCGGGAAGCGGTCCTGCTGGTCGCCGACGCACTCGGGGTGGATCTCGACGGGGTGCGCTGCCAAGCCGACTATGCACAGACCACCGAGGATCTGCTACTGCCCGGTGACTGGACCATCGCGGCAGGATGCGTCGCGGGTATCGACGTGCGCTGGACGGGCCTGGTCGGCGACCGCCAGATCATCGAGGTCCGCGGCGTGTGGACCAAAGGCCAGACGCTCGAGCCCGTCTGGTCACCGTCCTTCGGATACACGATCACCGTCGAGGGTCGGCCGACCATCAAGAGCACGCTGAGTTTCGAGCCGCCGCCGGATTTCGTCGGCGAAACACTCGACGACTTCGTCATGCTCGGATTGACGATCACCGCCATGCCCGCCATCACCGCCATCCCCGCTGTGGTGGCCGCACCGCCGGGCATCGCGACCTACACCGACCTCCCGTTGCTCCTTCCGCGCGGGGTGCTGACCACGACGCCGCCAAGGAGTTGATGTGCACGACAAGACATATCGAATCATCCAGTGGATGACCGGTGACGTCGGACAGGCCGGGTTGCGGCATTTCCTCGACAATCCTGTTTACGACGTGGTTGGGGTGCTGGTCCACAGCAAGGAGAAGGTCGGCAAGGACGCGGGTGAACTCGCTGGCGTAGCCCCGGTAGGCCTGCAGGCCACCGACGACATGGAATCAATCATCGCCACCGACGCCGACTGCGTGTTCTACACGCCGGTCATCATGGACCTCGACACCGTGTGCCGACTGCTGGAATCGGGCAAGAACATCGTCACCACCAGCGGGTTCTTCCATCCCAGTGAAGATTTCCGCGACGGCGGTGAGCGCATCCGCGCCGCGTGCCGCGACGGGGGAACCTCGTTTCACGCCGGCGGGATCCATCCCGGATACGCCGGTGACCTGCTGCCGCTGACTGTGGCACGCATCGCGAGCAGAGTCGACAAGATCGAACTGTTCGAGGTGGTCAACGTGCTGACCGACGCCCCGCTGGACCACATCGACTGGATGGGGTTCGGCAAGGACAAGGACGCTTTCCTGTCGGAACCCACGCTGCTGGGTCTGGGCGTGCCGTTCTTCGCCCAATCGATGCACATGATCGCCGAGGGCCTGGGCGTCTGCGTCGACGAGGTGACCGCCGCCGACGTGCGCGTCGCGACCGCGGCCGTCGACATCCCCCACCCTGAGGGGGTGCTCCTCCGCGGAACCGTTGCCGCCCAACACCACGAGTGGACCGCCTGGGTTGGCGGGCGGCCCCTGATCGTCTACCACGCGATCTACGTCATCGGCACTCCGGAGCAACTGGACCCATCGTGGGACTGGGGGTTGACGCGCTACCGACTGGTCATCCACGGCGACCCGCCCACCGAGGTGACCCTCAAGGGAGTCGAGCAACCCGACGGCTCCATGGTCCACCCGGGCTACACCTGGACAGCCATGGGCGCCGTCAACGCGATCCCCGACGTGTGCGATGCCGACCCGGGATGGCTTACCCATTTCGACCTCGGTCTGGTCAAACCACGCGGATTGGTGCGGCCGTGACCGCCCCGCCCAGCCTGCACCACATCGTCTTCGCGGTGTCACCGCAGCGACAGCACCAGACAGTGTCGATGTTCACCGAGCTCGGATTCACCTTCAACACCACCGATCTCACCGAACTCGGCGTTCGGGTGCACCTCGACTGGGACCACGGCGTCGAGCTCATCAGCCCCATCGCCGGATCGTCGGGAGAGGTGGCAGCATCGGTCAATGACTTCCTCGACCGCCACGGCGACGGTGTCTACACGGTGGTGGTGCGGGTACCGGACGCTTCGGACGCCGAAGCCGTCGCCACCGGCTACGGTGCGACTGTCCGCTTCCGTCAGAGCTTCTCCGGGGACGGCTCCTATCTGCACGAAGTCGATCTCTCGGTATTGGGGTTGCCCCTGACCCTGCTGGCCACCAACGTCTCATGAGTGAGATCGACACACTACCCCTGGTCCGTTACGAGGACCTCCCCATGGCGCGTGACCGCGGTGCCGGATGGGCGAAACTTCGCGAACTCGGCCCGGTGCTCTACGGTGACGGCTGGTATTACTTCACCCGCCGCGAGGATGTCCTTGCCGCGCTGCGTGATCCACAAGTGTTCTCATCGCGCACCTCCTACGACGAGATGATCAGCCCGGTTCCGCTGGTCCCCTTGGGTTTCGATCCGCCCGAGCACACCCGCTACCGCCGGATCCTGCACCAGTACTTCAGTCCGCAGACGATGGGAGCATTGCTTCCCACGCTGCAGCGGCAGGCGATCGAAATCATCGATGACATCAGCGATCGGAGCGAGTCCGAGGCCATCGCAGACCTCGCCGTCCCCTATCCATCCCAGGTGTTTCTGACGCTGTTCGGGCTGCCGCTGGAGGATCGGGACCGGCTGGTGGCCTGGAAGGACGCCATCATCGCGGTCAGCCTGGCCACCGACCTCGACAGCGTGGACCTGACGCCGGCCGCCGAACTTTTCGGCTACCTCACCGAAGCCGTTGCCGAGCAGCGCCGGTCGCCGCGCGGTGGCGTTCTGTCGGACCTGCTGCACCGCGACGAACCGTTGACCGATGCCGAAGCAACCGGTTTGTCGTTGGTGTTCGTGCTCGCCGGCCTGGACACCGTCACCGCGACCATCGGCATGGCGCTGCTGGAGCTGGCCCGAAACGCTGAACTTCAAGCGCGGCTGCGCGAAAACCCGGCTTTGATAGCGAGTTTCGTCGAGGAGATCGTCCGACTGGAGCCCGCGGCCCCGATCCTGGGCCGCGTCACCACCCGCCCGGTCACCGTCGCGGGCGTCGACCTGCCGGCAGGTTCGCAGGTCCGGCTCCCGCTCGGCGCCATCAATCGCGACGGGAGCGATGCCCAATCGACCGATCACCTTGTCCTCGACGGCAAGCTGCACCAGCACTGGGGTTTCGGCGGCGGCCCGCACCGTTGCCTCGGTGCACACTTGGCCCGGATGGAGCTTAAAATCGTTGTTTCCGAATGGCTTTCCCGTGTCCCCAACTTCGCTCTGGCCGACGCTCACGTCCCGGAGATCACCTGGCCGTCCGCGACGTGCGCTCTGCCGTCACTGCCTTTGCGATGGGAAAACGAGATGCCATGACCGACAGCGCCACCAGTGTCTTCGAGGCGGACCTGCCCACTCTGGACTACGGACTCACCGACCCACCCCAGCAGATCTACCCGCAATTCCGCGCCGCACAGCAGGCCGCGCCCGTCGCCCTGGGCCCGATCGGCCCGGAGATCCTGTCCTACGAGATGGCCCGTACCGTGCTGCGTGATCCGCGTTTCGTGATCCCTCCCGGTATTCACCTGTCCGCGCACGGAATCACCTCAGGTCCGTTGTGGGACAGAGTGACTCGCAGCATCCTCAACATGGAGGGCGACGAGCATCGCCGGCTGCGCGGGCTGGTGTCACGGGCCTTCACACCGCGGGCCACCGCGCGCATGCACGACACCATCGGCACCGTCATCAACGAGCTCATCGACGACGCGACAGCCCGGCGCTCCTGCGAATTCGTCGGCGACATCGCCCGGCCCTACCCGATCCCGATCATCTGCGCGCTGCTCGGGGCGCCGCGCGAGGAATGGCAGCAGTTCTCGCGATGGGCCGAGGACATCTTCAAGATCGTCAGCTTCGACTGCGACCTCGCTGCCGAAGAACCTGTCGTGCTGGCGGCCTGGGACGAATTCGACGCCTACATCGACACGATGATCGCCCAACGACGCCGACAACTGACCGATGACCTGCTCTCCGAGCTCATCCGTATCGAGGATTCCGGCGACCGACTCAATGCCGCCGAGGTGCGCATGCTGGCGTTCAGCATCCTGCTCGCCGGCACCGACACCACCCGCAGCCAGCTCGCCGCGTCGATGCAGGTGCTCTGCGAACACCCCGAACAGTGGGCGCTGTTGCGAGACCAGCCCGAGCTGGCAATGCGTGCCGTCGAGGAAACCATGCGCCACTCCCCATCGATGTGCAGCACCGTACGCAGCGCCGGCCAGGACATCACTCTCGGTGAGTTGACGTTTCCCGCAGGGACGTTCATCGTCGTCAACACCTATGCCGCCAACCGCGACGCAACGGTCTACGACGATCCCGAGCGGTTCGACATCACCCGCGCTGCACCACCTCCGATCTTGACTTTCGGTGGCGGAGTGCATTACTGCTTGGGTGCGAACCTGGCCAGGCTCGAGCTCAGCGAGGCGCTGAAGATCCTCGCTGCGCGCGTGCCCGACGCCCGCTGCGTCGGCGAGGTGCCGTGGAAGCCGCTGCTGGGCCTCAGCGGGCCCGTCCGCCTGCCGATGGAGTTGTGCCGATGAGCTACCAGATCGATCCCGACGTTCTGCAGCGTGTGGCGGCGAAGGTCGCCGGGCTGACCACTGACACCGACGAAATCGTCATGCATGCGGTGGAATTGCTCGCCGACGCCTACCCCCACCTGATCGACCCCGGCCCGGGCCGCTGGGTGGGCAGCAAGGCCGGTGGCGTCCTGGGCAAGGTGCGGTTCCTGTACTTCAGTGCCCGCGAGTACGTCGTCATATTCGGCTCGCCGACCGGCACCCAGGGATTCTCCGGGCGTTACAAACACGTCGACATTCACAAGTTCCTGCTGGCCGGCCGGATCGATTCCTACGACCTGGAATCCGACGAGACCAGACCCTTGCCGTCGCTCCTACCGGGTGAAAGCACCTGCCTGCAGCGCGGCCACGCGCGCGGCCTGACCATCGCACCCGGCTCATGGCACATCGAGTACGGTCGCGGCGCCGTGGTGACCACGCTGCCGTTCGCGATGGTAGACACGTTGGTGATGTCACTGGAACTCGAGTCGGTGCGCCGCTCGACGGCGGAGTTCACCGCGCTGCTGCGCCGTCGTCTCCGCCGCTGACCCACAACTGACCCACGAGGGAGACCGCGCATGCATGTCGTCATCGCCGGCGGGCACGGAAAGATCGCGCTGCTGACCGAACGCCTGCTCGCCGACCGCGGCGACACCGTGGCCGGGTTCATCCGCAACCCGGACCACGCGGCGGACCTGGAGGCGGCGGGCGCCCAACCGGTCGTCCTCGATCTGGAGAACGCCGCCGTCGACGAGGTTGCCGCGCATCTGCGCGGCGCCGACGCGGTGATCTTCGCCGCCGGGGCCGGACCGGGCAGCGGGGCCGCGCGCAAGCAGACCGTCGACCGCGACGCCGCGATCCTGCTCGCCGACGCCGCCGAAGCCGCCGGTGTGCCGCGCTACCTGATGATCTCGGCGATGGGTGCTGACGCGCAGGTACCCGACGATGCGGCCGACGAGGTGTTCGTCGCCTACCTGCGCGCCAAGGGCGCCGCCGACGCCGACGTGCGTTCCCGCAGTTCGCTGTCGACGACGATCGTCCGCCCCGGCGCCCTCACCGACGACCCGGGCTCCGGGCGGGTGCAGATCGCCGAGCACACCGGCCGCGGCAGCATTCCCCGCGCCGACGTGGCCGCGGTGCTGGTCGCTGCCATCGATGCACCGCAGACCGGCGGGCACACCTTCGAGGTGATCGCCGGGGACACCCCGGTCGCAGAGGCGGTCGCGGCGCTGACGAGGTGAGCACCCCGCTGTCATGCTTGAGATCCGCTTTTTGCAGAAGAAGTTCGAGTGGACCGCGACAAAACGTGGACCTCGAGGACCGCTCGAGACTCAGGACGCGAACACGGTCTTGAACCGCTGCAGCGACTCGGCGATGTCGCTCTTCAGCGCGCCGGCGACGACCATGCCGATCGGGCCGAACAGGGCCGGGCCGCCGAGGTGGATGTCGAACGTCACCGTCGACGCGTGGGGCCCGGCCTCGGCGGGCTTGATCTTGCCGATCAACTTGACCTTGACGCCGCCCTTGCCGTCGCCGTTGAGGGTCATCGCCTGCGGCGGCTTGTAGTGCACCACCGTCCACCGGACGCGATTGGGCATGCCTTTGACCTCGACGATGGACACCAGCTCGGTGCCCTTCTCGATCGTCTCGGGCAGCTTGGACCGCCACATCCGGTGGATGGACAGCCACTCGCGGTAGCGGGACAGATCCGACGCGCTTTCCCAGGCCTTCTCCGGCGGCAGCGGCACGTCGATGGAGACAGAGAGTTTGGCCATGGTCCCTAGGAACTGGGCGGGGCGGTGGGAGGCTGCTGCGGCGGCGCGGTGGGAGGCTGCTGCGGCGGGGCGGTGGGAGGCTGCTGCGGCTGACCGGCATCGCCGGCCAGTGGCTGTTGCGCCGTCCCCGGCTGGGCGGGGTTGTTCTTGGTCACGTAGTTGCGTGCGGCGTCCTGCGCCTTGTCGACGTGCTGCGCGTACTTACCCTGGGTCTTCTGGTCGAAGAAGTCGCCGGCCTTGTCGATCGCACTGCCGGCTTTGTCGGGATTCTTCGACACCCAGTTCTTCACTTTGTCCAGAAACGACATGGTCCCCAGCCTACCGGCCACGCCACAGCTGTCGCCGTTCTCCCAACATCGCTCCCTGCGCCCACCAGATCACCTCGATGGCCAGCGCTCCGGCCAGTCCGACACCCAGCGCCATCGACGTGAACTGCACGTTCGAGGCGTCGAGCAGGAACAGCTCGCGCGCCTGTGGGATCGAGAAGATCACCAGGTAGGCCGCCGCCGACACCACCACCAACGTGACCCGCCACCACTCGTAGGGGCGGGCCACGCAGGCCAGCACCCACAGGGCCGACACCAGCAGCGTGATCAGCGCGGCGGTCGACGCCTGGGTCTGTTCGGTTTCCGACGCCCCGCGGCCCTGATAGGCCAGCAGGTAGGAGGTGAACGTCGCAGTGCCCACCACCACGCCGGACGGCAGCGCCGCGGTCATCACCCGGCGGACGAACCCGGGTTTGGCCCGCTCGTTGTTGGGCGCCAGCGACAGAATGAACGCGGGGATTCCGATGGTGAACCACGCCGCGATGGTGACGTGGATGGGCTGGAACGGAAACAGCAGCGGATCGGTGCCGAACAACTTGGATGCCAACCCGGCCAGCCCGACCAGCACCGCCAGGAGCACCGAGTACACCGTCTTGGTCAGGAACAGATTGGAGACGCGCTCGATGTTGCCGATCACCCGGCGGCCCTCGCCGACCACATAGGGCAGGGTCGCGAACTTGTTGTCCAGCAGCACGATCTGCGCGACCGCGCGCGACGCCGAGCTCCCCGAGCCCATCGCGACGCCGATGTCGGCGTCCTTGAGGGCGAGCACGTCGTTGACGCCGTCTCCGGTCATCGCCACGGTGTGCCCGCGCGACTGCAGCGCGTGCACCATCGCCCGCTTCTGGTCCGGCCGCACCCGCCCGAAGGTGGTGGTCTGCTCCAGGGTGTCGGCCAACGCGTCAGGCTGCTCGGGCAGCTTGCGCGCGTCCATGGTGTCGCCCCGCAGCCCCAGCGAGTTGGCCACCGCGCCGACGGACACCGCGTTGTCCCCGGAAATGACCTTGATCGAGACGTTCTGCGCGGCAAAATAATCGAGCGTGTCACGAGCATCGGGGCGGATGCGCTGCTCCAGTACCACCAACGCCTCGCCCGTGACGGTCCCGGGCGCGTCCGGATGGTCGACGCGCAGGTCGCTGGACCCGAGCAGCAGCACCCGCAACCCATCGGCGCCGATCTGTTCCGCGGTGGCGGCCATCGGCGACGCCGGATCCAGCAGCACGTCGGGCGCGCCGATCACCCAGTTGCCGTGCATCTCGTAGGACGCGCCGCTCCACTTGGTGGCGGACTTGAACGGCGCGGTGGCGGTGCAGGCCCAGCCGGGCGGTGTCGGGTACGCCTCGGCGATCGCCGCCATGCTGGCGTTGGGACGGGGATCGTCGGCGGCCAGCTGTGCCAGCACCGCGACGACGTCGGGGCCATGGTCGTCGTCGGCGACGCGCAGGTCGCACAGCCGCATGCCGTTCTCGGTGAGCGTTCCCGTCTTGTCCGCGCAGACGACGTCGACGCGAGCCAACCCCTCGATGGCCGGTAATTCGTTGACCAGACACTGGCGACGCCCGAGCCGAATCACCCCGACCGCGAACGCGATCGACGTCATCAGCACGAGCCCTTCGGGCACCATCGGGACCAGCGCGCCCACCATCCGCAGCACCGACTGACGCCACCCGGCGTCGGTGGTGAACAACTGGGTGTAGATGATCAGGAGCCCGGCGGGCACCAGCAGATAGGTGATGAACTGCAGGATCTTGTTGATGCCGCTGCGCAGCTCGGATTTGACCAGCGTGAACTTGCTGGCCTCTTCGGCGAGTCTGGCCGCGTACGCCTCGCGGCCGACCTTCGTCGCCCGATAGGCGCCGCTGCCGGCCACCACGAAACTGCCCGACATCACCGCCTCACCCGCGTCCTTGGCGATCGGGTCGGCCTCCCCGGTGAGCAGGGATTCGTCGACCTCGAGGTTGGCCTCCTCGATGACCTCACCGTCGACGACGATCTGGTCGCCGGGGCCGAGCTCGATGATGTCGTCGAGCACCACCTCGCTGGGCAGGACCCGGCGTGTTTCGGGCCCGGAGGAGGTGAGTCGGCGCACCAACGGTTTGGCCTGCCCGACGATGGCCAGCTTGTCGAGGGTGTTCTTGGCCCGCAGCTCCTGGATGATGCCGATCGCGCTGTTGGCGATGATGAGCAGACCGAACGCGCCGTTGATGAGCGACCCGGTGGCCAACACGATCACGAACAGCACGCCGAGGATCGCGTTGATGCGGGTCAAGACGTTGCCGCGGACGATCTCGGAGACGCTGCGGGCGGCGCGGGTGGGAACGTCGTTGGTCTGACCGGCCGCGACGCGCTCGGCGACCTCGGCGTCGGACAGGCCGACGACGAGCGAGGTACTCATCGCGTGAACGTTCCTTTGCCGTCCTGGTCGAAGTATTCGAGGGTCAGCCAGTCGCCGTCGAAGGTCGCCTTGGACACGCTGCCCGGCGGCGCGTTCTCGCTGACGAATGAGAACGTGAACACGTCACCGTCCCAGTGCTTCAGCGGGACAACGAACTTCGGCCCGAGCGCCAGTTCCAAGCCCTGGTCGGTCTCGCGCACGCGGGCGGGACCCCAGAACGTGTTGCTGTACTGGCCCACGTAGTCGGCCAGCGGTGCGGGCGGGGCGGGCTGGGCCGGCGGCCGGGCACCGACAAGCGAACCCACCGGCTTCTCCATGGACTCGAATACGCCGTGGTAGAGCTCCCACCAGTCTTCGCGGATCTCGCCGAACTGCACCAGGTCGGCGAACTGCGCGGTGAGCGTCTCCGGCACACCCGACGGGGTGGCGTTGGTCAGTGCCACGATGGCGACGTCGGCAGACGGCAGCATCAGGAAGTTCGCTCCCGCACCGAGTTCGAACGCCCCCGAGTGGCTGAGCTGCTGGCGGCCCGCTGCCGTCGTGCCCACGTTGAACCCGTAGCCGTAGAACCCCGAGCGTGCGGCCGGATCGGACGCGCGATCGGACACGCTCTGCGGGGTGAGCGCCGGATTCAGTGCGTCCGGGTCGACTATCTGTTGGCCCCGGAAAGTGCCGTCGGCCAGCATCATCGTCAGCCAGCGCGAAAGATCGTTGGCCGAGCTGCTCACCCCACCTGCGGGAGCTTCGGCCTGCGGGTCGCGCACATAGTCGGGCCGGTACTGGCCGTCGATGTGCAGGTGTCCCACAGCCCGATTGGGCCTGATTACGAAGTCGTCGAACCGCGAACTGGTCGAGGACATCCCCAGCGGCTCGTACAACACCCGCTGACTGAGGTCCTCCCACGGGCGGCCGGCGGCGGCCGCGACGGCCTCGGCCCCGGCGGTCAGCCCGAAGTTGGTGTACGCGTAGGACGTGCGGAACGGGTCGAGCGGGTACTCCCGCAGCTTCTCCAGCACCAGCCGCCGGTCGTAACCGAGATCTTCGAGCAGGTCGCCGGCGTGGTCGGGAAGCCCGGACCGGTGGGCGTACATGTCGCCGACGGTCACCATCTCGGTGACCGCGCGGTCGGCCAGCGCAAACCACGGCAGGTGCTCGACCAGCGGGGTGTCCCAGCCGATCACGCCTTCACCCACCTGGTGGGCCACCACGGTGGCGCCCAGCGGTTTGGACAGCGACGCCAGCTGGAACACCGTGTCGGCGTCGACCCGGTTGCCCGGTTCGTCACCCAGTTGGGTGTTCTTGACGCCGAACCCCTTGCTGTAGACGGTTTCTCCGTTGTGCACGACGGCGACCGCCATCCCGGGCAGACCCGACTTCGTCATCAGCTCGTCGACCATGCCGTCGAGACGGGACACGGCGTCGGCGACCGCGTTCTCCGGCAGCGGCATCGCCGGCACCAGCGGTGGCGGCAGCTGCGAGGTCGGCGCCGCCGATGCAGTCGTGCTGGTGGTGGGGCCGGCGGATTCGACCGGGTCAGCGCTGTCGGTGCTGCAACCGGCGAGCAGCGCGACCAGCAGGGCGAGCGTGGCCAGCCGGGCCGGGGGCGTCATGCTCAGCACCGTAGCGCGTCGCGGCCGTCTAGAAGCGCCACCACGGGTCGAAAGTCGACTGCGGATCCACGCGCGCGCCGGGCATCGGGACCGCGATGCGGACTTTCTCGTCGTCCGCAGCGGCGACCAGTCGTTCGGCGGGCTCAGCCCACGGGTGCGGGGAGAGCCGGAACGTGGCCCAGTGGATCGGCACCATCAGGCCGGTGTCCCGGTCGGTCAGGTCGAGGTGAGCGCGGACCGCCTCTTCCGGGTTCATATGAATGTCGGCGAAGGCCGGGTGGTAGGCACCGATCGGCAGCAGCGTCAGGTCGAACGGCCCGTGTTCGCCCCCGATCTCGGCGAAGCTCTTGGTGTACCCGGTGTCGCCGCCGAAGTAGGCGCGGTGCCGGGGGCCGGTGACCACCCACGACGCCCACAGCGTGGTGTCGCGGCTGAACAACCGCCCGGAGAAGTGCCGGGCCGGCGTGCAGACCAGGGTGAGGTCATCGATGCGGTGCGACTCATGCCAGTCGAGCTCGACGATCCGGGCTTGCGGAATCCCCCATTTGCGCAGGTGGACCCCGATGCCCAGCGGCACCACGAACGGCGCCCGCTGGGTTCTGGCCAGCGCGACGATGGTGTCGATGTCGAGGTGGTCGTAATGGTCGTGGCTGATCAGGATCGCGTCGAGGGCCGGCAGGGCCTCGAGCAGCACCGGCACCTCATGCAGACGCTGCGGACCCACCGTGCGCGACGGCGAGCAGCGCCGGCTCCACACCGGGTCGGCCAGCACGCGGTAACCGTCCACGTCGATCAACACGCTGGAGTGTCCATACCAGCTGGCCGCGATGCCGTCTATCTCGGACTCCGTCGTAGATGGATTGACCAGCGGAATCGGCCCGGGCGGCTTACCGACGGAGCCGGCGTTGGCGAGGTCGCGCAGCAACATGCGCTGCACCTCGCGGTCCATCGTCAGACCCGACGGCGGTTCCAGGTTGGTGAACTTGCCGTCGCGGTAGTGCGGTGAGCGCCGCGCCACCGGAGCGATCTCGGCCGGGGTGGCGCCCAGCGACGCCGGCGTGCCCTGCAGCGCCCGCAGCACCCACCCGCCGGCGAGCACCGAGGCCGTGCCGAACCCGTACCGCACTGCGGTGTGTAGATCCATCACGCTCCCTGGAACCTCGGTGGGCGTTTCTCGATCCGGGCCACCTGGGCCTCGATGATGTCCTGGCTGGCCCACGCCCGGTCGAACAGTTCCTGGTGCACCGGCCGCGGGTCCTCGTAGGCGCCGTCGTCGTTGAGTACCCGTTTGGCGTGCTGCAGTGCCAGCGGTGCGTAGCCCGCGATCTCCTGGGCCCACGCCTGCGCGTCGGCCAGGGTGCCGATCCGGTTGGCCATCCCGGTCTGCAACGCGACGTCGGCGGTGAGGCGTTCGGCGGCCAGCAGCATGCCCCGCGCGCGGCCGGCCCCCACCAGCGACGTCAGCCGGCGGATACTCCAATTGTCCAGCGCGATGCCGTATTTGGCGACCGGGAACTGGAAGTAGGCCTCCGGGGCCACCACCCGCAGGTCGCAGATCATCGACAGGATGACCCCGGCCCCGATGGCCGGGCCGTTGACGGCGCCGATCACGGGCAGCGGTGCGGAGTCGATGGCCAGGTTCAGCGCCCGGGCCTTGTCGGGTAACTCGTCGGCGACACCCTGCCCGCCGGACAGATCCGCCCCCGAACTGAACACATGCCCCGCTCCGGTGATCACGATCGCCCGGACGTCCTCGGCCGCGGCGTGCTCGATGGCCTCGCGCAGGCCGTCGACGAGTTCGGCGTTGAGCGCGTTGCGCCGCTCCGGACGTTGCAGTTCGAGCGTCAGCACGTGGCCGTCCCGGGTCACTCCGATCATCACCCCACCCTATTAGCCTTCTCCTGTGAGCCGGATCCGCGCCCTGGCGCTGCGTGACGCCGTCCTGGACGAGGGGTCGTTTCTGTCCTGGGACGATCCCCCGCTGGCCGTCGCGTCGACCGACTCCTACCGGCGCGAACTGGCCGACGCGACCGCCGCGACCGGCCTCGACGAGTCCGTCATCACCGGTGAGGGCCGCGTCTTCGGCCGCCGGGTGGCGCTGGTGGTCTGCGAGTTCGAGTTCCTGGCCGGATCCATCGGGGTGGCCGCGGCCGAGCGCATCATCGCCGCGGTGCAGCGGGCCACCGCCGAACGGCTGCCGCTGCTGGCGTCGCCGAGTTCGGGTGGCACCCGGATGCAGGAGGGCACCGTCGCGTTCCTGCAGATGGTCAAGATCGCCGCCGCGGTGGAACTGCACAAGCGCGCCCATCTGCCCTACCTGGTGTACCTGCGCCATCCGACCACCGGCGGGGTGTTCGCGTCATGGGGGTCGCTGGGGCACGTCACCGCGGCCGAGCCCGGCGCGCTCATCGGCTTCCTGGGGCCGCGGGTCTACGAGCACCTCTATGGCGAACCGTTCCCGTCCGGTGTCCAGACCGCGGAGAACCTGCAGCGCCGCGGGGTGATCGACGCCGTGGTGCCGCTCGAGCTGCTGCGCGCCACGCTCGACCGTGCCCTCAAGGTGGTGTGGGACGCGCCCGGCCCGGCGCCGTCGACCCCGGTCTTCGAGTCGCTGCCCCAGGTCGACGCGTGGGAGTCGGTGGAGACGTCACGGCGCCCCGACCGTCCAGGGGTGGGCTATCTGCTGCGGTACGGCTCCACCGAGCGGGTGCTGCTGTCGGGCACCGGACAGGGCGAGGCGGCGACCATGCTGCTGGCGCTGGCCCGCTTCGGCGGCCAGCCGGCCGTGGTGCTCGGCCAGCAACGCGTGGTGGGCGGGCTGGTCGGCCCGGCGGCGCTGCGGGAGGCCCGGCGGGGCATGGCGCTGGCGGCCAGCCTGCACCTGCCGCTGGTGTCGGTGATCGACACCGCTGGACCGGCCCTGTCGGTCGAGGCCGAGGAGGGCGGGCTGGCCGGCGAGATCGCCCACTGCCTGGCCGACCTGGTCACCCTGGACACCCCGACGGTGTCGGTGCTGCTCGGCCAGGGCAGCGGCGGTCCGGCGCTGGCGATGGTGCCCGCCGACCGGGTGTTGGCCGCCCAGCACGGCTGGCTGGCGCCGCTGCCCCCGGAAGGCGCCAGTGCGATCGTCTACCGCGACGTCGACCATGCACCGGAACTGGCTGCGGCGCAGGGGATCCGGTCAGTTGATCTGTTACGCAACGGCATCGTCGACGTGGTGATACCCGAGCACACCGACGCCGCCGACGAACCGCGGGCATTCACCGAGCGGCTCGCGGCGGTGGTCGCCGCCGAACTCGCCGGGCTGCGGTCGCTGTCCGCCGACGAGCGCCTTGCGGCTCGGCTGGAGCGCTACCGCCGCATCGGGCTGCCGTGATCACGAACGCGAATTAATTGATTGCCAACGCAATCAACAGCGCGACACACGTCACCACGTCGAACGGCATTCGGAGCCAGCTGCGCCTGGTCCACCGCGCCGCAGCTGATTCGTCGACGTGTGCCGGATTGGCCCGTTCGAACTCCCGAGCAGCAGGGATGAGCTCGATCACCGCCCAGACCCGCGCCACCAGGTGAGCAACCACGGCCACGATCAGCGCTGTCCGCGCGTCGTCGTCGGACCACACCACGATCAGCGATATCAGCAAGAGCACATCGAGCACGGTCTGCACCGGGAACCAGAACCACTTGCGCGCGATGCCGCCGTTGCGGGGCTGGATGATGCCGGGCCGCTTCGGCCAGTACGGGTCGACGACGACCGCTTCGTAGATCGCGCCACCCAGGGCTACGCAGGACAGCAGGGTGGTGACGGCCAGCAGGACGAGCGTCGGGGTGGACACGACTACCGATTATCCAAATGCCAGGATGTGGCATGGCCCACGTCCAGCCGTTCCGCATCGCCGTGCCCGACGCCGACCTGGCCGATCTTCGGGAGCGGCTGAAGCGGACCCGGTGGCCCGAGGCCGAGTGCGTCGACGACTGGAGCCAGGGCATCCCGCTGGCCTACACCCGTGAGCTCGCCGCCTACTGGGCCGACGAATACGACTGGCGGGCAAGAGAAGAAGCGCTCAACCGGTTCGACCAGTTCACCACCGACATCGACGGCCTGGATATCCACTTCGTCCACCAGCGGTCCAGCGAGCCCGACGCCTTTCCGCTCTTGATCACCCACGGCTGGCCGGGCTCCGTCGTGGAGTTCCAGAAGGTGATCACACCACTCACCGAGGCCGGGTTCGACGTGGTGTGCCCGTCGCTGCCGGGCTACGGCTTCTCCGGCAAGCCGACCACCACGGGGTGGGGAATCGAGCGGATCGCCGCCGCGTGGGACGAGCTGATGGTGCGCCTGGGCTATCAGCGCTACGGCGCGCAGGGCGGCGACTGGGGTGCGGCGGTCACCACCCAGATCGGCCGGAACCAGGGCCACTGCGCGGCCATCCACACGAACATGCCGCTGGGCCGGCCGCCCAAAGACCTCGGTGAACCCACCGCCGACGAGGCAGCCGCGCTCGAACGGCTGGCCTACTACCAGCGCTGGGATTCCGGCTATTCCAAACAGCAGTCGACCCGGCCCCAGACCCTGGGTTACGCGCTCACCGACTCCCCCGTCGGCCAGCTGGCCTGGATCGTCGAGAAGTTCTGGTCGTGGACCGACTGCGACGGGCACCCGGAGAACGTGTTGACCAAGGACGAGTTGCTCGACAACGTGATGCTCTACTGGGTGACCGCCAGCGGCGCGTCCTCGGGACGGCTGTACTGGGAGAGCTTCGGCAGCTTCGGCGGCGGGGAACCGGTGACCCTGCCCACCGGCGTGGCCGCGTTCCCCCGCGAGATCCTGCGGGCGCCGCGGCACTGGTGCGACAACAACTACCCCAACATCACCCGCTGGACCACCATGCCCCGCGGTGGACACTTCGCCGCGTTCGAGCAGCCGGCCCTGTTCGTCGAGGACGTCGTGACGTTCTTCAGGGCCGTTCGCTGATTCAGCCGATCAGATCCTCGTAGCGGTACTCCGTCGGGATCGCCGCGCCGGAGGCGTGCGCGTCCTCCTCCCGGCGACGCAGATCGACGCGGCGGATCTTGCCCGAGATGGTCTTCGGCAGCTCGTGGAACTCGATCCGACGCACCTTCAGATACGGCGCCAGATGCGCCCGGCTGTACTCGAAGATCGAGCGGGCGGTCTGCTCGTCGGCGGCCCAGCCGTCGGCCAACGCCACGTACGCCTTGGGCACCGCCAGCCGGGTGTCGTCGGGCTGGGGCACCACGGCCGCCTCGACCACCGCGGGGTGCTCGATCAACACGCTCTCCAACTCGAACGGCGACACCTTGTAGTCCGAGGACTTGAACACGTCGTCGGTGCGGCCGACGTAGGTGATGTAGCCGTCGGCGTCGCGGGTCGCGACGTCGCCGGTGTGGTAGTACCCGTCGCGCATCACCATCGCGTTGCGCTTGCCGTCGTCGACATATCCGCTCATCAGGTTCGGTGGTGCCGCGCTCAGGTCCAGGCAGATCTCACCTTCGTCGCCGGGCACGCCGGTGAGCGGGTCGACCAGGACCACGGGCACGCCGGGCATCGGTCGCCCCATCGACCCCGGCTTGACCGGCTGGCCGGGAGTGTTGCCGACCTGCAATGTGGTCTCGGTCTGACCGAACCCGTCGCGGATGGTCAGCCCCCACGCCCGCTCCACCTGCGCGATCACGTCGGGGTTCAGCGGTTCTCCGGCCCCGAGGATCTCGCGCAACTGCGCGGGACGCTCACCGAGGTCGGCCTGGATCAGCATGCGCCACACCGTCGGCGGCGCGCAGAAGGTGCTGACGCCGGCCCGGCGCAGTTGGTGCAGCAGCGCCGCGGCGTCGAACCGCGCGTAGTTGTAGACGAAGATGGTGGCCTCGGCGATCCACGGCGCGAAGAAGCAACTCCACGCGTGCTTGGCCCAGCCCGGGGAGCTGATCGCCAGGTGCACGTCGCCGGGACGCACCCCGATCCACGCCATGGTGCTCAGGTGGCCCACCGGATAGCTGATCTGGGAATGCTCCACCAGTTTGGGTTTGCTCGTGGTGCCGGAGGTGAAGTAGATCAGCAGCGGGTCCGACGTCCGGGTGTCCGGGACGAACGGGCCGGCAGGTTCGGTCGCGGCCGCGTCGGCGTAGGACTGCCAGCCCGGCACCGGTGCACCGACGACGATGCCGATGAAGCTCCCTGCGAGGCCGTCGAACTTCGCCGCGTCGGCAGCGTTGGCGATCACGAAGCGGGCGCGTCCCCGCCGGATCCGGTCGGCCACGTCGTCGGGTCCCAGCGCGCAGGTGGTGGGCATGATGACCGCGCCCAGCTTCGCCACGGCCAGCATCGCTTCCCACAGCTCGATCTGGTTGCCCAGCATCAGGATGACGCGGTCGCCGCGGCGTACTCCGACCCGCCGCAGCCACGTGGCCACCTGGTCGGAGCGGTGCGCCAGCTCGGCGAACGATGCCTTGGTCTCGGTGCCGTCTTCCTCGACGATCCACAGCGCAGTGCGCTGATTTCGGTACTCGACGTTGTCCGCGGAGCAGTGCTGACCTGCGATCACGTCGAACCAGTCGGTGGCCCAGTTGAACGTGCCCGTCACCTTCGGCCACTCGAACTTCGCGACCGCCTTGTCGTAGTCGGTGAGCACATTGACCAATTGGTCGCGCGCGGCACGATACTTCTCGGCATTCGTCGTCACGATCAATAGGATCGGGGTCACACTCGCCCGTCCACTACCCCCGGAAGAGGGTATGTCCGATGTCGATGCCGCCGACCCTGCTGCGCCCGCGCGACGGCGACGCCGTCCGGGCCGCGCTGCGCGACCTCGCGGCGCTCGGGGAGGTGCCGATCCTGTTCGGCGGCCCGGTCTACGACGACACCCTGCTGCTGACCGAGTTCGTGGGCACCCGCACCGGCAACCTGCGCGGGCTGGCGGTGCAGCCGAGCTCGGGGCTCGGCGGCGCGACGATGGTGGCGGGCCGGCCGATGTCGGTGGCCGACTACCGGCACGCCGTGTCGATCACCCACGACTACGACGGCCCGGTGCTCTCCGAGGGCATCCGCGCGGTGCTCGCGGTGCCTGTCCTCGTCGACGGGCGCACGCGCGCGGTGCTCTACGGCGCGCACCGCTCCAGCGCACCGTTCGGCGGGCGGACCGCCGACCGGATGGTCGCGGTCGCGCGATCGCTGGGCGAGGAACTGCGCATCCGCGACGAGGTCGACCGCCGGATGCGGCTGCACGAGACGCACACCACCACCGGTGGCGTCGCCGCCGGGGCCGAGCAGATCCGCGAGGTGCACGCCGAACTGCGTCATCTGGCCGCCGCGTCGCCGTCGCCGTTGCAGGAGCAGTTGCGCGCCATGGCCGACCGGTTGGCCCAAGCGCTGACCGGCACCACGGCAGACACCGCGTCGTTGACGTCCCGCGAACTCGACGTGCTGGCCCAGGTGGCCCTCGGCTGCACCAACAGCGAGGCGGCTCAGCGTCTTTCGCTGAAGCCCGAGACGGTCAAGGCCTACCTGCGCAGCGCGGCAGGCAAGCTCGGCGCGTCGACGAGGTACGAGTCGGTGTCCAAGGCGCGCCGGGCCGGCCTGCTCCCGTAGGTCAGGCCAGCGATTCCATCCAGGAACGGTGCAGCGCCGCATAGTGACCGCCGTCGCGGCTGATCAATTCGCCGGGCGGGCCGTCCTCGACGATGCGGCCGTGCTCGAGCACCAGCACCCGATCGGCGATCTGCACCGTCGAGAGCCGGTGCGCGATCACCAGCGCCGTCCGGTCGGCCAACACGGTCTCCAGCGCGCGCTGCACCATCCGCTCGCTCGGGATGTCTAGCGACGACGTCGCCTCGTCGAGGATCAGCACCGCGGGATCGGCCAGGAAGGCGCGGGCGAACGCGACCAGTTGGCGTTGCCCGGCCGACAACCGGCCGCCGCGCTTGGCCACATCGGTGTCGTAGCCGTCAGGCAGCGCCTCGATGAACGCCTGGGCGCCGACCGCTTCGGCGGCGGCGCGGACTTCGTCGTCGGACGCGTCGGGCCGGCCGAACCGGATGTTGTCGGCGACGGTGCCGCCGAACATGAAGTTCTCCTGGGTCACCATGATGACGTGCCGGCGCAGCTCGGGCTGCGTGATGTCGCGCAGATCCACGCCGTCGAGGGTGATCACGCCGGCCACCGGGTCGTAGAACCGGGTGACCAGCTTGGCGATCGTCGTCTTGCCCGCACCGGTGGTGCCCACCAGCGCCACCGTCTGCCCGGCCGGCACCTCCAGGTTCAGGTCCGGCAGCACCGGACGGCCCGGGGTGTACTCGAAACGCACGTCGCGGAAAGCGATCTCACCACCGACGCGGGTCAACTCGGCCGGTCGCGCCGGGTCGGCGATCGCGGGCCGGCGGGCCAGCACGCCGGCCAACTTCTCCAGCGCCGACGCGGCCGACTGGAAGGTGTTGAAGAACTGCGAGATCTCCTGCATCGGCTCGAAGAACATCCGCAGATACAGCAGGAAGGCGGTCAGGGTGCCGATGGTCATCTCGCCGTGCAGCACCCGGTAGCCGCCGTAGAGCAGCACCACCCCGGTGGTCAGGTTGCCGACGAGCTTCACGCCGGGCATGAACACCGCCAACAGCTGGAACGTGCGCTCGTTGATGGCGCGGTACCGGTCGGCGAGGTCCTCGAAGATCTCCTGGTTGCGCGGCTCGCGCCGATACGCCTGCACCGCCTTGATGCCGGTCATCGTCTCGACGAACTGCACGATCACCAGCGCGGCGCTCTCGCGGACCTCGCGGTAGGTCTTCGACGACTCCCGGTGGAACCAGGCCACCAGCAGCATCAGCACCGGGAACGCCGCCAGGCACATCAGCCCGAGCTTGACGTCGAGAACCACCAGCAGGACCGCGGTGCCGAACAACGTCAGCACCGCGGTGATCAGGCTGTCGAAACCGGTTTCGAGCATGTCCTGGATCGCCTCGACGTCATTGGTCGAACGGCTGACCACCCGCCCCGAGGTGTAGCGGTCGTGGAAGGCGATGTCCAGGCGGGCGAAGTGGCGGAACAGCCTGCGGCGCAGTTCGAGCAGCACCCTCTGCCCGATGCGCCCCGAGCGGCGCAGGAAGAACATCCGGCTGACCGCCTGGATGACGACCACCGCGGCCAGGGCGGCGACGATCGTCATCAACGTCTGCGCCGAGCCGCCCTCGAGCAGCGGCGGGATGCCGCGGTCGATGCCCCGCTGCACCAGCAGCGGAACCGACAGTCGCGCAGCATTTTCCACCACCACCACGACCGCGAGCAGGGCCACGCTCCAGCGGTAGGGCCTCAGCAATGCACCCAGCAGGGCGCGCGCCTCCCGGCGGCGCGGCACGCTCTCGTCGATCGGCAGATCGGCGTGTTCGTCGAAGCGGCCGCGCCAGTCGTGCGCGGTCATCGGAGGTTCTCCGCGGTTTCGAGCGGCAGCCCGGTGCCGTCGTCACGGCCCTCGTCGGCAGCCAGCAGGTAGCGGTACTCCGGCACCCCCGCCAGCAGTTCGGCGTGCGTCCCGACATGGGTGATGGTGCCGTTCTGCAGCAGCGCCACGCGGTCGGCCAACAGCACCGTGGATGCGCGGTGGGCCACCACGATGCCCGTCACGTCGTGCAGGACGCGGCGCAGAGCCTCCTCGACCTCCGCCTCGGTGTGCACATCGAGCGCCGACAGGGTGTCGTCGAGCACCAGGATCCTGGGCTGGGCGAGGATCGCCCGGGCCAGCGAAAGACGTTGCCGCTGACCGCCCGACAGGCTCATGCCCTGCTCTCCGATGCGGGTGTCCAACCCGAACGGCAGGTCGTAGACGAACTGCGCAGCCGCCACCTCGACGGCCTGGCGCAGATCGGCCTCGGACGCGTCGGGACGGCCCAGGCGCAGGTTCTCGGCCACCGACATCGAGAACAGCGTCGGGTCCTCGAACGCGGTGGCCACCGTGCGCCGCAGCGCGTCGACCGACAGCTCGCGGATGTCCTGGGCGTCGATACGGATCTCACCCTCGGTGACGTCGTAGAGCCGCGACAACAGGCCCACCAACACCGACTTGCCAGACCCGGTCGCTCCGACCAGCGCCAAGGTCTCTCCCGGCTCGACGGTCACCGTGACGTTCCTCAGCGCCCAGTTCTCGGCAGATTTGTCCGGCCCGCCGGACGGCGCCCATTTGTCCGGCCCGCCGGACGCCGACCCCGGGAACCGGAAGCCGACGCCGACCAACTCGAGCCGGCCCCGCCGCGGAGTCAGGTCCCGCGGGCCGTCGGTGATATCGGTGGGGGCGTCGAAGATCTCGGTGATCCGGTTGGCGGCGGTGAACGCCTCCTGGGTCATCGAGAGCAGGAAGCCCAGCGACGCGATCGGCCACACCAGCGACAGCATCATCGTGATGAAGGCGACCAGGGTGCCCATGGTCACCTGGCCGTGGCCGGCCGCATACGCGCCGAAGCCGAGCACGACGATCAGGGTCAGGTTCGGGATGATCTCCAGCAGTGTCCAGAATTTGGCCGACACCGCGACCCGGCTGACCTGGGTGTCGTAGAGGCCGGTGAGTTGATCGTCGAAGCGCCGGTAGATGTGGTCTTCGCGGCCGAAGGACTTGACCACCCGCAGTCCGTGGGCGGCTTCCTCGACGTGGGTGGCGACGTGCCCGGCCTGGTCCTGCGCGAGCCGCGACAGCCGGGTGTACTCGCGCTGGAAGTGCAACACCGTCGCCGTGATCGGCAGGATCGACAGGCCGACCACCACGCCGAGCGGCCAGTACAGCACGAGCAGGATCGCGGTCACCACGGTGATCTGCAGGACATTCAGTAGCAGGAACAGCAGGCCGAACGACATGAAGCGGCGAATGGTGCCCAGATCGTTCATGATTCGCGACAGCAGCTGCCCGGAGTCCCAGCGGCCGTGGAAAGACATCGGCAGAATCTGCAGCTTCGCGTAGAGATCCTTGCGGATGTCGGCCTCGACGCCCATCGTCGCGCGCGCGATCAGCCAGCGCCGGATGAACCACAACACCGCTTCTGCGCAGCCGATGCCCAACGCGGCCGAACCGAGCAACCACAGTCCCTGCTGATCGGCGCTGCGGACCGGTCCGTCGATGACGGCTTTGGTCATCAGCGGGATCGCGATGGTCGCGGACAGGCTGGCCAACGCGACGACGAACATCGCGATCCAGCGCACCCGGTAGGGCATCAGGTACGGCAACAGCCGCCACAGATCCGAGCTGGCCCTCGGCCGGTTCCGCGGCGGCGCAATCGCCGGTGCCGCGCGCAGCGCGGTGGCCCGAGAGTCATCCACCGACAAGATCTTCCCACTGGGCGCAAGCGGATATCTGCTCGGCCGACAACCCGTTCCGGGCACAGCAGCCGGGCTGCGGACCGCGGGTGCCGCACTGCCGGCGGTCGGTGCCGAACTGGGTGCGGTACAGCTCGGCGTAGCGGCCGCTGCGGGCCAGCAACTCGGTGTGGGTGCCACGCTCGACGATGCGGCCGTCCTCGACGACCAGGATCACGTCGGCGGCGCGCACCGTCGAAAGCCGGTGCGCGATGACCAGCGACGTCCGACCGGCCAGCGCCTCGGTGAGGGCCTGCTGCACCGCGGCTTCGGACTCGGAGTCCAGCGATGCCGTCGCCTCGTCGAGCACCACCACCCGCGGCGACGCGAGCAGAAGCCGCGCGATCGTCAGCCGCTGACGCTGTCCGCCGGAGAGCCGGTACCCACGTTCACCCACGACCGTGTCCAGTCCGTCGGGCATCGTCTCGACGACGTCATCGAGCCGAGCCCGGCGCAGCGCCTCCCACACCTGCTCATCCGTCGCATCGGGAGCGGCCAGCAACAGATTCGAGCGGATCGATTCGTGGAACAGGTGACCGTCCTGGGTGACGACGCCGACGGTGGCCTTCAGCGACGCGAACGTCGCGTCCCGCAGGTCCAGGCCGTTGAGCCGCACCGCGCCGTCATCGCGGCCGACGTCATACAGGCGGGCCAGCAGCGACGCGATCGTCGACTTGCCCGCGCCCGACGACCCGACCAGCGCCACCATCTGCCCGGGCCGCGCGGTGAACGAGATGCCGTGCAGCACCTCCTCGCCGCCGCGGTCGTCCAGTTCGGCGACCTCCTCCAGCGATGCCAGCGACACCTTGTCCGCCGCCGGGTAGGAGAAGTGGACGTCGTCGAACTCGACGTGCACGGGTCCGCCGGGAATCGCGGTCGCCTCCGGGCTCTCCCGGATCAGCGGCACCAGGTCGAGCACTTCGAAGACCCGCTCGAAACTGACCAGCGCGCTGGCGATCTCCACGCGCGCGTTGGCCAGCGCGGTCAGCGGCGCGTACAGCCGGGTCAGCAGCAGGGCCAGCGCAACGATCGCGCCGGCCTGCAGTTGCCCGCCCAGCGCCAGCGCCCCACCGAGCCCGTAGACCAGCGCCAGCGCCAACGCTGACATCAGCGTCAGCGAATTCATGAACGTCGACTGCAGCATCGCCGTGCGCACGCCGATGTCGCGGACCCGTCCCGCTCGCGTCTCGAACTCGCGGGACTCGGAGGCCGGGTCGCCGAACAACTTCACCAGGGTGGCGCCGGGCGCCGAGAACCGCTCGGTCATCTGGGTGTTCATCGTCGCGTTGTGCACGGACGCCTCGCGCGACAGCGCCGCCATCGCGGTGCCGATCCGCCGCGCCGGGACCAGGAACAGCGGCAGCAGGGCCAGCGACAGCAGCGTGATCTGCCACGAGATGCTCAGCATCACCGCCAGCGTCAAGGTCAGCGTCACCAGGTTGGCGACCACGCCGGACAGGGTGTCGGAGAATGCGCGCTGCGCCCCCATCACGTCGTTGCCGAGCCGGCTGACCAGCGCACCGGTCCGGGTGCGGGTGAAGAACGCGACCGGCATGCGCTGCACGTGGTCGAAGACCGCCGTGCGCAGATCCAGGATCAGGCCTTCGCCGATCGTCGACGACAGCCAGCGCGTGACCAGCGCCAGCACCGCCTCCGCGAGCGCGACGCCGGCGATCACCGCAGCCAGCCCGACCACGACTGCGGTGCTGCCGGGACCGGTGATCTCGTCGACCACCCGGCCGGCGAGCAGGGGCGTGGCGACCGTCAGCACGGCGCTGAGCACGCTCACCGTCAGAAAGACGGCCAGTCGGCGATGGTGCCGCCCGGCGAAGCGCCAGATGCGGACCAGCAGGCGACGATCCACCACCGAGTGCAGATCGCCACCACGCGCGTGGGTCTGGCGGTACAAAGACTGCCTAGCCACCGTTTCCAAGCTCATGTTTTCACCGTAGAACCTCAACAAAGGGTCAGGTCAAAGCCTTCCCCGGTCAGCATGCCGATCGACGGAGTACCCGCTCGGGGCGGGAAACCGTCTGGTGGCGGATACCGGCGGACGGCCCCGCCCGCGCCCGGGGCGCCGAAATCGGCCCGACCACGTCCCCCAGCAGGGACCCCGCATCAGGCAAGATTGCGTGCATGGACAGTGGTGTGGGTTCACCCCGGGTGCTCGTGGTCGACGACGATCCCGACGTGCTCGCCTCGCTCGAGCGCGGGCTTCGGCTGTCCGGGTTCGAGGTGTCCACCGCGGTCGACGGCGCCGAGGCGCTGCGCAGCGCCACCGAGACCAAGCCCGATGCGATCGTGCTGGACATCAACATGCCCGTCCTCGACGGCGTGTCGGTGGTGACCGCGCTGCGCGCGATGGACAACGACGTGCCGGTTTGTGTGCTCTCGGCGCGGTCCTCGGTCGACGACCGGGTGGCCGGGCTGGAAGCCGGCGCCGACGACTACCTGGTCAAGCCCTTCGTGCTGGCCGAGCTGGTGGCCCGGGTCAAGGCGCTGCTGCGCCGGCGCGGGTCCACCGCGACCTTCTCGTCAGAGACCATCGCGGTCGGCCCGTTGGAGGTCGACATCCCCGGCCGGCGGGCGCGGGTCGACGGCCAGGATGTGGACCTGACCAAACGCGAGTTCGACCTGCTGGCGGTGCTGGCCGAACACAAGACCGCGGTGCTCTCCCGCGCCCAGCTGCTGGAGCTGGTGTGGGGCTACGACTTCGCCGCCGACACCAACGTGGTGGACGTGTTCATCGGATACCTGCGGCGCAAGCTGGAGGCCAACGGCGCACCCCGGCTGCTGCACACCGTCCGCGGTGTCGGGTTCGTCCTCAGGCAGCAATAGGACGGCCATGCTGACCCGAATCTTCCGTCGCACACCGTCCCTGCGCACCAGGGTGGCCTTCGCCACCGCGATCGCGGCGGCGATCGTCGTCGGCATCGTCGGCACGGTGGTGTGGGTCGGCATCACCCAGGACCGCAAGGAACGTCTGGACCGCCGCCTCGACGAGGCCGCCGGGTTCGCGATCCCGTTCCTGCCCCGGGGTCTCGACGAGATCCCGAAGTCGCCCAACGACCAGGACGCGGTGATCACGGTGCGCCGCGGCGGAGCGGTCACCTCCAACTCCGACGTGATCCTGCCCGAGCTGGAAACGGGCTACGCCGACACGTACATCGACGGCGTGCGCTACCGCGTCCGCACCGTGGACCTGTTGACGCCCGAGCCCATGACGGTGGCCGTCGGCGCCACCTACGACGCCACCATCGCCGACACCAACAACCTGCACCGGCGGGTACTGATCATCTGCACGCTGGCCGTCGGCGCCGCGACATTCGGCGGCTGGCTGCTGGCGGCCTTCGCGGTGCGACCGTTCAAACGGCTGGCCCAACAGACCCGCTCGATCGACGCCGGCGACGAACGTCCCGATGTCGAGGTCCGCGGAGCCACCGAGGCGGTCGAGATCGCCGACGCGGTCAACGGGCTGCTGCAGCGCATCTGGAAGGAACAGGACCGCACCAAGGCGGCGCTGGCTTCGGCGCGCGATTTCGCGTCGGTGTCGGCCCACGAGTTGCGTACGCCGCTGACGGCCATGCGCACCAACCTCGAGGTGCTGTCCACGCTGGATCTGGCCGAGGAGCAACGCAAAGAGGTCGTCAACGACGTCATCCGCACGCAAACCCGCATCGAGGCCACCCTCGGCGCGCTGGAGCGGTTGGCCCAGGGCGAGCTGTCGACCGCCGACGACCACGTGCCGGTCGACATCACCGAGTTGCTCGACCGCGCCGCTCACGACGCGATGCGGGTCTACCCCGACCTGGAGGTGTCCCTGGTGCCGGCGCCGACGGTGATCATCGTCGGCCTGCCCGCGGGCCTGCGCCTGGCCGTCGACAACGCGATCGCCAACGCGGTCAAACACGGCGGCGCCGGCCGGGTGCAGCTGTCGGCGGTCAGTTCGCGCGCCGGGGTCGAGATCGCGATCGACGACGACGGCGTCGGTGTGCCCGAGGAGGAGCGCAAGGTGGTGTTCGACCGGTTCTCCCGGGGTTCGACCGCGTCACACTCGGGGTCCGGGCTGGGGCTGGCACTGGTCGCCCAGCAGGCCGAGCTGCACGGCGGGACCGCATCACTGGAAGCCAGCCCGCTGGGCGGCGCCCGATTGCTGCTCCGGCTGCCCGGCCACCGCTGATCCCGCGTCGCGGGGCTCTAGCGTGTCGCCAGCAGATCGATGACGAAGATGAGCGTCTTGCCCGAGAGGCGATGCCCGCCGCCGGCCGGTCCGTAGGCCAGCGCCGGTGGCACGACCAGCTGACGGCGCCCGCCGACCTTCATGCCGGGAATGCCGTCCTGCCAGCCCTGGATCAGGCCCCGCAGCGGAAACTCGATGGACTCGCCGCGGTTCCACGAGCTGTCGAACTCCTCGCCGGTGTCGTACTCGACACCGACGTAGTGCACCTCGACGTTGGCGCCGGCGACGGCTTCCGGGCCATCGCCGACCACCAGATCGGTGATCACCAGCTCATCGGGGGCAGGGCCGTCGGGAAATTCGATCTCGGGTTTCTGTCCGGCGTTCGAGGTCATCGGCTCACCCTACTGGGCAAAGACACGTGGAAACGCTCGCGACAGTGTCGTCACGGTAGTTGCGATGGCGGCGTCGCTACGCTGAGCCCACTCTCGCGGCGACGACCAGGTGTGAACTGACCGCTACTGCGATCCGTCCGGCGGGCAGTTGATCGACACATACGCCGCCGGCGGGGCCGACGTGTTGACGCTGGTGACAGTGCACTGCGACAACGGGATGTTCGACGGAGTGCCGGCCACCCAGTTGATGCGGACGTCGAAGCCCTGATCGGTCAGAGTGCGGATGGTGTCGCCGGGCGACTCCGAACCCGCGGCCGGCTGGGCGACGGCGACCGGTGCCGCCGGCGCGCCGCCGAGCAGGGCCGAGGCGCACAGCACCGCCGATACGTGTCGCGCGGTCAGTGCCATGGCTTTCCCTCCGAAGACCGGTCGGTCTCGACTCTCATCATGCTCCTGCAACGGCGTCCCGACTCGTTGTTCGCTCCGTCAGACGCTTGTCACGGCGGCGGCACGGGCACCGTGGTCTCCAGCGGCTGGTTGAGCGTTTCCATGGGTCGCTGACCGAGCAGACCGCCTTCCAGGCCGCCGGCCTGATACGTCTCCCAGAGCCTTCTGAGGTACTCCCCGGCCCCGACGTCCGCCCGCTCCTGACCAGGCGCGATACCGAACAGCTCGCCCTCGCCCGGCGCGGCCGGCGCGATGTGCTGCGGCAACAGGTACTGGTTGTTGAACGGATTGAGCTGCGGCGGCGTGGCGGGCGCCGTTCCGGGTACCGACGGCACGGCATGCTGGCTCAGGGTGAGCTCGGAGCCGGGCTGTCCGAACGGTTGGACCAGCCCGGGCGGAATGCCCGCGAGGCCCGCGGGCGACCCGCTTTGAGCCAACGGAGCGAGCGGGTGCGCCGGCGGTGGCGGTGCGACCACCGGCGGCGGCCCGGGTGGCGGCGGCAGCGCGGGCGATGGCTGCGCCCCGACCGTCGGCGCCGTGGCCAGAAGAGCGCACAGCGCCATCAGAACAGCCGCCTTCGGCGCTCCGGTCATCTCACACCGCCTTCGCGACGCCGTAGTACGCGACGATGTCGTCGGCGGTGTCGGTCGAGCTCGTCAAGACCGCGTACGACCGCAGGAACGACTGGCCGATGCACCCGTCGATCTTGATGTGTGCGTCCTTCACGGTCACCCTCGGATCGGTGCCGCTGAAGGACTTCTGCGTCAGCTGCACGGTGATGACCTCACCCGGTTGGGGGAACACCTCGATCTGCGCGGTCACCGGGAACCGTGTCTGGTCGAGAAGCCCCACGGCGTTCAGCGACTGCGAAAAACCCACCGAACCGTTCAGCTTGACCACGTTCAGGCTGATCCCGCAACCGATCTGGTAGCCCACTTCGAGCGTTCCACCGCTCAATTCGGTACTGCCCGAACCCTTCACGCTGCCGGTGAACGTACCGGCCACCAGGTACTCGCGTGAGGACAGCGCGGTGGTCAGCGGGGATACGGCGACCTGCGACTCGCCGCGTCCGGCCACCGTGAGCTCCCAGCCGTCCGGGGTGACGACGGTGCCGGGCGGACCGGAGAGCACCGCGCCGTCGGGTGGGCCGGCCACGCCGGCGACCGGTTGCACACCGACATCGGGCTGTGGGCCGCTGTCCGGCTGCGCCGAGACGGTCGGCACCCCGCACCACAGCAGGCCCATGACGGCGGCGAAGCTCAAGGTCTTTGCAGTCGCGCCCATCTCAGACCACCGTGACCTGGCCGGCGTAGGTGACGATGTCGGAGGTGTCGGCGGTCGAACCGGTGAAGGTGGCATAGGACTGCAGGAAGGACTGGCCGACGCAGCCGTCCACCCGCACCCGGAACCCGGTGACCGTGACCCGCGCCTCGTCACCCTTGAAGCTCTTCTCGCCGACCGGTACCAGGGTGACGGTGCCGGGCCGCAGGTTCACCTTGATCTGGCCGTTGACCGGGAACTCGACGCCCGGGCCCACGAAGAACTTCGGGGTCGCGCCGACGCTGCCGAGCAACTCGACCGGGCCGCCGATGATGCCACAGCCGATCCGGTACCCGACAACGAGCGAGCCCCCGGAGAGTTCGGTGCTTCCCGCGCCGGTCACCGTTCCGGTGAAGGTGCCGCCGACGAGGTATTCGCGGGAGGTCAGCGCCGTGGTCAGCGGTGCGACCGGTTGATGGGTCTCGTCCTTGGCGGCCACCGTCAGCTCCCAGCCCTCGGGTGTCGTCAGGGTGCCCGGCGGCGAGGACGGTACCGCCGACGGCGGTGGCGGCGGTTCGTCCAGGACCAGGGGCTCGGTGTCGGGTGCGGGTTGCGCCGCTCCGTGGGGGGTTGCCCCGAAGGCAGCCAGGACAGCGGCCGTCGTCAGGACGACCGTCACTATTCGCATGTACCAGCGCCTTCCCCACACGCCAATTCCTTTGAGGTACTAAGGGTACGGGGCACGGGAAGTTCGTGCGGGCAAAACCCTTCGCCGGTCCCGGGCATATGATCTGCTGTCGACGTCCTGGTGTGCCGAAGGTGGGGAGGCGGCGATGAGACCGACCGGGGCGTTCGTGATCGTGCTGGCGCTGTCGGGCCTGATGGTGTCGGGTGTGGGATCGGTGGCCTCGGCCCAGCCCGCGCCGGCGGCTCCCGAAGCGGTCGCCGCGTGCACCCAGTTCGCCCGAGCTCTGGATCTGGCTTCGCTGAGTTACTCCGATTTCGCCAACGCGCTCGCGCTCGGCCAGGCCCGGCCGGACTATTCCGACCCCACCGTGTCCTCCAGCAACACGTACGGACGTACCGGATTGCGGGAGGCGGTGGGCGTCGCGTTGACCGCATCGCGCACTCCCGGGCTGGCCCCGCAGATCGCCGCCCCGATGCGGTCCTGGGCGCTGAGCGCGACCAAACTCGTGCTGCTCATGGGTCTGCGGGCCGGCGTCGACCGGTTCAATCACAACGCGGACCAGATCAACGGCGAAACCGAAGCGGTGCAGAAGGCCTGCGCCGACGCCGGTACCCGCGCCTGACGACGCGGCGCGCTGACGGAGATGTCGCAGCACCATCTCGACGTGATCATCGTCGGCGGCGGGCACAACGGCCTGGTCGCGGCCGGGTATCTGGCCCGGGCCGGCCGCCGGGTCCGGGTGCTCGAGCGTCTCGACCACGTCGGGGGCGCAGCGGTGTCGGCGCACGCCTTCGACGGCGTCGACGCCCGGTTGTCGCGCTACTCGTATCTGGTCAGCCTGCTGCCCCGCCGCATCGTCGACGATCTCGGGGCCCGGATCCACCTGGTGCGCCGCCGCTATTCGTCGTACACACCCGACCCGGAAACCGGCGGGCGGACCGGGCTGCTGATCGGTCCGGAGTCGACGTTCGCCGCGGTCGGCGCCGCCGATGACGCGGCACCGTTCGCCGACTTCTACCGGCGCTGCGGCACGGTCACCCGGCGCCTATGGCCGACGCTGCTGGAGCCGCTGGCCACCCGCAGTCAGATGCGCGCAGCGGTTGCCGACGACGCCGGATGGCAGATGATGGTCGATGAGCCGATCGGGCATGCGATCACCCGCGCGGTGCGCAGCGACCTCGTGCGCGGCGTGATGGCCACCGATGCGCTGATCGGGACGTTCGCGCGGATGGGTGACCCGACACTGGTGCAGAACATCTGCATGCTGTACCACCTGATGGGCGGCGGCACGGGTGACTGGGATGTGCCGGTCGGCGGGATGGGCGCGGTCAGCGCCGCGCTGGCGGCGGCCGCAGCCGGGTTCGGCGCCGAGATCGTCACCGACGCTGATGTTTACGCGGTCACGCCGGACGGTGAGGTGCGCTACCGACACGGTGACGAGGACCGCCGCGTCACCGCGGAGCGCGTCCTGGCCAATGTGACCCCCGCGGTGCTGGCCCGGCTGCTGGGCGACACCGAGCCCGACCTGACCCCCGGCGCACAGGTCAAGGTCAACCTGCTGCTGCGGCGTCTGCCCCGTCTGCGCGACGAATCGGTCACCGCAGAGCAGGCTTTCGGCGGGACCTTTCACATCAACGAGACGTTCGGCCAGCTCGACTCCGCGTACACGCAGGCCGCCGCCGGCCACATCCCCGATCCGCTCCCCTGCGAGATCTACTGTCACTCCCTGGCCGACCCCACGATCCTGTCCACCGCGCTGCGCGAGTCGGGTGCTGCGACCCTGACCGTGTTCGGGCTGCACACCCCACACAGCCTGATGCGATCACAGCCGCCCGAACGGCTGCGCGACGCCCTCACCTCCGCAGCGCTGGCCTCGTTGAATTCAGTACTGGCCGAACCTGTTCAGGATGTGCTCGCCCAGGACGCCAACGGCCGGCCCTGCCTCGAGGTGAAAACCACCGCCGACCTGCAGGAGACCCTGGGAATGACCCACGGCCACATCTTCCACGGCGCGCTGCAGTGGCCATTCGCCGAGGACGACGAGCCACTGCACAGCCCGGCGCAGCGGTGGGGAGTGGCCACGCCCTACGAGCGGATCCTGTTGTGCGGCTCGGGTTCCCGACGCGGCGGCGCGGTCTCGGGAATCGGCGGCCATAACGCCGCGATGGCTGTGTTGCAGACCTAGCCGCGATCCTGTTCGGCACCGGACATCTTGTCCAGGATCCGGCGCAGTTCAGTCAGGTCATCGGCGTCGAGCACCGACAGCACCGCGGGGGCGGGATCATGCACCGCGTCGATCTCACGCACCGCGCTGCGGCCGGCCTCGGTCAGCGACACCCTTTTGCACCGCCGATTCGCCGGATCCACCTGGCGCACCACCAGGCCCCGGGCTTCCAAATCGTTGACCGCCACCGTGGTGGCCGGGGCGTCGATCGTCGCCGCAGCGGCCAGCTCCTTGACCGTCATCGGCGCCCGACTCAACCGCTTGAGGATCCGAACTCTACTGAACGGCAACCCCAATCGGTCCACGACAGCTCGTTTCCAGCTGTCCTGATTCTCAATCACCAACGCGGCCAGATCCCGCCAGATCTGGTCGACCGGGCCGCTATCGGACATCGGCGGGCTCCTGTTGGGTGGCACCGCCCGACACCAGCGGCGCCAGCCGCTGCGCGGAGCGCAGAGCGCGGCGCGATGTGGAGAAGAGCCCGAGAACGAAGATCAGCACACCCAATCCCGCACACATGAACCACAGCGGACGCGACGCGGCCGCGAAATCTGTTCCACCGGTGGCCATCGCGGTGCCGGCGACCGACCCGCAGACCGCCACTCCGATGCTCACACCGACCTGGCGGCTGGTCGAGGTCACCGCGGAGGCCGCACCGGCGCGATCCAGGGGCATGCCGCTCACGGCGGCATTGGTGATCGGCGCGTTGACCATCGCGAAGCCGATTCCGAAGACGGCGAACACGATGGTCAGCGACCACACCGGTGTCGTGGCGGTCAGCGAAACCAGCATCGACGCCGCCGCGGCGATCAGCGCCCCCGAGGCCACCAGCGACGGACGCGCTCCGAAGCGGGCGACCAGACGTCCGGACAGCGGCGAGAACAGCAACGCCCCCAACGCGATCGGGAGATAGATGAGCCCGGTGTGCATCGCCGAGAAGCCACGTTCGTCCTGCAGGTACAGCGACATCATGAACAGGAACGCACCCCACGCCGCGAATGCGCTGATCGCGGTGACGGTCGCCGCCGTGAACGGGATGCTGCGGAAGAACCGGAGATCGAGGAACGGGTCGGTGCGCCGGGCTTCGTAGATCAGAAATGCGATCAGGGCGACTGTCGCCGCGGCCGCGATCCCGAGCACGCGGGCGTCGCTCCATCCGAGCACCGGGCCCTCGATGAGGGTGTAGACCGCACCGAACAGGAACAGCACGGCCAGGCCCTGCCCGACCGGGTCGACCGAGCGCAGGGTCGCCGACTTGCTCTCGGGCACGAACACCGCCGTCAGCACCAGCGCCGCCGCACAGATCGGCAGGTTGATCCAGAACACCGACCGCCAGCCGACCGTTTCGATGAGCAGGCCGCCGACGATCGGACCGAGTGCCATCGAGATTCCGACGACCCCGCCCCAGACGCCCAGCGCGCGGGCCCGTTCGGCACGGCCGGTGAAGATCTGCGAGATGATCGACAGTGCCACGGGATTGAGCATCGAACCGCCGATTCCCTGCAGCAGCCGGGCCGCGATCAGGGCTTCGATGGTCGGAGCGAGGCTGCACGCCAGGGAACCCAACGCGAAGACGGTCAATCCGGTCTGGAACACCCGCCGGCGACCCAACCGGTCGCCGGCGGCACCCGAGAGCATCAGCAGCGAGGCCAACACGAGGGTGTAGATGTCGACGACCCATTGTATCTGCGCCGTCGTCGCGGTCAGGTCGGCACGGATGGCCGGGATCGCGATGTTGACGATCGTCGCGTCCATCGACACGATGAGCAGGCTCAGGCAGCAGGACGCCAGAATGACGGCTTTGCGCCGGGGTGTCATCGCGCCGACAGGTTCAGTCACCTAACGATTGTGAAACTACAACTGTTACGCGGGCAAGGCCGCCGTGCTGTGACGTTTCGCGCACCTGGCACGCGCAGCCGACACCGGTCTAACGGGAATCGACTTCGGTGTAGTCGCGCTCGGTGTAGCCGGTGTAGATCTGGCGGGGGCGGCCGATCTTGCCCGGCTCACCGTGCATCTCGCGCCAGTGCGCGATCCAGCCGGGCAGCCGGCCCAATGCGAACAGCACAGTGAACATCCGCGTCGGGAAGCCCATCGCGCGGTAGATCACGCCGGTGTAGTAGTCGACGTTCGGGTAGAGCTTGCGCTCGATGAAGAAGTCGTCGGTCAGCGCGATCTCCTCGAGCTCCTTGGCGATGTCGAGGAGCTCGTCCTGCACGCCGATCTTGCCGAGGATCTTGTCGGCCTGCTCTTTGACGATGCGCGCCCGCGGATCGTAGTTCTTGTACACGCGGTGGCCGAAGCCCATCAGCTTGACGTTGTCCTCGCGGTTCTTGACCTTCTTGACGAACGTCGCGACGTCGTCGTCGCCCTGGCGGATCTTCTCCAGCATCTCCAGCACGGCCTGGTTGGCGCCGCCGTGCAGCGGGCCCCACAGCGCATTGATGCCGCCCGAGATCGAGGTGAACAGGTTGGCCTGTGAACTGCCGACCAGCCGAACCGTCGAGGTCGAGCAGTTCTGCTCGTGGTCGGCGTGCAGGATGAACAGCATGTCGAGCGCGCGCACGATCTCGGGGTCGACCTCGTAGGGCTCGGCCGGGAAGCCGAACGTCATGCGCAGGAAGTTCTCCACCAGCGTGAGCGAGTTGTCGGGGTACAGGAACGGCTGCCCCTCGGACTTCTTGTACGCATACGCCGCGATCGTCGGCAGCTTGGCCAGCAGCCGGATCGTCGACAGTTCGACCTGCTGCGGGTCGAACGGGTCCAGCGAGTCCTGGTAGTAGGCGCTCAGCGCGTTGACCGCACTGGACAGCACCGGCATCGGATGCGCGTTGCGCGGGAAGCCGTCGAAGAACCGCTTGAGATCCTCGTGCAGCAGCGTGTGCCGCTGGATCTTGGTGGTGAAGTCCTCGAGTTGCTCGGCGGTCGGCAGCTCGCCGTAGATCAGCAGGTAACTGACCTCGATGAACGTCGACTTCTCGGCCAGCTGCTCGATCGGGTAACCGCGGTACCGCAGGATTCCGGCGTCCCCGTCGATATAGGTGATCGCGCTCTTGGTGGACGCGGTGTTGACGAAGCCGCCGTCGAAGGTGGTGTAACCGCTCTTTGCCAGCAAGGAGCCCAGCGCGATGCCGTCGGCGCCTTCGGTTGCTTTGACGATGTCGAGGTCGAGCTCTCCACCGGGATACTTCAGGGTGGCGTGCTCCTGCCCGGCGTCGGCGTTATCGGCCACTGCGGTCCCTTCAGTTGTCGCTAGGTCAACAGAAATCTCGGAGTCTGACTACAGAAGGTAGTCCCATTCCCGCGGGCCCGCCCGCGGGGGTGTCCGTCCGACGGTCAGACGGGTTGCCCGATTCCCGCCATTTCACTCGCGAATTCCGCATACGTGGCCTCGAACGCGGCGACGAGGTCGTCCACGGTGATGCTCACCAGGCTCTTTGCGTCGTCGACCGCACTCTCCAGCGCGGTCATGAGCACCGCACACCAGACCGATGAGATCAATCTGACCCGCCGATCCCCTGGAGCGACGCCCATCCGTCGGGCGAGCACCACGTCCACGACGTCGGCCCGGTACTCGACCACCGCCTGGCGCAACGTCGTCGAGGTCATCACAATCCGCAGGATCTGCAAGAGCCGCTCGGCACCGAGCCCGTCGGCCCCCGCCCGTGTGGTGACGTGTGCCATCCCGACCCACGCGCGCCGCGAGGCTTCGTACGGACCCAGGTCTAGTGGCTGGCGCGCCAGTTCCGCCGCGGCCATGTCGAGAATCTCGTCGATCAGCGCCAGCGCGATCGCTTCCTTGGTGGCGAAGTACCTGCTGAAGGTGCGCGACGAGACGTCGGCCACGGCGGCGATCTGGTCCACGGTGGTGGCGTCGAAACCCTGGCTGTCGCACAGCCCCACCGCGGCGTTGATCAGGGTGGCGCGGGTCTTGCGCTTCTTGCGTTCCCGCAAACCCAGAGCGCGTTCCCCCCGCATGTCGACCACATGGGGATGCTATCCGGCCCACGTGAGAAACAGATGAGAAACCGTCATGGTCCGACCCTTGGCAGGGAGCCCGGTCGTCGCGTACCCGCGCCGCGTCAGCAACGCCGGACGCCAGTCACGGCTGCAGCCGCTCGACCACCGTCCCGGTAACCCGAATGCGGTTGTGCACGCGATTTTCCCGACCCTGCCAGAACTCGACGACCTCGGGTGCGATCAGGTAGCCGCCCCAATGCGGTGGGACGGGAATCTCGGCGACGTCGGCGAACCGCTCGGTGACCTCGGCCAACTGTTGCAGCAGCGCCGCGCGGGACGAGATCGGCGCGCTTTGCACCGAGGCCCACGCTCCGAGCTGCGAACCCCGGGGACGCTTGGACCAGTAATCCGCCGTCGCCGCGACCGACACCCTGGTCACGGGTCCACGGATGTGTACCTGGCGGCCCAGGCCGAACCACGGGAACGTCGCCGACGCATAGGGCACGCTCGCCAGCTGCCGGCCCTTGTCGGAGTCGTAGTTGGTGTAGAACGACACCCCTGATTCGTCGACGCTCTTGCACAGCACGCTGCGCGTGACCGGGCGCCCGTCGCCGTCCACGGTGCCCAGGACCATCGCGTTGGGCTCGGCCAGGCCGGCGGCGTGCGCGTCGCTGATCCAGCTGGTGAGCAGCGCCACCCAACCGTCGGCGAGCCAATCGGAGTCGAGGTCGGTGCTGCCGTCCTTCTCCACCGATCCGTACTCCACCCGCATCCGAGCCAGGCGATCAGAGTCAGCCACGAAACAGACGCTACGCCGAGGGTTGGGCAGTCCGTGGTCCAGCGGTGCTCCTGCGGTGTAAGAATCTGCCCATGACTGCGGTGCCGAAGGATTTCGCCCCCGGACTGTCCGGGGTGGTGGCGTTCGAGACCGAGATCGCCGAGCCCGACAAGGACGGCGGTGCGCTGCGCTACCGCGGGGTCGACATCGAGGATTTGGTCGCCCACCGGGTCACCTTCGGCGACGTCTGGGCTCTGCTCGTCGACGGCCGCTTCGGCGACGGGCTGCCGCCCGCCGAACCGTTCCCGCTGCCGATCCACAGCGGCGACGTCCGCGTCGACGTGCAGGCCGGCCTGGCGATGCTCGCGCCGATCTGGGGTTACCGGCCGCTCCTCGACATCGACGACACGACTGCCCGTAACCAGCTGGCCCGGGCGTCGGTGATGGCGCTGTCCTATGTCGCGCAGTCGGCCCGGGGCATCTACCAGCCCGCGGTGCCTCAGCGCACCGTCGACGGATGCGACACCGTCACTGCGCGCTTCATGACCCGATGGAAGGGCGAGCCCGACCCCCGTCACGTCGAGGCCATCGACGCCTACTGGGTCAGCGCTGCCGAACACGGCATGAACGCCTCCACCTTCACCGCGCGGGTCATCGCGTCCACCGGCGCCGACGTGGCCGCCGCGCTGTCGGGGGCGATCGGCGCGATGAGCGGTCCGCTGCACGGCGGCGCGCCGGCCCGGGTGATCCCGATGATCGAGGAGGCCGAACGCACCGGTGACGCCCGCGGCGTGGTCAAGGGGATCCTCGACCGCGACGAGAAACTGATGGGCTTCGGACACCGGGTGTACCGCGCCGAGGACCCCCGCGCGCGGGTGCTGCGGGCGACGGCCGAGCGACTCCATGCGCCGCGCTACGAGGTGGCGGCCGCACTCGAACAGGCCGCGCTGGCCGAACTGCGCGAACGCCGCCCGGACCGGGCGATCGAGACCAATGTCGAGTTCTGGGCGGCGGTCATCCTCGACTTCGCGGAGGTGCCGCCCAGCATGATGCCGGCGATGTTCACCTGCGGACGTACCGCCGGGTGGTGCGCCCACATCCTCGAGCAGAAGCGGTTGGGCAAGCTGGTCCGGCCGTCGGCGGTCTATGTCGGCCCGCAGCCCCGCAGCCCCGAGTCGGTCGACGGCTGGGATCTGCTGCACCGGCCGTGACCGACGAGCGCGCGGTGTTCGCCGGCGCCGCAGACTATTTCGTGGCGTTGGTCCGCCAGATCCCGCACGGGCGCTGGGATGACCCCGGTCTGGGCGAGTGGACGGTCCGCGACCTGGTCGGCCACACCTCGCGATCTTTCGTCACGGTCAGCACATACCTGAGGGCGCCGGCCCAGCACGAGGACGTGACCGACGCGGCCGACTACTACGTCAAGATCGCCGACTACGCCGCCGGTATGGGAGCGACCGCCATCGTCGAACGCGGCCGCCAGGCTGGTCGCGACCTCGGTGCCGACCCGGCCGCGGCCGTCGCCGAACTCGCGTCTCGGGCACTGGCCGATGTGGCTGCCGCGGACGACCCACTGCTGGAGGTGATCGGTGGCTACGGCATCCGGTTGAGCAGCTACCTGCCGACCCGCACCTTCGAGTTGGCGGTACACGGGATCGATATCGCCCGGGCCCTCGGGATCGACCACCCGCCTCCGCCCGAGGTGCTCTCCGACGCAGCCGCGCTGGCCGCGCGGATCGGGGCGGCCCTGGGGCACGGGCCGGCGGTTCTGCTCGCGTTGACCGGCCGCGCCGCGTTGCCCGGCGGATTCTCGGTGGTCTGATCTGGTGGCGGCGATGAGTTTCTGATCGGGTGGGAGTCGGTACCGGATGTCAGCCCACCACTGAGGAGAGATGATGGCGATCGACAACACCCCCATGCTGGTACCGCACCTCGTGGTCGACGATGCGGCAGCGGCACTGGACTTCTACACCAGAGCGTTCGGCGCCGAGGAGATGGTGCGGATGCCCGGCCCGGACGGCAAGCTGATCCACGCCAGCATGCGGATCAACGGCGCGATGGTGTTCCTCAACGACGATTTCCCCGAGTTCAACGACGGCAAGGCCAGCACCCCGACGGCGCTGGGTGGCGCGTCGGTGACCATCCACCTGCACGGGCCCGATGTCGACGGACGGTTCCAGCGGGCGCTCGATGCCGGCGCCACGGTCGTCAACGCGCTCGAGGACCAGTTCTGGGGCGATCGCTACGGCGTGGTGCGCGACCCGTTCGGCCATCAGTGGTCGCTGGCCGAGACCGTCCGCGAGGTCGACATGAACGAGGTGCTGGCCCAGATGTCGGACGGCGGCTAGCTCGGCAGGTAGTGCTGCAGCAGTTGGACGGGCAGGCCGTTGGCGGTGGTGATGGCGCGCAGCGCCGCGATGCTCGCCGGCTTCGGAATGCGTTCCAGCTCCGGGGTGCCCGGATCGGACCCGTAGAGCCCGAACTGCAGCCCGTAGCCCTCCGACCACTCCAGATTGTCCACGAACGACCAGTGCGTGTAGCCGCGGATGTCGGCGCCGTGGGCGACCAGATCCTGTACGACCGCGATGTGGTTGACGAGGTAGGGCGGCCGCTTGACGTCTTCGTCGTCGGCGATGCCGTTCTCGGTGACCCACAACGGCTTTCCGTAGGACGCGGCAACCTCCAGCACCTCCCGGAAACCGCCCGGGTCGATCGGCTGGTTGAAGTCGCTGCACGTCGACTCGTCGGGTGAGCACCGGATCGGGAACCCGCGCAGGAACGGGAAACCCGGCAGCGGCGAGAAGCCGAAGCCCACCATCGGTTGCGATCCGTAGTACTGCACGCCGAGGAAGTCGACCTTGCCGACCATGTCGGGGTGAACCTCGTCGACGGTCTTGACGCCGTCGAAGTTCGCGTCGACCCAGCCGTCGACGACCGCGTTGGGGAACCAGCGGTTGTAGTAGCGATTCCATGCGTCGGCGGCCCCTACGTCCAGTGGGTTGACCGGGTTGGCGGGTCGCGCCGGGATCATGTTGTGGGTGAATCCGACGAACGCGGCAGGACCGTCGCCGGCGGCGGTGACATCCCAGGTGTGGATGGCGTCGTAGGCCGCGACGTGGCCGACGGCCTGGTTGACCAAGAAGGTGGAAGCCAGATCCGGTCGGATGACTCCCGGGGGCCAATTCGGCACCACCCAGGGAATCGCCAGGAACTCGGTCAGCACGGGCGGAAACGGTTCGTTCAGCGTCGCCCAGTTGTCCACCTGGTCGCCGTATTTCCACGCCACATAGGCGGCGTACTTCTCGAATTCCGCGGCGGTGGATGACGACAGCCAGCCCGCCGCGGGCGCCGGCAGACCCAGCTGGATCAGCGGCCGGGCGACGATCGGGTCGTGCACCCACACCGGCAGGGTGAAGTGGTTGACGGTGACGAACGGGTCCAGTCCGTGCCGGCGCAGTGCTGCGAAGACCGCCTGGTAATGGGCGACCTCGTCCTGGTCGGCCAGCGCGTCGAGCGCTTCCAGGTCCGCCAACGTCAGCACCCCGTCCTCGTCGGTGATGTCCACCGATGCAGTGGAATCCGGGAAGATCCGGCTCCATTCGATACTCATCCGGAAGGTGTTCATGCCCAGCTCGTCGCGGGCGAGCGCCGCGTCGTTCTGATAGGAGACGTAGGCGCCCGGCCCGTCCTCGGGAACGCCCCGGACCAGACCGAGCAGCCGGTTGAGGGGGTCGTGCACCCACCGGTACCAGTCCGAACGCGGGTCCACCGGCGAGCCCGGCCCGCCCTCGGCCTGGAAGCCCGAATGCGCCACGCCCCAGCGGAACCCCTCGGGCAGGGACAGGTCGATGTCGTCGACCCGTTCGACATCGACGGTGACGGTGACGGTCCGGCCGTGGCCGCCGCCCGGGTTGAGCAGGTTGCCGATGACCGGGATGAAGGTCAGCAGTCCGAGCAGACCGTGGACATGCAGTCCGTCGTGTTCGTCGCTGACGGCGACGGTGAACGTGTCGGTGCCGCCGACCGCGGCCAGCGCATTCATCGGGCGGTAGACGAAGTTGCCGCCGGCGTCGACGCTGACGGTGCCGCCGTTGTGCGGACGCCCGATCACCGTGTAGGTCAACGCGTCACCGTCGGGGTCGGTCATCCCGAGATTGCCGGTGATCCGCACACCTCCGTCGTCGGTCCGACTCTGGGTGTGCGGCAAGGGGTTCTGGGTTTGCTCGGGAGAGGAATTGAAGAACTCCCGGCGCAGCCAGGCCAGCAGCGCCCACCCTGACGGATCCGCGGGCGGGCGGGGCGCGCCGGCGGCGAACGGGCTCAGCAGCGCGTCGACGAAGCTGGTGGCCAGGTCGACCACATAGGTGACAGCCGACCGCAGGTCATACGCGGTCGGCCAGGGCCGCCACGACGGCACCGTGGGGTTTATGGTCGGCTCATCGAATGTGGTGGTGGTGACGGCGGCGCGGCGGCGCTGCGGGACACTCGCGACCACCGCCTCGGCGACCTCGGCGTCGACCGGCTGCGCGGAACCGGCGGGCTCGGCTCCGGCCGGGTCGACCCGGGTGACCGACCTCGCGTCGGGGTCTACGTCGGGGACTGCCTCGCCATCCCGGGTGGCGCCGAGGGCGCGCCGTTCCCGTCTTTCGGTCGGCGCTGTGCCCGCGTCCCGGCCGGCACGTTCGGTGTCGACGCCGGGGTCGGTGTCGACGTCGTCGGTGGGCCGGTCGCCGGTCCGCCCGCCGCGCCGGCCGAAATCGCGACGGTCGCCGTCGCGGTCGCCGTCGGCCGGTTCGGCCGTGTCATCCGGGTCGTCGACCGACCTGCCCGGCGTCCGGGGTGGCGGCGCGTCATCTCGTGATCGGCTTGTGCCGGAGGAGGATCCGGACGCCGAGGTCGCCGCTGTGGCTGTGTCACCGTCCGCCCATGCGACGCCGGTTCCGGCGAGGACCGCCGCCCCGACTCCCAGCACCATCGCCAGCGCCCCGACGCGGCCCCCGGCCTGCGCAGATCCCATGGTCTTTGCATACCTTCGGCGCGCCCCGCAGGGCGGCGATTCGGTGAAAGTCCCTCGGTGTGTTGTGCGGGTGGCGGGCGTGGCCGCGGCCATAATTGCGGGACTGCGCCGCGGACGCGGGCACCGAGGCGAGGTGATCTGTGCTCTGGCTACTCCAGTTTCCGCCCTTCGTCCTCGGCTTCCTGTGGGTCAGTGTCGTCGTCGGTGTCTCGGTCGGCGGGCTCGTGGTGTTCCGCAGGGCGGTGTCGCACACCCGCCTGGAGAACGCCAACGAGATGTCGGCGCCGGTGTTTCAACTCGCCGGCGTGCTCTACGCGGTGTTGGTGGCCTTCGTGGTGGTCGTGGTGTGGGAACAGTTCAGCGACGCCGAGGACGCCAGCGGTATGGAAGCGGCAGCGATCTCCGACCTGCTGCGCGACTCGGAGGCGCTGCCCCCGGAATCGCGGGTGATCGTCCAGCGCAGTCTGACCGATTACGCTCAAGACGTCATCGATGACGAGTTCCCGCGGATGCGCCGCGGCGAGGCCATCGAGGAGCAGTCCACACAGCTGGTCGCGGTGTGGGAGGCCTACCTGTCCGTCGAACCCGAGACCCGAAACGAGATCGCCTTTTTCGACCACGCGATCGTGCGCCTCAACGATCTGAGCGCCGACCGCAAGCTGCGGGTGTCCACCAGCGAGGCCGCGGTTCCCGGCGAGCTGTGGGTGTTGCTCGTCGGGGGTGGTGGCGTGGTGATGGCGTTCACCTTCCTGTTCGGGACGCGCGACGTCGTGGTGCATGCCTTGGCGGTGGGCCTGACCGCGGCCTTGCTGGCCTTCGTGCTCTATCTGATCTTCGCGCTCGAGCATCCGTTCGTCGGGGCACTCTCCGTTGACCCCGACGCGTTCGTCAGGGTGCTGCAGGACTGGCAGCGCTGAGGTCGCCGCGGTCACTTCGTGGGACCTAAGCCCCTAGAGACTCGGGAGGTCCTCGGCCACGCTGAAGCAGGTGACCCCGCTGTCTGTGTTGGTCGACCACTGCCAGGTCGACGTCACCGTGGGCGGCGTGGTCCAGGGGGTCGGCTATCGCCCGTTCGTCTACCGGCTGGCCACTGAACTCGGACTGAGCGGCGATGTGCGCAACGTCGGTGGCTCGGTGGCCATCCGCGTGACCGGCCGGCGCGACGCGGTCGGTGAGTTTCTCACCGGGCTGCGGGACAGAGCGCCGGCCGCAGCCATCGTCGACCGTGTGCACGCCGATGTCGCCGCCGCCGGATCTGCGGCCACACAGGGTTTCGCGATCCTGGCGAGCGTCGCCGAGCCCACAACGTCGCCGCGGGTCCCCGCTGATCTGGCCACCTGTGCGTCCTGTCTGGCTGAATTGTTCGACCCGGCCGACCGGCGCTATCGCTATCCGTTCGTCAACTGCACCCAGTGCGGCCCGCGGGCCACCGTCATCGACGCACTGCCCTATGACCGCGACCGCACGGCGATGCGGGGCTTCCCGATGTGCGCTCGGTGTGCTCGGGAGTATCACGACCCCGGGGACCGGCGCTTCCACGCCGAGCCGACCTGCTGCCCCGGGTGCGGCCCACAGCTGAGCTGGCAGGGCGACGGCTGCGTCCGCGCGACCGCCGAATCGGCGTTGCAGGCCGCATGCACCCGCATTGCCGCGGGCGGCATCGTCGCGGTGAAAGGCATCGGCGGCTACCACCTGGTGTGCGACGCGACGAACGCCGACACGGTGACGCGACTTCGGCAGGTGAAGGCGCGCCCGACCAAGCCGCTGGCGGTGATGGTGGCCGACGTCGCCGCCGCGCGCACCGTCGGCGTCGTCGACGCTCTTGCCGACACACTGCTCACCTCACCGGCGGCGCCGATCGTACTGGTGCCCCGCCGCGCGGATGCCCCCGTGTCGGCGGACATCGCCCCGGGGTGCGCCGAGATCGGCCTGTTCGTTCCGTCCAACCCGTTGCAGCATCTCCTGCTGGCCCAGCTGCGTCGCCCGCTGGTGGTCACGAGCGGAAACCTCAGCGGCGCAACGACTGTCACCGACGACGAAACGGCGCAGACGGTACTCGCACCGCTGATCGACGGGCTGCTCACCCACGATCGACCGATCCGGTCGGGTTACGACGACTCGGTGCTGCGCGTCCAGCGAGGAAGGGTCACGACGATCCGGCGCGCCCGCGGCTACGCCCCGGACGCGCTGCCGCTGCCGGTCGCTGCCGCGGAACCGGTGCTGGCGGTGGGCGCACAACTCAAACACACGTGCACCTTGGCGACCGACGCGGCAGCGGTGCTGGGCCCGCATCTCGGCGACCTGGAGAATGCCGACGTCTTCTCGGCCTTCGAGAACACGGTGTCCGCGTTGAGCCGCCAACATGACACCCGTCCCGGCGTCGTGGCTCACGATTGTCACCCGGGCTACCTGTCCACCCAGTACGCCAAGCAGAGATGGCCGGCCGCCCACCGAATCCCGGTGCAACACCACCACGCCCACGTCGTGGCCACCGCCGCCGAGCACGGCGTCACGGACGCCTTCGTCGGTATCGCGCTGGACGGGCTGGGGTTCGGCGACGACGGCACCTTCTGGGGCGGGGAGATTCTGCTGGCCGACTACACCGGTTATCGCCGCTTCGGACGCTTCGGCACCGCCCCCATGCCCGGCGGGTCCGCCGCGGTGCGCCGACCGGTGCGGATGGCGCTGGGCTACCTGTACGGCGCCGAGTCGTTCGGCTACGGCGCCGTCCCCGCGGACCTGACCGAGCCACTGGTGAGCCGGATGCCCAGCCGAGAGGTCGCCGTGGTCCGCGCGATGGTCGAGACCGACCTGAACTGCCCGCGCGCGTCGAGCGCAGGACGCCTCTTCGACGCCGTCTCCGCGCTACTGGGGGTGTGCGACGACAACACCTACGAGGGCGAAGCCGCGGTCCGGCTGGAAACGGCTGCGGCGGGACATCCCGGGCGCACCGCCCTGCCGTGGCGGCTGCACCGCCGCGACGGGCTGCTGGTGTACGACCCGACACCGACCCTGGTCGCGGCACTCGAACTCGTCGGCGACGCGCCGGTCGGCGAGGTCGCGGCACGATTCCTGAACACGGTCGCCGACGTCGTGGTGGGCATGGCTGTCGAAGCCGCCCGGTGTCTGGGCAGGGACGTGGCCTGCCTGGGCGGCGGGGTGTTCCAGAATGCCAGGCTGACCACCCTGGTGCTCGACGGTCTGGATAGCGCGGGCATCAAAGGTTTTGTCGGACAGCATGTCCCGGTCAACGACGGCGGGATCAGCTACGGCCAGGCCGTCGTCGCGGCTGCGCGCTGGAAGCGGGGCTAGTCATGTGTCTAGGGATTCCCGGCCGGATCATCGCCATGACGGACGCCGCCGCCGCGATGGCCACAGTGGACTTCGACGGGGTGCGCCGAGAGGTGTGTCTGGCGTTCGTGCCCGACGCCGCGGTCGACGACTACGTCATCGTCCACGTCGGATTCGCCATCAGCCGCCTCGACGAAGACGAGGCCGCCCGAACCCTCGCGGTGATCCGCGCGATCCCCGACGCGCTGGCCGCCGAACTCGGTCCCGACCCGGTGGAGCCGCTGTGAAGTATCTGGACGAGTACCGCGATCCCGCGCTCGCGCGCCGCCTGCTCGACGAAGTGCACGCCGCCGCGACCCGGCCGTGGGCGATCATGGAGGTCTGCGGCGGCCAGACCCACACCCTGGTTCGCCAGGGCATCGACGAGGTGCTGCCCGCCGGCCTGCGGATGATCCACGGCCCCGGCTGCCCGGTGTGCGTCACCCCGCTCGAGACGATCGACCAGGCCGTCGCGATCGCGGGCCGGCCCGGTGTCATCTTCACCAGTTACGGTGACATGCTGCGCGTTCCGGGTTCCCGCGGCGACCTTCTCGGAGTCAAGGCCCGCGGCGGGGACGTGCGTGTGGTGTATTCGCCGCGCGACGCGGTGGCCATCGCCCGCGCCCACCCCGAGCGCGAGGTGGTGTTCTTCGCGGTCGGCTTCGAGACCACCGCCCCCGCCAACGCGATGGCGGTGCTGGCCGCCCACGAGGCCGGCGCGGCCAACTTCAGCGTGCTGGCCAGCCACGTCCGCGTGCCGCCGGCGATCACGGCGATTCTGGATGCGCCGGACAACCAGGTGCAGGGCGTCCTGGCCGCCGGCCACGTGTGCGCGGTGATGGGCTTGGCCGAGTACGAACCCCTCGTGGCGAAATACCGGGTACCGATGGTGGTCACCGGCTTCGAGCCGCTCGACCTGCTCGAAGGCATCCTGATGGTGGTCCGCCAGCTGGAAGAGGGCCGCGCCGAGTTGGAGAACCAATACGTCCGCGCGGTGCGACGAGGCGGCAACAAGGCGGCCCAACAGGCGATCAGCACGGTGTTCGAGATCGACAGCCATCACTGGCGGGGCGTGGGCACCATTCCCGACAGCGGTCTACGGCTGGCGCCGCGCTTCGCGCGGTTCGATGCCGCGAGGCGCTTCGCCGTCCCGGCCGGCGCGCCGACGGAGAACACCGCGTGCCGCGCCGGCGAGATCCTGCGCGGGACCGCGCTGCCCACCGACTGCGCCGCCTACGCCACCGACTGCACCCCCCGCACTCCTCTCGGCGCGCCCATGGTGTCCGCCGAGGGCACCTGCGCAGCGTTCTACGCGGCCGGCCGACCGGCCCATCGGGTGAGCATCTCGTGACCGCGCCCAACCCGGCGTACGCCGCCTGCCCTGTCCCGCAGCCGGACCGCGGCCGGGTCCGGCTCGGCCACGGCTCCGGCGGTCAGCTGATGACCGAGATGATCGACGAGGTGATCGTCGCCGAACTCGGCGGTGCCGGTGTCCTCGAAGACGCCGCCATCGTCGATGTCGACGGCACCGACATCGTGGTCAGCACAGACAGTTTCGTCGTCACCCCGCGGTTCTTTCCCGGCGGCGACATCGGCTCGCTGGCCGTGCACGGGACCATCAACGACGTCGCCATGCGCGGGGCCCGGCCCGTCGCACTGACCCTGGCCTACGTCATCGAGGAAGGGCTGGAGTTGGCGGAACTTCGCGCCATCACCGCCTCGGTGGCCGTGGCGGCGGCCGAGTGCGGGGTGCCGGTCGTCACCGGCGACACCAAGGTGGTCGACAACGGCGCCGCCGACGGCATCTACCTGACCACCACCGGAGTCGGCCACCGACTGCCCTCAGCTGCCATCTCAGCGGGGCGGGCACGCCCCGGTGACGTGGTCATCGTGTCGGGTCCGATCGGTGCGCACGGAGTCGCCGTGCTGTGTGCCCGCGGCGATCTCGGCTTCGACACCGACCTGCGCTCCGACAGCAGACCGCTGCACGACTTGGTCACCGCGATGGTCGCCGCCGGCGGTGAGGGCGTGCACGCGCTGCGCGACCCCACCCGCGGTGGGCTGGCCAGCGCGCTGAACGAGATCGCGCAGGCCTCGAGGGTCGGCATCGATCTCATCGAGTCCGACATCCCGGTGCCCACGGAGGTGCGGTCGGCCTGCGATCTGCTCGGACTGGACCCGCTGCACGTGGCCAGCGAAGGATGCCTGGTCGCGATGATCACACCGCAGGCCGCGGCCCCGGTGCTGGCCGCCATGCGCGGCGTCTCCGCCGGTGCGCACGCCCGCGTCATCGGCCGCGTCGTCGACGGCCCTCGAGGCCGAGTCACCGCGACCACCCTGATGGGCGCACGCCGCATCGTCGACACACTCGTCGGCGAACAACTACCGAGAATCTGTTAGGGCCCGCGATGAATCCTGGCGACAGCGTGATCATCGACCGCACCGGCCTCGACCTACTGGTCGATGCCCTGCGCGACAACGGGTATCGCGTCATCGGGCCGCAGGTGCGCGACCAGGCCATCGTCCTCGACGAGCTGAGCTCCGGTGCCCAGCTGCCCGCGGGCTGGGGCGTCCGCACCCAGCCGGGCAGCTACCGACTGCACCGCCGCGACGACGACGCCGTCTTCGCGCACTCCGCCGGGCCCGGCTCCTGGAAGACGTTCCTGCACCCGCCGCACCGCCGGATCGCCCGGCTCGGAGCCGACCTGCAGCAGCCCTGCCCCACCGACGACGATGCCCCGACGCCGACCGCGTTCCTCGGGGTGCGGGGCTGCGACCTCGCGGCGATCGCCACCCTCAACCGCGTCCTGGGCGGCGGCAGCCACCCCGACCCGGACTTCACCGGACGGCTCGCGACGGTATTCGTCGTCGCGGTCAACTGCACCGAACCGGGCGGGGTGTGCTTCTGCACCTCGATGGGGACCGGACCCGGTGTCGCCGCCGGGTACGATCTCGCGCTCACCGAGAGCATCGACGAGGATGGGCATCGTTTCGTCGTCGACGTCGGCAGCGACGCCGGCGCCCTGGTGCTCAGCCGGGTACCGCACCGACCTGCCGCACCGGCCCAGATCGAGGCGGCCCGCGGGGCGGTATCCGCGGCCGCGGACCGGATGGGCCGCGTCATGCCCGACGTCGACCTGCCCGCCCTGCTGCGCGACTCCCGCGAGTCGCCGCAGTGGGACGAGGTCGCCAGCCGCTGCCTGACGTGCGCCAACTGCACCATGGTCTGCCCGACCTGTTTCTGCACCAGCACCGAAGACGTGACCGACCTGACCGGTGACCACGCCGAACGCTGGCAGCGCTGGGCGTCGTGCTTCGAGCTCGACTTCTCCTATCTGCACGGTGGCAGCGTGCGCACCTCGGGGGCGCATCGCTACCGGCACTGGATCAGCCACAAACTCGGCACGTGGCACGACCAGTTCGGTTCCTCCGGCTGTGTGGGATGCGGACGCTGCATCGCCTGGTGTCCCGCCGGAATCGACATCACCGAAGAGGTGGCCCGGCTGGCGGAGGGAGCGACCGATGACGACCAGCAGTGAGCTTGCGAAATTCCCGATCATGGCGTCGCTGGCCCCGGCCGCACTCGACGCGCTCGCCCGCTCCGGCCGGGGGGTGAGCTACCCGAGTGGGCAGCGGCTGTTCTCCGAAGGGCAGCCCGCCCAACGCTGCTGGCTGATCCGCAGCGGTCAGATCGCGCTCGACACCCGCGTTCCCGGACGGGGCACGGTCACCATGCAGACCCTGGGGCCCGGAGATCTGCTGGGCTGGTCGTGGCTGGTGCCGCCGTACCGGTGGCAGTTCGGCGCCCGCACCACCGAACCTGTCGACGCCGTCGAGTTCGACGCGACGAGCTTGATGCGGCTCGCCGACGCCGACCCGCAGGTCGGCTACGCCGTGACCCGGATGCTGCTCGGTGTCGTGCTCGACCGATTGCACGCCACCCGCGCGCGCCTGCTCGATCTGTACAGCACGTCCGCCGAGTACCACAGCTCCCACTCCCCCGCTGCAGGTCACCGGTGACCGTCGAGTTGTCCGCCGGCCGGACCACCGACGCGGACACCATGCTGGCCCACCGGGTCGTCGACCGGATCACCCAGACCTCCGACACGGTGACACTGATTCTCGAACCCACCCGGCAAGCCGCCCAACCGTTTCGGGCCGGACAGTTCATGATGCTCTACCGCCACGGGATCGGCGAGATAGCGATCTCGGTCAGCGGAGACCCCGCCCGCGCCGGGTTCCTCGAGCACACCATCCGCGCGGTCGGGGCCGTCAGCCGTGCGCTGCACGACACCCCCGTCGGTGGCCTGGTCGGCGTGCGCGGACCGTTCGGCACCGGCTGGCAACCGGAATCGGCCATCGGCCGCGACCTGGTGATCGTCGCCGGCGGGGTCGGGCTGGCGCCGTTGCGGCCGCTGGTCCTCGCCGTCCTCGCCGCCCGTGGCAGCTACCGGCGCGTCGTGCTCATCACCGGGGCCCGCAGTCCGGCCGACATGCTGTTCCGCGGCGATCAGCACCGTTGGGCCGCAGCCGGACTCGAACTGCACCAGACGGTCGACCGGCCCGCGGCGAGCTGGACCGGCCAGGTCGGGTTCGTCACCGAGCCGCTGGCCCGCCTGCACCTCGACCCGGGCCGCACCTCCGCCTTCCTGTGCGGACCCGAACCCATGATGCAGTTCTGCGCGCGTGCCCTGCTGGCCAAAAAAGTTGCTGCTCAGGACATTCGGATCTCGTTGGAACGCAACATGCAGTGCGGCGTCGCCCGCTGCGGGCACTGCCAGCTCGGCCCCCTGCTGCTGTGCCGGGACGGCCCCATCGTCGACTACGCCACGGCGCAGCCCCTGCTGTCGGTGCCGGAGCTGTGATGGCCACCCCGACTTTGGCGGTGTGGAAGTTCACCTCCTGCGACGGTTGCCAACTGAGCCTGCTGGACTGTGAGGACGAACTGCTGACGCTGGCCGGCCAGGTCCGCATCGCGCACTTCCTGGAGGCCTCCAGCGCGGTCCTCCCGGGGCCCTACGACGTGTCGCTGGTAGAGGGTTCGATCAGCACGCCCGACGAACGGCGGCGCATCCTCGAGATCCGGGAGCAGTCCACCACATTGGTCGTCATCGGTGCCTGCGCCACCCATGGCGGCATCCAGGCGCTGCGCAACTTCGCCGACGTCACCGAATACCTGTCGGTCGTCTACGCCTCTCCGCAGTACATTTCGACGCTGGACACCGTCACCCCGATCTCGGCGCACGTGCGGGTGGACTACGAGTTGCGCGGCTGTCCGATCGACCGTCGCCAACTGCTCGACACGCTGACCGCACTGCTGGCCGGACGCAAGCCCGACCTGCCCGACACCAGCGTCTGCACCGAATGCAAACGCCGCGGCACCACCTGCATCACGGTGTCCCAAGGCATCCCCTGCCTCGGGCCGGTGACCCACGCCGGCTGCGGTGCGCTGTGCCCCACCTACAACCGCGGCTGCTTCGGCTGCTTCGGCCCGATGACGGCCCCCAACGTGGGTGCGCTGCTACCGATCCTGCGGATCAACGGAATGCCGGCCGAAGCCGTCGACCGCGCATTCGCCACGTTCGCCGCGGCGGCACCCGAATTCGCCGAACGGAGCATCGATGAGCCACCGCAGTAGACAACTGCGGGTCAGCTCGCTGGCCCGCGTCGAAGGCGAAGGAGCGCTGAAGGTGGTGGTCTCCGGCGGCACCGTCGAACGCGCCGAGCTCGCCATCTACGAACCGCCCCGGTTCTTCGAGGCGTTCCTGCGCGGCCGGGCCTTTACCGAGCCGCCGGACATCACCGCCCGGATCTGCGGCATCTGTCCGGTCGCCTACCAGGTCAGCGCATGCAACGCGATCGAGCAACTGTGCGGTGCCGAACTCGACCCGCCGCTCGCGGCACTGCGCAGGTTGCTCTACTGCGGCGAATGGATCTCCAGCCACACCCTGCACATCCATCTGCTGCACCTGCCCGACTTTCTCGGCTATCCCGATGCCGTTGCGCTGGCTGCCGACCACCGTGAGCTCGTCGAGCACGGTCTGGCGGTGAAGAAGGCCGGCAACGCGCTACTGGAACTGATCGGTGGCCGTCCCATCCACCCGATCAACGTCCGCGTCGGCGGCTTCTACTCGACCCCCGAGCCGGCCGAGCTGGCGACACTCGCCGAGGCGCTGCGGCGTGCGCGCGACCTCACCATCGACACCGCGCGCCGGGCCGCCCGGTTCGACTTCCCCGATGGGGACCTCGACCACGAACTGCTCGCCGTGACCCACCCCGACCGCTACGCGATCGAGTGCGGCGACATGCACTCCACCACCGGACTGGCTTTCTCCCCCAACGAGTTCACCGACCACGTCGTCGAACATCAGGTACCGCATTCCACTGCACTGCACGCTCGTCTGGACGGGCGGCGTTACCTGACCGGGCCGCTGGCCCGTTACACCCTGAACTATCGCCACCTCTCTCCGCTGGCCCAGCAGGTCGCCGTCGACGTCGGGCTCGGCCCCGAATGCCGAAATCCGTTCCGCAGCATTCTGGTCCGTGCCGTCGAGGTGGTCTATGCACTCGACGAGGCGCTGCGCCTGATCGCCGACTATGAGCGTCCGGCGCGCGCCGCGGTCCCCGTGGCGCCGCGTGCCGGGATCGGTCACGGCGTGAGCGAGGCGCCCCGCGGCCTGCTCTACCACCGCTACGAACTCGACGACGCCGGCCTCATCCGCTCGGCCACCATCGTCCCGCCCACCTCACAGAACCAATCGGCCATCGAGGACGACCTGCGTCGCGTCACGCAGGACAATCTCGCCCTCGATGACGACAGCCTGATCCGGTTGTGCGAACGCACCATCCGCAACTACGACCCGTGCATCTCGTGTGCGGCACATTTTCTCGAACTGGAACGGATTCAGGTGTGACGGATCCGCGGGCGGTGGTGATCGGCATCGGCAACCGCTTCCGCAGCGATGACGCAATCGGCCCGGTCGTCGCGGCGCGCCTCGAGGAGCTGGCGCTGCCGGGTGTGTTGGTGACGGTCTGTGACGGGGAGCCCGCCGGGCTCCTCGACACCTGGGCCGGTGTCGATCTGGCGGTCATCATCGACGCGGTCCGGTGCGAACCGGCGACCCCGGGCCGGATCTGGCGCACCACGATCGACGAGGTGTGCGGCCTCCCGTCGGCGACCAGTTCGCACGCGGTCGGTATCCCCGAGGCGGTGCGGCTGGGCCAGGCGCTCGGCCGGGTGCCCGCCGAACTGGTCGTCATCGCCGTGGAGGCGGACAGCCTCGTCCTCGGCGACGGGCTCTCCGGACCGGTCGCCGCCGCCGCGCCCGAGGTCCTCCGAACGGTCCTGCGGGAGCTGTCGCGGGTCGGGGTCGGTTGAACCTCAGCGGCGCAGGCCGGCCAGCAGGCGGCGGTGCAACGGTGGTTCGGGCGCCGCGGCGGCAGCCGCGGTCAGCTCGGCGACTGAGGTGAACTTTCCGCGGGGGCGGCGACCACCACCGCGGGCGACCTCGGCATCGTCGATCGCTTTCCACCCCCGGCGGTCGATCACCTCGGGACACCGGGCCCGCACCGCGCGTTCCAGCGCCGCCGGACTGCCGACCGGTTCGGTCAGCATCCCGTCGTTGAAGTCGGCGACCAGCGAGCGCACCGTCTCTGCGGCGCAGGACTTGTTGGTTCCGATGAACCCCGTGGGTCCGCGTTTGATCCAGCCCGCCACATAGGCGCCCGGCACTGCGGCGCCGGTCGCGGGATCGACGACGCGCCCCCCGGCGTTGGGTACCACCGCCGCAGCGTCGTCGAAGGGCAGCCCGGGAATCGGCCTGCCGCGGTAGCCGATCGAGGTCAGCACCAGTCCGGCGGGCAGCTCACACGTCTGGTCGGTTCCGGTCAGCGTGAACTCGATACCGGTCACCCGCTGCTCCCCTGCCACCCGATGGGGGGTCAGGTGGTAGGCCAGGCGGATGCGCGGTCGGGCGCCCGGCGCGGAGTCGTCGCCGGCGTCGCCCAGCGTGGACAACACCTCGAGCTTGTTGCGGGTCAACGGATCTGTCTCCTCGGCCAGCGCGACGAGCACCCGGTCGCGGTCTTCGGCGTCGAGCACCACTTCGCAGGTCGAGACCAGCCCGATCAGTTCGGGCAGCGTGAACGCCGACGCCTCGGGCCCGCGGCGAGCGGCGATCACGACCTCCCGCACCCGGGAGGCCCGCAGGGCGGCCAGCGCATAATCGGCGATGTCGGTGTCCGCCAACAGGTCCGGGTCGGTGGTGAGGATGCGCGCCACGTCCAGCGCCACGTTGCCGTTGCCGACGATGACGACGCGCTCACCGCTCAGATCGACGGCCAGATCGGTGAATTCGGGGTGACCGTTGTACCAGGCCACCATCTCGGTTGCGGTCGCGGTACCGGGCAGATCGATGCCGTCGATGTCGAGACGGCGGTCGTTGGGCGCGCCCACTGCGTAGAGCACGGCGTGATGGTGGGCCAGCAAGTCGTCATGGCTGAGGTGGTGGCCCACCTCGACGTTGAGATAGAACGCAAAGCCGTCGGACTGCGAGATCCGGTCGAACAGGGTGGTGACGCGTTTGGTGCTCTGATGGTCCGGCGCCACCCCGGCTCGCACCAATCCGTAAGGTGTGGGCAGCTTCTCGAACACGTTGACCTCGACGTCGCGCTGGGTCAGCAGCTCGTCGGCGGCGTACATCGCCGCGGGCCCGGACCCGACGATCGCGACCCGCAACGGACTCCCCGGCCGCGAGTGCACCACGGGGGCTTCGGCCACCGGCGCCAGCTTCGAGGTAGGGGGCAGTTTGCCGTCCCGCTCGGGATAGAACGCGGCGTTGAGTTCGACGAACGGCAACTGCGCGGGCGTCAGTTTGGTGTCGGGTGCGATCGCCCCGACCGGGCAGGCCGACACGCAGGCCCCGCAGTCCACACAGGCGACCGGGTCGATGTAGAGCATCTCGGCCGTCGCGAATCCGGGCTCGTCGGGCGTCGGGTGAATGCAGTTGACCGGGCAGGCATAGACGCAGGACCCGTCGCTGCAACACGACTGGGTGATCACATGAGGCATGTCGCGAGAGCCCTGGCCTTAAGCCGCGCTGACCACGTGCTGGCGCGCCGGCTCGCTGCGATAGCGGCTGGGCGGACCGTCGATCTTGCAGATCCGCCACATCAGCTTGGCGAACGGATTCATCAGGCCGGTGTCGTGGCAGAGCATGCGGACATCGCCGAACATGTCGCGCAGGAACTGCCGGGCCTGCGGACTTCTGAAGAAGATCTCCTTCTTCACCGAGCGCGGGATGTCGAACTCCTGCCAGAATGCTTTCGGCGGCACGATGATCGCCTGGCAGAGCACCCGCATGATGAGCGGCACGGTGAGCGACAGCCCGAACCGTTCGGCCCGAGCCAGATGCGGGACCCGCTTACGCAGGTACTCGTGGGCGAACGAAATGTGGCGCGCCTCCTCGGCGACGTGGATGGCCATCACCCGCTCCATGATTGGATGCAGCGACTTGCCTTCCCGCAGCACGGCTTTCTGCGTGTGGTCGATCGGCTCCTCACCGGCGAGCACACCGAAGAAGAACGGGACTGGCCGCGGTCCGGCGACCAGCGGGATGAACTGCGACAACCACTTGAGGACGCGGGGCATGCCTGGTACGTCGACGCCGATGCGGTTGACCATCTCCTGGAACATCATGGTGTGGTTGCACTCTTCGACCGACTCGTGCAGGCAGTAGCGATACTCCGGCGAGCCGTTGGGCACCCAGAACGCGTAGTTCATCAGACCGCGGATCAGGATCGACTCGAAGTGCAGACCGACCTTGGCGACGTTGGCCTGGCGCCACATGCCGATCTCGATCTGACGCTCTCGGGTCTGCGCCTGGTACCAGGGATGTTGGCCGATCGGGTCGGTCGCCGGCAGAATCCAGCGATCATCGTTGGGTGTCACCTGGAACTCGGGCGAGTCCCAATCGATGTCGGTGTAGGGGTTGAAGTTGCGCCGTACCGATCCCTCGGACAGCGTCTGCAGCGTGTCGACGTACTCGGCGTCATCGAGGACGTCCATGTTCTTGCGCCAGCGGCGAACGATGCGCGTCCGTGCGGTCTTGACTGCCATCCTGGGCCTCCCATGCCTCGGAGCTGAGGTTTACATTCGTCGGCTCGATGTCTAAGGACAGTACCCACGGTCCCAGGAATTAACCAGGCTTTTCTCGCTGCTGTGCGGCAGCCGGGTAATCCCCGTCACATGTGATGCGGATCACGGCAGCGAATGCCGTCACGTCCTGCGTGCGGACCCGCCGCGACGAGTCCGTCGACGGCGATTCGCTCCGGTTCGTCCGTCGGTTTTAGGCTGGCCACCATGGCCGCGAACCTGACCATTCCCGCCGACCTCAAACCGACCGACGGCCGTTTCGGCTGCGGGCCGTCGAAGGTGCGTCCCCAGCAGTTGCAGGCGCTGGCCGCCGCCGGTGACCTGTTCGGCACCTCCCACCGGCAGGCGCCGGTCAAGAACCTGGTCGGCCGGGTGCGGGACGGCCTCCGCGAGTTGTTCGCACTGCCCGACGGCTACGAGGTGATCCTCGGCAACGGCGGGTCCACCGCGTTCTGGGATGCCGCCGCGTTCGGGCTGGTCGAGCAGCGATCACTGCACCTGACCTACGGCGAGTTCAGCGCCAAGTTCGCCTCGGCGGTGGCCAAGAACCCGTTCGTCGGCGACCCGATCGTCATCAAGGCCGATCCGGGCAGCGCGCCCAGCCCGCAGTCCGATCCGTCGGCCGACCTGATCGCCTGGGCGCACAACGAGACGTCGACGGGGGTGGCGGTCCCGGTGCAACGCCCCGCGGGTGCCGGCGAGGCGTTGATCGCGATCGACGCCACCTCCGCGGCCGGCGGTCTGCCCGTCGACATCACCCAGGCCGACGTCTACTACTTCGCACCGCAGAAGAACTTCGCCGGTGACGGCGGCCTGTGGCTGGCGATCCTGTCCCCGGCCGCGCTGGCCCGCGTCGACGCGATCGCGAGCTCGGGTCGGTGGGTGCCGGAGTTCCTGTCGCTGCCGATCGCGATCGAGAACAGCCTCAAGAACCAGACCTACAACACCCCGGCCATCGCCACCCTGGTGCTGCTCGCAGAGCAGATCGACTGGATGTTGGGCAACGGTGGGCTGGACTGGGCGACCGCGCGCACCGCCGACACGTCCTCGAGGCTGTATTCCTGGGCGGAAGCCTCCTCGTTCGCCACCCCCTTCGTCACCGACCCGGCGCTGCGCTCGGCGGTGGTCGGCACCGTCGACTTCGCCGAGGGTGTCGACGCGGCCGCCGTCGCGGCCACGCTGCGCGCCAACGGCATCGTCGACACCGAGCCCTACCGCAAGCTCGGGCGCAACCAACTGCGGGTCGGCATGTTCCCGGCAGTCGAGCCCGACGATGTCAGCGCGTTGACCGCGTGCATCGACTGGGTCGTGGAACGGCTCTGAAGGACCGATCCGAAAGACCGGGCCGCCCCGCCGCGTGTCAGCCCGGTTACGGATCGATAACACAGTAGGGTGACCTGCGTATCGGGCTCGGCGCCAGCCCGGAGGAGGTCGCAATGAGGGAACTCAGAGTCGTCGGACTCGACGTGGACGACACGCGCGGCACGCGGATCATCTGCGAGACCGACGAGCCCGCGGAGAAATTCGTGCTGCGCTCCGACGAGCGACTCAGGGCCGCCGTGCGCGGTGACCGGGCCGCGACGAACCAGACCACCATCAACGTCGAGGTGCCGAACATGCTGCGCCCCAGGGAGATCCAGTCCAGGATTCGCGCCGGCGCATCAGTCGAACAGATCGCCTCGGCCGCCGGAGTGGACCCCGCCCGCGTCGAGCGGTTCGCCCACCCGGTGCTGCTCGAGCGGGCCCGGGCCGCCGAACTGGCCACCGCCGCCCACCCGGTGCTCGCCGACGGCCCGTCGGTGCTCACGCTGCTCGAGACGGTGACCGCAGCGCTGATCGCGCGGGGCCTGGATCCCGACGCCGCCGCCTGGGACGCCTGGCGCAACGAGGACGGGCGCTGGACCGTGCAGTTGGCGTGGACCGCCGGACGCTCGGACCTGCAGGCCCATTTCCGCTATGCCCCCGGCGCGCACGGCGGCACCGTCACAGCCTTCGACGAGAACGCCGCCGAGCTGATCGACCCGAATTTCACCCGGACGCTGCGCCCCCTGGCCCCGGTCGCACAGCTCGCACTCGGCGAGCCTGAGGTCGCGCCGGCCCCGGCCGTCGAGCCCGAGGAACCGACGTCTACGCAAGCTCCGGCCCCGGCGCCGGAGCCCGCGCCCCAGGCGGCGCCCAAGGCCGCCCGGTCGCGCAAGGCCAAGCCCGCGGTGCCCGCCTGGGAAGACGTGCTGCTAGGCGTTCGCTCCAGTGGCGGCGAGCGCTAGCAGCGCCACCCACGCGCCGGCCACGCCGACGGCGCCGCCGAGCACGAACCAGCGCCACACCGGTGTTCGGCGCCAGCCCCACACCGTGGGCGCCAGCCCACCCACAGCGACGAGGTTCAGGCCCGCCGCCAGCAGCGGATGCACCCGCGCCAACCCGATGCTGAGCACGATGATCGCGGTCGCGATGACCGCGGCGACGAACGCCGCGACCGTCAGCCCGGTGGCCCACGGCGTCGACTCCTCGCTCACGTGCTCACCGTAGTCCGCAACCGGTCGCGCTCGTAGAACGCCAGCGCCGCAGCGGTGGCGACGTTGAGCGAGTCGGTTCCACGCGACATCGGGATCCGTACGCGCTGGTCGCTGGCGCGCATCGTATGCTCCTGCAGTCCCGGCCCCTCCGCGCCGACGAGGATCGCCACCGGCTGCCCCGCCCGCGGCGGCAGCGCCTCGGCCAGCGTCGCAGCCTGCGGGTCGGGTGTCATCGCGAGAATCTGAAAACCCTTGTCACGCAACACCTCCAGGTCGCCGGGCCAGTTCGCCGCCCGGGCGAACGGCACCAGCAACGCGTGCCCCATCGACACCCGCACCGCGCGCCGGTACAGCGGGTCGGCGCATCCGCTGCCGAAGACCACCGCGTCGACGCCGAGACCGGCCGCGTTGCGGAAGACCGAGCCGAGATTCTCGTGGTCGTTGACCCCTTCGAGCACGACGACGGTGGCGGCCCCGTCGAGCACCTGCGACACCGTCAGCTCCGGCGCCCGCGACGCCGATGCGAGCACGCCGCGGTTGAGGTGGAATCCGACCACTTGGGCCATCACCTCGGCGCTGACCCGGTAGAACGGCGCGTCGACACCGTCGAGGTCGGCACCCAGTTCGGTCAACCGCCGGTCGGTGCCGAGCAGCGCGCGCGGCGTGAACCGGGAGGCCAGCATGCGCTGGACCACCAACACCCCTTCGGCGATCACCAGGCCCTTGCCGCTGGGCAGATCGGGGCGGCGATCGACGCTGTTGAGGTCGCGAAAGTCGTCCAACCGCGGATCGGCGGGGTCGGCGACGTCCACCACCCTCGAGACCACGCCGGCGCCCCCGTCAATCGGCTTGCCGGTCATACCGTTTCGTATCCGGCGGACGGGGCGTTCACGGCGTCGAGACTACCCAGGCCCCGAACCCGATCGGTTACCTTGGTGCCCGATGAACGAAACCGTCCGGCCCCCCGCGCTGCCGGCGCGCCTGCTCTCGCCGTGGCCGATGATCCTGGTGATCGGCTCGGGCTGGCTGGTCGCGACGGTGCTGGCCTTCACCGTCGACACGCTGCACAGCTGGCGCCCCGTCACCCTGGCCGGGCTCGGCGTCGCCGTGGTTGGCACATCGATCTTTCTGTGGCAACGTCACGCCGTGCGCCGCGGATCGCGCGGCGCCCAGAGCGGCTTGACCTGAACGACACGAAGGAGAAAGCGCCATGGCAGCGCCCAAACTGCAAGCCCAGATCGACATCAACGCCCCGGTCGATAAGGTCTGGAGCCTGGTGTCGGACCTGAGCAAGATGCCGCAGTGGAGCCCGCAGTGCCGGTACATGAAGGCCCTCGGCGGTGTCCGCCCCGGCGCCCGCACGATCAACTTCAACCGGCGCGGGCTGCTGTTCTGGCCCACCACCAGCCGCATCACCGAGTTCGTGCCGCAGAAGAAGCTAGCCTTCCGGGTCAACGAGAACAACACCGTCTGGAGCTATGAGCTGGAGCCGACCGAGGCGGGTACGCGCCTGATCGAGACCCGCCACGCCGAGAACGGCACGTCGGCAATGTCGAACTTCCTGGTCGGCAAGTTCATGGGCGGGGTGCCGAGCTTCGAGGACGAGCTCGTCGAGGGCATGAACGCGTCGCTGACGCGCATCAAGAACGCCGCCGAAGGCAACGCGAGCTAGGAGGAGGGCCGGCTCTCGCCGGGGTCGACGACGTCGAGGACGCCGTCGTCGAACGGGTCGTACAACGGTGAGCCGGCCCCCTGCGGTGCGGGGGTGTCGGAGTGCGCACCGCAGCCGTATTCCGCGTCGACGACGTGGCCGTCGGCGGCGAGCTCGTTCGCGCAGACCCCGAACATCACACCGAGCGCACCGCCCAGCGGTAGGTAGAACCCACAGTCGCGGCACACCCGCCGCGTCGAACGGGCCATCGCCGAACCCGGGCCGTAGTCGCCGTCGTGCCAGCGCTGCGCGGCCTCGTTCCGGCCCCACAGACTGAGCACCTGACGGCGGCCGAGTCCGACCTCGACGGCGACGTCGTCGACCATCGGGTCGCCGGTCGCCGTATAGCCCGGCGCCAACCGCGGGTCCTCGGACGGCGGTGCCAGCAGGTCGCCGGGGCTCAGGTCCCCGGGGCGGACCCGCTCCTCCCAGGGCACCCATTTCGGGGCCAGCAGCGCCGTCGGACCGGGCACCAGCACCACCTCGCTGATGGTGGCGTGCTGCGCACCGGGGAATGCGGCGACCACCACCGCCCACTGCCATCCCCGGTAACCGGGCAGCTCTGCCAGGAACCGGTGGGTGGCCGACGTCGCGTCCTCGAAGCCGGCACCGAGGTATTCGCCGACGGTGTCCTCACCGCTGTGCTCGACGATCGCGGTGCGCGCATCGTCGACCGCTCCCAGGAGTACGGCCGCCACGTCGGGCGGCACATCCGGGGTCGGTGCCACGGCACGCTGAGACTCGGTCACGCTGTCCATCGTCGTCAATACTGCCCGAAGACGACCCGTGGTAGCCACACCGGTCGGCTGCGCGCGGAGTGTCGGGCCGATGGGGGACAATCGACCCGTGAGCGCCGAGCGACGTGACCAGCACGACCCGGAAGGTGGGTACGGCGCCCGCTACTACCCCCCTCGACCGCCGGCCGGGGAGCACCCGGGCATGGCCAACTACCCCAGTGACCCGGTCGCCGCCCCCGGCTCGCGAAGCTCTGCCGGCGGGCGCAACGCGAGCGGAAACCGTTGGTTGCCACCGCTGAACGACAGCGACAACCACCGCAGGTACGGGCGCTACGACGCCGATCCGGGCTGGTCGGGGTCGTCCTCGGGGGAACGGGTGACGGTGACGCGGGCGGCGGCCCAGCGCAGCCGCGAGATGGGCTCGAAAATGTACGGCCTGGTGCACCGGGCCGCCACCGCCGACGGCGCCGACAAGTCCGGGCTGACCGCGCTCACGTGGCCGGTGGTCGCCAACTTCGCCCTCGACGCGGCGATGGCGGTGGCGCTGGCCAACACCTTGTTCTTCGCGGCGGCCACCGGGGAGAGCAAGAGCAGGGTCGCGCTGTATCTGCTGATCACCATCGCACCGTTCGCGATCATCGCACCGCTGATCGGCCCGGCCCTGGACCGCCTGCAGCACGGTCGGCGGGTCGCGCTGGCCGCGTCGTTCGTCATCCGCACGGGGCTGGCGCTGGTGTTGATCGCCAACTTCGACAGCGCGACCGGCAGCTTCCCGTCCTGGGTTCTGTATCCGTGCGCGCTCGGGATGATGGTGCTGTCGAAGTCGTTCTCGGTGCTGCGCAGCGCGGTGACCCCCCGCGTCCTGCCCCCGACCATCGACCTGGTGCGGGTCAACTCGCGACTGACCATGTTCGGGCTGCTCGGCGGCACCATGATCGGCGGCGGCGTGGCCGCCGCCGCCGAGTGGGGGTTCCAGCTCTTCCAGATGCCGGGGGCGCTCTACATCGTGGTCGCGGTGTCGGTGGCCGGCGCGGCGCTGTCCATGCGTATCCCGAAATGGGTCGAGGTCACCGAGGGTGAGGTGCCGGCCACACTGAGCTACCACGGACACAGTGACGGCCACAGCGACGCCCTGCGCCGTGAGCCCCCGTCCAGGGGCGCTCGCAAGGCCCGCCAGCCCCTGGGGCGCAACGTCATCACCGCGCTGTGGGGCAACTGCACGGTCAAGGTGATGGTCGGCTTTCTGTTCCTGTATCCGGCGTTCGTGGCCAAGGCCCACGACGCGACCGGGTGGGAGCAACTGCGCATCCTCGGGCTGATCGGCGCGGCCGCAGCGGTCGGCAACTTCATCGGCAACTTCACCGCAGCACGGCTGGAACTGGGCCATCCGGCGCAGATGGTCGTGCGCTGCGCCGTCGCGGTGACGGCGATGGCGCTGGCCGCCGCAGTCACCGGCGACCTGCTCGTCGCCGCCGCGGCAACGCTGGTCACCTCCGGTGCGAGCGCGATCGCGAAGGCGTCGCTGGACGCGTCGCTGCAGGACGATCTACCCGAGGAGTCGCGGGCCTCGGCGTTCGGCCGATCGGAATCGCTCCTGCAGCTGGCCTGGGTCGCCGGTGGCGCCACCGGGGTGCTGATCTACACCGAGCTGTGGGCCGGGTTCACCACCGTCACCGCGATCCTGATTCTCGGTCTGGCCCAGACCGTGCTCAGCTATCGCGGGGAGTCCCTGGTGCCCGGACTGGGCGGCAACCGTCCGGTGCACGCCGAGCAGGAAGGCGGCTGGGTGGACCCGGCCGCGGTGACGCGGCCGTGAGACGTGTCCTCACCGCGCTGATCGCGGTTGCCGTGGTGGCCTCGGTCGCCACGGCCGTGCTGGTCTGGCAGCTGTCGCGTCACCACGGCCCCGACCTGCCCGAAATCTCGGCGTACTCGCACGGCAACCTCACGCGGGTCGGGCCCTACCGGTTCTGCCAGGTGCTCAACCCGACAGATTGCGTCGTTCCCGCCGAGCAGGGGCAGTTGCCCGTGAACCGCACCGACCCCGTGCAGGTGTCGCTGCCGTCGGCGATCGCCGATGCGCCGTGGGTGTTGCTGCGGGTCTACGAGGACGACTCGCTGGTCGAAGAGTTCCGGCCCGGGACCCGTCTGGCGGTGACCATTCCCACCGTCGACCCGTTCCTCGGGAGGTTGACCGGTGTGGCGGTGCATCTGCCGACGCTGGTGCGCGACGAGGACGGCAACGAGTTCCCGGTACCGCACGCCGAATGGTCGGTGCGCACGGTCTGGCCCTAGTTTTCAGTCAACCCGGTCCGCCGAGTGCCCGGCGGGCACGCGCTCGCCCTCGCGTGTCGGCCCCGGCGGGGTGCCGTCTCCGAACGGCCGGCCGCCGAGCCCTTCGCGACCGTGCGGGGTCAGCCAGCCGGAGAGATCCGGTCCCTTCGGCACGACACCGGTGGGGTTGATGTCCGAATGGACGATGTAATAGTGCTGCTTGATCTGCACGAAGTCGATGGTGTCCCCGAAACCCGGCGTCTGGAACAGATCTCGGGCATAGGCCCACAACACTGGCATCTCGGCCAGCTTGTGGCGATTGGTCTTGAAGTGACCGTGGTAGACGGGGTCGAACCGCGCCAGGGTGGTGAACAGCCGGACGTCGGCCTCGGTGATGGTGTCGCCGACCAGGTAGCGCTGCCCGGCCAGGCGCTCGGACAGCCAATCCAGCGCGGTGAACAACCGGTCGTAGGCCCGCTCGTAGGCGCGCTGGGACCCGGCGAAGCCGCAGCGGTACACCCCGTTGTTGACCTCGGTGTAGATCCGCTGGGCCACCTCGTCGATCTCGTCGCGCAGCGGTTCGGGGTAGAGCTGCGGCGCGCCGTCGCGGTGGTAGCGCGTCCACTCGGTCGACAAGTCCAACGTGATCTGGGCGAAGTCGTTGGTGACCACCGCGCCACTGGGGATGTCGACGATCGCCGGAACAGTGACGCCCTTGGGGTACTCCGGTATACGCGTGTTGTACGCCTCGCGCAGATACTCGATGCCCAGCACCGGGTCGCGGCCGCCGGGATCCAGATCGAACGTCCAGCTGCGTTCGTCGTGGGTGGGTCCGCAGAAGCCGATCGACAGCACGTCCTCGAGGCCGAGCAGCCGCCGCACGATGATCGCGCGGTTGGCCCACGGGCAGGCCCGCGCCACGACGAGCCGATAACGGCCCGGCTCCAGCGGGTAACCGTCGCGTCCATCGGCGGTGATCCGGGTGGTGATGTAGTCGGTGTCGCGATTGAACTCGCCGTCCGAGGTCGAGTCGGCCACATAACTCATGGCCGATTCATACCCCGGGGACGCGGCGCCGACCCGCGAAAGTGCTGTCAGCGTTGTGACGGCGAGAGCACCAACGACGCTCGGGGCCCCGCCGCAAGGCCTGCGTCAGCTGTCGAGTTCGCGTGCGACGGCCCGGACGACCTCGGAGACCCGGCGGGCCACCTTCCGATCGGGGTAGCGACCCTTGCGCAGCTCCGGCTGTACCGCACTCTCGAGCAGCGTGATCATGTCCTCGACCATGCCGTGCAACTCGTCGGGAGTGTGCTTCTTCTCCGCGGCCACGGCTTCCCGGCGCGTGCGGCTCAGGCTCGGCGGGGGGTCGATCAACGTGACGCTGAGTGCCTGGGGGCCACGCCGGCCGGCGGCCACGCCGAACTCGACACGCTGCCCGGCCTTGAGGCCTTCGACGCCGGCGGGCAGCGCCGAGGACCGCACATACACGTCCTCGCCGTCCTCCTGCGAGAGGAACCCGAAGCCCTTCTCCGCGTCGTACCACTTCACCCGGCCGGTCGGCACTGCTCTCACCTGCTGTCTGTCTGACGTCAACACTGCGCACCCGGACGGGTACATAAAGTAAGCGTCCCGCATTCCCGGGACGCGTCGTGCAAGATCCTACTCGGACGCCCGCGCGGCGAGCACCCCCTTATATCGGTAGGCTGCGGGCACCGCCGGAGGAAGAGTTATGCGCCTGATTCTCAATGTCATCTGGTTGATCTTCGGTGGCCTGTGGCTGGCTCTGGGCTATCTGCTCGCCGCGCTGATCTGCTTCGTCCTGATCATCACGATCCCGTTCGGCTTCGCTTCGCTGCGCATTGCGTTGTACGCGCTGTGGCCGTTCGGCAGGACCATCGTCGACAAGCCCGGCACCCGCCCCGGGGCGCTGATCGGCAACATCGTGTGGATCATCGTCGCCGGCATCTGGCTGGCGTTGGGGCACATCGTCAGCGCTGTGGCGATGGCGATCACCATCATCGGGATCCCGCTGGCCCTGGCGAACCTGAAGATGGTCCCGATCTCGCTGATGCCGTTGGGCAAGGAGATCGTCCCCGTCGACCAACCGAACCCGGCCACCGATACATATTTCGGAGCCGCCAGGTGACCGTCGTCTCGCTGGGAGTGCCCTCGGTACACCGACCGGTCGGTCCCGCCCCGGCCGACGGGCCGCTGGTCGACACCTTCGGCCGGGTGGCCACCGATCTGCGGGTCTCGCTGACCGACCTGTGCAATCTGCGGTGTACCTACTGCATGCCGGCCGAAGGTTTGGACTGGATGCCGTCCGACCAGAAGTTGCACGCTGGCGAACTGATGCGGCTGCTGCGCCTCGCGGTCACCCGGCTGGGTATCACGAGTGTGCGTTTCACCGGCGGCGAGCCGCTCGTGGTGCCGCACCTCGAGGAACTGGTCGCCGCGACCGCTGCGTTGCGCCCGCGGCCCGAGATCACGCTGACCACCAACGGTGTGGGCCTGGCAAGGCGGGCCGCCACGCTCAGGGAGGCCGGGCTGGACCGGATCAACGTCTCGTTGGACACGGTCGACGCGGCGCGGTTCGCGGCCATCACGCGCCGGGATCGACTCGATGACGTGCTGGCCGGGTTGCGTGCGGCCAAGGACGCCGGCCTGCACCCAGTGAAGGTCAACGCGGTCCTCGACCCGGTCTCCGGACGCGCGGACGCCGTGGAATTGCTGCGCTTCTGCCTGGAACACGGCTACCAGTTGCGCATCATCGAACAGATGCCGCTGGACGCGGGCCATTCGTGGCAGCGCGACCGCGTGCTGGACGCCGCGGAGATCCTGACTGCTCTGCGCCGGCATTTCACGCTGCAGCCCGATCCGCAGCCGCGGGGCTCGGCGCCCGCCCAGCTGTGGCAGGTCGTCGAGGGCACGAGGGTGCTCGGCCGAGTCGGCATCATCGCGTCGGTGTCCCAGGCGTTCTGCGCATCATGTGACCGCAGCCGGCTCACCGCTGACGGACAGGTGCGTAACTGCCTGTTCGCACGCGACGAGACCGATCTGCGCGCGCTGCTGCGGTCCGGCGCCGACGATGCGGCGCTCGAGGCCGCGTGGCGGCAGGCGATGTGGAGCAAGGCCGCGGGACACGGGATCAACGACCCCGATTTCGTCCAGCCCACTCGGCCCATGAGCGCGATCGGCGGTTGACGATGCGGTCCGAGGTCTCGGTCCTGGTCACCGTGCGCTACTTCGCCGCAGCCCGCGCGGCAGCCGGCACCGAGAGCGAGCATGTCCAGGTGGATTCCGGCAGCACCATGGCCGACCTGGTCGCTCAGTTGAGCGCACGCGACGAACGGTTGGGCACGGTGCTGCGGCGGTGCTCCTATCTGCTCGACGGCGTCGCGGTTCGGGCGATGTCGACCGAGCTCGCCGCGGGCCAGACCGTCGACGTTCTGCCTCCGTTCGCGGGCGGCTGACGGCTCGATCACGTGATCTATTCCGTGATTTACATCACATGACATAACGATCACGGAATGGCTACGCCGCCATCAACCCACCGCGCACCTGCAGGAACGACGATCCGTCCTGCGTATTTAGAGTTTTTTTAGTATTTGCCCGGTTCCGGGACACGGCGCCGAGCAAAAGATGACGGGCTCCCGGCAAGCCATTACCGTCTTCAACGGGCCATCGATCCCCACATTCCGATGGCCTGCCGCGCACCTACCGCGCCAAGCTCCATCCGTTGGTGCGCGGGACCCCGAGACACACCTGGATGGAGGCGGGGGACCCACCCGGTCCACCGAAACACGGGACCCGGAGCCGATTTCGGCTCCTTGGGGTGAAGCCGGCGTCCCGACGCCGGCCGGGCTACCTCTCCAGCCCGAACCCGACAGCTGACCTCGCAGGCGCTGAACGAGAGGACCACACGCACTTATGAGTGGACGGCATCGCAAGCCCGCCCCTTCGTCTGTCAACGTCGCCAAGATCGCCTTCACCGGCGCTGTGATCTCCGGCAGCGGCCTGGCCCTGGCCGGTACCGCCGGCGCGGCCACCGACGGTGAATGGGATCAGGTGGCCCGCTGCGAGTCAGGCGGGAACTGGGCGATCAACACCGGCAACGGCTACCACGGCGGCCTGCAGTTTGCGCCGGGAACCTGGTCCGGCCACGGTGGCGGCGAGTTCGCCCCGGCAGCGCACCTGGCTACCAAGGAAGAACAGATCGCCGTTGCGGAGCGCGTGCTGGCTTCGCAGGGCAAGGGCGCATGGCCGTCGTGCGGCGGGCCGCTCTCCGCCGCCACGCCGCGCAATGTCGTCGACGAGGAGCCGGCTCCGGTCCACCCGCTGGGACTCGACGGTGCGCTGCCTGCGCCGCCGGCCGACCTACTGGCTCCGCCGCCTCCGCCGCCCGCCCCGATCGACCCGCTGGCCGCCCCGGCGCCGGTCGACGCGCCGCTGCCCCCGCCGCCGCCCGCGCCCGAGGTGGCGCCGCCCCCGGCCGCACCGCTCGACGCGCCGCTGCCCCCGCCGCCGGCCCCCGACATGGCACCGGCACCGATCGACCCGCTCGCGCCACCCCCGGCCGCACCGCTCGATGCGCCGCTGCCCCCGCCGCCGGCCCCCGACATGGCACCGGCACCGATCGACCCGCTCGCGCCACCCCCGGCCGCACCGCTCGACGCACCGCTGCCCCCGCCGCCGGCCGATCCGAACGTCGTGACGATCGCCGACTGGGACTCCGTGCAGGGACCCGCCCCGGTCGGTCAGCCACAGCTGTGGTCCGTGCAGTCCGGCGATGTGCCGCTGCAGCCGGCCCCGGGCGCTCCTGCCTTGCCGCCTCCGCCGGCGCCGCAAGCCGCCCCGGCCCCCGCGGATCCCCTGGCTCCGCTGGCTGCCGTCGACGTGCCGGCCGCCGCGTTCGACGTCGCCAACCAGGCGATCACCGGTGACATCCCGCTGCCGGAGGGTGTGCCGCACCTGGCCAGCCCCGAGAATCTTCCGCCAGGCACCACCATCGACCCGGCACAGGTGGCGGGCGAGAGCGCCAACGTGACCTACCTGCGGGAGATCTGGCACGCCATCCAGACCCAGGAGATCTCGGGGAGGGATGCGCTGCTCGCCCTCACCCAGCGTCCGCTGACCACCCCGGAACCGGGCGGCGTGCCACCGAACCCACCGGCACCCGTGGCTCCCCCGGCCCCGGTGTTGCCACCGGCCTGATCACGCGGAGTTGACCCACTCGTCGGTGCCGTCGACGAAGAACTGGTGCTTCCACACCGGGAGCCGTTCCTTGACGGCATCGACAAGTCGGGCGCACGTGGCGAACGCCGCGCCACGGTGATCAGCAGCCACTGACGCCACCAGAGCGGCGTCGCCGATGTGCAATTCGCCGATGCGGTGGCTGACCGCGATGGCGCGCACGCCACTGGACTCGGCGGCGACCTCGGCGGCCACCTCCGCCAGCGTCTGCGCCGCCGTCGGGTGCGCCGAGTACTCGAGTCGGAGCACGCCGCGCCCGCCGTCGTGGTCACGCACCACCCCGGCGAAAGTCACCACGGCACCGGCCGCGTCGTGGCCGACCAACGCTTCGTGATCCGCGGTGTGGATCGGCTCTTCGGTCAGCGCAGCGCGCACGACGGTGCTCATCGCGGATGGTCCTCGCCGTGGAGTTGATCGAGGGCATGGTCGAGGACATCGGCCAGCACCGACAGCCCGTCGCGGACACCACCGAGGGAGCCGGGCAGGTTCACGATCAGGGTGCGGCCGGCGACCCCGCACACTCCCCGCGACAGCACCGACGTCGGCACGTGCGGAAGACCGGCGCGCCGGATTGCGTCGGCGAGGCCGGGGAGCTCGTAGTCGAGCAGCGCCGCGGTGACCTGAGGGGTGGCGTCGGTGGGCGAGATTCCGGTCCCGCCCGAGGTGATGACGACGTCCGGAGCCGCAGCGAGCGCGTCGCGCAACGCGTATGCGACACCGTCGCCGTCGGCGACGACGACCGGGGGTCCGGTCGTGATGTTCCGGGCGTGGAGCCAGTCGACGATCACCGGGCCGCACCGGTCCTCATAGATCCCGGCCGACGCGCGGGTCGATGCGATGACGACGGCCCCGGACCGGGTCATGCGTCCCGGACCCAGGTGCCGGTCTTCCCGCCCTCTTTGCGCACCACTTCGATGTCGCCGATCCGCGCGGCCCGATCGACGGCTTTGATCATGTCGTAGAGGGTCAGCGCAGCGACGCTGACGGCGGTCAAGGCCTCCATCTCGACGCCGGTGCGGTCGGTCGTGCGCACGGACGCCGTGATGCCGACGGCGCCGGGATCGTCGCCCGCCGCGACGACGAAATCGATGTCGACGCCAGTGATGGCCAGTGGGTGGCACAGCGGAATCAACTCGCTGGTGCGTTTGGCGGCCATGATGCCTGCGATGCGGGCAGTGGCCAGCGCGTCGCCTTTGGGCAGCCCGTTTTCGGTGATCAGCTGCACAACGTCGGGTCGGGTGCGCAGCATGCCCGCGGCAACCGCGACGCGTTTGGTGGCGTCCTTGGCGGTGACGTCGACCATGTGGGCCGCGCCGGTCTCGTCGAGATGGGAGAGGCGATCGCCCACCGTCAGCGCGCCGCTACCGATTGATGACGGTCTTGGACTGAATGAACGGCAGTTCCTCGGCCGGGAGCGGGAACGTCAGGTCACCGAACGGCGAGAGGGCCCCGGTGCGATCGGCGGCCAGTTCGCTGATCGCGTGGTCGTCGGGGTCCGCCGTGGGCCAGCCTGGGTCGACGTATCGGGTCTTCTTGTCATCAGCCACGGTGCCATTGTGGCAAACGACTCGTCGTCAGGCGAGGTCGGGCGGCTGCTTTACGCTGGTCAGCAATGAGTGCGAAGACTCCAGGCGTGCCGTTGGGCGCCTGGTTGGCCGATCTGGACGATGAGCGGCTGATCCGGCTGCTGCGACTTCGGCCCGACCTCACCCAGCCGCCGCCAGGCACGATCGCCGCGCTGGCCGCCCGCGCCGCGGCGCGGCAGTCGGTCCGGGCCGCCACCGATGACCTGGATTTTCTGCACCTTGCTGTTCTCGATGCGCTGTTGACGCTGGGGGCGGACGCCGGCGCGGTCCCGACCGCCGCGCTGACCGAACGTCTCGGCGAGCGTGCCGCCGGCGCCGACGTGGACGGTGCGATCTCGGCGCTGCAGGACCGCGCCCTGGTCTGGGGCGCCCGCGACGGGCTGCGCGTCGTCGCCGAGGCCGCCGGGTGCCTGCCGTGGTATCCCGGCCAGGCCACTTACGAAACGGGTGCTTCATCTGCCGATGCCGTTCGCGCCTCCCTCGACGACCTGGACGAGGCCTGCCGCGACCTGCTCGACAAGCTGCTCGACGGCTCCCCGATCGGCCGCACCCGGGACGCGCTGCCCGATGCCCCGCCTGACCGCCCGGTGCAGCGGCTGCTGGCGGCCGGGCTGCTTCGTCGACTCGATCAGGACACGGTCATCCTGCCGCGACTGGTCGGCCAGATTCTGCGCGACGACGCGCCCGGCCCGGTCAGCCTGACCCGGCCGGACCCGACTCGTTCGCAGACCTCGGCCCGTGATGTGGACGCCGTGGCCGCCGGTGCCGCGCTGGACCTGATGCGCGAAGTCGAGATGATCGTCGAAATCCTGGGCGCGACACCGGTTCCCGAACTGCGCAGCGGGGGCCTGGGCGTTCGGGAGGTCAAGCGGCTGACCAAACTCACCGGTATCGAGGAGCGCCGACTGGGGCTGATCCTCGAGATCGCCGCGGGAGCGGGGCTGATCGCCTCCGGCGTTCCGGAGCCCGACCCGACCGACAGCGGAGCCAGCCAGTGGGCGCCGACGGTGGCCGCCGACCGTTTCGTCGAGTCGACGACCGCGGCCAAGTGGCATCTACTCGTCTCGACGTGGCTGCATCTGCCCAGCCGGCCCAGCCTGGTCGGTACCCGCAGCCCCGAGGACAAACCGTATGCCGCGCTGTCGGATTCGTTGTTCTCGACCGCAGCGCCGCTGGACCGTCGACTGCTGCTCGACGTGCTGGCCGAGCTGCCCGCGGGTGCCGGCGTCGACGCGGACAGCGCGTCGGAGGCGCTGGTGTGGCACCGCCCGCGGTGGTCGGCGCGACTGCAGCCCGGGCCGGTGGCCGATCTGCTGACCGAAGCGCACGCGGTCGGCGCGGTGGGCCGCGGCGCGGTGGCCGGCCCGGTGCGGGTGCTGCTCGACGTCGGCGACGACGAGGCCGTCGTGGCCGCCATGGCGCAGACGCTCCCGGCGCCGATCGACCACTTCCTGTTACAGGCCGACCTGACCGTGATCGTTCCCGGCCCGCTCGAACGTGAGTTGGCCGAGGAGCTGGCCACGGTGGCGACCGTCGAATCCGCCGGTGCAGCCATGGTGTATCGCATCGACGAAGGGTCCGTGCGCCGCGCGCTGGACTGCGGCAAGACCGCCGGCGAACTGCACGCGCTGTTCACCAGGCATTCGAAAACCCCGGTACCCCAGGCCCTGACGTACATGATCGATGACGTCGCCCGCCGCCATGGACAGCTGCGGGTCGGGATGGCGGCTTCGTTCGTCCGGTGCGAGGACCCCGCGCTGCTGGCCCAGGCCGTCGCCGCGCCGGCGACCGAGTCGGTCGAACTGCGGATGCTCGCGCCTACCGTGGCGGTCTCCCAAGCCGGTATCGCAGAGGTGCTGAATGCGTTGCGGGCCGCCGGGTTCGCGCCGGCCGCCGAGGATTCCACCGGTGCCATCGTCGACCTGCGCTCACGCGGCGCCCGGGTGCCGGCGCCGGGGCGCCGGCGCGGCTACCGGCAGCACACGCCGCCCACCGATCAGACGTTGGGCGCGATCGTGGCGGTGCTGCGCAAGGTCGCCGCTGCGCCGTCGTCGGGCCTGCGCCTGGATCCCGCGGTGGCGATCACCGAGTTGCAGATCGCCGCGCAACACCAGGAGTCGGTGGTGATCGGCTACGTCGACCCCGCCGGGGTCGCCACCCAGCGCGTGGTCGCCCCGATCAACGTGCGCGGAGGACAGCTCACCGCCTACGACCCGGCCTCGGGTCGAGTGCGCGAGTTCGCCATCCACCGCGTCACGTCGGTGGTCTCCGCCGATCCCGGTTGATTACTTGTAGATCGAGACCAGGACGGTCCCCGGCAGCAGGGCGTTCAGGCCGGAGTCGTCGGTGATGTTGATCGTCAGGGTGCGGGTTTTGAACAGCTCCAGCCATCCTGCGCCGTGCTGGGTAGCCCGGAACGTCACCGCCTCCAGCGCGGCCTTGTACTGCCCGAGGGTGGCCGTCCCGGTCAGCGTGAGCTCACGCGTGGTGCCGTTGAAGGAACCGGTGACCGGGTTGTTGGCGAGTCCGGCGAAGGACAGGGTGTCGCCGGTGGTGAAGCCGCCGGTGATCTTCACGCTTGCTCCGGTGAGCACCGTCGAGTCGGTGTCGATGATGGTCGCCGACGTGATCGGCCGAACGTTCTGGTTGGCCTTCGGGAACTCGAAAAGCGATGGACCGGTGACGATCAGGGCCGGTCGGTCGGGGTTCTTGACGAAGACCTCGGCCGACGCGGGGAGGACTGACTCCACCCCGGAGTCGTCGGTGACATCGATACTCACGAAACGGGTGATCACCGCGCCGCCGGTGGCTTCGAATGTCACGGACTGCAACGCTGCCCGGTACTGCTCGATGGTCGCGAGGCCTTGCAGCGTGAGGGTGTCATTGCCGTTCCATGTCGCGGTGATGGGATTGCCCTCGATGGTCGTGAAGGTCAGCTTGTCGCCGGCCTGCTTGCCCAGCCCGATCTTGAGCGTGGCCTTCGTGAGGTTGGTCGAATCGAGGTCGCCGATCAGCACGGTCGGCGCGAGGACCACGCCACGCTTGCCGATGGTGTAGGTCGCCGGCACCAGTGACGGTGCGGCGATCGTGGGTGCCAGCGGTGCCAAGGTGTTGACGAGTACCAGACCGGGCACCGGATTCGTGCCGCCGTCGGCCTCCGAGACCGTGATGGACACCGTGCGGGTCACCCCGAGTTGCGTTGCACTGAAGGCGATTTGTTTGAAGACCTGTTCGTACTCCGCGACGCTCGCAGCGCCCGACAGGGTCAGCGTGTAATCATTGGTCTGGGTCACGGTGATGTTGGCGGTCGGCGCTCCGGTATAGACGAGTTTGTCACCGCTCAACCGCGCGGCAGAGACGGTGACCGTGGCACCCGAAAGCATGTTGTCGTCGGCGTTGGAGATGCCCACGGACGACACGATCTTCACTGGCGGCTTGCCGAGCGTGTAGAACGGCAATCCGACGGGCACGACGGTCAGCGGCAGTTCGGGGCTGGCAACGACGCCGATCAGCACCAGTGCCGGCACCAGGTTCTCGGTGCCGCTCTGGTCGGTCACGGTGATCTCGACGGTGCGGCTGAGCAGTCCGAGTTCGGTGGCACTGAACGTGACGGCCTTCAGCGCCGCTTCGTACGCCGCCTTGGAGGCGACATTACCCAGCGTCAGGGTGTGGTTCTGTGCATCCCACTCGCCCTCGACCGGTGAGCCGTCCGGTGCGACGAACTCCAGCAGATCACCGGTGCGTGCGTTGAGGATCTTGAGCACAACACGGCTGAGATCGGCCGAGTCGGGGTCGCCGACCTCGGCGATCGAAAGCAGTCGCGTCGGGTCATCGCCCAGGCGATAGGGCAGCCCGGGTGCGGCGATCAGCGTCGGCGGCAGCTTCACGGCCGGCAGCACCGTAGCCAGCACCGTGGCCGGGATCAGCATCGTCTTGTCGTGTTCGTCGGTGAGGGTGATGCCGACCGTACGCGCCCCGAAACCGAGATCGGTGGCGCTGAAGGTGACGGCCTTCAACGCTGCCTCGAAAGCAGCCAGCGACGCGCCGCCCTCGGCGAGCAGGGTGAGAGCCCTGCCCTCCTCGTCCCAGGAACCCTGGATCGCACTGCCCTCGGGGGCAACGAATTCCAGCCTGTCGCCGTCCTGATATCCGACGGTGAACTTCAGCACCGCGCGCTTCAGGCTCTCCGAGTCCGGGTCGATGATCTCGGCGACGGAGAGCAACTTCACCGGGTCCTCGCCGAGCTGATACGGCAACGATCCGATTGCGACGAGTCCGGGCGGAGTCTGCAGGATCGGTTCGACGTCGAAGTTCACCGTGTAGGTGAGGGTGTCGGGCTGAGCGAGGCCGAACGCACGGGCCACCGAGTGCAGCAGGTTCTGGATGGCGCCGAGCGCACCGGTGAGGTGCTCGGAGTCGTCGCGGATCACGACCTGGAACTCGACCGGCTTGGGGTCACCGATGACGGGAACGGTCGGGGTGTAGATGAACTTGCCGGTCAGGATCTCCCGAACGACAAATCCGCCTTCCGGCTGGACGATGTCGTAGGTCAGAGGATCGCCGTTGGGGTCTTCGGCGTCGATGTCGATGATCACCGAACCGAGAAGCTGCTCGGTGGTGACGCTGTGCACGACCGGGGTTTTGTTGAAGAAGGTGTGGTTGATCAGCCGCCGGACCCACGCCAGTACGGCATCGTTGATCGGATTGGACACCGGCGCGTCGGTATCGACCAGCGGCGCCATCGCCGTGGACACCACAGCGGCGACCACGTTGTCCGCGGTGACCTCGCGAGTGACACGCGCCTCCGACGTCACCGACGCGTAGGCCGCAGTGCGGACTTCGGCCCGGCGGGGGAACACCTGCTGCACGGTGGTGGTCGCGGTCTCGACGACGCCGGTGGGATCCGAGGGGGACGCCTCGGTGTCGAGGTCCTGCTCGACTGCCTGCTCGTCGACGGTTTCGGTGACCTCGTCGGTTTCGCTCACGGAGAGCTGTTCCGAAGCACTGTTATCCGGTGCGGTCGAGCTCGACTGGTCCAGTTCGTCGGCACCCGAGGCAGCGGCATCAACGTCTTCGTCGACGTCCGCCTCGTCGAGGGCAGCGTCGGTAGACCTGGATTCGGTGCGCGCCCGCGCTTCGGCCCGTTCCGACCGGTCCGCTCGGACCCGCGGTCCGCTGCGAACCGAGGGTTTCGATGCCTCGCTGCGCTCGCCGGTGGCGGACTCTGCCGTGCTGGAGGAGGTCGACGAGGACGACGAGTCGGCGTCGGTTTCGGCGTAGGCGACCGGGGTGGCGGAGTTCGCGATGGCGAAACCGATCCCGAGCGAAACCGCCAGCGCGCCGACGCGCCCGACGTGCGTGGCGTACTTCGTCGTCGACTTGCGGACGTGCCTGGGTCGACCGGCCGACGTCACGTCGTGGAGCAGGTCCCGCGCCGCCCAGAACTCGGGCTGCGTCCGGGACGCGTCACTGCGGTGGCGAGCTGGTTGTGCACTCATGTGTCGTCGGCCTCCGTTGGTCGCTGATCCCCCTCAGCTGTCCCCCGTGCTACCCCCGGCGTCGGCGTGGGAGGGCCGTCTACTGCCGCGTGCCTGGCCATCGCGTCCCCGTCGTCGGATGTGGTGCCGGTAGCCGAACGCGCGCGATGTGCTTGCGTTCGTCAGGATGACATTAGAGCAAAATATTGACGGTGGTAATAAATCCGACGAATTTCTTTTTCTTGTCAACATCACGGCACAGCACATGATCGCTTCTAACAGCTATTACCTTCAGATAGCAACGCTATACAATACGTAACTTTGCGTAGCGGATCACGGGCGTGCGCTCCGCGGCAACCAGATGTCGCAATGTTTCGCGTGGCGATCCGAGGCGTCCGCGATGTTGCCAGGGGGCTCCATCTCCGGCCGCCCTGGATAATGGACAAACGTGACTCCGAACCGACATCCGCTGCGAGGCGACGCGTGACCGACGGACCGCTGATCGTCCAATCCGATAAGACCGTGCTGCTGGAAGTCGACCACGAGCAAGCCCAGGCAGCCCGTGCGGCGATCGCGCCGTTCGCGGAGCTGGAGCGCGCGCCCGAGCACATCCACACCTACCGCATCACCCCGCTGGCGTTGTGGAACGCGCGGGCCGCCGGTCACGACGCCGAACAGGTCGTCGACGCGCTGGTGACGTTCTCGCGCTACGCAGTGCCCCAGCCGCTGCTCGTCGACATCGTCGACACGATGGCGCGCTACGGGCGGCTGCAGCTGGTGAAGCACCCGGCGCACGGCTTGACTCTGGTCAGCCTCGACCGGGCAGTGCTCGAAGAGGTGCTACGCAACAAGAAGATCGCGCCGATGCTCGGGGCTCGCCTCGATGACGACACCGTGATCGTGCACAACAGTGAACGCGGCCGGGTCAAGCAGATGCTCCTCAAGATCGGCTGGCCCGCCGAGGACCTGGCCGGCTACGTCGACGGTGAAGCCCATCCCATCGATCTGGCGCAGGACGGGTGGCATCTACGCGACTACCAGCAGATGGCCGCCGACTCGTTCTGGGAAGGCGGTTCCGGGGTTGTCGTGCTGCCGTGCGGAGCCGGCAAGACTCTGGTCGGCGCCGCAGCGATGGCCAAAGCCGGTGCGACGACGCTGATCCTGGTGACCAACACGGTGGCCGGGCGGCAGTGGAAGCGCGAGCTGGTCGCGCGGACGTCGCTGACCGAGGAGGAGATCGGCGAGTACTCCGGCGAGCGCAAGGAGATTCGTCCGGTCACCATCGCCACCTACCAGGTGATCACCCGCCGCACCAAAGGCGAATACAAGCATCTCGAGTTGTTCGACAGCCGCGACTGGGGGTTGATCATCTACGACGAGGTGCATCTGTTGCCGGCGCCGGTGTTTCGGATGACAGCGGATCTGCAGTCGCGGCGACGACTCGGCCTGACGGCGACCTTGATCCGTGAGGACGGACGCGAAGGCGACGTCTTCTCGTTGATCGGCCCCAAGCGCTACGACGCGCCGTGGAAGGACATCGAGGCCCAGGGCTGGATCGCGCCGGCCGAGTGCGTCGAAGTCCGGGTGACGATGACCGATAACGAGCGCATGCTTTACGCCACCGCCGGGCCTGACGAGCGCTACAAGCTGTGCGCGACCGCACACACCAAAATCGCGGTGGTGAAATCGATCCTGGCGCGCCACCCCGACGAGCCGACGCTGGTGATCGGCGCCTACCTCGACCAGCTCGACGAGCTCGGCGCCGAGCTCGACGCCCCGGTGATCCAGGGATCGACGAAAACCGCTGAGCGCGAGGCGTTGTTCGATGCGTTCCGGCGCGGCGAGATCCGCACGCTGGTGGTGTCCAAGGTCGCCAACTTCTCCATCGATCTACCTGAAGCCAGTGTGGCGGTGCAGGTCTCGGGAACCTTTGGCTCCCGCCAGGAGGAGGCGCAGCGGCTGGGCAGACTTCTGCGCCCCAAAGCCGACGGCGGCGGCGCGGTGTTTTATTCCGTCGTATCCCGCGACAGCCTCGACGCCGAGTACGCCGCCCACCGCCAGCGCTTCCTGGCCGAGCAGGGCTACGGCTACGTGATCAAGGACGCCGACGACCTGCTGGGGCCGGCGATCTGACTCCGTATCGGCGGCTACAGAACAATCGTCAACAGCAGCACGGACTCATTGCTGGGCAGTCCCTGCAGATCCACCACCTGGAACGTGATCGTGCGGACACCGAGCAACGCCAGGCCTGAGGTCTCGAAGGTCACGGACCGAAGAACCTGCACGTATTCGGCAACCGTTCCCTGCCCTGAAAGCGTCAGCACACTGTCTTGATAGGAGCCGTCGATATCGCCGGTTGGGGTGAAGTCCAACTGGTCGTTGCTATGCGCGCCGCCGATGGTGACTGTCGCGCTGGTCAGGAACGATGAGTCGTCGACGATGGTGGTCAACGGGCTCAGCGTCAGCAATCCTCCGAGAACGCGGCTATAGGTGCTGACCGGCAGCGCCGTCGTGAGAAGCGGCGGGGTATTTGCCACCACCGTGAGTGTTACCAGCCCGGGCACGCTAGTAGCACCGTGCTCATCGGTCACGGTGAAAGTGATCGTCTTGATGGAAGCCAACGATGGACCACTCGAGGCGAAGCGCACCGAACGGAGAGCCTCTTGGTACTGCTCAAGGGTTCCCGGCCCGACGATCGTCAATCTCCCTGTTTCCGAGTCGAAATCGAGCCCGGAGATCTGACTACCCTCCGGCGGGGTGAAGGTCAGCACATCCCCCTCAGCGAACCCGCCCGAGATCTCCACGACCGCACCTGTCAGGTTATCGGAGTCCAGGTCGGCCACTGTCAACAGCGGATTCACCGCCACCGCAGTATTGCCGGCGGTGTATACAGGTCCCACCGGTATCGTCGCGACCAGGGGCGCTATGTTGCTCGGCGCAGCCAATACGGTCACCGCGACCGAGCCAGGAAGACTCGTGGCTCCTTGGCGATCGGTCACCTGGAATGACACCGTCTTGATCGCCGCCAGCGCTGCGGAACCGGTCGACAGCTGCACCGACCGCAGCAGTTGCTGGTAGTCCTCGATCGCTACGGCGTTCGTGAACGTCAGAACACCGGCATCGGAGTTGTAACTGCCGGTGATGCCGAGCTGAGCGGCAAGCGTTTCGTCGAAGGTCAGGGTGTCGCCGGAGGCGAAGCCCCCCGAGATCGTCGCCGTGGCACCGCTGAGGGCGTCGGAGTCCAGATCCAGCAAGGTCAGTCCGGGGTCGACGTCGGTCGCTGCGTTGCCGGCCGTGTAGTTGACGTTCACCACCGACGTCACCACGAGAGGCGCGACGTTCAGCGGTGCCTTGACGATCGTCACGGCGACCAAACCGGTGTTACTGGTGTTGTTTTCGGCGTCGGTCACGACGAAGGAGATGGATTTGATGGTCGCCAGCGCGTCGGTGTCCGCGGTGAAGGTGATCGAGCGCAGCAGCTCCTGGTACACGGCTTTCGACGCGGTCTCGGTGAATGTGAGCACGCCGGCGTCATAGGTGTAGTCCAGGTCGACGCCACTCGGCATGGTGAAGCCCAGGCTCTCCCCTGCCGCTGCCCCACCGACGATCCGTATCACCGCTCCGGAGATCTCGGACGAATCCGCGTCGAGCAGCAGCAGGTTCGGGTCCACCTGCTTGGCCGATTCACCGGCTGTGTAGTCGATGCTCGCCAGCGAGGTCACCACGACCGGTGTTGCAAGCACGGGCAGGGCCGCGATGGTGACTGCCACCATTCCCGGTGCGCTTACGCCCTGTTGGTCATCGGTCACGGTGAACGTGATGGTCCGAATTGCGGCCAGCGCTGACGAGCCGGTCGAGAACGTCACCGACCGTAGGAGCGCCTGGTAGTCGGCGACGGAGGCATCGCCGTCGAAGGTGAGCACCCCGTCGCTGAAGGTCCCCGTCACCCCCTCCGGAGTCGGGCCGAAACTCAGTGTGTCGTCGGCGCCGGGGCTGACGATCGTCACTGTGGCGCCGGTGATGATCTCCGAATCAGCGTCGAGCACCAGGAGTCCGGGGTCCACTGTGGCACCGGCCGCGCCCGCGGTGTAGTTCACGCTGACCAGCGAGGTCAGCACCAGCGGGTCAGCCGCCGTCGGCAGTCCCAGCACGGTGACCACGGTGGTCGCGAGCACGTCACTTTCGTTATTGTCGGCATCGGTGACCGTGAAGCTGACCGCTCTCAAGCCGGGCGTCGTCGACGTCAATGTAACCGATTGCAGCAGTTGCTGATACGTCGCCACCGAAGCGGTCCCGCTGAAGGTCAGGACGCCGTCGACGATGTTCGCGTCGATGCCGCCGGGCAGGCTCGCGGTGAAGCCGAGCACGTCGCCCCCCGCGAGGTTGCCGATCGTGACTGTCGCCGATTCGAGTTCGTCGGAATCGAGATCGGAGATGACGACGATCGGGCTGACGGTGATCGGCTCATCGACGGTGCCACCGACCGCCGGTGTGACGATGACGAGCGGCGTCACCTGGGTCGGCAGGCCGACCACGGTGACCACCGTGGTCGCCGGGACGGCACTGACGTTGCCGTCGGCGTCGGTGACCGTGAAGCTGATCGCTTTGAGCCCCGGCGCGGACGCGGTCATCGTCACCGACTCCAACAGCGCTCGGTACTCGGCCAACGAGGCCGGCCCGGTGAACGTGAGCACACCCCCGGCGATGACGGCGTCGACGTCGGTGGGAAGCGCCGCGGTGTAGCCGAGCACGTCGCCCGCGGAGAGGTTTTCGATCGTCACCGTCGCCCGGTCGATCTGCTCCGAATCCAGATCCGAGATCGCCACCGTCGGGCTCACCGTGATCGCGTCGCCGATGCTCCCGGTGGCCACAGGCGTCACGAGGACGAGAGGAGCCACCTCTGTCGGCACCTCGGCCACCGTCACGACCGTCGAGGCGGGAACGGCACTTTCGTTGAGTTCCCCATCGACGACGGCGAACGAGATCGTCTTCAGGCCCGCCGACGCCGACGTCAACGTCACCGACTCCAACAGCGCTCGGTACTCCGTCAACGAGGCCGGCCCGGCGAAGGTGAGCACACCGTCGACGAGGTTGGCGTCCACTGTTGCCGGCAGGGCTGCGGTGAAGCCGAGCACGTCACCGGCTTGCCAGTTCCCCACGGTGACTGTCGCCGAGTCGATCTCCTCGGAATCCAGGTCGGAGATCAACACGGTCGGGCTGACTGTGATCGTGTCACCGACGGCCCCGGCGATGACCGGGGTCACCACAACGAGCGGAGCCACCTCGGTGGGCAGTCCCACGACCGTCACCACGGTGCCGGCCGGCACGGTGTTCACGTTGCCTTCGGCGTCGGTGACGGTGAAGCTCACCGACTTCAGTCCGGTAGCTGTCGACGTCAGCTTCACCGACGCCAACAGTGCGCGGTACTGGTCGATCGATGCCGGACCGGTGAACGTCAACACGCCGTCGAGGTTTTCCACATCGACACCCTCGGGGAGAACGGCAGTGAAGCTCAACGTATCGCCGGCCGTGTAGTTCTCGATTGTGACGCCGGCCGACTCCAGTTGGTCGGAGTCCAGATCCCCGATCGCCACGGTGGGGCTCACCGTGATCGCCTGACCGACGGTGCCGGTGGTCAGCGGTGCGACGAGTACCAGCGGCGCCACCGGGCTCTGCAGACCGACCACCGTGACCACAGTGCCCGCCGGGACCGTGCTCGCGGTGGTCTCGGCGTCGACGACGGTGAAGGTGATCTCCTTCAGGCCGGCGGTCTGCGAGGTCAACGTCACCGACGCCAACAGGGCCTGGTACTCGGCCACCGTGGCGTCCCCGGTGAACGTCAGCACTCCACCGGTGAAGTCGGCGTCGACATTCTGCGGCACCAGCGCGGCGGTGTAGCCCAACACGTCGTCGGCGGCCCAGTCCTCGACGGTGACTGTGGCAGAGCCGAGGTGCGACGAGTCGAGGTCGGCGATCACGACAACCGGACTGACGGTGGTCGCCTCGCCGACGGCGCCGACGGCGGTCGGCAGTACCACCACCAGGGGCGCGACCGCGACCGGCAGCGCTGCGACAGTCACGACGGTACCGGCCGGCAGGGTGCTGACGTTGTCCTGCGCATCGGTGACGGTGAAGCTGACGGCTTTGAGACCGGGGGCCTGCGAGGTCAACGTCACCGACGCCAACAGAGCCTGGTACTCGGCCACCGTGGCGTCCCCGGTGAACGTCAGCACTCCACCGGTGAAGTCGGCGTCGACATTCTGCGGCACCAGCGCGGCGGTGTAGCCCAACACGTCGTCGGCGGCCCAGTCCTCGACGGTGACAGTAGCCAACCCGAGGTGCGACGAGTCGAGGTCGGTGATCACCACGATCGGGCTCACCAGGATCGCATCACCGACCGTGCCCGCCGTGGCCGGTCGCACCACCACCAGCGGCGGTGCGTCGAGCGGTGCGTCCACCACGGTGACCATCGTGGTGGCCGCGACCGTGCTGGTGTTGGTATCGATGTCGGTGACCGTGAAGCTGACCGCCTTGACGCCCGGGGTCGTCGAGGTCAGCGTGACGGTCGCCAACAGGGCCTGGTATTCGGCGACGGTGGCGTTGCCGGTAAAGGTCAGCGTTCCGTCGACAGCACTGGCGACCACGTCCGGCGGGAGGGTGCCGGTGTAGTCGAGCTCATCCCCGACCCCGGCGCCGGCCACCGTCACCGTTGCAGAACGGATGATCCCGGAGTCCAGGTCGGTGATCGCCAGAACGGGACTGACGGTGATGGCCGACCCGGCCACACCCGCCGCCACCGGCGAGACCACCACGACCGGCGCGATCAGAAGCTCGGGCAGCCCCACCACGGTCACCACCGTGCCCGCGGGCAGCGCACTCGCGACACCTTCGGCATCAGTGACTGCGAAGCTGAGCGTCTTGACACCCTCGGCGGTGGAAGTCAGGGTCACCGCCTCCAACAGTGAACGGTACTGCTCGACCGTCGCATTACCGGTGAAGGTCAGAACGCCGTCGGTGTAATCGACGTCGATGCCGTCGGGCAGAGTTCCGTTGTAGCTCATAACATCTCCGTCGACCGCGCCGCCCACCGTCACGGTGGCCGACTGCAGATCGTCGGAGTCGAGGTCGGTGATCACCACCACGGGGCTGATGGTGATGGGCGCGCCGACACTGCCCGCGGCCACCGGTGACACCACCACCACGGGTGCGATCGAGACGTCGGGCACACCGACGACCGTGACCACCGTCGCCGCGGGCACCGTGCTGACACGGCCTTCGAGATCGGTGACCGTGAAGCTGACGGTCTTCAGCCCCGACGTCTGTGACGTCAAAGACACGGCGGCAAGCAGGTTCTGGTAGTCACCGGCCGCCGCCGGCCCCGTGAACGTCACCTCCCCGGCGGCGTACTCGACGGTCACCCCACTCGGCAACGTGCCGTCGAAGCTCAGCACATCTGTGTCAGCCGCGTTCACCACTCGAACCGTCGCCGACTGCAAGCCATCCGAGTCCAGGTCGGTGATGACCGCGATCGGGCTGACCGTGATCGCGTCACCAACCACACCGACGGCCACCGGGGTGACGACGACGACCGGCGCGAGCGACACGGTGGGCGCGCCGACCACGGTCACCGCGGTGACCGCCGGCAGGATGCTGGATGTGCCCTCGAGGTCGGTGACCGTGAAGCTCACCGTCTTGATGCCGGCACCGGCAGAGGTCAACGTCACCGACCGCAGCAGCGCCTGATAGTCCCCGGCCGAAGCGTCGCCGGTGAATGTCAGTACGCCGTCGGTGTAGTCGGCCAGCAGCCCATCGGCCAGCGCCGCGTCGAAGTCCAGAAGGTCGCCGGCCTGATAGTCGTCGATGGTCACCGCCGCCGAACCGAGCAGGGCCGAGTCGACGTCGGTGACGACGAGCACCGGGCTCACCGTGATCGGGGTGCCCGTTCTGCCGGCAGCCACCGGCGACGCGACGACCAGCGGAGGAAGTGACACCCCGGCGACGCCGACCACCGTCACCACGGTTGCCGCCGGTACCACGTTGGCGGCGCCCCCGGCGTCGGTGACCTCGAAGCTGACCGTGCGGATGCCCGGGTCGGTCGACGTCACTGTCACCGACCGCAGCAGCGCCTGGTAGTCGGCAACCGAGGCATCCCCGCTGAAGGTCAGCAGTCCGTTGGCGTAGCTGCCCAGGATGTCTGGGGCAAGGGCGGGGTCGAAATCGAGGACATCGCCGTCCTGATAGCCCTCGATGGTCACGGTCGCGGAGGTGAGGGTTTCGGAGTCGACGTCAGCGATCACCAGAACCGGGCTGACCGCGATCGTCGAACCGGTGGTGCCCGCTGCGACCGGGGACGCCACCACCACCGGCGCGAACGACGTCGCCGGCACCCCGACCACCGTAACCGCCGTGATCGCGGGCAGGACGCTGGTGGTCCCGCCGAGATCGGTCACCGCGAAGGAGACGGTCTGCACACCGGCTGTCGTCGAGGTCAGGGTCACCGACCGCAGCAGTGTCTGGTACTGCTCCACGCTGGCGGTTCCGCTGAGCGTCAGGACCCCGTCGGCATAGTCGACCTGCATTCCGTCCGGCACCTCGGCGTCGAGGTCGAGCACGTCACCGCCGTCGGGGTCGGTCAAAGTCACGGTGGCAGAGGTTAACTGGGCCGAGTCCAAGTCCCTGATGACCGTCAGCGGGCTGATCCGGATCGCCCGCCCGACGGCACCGGCGGCGACCAGAGACACCACCACCACCGGCGGGATGTCGGTTTCCGGAAGACCCAACACCGTCACCGCGGTGACGGCGGCGACCGCGTTCTCGTGGAACAGGCTGTCGGTGACGGTATAGCTGACCGTCTTCAGACCCGCGGTGTCCGACGTCAACGTCACCGATGCCAGCAGCGCCTCGTACTCAGATACCGTTGCGGTGCCGGTGAAGGTGAGCACTCCGTCGGTGTAGTCGGCCTCCACACCCGAAGGCAGCGCGGCGGTGTAGCCGAGAACGTCACCGGCCGCAGGGTCGTCGAGGGTGACGGACGCCGAACGCAGGAAGGTCGAGTCGAGGTCGGTGATGATCACCACCGGGCTCACGGTGATCGCGTCGCCCACCGTGCCCGCAGCCACAGGTGACACCACCACGACCGGATCCAGGGACAGGTCCAGCAATCCCACAACGGTCACCGCAGTACCCGCGGGCACCACGCTGGTCTTGCCTTCGCCGTCGGTGACGGCGAAACTCACCGTCTTCAGGCCGCCACTGGCCGCGGTCAAGGTGACCCTCTGCAGCAGGTCCTGGTACTGGGCCACGCTCGCGTTGCCGGTCAGGGTCAGCACTCCCGCGGAGTATTCGGCTTGCACCCCCGAGGGCAGTGCCCCGCTGACAGCCAGCACGTCGCCGGCGCCGAAGGTGCCGAGAGTGACGGTGGCAGAACGCACCTGGTCGGAATCGGGGTCGGTGAGGACGACGATCGGGCTCACCCTGATCGCCGATCCCGCGATGCCCGTCGCAACCGGTGCGACCAGCACCAACGGGGGCACCTCGGTCGACAGCCCCACCATGGTGACCAGCGTCCCTGCCAGCACCGCGCTGGTGGCGCCGTCGGCATCGGTGACCGTGAAACTCACCGCCTTCACACCCGCGGACACCGTCGTCAACGTGACCGACTGCAGCATCTGCTGGTACTGCTCGACGGTGGCTGTGCCGGTGATGGTGAGCACCCCGCCGGCGTAGAACGCCTCCACACCCGACGGCAGTGTCGCGTCGACGACGAGCTCATCGCCCTCCTCGGCGTCAGCGAGAGTCACTGTGGCCGAGTCCATCTCCGTTGAGTCCAGGTCGGTGATCAGGACGATGGGGCTGACCGTGGTGGGCTCGCCGACGGTGCCCGCCGCCACCGGTGTCACCACGACCACCGGCGCCATCGACAGGCCGCCCGGCACCCCCACCACGGTGACCACGGTCCCCGCCGGCACCACGCTGGTGGCGCCTTCGGTGTCAGTGAGCGAGAAGCTGACGGTCTTCACCCCGGCGCCGGCCGAGGTCAGCGTCACCGACTGCAGCAAGGCCTGATACGCCGCTGCCGAGGCGTCCCCGGTGAACGTAAGGGTCCCGGTGCCGTAACTGACGTCGACACCGCTCGGCAGGGTGCCGGTGAAGTCCAGCACGTCGTCGGCGGTGCCGCCGCCAACGGTCACGGTGGCCGAATGCAGTTGCGCGGAGTCCGGATCGGTGATGATGACGATGGGGCTGACCACGATCGCCGAACCCGTGACACCAGCCGCCACCGGCGAGACGAGCACCAGCGGCGGCACGTCGGCCGACAGTCCGACCACGGTGACCAGCGTGCCGGCCTCCACCAGGCTGTCGGCTCCGTCGAGGTCCGTGACGGAGAAGCTGACCGTCTTCAGGCCCGCTGACACCGAGGTCAGCGTGACGGACTGGAGAAGCGCCCGATACTGTTCCACGGTGGCGGCGCCGGTGAGGGTCAGCACACCGTCGGCGTAGCCAGCCTGCATCCCGTCCGGCAGTCCGGCATCGATGGCCAGGATGTCGCCGTCCTGCGCACCGGCGAGAGTGACGGTGGCAGAGCCGAGTTGGGACGAATCGAGGTCGGTGATGACCACGACCGGGCTGACGGTGGTGGGCTTGCCCACGGTCCCGGCGGCCACCGGCGACACCACGACCACCGGAGGGATCGAGACACCGGGAAGACCGACCACGGTCACCACGCTGGCGGCCGGAACAACACTGGTGTTGCCCTGCAGATCGGTCACGGTGAAGCTGACCGCCTTCAGTCCTGCGGTGTCGGAGGTCAGCGTCACCGACGCGAGCAGTTGTCGGTACTCTTCGACCGAGGCGCCACCGGTGAAGGTCAGCACGCCGTCGGAGTAGCCGGCAGCGACGCCCGTCGGCAACGCGGCGGTGAACCCGAGTGCATCGCCGGGCTGCGCTTCTTCCAAAGTGACGGTCGCAGCATGCAACTGATCTGAGTCCAGGTCGGTGATCACCACGATCGGGCTCACCGAGACGGACGATCCGACGACCCCGGCCGCCACCGGGGTGACAAGCACCACCGGAGCAATCTCCGTCACCGGTAGGCCGACCACCGTCACCACCGTGCCGGCCGGCACCGTGCTGGTGTTGCCGTCGACATCGGTGACCGAGAAGCTGATCGTCTTCAGGCCTGCGTCCGGCGAGGTCAACGTCACCGACGCCAGCAGCGCCTGGTAGTCGGCAACCGAGGCGTCGCCGGTGAAGGTGAGCACCCCGTCGACGTAACCCGCCGACACATTCGTCGGCAGCGGACCGTAGCCGAAGACATCGGCTTCTTCCGCGCCGGCGAGTGTCACTGTCGCAGAACGGAGGTCGCCTGAGTCCAGGTCGGTGATCACCACGATCGGGCTGATCCTGATCGCGGAGCCGGCCACGCCGGCCGCCACCGGTGACACCACCACCAACGGCGGCACGTCGACCGGCAGACCCAGCACTGTCACCACCGTGGCCGCCGGCACCGAACTCGCGTTGCCCTCGACATCGGTGACCGTGAAGGACACCGACTTGAGGCCGGCCGCGGGCGAGGTCAATGTCACGGTTCGCAGCAGCTGTTGGTAATCGGCGAGCGAGGCCTCACCGGTGAACGTCAACACACCGTCGTCGTAGGTGGCGGACACCCCGGTGGGCAGCGTTCCGTAGCCGAGCACGTCGCCGTCGTCGACGTCGTTGAGAGTCACTGTGGCAGAGTCGAGTAGGTCGGAATCCAGATCGGTGATCACCACGATCGGGCTCACCGTGATCGGCGCCCCGGCAGTCCCGGTGGCAACCGGGGTGACGACGATCAGAGGCGGCACGTCGACGGGTAGGCCCAGCACCGTGACCGCGGTGCGCGCCGGCACCGAGCTGGCGTTGCCGTCGTCGTCAACCACGGAGAACGCCACCGCCTTCAGACCCGGCGCCGCGGAGGTCAGCGTGACGGAGGCCAGCAACTCCTGATAGGCCTCCGCTGACGCGTCACCGGTGAAAGTCACCCAACCGTCCCCGGTGGTGACCGTCATGCCGGGCGGCAGCGTCCCCCATCCCAGCGAGTCGTCCGCACTCGGATCGGTGATGCGCACCGTCGCCGACGTCAGGACATCGGAGTCGACATCGGTGATCACGACGATCGGGCTGACCCTGATCGGGCCGTCGACCCGGCCGGCGGCCACCGGCGACACCACCACCAGCGGGGGCACCTCGACCGGCAGACCGACGATCGTCACGACCGTGGCAGCCGGCGTCACGTTCGTCTTACCTTGGTCATCGATCACCGCGAAAGACACGGTCTTGACTCCGATGTCCTCGGAGGTCAGCGTCACCGTCTGCAGCAGTTGTTGATACGCCGCCGCGGAGGCGGCACCGGTGAACGTGACCACCCCGTCCTCGCCGACCGCGGCCGAGACACCGGTGGGCAGGTCGCCCCAGCTCAACACATCGTCGGCAGCCGCATCGTTGACGGTGACGGTGGCCGAGGTGATCTCCTCGGAATCCAGATCGGTGATGACCACCACCGGGCTGACCCGGACCGCAGTACCGACCAGACCGGTAGCGACCGGGGTCACCACCACGACGGGTGGCACCTCGACGATCGGGTTGGCGGTCACCGACACCGCAAGGGTCACCTCGTCGCGTTGCGCGATACCGATGATCCGCGCCAGCGAATGGAAGATGCCCTGGATCACACCCCCAATGCCTTTGAGATGCTCCGACGAGTCACTGATCGTGACGTAGAAGGTGTCTTGCAACGGCTGACCGGTGACCGGGAGCGTGGGGGTGTAGATGAAGGTGTCGGTCAGCGGGTTCCTGACGACCAGACCGTGTGCGGGCTGGCTGATCTTGTAGGTCAGTGGGTCATCGTTGGGGTCGCGGGCGTTGAGGTCGAATTCGACCTGGCCGGTGAGCAATTGGTGGCTTTCCACCGGGCCCCACACCGGCGTCCGATTGAAGAAGGTGTGCGTGATCTGCCGCCGGACCCAGGCCAGGAACGCATCGAACCAGGGCGCCCGCGCCGGCGCGGCGGGATCGGCGAACGGGGCGACGACGTTGGACACGAGCGCCGTCATCATGTCGACGGTCTCGACGCGGTTTTCGGCCGGGAACGCCGACGCGACTGCAACCCTCTTGTCCGTCGTCGTGGCGGTGGCTGTGGTGGTCTGCGTCGTGGCGGTTGTGCTGTCGGTGTCGGTGTCGGTGTCGGTGTCGGTGAGGTCGACGGTGACGGATTCGGCCTGCGGCTCGGCCGTCGCGTCCGCAGCGGTCACGTCGGGTTCCGGCTCCGTCACGTCAGCGTCGTCGGCGACGGTGCCGCTCTCGGATGGTGACTGCGCGGTCTCTTGCACGGCCGCCTGCTGGATGTTCCGACGTTGGAGCTGGCCGTCGGCCGCTGTCTCGTCGCTGACCGCGGGTTCGGGCGGGTCGTCCGAGGCGTCCCCGCTGCTCTGTTCCTCGGACCCGTCATCACCGGGGGACACGTCGGGGTCCGGAACCTCGGATTCGGAGTCGCCCGGCTCGAGGTCCGCAAGGTCCGCATCGTCCAGCGTTTCGTCGTCGAGGTCCTCGGGACCCTGCTCGTCCTCGACGTCGCTGCTGCTGCCGGCGTCCGAGGGTGCGGTCCTGTCCGGGTGCTGCCTGCGCGGGGCCGACGACGTCGCGTCGTTGTCGCGACTCGCCGACACCGACGAGTCCCCGTCGGTGTCGGCGTAGGCGACGCCGGAGGAGTTCGCGACGGCGAATCCGATCCCGAGCGACACCGCGAGGGCTCCCACCCGCCCGATCGGGAGGGCATACCGCGCCGGGAGCGTTCGCGCGTGCCTGGCCTGCCCGCCGGCGGACGTCAACAACTCACTGGCGGTCCAGAACTCTCGTTGGGTACCGGACTCCCGACGCGGGGCGCGATGACGGGCCGGGCTCGCACACATACTCGTCCTCCGTTTGCTGTGACGGCACCCCCCGCGGTATCCAGTTGTTCAGCTGCGCGATCGCGACTTTTCGACGATTCGCTGAATCACACCGACGGCGTTGCGCCCTCCCCGGCCCGCACGTCGTTTCTCCAGCGTCCCGACCGCTCATACTGGTTTGCTGGATACGCACGACCGGCGCCGTGCGCGGCCAGCACAAACCAGAGTAGCCACTTCCGCGACTGCATTAGCGAAATCCCGCAAAAACTTTCATGCGGAAGGTTATGGCAACGGCTATATCCGCCGAAGTAGGCTCAAGAACACTTGTTACTCTGCGATCTACCACTACATAGCAAATTAACTTTCGCGACAAAGCGGTGTTGGCTGAGTTGCACGCTTCCTGGGACTGGTAATGGCCGGGCACCAGAGTCGCCCGCAGCAGCATTCGGCGCCGCCTGGCAGCTTATGGCGCTGGAGTTAGCGCTGATATTGCACGTGCACAGATGTGCGGGCGCTCGGGAGGTGTGGGGGTTCGGCTGCGCTTCGCCAAGCTGCCGCGACGTTGGCGCACCACGTGTTAGCCATGGGCGTGAAAGCCGAGAATTGACGTCGATAGCAGTATTTGCCGACTACCGGCTATTGGCAGGGTGCGTCACGACAGCGCGGGAATGACCTCGCGCTCGAACAACTCGATGCCCGAACGGTCGTACGCCGCTTCGGGGAAGTAGCAGATCACGTACCGGCAGCCCAGGTCGCTCAGCTTCTGCAGGCATTCCACCAGCTGCTCCGGCGTGCCGCTTCCGGCCTGCGGTGTGCTCATCGAGTTCAGCATCGCATCGGCGGCCGCGTCCCCGGTCAGTCCGCTGATCCGCGACCGCACGCGGTGCAGGCGGTCCTTCACGTCGGCTTCGGAGGCGCCGACGATCGCGTTGATGTTCACGCTGCGCACGATGGCGCTGTAGTCGGTACCGACGTCATGGCAGTGGTCGGCGAGCACCTGCGACTTGTGGGCGAAGCCGTCGGGGTCTGCGGTGTAGTTGGTGTACTGGGCGTACTTCGCGGCGATCCGCAGCGTTTTCTTCTCGCCTCCGCCGGCGATCCACAACGGAATCCCGCCCTGCTGCAAAGGTTTCGGCGCCACGATGGCACCGTCGACCTGGTAGTGCTCACCGTCGAAACTCACCACCCCTTCGCGCCACGCATCGGCCATGATCTGCACGCCCTCGTCGAGGCGTGCCAGCCGGACACCCGCTGAGGGAAACCCGTACCCGTAGGCGCGCCACTCGTGTTCGTACCAGCCACCGCCGATCCCCATCTGCACCCGCCCGCCGGAGATCACGTCCGTGGTGGCCGCGACCTTGGCCAGGTAGGCCGGGTTGCGGTAGCTCATTGCGGTACACATCTGCCCGAGCTTGATCCGCGAGGTCGTCGCGGCGAACGCCGCCATCAGCGACCACGCTTCGTGAGTTGCCTCCTGAGTGGGCATCGGGACGGTGTGGAAGTGGTCGTAGACCCACAGCGAATCCCAGATCCCGCCGCCGTCGGCGTAAGCAGCGAGGTCGCGCATGACGCGCCACTGCTCAGATGGGTCGATGCCGACGAGATCCAGCCGCCAGCCCTGGGGAATGAACAAGCCGAAGCGCATGACCCGACTCTAGGGGCCGCACCGCATGATCGACACCGATCGCACGCAGCCGGCGTGAAGTCGTGCCGGTGTCGGAGCGTCTCACTAGCGTTGTGTCATGGCCCTTTCCCCCAATGAACGCGAGCAATTCCTGGCCGAACCGCATGTTGCGGCGCTGTCTGTGGCGTCCGGCGAGCGACGTGGCCCCCTGACGTTGCCCATCTGGTACCAGTACCGCCCGGGCGGTGACCTGTGGTTCATCACCGGCGCCGGATCCCGCAAACACCGACTGATCGAACGAGCCGGCCACCTGTCGATGATGGTCGACCGCATCGAACCGACGGTGCGCTATGTCGCAGTGGACGGTCCGGTCCTGCGCATCGAACCCGGGACCGACGAGCAACTGGTGGAGGTGACCCGCCGCTACCTCGCACCCGACAAGGTCGACGGCTACCTGGAATTCGCCCGCCGTGAGCACGGCGAGAGCGTGGCGGTGTTCGTCCGTCCCGAGCATTGGCTCTCGGCCGACCTCGGTGCGGTGTGAGTCCTCATCCGCGATAGAGCGCAGCGACCGCCGGCAGACTCACCTTCAGCGCGGGGTTGCGCGGGAGCTCCGCCACGGCCACGAAGGCGACGGGCACGTTGTAGACGGGCAGGTGCTGGCGCACCAGATCGCGCAGCTCGTCGTCGGGGGGTGGTGTCGTGCCCGGGGCCACCTCCACCGCGGCGAACGGCACCTGCCCCAGCCGAGCGTCGGGCACGCCGACCACACAGGCGTCGCGGATGTCGGGGTGTGCGACGAGCACGCGCCGCACGGTTTCGGGCAGCACCTTGAAGCCGCCCCGGTTGATGGCTCCGTCGGCGCGGCCGTGCAGGAAGACGAAGCCGTCCTCGTCGACGCTGGCGATGTCGGTGGTCCGGATCCAGTCCGGTCCGATCGGGGCCACCTTCGCCTCCAACAATCCCTGCGCTCCGGGTGCCGCCTCGGCGCCGCTGTCGGGGTCGACGATGCGCAGTTCGGTGTCCGGCAGCGCCCGGCCTACGCTGTGGCGTTTCGACTCGCCGAACTCCTCCACCATCTCCGGTGTCCACGCACACAGCGAACCCGCGAATTCGGTTGCCCCGTAGGCCAACCGGATCGGTATGCCGTAGCGGCGCTCGAACTCGTCCCGGGTTTCGGGATCCAGCGGACCTGAGGCGCTGATCAGGAACTCCAGCGACGCCAGATCGTCTTTGGCGACGTCGGCATCGAGCAGCATCCGGATCACTGCCGGCTGCACGCCCGACCGTTTGATGCCGTAGGTCTTGATCGCGTTGACGAAGCCTTCGACGGTGAACCGTTCGAGCATCACGACGCGCCGGCCGTTGTGGATCCCGGCGATCAGCTGACAGACCCCGATACCGCCGAACTGCCAGTATGCGAACTCCGGAGGCGCATCCGGTGCGGCGCGTTCTCCGCTGGTCACGCTGAAGACCGTGCGCTCGAGCACGGCCGCCTTGATCGCCTGCCGCTTCGGCGGCCCGGTGGTGCCGCTGGTCAGGATCTGAAGCGCCACACCAGGTTCGGCCTGTGCATGCTGCCGGGATGTGTCACGGCGTTCCAGGCCGGGGACGGCGCCGACGATCGGTGCGGTCGACGAAATCACCACCCCGGCGCTACCCGCGCGGTCGGCTGCCGCGACGGCCGCATCCGACCAGTCCCGACCCTCGGCGACGATCGCCGACAGTGCGAGCTTCTCGATGTCGCCTGCGACGGCCTGTGCCGACTGGAACGAGTAGATCATCGACACCGACCGTCCGGCGGCCAGGCAACCGACGATCGCCGCGGCGTGTGGGAGTCGGTTGCGGACCACCAGGCCGATGGGCGCATCCCGCGCCACGTCCGCCGCGTCCAGTGCGGACGCGATCGCTTGCCCGTACGCGCTGACCTCGTGACCGGTGTACCAGCGACCGTCGAACTCGATGCACGGGCCATCGCCGTAGCCGGCCAGGCCCGCCGCAAACGCCTCGGTAAAGCTGTCAGGCACGCGGCCATTGTGCCGGATGGCCACCGCCGTGCGTTGCTAACCGGTGAAGCAGGCGCGATAGTCGCTGGGCGTGGTGCGCATCTGGCGGACGAAGTGATACCGGTATGTCACCGGCGACTCGAAACCCACACGCCCGGAGATCTGCTCGATCGACAGCGACGACGTTTCCAGCAGGGCCAGGCTCGCCTGGACCCGCTGTTCGGTCAGCCACTTGATGGGTGTGGTGCCGGTGGCCTTCGCGAACTGCCGCAGGAAGCTGCGACGCGACAACATCGACTGCGCAGCCCATTCGTCGAGCGTGATGGGTCTGTCCAAATGCTCCAGCGCCCAGGCCATTCCGGCGGCCATCCGGCCGTCTGTCGCCGCTTCGGGCACGGGGGCCTCGATGTACTGGGCCTGGCCGCCGGCCCGGTGGGGAGCGATCACCAGCCGCCTGGCGACGTCGTTGGCGACGCCGACACCGTGATCGGTCCGCACGATGTGCAGACACAGGTCGAGTCCGGCCGCACAGCCGGCGCTGGTCAGCACCCGCCCACTGTCGACGTAGAGGGGCGCCGGATCGACGGTGACCTTCGGGTATCGCTGCGCCAGCAACTCGGCGTAGATCCAATGCGTCGTGGCCGCCCGGTCGTCGAGCACTCCGGCGGCGGCCAGCGCGAACGCACCCGAACAGATGGACACCAATCGGGCCCCGCGCGCGTCGGCGCTGCGGATCGCCTCGACCAGGGTCGGCGACGGCGGCTGCCGCGCGTCGCGCACGCTGGGGATCACCACGGTGTCAGCGGCCGCCAGGTCGGCGAGTCCGTGTGACGTGCGGACTACGGCGCCGCCGAGCATGCGGATTTCGCCGTCCTCGGAGCACAGCCTGACGGTGTACCACGGCCGCGTCAGACCGGCCGAGAACATCTCCGACAGCTCGGTCATCCCGAAGATCTCGGCCGCCATACCCGACTCGAAACCTGACATGCCGTCGTAGGCGAGGATCGCGACCGTGTGCATGTCACTATCTTATTGAATAGTGGCAGCAGGGCCACTGTTGGGTCGCTTCCGGTCGCGGCAGGCTGGAGACCATGTTCTACAGAAGACAGAGCCGGTGGACGCAACTGCGCGTCAAATTCTTCGGCGGCAGCACGTTTCGATTCCTCAAAGAGTTCGTCGCAGGCATCGACGCCGGCCACGGCATCGCCCACGGAATCACCCCGCCTCCGCAGTCGCGGGCCCGCGCGCAGCCTGCCCACGAGACGCGCGAGTCCCCGTGACCACGGGGGTCACGGGGACTCGCGTCGTTCAGGTCGCCGACTAGGTCAACGACGCCGGCGGGTTGAACCGCTCGCCGTAGCGCTCGGCCAGCTGCTTGGCGCGGGCCACGAAGGCCTCCTTGCCAACCCCCAGCTCACCTTGGTAGCCGACGATGAACTGCGCCGAGCCGCCGGTGTAGGGCGGGAAACCGATGCCCATGATCGAGCCGATGTTTGCGTCGGCGGTCGAGGTCAGCACACCCTCGTCCAGGCACTTCTGGGTTTCCAGCGCCTCGGCGAACAGCATGCGGTCGATCATGTCCTGCAACGGGATCTCGGTGTTGCCACCGCCGAAGGTGTCGGCCAGACCGGACCACAGCCCGACGCGCTTGCCGTCGGCGTACTCGTAGAAGCCCGCACCCTTCAGGCGAGAGGGACGCCCGATCTCGATCATCTTGTTGACCACCGCTTCGGCCGGGTGCGGCTCGTAGGTGCCGCCGGCGGACTCGCTGGCCTTACGGGTCTCGGTGGCGATCTTCTGCATCAGCTCCAGGTTGAGCTCGTCGGAGAGCTGCAGCGGAGCCGCCGGGTAACCGGCCTGCGCACCGGCCTGCTCGATGCTGGCCGCGGGCACGCCCTCACCGAGCATCGCCAGCGCCTCGTTGACGAAGGTGCCGATGACACGCGAGGTGAAGAAGCCGCGGCTGTCGTTGACCACGATCGGGGTCTTACCGATAGCCAGGGTGTAGTCGAACACCCGGGCCAGCGCTTCGTCGGAGGTCTTCTCGCCCCTGATGATCTCCACCAGCGGCATCTTGTCGACGGGTGAGAAGAAGTGGATGCCGATGAAGTCCTCCTGCCGCTTCACGCCGGTGGCCAGACCGGTGATCGGCAGCGTGGAGGTGTTGGAGCCCAGCAGCGCGTTCGGCTCGACGATGTCCTCGATCTCCTGGAACACCTTGTGCTTGAGTTCCTGGTTCTCGAAGACCGCCTCGATGACGAAGTCGACGCCCTTCAGAGCGGCCGGATCGGCAGTCGGGGTGATCCGCGCCAGCAACGCGTCGGAGCGCTCCTGTGTGGTCTTGCCGCGTTCGAGCGCCTTGGCCTCGAGCTTCTCGGAATAACCCTTGCCCTTCTCGGCAGCCTCTTGCGACACGTCCTTGAGGACGACGTCGTAGCCGGCCTTGGCCGAGACGTAGGCGATGCCCGCGCCCATCATGCCCGCGCCGAGCACACCGATCTTCTTGATCTCCTGCTTGGCGATTCCGTCTGGCCGCGACGCGCCCCCGTTGATGGCCTGCAGATCGAGGAAGAACGCCTGGATCATGTTCTTGGCGGTCTGCCCGGTGACCAGCGTGGTGAAGTAGCGGCTCTCGATGCGGCACGCGGTGTCGAAGTCGACCTGCGCGCCCTCGACCGCGGCGTCGAGGATGGCCCGCGGAGCCGGCATCGGCGCACCCTTGAGTTGCTTCTTCAGCAGCGCCGGGAACGACGGCAGGATCGAGGCCAGGCCCGGGCTGGTCGGGGTGCCGCCGGGCATCTTGTAGCCCTTCGCATCCCAGGGCTGGGTGTGCGCCTCGGGGTTGGCTTTGATCCAGGCCTTCGCAGCAGGGATCAGCTCATCCACGGACTGGACGAGCTGATCCACAAGCCCAACTTCCATGGCCTTGCCCGGCTTGAACCGGGTGCCCTGACTCAGCACTTCCATGAAGGCCTTCTGGATGCCGAACATCCGCACGGTGCGGGCCACGCCGCCGCCGCCGGGCAGCAGACCCAGAGTCACCTCGGGCAGGCCGATCACCACGCCCTTGATGTCGGCGGCGATGCGGTGGTGACAGGCCAGCGCGATCTCCAGGCCACCGCCGAGCGCGGCGCCGTTGATGGCCGCGACGACGGGCTTGCCGAGGGTTTCCAGCTTGCGCAGGTCGGCTTTGATGAACTCGACCTCGGCGAACGACTCGGCGGCATTGTCGGGTCCGACGTTCATCATGCCCTTGAGGTCACCGCCGGCGAAGAAGGTCTTCTTCGCGCTGGCGATCACCACACCGGTGATCGAATCCTTCTCCTGCACAAGGCGTTCGACCGCGTTGTGCATGGATTCCTTGTAATGCTCGTTCATCACGTTGGCCGAGCCGGTCGGGTCGTCCAGCGTCAGGGTGACGATGCCGTCGGCATCTTTGTCCCACTGAATGGTGTTCTCTGCCATGTCCTTCTCGTCCCTTACCCTTAGACCCGCTCGATGATGGTCGCGACACCCATGCCGCCGCCGACGCACAGCGTGATCAGCGCACGGCGCGCGCCGCGGCGCTCGAGCTCGTCGACCATGGTTCCGGTGATCATGGCGCCGGTGGCGCCCAGCGGGTGGCCCATCGCGATGGCGCCGCCGTTGACGTTGAGCTTCTCGTCGGGGATGCCCAGATCCTTCTGGAACTTCAGCACCACCGAGGCGAACGCCTCGTTGAGCTCGAACAGGTCGATGTCGTCGACGGTCAGCCCGGCGCGGTCGAGGACCTTCTTGGTCGCCGGGGTCGGCCCGGTGAGCATGATGACCGGGTCGGCGCCGCTGGTGGCGGTGGCCACGATGCGCGCCCGCGGGGTCAGACCCTGCGACTGTCCTGCACTTTCAGATCCGATCAGCACCAGCGCGGCGCCGTCGACGATGCCCGAGCTGTTACCGCCGGTGTGGACGTGGTTGATCTTCTCGACGAAGTGGTACTTCTGCAGCGCCACGTCGTCGAAGCCGCCCATCGCGCCGACGCCTTCGAATGCGGGCTTGAGTTTGCCCAGGCTTTCTACGGTGGTACCGGGGCGGACGTGCTCGTCCTGATCGAGGATGACCAGACCGTTCTGGTCGCGCACCGGCACGACGGACTTGGCGAAGTATCCGCCCGACCAGGCCGCGGCGGCACGCTCCTGCGAGCGCGCCGCGTACGCGTCGACGTCCTCGCGGGAGAAGCCCTCGATGGTGGCGATCAGGTCGGCGCCGATGCCCTGCGGCACGAAACCGATGCGGTAGTTGGTCTCCGGGTCGGCGGCCCAGGCGCCGCCGTCGGAGCCCATCGGCACCCGGCTCATCGACTCGACACCGCCGGCGAGCACCAGATCGTCCCAGCCGGAGCGCACCTTCTGGGCGGCCATGTTGACGGCTTCCAGGCCGGACGCACAGAACCGGTTGAGCTGGACGCCGCCGGTGGTCTCCGGGAGGTTGGCGACCAGTCCGGCGGTACGGGCGATGTCGCCGCCCTGGTCACCGACAGGCGAGACCACACCGAGGATCAGGTCGCTGATCAGGTTCTCGTCCAGGTCAGGGAAGCGGGTGCGCATCTCGTCGATCAGGCCGACGACGAGGTTGACGGGCTTGACTTCGTTCAGGGCGCCGCCACGCTGCTTGCCGCGCGGCGTACGGATGGCCTCATAGATGAAGGCTTCTTCGGACATGTGTTCTCCAGGTCCTGTTCAGGGGTTCCGCGGTTCTCGCCCGCGGCGAGGCTGCTCCTCTGGTCGCGATGCTAGCAGCCTCGCCCAACCCGTTGGTTGGGCCTCCTGGAGAGGTGTGGTGGTGCGCGGAGCTCCCTAGTCCGGCGAACCCTCACTGCTGTCGAAGAACGACCATTCGCCGTCGTGTTCGACCTCCATGCGCCAGCCCAGCTCGTCGTAGTTCGCCTTCTGGTCGACGAACCATGCGTGCGCGTCATCGGCGCTTTCGATGTCCTTGGTCTCGACGACTTCACCCTTGGGATTGAGCACGCGGTAGTTAGCCATGCAGAGCCTGTTCCCACCGACGGGCGGTCACACACCTACGCCGACTGCGTGGTCACCAAATCGTCCAGCATCGGATAGTCGGTGTAGCCGTTCGGCCCGGGCGCGTAGAACGTGACGACATCGGGAATGTTGAGCTCCGCGCCGATTGTGAGGCGTCGCACCAGATCGGGGTTGGCGAGGAACGCCCGACCTATCGCGACGGCTCCGACCACTCCCCACTCCGCGAGTTGCTCCAACTCCGCGAAGTCGGTCTCGGCGCTGCGCGGCGTGTTGAGTACCAGTGTGCCGTCCCACTGGGTGCGCACCGCGGCGAAGGCCGGCGCCGACGGCATGCTCACCACATGCAGATATGCGATACCCAACGGCGCGATGCGGCACAGCAGCGCCTCGTAGGCGCTGATCTGGTCGATCTCTGTCATGTCGCCCGCGGTGTTTCCGGGCGAGATGCGCAGGCTGACCCGGTCGGGCCCGACCTCGTCGACCACCGCTTCGATGACCTCCGCGACGAACCGGGCCCTGTTCCGCGGCGAGCCGCCGTAGCCGTCGGTGCGTTGGTTCACGACGTCGGACAGGAATTCATGCAGCAGATACCCGTTGGCCGAGTGGATTTCAACGCCGTCCATGCCGGCATCGACCGCCCGCCGCGCGGCGGACCGAAACTGGCCGACGATCTCCTCGATTTCGCCGACGGTCAGAGCGCGCGGCACCGGTAGCGGCTTCTTTCCTGTCGGAGTGTGGGTTTGCAGGTCCGCGGCAATCGGGGACGGACCGACCGCTTCGAACCCGCTGATGTCCGGGTGGGCCATCCGGCCGACGTGCCACAACTGCACGAACATCCGTCCGCCGGCCCGGTGCACCGCCGCGGCGACCTCGGCCCACTTGTCCTGCTGCCGGTCCGTGTAGAGACCGGGCGTGTTCATGTAGGCGCCGTTGGCTTGTTCGCAGACGGCCGTGGCCTCGGAGATGATGAGGCCGGCCGAGGCGCGCTGCGCGTAGTACTGCGGAGCCAGAGACGAGGGCGTGCCGTCGGCGTCGGCACGCGATCTGGTCAACGGCGCCATGAACATCCGGTTGGCCAGTGACAGCGCCCCGACCGTGGTGGGTTTCAACAGGGCCGAGTCTTCGCGCAGCGTGAACGTCATGCCGCAGTCAGCACACGCGGGCCGCGGTTCATTCCCGGCGCTAGGCTTCGACGTCGTGACGGTTCAACGGTTGCGGCCCTACGCGGTGACCATCTTCGCGGAGATGTCGGCGCTGGCCGCCGAGATCGGCGCAGTCAACTTGGGGCAGGGCTTCCCCGACGAGGACGGCCCGGCCGCCATGCTCGAGGCCGCACGCACCGCGATCGCCGATGGGGTCAACCAGTACCCGCCGGGGCTGGGCATCCCGCCGCTGCGCCGGGCGATCGCCGCGCAGCGGCTACGTCGCTACGGCACCGCCTACGATCCGGACCGCGAGATCCTGGTGACCGTTGGGGCCACGGAGGCCATCGCCGCGTCGGTGCTGGGTCTCGTCGAGCCCGGCTCGGAGGTTCTGCTCATCGAACCGTTCTACGACTCCTACTCCCCGGTCCTGGCGATGGCCGGTTGCCTCCGCCGCGCGGTCCCGCTGGTGCCGGCGGGGCGGGGCTTCGCGATCGACGTCGACGCGTTGCGGCGCGCGGTGACACCGAACACCAAAGCGCTGATCGTGAATTCGCCGCACAACCCGACCGGTCTGGTGGCCGGTGACGACGAACTGCGCGCCATCGCGGAGCTGGCGGTGGCCGCCGACCTTCTCGTGATCACCGATGAGGTCTACGAGCACCTGGTGTTCGACGGGCGGCCGCACCTGCCCCTGGCGAACTATCCGGGCATGGCCGAGCGCACAGTTACCATCTCCAGTGCGGCCAAGATGTTCAACGTCACCGGCTGGAAGATCGGATGGGCTTGCGGGCCGGCGGATCTCATCGCCGGCGTCCGGGCCGCCAAACAGTATCTGACCTATGTCGGCGGGTCGGCGTTCCAGCCGGCGGTGGCGCTGGCACTGGAGACCGAGGACGCGTGGGTGACGGCGTTGCGCGACTCGCTGCAGGCGCGCCGCGACACCCTCGGAGCGGCCCTGCGCGACATCGGGTTCGACGTGCACGACAGCGCGGGCACTTATTTTCTGTGCGCCGACCCGCGGCCGCTGGGGTTCGACGACAGCGCCCAGTTCTGTGCAGAACTCCCGGCACGAGTCGGGGTGGCAGCCATTCCGATGACCGCGTTCTGCGACCCGGACGCGCCGCACGCCGCGCAGTGGAAACATCTGGTGCGGTTCGGGTTCTGCAAACGGGAGGAAACCCTCGACGAGGGCATCCGGCGGCTGCAGGCGTTGCGTTAGTGCGCGGTGCCGCTCAACACACGTTGGCGGAGGTCCTCGAGTGCCACGTCGAGGACCATCCGGCGGGCGCGCTTGACCAGAAAAGCGGGGACCGGCGCGGCGAGGTCGAGGATCAGGTCGAACCGGACCCGCGTACGGTCCACTCCAACCGGCGTCAGGTTGTACTCACCGTGCTGGCCCCGTTGCTGCAGGGTGCTGTCGGCGTCCCAGACCATCCAGGTGTCGCCCCAGTGGTACTCGAGGATCTCCTTGTCGGTGACCCCCATGATCTTGACGGTCGTCTTGACGTGGTGGGGCCTGCCGTCGGGGTGCCGGTCGAGGACTTCGGCGTCCTTGTGCAACGCCGACCGGGAGGCGACACCCTCCACGTCGGCGAGCGCCGCCATGATCGCCGCGGGCGGCGCTTCGATCACCGTCTCACTGCTCGCGCGGACCGCCATACCGGCAAATCGTAGTCGCGTTACCGGCCTCGCGCAGAAGTTTGCTCAGCTAATCTCGGCTGTCAGCCTTTGACGACTTTGTGCACCTGTTTGCGCAGGCCGTCGGTGGCCGTCTCCATGCCGCCCTTGAGCGCCCGCTTCAGCACGAATCCGGGCAGCGGTACGGCCAGGTCGATTTCCATGTCGAAGCGCACGCGGGTCTTGTCTCCGTCTGGCGTCAACGTGTAACCGGCGTCCTGCGCCTTGAGCTGGCCCGCCGACACCAGCGTCCAGGTCACCTTGTCGGTTCCCCAGGTGTATTCCAGTACCTGCTCATCGGTCAGGCCGGCCGCCTTGACCTTCATCTTGACCTTCTTGGGCTGGCCGTTGTCGTAGCGTTCCAGTACGTCGGCCTGCTGATACTGCGGGGACCACGACGGGGTGTTCTCGACGTCGGCGATGACGTCGAGGATCTGCTCGGGCGTCGCTTCGATCACGACCTCGCGGGAGTCTCGGGTTGCCATGGCGGAACCTTAGACCACCCCGCCGCTACCCGGTGAGGATCTGCGCTGCCGCGTTGTATCCCGGGATGAAGGTGATCCCGGGCCCGCCGTGGCACCCCGCGCTGGCCAGCAGCAGGCCCTCGATCGGAATCGGTTGATCCAGATAGCCTTTGGGTCCAGGCCGGTTGGGCCCCATCTGCTCCGGGTGGATAAGCCCGTGACAGTAGTCGCCTTCAAGCGCCCCGAACATCGTGGCCATGTGTCTGGGTGTGAAGGTGGTGTGCCGCAGGATCAGGCTGTCGAAGTCCGGCGCCAGCCGGGTGATCTTGTCGATCACCCGGCGGCCCATCTCGGTCTTCATCTCGCCGTAGCCGGCTCGCTCCTCGGTCAGCGGGAACCACAGCGCGAACGCCGACGCGGCATGCTTGCCGGGCGGCGCGAGACCCGGGTCGTTGGCCGACGGGATCTGCAGCGCGATCGCGGGGTCGGCCGGCACGATGCCGTGCTGCGCGTCCTCCCATTGCTGCTGCAGTTCCTCAGGCGTGCTGAAAAGACCGATCGCGGACTGGTATCCGGGGTCGTTGAGGATCTGGTAGGGCTCGGCGAAGGTCGGCGGCCCGTCCAGCGCGAAGTGCATCTGCAGATAGCTGCCGCGATGGTCGATGCGTGAAAACCGTTGTCGGACCTCGGGTGGGACGGCGGTGGGTTCGACGAGCCGGTTGACGGTGAGATCCGGAGCGACGGCCGAGATGACCACCGGTGCGCTCACCGTGTCACCGGTGTCCAGGCGGACCCCGGTGACGCGACCGTGGTCGACGGTGATCTGCTCGACGGTGCTGCGCAGTCGCAGCTCCCCACCGGATTCGGTGAACAGGCGCAGCAGGTGTTCGGTGACCGCCCCCATACCGCCGCGGAACTTCTTGATCAGGGTGGCGTTCTCGTCCGGCACGGCCAGACCGAAGGCCAGCGCAGCAGCACTGCCGGGCGTCTGCGGCCCCCGAAACGTGGTGTTGACGGCCAGGAAGGCCAGCATGCCGCGCAGTGCGCCGTGCTTCTCGCGGTCGGGAAGGTAGCGGTCGAGCACGTCGCTGACCGAGCCGAACAATATGTCGGTGATTGCCTGCCGCTCGGAAGTTGTTGCCGCACAGGCGTACATCTCATCGAGGGTGCGGGGTGGGCGGGCCGCGTCGAACCGGCCGAGCGCTCGCGTGGGCGCCTGGCACCACTCCATCAGCGCCGCCATCCCGGCAACCGCGTCGGCGCCGTGCACGTCGTTGAGATGGGTGAGCAGCTTGACCGGGTCGGTGTAGTACACCACGGGGTCGTCGCCGATCCCGCGCAGCTGCACCGACATCACGTCGAGGTCCAGGGTGGGAAGCTCGCCGAGTGCGAGCGCGTCACTGACCGCAGCGGCCGTCGGCACCTGCACCGAGCCGGCGATCTCGAACCGGAAGCCGTCAAACAACTCCACCGTCGAGGCCATGCCGCCGGCGTACCGCTTGGCGTCCAGACATAACGTGGCCAGCCCGGCCCGCTGCAACAGCGCCGCGGCCGTCAAGCCGTTGTGTCCGGCACCGATGACGATCGCGTCGAACTCCGTCATGGAGCGAGGCTGTCAGTCGACCCATAGTTTTGTCAATATTGACAAAACTATGGGTCGGGAGGTGTCAGGCGGGCTCTTCGACACCGCGGCGCAACAAGTGCAGCGCGTCGCGGCACAACCGATCCAGCTCGCCCAGCGAGCGGTCCTCACCGAGCATCCACACCTCCATCGCCCCGAACACCGCCGCGGCGATGCACCGGGCCGTCACGGTCAGCCGCATGCGTTCGGCGGTGCCGGACGGCGGCGGATCGGCGCCGGCCAGATGCTCGTCGATCGCGTCGGCGAAGTCGGCCTCCACCTGGCGGATGTGGCGCACGATCCGGCCGGGGTCGAGCTCGTGAGCCCGCAGCGCCGCGATCTTGGTGACGGCCCAGTCCTCGTACGGCGAGGCCATGATCGCCGACTGCACCGATTCGATGATCGACTCGCCCGGGGCCCGGTCGGCCAGCGCGGCCCGAAACCACTGCAGCCCGGCGTCGTAGTCGGCGAACAACAGGTCGTGCTTGGACGCGAAGTGGCGGTAGAAGGTCCGCAGCGAAACTCCGGCGTCGGCGGCGATCTGCTCGGCCGACGTCTCCTCCACCCCCTGGGCCAGGAACCGCACCACGGCGGCCTGTCGCAACGCCTCTCGGGTTCGCTCGCTGCGCGCGGTGTGCGCGGGTCGGGCCATCAAGCGGGCCCGTGCTGGCTGAGCATCGCGATGGAGGCCTCGACGGCCTCCTCGGTGACGTCACCGAGGCGGCCGCCCTCCTCGACGGTGATGGCCGTCAGCTCACGCAGACCGCCGAGCAGCATGATGACCCGCGGGCGGGAGATCGGACTCACGCCGGCCGACCGGAACTCGTCGGTCGCGGTGATCGACCCGACCATCGCGATGAACGCCTCCATCGCGTCGCGCTGCAGCCCGCGGGCCGCCGCGCCGAGCGCCGGCACGTCGCGAATCCAGCTGAGCATCAACGCCGAGCGGGCCTCGCCGGTGGCGATCCAAGCCTCGACGGCCTGCCGGACCTGCTTCTGCCAGGGTGCACTGGCGTCGACGGCCTCGGAGATCTGACGGATCTGGTCGGCGTTGGCGCCGGAGAGCAACTCGACGAAGCAGGCTTCCCGGCTGTCGAAGTGCTCGTAGAAGGTGCGCCGCGACGTGCGGGCCCGGCGCACGATGCCGGCGACGGTCGTCTTGGCGTAACCGTCCTCGGCGATTGAGGCTTCCAGCGCGTCGAGCAGCCGCTGCCGGAACCCGTTGCGGTCGTCGGCGGTCTTCGAAGCGGAAGCGCGTGTCATATCGTGACACATGATTCCACGTCAGCGGCAGTAGTTGCGGGTGGCGACCTCGAGCGCCCGCCGGTACAGCGGGTCGAACGCGCGGGCCTGGGCGACGGCGGCCCGGGCCCGGTCGAGTTCGACGGCACAGAGCGGCGAGGTCAGCACTCCGCGCTGCTCGACGAGCCGGGTGACCATTTCGCGGTTCACAGCGTCGAGGACAGCGCGGGAGGCGGCGAGGTCCCCGGCGGTGGCCGGGACGGTCGCCGGGTCCAGCGTCCACTGCGACATCCGGGCGTATTGAATGGCCACCGACGCGTCGATCTGGTCGCGGAAGACCGTCGCGACGACGGCCGGGTCGGCGCCCAGCGTGGTCGCTTCGGCGATGACGGTGTCGATCACCTGTTGTTCGCGCTGCGGGTCTTTGACCGGCTGGCCGTTTCCGAACTTGGCCAGCGCGACCGGTTCGGCGACTTCGAGACGGCGGGCCGTCGCGTCGACCAGTTCGGTCAGCGGGCTCTGGGGTTGGGCGGCGGCGACCGAAACCACAACGGGGGAAAGCAACGCGGCCACCGCCGTCGCGATGACGGTCCAGCGTGCGCATGAACTGAACATGGTGGCCAGGGCCGGGATCGAACCGGCGACCTTCCGCTTTTCAGGCGGACGCTCGTACCAACTGAGCTACCTGGCCGGACGGCACCGATCACTGTGCAAACAAGTGCCTCGCCGCGATGGCGACCCTGACGGGACTCGAACCCGCGACCTCCGCCGTGACAGGGCGGCGCGCTAACCAACTGCGCCACAGGGCCTTACTTGTGAAGCTTCGTGCAACTCCCACTTTCGGGTTCGCTACGCGTACCCCCTACGGGATTCGAACCCGCGCTACCGCCTTGAAAGGGCGGCGTCCTAGGCCGCTAGACGAAGGGGGCCAGCCGAATCTCTCCGGGGTACTCGCAACGCTCATGTCGTTGGGAGCTTCAATAGCTTAGGGTACGGACACCCAAATCCTCAAACGAGCAGCCCACCGCTATCCTTTCTGATGCCAAGCCCCTATAGCTCAGTTGGTAGAGCTACGGACTTTTAATCCGCAGGTCCTAGGTTCGAGTCCTAGTGGGGGCACCGCTTCAGCGGAAGTACAGCTCGTTCCCGGTCGGGTAGCCGCCGCCGGTGGTGGTGATGTGAACGTGGTCGTAGTGGCCGTAGCCGCCGGACCGCGCGCCGTTGGGGGTGTAGTAGACGCCCCGCCAGATGGCGTCCTGGATGCCGAACCGGTCGGCGTTCTGCAGCACGTAGGCCACGATCGCGTTGCCCAGCGCGATGCCCTCGGCCGAGGAGTTGTTCGGGATCATCACGTCGAGCGCCAGGCCGTTGGGGTGCCAGCGCAGCGCGTCGGAGCGGACCCCGCCGATCTCGTTGATCTCGGGGAAGATCGCGCTGATGCTGCGCGCGGCCAGGATGGTGCGGACCTGCAGGCCGCGCTCCGGGGCCACACCGGCCGGCAGTGTCCGGCTGACCACCCGCCACCGCGACGCGGACACCAGCTCGACCGAGGACGCTTCCTCGGCGGGGGCCTCGGCGGTCAGGTGCGCCGTAGGCACACCGGGTGCCGCGACGACCTCGACGCAGCAGGGCTGCGCCGGCGCGGGCACCGCTTCCGGCGCCGGCGCGGCGACGGGCGCGACGTCCGCCGCCTCGGCGATCTGGCCTCCGTCCCCCTTCGCGACCAGTAGGACGGCCGCGGGGGCGAGGAAGGCGCCGAGGTACATCGAACGATTGCGCCGCTCTTGGGGCTTCGAGTGCCGACCCACACAAGCAAGATACGGAAAAACTCGGCAATGTACAGCATCGGGTCCCGAAGTTGAATACGGCGCGCTGATCGTTACCGGACCGGGATTGTCCGTTTAGCGAAGCTCCATCATCGGCATCGCCGCAGTTCAGCTGCTATACGGCGACGACGAGCGCGGCAAACGCCAGCACCGTCATCAGTGCCGCGGCGGTGAGGACTCCGCCGGTGCTCCGCGGACGTGGAATAGGCGTGTCGAGGCTGGCCCGCATCTGCTGTGCGTCGGCGAACCGCCACCGCGGATCGGGCGCCATCGCCCGCTCGACGGTGGCCGCCAGCGCGGGATCGATATCGGGGCGCAGGGCGCTCAGCGGCGCCACCTGGCCGCCGTAGATCGCGTCGGCCAGTGCGGCCAGGTTGTCCTGCGGGTAGGCCCGGCGTCCCGTCAGGGCCTCGTAGGCCACCACCCCGAGCGCGTACAGATCGTCGCTGGGGGTGGCGGGCCTGCCGGCGATCCGGTCGGCCGGGAGGTAGGCCATGGTTCCGAAGACCCGATTGGTCAGCGTCTGCGGCGAGTCGGCGCTCTTGGCGACGCCGAAGTCGGTGATCTTCACCCTGCCGGACGCCGTGAACAGCAGGTTGGCCGGCTTCACATCGCGGTGCAGCACGCCGCGCGCGTGCGCGGCGCCCAGCGCGGACAACACGTCGGCCACGATGGCTCGGACCTGTTCCGCGGGCAGTGGACCGTGGCGGGCAAGGACGTCGGCCAGGCTCTGCCCGGGAAGTCGCTCCAGCACGATGTAGTCGCGCCCGCGGTCCACGCCCTGGTCGTGGACCGCGACCACGTGCGGATGGTTGAGCAACGCAGCGGCACGCGCCTCGGTCATGAAGCGGCGGCGGGTGTCGGGTTGGGTGCCGACGACGGGATGCAGCATCTTGACCGCCACAGGCCGCTCCAGCCGGATATCCCAGGCGTCACGAACCTCCGCCATGCCGCCGCGGCCGATGACACCGCGCAGTTCATAGCGGCCGGCCAAGACTTCCGGCGCCTGCATTCCTTCAAGTTAGCCAGTGCGGCGCCGATGCAAACCCGACGCGCCGCAGTACGGGCCCCGGCCCGTCAGACGTTCGGGCAGTAGAACTGCGGCTGACCACGGTATTCGGCCGGCGGCAGGTTACGTGCCGGCGTCTGCACCAGCGGCGAGTCGGCGGGTGCCCGGCCGACGGCGCGATCCATCGCCGAGCGCTTGCGCGGGTGCATCAGCCACCGCTTCGGCAGCACCGTCGTGGCCAGGTGCAGGACGTTGCCGACACGCCGGTGGATCCACTCTTGTCGCGGCGACCAGGTGAAGCCCATGAGTTCACGCACCGGCTCGTCGTACAGACCGACGGTCATGAAGACCAGGAACCGCTGCATCACCAGCAGGTTCAACCGCCAGGCCCAGTCCGGCACCCACTCCAGCGACGGATGTTTGGGCATGGTGGTCAGGTCCAGCACTTCGCGTGCCGCCCAGGTGTTCTCGAGAACATTGCGGCACATGTGGTCCCAGTACTGCTCGAATTCCTCCCAGCTCCCGGGCACCGGCCGCATGCTCATGCCGTACATGCGGTACCACGTCACGTGTTCGTCGAACAGCTGGCGGCGCTGGTCGTCGGTCAGCCCGCCATGGAACCGCTCCGCCGCCAGCAGCGTGGACTTGAAGAATGTGGCGTGCGCCCAGTAGAAGACGTCGGGGTTCAGCGCGCTGTAGCGCCGCCCTTGGTCGTCGACGCCCTTGATGCCGATGTGGTAATCCCGCACCTCCGCGCCGGTCTGCGGGGCCCGGTCGCCGTCGAAGACCACCCCGCCGATCGGATAGATCGAGCGCAGCAGCCGCGGGATGCGCTCCAGGAAGAAGATCGAGTGCTGCTGCACGGCCGCGCCCAACTGCGGGTGCATGTTCTGCATCGAGCCCGCCCACGGGCCTTGGAACAGCCCGGTCCACTGACCGAAGTACTTCCACGTCAGCGAGTCGGGGCCGAGCGCTGCCGGCAGGTCGTCGTAACCGCCGGACGTCACCGGGCAGCCGGTCGCGACCACGGCGTCATCGCTGCCCGAGTCACTGTCGGCCGGGCACGCTGCGGACGTATCTTGAGTCACTGGCGCTCTTCCTGTTCGACGCGTCACGAAGTTTTGACTACACACGTTGTCAGAAGTGAGCTTAGGAGGGCTGTGCGGTCAGGTCAACGACGAGGCAGATGGTCCGGGGTCCCGCTGTCGGATCGCCAGGCGCTGCGCCGTGACGAGTTGATCGCCGCCGGTATCGCCGCCCTCGGCAGCCGCGAGGGCCCCGGCCTGACGGTGCGGGCGGTGTGCCGCGCGGCCGGCCTGACCGAACGCTACTTCTACGAAAGCTTCACCGACAGAGACGATTACGTCGCCGCCGTCTACGATGAGGTGTGCACCACCGCGATGGCGACGCTGAGGAAATCGGAGAGCCCCCGCGACGCAGTCGAGCGATTCGTCTCCCTGATGGTCGACGACCCCGCGCGCGGCCGTGTGCTGCTCCTGGCCCCTGAGGCCGAGCCCGTCCTGGCGCGCTCGGGCGCCCGCTGGATGCCCAACTTCATCGATCTGCTGCAACGCAAGCTGACCCGGATCACCGATCCGACCGTCCAGGCCATGATTGCCACCGGGCTGATCGGGGCACTCACTGCATTGTTCACCGCATACCTCGACGGCAGGCTGACCGCGACTCGGGAGCAGTTCATCGACCACTGTGTTGAGCTTCTGCTCAGCGGCGCAACAACTTCATAACACCTTTCCCCTGCGTGTGACCTGCGGCGCGGTGGCTTGAATGTCACCGAGTTACACAGATATATTGACTGCAACCATCAGGTACAGATAACTGGGAGGTGTCGTGTCGAAAGACCTGACCGACCTGCAGCTGTTGACCGAGCTCGAGCCCGTCGTCGAGCCGCTGGTCAATCGCCATATGCAGATGAAGAAGGACTGGAACCCGCACGACTTCATCCCGTGGTCCGACGGCAAGAACTACTACGCCCTCGGCGGCCAGGACTGGGACCCCGAGCAGTCCAAGCTTTCCGAAGTCGCCCGGGTCGCGATGCTGACCAACCTCCTCACCGAGGACAACCTGCCGTCGTACCACCGCGAGATCGCGATGAACTTCAGCATGGACGGGCCGTGGGGCTTCTGGGTGAACCGGTGGACCGCCGAGGAGAACCGGCACGGCATCGCGCTGCGCGACTACCTGGTGGTCACCCGCAACATCGACCCGGTGGAGCTGGAGATGTTGCGCTTGGAGCAGATGACGCGCGGTTTCTCCCCTGGCCAGAACCAGCAAGGCGGCATTGAACTGTTCGCCGAGAGCCTGTTCGACTCCGTCATCTACGTGACGTTCCAGGAGCTTGCGACCCGCGTCTCGCACCGCAACACCGGCAAGGCGTGTGAGGACCCGATCGCTGATCAGCTGTTGCAGCGCGTCTCGGCCGACGAGAACCTGCACATGATCTTCTACCGCGACGTGTCCGAGGCCGGGTTCGAGATCGCGCCGAACCAGGCGATGAAGTCCCTGCACAAGGTGCTGCGCAACTTCAAGATGCCCGGTTACACCATCCCGGATTTCCGTCGTCGTGCGGTGACGATCGCCTCGGGCGGGGTCTACGACCCGCGGATCCACCTCGACGACATCGTGATGCCGGTGCTCAAGAAGTGGCGCATCTTCGAGCGTGAGGACTTCAACGGCGAGAGCGCACGGATGCGCGACGACCTCGGCGCGCTGGTCGACGAACTGCAGGACGCCGTCGACAAGTTCGAGATCGCCAAGCAGCGGCGCGAGGCACGGCTGGCTCAGATGGCCGAGAAGAAGGCGGCCAAGGCCCAGTTGGTGGGATCATCAGCGTCGTAACCGACACTGCGCACGCGTCGGCCCGGTCCCTGCGGATCGGGCCGATCGCGCTGCGCAGCCCGGTCGTGCTGGCGCCGATGGCCGGGGTGACCAACGTCGCGTTCCGCACCCTGTGCCGCGAACTCGAGCTCAGCCGGGCCGGGACCGTCAGCGGGTTGTACGTGTGCGAGATGGTCACCGCCCGCGCCCTGGTCGAGCGGCACCCGGTGACCATGCACATGACCACCTTCGCGCCCGCCGAGTCGCCGCGATCGCTGCAGCTCTACACCGTCGACCCGGCCAACACCTACGCCGCGGCGAAGATGATCGTCGACGAGGACCTGGCCGACCACATCGACATGAACTTCGGCTGCCCGGTGCCCAAGGTGACCCGGCGCGGCGGCGGCGCCGCGCTGCCCTACAAGCGCCGGCTGTTCGGCCATATCGTGCGCGCCGCTGTTGCCGCTACGGAGGGCACCAACATTCCGGTCACCGTCAAGTTCCGCATCGGGATCGACGACGACCACCACACCCACCTCGACGCCGGACGCATCGCGCAGGACGAGGGCGCCGCGGCGGTGGCGCTGCACGCCCGCACCGCTGCGCAGCGCTACTCCGGGCAGGCCGACTGGGACCAGATCGCCGCGCTCAAGGCCCACGTCCGTGACATCCCGGTGCTCGGCAACGGTGATATCTTCGACGCCCGAGACGCGCTGGCCATGATGGCCGCGACCGGGTGCGACGGTGTGGTGATCGGCCGTGGCTGCCTGGGGCGGCCCTGGCTGTTCGCCGAGCTCTCGGCCGCCTTTTCCGGGGCGGTGCCGCCGACTCCACCCACGTTGGGCGAGGTCGCGGCGATCATCCGAAGGCACGGTGAGCTGCTGGCCGCCCACTTCGGAGAGGACAAAGGAATGCGGGACATCCGCAAGCACGTGGCCTGGTATCTGCACGGATTCCCCGCCGGAGCCGATCTGCGCCGGTCGCTGGCGCTGGTCAAGACCATTTCCGAGCTCGATGACCTGCTCGGTCAGCTCGACCCCGACGTGCCGTTTCCGGCTGCGGCGCACGGTCCGCGCGGTCGGCAGGGTTCGGCCGCATCGGTGACGCTGCCCGAGGGCTGGCTGGACGACCCCGATGACTGCACGGTTCCGGCCGGTGCCGACGTCATGCACTCCGGCGGCTAGCGTCCCCGAGACCATTTCGAGAGATTTCTGACACTTAACTCGGCTAGCTATCTCTCAGGATGTCTCAGTACGATGGAGAGCCACGCTGTTCGGCTCCACTGGCGGGGCCAGGACCATTGCGCCATGACGACAGGTAAGCGCTCGGCATGCTGGGTGCCGGTGCGCTGTGACGCGGACACTCACCGCGAAACCGTACGAGCTGGAGGGCCGGTACGAAGATGAGCGACGGCGACAAGCAGGACGCCGCTGCCAATCGTGGCCGTCCCCTGCCCGGTGACGGGTTCGACAATGACTGGCTTACCCGAACCTCACGCCCGACGCCAGGCGCCGCGCCGTGGGAGCGCGCGCTCGAGCCTCTTCCGTCCGAATCCGCCCCCGAGGACAGCACCGGCCACGTCACCGTCGCCGACCTGATCGCCAAGATCCACGGCGGCTCGCCACCGAGGACACCGCGGCGCCACCGCGCCGAGCCCGAGCCCGCACCTGAAACCGCACCGGAACTCGAGGCCGAACCGTACCCGGCCGACGAACTCGACACCGCGGTCCTGCCCGTGGTGGCCCCGGAGTCCGAGGTGCCCCGCCTGGGCGGGCCCACGCTCCCGCCCCACCCCGGCCCGGCCCGCCGCCCGCGCCGCGCTCGGCGGCGCACCCTGCTGGCCGGCCGCACCGCCGCCGCCCTGGTGGCCATCCTGGCGCTGATCCTCACCGGGGGCGCCTGGCAGTGGCAGTCGGCCAAGAACAACCTGCTGAACAAGGTCTCGGCGCTCGATCCCGACTCCCGCGACATCCTCGACCCGAACGCGCAGTTCGGCGACGAGAACTTCCTGATCGTCGGCACCGACACCCGCCTCGGCGAGAACCTCGACATGGGTGCCGGGACCACCGAGGACGTGGCCGGCGCCCGGTCGGACACCGTCATGCTGGTCAACATCCCCGCCAACCGGAAGCGGGTGGTGGCGGTGTCGTTCCCCCGTGACCTCGAGATCGAGCCGATGCTCTGCGAGCCGTGGGACCCCGAGACGCGCGAGTACGGGCCGATCATGGACGAGGAATCGCCGATGTACGGCAAGGACGAGGTGTACACCGAGTACAAGCTGAACTCGGCCTTCGCCGTGGGCGGACCCAAGTGTCTGGTCAAGGTGATCCAGAAGCTGTCGGGTCTGCACGTCAACCGGTTCATGGCCGTCGACTTCGCCGGCTTCTCGAAGATGGTCGACGCGTTGGGCGGCGTCGAGGTGTGCAGCACGACACCGATCGAGGACTACGAGTTGGGCACCGTGCTTCCCCGCGCCGGACGCCAGGTCGTCGACGGCCACACCGCCCTGAACTATGTGCGGGCCCGCTCGGTCACCACCGAGAACAACGGCGATTACGGCCGGATCAAGCGGCAGCAGCTGTTCCTGGCGTCGCTGCTGCGCTCGCTGATCAGCAAGGAGACCTTCTTCTCGCTGTCCAAGCTCAACAACGTCGTGAACATGTTCATCGGGGACAGCTACGTCGACAACCTGACCACCAAGGATCTGGTGGACCTCGGCCAGTCGGTGCAGGGCGTGACCGCGGGACGCATCACCTTCGTCACCGTCCCCACCGTCGGCTACGCCGACGAGTGGGGCAACGAGATCCCGCGGACCGACGACATGCGCGCTCTGTTCGACGCGATCATCAATGACGACCCCCTGCCCGAGGAACGGCTGCCGGACAACACCCCGGTCCCGGGCACCCCGGAGTCCCTGGCCAACGGCGCCGCCGGGGAGGCCGCCGACCCGTCCTCGGCGCCGTCGGTCATCAATGCGGTGACCACCAGCCCGTCCGACGTGACGGTGCAGGTGTCGAACTCGACGGCACAGTCCGGCCTGGCCGCGAGCGCCGCCGACGCGCTGCAGGCCTACGGGTTCAACGTGAGCAACCCGGACGACTATCCGGGACCGCTGGAGCAGACGACGGTGTTCTTCTCGCCGGGCAACGAGGAAGCCGCCGCGACCGTGGCCGCGTCGTTCCCGGACGCGACCCTGGAACGGGTGAACGGCATGGCCGACGTCGTCCAGGTCGTGCTGGGGAGCGATTTCTCCTCGGTGTCGGCGCCACCGCCCAGCGGAACCTCGATGCAGGTACAGGTCATTCGCGGGACCAGGGACGGCGCCGCCACCGCGCTTCCCGAAGACCTCACCGTCACCAACGCCGCAGACACCAGCTGCGACTGATCTCGCCATTTGGCCAGGTGGGATTCACCCGTCGTTCACCGTCTGCTCGTGACTTGGACTCGGCACTGGCCGTAGGCTTGACACATGCGTACCGCGTACCACGAGCAGTTGGATGCCCTGACCAGCCTTCTCGGTGAGATGTGCGGGTTGGCGGGCGTGGCGATGGAGCGTGCCACCCAGGCGCTGCTGCAAGCCGACCTGGCCTTGGCCGAGCAGGTGATCACCGATCACGACCAGATCGTCGCGATGAGTGTCCGCGCCGAGGAAAGCGCTTTCGTGCTACTGGCTCTGCAGGCTCCGGTGGCCGGTGATCTGCGCGCGATCGTCAGCTCGATCCAGATCGTCGCCGACATAGACCGGATGGGCGCGCTGGCACTGCATGTGGCCAAGATCGCCCGCCGCCGTCATCCCCAGCACGCACTGCCCGAAGAGGTCAACGGATACTTCGCCGAGATGGGCCGGGTGGCCGTTGACCTCGGGCACAGCGCCCAGGAGGTGTTGCGCACGCGGGACCCGGAGAAGGCCGCCCGGATCCGCGAAGAGGACGACGCGATGGACGACCTGCACCGCCACCTGTTCTCGGTGCTGATGGATCGCGAGTGGAAGCACGGGGTGGCCGCGGCGGTCGATGTGACGCTGCTGGGCCGGTTCTACGAGCGCTTCGCCGACCACGCCGTCGAGGTCGCCCGCCGGGTGATCTTCCAGGTCACGGGACACACGCCGGAAGAGGCGGAGATCTCCACGCCGCGCTGACGGCCTTCTGCCCGACCAAGAAATCGCCCCACTTCGCGTGAAGTGGGGCGATTCTGTGTAGTGCCGCGTCTCTCAGCCGAAGCGACCGGAGATGTAGTCCTCGGTGGCCTTCTGGGTGGGGTTGGAAAAGATTTTCTCGGTGTCGTCGATCTCGATCAGCCGGCCCGGTTTGCCGGTCGCCTCGAGGTTGAAGAACGCCGTCTGATCGCTCACCCGGGCCGCCTGCTGCATGTTGTGCGTGACGATCACGATGGTGAAGTCCTTCTTCAGCTCGGCGATCAGGTCCTCGATCGCCAGCGTGGAGATCGGGTCGAGCGCCGAGCACGGTTCGTCCATGAGCAGCACGTCGGGCTGCACGGCGATGGCGCGGGCGATGCAGAGCCGTTGCTGCTGACCGCCGGAAAGCCCGCCACCGGGCTTGTCGAGCCGGTCTTTGACCTCGGTCCACAGGTTGGCACCCCGCAGCGACCGTTCCGCGGTCTCGTCGAGCACCTTCTTGTTGCGCACCCCCTGCAACTTCAGCCCGGCCACCACGTTGTCGCGAATCGACATGGTGGGGAACGGATTCGGCCGCTGGAAGACCATTCCGATGGTTTTGCGCACACCGACGGGGTCCACGCCCGGGCCGTAGATGTCTTCGCCGTCGAGCAGCACCGAGCCCTCGACGCGAGCGCCAGGGATGACTTCGTGCATGCGGTTGAGCGTGCGCAGCACGGTGGACTTACCGCAGCCCGACGGGCCGATGAACGCGGTCACGCTGCGCGGCTCCACCGACAGGGTCACCCCGGCCACGGCGTGGAACGCGCCGTAGTAGATGTTGACGTCCTTGAGGTCCAGACGCTTGGCCATGTGAATCAGTCTCCTAAACCTGCTCAGACCTTTTTAGGGGCAAAGAATTTGGCGATGAAACGGGCGCCGACGTTGAGCACTGCGATCAACACGACCAGGGTCAGCGCCGCACCCCAGAGCCGGTCGGTCGGGATCGGGTTCGCACCCGCGCCGGCCGAGGTCTGGTCGAACATCATGCCGGGCAGCGAGCCCTGGAATCCGCTGAACATGTCGAAGTTGATCGCCTGCGAGTACCCCACCAGGATGAGCAGCGGCGCCGTCTCCCCCATCACGCGGGCCAGGGCCAGCAGGATGCCGGTGACGATGCCCGACAGCGCGGTCGGGATCACGATGGCCGAGATGGTCTTCCATTTCGGCACGCCGAGTGCGTAGCTGGCCTCGCGCAGGTCCATCGGCACGATGCGCAGCATCTCCTCGGTGGAGCGCACGATCACCGGAATCATCAACAGCACCAAGGCGAGCGACACCGCGAAGCCCGAACGCTCGAAGCCCATCGTGGCCACCCACAATGCGTAGATGAACAGCGCGGCGACGATCGAGGGCACCCCGGTGAGGATGTCGACCATGAAGGTGGTGACCTTGCCGAGCCGGGTGCCGCCACCGTACTCCACCAGGTAGATGCCGACGAATACGCCGACCGGAATGGAGATCAGGGCACACACCAGGCCTTGCAGCAGCGTGCCGACGATGGCGTGGTAGGCGCCGCCGCCCGCGGCGAACGCCGTCATACCCGATTGCGAGTTGTACCACCAGGTGCTGGAGGTGACGATCCCGAGGCCCTTGGCGACGACGGTGTAGAGCACCCACACCAGCGGCACCAGCGCGATCACCACCGAGGTGGTGACCAGCACGGTAGCCAGGTTGTTGGTGAACTTGCGGCGGGCACTGACCCCCTGGAAGGTGGGGGCCTTGACGGGCTGATCCAGCGTGGCCGATGTCATGAGGCCGACCTGTCCTTTCCGGAGACCGCGGCGCGGGCCAGCGAGTTCACCACGAACGTCAAGATGAACAGCACCAGACCCGCGGCGATGTAGGCGCCTGCCTTGTACTGGTCGTTGAACTCCGAAGCGGCCGAGGCGATCAGGCTGGCGAAGGTGTACCCGGCGTCGAACAGCGACCACCCGAACGCCTCCTGCGTGCCGCGCAGGATGATCAGCAGCGCGATGGTCTCACCGAGCGCACGGCCGAGGCCGAGCATCGCGCCGCTGATGTACCCCGACATCCCGAACGGCAGCACGGTGGTGCGGACCACCTCCCACCGCGTCGCGCCGAGCGCCAGCGCGGCCTCGATCTGCCCTCGGGGTGTCTGGACGAACACCTCCCGCGTCACCGCGGTGATGATCGGCAGGATCATCACCGCCAACACGATGCCCGCGGTGAAGATGGTGCCGCCGCCGGCCACAGACGCGTTGCCGGAGCCGAACAGGAAGAACCAACCCAGATTCTCGTTGAGCCACAGCGCAACCGGACGCAGCACCGGAGCCAGCACATACAGCCCCCAGACGCCGTAGATGATCGACGGCACCGCCGCGAGCAGGTCCACCACGTAGGCCAGCGGCCCGACCACCCGGCGCGGCGCGTACTGCGTCAGGTAGATCGCGATTCCCAGCGCGATGGGCATCGCGAGCAGCAGCGCGAAAACCGAAACGAACACCGTGACCTGGAGCAGGTCCAGGATCCCGAAGGTCATCGCCGACGTGTCGGAGGTGTTCCAGGTGCCGCCGTAGAGGAAGAAGTTCGCCTCGTTACGGGCTAGCGCCGGGATGGCACGCCACAGCAGGAAGATCCCGATCGCAGCGATGATCGCCACGATGAGGACGCCCGCCCCCTGCGACAGGCTGCGGAAGATGCGGTCTCCCAACCGCTCCTTCGCATGCCCGGACGGGTTGGTCGAGATCGGCGTGGGCTCGGGGAAGGGGGCGGCCATCGCAGCCCCCGACCCCGAGTCCATCGGGTTCGGCGTCGTCAATGCGGTTCCGGTTCCATCGCGCTTGTCGGTCATTCGGTCTAAACCCATCCTCGCCGCTGCGTGGCGGTTGCGCTGCAGAACCTAGGCAGTCGGGCCGATGGCGTCGACCGCGGTCAGCAGACGCTCCTTGAAGCGGTCCGGCAGGGGCACGTAGCCGGCCTCGGGAAGGCCCTGCTGGCCTTCGTTGGCGGCGACGGTCATGAACGAGCGCACCGCGGCGGCGGTCTCGGCGTCGTAGCCCTGGGAGCAGACGATGTTGTAGGTGGCCAGCACGAGCGGGTAGGCGCCCGGCTCGGTGGTGCCGTACAGCGACTGCAGATCCAGGACGAGGTTGTTGCCCTCGGCGGCGAAGGTGGCCGCGTCGATGGCCTTACCGGCCGACTCGTTGGTCAGTTCCACCGCTCCGCTGCCGTTGTCGATCTGCGCGTAGGAGATGCCGGCCTGGTCGGCGAAGCCCTTCTCGACGTAGCCGATGCCGCCCGGGGTGGCCTGAACCGCCTGCGCGACGCCGGCGGACTTCTGCGCGCCTTCCCCGGCGCCGCCCTGGAATTCGCTGCCGTCGCCCTTCGTCCAGGTCTGGGGAGCGGCCGCGGCCAGGTACTTCTGGAAGTTGTCGGTGGTGCCCGAGGAGTCCGAGCGGTAGATCGGTGTGACGTTCTGGTCGGGCAGGGTCTTGCCCTCGTTCAGCGCGGCGATCGCCGGGTCGTTCCAATTGGTGATCTGGCCCTGGAAGATGCGCGCCAGGACATCGGCGTTGAGCACCAGCCCATCGACGCCGTCGAGGTTGTAGGCCATCGCGACCGGACCGAAGACCAACGGCAGGTTCCAGACCTCGTTGCCGCCGCAGCGCTGCGCGCCCTGCTGGGCCTGCTCGTCCTTGATCGGCGAGTCGGTTCCGCCGAAGTCGACGTTGCCCGCGACGAACTGCTCGCGGCCGGCGCCTGATCCGGTCGGGTTGTAGGACAGGTTCTTGCCCGCGCAGACCTGACCCCAGGCCTGATTGAACACTGCGATGGCGTTCTGCTGAGCCGTCGATCCCTCGGCGGTGAGGGTGTTCTTGCCGCCGCACTCCGCCGACGAGGCGTCGGTTCCGGTGGCACCGGTGGTGCCCGACGGAGCGTTGTTGTCGCTACCGCACCCGGCGAGGGCCATCGCGGCGATCGCCGCGACCGAGACCGTCGTACCGAACGACTTGCCGATGATGTTGAGCTTCACTGATCCCACTTTCTTTTCGCTGACCCGATCACTTGCCCAAAACGGCTGCAAACTCACCGGCAACGTATGCGGCCGCAGTGGACAAATCGGGCATGGCGGGTGAACGGGAGGTGAACAGGTGCAGTGATCTCACAGGTTGGCGGGGCCGTGCGCGGCGTACGCGACGTCGGTGTTGGACACCTCGAAACCCAGTCGTCGGTAGGTCTTCACCGCGGCGGTGTTGTCGGCTTCGACGTAGAGCATCACCGCCGCTTCGGCGCCGCTGCCGGACAACTGCCGCGCCAGGTGGTGCAGACCGGTCAGGGTGAGCGCGGCGCCGAGGCCCCGGCCCTGCGCGGCGGGGTCGACACCGACGACGTACACCTCGCCCAGCTGGTCGGAATGTTGCTTGGTCCAATGGAATCCGAGTAGCCGCCCGGACGCGTCGTCGAATGCCAGGAACAGTCCGGCGGGGTCGAACCACGGCTCGGATCTGCGCTCGGCGACATCGTCGTCGGTCCACCCGCCCTGCTCGGGATGCCAGGCGAACGCGGCGTTGTTCACCCGCAGCAGCTCGGCGTCGTCGGAGGGGCCGGCATAGGTACGCATCGTCACGCCGGCGGCAGCAGGGGTCGCGGGCAGGTCCGCAAGCGGGCGGCGCATCTGCAGCAACTCCCGCACCGCGACCAGTTCGAGCGCGGACGCCGTCGCGCGCGCCGGTTCGAGGTCGCCGTGCGCCCAGAAACGCGTGGCCGGACCGCCCGCGGCCAGCGCTGCCCGGATCATCGCGGCGCCGACACCGCGGCGCCGGGCCGCCGGGTGCACCACGAGTTCGGCCATCGGAGGGGCGTCGTCCGCGGCGGGCGCGAGGTTCAGATACCCCGACACGGCGCCGTCCCCGGTCGCGACCAGGTGCCGGGTGCGGTCGAGGTTCAGCTCGCGCAGCACCTGTTCGCCGACCGGGGCCACCCCGTCGGCGACCTCGGCCGCAGCGATGACGTCGCGGATCTGCTGACGCGCAGAGTCGGTGAGCCCCTGTTGCCAGTCGACCGTCACGAACTGCCCAGCGCTTCGGACACCGGCTCGCTGTGCAGTTCGTCGACGGTGTCGTCGTAACTGTCTTCTTCGGCCTCGTCCGGTTCGTCGGGCGGCGCAGCGCCCTGCGCGGTGCCGCGTCCCCGGGACGGCCGGACCGCCTTGTATCCGACGTTGCGGACCGTGCCGATCAGCGACTCGTACTCGGGTCCGAGCTTGGCCCGCAGACGCCGGACGTGGACGTCGACGGTGCGGGTCCCTCCGAAGAAGTCATAGCCCCACACCTCCTGTAACAGCTGTGCGCGGGTGAACACGCGGCCGGCGTGCTGCGCGAGATACTTCAGCAGCTCGAATTCCTTGTATGTCAGGTCCAACGGCCGTCCGCGCAGCCGGGCGGTGTAGGTCCCCTCGTCGATCACCAGCTCGCCGAGGCTGATCTTGCCGACGTTCTCCTGGTTGGCGATCCCGCCGCGGCGCCCCACCAGCAGCCGCAGCCGGGCGTCGATCTCGGCCGGACCGGTGCTCGGCAGCAGAATCTCGTCGAGGCCCCACTCCACGTTGACCGCGACGAGGCCGCCCTCGTTGACCACGGCGACCACCGGAACCGACGTGCCGGTGGTGCCCAGCAGCCGGCACAGCCCGCGTGCGGCGGCCAGGTCGGTGCGCGCGTCGACGATGGCCACGTCGGCCGAACCTGCCTCCAGCAACGACGACACTTCGGTCGGGGCCGTGCGCACGTTGTGGGCGAGCAGCGCCAAAGACGGCAGGATGGATTCGGGATGCGGGTCGACCGTCAGTAGCAGTAGATCCACCTGGCCCTCCAACCGCTGTGGAGATCATCCGCCTGGACGCACCGGTACGTCTTTGTCGCGGTGACTTCCCAGATTCACGCCTGACACACGGCCGTTACTGACCGTTGGTGTCCTAACGATAGCGTGCCGCCTGCCCGTAAGCCGCGCCGAACGGCGAGCGGGCAGGCCGGGTAGGCAACAATGTCGGCGTGCGCAAGCTCGTCGTCGGTGTCGTGTCCACCCTGCTGGCTTTGGTGTTGGGCGCCGTCGGCACTGACTTCGGCGCGGCGATCTACGCCGAGTATCGCCTGGCCAGAAGCGTGCGCACAGCCGCCGACCTGAACTGGGATCCGTCGGTGGCGATCCTGGGCTTTCCGTTCGTCACCCAGGCGGCGCGGCACCGTTACGACGAGGTGGAGATCAAGGCCAGTGGCGTTGATCACGCCGTCGTGGGCCGGGCATCGCTGGAGGCGACGCTGCACTCGGTCGACCTGTCCGGGTCCTGGCTGGTGCGGCCCGATTCGGCGTTGGCGGTCGAGAAGGTGGAAAGCCGCATCATCATCGACTCCACGCATCTCGGCCGGTACATGGGAATCACCGACCTGCTGGTGGAGGCGCCCACCGATGAGACCGAGGACTCCACCGGCGGCACCACCGAATCGGGCATCTCGAGCAACCGCGGCGTGGTGTTCACCGGGACGCCGGACCAGGCCGGGTTCGACGAGCGGGTCAGCATCGCGGTCGACCTGTCGATGGCCGGCCCCGACGCCTCCACGCTGGTGCTGACCGCGACCGGTGTGCTGACCGGTCCGGGTACCGCCGACCAGGAGGTGCCCGAGGACCGGCTGACCGCCGTGCTCGCCGCGTTCTCCTCCCGGCTTCCCGGTCAGGTGCTGCCGTTCGGCGTCGCACCGACCAGTCAGGGCGCACGCGGTTCGGACATCATCATCGAGGGCATCACCGGAGACATGCGGCTCCAGCTCGACAGGTTCCGGCTGTCATGACTGGGACGTGGATCGTGGTCGTGGCGGTCTTGATCGCGGTCTTCGGGATGGCCTATGTGATCGGGCGCCTCGTTACGCTGCGCGCCACCCTGGCCCGCGGCGCCGCCGAATGGCCCGACGTGGACACCAGTGACCTGGGCCTGTCCACGACCGGACCGACCATCCTGCATTTCAGTGCGCCGTGGTGCGGGCCGTGCGCCGGGGTCCGCCGGGTCGTCGAGGAGGTGTGCGCCGAGCTGCCCGCCGTGGCACACCTCGAGATCGACATGGACGCCGATCCCGAACCGGCGCGCAGGCTTTCGGTGCTGTCGCTGCCCACGACGTTCATCTTCGACGCCGACGGACGGCAGCGGTACCGCACCTCGGGGGTGCCCACCGCCACTGACCTGCGGTCCGCTCTGCGGCCGCTGTTGGCTTGATCACCCTGTCTTTGGGTAAGCTGTGCCGCGTGTCAGCCCGCCTCGAGCTTGTGCTCACCAAGCGCCGCGCAGTCGATCTGTGCCGCGTCGCGGGTTGTTGCTGTTGTTGTTGCTGCTGAGTAGCCGCGCCGTCGCTGTGCGCCGCACTCTGTGAGTGGCCGCTTTCGGCCCACCAGCCCGCCGATGCACATCAACAGGAGCTCGTTCATGTCACACCCCACCGCCACCGGCAGCACCTCCGCGCTCGGCGTCCCGACGCCGGGCGCACCGCCCCGCCCGTAACCGCACCGCCCCCAACCAAACCGGAAGGACCCTCTATATGGCACGCTCCGACGTTCTGGTCTCAGTCGACTGGGCCGAGAGCAATCTCGACGCGCCGAACACCGTCTTCGTCGAGGTAGACGAGGACACCAACGCCTACGACACCGGCCACATCCCGGGCGCCGTCAAGCTCGACTGGAAGACCGATCTGCAGGATCAGGTCCGGCGCGACTTCGTCGACGCCGAGCAGTTCTCGAAGCTGCTGAGCGAGCGCGGCATCTCCAACGACGACACCGTGGTGCTCTACGGCGGCAACAACAACTGGTTCGCCGCCTACGCGTACTGGTACTTCAAGCTCTACGGCCACGCCGACGTCAAGCTGCTCGACGGTGGCCGCAAGAAGTGGGAACTCGACGCGCGTCCGCTGTCGACCGACACGGTGGAACGCCCGGGCACCAGCTACACCGCCAAGGCTCCCGACACCAGCATCCGTGCCTTCCGCGACGAGGTGATCGACGCGATCGGCAAGAAGAACCTGGTCGACGTGCGCTCCCCCGACGAATTCTCCGGCAAGATCCTCGCCCCCGCGCACCTGCCGCAGGAGCAGAGCCAGCGCCCCGGGCATATCCCCGGCGCCATCAACGTTCCGTGGAGCAAGGCCGCCAACGAGGACGGCACCTTCAAGTCCGACGAGGATCTGGCCAAGCTGTACGCCGAGGCCGGCCTCGACGGCGAGAAGGAGACCATCGCCTACTGCCGGATCGGTGAGCGTTCGTCGCACACCTGGTTCGTGCTGCAGGAGCTCCTCGGGCACAAGAACGTCAAGAACTACGACGGCAGTTGGACGGAATACGGCTCCCTGGTGGGGGCCCCGATCGAGTTGGGAAGTTGATATGTGCTCTGCACCCAAGCAAGGACTGACGTTGCCCGCCGGCGTCGACCTGGAGAAGGAAACGGTGATCACCGGCCGGGTCGTGGACGGCTCGGGTCAGGCGGTCGGCGGCGCGTTCGTGCGGCTGCTGGACAGCTCTGACGAGTTCACCGCCGAGGTCGTCGCGTCGGCCACCGGTGACTTCCGGTTCTTCGCCGCGCCCGGGACCTGGACGCTGCGCGCGCTGTCCAAGGTCGGTAACGGCGACGCGGTGGTCGCGCCGACGGGCGCGGGCATCCACGAGGTCGACGTCAAGGTCGCGTAAGCGCCTGATCCTCTGCTGATCTTGCTGTGAAAACCCTGCAAGCTCGGCATTCCTGGAGGACGATGAGGTGACGTCCCGCGCCGCTCGGCGCGGGACGAATCACCCGGCACAGTGCCGCGGCTACCTCGAGGGGCCGACATGAAAACGACATTCGCCTGTGTCGCAGCCGCACTGCTTGCCGGAGGCGCCCTGTGGGGCGCTCCGGCCGCGCTCGCCGACCCGGAGGGCGACTTCCTCTCCGTGATCGCCGAGTACGGCATCACCTGGCCCTCGGAAAAGACCGCCCAGGTCATCGAGACCGGGTACGCGGTCTGCCAGGACTGGAACAACGGTGCGACGTTCGAGCAGGAAGTGCTCGACCTGGCCGGCGCCACGGGCTGGTCGAACGGCGACGCGGGCTACTTCATCGGTGCCGCCACCGGTGCGTTCTGCCCGGAATACGAGTACAAGGTCGGCTGAACCACGGCCCGGAGCGGCGGTTAGACTTCACGTCGTGGTGCTGTTCTTCGAGATCCTGCTCGTCGTGGCCGTGGTGGTGATCACCTGGTTCGCGTTGTACGCGTTGTATCGACTGGTCACCGACGAGTCGTGACGTCCGGCGACGAGGCGGTCGCCGCTGCCGCCCAGCGGGCCAAAGAGACTGCCACGCGCAACATTCCGGCCTTCGCCGACCTCCCGCTTCCCGCCGACACGGCCAACCTGCGACAGGGCGCCGACCTCAACGATGCGCTGCTGGCACTGCTGCCTCTGGTCGGGGTGTGGCGCGGTGAGGGCGAGGGCCGCAGCGCCCACGGCGACTACCGGTTCGGCCAGCAGATCATCGTCTCGCATGACGGCAGCGACTATCTGAACTGGGAGTCCCGCTCCTGGCTGCTGACCGAGGACGGCGACTACGACCGTCCCGGCCTGCGCGAGACGGGCTACTGGCGGTTCGTCACCGACCCGGCCGACCCCGACGAGTCCCAGGCGATCGAGTTGCTACTGGCCCACTCGGCCGGCTACGTCGAGCTGTTCTACGGCCGACCGCTCAATCAATCCTCGTGGGAACTGGTCACCGATGCGCTGGCGCGCAGCGTGTCCGGGGTGCTCGTCGGCGGCGCCAAACGGCTCTACGGGATCATCGAAGGCGGCGACCTGGCCTACGTCGAGGAGCGGGTGGACGCCGACGGCGGACTGGTCCCGCATCTGTCGGCCCGGCTGTCCCGGTTCGTCGGCTGATGCGCGCCCACCACGTGGTCGTTGCATGGGCCGCGGCTGCCACCGTGCTGGCCGGCTGTGCCTCCCCCGGTGAGACTCCGGCTCCGTCAACCCCGCGTTCGACCGAAACCGGTGGCGGGCACGGCTCGTACGCATCGTGCCTGGATCAGCACGGAGTTCCTGCGCCTGCCGGGCCGGTGTCCGGCCCCCCGCCCGGGGTGGACGTCGACACCTGGGAGTCGGCCATGGCGGAGTGTTCCTCGCTGGCGCCCGGCCCTGCCGGCTGACGCTCGACCCAGAAAAGGGACAGCCCCCGAGCCGTCATCCTCGGTCGGACACAACCAAGGGGCTCGGGGGCCGGGTGACTGCGGGGAATTCGCCAGCGCGCGCAGGTGTGCGTCAAGCGCTCCCCGGCGCTGCTAGCTCGCAGCCACCTCACATGTCCATAAGTCACTCAATTTGTCGGACCACCTCCTTCCCTGTGTACAGGCGAAGGTACCCGCGCAGGGTCAGCGCGACAAGGGATTTACTCTGTCAGCGATCGCTGAGCACCGCGGCGTCGATCAGCGCGGAGATGTCGGCGGCGTCGGTCGCCGTCGGCAGCGCCACCCCGTCGAGGGTGTGCACGCGCGCCGCCAGGGTGATGCTCGACACCAGCCAAACACCCTGCGCGGCAATCAGATCAGCCGGCTTGAGTGCCTGGTAGTCGCAGTCGTAACCCGCATTGCGGGCGACCTCGAACAGGGCTTGCTGCGTGGTGCCGCGCAGGATCGGGTACCACGGGGGCGGGGTGAGCAGGCACCGCCGACCCTCGTCGGAGACCGTCTCGATGACCACGGTCGACCGCGGCCCCTCCAGGATGAACCCGTCGGTGCTGACGAAGATCACATCACCGGCTCCGTGCGCCTCCGCGTGCCGCAGCGCCGCCATGTTCACGGCGTAGGACAGCGTCTTGGCTCCGGCCAGCAACCAGGGCAGTTCGTCGATACCGTGCGCGGCCAGTCCGCGGGAGAGCGTCAGTGCCGCCAGTCCGCGTCGCCGGACCTCGGCGACGCGCGCCGGCAGCGCCGCCACAGTGACGTACGCGGTGACCTCCGATCCGCTCTCGCGGCCCCGGCTGTATACCAGCCGCAGAACGCCGTCGTCGTCGCCTGCGTCGGTCCAGGCGTCCACCGCTACACCTACCGCGCTGCGCCACCGGTCCAGGTCGGGGGCCGGCAGGTTCACCATCCGGGCCGAGTGCGCCAGCCGGCCCAGATGCGCGTCGAGCAGACAGGCCGCGCCGTCGCGCACCAGCATGGTCTCGAAGATCCCGTCTCCGCGCACGGCCGCGAGATCATCGGCGTACAAAAGCGGGACGGTCGGATCGTGCAGCCGTCCATCGAGGGTGACCACGACAGCGGGTCGGTCAGCCATGGGGCCACAGCGTAGCCCCACGCCACCACGCGCCGACCGTAGAGTTGGACTATGTCCGCAGTACCCGCCCCTGACCCCGGTCCCGACGCCGGCGCCGTCTGGCACTACGGCGATCCGCTCGGTGAGCAGCGCACCGCCGCCCACGCAGCCGTGGTCGTCGATCGCTCCCACCGGGCCGTGCTGGCCCTCACCGGAGCCGAGCGCAAGACCTGGCTGCACAGCCTGTCCACTCAGCACGTCAGCGACTTGGGCGAGGGCACGGCCACCCAGAACCTCAGCCTCGACGGCCAGGGGCGGGTGGAGGATCACTGGTTGCAGACCGAACTGAGCGGCCGCACGGTGCTGGACACCGAGCCCTGGCGGGGCGAGCCACTGTTGTCCTATCTGCGCAAGATGGTCTTCTGGGCCGATGTCGTGATCGAGCCGGCCGAGCTGGCTGTGCTGTCGCTGCTCGGTCCCGCCGTGGCCGACGCCGCCGTACTCGACGCGCTGGGGCTGGCGACGGTACCGGCCGACGGGTCCGCGGTGGCCCTGGACGGCGGTGGATTCGTCCGTCGTTTGACCTCCGGTGGAGCCGACCTCGACGTCGTCGTGCCCCGCGAGCAGCACGCCCGTTGGTGGGACGCACTGGTCGCCGCAGGGGTGCGTCCGGCCGGAGTGTGGGCCTACGAAGCCCATCGGGTGGCCGCCGTGCAGGCCCGGTTGGGGGTGGACACCGACGAACGCACCATTCCGCACGAGGTCGGCTGGGTCGGCCCCGCCGTCCACCTGGACAAGGGCTGCTATCGGGGACAAGAGACGGTGGCGCGAGTGCACAACCTGGGCAAACCGCCGCGGATGCTGGTGCTGCTGCACCTCGACGGCAGCACCGACCGCCCCGCGCCGGGCGATCCGCTGCTGACCGCGGGCCGCGCGGTGGGGCGCCTGGGCACGGTGGTCGACCACGTCGATCACGGCCCGATCGCGCTGGCCCTGGTCAAACGGGGCCTATCCGCCGACACCGAGCTGACCACGGGCGGCCAGGTCGAAACGGCCGCCGCCATCGACCCCGATTCGGTGCCCGCCGGCGACTCCGTCGGCGCAGGACGGCTGGCGGTCGAGCGGTTGCGTAGTGGTACTAAGTGAGAGCGCCCACAAAACCCGGTCAGGGTTCAGGGCCTGCCAGCGCCACGGCGTCCGGCACGGTAAGGTGTCAACAGGACATAAACACACTCAGATCGGAGCCGCCTAGTCATTGGGCCGCTCCGTTATTGCGCGAGGGGGTTCCCCCATGGGCCGCGGCCGGGCAAAGGCAAAGCAGACCAAGGTTGCACGTGAGCTCAAGTACAGCTCACCTCAGACCGACTTCGAGCGGCTTCAGCGCGAGCTGTCGGGCTCTTCGGGCGATGACCGCTTCGGTGGTGACATCAACGGCGACGCCTCGGATGACGCCTGGGTCGACGACGACGACTGGCGCCGATAGGCCCGGGCCTACTCGGATCCCTGGGACCCACAGCTGTCAGAATCTGGGGTGCTGCCCGACCAGAACCGCGCGGGCGCCGTCCTTACCACCCTTCTCGATGGTGCCCAGAGTCCAGCAGTCCAGGTGACGGGCGGTCAGCACGGCCAGCGCGCGATCGGTGTCCTCCGGCGCGACGACGGCGACCATGCCGACGCCCATGTTGAACGTCCGCTCCATCTCGGCCTGTTCGATGCGTCCGCGCTGCGCGATCATGCCGAACACCGGCGCCGGCGTCCAGGTGCCGCGTTCGAGCGTCGCCACCAAGCCGTGCGGAATGACCCGTTCGAGGTTGCCGGCCAGTCCGCCTCCGGTGACGTGGCAGAAGGTCCGGACCTGGGTTTCGGCGGCCAACGCCAGGCAGTCCTTGGCGTAGATGCGGGTAGGTTCTAGAAGTTCCTCGCCGAGGGTGCGACCGAATTCCTCGACGTGGCCGGCCAGGTTCATGTGGTCGATCTCGAGCAGCACGTGACGGGCCAGCGAGTAGCCGTTGGAGTGCAGGCCGGTAGAGGCCATCGCGATGATCACGTCGCCGGGTTTGACGCGTTCGGGTCCCAGGACGTCATCGGCCTCGACGACGCCGATACCGGTGGCCGAGATGTCGTAGTGGTCCGGCGCCATCAGGCCGGGGTGCTCGGCCGTCTCGCCGCCCAGCAGCGCACAGCCGGCCTGCACGCAGCCATCGGCGATACCGGAGACCAGTTCGGCGACGCGTTCGGGGACGGTCCGGCCGACGGCGATGTAGTCCTGCAGGAACAACGGTTCGGCACCACACACGACCAGGTCGTCGACCACCATCGCGACCAGATCGATCCCGACGGTGTCGTGCTTGTCCATCGCCTGGGCCACCGCCAACTTGGTGCCGACACCGTCGGTCGACGACGCCAGCAACGGTTCGCGATAGTCGCCACGCAGGGCGAACAGCCCCGCGAAGCCGCCCAGACCACCGCGCACCTCGGGCCGGGTGGCCTTCTTGGCTAGTGGTTTGAACAGTTCGACGGCGCGGTCACCAGCTTCGATGTCCACTCCCGCCGACGCGTAGGAAATGCCGTGTGGGTCGGCGATGCCGTGCTGTTCGGCGCCTCTAGTCATCGAGAGCAAGGCTACCGCCCACGCGGCGGTGTCGAACTGCCGGATTGGGGCAATCCAGGTGGGCACCGGCTCCGAACACGGGGCAATGATCGGAGGAAGACATGTCGGCTGAGCAGCCCACCTGCCTGGTGACCGGTGCCACCGGTTACATCGGAGGTCACCTGGTGCCCAAACTGCTGGACCGCGGCTTCACCGTGCGCGCGATGGCGCGCACGCCCGCCAAGCTCGACAAGTCGCCGTGGCGCGCCGATGTCGACGTGGTGCAGGGCGACCTCACCGACCCGGATTCGCTGGTCCAGGCGTTCGACGGGGTCGACGTCGTCTATTACCTGGTGCACTCGATGGGGACATCGCGCGACTTCGTCGCCGAGGAGGCCCGGTCGGCGCGCAACGTCGTCGCCGCCGCGCAGAAGGCCGGGATCAAGCGGATCGTCTATCTCGGCGGGCTGCATCCCGAAGGTGCAGATCTGTCGCGCCATCTGGCCTCCCGGGTGGAGGTCGGCGAGATCCTGCTCGACTCTGGCGTGGAGACGGTGGTGTTGCAGGCCGGCATCGTGATCGGGTCCGGCTCGGCCTCTTTCGAGATGGTCCGGCACCTGACCGATCGGCTGCCGCTGATGACGACACCGAAGTGGGTGCACAACAAGATTCAGCCGATCTCCATCGACGATGTGCTGCACTACCTCGCCGAAGCGGCGACAGCCCCGGTGTCCCGGTCCCGCACCTGGGATGTCGGCGGTCCGGATGTCATGGAGTACGGCGACGCCATGCAGATCTACGCCGAGATCGCCGGGCTGTCCCGCCGGGTGATGGTTGTGCTGCCGTTCCTGACGCCCACGATCGCCAGTCTGTGGGTGGGACTGGTCACCCCCATCCCCGCCGGCCTGGCCCGACCGCTCGTCGAGTCCCTCGAATGCGACGCGATCGCCCACGAACACGACATCGACGACGTGATCCCGCCTCCGCCCGTCGGCTTGACGGGGTACCGCGAGGCCGTCGAGCAGGCGTTGCAGGAGGGCGGCACCGCCGCGTCGGGCGGACGGCGCCGCTGGTTACGGTTCAGCCCGGCTCACACCTAGGGTCTGCGCAGCGCGGACGCGTTGTCGTTGGCGGACTGCAGCGGCAACCCGGTGCGCGCGGCGGTGGCCAGCATGTGTTCGACGACGTTCTTGCCCAGCGCAGTCTCCCCGGGCAGTTCGATCGGGTAGTTGCCGTCGAAGCAGGCCGAGCACAGCCGCGACGCGGGCTGCTCGGTCGCGGCGATCATGCCCTGCTGGGAGATGTAGCCCAGCGTGTCGGCGCCGATCGCGTGGCGCACGGCTTCCAGCATCTCCGCCGGGTCGGCGTCGGCGTTGGCGGCGTTGGCGATCAGCTCGGCCGGGGTGGCGAAGTCGATGCCGTAGAAGCAGGGCCACTTCACCGGGGGTGACGCGATGCGCACGTGTACCTCGACCGCCCCGGCCTCCCGCAACATCCGCACCAGCGCCCGCTGGGTGTTGCCGCGCACGATCGAGTCGTCGACGACGATCAGCCGCTTACCGCGGATCACCTCTTTGAGGGGGTTGAGTTTGAGCCGGATGCCGAGCTGACGAATGGTCTGCGAGGGCTGGATGAACGTGCGCCCGACGTAGGCGTTCTTCATCAGGCCCTGACCGAACGGGATCCCGGACTCCTGCGCGTAACCCACCGCGGCCGGAGTGCCCGACTCGGGAACCCCGATCACCAGGTCGGCCTCGACGGGCTTCTCGCGGGCCAGGCGCCGACCGATGTCGACGCGGGTGCCATGCACCGATCGACCGACGATGGTGCTGTCGGGGCGAGCCAGGTAGACGTACTCGAACACACAGCCCTTCGGCGTCTGCGGCGCGAAGCGGCTGGAGCGCACACCGTCGGCGTCGATCGCCAGCAGCTCGCCCGGTTCGATGTCGCGGACAAAGGACGCCCCGACGATGTCGAGTGCGGCGGTCTCCGACGCCACCACCCAGCCCCGGTCCAGCCGGCCCAGCGACAGTGGGCGCACCCCGTACGGGTCGCGCGCGGCGTAGAGCGTGTTCTCGTCCATGAAGGTCAGGCAGAACGCGCCGCGCACCGTGGGCAACAGCTCCAGTGCGGCCTGTTCGACCGACGAGTCGGCGGCGCCGTGGGCCAGCAGCGCACCCAGGATGTCGGAGTCGGTCGTGGCGGCCGCCGCACCCCGCGGGCCCACCAGACCCTCGTCGCGGGCCCGGGCCGCCAGTTCTGCGGTGTTGACCAGATTTCCGTTGTGGCCCAGCGCCACTCCGGTGCCCGCGGCGGTGTTGCGGAACACCGGCTGCGCGTTCTCCCAGGTGGTCGAGCCGGTGGTGGAGTATCGACAGTGCCCGACGGCGACATGGCCCGGCATCGCGGCCAGTGTCTGCTCGTCGAAGACCTGGCTGACCAGCCCGAGATCTTTGAAGACCAGCACCTGGGAACCGTCGGCGACCGCGATGCCCGCGGCTTCCTGACCCCTGTGCTGCAACGCATACAAACCGTAGTAAGTGAGCTTGGCCACTTCCTCGCCGGGCGCCCAGACCCCGAATACTCCGCACTCTTCTTTCGGTTCGTTGTCCACGGCGGCGGACTGCTCGGCGGTCACAATCAGGCTGCTCCCTGGGGCGGGCGGTGGGTGACGGGGCCCAGTCTACGGTCCGAACCGGAGAAGACAGAATCGAACACGTCCTAATCGGGCAGCGCGACCACCGGCAGTGCAGCGGCGATCTCGCCGGCCCGCGATCCCGACAGCTGCAGCGTTCCCGCCGCAGCCGCGTCGGCCACCGTCAGCAGCCCGGTAGCCAACAGCAACCACGTGCGCGGGTCGGTCTCGACCACGTTGGGCGGATTCCCCCGGGTATGTCTCGGACCTGCGATGCACTGCACCGCGACGAACGGCGGAACTCGCACCTCGACGGCCGAACCCGGCACCGTCGCGCTCAGCGTCCGGGCCGTGGTGCGTACCGCCTCGGCCATTTCGGCGCGCTGCGGGGCCGGGGCCGCAGGGTCGCGCAGCCAGGCCGACACCGCCGCGACTGCGGCTCGGGTCTGCGCCGGGTCGGCGCTGCGTCGGGAGGCCACGCCGTCAGGATTTCAAACGGCATCAGGATTTCAAACGGCGGCGCGCAACAACCAGCGCCGCGACCGCTCCGGCCTCGTTGACGGCCAGATGGGTCAGCATCGGAGCGGCCACGCTGCCCGATTCGGTGTGCAGCCAGGAGAACAGCCATCCGGCCGCCCCCGTGAGTGCCACCGTCCCCGCAACCGACTCCCCGGCCGCACGGGCGTCGGGCACATGGCTCAGGCCGAACACCAGCGCTGTCAGCAGGCGGCCGGCCCGCGGGCCGAACGCCCGGTTCGCGGCACTGCCCAGCGCTGCCCGGTAGGCGACCTCCTCGGACCACACCGTGCCGAGCGGGATCCGCAGCAGCAACCACCGTCCGGGCGCCGCCGGAAGATCGCGCTCGGCCATCCCGCTGCGCACCCTGCGGTTGGCGGTACTCGCGGCGATGCCGAGCACGAGCGGGACCGACACTGCGCCACCCCAGCGCAGGCCCGCCCACAGGCGGGGTGGCCGCAGCCCCAGCGAGGCGGGCGTGGCCGCGGCCAGCGCGGCGCCGACCGCGGCGTGTGGGATCGGGTGCCAGCGCGCCGGAATCCGCGCGGCCAGCGCGCTCCAGGTGAGCAGCGTCGCCGACAGCGCGAGCGCGCGCAGCACGTCTCTGGTCACGTCACCGCGTCGGGAAGTCGATCGCGCAACGCATTTCGGATCCGCTCGGTATCGGCTGCGGTCCACCCCGGCGGCGGTGCCACCCCGACCCAGCCGTCGAGGATGTAGTCGCCGTAGTTGTGGCCGTGCCCCGCCGGCGCCGACGCGGCGTTGGGAATGTCGGCGGCCACCTGCCAGTACGTGATGATCGGATACCACCGCATCGATGCGGTCCGGTCGCGGCCGGGCGGCTCGGCCAGCCAGTCGGGCCGGGTGAACAGCAGATCCCGCGACCACCACACGATCGGGTCCGACGCGTGCTGCAGGAACAACACCCGCGTGCCCTCCCACGGCCCCCTGGTGTCCTCGGCGATCTGCGCGGGGCTGTTCCCCTGCGAGAAACGCACGGTCCGCCCACCGTCGTAGCGCGGCTCGACTTGCGGGGTACCCGGGTCTCGGCGCGCGACGATGTCGCGCCACAGCGGGCTGGCGTTGGGCGGGCCGACCCACAGCACCGAGGAGAACCCCATGCCGGCGATGTCGGGCAGCCATTCGAAGGCCCCCTGTCCGGCCATCGACCCCAGACTCTCGCCGTAGAGCAGGAGACGCGGGCGACGCTCGGGTGGCAACTGCGCCCAGCGCTGCGCAACCGCGTCGATCATCATCCGGCCCGAGCGCATCGACTTCTCCCGGTCGCCCAGGAACGAGACCCAGCTGGGCAGAAAGGAATACTGGGAGCCGACGATCGCCGTGTCGCCGTTGTACAGGTACTCGACCGACGCGGCCGCAACCGGGTTGATCCATCCTGTGCCGGTGGTCGGCGCGATGACCAGCACCTCACGCTCGAACGCGCGGGTGCGCTCGAGTTCGCTCAGCAGCACCGCCATCCGCGCTTCCTCGGTGTCAGCCGTCTCCAGCCCGGCGTACACCCGGATCGGCTCACGGGCCGGGCGACCGTTGACCTCTTCGAGCTCCGCGGCGCTGGGACCGCCGGCGACGAAACTGCGCCCCTGGTAGCCCAGCGTCTCCCATTGCGCGAATGATTCAGGGCTGCCGGATCTTTCGCGTTCATCCGGTTGAACGACGCCCTCGGCGGTGGTGGTGTTCTGCGGTTGGGAGACGCGGTTGGCGAGGGCGAAGAAGCCGCGCACCAGCACCCCGTTGACCAGGCTGATGACGAGCACCACCGCGACCGCGGTGCCGATCAACAGCGCGAGCTCGTCCGACAGCCGCCACCGCCGGATCAAAAAGCGCGCCATCGTCTTGATCGCGTCGATGAGAATTCTGGTTCCGGCCACGCACACTGCGGCGACGGCGGCGGCCAACGCGAGGGTGCGCAGGTAGCTCGCGGTGCTCGGGCCCGGCACCCCCATCAGCTCCGAGACCTGACGTTGCCAGCCGGCGGCCGGGATCACCATCAGCAGACACGCACCGACGGAGCCGACCACGATCACGGTCTTGAGCGCGTAGGCGATTCGTCTCGGCGGTGGCCACCACCGTCGCCGGTCGAGCACGAACCTGTGCCCCATGCGGCCGGCGAACACCCCGATGCCGTAGCCGATGGCCGCGGTGATTCCGCCGATCAGGCCGCCGAGCAGCCAGTCACGGGGAAGCAGGGAGGGTGTGAGGGACAGGCAGAAGAACAGCGCCCCGAATGCGACGCCTGTGAAGTCCAGACGCAGCATTCGCCACACCCATAGGGTCACCCGAACAACCCGGGCAGCACGCCCTCCGACGTGCGCCGCAACTCCTCGAGTGTCACCGTGAACAGCCCCTGCACCTCGACAGCCGCCTGGCCGGGCTCCGGGCCGGGGTCGACGACACCGACCCGGGTGGCGGGCAGGCCGCGGGCTTCACACATCGCGGTGAACCGGCTCTCCTCGGTGCGCGGCACCGCGACCAGCACCCGCCCCGCGGACTCGCTGAACAAGAAGACGAAGGGACCGTCGCCGTCTGCGAAGACGTCGGGAATGACGATGCGGCAACCGGTTTCGCCGGCCAGCGCGGCCTCGACGACAGCCTGGACGAGTCCGCCCTCGGAGAGGTCGTGGGCTGCGGAGATCAGGCCGTCCCGCGAGGCCGCGGTCAGCACCTCGGCCAGCAGCTGTTCTCGCGCCAGGTCGACCTGCGGCGGCATCCCGCCGAGGTGATCGGCGGTGACCTGCGCCCAGATCGACCCGTCGAACTCGTCGCGGGTCTCGCCGAGCAGGATCAGCGACTCGCCCGGCTCGGTGCCCAGCGCGGTCGGGATCCGTCGCTTCACGTCGTCGATCACGCCGAGCACACCGACCACCGGCGTCGGCAGGATCGCGGTGGCCCCGGTCTGGTTGTAGAAGCTGACGTTGCCGCCGGTCACCGGAATGCCCAGCGCCGCAGCGCCGTCGGCCAGTCCGCGCACGGCTTGGGAGAACTGCCACATCACACCTGGATCCTCCGGGGACCCGAAGTTCAGGCAATTCGTCACCGCGACGGGAGTGGCCCCGGTGACGGCGACGTTGCGGTAGGCCTCGGCCAGCGCGAGCTGCGCACCGGCGTACGGGTCCAGTGCCGTGTAACGGCCCGACGCGTCGGTGGAGATCGCGATACCGCGTCCCGTCTCCTCGTCGACGCGCAGCACGCCGCCGTCGGCGTGCTCGGCCAGCACCGTGTTGCCGCGCACGTATCGGTCGTACTGCTCGGTGATGAACGCTCGGCTGCACAGCTGCGGGCTGCCCAACATCTGCAGCAGCGTGATGCGCAGTTCCTCGCCGGTCACCGGTCGCTTCAGCCCAGCCGAGGTGTCGGCGTTGAGCGCGTCCTGGGTGTCGGGACGCTGCACGGGCCGCTCGTAGACCGGGCCTTCGTGGGCCACGGTGCGCGGCGGCACATCGACGACCGTCTCGCCGTGCCAGGTGATCTCCAGCCGGCCGGTGTCGGTGACCTCGCCGATCACGGTGGCCAGCACCTCCCACTTACGGCACACCGCCAGGAACGCGTCGACGTTGTCGGGGGTGACGACCGCGCACATCCGTTCCTGCGACTCGCTCGACAGGATCTCCGCCGGGGTCATGTTGGCGGCGCGCAGCGGCACCGCATCCAGTTCCACCCGCATACCGCCGTCCCCGGCGGACGCGAGTTCCGATGTGGCGCAAGACAGTCCGGCACCACCGAGGTCCTGGATACCGACCACGAGGTCACTCGCGTAGAGCTCCAGGCAGCACTCGATGAGCACCTTCTCGGTGAACGGGTCACCCACCTGCACGCTGGGCAGCTTCTTGCGGCCTGCCCCGCTCTCGTCGCCGCCGAACGTCTCCGACGCCAGCACCGACACCCCGCCGATGCCGTCGAGGCCGGTGCGCGCACCGAACAGGATGATCTTGTTCCCGACGCCTGACGCGAACGCCAGGTGCAGATCCTCTTTGCGCAGCACGCCGACGCACAGCGCGTTGACCAGCGGGTTGCCGGCATAGGACGGATCGAACACCGTCTCGCCACCGATGTTGGGCAGACCCAGCGAGTTGCCGTAACCGCCGATGCCGCGCACCACGCCGTCGAGGACGCGGCGGGTGTCGGGGGCGTCGGCGGGGCCGAACCGCAGCTGGTCCATCACCGCGACCGGGCGCGCACCCATCGCCATGATGTCGCGCACGATGCCGCCGACGCCTGTTGCCGCGCCCTGGTAGGGCTCGATGTAGGACGGGTGGTTGTGCGACTCCACCTTGAAGGTGGCGGCCCAGCCGTCGCCGATGTCGACGACGCCGGCGTTCTCGCCGATGCCGGCCAGCATCGCCTCGCGCATCTTGGCGGTGGTGGTCTCGCCGAAGTAGCGCAGGTGCACCTTGGAGGACTTGTAGGAGCAGTGCTCGCTCCACATCACCGAGTACATCGCCAGCTCGGCATCGGTGGGTCGGCGCCCGAGGATCTCGCGGATCCGCTCGTACTCGTCGTCCTTGAGACCGAGCTCTCGGTACGGCTGGGGCTGGTCGGGGGTGGCGGTCGCCCGCTCCACGGTGTCTACCTGTTGGCTCAACCCAGACGTCACGGGGTCAGTTTAGCCAGCATGCCGATGCGACTCAGGCCACACAGAACGCGTTGCCCTCCGGGTCATTGAGCACCACCCACTCGAACTCGGGCCCGAAGTTGTGCCGACCGGCTTCCTTCGCGCCCAGTTCGACCAGTCGTGCCACCTCAGCTTCCCGGTCCTCGGCGTGAAAATCCAGGTGCACGCGGTTCTTGCCCGGCGTCGGATCGGGCACCCGCTGAAATCCCAGACTGGGGTCGCCGTCGCGCACCACCATCACGAACTCCCCTGGCGCGACAGCGTTCACGTCGCCGCCGAGGGCCGTGGCCCACCAGTCGGCGAGGCGGTCGGGATCGACACAATCGAAGGTCACCATCTCGGTTCTCAGCGGCATGGCTCGACCCTAGATCAGGCCGGTGACAGGAACGCCGCAAGCGCTGCCGAATAGGCCGCGACATCGGCCGCGCCCATCACCTCGCGCGCCGAGTGCATGGCGAGCTGCGCGGCGCCGACGTCGACGGTGGGGATGCCGGTGCGCGCCGCGGTCATCGGCCCGACGGTGGAGCCGCAGGGCAGGTCGGCGCGGTGTTCGTAGCGCTGCAGCGGGACCCCGGCTTGCTCGCAGGCCAGCGCGAACGCCGCGGCGGTGCGTCCGTCGGTCGCGTACCGGAGATTGGGCTGCACTTTGAGCACCGGCCCGCCGTTGACCTCGATGAGGTGACCCGGCTCGTGACGGTCCGGGTAGTTCGGGTGGGTGGCGTGGGCCATGTCGCCCGAGGCCACCATCGACGTCGCCAGCCGGCGCAGGAAGTCCTCGCGCCCGCCGCCGGCGGCCAGGGTGATGCGTTCCAGCACGGTCAGCAGCAGATCCGACTGGGCGCCGTGGTCGGACTGCGAGCCGACCTCCTCGTGGTCGAACAGCACCAGCACCGGTACGACCCTGGTGTCTGCGCCCGCTGCCAGGAAGGCCGCCAGCCCGGCGTAGCAGGTGGCCTGGTTGTCCAGCCGCGGGGCGCTGACCAGTTCGTTGTCGACACCGGCCAGCCGCGACGGCGTGAGGTCGTGGGTCATCAGGTCGAACCCGAGCACCGCGTCGGCGTCCACGCCCGCCCGCTCGGCGACGGACGCGAGGAAGGAGCGGCTGCCGCTGCCGACGCCCCAGACGGCGTTGACGTGGCGCTGCGGGTTCAGCTCGACGGCCTTGCGGTCCTCGGCGAGGTGGATGGCCAGCTGGGGCACCCGCAGGACCGGGTCGTCGACGCGGACCAGGATGTGCCGGACCGTGTTTCCGTCGCGGACCGACAACCGCCCACTGATTCCGAGGTCGCGGTCCAGCCACGAATTCAGCCACGCCCCGCCGTAGGGCTGCAGCGCGACCACCTGCCATCCCGACACGAACCGGTCCGGATGTTGCTTGACCCGCAGGTTCGGGCTGTCGGTGTGGGCTCCGACGATCCGAAACGGCGCCGTGGTGTCGGCACCGCCGCGCCAGGCGATCAGCGAGCCGGCACGGACCGCAAAGAAGTCGCCCGCCCCCGGCCACGGATCGCTCTCGGAGAGTTCGGTGAACCCGGCGGCCCGCAGGCGATCAGCGGCCGTGGCGACGGCATGAAACGGCGACGGCGATGCGTCGATGAACTCACAGAGCTGCTGCGCGGTGGCCGACATAATTTTCCATCATCGCCGATCAGCCGCGGCGCGGCTCAGCCCGGGGCCACCAGTCGTCTGGCCGCCCGGCCGTCGGTGAGCTCGACCCGATGGTCGGGGTGTTTCCAGTAGAACTGCATCAGTTCGCGCAGCGCCAGACCGCCCGGGGTATACCAGTCGGAGGTCAGCGTCCTCGTCCGGCCGTCGGCCGTCTTCACATAAGTGCTACCGGCCATCTGCAAAAAGTTCTCCTGGCGTGGCTGGTCCGACAACTCGGTCAGTTCGTCCCATCGGCGCTCGACGCGGGAGTAGGGGTCGACGTGCTCGACGCCATCAGGGGTGAGCCGCAGGTAGCCCATCCCGCGATGGCGGGCGATCCGCGCCAGGCTGGGCACTCCGATCACCACACCGATGGCACCGGCCAGCGCGAACCATTTCTGGTCGGCGACGCCTGGAAGCGCCACCGCGCCGACCGCCGCGCCGACCGCATAGAGCAGCAGGGTGGCGAAGGCGACCACGGCCCCCGTCATGGACAGTCGGTCCACCTTCAGGTCCGGCCGCAGAACCGTTCCGGTGGAGTCATACTCGATTCTCGGCCGGACGCTGCCGGTCGCCAGGATCACCCGCATCGCGAGACCTGCGAACGCGAACACCGCGAATCCCGCGACCACCAGCATGGATGGGTAGCGGCCCTGCTCGAAGAGCTTGAGAACCCAGACGATGCTGAACACTCCGAGCCCACCGAACAACAGAGCCACCGCGGCGACCGACGTCCTGGGTTTCATCTCGGGCACAACACCTCCCCTACCACCGAACCGACGTATCCGAACGCCCACGAACCGCCCAGGCTGCCGACGAACGCGCCGACCGGACCGAATAATGCACCACCCGCCGCTGCCGTCGCGATACCGCCCACCGTGCTGTACACGCCCGAGACACCGGCCACGCATGCGTCGTGCAGTGTCTCCGCGGAGACCATGTTGTAGGCCATCGTCGCCACACCGATCGCCGGCCCACCCCACTTGGCGCCGGTCTTGACCTTGTCCAGCTCTGCCGCGGTCAAGGCCGGTATCCCTTGACCGGCCTTGGTTTCCAGACCTGACAGCGCGCCCCCGACCAGCGTCGGGAAGGGGTCGGTGAAGAACTCGTCGGGCAACGGGCTCTCCCGCCCGTCGGCGGTGATGCAACTTCCGGTGCGCACACCGTCGGCCGTCTCGCTCATCGTGACAGTGGTGCCGTCGGACCAGTGCACGCTTGTCTTCACACCGCCGTCGTCGAGCGGGGTGGTCATGGTGTCCGAGATCCAGTTGCCGTGCTTGTCGGTATGCAGGACCCGCGTGGTCCCCGGCGGATAGACCTGCTGGCTCGGCAGCCCCTGATCGATGTACTCGGTGGCGACCTGGGTGCTGCCGTCCATCATCGTGTATGTCGTGACCCGGTTGCCGGTGAGGTCCTCGGTGTCGGTGATCTCGCGGACAGTGGTGGCCATGTCCTCGGCGCGGGCGACCTCCTGGAACTGTTCGCCCTCGGCGGTGGCGGGGCTGGGCACCTCGTCGACCGGGGCCGGGCCGGGCGCAACAGGCCCGGCGAGGTCGGAGTTGATGCCCTCCTCGGCCACGGTGGTGACGATCTTCATCGACGTGGTGTCGTCGGCCTGATCCACGGCTATCACGAGTGGGTTCAGTTCACCCTGGGCGATCTGCGCCAATATCTCCAGCTCGGCCACACGCTCGGCGGACATGCCCGCCGGGTCGATCAGCACCACCCATTGGTCGGTGACGTTCAACGGTCCGCTGTCGATCTGGGCTGCCATGGCGAGCGCGGCAGTCCGTGCCGTGCTGATGGCGCCGCTGCCGTCGGACAGCGCCGATGCAACCGCTTCGGCGTAGGTTTTGAAGGCTGACGATCGGTCAGTCGCCCGGCTGAACATGCCGGCGGCAGCGCGGTGGGCCGCCCCCTCCCATCCCCCGGTGCGGGGCATGCGATCGATCCGGTCGTCGAGGTCTCGGACGGCCTGGTAGACGGCCGCTCCCGCTGCCTGGATCGCCGCCGCAGCGGGCACCAACGACTCAGGGTTCCAGCTCTGCAGCCGAGAACGGGTGGGCAGCATGTCAGAACAACTTCGTGAACTGGCCTGCCAGGCTCTCGTCGGTCACCTCGTACCGGTCCCCCGCGCCGCGCACTGCGTCACCCATGGCGAAGATGTCGCCGAGCAGATCCGCTGCGATCCTGCCCAGCCGCTCGCCCACCTGCCGGGTCGCCCACTGCGTCGACGAACCCGGCAGCCCGTCGGCCGCCGTGGTGGCGGTGTGTCCGACGTCCAGACCGTTCAGCGCGCCCGCGGCAGCCTCCACCTGAGCGGCAAATGCCCGCAGCACATCCGGATCAACCAGCACACAGGAAACCTAACAGCGGCGCCGGAGGGGTCAGGACACCAAAACTGCGTCCAGCGCCGAGTAGAAGATGCCCAGGCCGTCGTCGGACGGACCGGTCAGCGGCTCGGTGGCATGCTCGGGGTGCGGCATCAGCCCGACGACGCGCCCGTTGGCCGAGCTGATCCCGGCGATGTCGCGCATCGAGCCGTTGAGGTTCTCCCGGTAGCGGAACACCACCCGGCCCTCGCCCTCCAGTTCGTCGAGCACGCGCTCGTCGGCGACGTAGCGGCCCTCACCGGACTTCAGCGGCACCAGCAGGTCGGCACCCTGCTCGTAGCGCGACGTCCACGCCGTCGTGTTGGCGGCCACCTCCAGCCAGGTGTCGCGGCAGATGAAGTGCAGCCCGACGTTGCGGGTCAGCGCGCCCGGCAGCAGGCCGGCCTCGCAGAGCACCTGGAAACCGTTGCAGATCCCGAGCACCGGCATGCCGCGTTGCGCGGCGGCGACCACCTCGCCCATCACCGGTGCGAACTTCGCGATGGCCCCGGCGCGCAGATAGTCGCCGTAGGAGAATCCGCCCGGAACCACGACCGCGTCGACCCCTTTGAGGTCGGCGTCGGCGTGCCAGAGGCTCACCGCCTCGCCACCGGCCAGCCGTACCGCGCGGGCGGCGTCGATGTCGTCCAGCGTCCCCGGAAATGTGATGACGCCCACGCGAGCGCTCACGCGTCGCCCCCCTCGCGGGTGATGGTCCAGTCTTCGATCACCGTGTTCGCCAGCAGCGACTCCGCGATCTCGGCCAGCTGGTCATCGCTGAGATCACCGTCGACTTCAAGCTCAAAGCGCTTGCCCTGCCGGACATCTGAGATGCCGTCGAAACCCAGCCGCGTGAGCGCGCCGACGATCGCCTGCCCCTGCGGATCCAGAATCTCGGCCTTCGGCATGACGTGTACCACCACTGTTGCCACGGCGACACTCTACCTGCGCGACAATGCGATCATGCAGCTCACTCACTTCGGCCACTCCTGCCTGCTGGCGAGCTTTCCCGGCGAATCGGGCGCCGGCACTGACCCTGGCACGACCGTGCTGTTCGACCCCGGGATCTTCAGTCACGGCTTCGAGGGGATCACCGGTCTGTCCGCGATCCTGATCACCCATCAACACCCCGATCACGCCGACCCGCAGCGGCTGCCCGCCCTGGTCGAGGCGAATCCGCAGGCGGCCTTGTACGCCGATCCGCAGACCGCGGCGCAGCTCGGCCGACCGTGGCAGGCGGTCCACGTCGGTGACGAACTGTCCATCGGGCACCTGACCGTGCGCGGTGCGGGCGGTCGGCACGCCGTGATCCACCCGGAACTCCCCGAGATCGACAATATCTCGTATCTGATCGGCGACGGCCGGCACCCGGCGAAGCTGATGCACCCGGGCGACGCGTTGTTCGTCCCCGGCGAACCGGTGGACGTGCTGGCCACCCCGGCCGCCGCGCCGTGGCTCAAGATCTCCGAGGCGGTGGACTATCTGCGTGCGGTGGCCCCGGCCCACGCGGTGCCGATCCACCAGGGCATCATCGCCGAGGCCGCCCGGCCGATCTTCTACGGCCGGCTGACCGAGATGACCGACACCGACTTCCAGGTGCTCGAACCGGAGTCGGCGACCGGTTTCTGAGCTCAGCCCACGTCGCGGGCCGCCGCCCGCCCGGCCGCGCGTCCCGAGAACACGCACCCGCCGAGGAATGTCCCCTCCAGTGAGCGGTAGCCGTGCAGGCCGCCCCCGCCGAACCCGGCGGCCTCGCCGGCGGCGTACAGACCGGGCAGCACCGAACCGTCGGCCCGCAGCGCCCGGGAGTCGAGATCGGTTTCCAAGCCGCCCAACGACTTTCGGGTCAAGATGTGCAACTTGACAGCGATGAGCGGGCCGGCCTTCGGCTCGGTGAGCCGGTGCGGCGCGACCACCCGGCTGATGCGGTCGGGCAGGTAGTTGCGGGCCGCGCGGACCGCGGTGATTTGGCTGTCCTTGGTGAACCGGTTGACCACCTCGCGGTCGCGGGCGGTCACCTCGGCTTCGACGACGGCGTAGTCCACGGGTTCGGTGTCGGGAACGGCGTTCATCGCGGTCACCAGGTCGCGCAGAGTGTTCGCGCTGACGAAGTCGACGCCCCTGTCGACGAACGCGTGCACCGGTGCGGGGCCGTTGCGGGACCGGTCGAGCACCCCGCGAAGACTGCGGCCGGTCAGGTCGGGGTTCTGTTCCTGCCCCGACAGCCCGAACTCCTTGTCGATGATCCGCTTGTTCAACACGAACCAGGTGTAGTCATGCCCGGTCCGCGCGATGTACTCCAGAGTGCCGAGCGTGTCGAAGCCGGGGTACAGCGGTGCGGGCAGGCGCTTGCCGTTGGCGTCGAGCCACAGCGACGACGGACCCGGCAGGATCCGGATGCCGTGCCGCGGCCAGATCGGGTCGTAGTTGGTGATGCCCTCGGTGTAGTGCCACATCCGGTCGCTGTTGATGACGTGCGCGCCCGCGGCCTCGGAGATCCCCAACATACGGCCGTCGACGTGCGCGGGCACGCCGCTGAGCAACTGCTCGGGCACGCGTCCCATCCGGGCCGGCCAGTTCTTGCGGACCAGGTCGTGGTTGCCGCCGATGCCGCCGCTGGCCACGATCACCGCCTGCGCGCGCAGCTCGAAGTCGCCGGCCACCTCGCGCGAGGACGCGACACCACGGGGCTCGGCACTGGGCTGCAGCACCGCACCGCGGACCCCGACGACCGCGCCGTTCTCGGTGAGCAGCTCGTCGACGCGGTGCCGGTGCGCGAACCGCACCCCCGGCCGGCCCGACAGGCGCCGCGCGAAGATGTCGACCAGCGCGGGCCCGGTGCCCCAGGTGATGTGAAACCGCGGCACCGAGTTGCCGTGCCCGCGCGCGTCGTACCCCCCGCGCTCGGCCCAGCCGACCAGCGCGAAGGTCTGCAGCCCGCGGTCGCGCAGCCAGCGTCGCTTCTCCCCGGCGGCGAAGTCGACATAGGCCTGGGCCCATTGCCGCGGCCAGTGGTCTTCGGCCCGATCGAATCCGGCGGTGCCCAACCAATCCTGCAGCGCCAGCTCGTGGCTGTCTCGGATGCCCAGACGACGTTGCTCGGGACTGTCGACGAAGAACAGGCCGCCGAACGACCAGTAGGCCTGACCGCCGATGTTCGCAGCGTTCTCCTGATCGACGATCAGGACGCTGCGGCCCCGGTCGGCGAGCTCGCACGCTGCGACCAGACCCGCCAGACCAGCACCGACCACGATGACATCAGCATCCGCCATCCCGCCAATGTAGTCCCGATTCCCGCGGCAGACCCCTACGCGGCAGCCGTCAGCTCAGGCCGGTCCCGCCACCGGTACACGGTGGGGGTGCAGCCGTGCATCAGTGCCAGGTCGACCGCGTCGAGCATCGCCTGCCGGGGTCCTGGCCGCCGCAGGTGGCGGGCGGCCACCGCGACCCGGACGACACCGCGCCGCCGTGCCGTGCGTTCGGCGGCCAGCACCAGCGTGCGACACCACCAGGGCTCGGCCAGGAATCCTTCGCCGATGCCGAGCACCCTGGCCCGCACCGCCTGCCCTCGGACCAGGTCGACCACCTCGTGCAGCCCCGCCGAGAGACGGAACCCGTTGCGACGCAATGCGGTCGCAGTCCCGTCGGAGCTGTTCCACTTGGGCCCGGCGAACAGACGGGTACGCAGCCCCAGGTGGTCGAGCACCCGGTCGGCGGCCATCAGACGCAGGTTCGCTTCGTGCGCAGGCGAAGTCGCCGCGCCCTCGAAGCCGTGCAGCACGATCGCGTCGCCGTCCCCGCGACGGTGGGTCAGCCAGTCGACGGTGCGTGGGTCGTGGTCGAGGCGATAGCCGTTCTTCCGGCGCGGCGCCACCAGAAGCGATGCGGGGACTCCGCGACCGGCCAGCAGACCCCGGAACGCGCTGACCTCGTCGAGCGTGCGGTTGTCGATACCCGAGATCGAGACGATCAGTTGTCCTGGCACACCGGCAGTGTCGCAGCCGCAAGTGTCGCCGAGGTGACGGACACGACGCCCGCAGGTGTACGTCGGCTAACGGGGCAGGACGGCTTCGATGGCCGAGATCACCTCGGGGGTGTCGGGTTCGGTGCGCGGGCGAAATCGCTTGGCTACGGTGCCGTCGGGGGCGACGAGGAACTTCTCGAAGTTCCACTGCACGTCGCCGGCCTGACCGCTGTCGTCGGCGGTCTCGGTGAGCTGCGTGTAGAGGGGGTGGCGGTCGGCGCCGTTGACGTCGGTCTTGGCCAGCAGCGGGAACGTCACCCCGTAGCTGGTGGAACAGAACGTCTGGATCTCTTCGGCGGTGCCGGGCTCCTGTCCCATGAACTGGTTGCACGGCACGCCGATCACCGTCAGTCCGCGGTCGCGGTAATCCTTGGCGAGTTGTTCGAGCGCCGAGTACTGCGGCGTCAGTCCACACTTGGAGGCCACGTTGACCACCAGCGCCGCACCGCCGGGGGCCAGCTCGGCCAACGTGGTGGCGTTGCCGTCGAGGGTGGTCAGCGGGATGTCGGTCAGCGCGGTATCGGTCATGGCACCGAACGCTACCGGGCGCCCGGTTCGGTGAACAGCATCCGGGCGACGCGCCGCGCAGTGTCCACCGGGTCGGCATCCCCGCCGACCACACCGTTGAGGTAGAGCATCACGAAGCCGTGTACCAGCGACCACGCGGCCAGACCCGCGGCTTGCGGGTCGTCGGCGGCGCGGGGGTCGTCCAGCGTCGCAACCCCAGCGGAGAGCTCGATGCCGGCGGCGGCACGCGCTTCGAGCAGCTCAGGGTCATCGGGATTGACCAGGGAACGGTTGAACATCACCGCATAGTGTCCGGGATTGGCGGTCGCGAAGCCTACGTAAGCTAAGGCTGCGGCGCTGAATTCCGGTCGCGCGGCGGCCAGCGCCGCGGCGAGCATCCGCCAGCCCTGCGCGGCCAGCGCGGTGAACAATCCGCGGCGATCGGTGAAATGGTGCGCCGGTGCGGCATGCGAAACACCTGCCGCACGGGCCAGTTCGCGCAAGGAAACGCCGTCTGCCCCGCGCTCGGCGACCAACGTCGCCGCCCGCGCCAGGATCACGGCCTTCAGATCGCCGTGGTGGTAACTGTCTCTGGCCATCGGACTAGCCGTCGCCGGAATCGGCCTTGGTCACGTCGAGCAGCCAGGCGTACTGGAAGGCGGTTTCCTTCCACCGCTCGTAGCGGCCGCTAATTCCGCCGTGCCCGGCGTTCATCTCGGTCTTGAGCAATACCTTGGCGCCATCGTCCGGGCTCTGCTGCACATGCCGCAGTGCGGCAACCCATTTCGCCGGCTCGACGTAGTACACGCGGGTATCGTTGAGCGACGTCATCGCCAGAATCGCGGGATAGTCGCGAGTGTCGACGTTCTCGTACGGCGAGTAGGACTTCATGTAGCGGTAGACCTCGGGGTCGTCGAGCGGGTTGCCCCACTCGTCCCACTCGGTGACCGTCAGCGGCAGTGACGGATCCAGGATGGTCGTGAGCGGGTCGACGAACGGCACCGCCGCGAGCACCCCGGCGAACAGGTCGGGTGCCATGTTGGTGACCGCACCGACCAGCAGCCCGCCGGCGCTACCGCCGTAGGCGGCCAGCCTGTCGGGCCGGGTGACCCCGGTATCGACGAGATGCCTTCCCACGGCGATGAAGTCGGTGAAGCTGTTGCGCTTCTCGAGCAGCTTGCCGTGCTCGTACCATGGCCGGCCGAGTTCTCCGCCGCCGCGGACGTGGGCGACGGCGAAGACCATGCCGCGGTCGAGCAGCGAGAGCCGGGCGATGGAGAACCGCGGGTCCTCGCACGATTCGTAGGCGCCGTACCCGTAGAGCAACATCGGCGCAGGCGCCTGCATGTCGGCACGGTGCACGATCGAGATCGGAACGCGTGCGCCGTCTTCGGCGATCGCCCAGTCCCGGCGCTCGATGTAGTCGTGCGGACTGTAGTCGCCCAGCACGGGTTGTTCCCGCAGCAGGGTGCGCTCCCCGGTAGCCAGGTCGAGGTCGTAGATGCGCACTGGTGTGACGAACGACGTCGCACCGATGCGCAGCTTGGGTGCGCTCCAGTTCGGATTGGCCGACAGACCCACCGACATCAGTTCCGAGTCGAACGTGATGTTGCGCATCGTGCCGTAGCCCGCACCGTCGACCGGCCAGAGCGCGATGCGCGGCAGTGCCTCGCTGCGGAAGCTGACCACCAGGTGGCCGTCGAATGCGTCCACCGAGTCCAAGCGGACATCATCGCGGTGTTCGATCAGCGTCCGGTGGGCGGTGGGGTCGTCGACGGGTGCGTCGACCAGCGTGAAGTTTTCGGCACCGTCGTTGTGCAGGATGAGGAACCGATCCTGCCCGCCGACCACCGCATGTTCGACCGCGTACTCGACGGATTCCCTTCGCTGCCAGATGGTTTGGAACGTCGCCTGCGGGTCCTCGGCAGGGCCGTAGCGCAGCTCCGAGGTCACCGCGCTGCCGGCGGCGATGATGATGTACTTGTTGCTGCGGGTGCGGCCCACCCCGACCCAGAATCGCTCGTCGGGTTCGTGGTAGACCCGTTCGTCGGAGTCCTGGGCGCCCAGACGATGTCGCCAGACGGTGTCAGGGCGCCACGCGTCGTCGACGGTGACGTAGTAGACGGTCGCGTTGTCGGCAGCCCACGTCACGCCGGCCCCGATTCCGGCGATCTCGTCGGGATACCGCTGCCCGGTACGCAGATCCTTGAAGCGCAGGGTGTAGCGTTCGTCGCCCTTGACGTCGACCGAGTAGGCCAGGATGTTGCCGTCGACGCTGACGCTGGCCGCACCGAGGGAGAAGAAGTCGTGTCCTTCGGCCTCGACGTTCTCGTCGAGCAGGATCTGCTCGCCGGGGATCTCGGTGTCCTCGTCGAGCTGCGGTGGTGTCCAGTCGTCGGGATCCTCGACCGGGCAACGGCATTGCACCCCGTACTGTTTGCCGGCGAAGCTGCGGCCGTAGTACCACCAGTCGCCCCGGCGGGTAGGCACCGACAGATCGGTCTCCTTGGTGCGGGCCTTGATCTCATCGAAGATCTGCTGTCGCAGCGGCGCCAGATCGGCCGTCACATGCTCGGTGTAGGCGTTCTCGGCCTCCAGGTAGTTCACCACGTCCTGGCTGGTCTTCTCGCGCAGCCACTCATAGTGGTCGACGAAGACGTCACCGTGGTGTTCGCGGCGGTGGCCGATCCGTTTGGCTACAGGGGCCTTCATGCGGGATCTCCGATCCAGTCGTCGAACCGTCGTCCGGAGATGCGTTCGTAGGCCTCGATATAGCGATCCCGGGTAGCCGCGACGATGTCAGCGGGCAGAGGTGGTGGAGGCTTTTCACCGGACCGGTCCCAACCGGAATCCGGGCCGGTCAACCAGTTGCGGACGAATTGCTTGTCGAAGCTGTTCTGCACGACCCCTTCGGTGTAGTCGTCGGCGGGCCAGTACCGGGACGAGTCGGGCGTGAACACCTCGTCGGCGAGCTTCAGTTCGCCATACGCGTCGAGACCGAATTCGAACTTGGTATCGGCGACGATGATGCCCTTGCTCAACGCATGCCCGGCACCCTTGGCATAGATCTGCAGCGTGCGCTCACGCAACTGCTGGGCACGGTGCGCTCCGACGAGGTCGACCACGTCGTCGAAGGAGATGTTGACGTCGTGCTCACCCAGGTCCGCCTTGGTGGCCGGGGTGAAAATCGGTTCGGCGAACCTGCTGGCCTCGACCAGTCCGGTCGGTAGCTCGATACCGCAGACCCTGCCGGTCTTCTCGTAGTCGAGCAGACCCGAGCCGGTGAGGTAGCCGCGCGCCACCGCCTCGACCGGAAGCATCTCCAACTGCTCCACGACCAAAGCGCGGCCGAGCAGGTCAGCCGGGATGCGTTCGTCGTCGGGCGGACCGGCCAGATGGTTGGGGGTCCCGAGCAGGTCGAAGAAGAACACGCTCATCGCCGTCAGGATGCGGCCCTTGTCCGGAATCTCGGATTCGAGGATGTGGTCGTAGGCCGAGATACGGTCGGACGCGATGAACAGCAGATGTCCGTCGTCGATGCGGTAGAGCTCTCGAACCTTGCCGCTGGCCACGTGTTGGTAGTCGGACAGATCGGGGCGCATCCGGCCAGCCTAACGGGGCCGTCCGAGCGGGCCGGTGTGCTGTGATCGAGGACATGAGATCGAGGTGGGTTCCGTACGCGTCGACGCCGGCCAGGCTGGTGTCGCAACTGGTCAGTGACATCGTGGTGGTGTTGTGGACGACGGTGTGGGTGTTCGTCGGGATGGCCGTGCACTCGGCGGTGGACACGATCGCCGACTTCGGGTTCCGGGTGGAAAGCGGCGCGAACGGCGTGGCGGGCAACCTGGACGACGCCGGCAACAGCGCCGACGACGTGCCACTGATCGGCGATGCCCTCGCCCGGCCGCTGGGCGCCGCCGGGGACGCGGCCCGTGAGATCGCCGGCGCCGGGCAGTCGCTGGGGGTGACCGCCGGATGGCTGGCGTGGCTGCTGGCACTGGCGGTGGCGGCCCCGCCGGTGCTGGCGCTGATGATGCCGTGGCTCTTCCTGCGCATCCGCTATTTCCGGCGCAAGTGGACGGCGGTGACGCTGGCTTCGACGCTGGCGGGTGAGCAGTTGTTGGCGTTGCGGGCACTGGCCAACCGGCCGCTGCCGAAGCTGGCCGCGATCAGCCCGGATCCGGTGGGGGCCTGGCGGGAGCAGGATCAGACCGCCATCCGCGGGTTGGCGGCGCTGGAGTTGCGGGCGTCCGGTATCCGCGCGGCGAACCTGCGCCGTGCGGCCTGACCATTACTTGAGCAGCCGCTTGAGCGACGTGCCGAACGGGTGCCGCGCGGTCACCGACCCGAAGCGCACCCGGCCCGCGACCACGACGTGCAGCCGCGACGACACCGGGCTGGTCGCCACCTTCACCGACGTCGAGGACGCGACGCCGGCCACACCGTTGAGATCGGCGGTCGCGCCGTCGGGCAGGATCAACTCGGTCGAGCTGAGGTAGTCGTCGAGATCGATGTGCACCACCGGGCTCTGCAGCAAGGCTGCCGTGAAATCCAGAGTCGTCGAACACATTCGGGTCCTCAGCCGCAAGCGTGGCGGCACGGTCCACTGGCCCTTGCGGGCGATGCTGGACATCCAGCTGCTCAGCACCTCCGGCGGGGTCTGGACGGGGTCACGCCGCACGTGCGGCAGGTCGGTGATCACCGTGTCGAGCTCACCGCGGGTGCGGGCGGCCAGAACGACGTCGACCCGCTCGGCGTACTCGTCGAGGCTCAACATCCCCTGTCCCACGGCGAGCTCCAGGATCCGGGTCACCGCCGCGCGGTCGGCGTCGGATGCGCGCATCTCGCTCATGGACTCACCTCCACGATCAGGTGCCGGATTCCCGTGTGCCGGTTGCTACGTGTCCATTCCACAGGTTCGGCCAAGCTCACCGACGCGTATCTGCCCAGCAGCTCCTCGAAGATCACCCGCAGCTCCAGGCGGGCCAGGTTCGCACCCAGGCAGTAGTGCACACCGTGCCCGAAGCCCAGATGCGGGTTGGGTTTCCGGGCGATGTCGAAGCGGTCCGCGTCGACGAAGACCGCCCCGTCGCGATTGGCCGACCCCTCCCAGACCAGCACCTTCTGTCCGGGCGCCACCGCGTGCCCGCCCAGCACCGCCGGCCGGGTCACGGTGCGCCGCTTGGACGGCGACGGTGAGGTCCAGCGCACCATCTCTTCGATGGCCGTCGGCAGCAGCCCGGGGTCGCCCCGCAACGCCCGCCACGCGGCGGGATTCTCGATCAGCGCAAGTAGTCCGCCGGCGATCGCATTGCGGGTGGTCTCGGCGCCGGCGCTGAACAACAGGTTGAAGAACAGGTAGCCCTCCAGATCCGACAGCGCAGGGTCGTCGGAATTCACCACGACCGACAGCATGTCGTCGGTCGGTTCGGCACGCTTGGCCGCGATCAGCTCCTGGCCGTAGGCGAACATCCGCGACCCGGCTTCCTCGACCGAGAGCCGGGTGATCGACGCTGTGCGTGATCCGCCGAAGTCGAAGCTGGGCTCGATGGCTTCGAACAGCCAATGCCGTTCGGCCTCGGGCACCCCCAGCAGGATGCAGATCATCTGCATCGGCACTTCGGCGGCGATGTCGGTGACGAAGTCGAAAGGTGTTCCCGCGTCGACGTCATCGAGCAGCCGGCCCACCCGGGCGCGCAGGTCGTCCTCGACCCGGCCGATCATCCGCGGGGTCAGCCCGGAGCTGACGAGTCGGCGCACGTCGGCGTGTCGCGGGTCGTCCATCATGTTCAGCAGTTGCCCGGCGATCGGCAGGTCCTGCAGCAGCGTGCCGCCGAAGGCCCGGTCCCCACCCGTCACCGACGAGTAGGTCTGCGGATCACGCAGCACGGCAAGGGTTTCAGCGTGACCGGCCACCGACCAGAACCCTTCGCCGTCGGGGGTGTGCTCGGTGGGCTCGTGCCAGTACACCGGCGCGAGTTCCCGGTGCAGGGCGAACAGGTCGTGCGGGAACCCGTCGGCGAAGTTGTCGAGATCGGTGAAATCGATCCGGCCCAGCTCCGCGATCGAAGTCACAGGATCGCGCCGGAGGTGTATCGGGCGGCGTCAGGGTGGCGGCCGAGCAGGTCGTCGACCGCGGCGACCACCCGGTCGACCTGGTCGCCGGCCGCGCCGGTGAACGCCTGCCGGTCGGCCAGCGCCGCGTCCAACGCGGGCCGGTCCAGCGGCAACCGCGGATCCCTGGCCAACCGATCGAGAAGATCGGGCTCGGCGCCGCGTTCGCGCATGTCCAGTGCGACGGCCACGGCGTGCTCCTTGATGACCTCATGGGCGGTCTCCCGGCCGACCCCGGCGCGCACCGCGGCGATCAAGATGCGGGTGGTGGCCAGGAACGGCAGATAACGATCGAGTTCCCGCTGGATCACCGCGGGGTAGGCGCCGAACTCGTCGAGGACGGTCAGGAATGTCTCGGTCTGCCCGTCGAGGGCGAAGAACGCGTCCGGCAGCGCGACGCGGCGCACCACCGAGCAGAACACGTCGCCCTCGTTCCACTGCGCGCCGGCCAGTTCGGCGGCCATCGACGCGTAGCCGCGCAGCACCACCTGCAGCCCGTTGACCCTTTCGCAGCTGCGGGTGTTCATCTTGTGCGGCATCGCCGAAGATCCGACCTGGCCGGGCGCGAAGCCCTCGGTGACCAACTCGTGGCCGGCCATCAGCCGGATGGTGTGCGCCAACGAGGACGGCCCCGCCCCGAGTTGGACCAGCGCAGAGACCACGTCGTGGTCCAGTGAGCGCGGGTAGACCTGGCCGACGCTGGTGAACATCTCGGTGAAGCCCAGGAACTGGGCCACCCGGCGCTCCAATTCGGCGAGGCGTTCGGTGTCGCCGTCGAACAGGTCGAGCATGTCCTGGGCGGTGCCCATCGGACCTTTGATCCCCCGCAGCGGGTAGCGGTCGATCAGCTCGATCACCCGGTGCAGCGCCACCAGGAGCTCCTCGGCCGCCGACGCGAACCTCTTGCCCAGCGTGGTGGCCTGCGCCGCGACGTTGTGACTGCGGCCGGCCATGACCAGGTCGCGGTAGAGCACGGCGCGCTCGGCCAGCCGTGCGACGACGGCGACCCCGTGGTCGCGGACCAGCTCCAGTGACCGGCGGATCTGCAGCTGCTCGACGTTTTCGGTCAGGTCACGGCTGGTCATGCCCTTGTGCACGTGCTCGTGCCCGGCCAGGGCGTTGAACTCCTCGATTCGCGCCTTGACGTCGTGGCGCGTCACCCGCTCTCGGGCCGAGATGGACGCCAGGTCGACGTCTTCCAGCACCCGCTCGTAGTCGTCGACGACACCGTCGGGCACGTCCACACCGAGCTCAGCCTGGGCTCTCAGCACCGCCAGCCACAGCCGCCGCTCGGCGACGACCTTGGCTTCCGGCGACCAGATCGCCGCCATCTCCTCACTGGCGTACCGGGTGGCCAGCACGTTGGGAATGCTCACGAACACACAGCCTACGAGGCGCGTCGGGCACAGTGGACACCGTGCACTTCATCGGTGTGGACCTGGCCTGGGGACAACGCAGACCCTCCGGGGTGGCGGTGGTCGATGACGCCGGCCGGCTGCTGCTGGCCACCGTCGCCACCGACGACGACAGCATCTGCGCCGCGCTTACGCCCTACGTGCAGGACGACTGCGTGGTCGGCTTCGATGCTCCGCTGATCGTGCGGAATCCGACCGGCCAGCGGCCCGCCGAGCGGGAGATCAACGCCGACTTCGCGCGCTTCCAGGCCGGGACGCATCCGTCCAACACCGGCCGACCCGAGTTTGCCGAAGGCACCCGGGCCGCGCGGCTGGCCGAAGCGCTCGACCTGGACATCGATGCCCGGTCGCCCACGCCGCGGCGAGCCCTCGAGGTGTACCCGCATGCGGCGACAGTGGCGTTGTTCCGGCTGGGCCGCACGCTGAAGTACAAGAGCAAGCCGGGCCGGGCTGTCGCCCAGATGCGCGCGGAGCTGCTGCGGCTGATGGAATTGGTCGAATCCCTGTCCAACGCCGACCCCGCGCTGCGGTGCAGTGTGAGCGAGGCCTGGGTGCGGCTGCGCCAGGCCGCCGAAAGCGCCACCCGGAAAAGCGAATTACGCCGGGTGGAGGACCCGGTCGACGCGGTGGTGTGTGCCTACGTGGCGATGTTCGCCGCGCGTCGGCCCGACGACGTGAGTTACTACGGCGACCGGGCGACCGGCTACATCGTCACCCCGGCATTGCCGGCCGATCTGGAGCCGGTACCGCCGGAGCCCACGCCGGGTGCGGTGCACGAGGCGGTGGCCACCTTCGCGGCGCGGCGCCCGCAGCTGGCCGAGGCGACCCGGCGGTACCTGACGGCGGTGACCGCTCTGCTCGACGACGCGGGCATCGACTACCTGAGCGTGACGGCGCGCACGAAGTCGGTGGCGTCGTTCGCGGCCAAGGCCGACCGCCACGTCGATGGCCGCCGTCTGTACACCGATCCGCTGTCGGAGATCACCGACCAGATCGGGCTGCGGGTGATCACATATCTGCGCGACGATGTCGCGGCGGTGGCCAACGTGCTGGCCGAGGAGATGCAGCTGCTCGACGACCGCGACATGGGTATGGAGACCGCCGCGGAGGGCCGCTGGGGATATGCGAGCAGGCACCTCCTGCTGGCGACCGGAGGGGAGCCGTGGCCCGCGTCGGTGCAGGTGCGCACGATCCTGCAACATGCCTGGGCGGAGTTCGAGCACGACGTGCGCTACAAGGGCTCGGTTCCCGAGGAGGACGCGCCGGATCTGAACCGCCGGTTCACGCTGGCCGCCGGTCTGCTCGAACTCGCCGATCGCGAGTTCTCGGCGATCCGGGAGCGGCTGCGCTCGACGACGCCGGCCGAACGGGCCCCGCAGAGTTCCGGCGCGCCGGGCATCGCGACGCCGGTGCTGGCCACCTACCTGGCCAATAGATTTCCCAGCGCCGGGTGGTCCCGCACCGAGCACTACGCGTGGATGGCCGGGCTGCTGCTCGATCTCGGCATCGACTCGACGGATGCGGTGGATGCGGTCCTCAGCGGCATCGACACCGATGTCGTCAACGCCGCGATGGACTACCGGTTCCCCGCCGGCGCGGTACGCCGCCTCGACGACGCACTACTGGCGGTGTTCGGGCCGCGATACATCGGTCTCGACGGCAACTCCCATCGGGTCTCGTTGCTGGAGAACCGGTTTGCCCGACTCACCGCCTCCCTGAACTCCTAATACGGTGGTGTGTTGTCGGGTTCGGTGAGGCCTTCGCCGTTGAGTCTGCGTAGGACGGTGAGGTAGCGGGTGTGGGCTTGGGCGCGGGTGAGTCGGCGTCGGGGCATCATGACGCCGCGTCGCTGGTCGGGGGTGGGGGTCGGGGGTGGGCCGTTGCTCCAGAGGGTGCCGGTGGGTGTGCACAGGGCGGGGAACAGCAGGGCGCTGCCGGGTTTGGTGAGGTAGGTGTGTCCGGTGGGGCTGGTCCATTCGACGGTGCCGTCGGGGTGTTGGCGGTCGTACCAGCCGTCGGGGCCGGTCCAGAACGTTTTCAGAAGATGGTGAAAGCGGCACAGGCACTTGAGGTTCGAGGCGTGGGTGGGTCCGCAGGGGTAGGGCACGGTGTGGTCGATGTCGGCGCGGGTGGCTGCGATGTCGCAGTGTGGGAAGCGGCAGGTCAGGTCGCGGCAGCGGATGAACTCGGCCAAAGCGCGTGAGGGCAGGTAGCGGGGTTCGGCGGGGCTGTCGCCGGGGTGGACGATCTCGCGGATGCGGGCGTTGTCGAGCAGCGGATGCAGCGCTGCGGGCGCGAGCACGCCCTTGCCGAACAGGAACGCCGGCTTGGCCGTAGGCGCGGGCGCCGGTGCGGGTGCGGGTGCGGGCTCAGGCACGACGTCGGGCTCAGCCTGTCCAGCCTCATCCCCGTCGGCATCGGCATCGGCCTTAGCCTCAGCCTCGGCATCGGCGGCGGGCTCAGCGGTGGTGGTGTCGGTGAGGACGTAGATGGTGGTGTTGGGTGCCGGGCGGGGGTGGCCGGCGGCGGCGCAGTCGGCCAGCCCGCAGCTGCAGGTCAGGGCGTCGAGGCCGTAGCCGATCGCGGCCAGGGCGTCGTTGCGGCGCTGCTCGAGTGTGCGCGGATCGGCCTCACAGACGGTGTGGGCGATGGTGTTGATGCGTTCGTGTAGCGCTGCGGCGTCCCCGGGGTGCATGCGCGCCCACATGCTGACCAATCCCACCGGATCAGACGGGCTGCCGAACTCCACAGCGCGGCCGGGGGTGTGGTCCTTGGCCGCGCGCAGCGCGCCCGGATCATGGGTGATGACCGTGGCGTCGATGGCCTGCTCGGTTTTGGTGCGCGACAACGCCCCCCAGAACCCGACCTGACGGGCCACCGCCTCGTCCACTGCGGCCATCGCACTCGGGTCGGTGATCAACTCGGTGCGGTAGACGATGGTGCGCACCAGCAGGTCACTGATCAGACCTTGGGCGAACAGGGCGGCCACCTTGGGTAGCCGGTCGCGCAGCGCCACCGCGCGGTGGGTCTGCACCAACGCCAGCGATTGGCTGATCCCCATCGCGGCGGCCAGCTCGGCGGCCACCGCGGCGTCGGGATCCAGCCACCAGCTGCTGCGCTCGGCCGCGCTGGCCAGCCCGGTGCGCCGGTCGAACAACTCGGCCAGCACCGCCAGCTTGCGGGCTGCGGCCATGTTCTCCGCCCGCGCGAAGTCACCGGCGGCGTCGATCAGCCCGGCCGCATCCAGCGACCCGACCACATCCACCCCCGGCATATCGAACATGTGTTCTATTGTGCCAACGCCCACCGACAATTGACTCCGCTAAACGGTTTCGGATGAGCCTGCTGGGTTGTCTTCCAATTGATTTGTCTCACCGGCGACGTGCGGGGAGCACGACCGACGGCCGCCCCTAATCCGGACCCGAGCCCAGGTGCGCCGGATCGGTGATGTGCCCGTCGCGGATACCGAGTTGACGGTTGATCGCCTGGGTCAGGAAGAACAGCAGGATCCCGATGACGACCAGTCCCCCGGCCACGATGTACTGCTGAGCGGGGCGGCCCGACAGCGGGGTCACCAGATACAGCGAGGCGAAGAATCCGATGACCGGCAGCGCCGTCGGCGTCCGGAAATGTCCGCCCTCCCGGCGCACGTCTCGTCGCAGCACCAACACCGCGACGTTGACCATCGCGAACACCGTCAGCAGCAGCAGGCTCGTGGTGCCGCCCAGCACCGCGATGGCGTTGCTGCTCGCGGCGGTGCTGACGTAGATGATCAACCCGAACGCGATGGCGGTGGTGAAGATGATGGCCACCCAAGGAGAACGGCGGGTCGGGTGCACATTGCCCAGCACCGGCGGCAGGACGTGCTGGCGGGCCATGCCGTAGATCAGTCGGCTGGCCATCAGCATGTTGATCAGCGCGGTGTTCGCCACCGCGAACATCGTGATGAACGGCAGGATCGCATCGATGGGCAGTCCGGGCGCGCCGGCCTTGACCACCTCGACGAGCGGGGTGTCACTGGCCTCGAGCACACCGACGGGCACCAATGCCACCGCGACGATGGAGATCAGCACGTAGACCACGCCGGCGATGCCCAAGCCGGACAACAGGATCTTCGGGAAGGTCCGGATCGGATCCTTGGTCTCCTCGGCCATGTTCACCGAGTCCTCGAAGCCCACCATTGCGAAGAAGGCCAGCGATGTCGCAGCCGTCACCGCCAGGAACGCGTTCTTCTCGTCCTCGGTCTCGAACGCGACCACCCGGGAGAAGTCGATGTCGGTGCCGCGGGTGAAGGCCCAGAAGCCGACCATCACCACGACCACCAGGCCGGTGATCTCGATGATGGTCAGGACGACGTTGAGCTTGACGCTCTCGCCGACACCGCGGTAGTTGATCGCGGCCAGCGCCGCCATGAAGCCCAACGCCAGCAGGGCGACGCCGACCTTCGACGTCTCGATCCCCGTGCCCTCGTAGAAGTTGGCCGCAAAGGCTCTGGAAGCCGTTGAGGCCGAGGTGATTCCCGAACACATCACAATGAACGCGACCAGAAAGGTGACGAAGTGGACGCCGAAAGCCTTGTGCGCGTAGAGCGCTGCGCCGGCGGCCTGGGGGTACTTGGTGACCAGCTCCAGGTAGCTGAACGCGGTGATCGTGGCGATGGCGAACGCGACCAGGAACGGCAGCCACGCGGCCCCTCCGACCTCACCGGCCACGTCACCGACCAGCGCGTAGACACCGGTGCCGAGGATGTCGCCGACGACGAACAGCAGCAGCAAGCCGGGACCCATCACCCGTTTCAATTGCGGCTGCTCGCTCCGCCCGCTCGCATCGGCCACCGATTCCCCCATCACGCCTCCCAGGTCGTTTCGCGTCGCACTAGTGGAATGGTGCGAGCACGTCGATGACGTCGATCAACGTGGCTCTGGCCGTCTCGCGTGGCCCGGTACCGTCGCCGACCATCGCCGCAACCACGGCGCCGTCGACGGCACACACTAATGCGGTCAGCATGTCGGCGCGCACCGAGCGCCCCGATCTCTCCACCACTTCGACCACGGCATCGGTGCGTTGCTTGAGAATCCGCCGCTGGATATCGCGCAAACTCGGCTGTCGAGCACACGCGATGTAGCGCTCGTACCGGGAAACCAACAGTTCGGTGGCGCGCTCCGGGCTGTCACCGACAAGCAGATCGACCAGGATGTCGGCGGTCGATTCGGCTCCGCGCCGCCGCCGCGACAACGCGGAGACCCGGTCTTTGAGCTGCTGGGCTTCACGCAGTCCGATGAGTTCGACGGCACTGGCGATCAATTCGTCCAGCGAAGAAAAGTAGTAGGTCGTGGAGGCCAGCGGCAGCCCGGCCCGACGCGCCACCGCGCGGTGCCGGACGGCGTCGAAACCACCCTCGCACAGCAGATCAGCAGCGGCGCTGACCAGCGCATATCGTCGACGCTCCCCTTTGGGAGTGACCGCTGCCGTCACATTGAGCATGGTGCCAGTCGGGGGCGGTCGGCATCGGGCTTTCGGCAATTCACCCACGCACTGCCTGGCCGCGCGGCTGGCATGATGACCGCCATGCCGATGCTGTGCCGCCGAGAACTCCTGTCCCTCGGTCTGCGGGTCGGTCTGGGTGCCGTGGCCGCCGCGGCGGTGACGGCCCCGCCGGCGGCTGCCGCACCCGCACCGACCTTCGCCTCCGGTGCGTTCCCCTCCGCGGCCCGCGGCGGCGTCGGCACCGGGTGGATGCTCGCGCGGCCACCCGGGCAGGACCGGCCGCTGCGCCCGGTGATCCTGCTGCACGGCAAGGACTCCACCGCCGCGGGCGTGATGTCGATGGGTGTCGAGCAGTTTCTCGCCGACGCCGTCGCCGCCGGATTGCCCCCGTTCGCGATGGCCGCCGTCGACGGCGGCAACGGGTACTGGCACCGCCGTGCCTCCGGTGACGACCCGGCCGCGATGGTGCTCGACGAGTTCCTGCCGCTGTTGGCCGACCAGGGCCTGGACACCTCGCGGGTGGCGTTTCTGGGCTGGTCGATGGGCGGCTACGGCGCGATGCTGCTGGGATCGCGGCTGGGCGCTGCCCGCACCGCGGCGATCTGCGCCGTCAGCCCGGCGTTGTGGACATCGCCGGCAGCAGCCGCCCCAGGTGCGTTCGACGGCGCGCAGGACTACGCCGCCAACAGCGTGTGGGGACTGGCCGAACTCGACCGCATACCGCTGCGCATCGACTGCGGCGACGACGACCCGTTCGCCGGCGCCACACGACAGTTCATCGATCAGCTGGCAACGCCACCGGCCGGCGGCTTCTCCCCCGGCGGGCACAACAGCGGGTACTGGTCCTCACAGCTGACATCGCAGATGAGCTGGATCGCGCCGCTACTGACCGCCTAGGCCGATCGCGCCGTCTGCCGCGGCCTGCCCGATGTCGCGGCGAAAGTGCCCGCCGGGCAAACGGATACCGTCGATGGTGGCGTAGGCACTGCGCCGGGCTTCGGCCAGATCCGCGCCGGTGCCCACCACCGACAGCACCCGTCCGCCGGAGGACACCAGCGCGCCGTCGTCGCGGCGCGCGGTCCCGGCGTGCAGCACCCCGTCGCGATCCGCGCCGGCGATGACGTCGCCGACCCGGGGACGGCCCGGATAGTTCTCGGCGGCCAGCACCACCGTCACGGCGGACCCGTCGCGCCACTGCAGCGGCGCTATGCCGGCCAGGTGCCCGGTGGCGGCGGCCAGCAGCACCTGCCCCAGCGGGGACTCCAGGAGCGCCAACACCGCCTGGGTCTCGGGATCGCCGAAGCGGCAGTTGAACTCGACGACCGCGGGACCGTCTGCGGTGATGGCCAGCCCGGCGTAGAGCAGACCGCTGAACGGGCAGTCGCGTCGGACGAGTTCGGACGCAACAGGTTTGACGATCTCGTCGACGATGCGCGCGGTCATGCCGGCAGACAGCCACGGCAGGGGCGTGTAGGCCCCCATGCCGCCGGTGTTTGGGCCGGTGTCGCCGTCGCCGACGCGCTTGAAGTCCTGCGCGGGCAGCAGCGGCACCACCGTCTCGCCGTCGACGACGCAGAACAGGGACACCTCCGGTCCGTCGAGGAACGATTCCAGCAGCACCGGGTGCCCCGCTTCGAGCAGGCCGGCAGCATGCGCCCTCGCGGCGTCACGGTCCGCACTGACCACCACGCCCTTGCCGGCGGCCAGCCCGTCGTCCTTGACCACCCACGCACGTTGGCCCGCGGCAGGCCCGAACCGGTCGAGTGCCGCGTCGAGGTGGGCGGGGTTGTCCACGATCTCGCTGCCGGCGGTCCGCACCCCGGCGGCGGTCATCACATCTTTGGCGAACGCCTTGGACCCTTCGATGCGCGCCGCGTCGCGGGTCGGCCCGAAGCAGGCGATCCCGGCGGCGCGCACCGCGTCGGCCACGCCGAGCACCAGGGGCACCTCGGGGCCGATGACGACGAGGTCGGCACCGACCCGTTGAGCCAGAGCGGTCACCGCGTCGCCGGAGGTGACGTCCACGTCGTACTGATCGGCGACGGCTGCGGTTCCGGCGTTGCCGGGCGCCACCGACAGGCCGTCGACCTGCGGGTCGCGCCGCAATGCCAGCAGCAGCGCATGTTCACGGGCTCCGGATCCGATTACCAGGACGTGCACAGGTGCACACCTTATCGGCTGTCGCCCCAGACCCCCGGACCATACACCTTGCTGTCAGAGTGTATGGTCATGGTGAGTGCTGTACGTCACACCCCGGGAGGACGCCATGACGACCCAGAGTTGCCCGTTCCTACCGAACGGCTACGACTTCACCGACCCGGACGTGCTGCTGCACGGCATCCCGGTCGCCGAGTTCGCCCAGCTACGTAAGACCGCACCGGTGTGGTGGAACGAGCAGGGCGAGTCGATCTTCGACGACGGCGGGTACTGGGTGATCTCGCGGCACGAGGACATCAAGGACATCTCCCGCAACAGCGCGCTGTGGTCCACCAACGCCAAAGGCGCGGTGATGCGGCTACCCGAGGGCGTCACCGCCGAGCAGTTGGATCTGACGAAAGCGCTGTTGATCAACCACGACGCGCCCGAGCACACCCGCCTGCGCAAGATCGTCTCGCGACTGTTCACGCCGCGGGCCATCGCGGGCATGGAGGCCAAGCTGGCGGGCGCCGCCCGTGACATCGTGGCCGCCGCGGCGGCGAAGGACTCCGGCAACTTCGTGGACGATGTCGCGATGATGCTGCCGTTGCAGGCGATCGCCGACCTGATCGGCGTGCCCGAGGCCGACCGGGAGAAGTTGTTCCACTGGACCAACTGCATCATGAACACCGACGACCCGGACTTCGATTCCGACCCCACGGTGGCCAACGCCGAGTTGATGGGCTACGCGTACGCGATGGCCGAGCAGCGGCGCCGCTGTCCGGCCGACGACATCGTGACCCGCCTGGTCCAGGCCGGCAGCGACGAGGAGGGCGGCGATGCGCTGGGCGAGGTCGAGTTCGCGTTCTTCGTGATCCTCCTCGCGGTGGCCGGCAACGAGACCACCCGCAACGCAATGACCCACGGCATGAACGCGTTTCTCGAAAACCCGGATCAATGGGAGCTTTTCAAGCGCGAGCGGCCCGATACCGCCGTCGACGAGATCATCCGCTGGGCCACCCCGGTGCACTGCTTCCAGCGCACCGCACTCGACGACGTCGAGATCGGCGGGGTGACCATCGCCAAGGGTCAGCGGGCGGGGCTCTTCTACAGTTCGGCGAACTTCGACGAGGACGTCTTCGACCGGCCCTTCCAGTTCGACATCCTGCGCAATCCGAACCCGCACCTGGCGTTCGGCGGCAACGGGGCGCACTTCTGCATCGGCGCCAATCTGGCCCGGATGGAGATCAAGTTGATGTTCGACGAGATCGCCGACCAGATTCCCGACATTCGCAAGCTGGGCGAACCGCAGCGGCTGCGGTCCGGGTGGATCAACGGCGTGAAGGACCTGCAGGTCGCCTACCACTAGAGTGCCTTCGTGCGCACTCATGGTTGGTCCGGGGCCAAGCCTGCCTCGGACGAGGAGGCCGTGGCGCGCATCCTGACCGCTGCCGGCCAGGTCATCGAGGACCACGGCGCGGACTTCAGCATCAGCGATGTGGCACGCGTCGTCGGAGTCACCCGTCAGACCGTCTATCGGTACTTTCCGAGCACCGAGGCGCTGTTGGTGGCGGCCGCGGTGCACGCGGTGGACGGCTTCCTGGACCGCCTGGCGGCCCACCTCGCCGGGGTGCACGACCCAGCCGAGGCGGTGACCGAAGCGGTCGCGACGGCGTTGGAGTGGCTGCCCCGGGAGAAGTACATGGGGCTGCTCGTGGTTCCCGGCCGCGCCCGGCACGTCGAATCCGTCACCTCCGATGTGGCGCTGCGGTTCGCCCGCACCATGGTCGACCGCCTCGACGTCGACTGGAACGAGGCAGGCCTGCGTGGCGACGATCTCGATCAACTGGCCGAGCATCTGTTGCGCATCATCCAGTCGTTCGTGCTCGATCCGGGCCGACCACCGCGCGACGGCGACGCACTGCGTGCGTATCTGCGCCGGTGGGTCGGCGACACAGTGAAAACCGACCGCGAAGGACGTGAGCAATGACGGTATTGGACCAGTTCCGCCTCGACGACAAAGTCGTCATCATCACCGGTGCCTCCTCGGGCCTCGGGGTGTCGTTCGCCGAAGCCTGCGCGCAAGCCGGCGCCGACGTCGTACTGGCCGCGCGTCGCGCCGACAAGCTCACCGATACGGCCGCGCTGGTCGAGCAGGCGGGTCGGCGCTGTTTGACGGTGCCGACCGATGTCGCCGATCCGGCACAGTGCACCGCGTTGGCCGAGGCCGCGATGAAGGAGTTCGGGCACGTCGACGTGCTGGTCAACAACGCCGGCGTGGGCACCGCGGTCCCGGCGCTGCGGGAATCTCCGGAGCAGTTCGAGAAGGTCATCGACATCAACCTGAACGGTTCTTATTGGGTTGCGCAGGCCTGTGGGCGCGTCATGGCGCCCGGCAGTTCGATCGTCAACATCGCCAGCATCCTGGGCATCACCACCGCGGGACTGCCCCAGGCCGCCTACGCCGCTTCAAAGGCCGCCGTGATCGGCTTGACGCGGGACCTGGCCCAGCAGTGGGGGCACCGAAAAGGTATCCGGGTCAACGCGATCGCGCCCGGGTTCTTCGAATCCGAGATGACCGATGAATATGCGCCGGGTTACATCGAGCGCATGCTGGAGGAGCGCGTCGTCCTCAAGCGCGTGGGCGCGCCGGCGGAGCTGTCGGCGACGTTGGTCTGGCTCGCCTCGGCCGCCGGCGGCTACGTCTGCGGGCAGACGATCGTCGTCGACGGCGGCGTGACCATCACCTAGAGCACCGTCACCTAGAGCACCGTCAGCGGCAACGACTTACGGTCCTGGAATTCCCAGGAGGCTCCGCCGCTGACCTTGGTCACCGAGACCTCGGGCAGTTCCGCTGCCGCCGTGTCGGTTTCGCCGAACCGCACGGTCCAGTCGGTCTCGGTTCCGGCCACCTCGGCGCGCAGATGCGGGTCGACGGCTGCGGCGATGGCCTGCAATGGAAGGTCGGCGACCGGGGACACGAGCGAGATCCAGGCACCGTCCTCGTGCGCCGGCGAGCGCCGCACGTGGATGTATCCGGGGTCGATGCCGGCGTGCACATAAGCCGCGGGGTTGAGCAGCGGGTGCAGTTCGAGTACCCGTAACGCTCCGGCGGGTCCGTCGGGCAGGTCGAGTGCCTTGTGGATTCGTTCGGCCGCGACTCCGGCGATGCCGATCAGTTGCTTGGTCCGGATCGAATCAGCCAGCGCTGCATCATCTTTGGCGCGGGCCTGGACCGCCAGGTTGAACGACAGCACCAGCAGGTGCATCTGCAGGCACACTTCGTCGGCGATACGTACCAGCGCCGAATGGGAGAATGCACCGAAATCCAGATCGGACAGCAGCGGGCCCGAGTAGTCGGCCATGCCGTCATCGTTCGGGTCGATCGGCGCGAGCTCGGTGTTATAGGCGCGGCTGGCGCCCACGATGTCGAGCTGGGGAATGAATCCGACCTCCGGGTGGGACTCGTCGATGGTCACCGTCCACCGGCAATGCGGGTGGCGGTCGGCGGGGTTACGGGGCGGCCGGTGGACGGGCCGCACCTGACACCTGCGGTTGGTCGCCAGCGCGGTGGCGTCGAAGGTCGGGTCTTCGATGTCGTGGCACATGCCGCGGACGTAGTCCTCGCCCATCGGCTCGACGTCGAGCAGCGCGCCACAGTGGTCGAGGTGGAACTCACCGTGCCAGCGGTCGTGCACGGTGTAGCGGAAGTCCATGAACTGCGGCGGAGCGCCGATATCCAGCTGCAGCCCTTTGAAGATGGTGATGACGTCGACGCCTTCGTAGTTCAGCGCCTTCTGCATCCGCTTCGTGTAGAGCGGGCTGGAGCCGGCCCACTCCTCGATGGCGATCTGCAGCATCTCCTCGCGCCCGAAGCTGGAGATACACCAGGCCATTCCGGAGCGGTCGATGAGCTGGCCGATCAGCAGCAACTCGGGGACCAGCGTCGCGAGCTCGCCGCGCGACAGCGCGGCGTACCTACTCATCATGGACCGTGCCTCCGGAGTGCATCCGGACCGCGGCATTGACGTTGGCCCGCTTGTCTTCGGCCGTGTCCTTCCCCGCGCCTTTCTCCGCAGCCTTCTGCCGCTGCTTGGCCACCTTCGAGACGGCCCCGTCGAGCTTGGAGCCCAGCGGGAAGCCGAGATAGTGGGTCAGGAAGACGGCCATCTCCTTGAGCTCGGAGACGGTGAGCTCCTCGTTGGCCAACGCGGCGTTGATCTGGATCTCGGCCAGGTCCGAGTTGCCCAGCGCGGTCACGGCGGTCAGGGTGAGCATCCGCTTGTCGCGCATCGACAGTCCGGGGCGGGTCCAGATGGTTCCGAAGAGGTGTTCCACCGTGAGGTCGAAGTACGGGTCGCCCTGGATGTCGGGCATCTCCCAGCCGTACACCTCGTTCATCTTCTCGAGGCCTTTGCGGCGCACGTCATCCATCGCGACTACTCCTTCGTGCTCGACGAGGTGTGGGGCACACCGAGTCCGGCGGCCAGGTCCCGCAGGGCGATCTCGGCAAGCGGCAGCGCTACGCCGGTGGCTTCGCCTAGTCCGAGTGCGAGTTTGAGATCCTTTTCGGCCAGGCCTCGGGTGTGGACGAACATGTCGTACAGGAAGTGGTCGGGCTCCAGGGGTTTCATGTCGTCGCGCACCATGATCGCGCCCGGTCCGCCGCTCTGCGCGTCGCTGTGGCGCACCACCCGTCCCAACTTCTGCAGGTCGATCCCTGCCGCCTCGGCCAGCCTCATCGCTTCGCATGCCGCCGTGAAGCCGATGAACGTCAACATGTTGCGTGCCAGCTTCATCCGGGTGCCAGCTCCGGGCTCGCCGGCCCGGACCACCAGCGACGCCCACTGCTTGAAGACCGGCTTGACCAACTCGTAGGCCTCGTCGTCCGCACCGACCATCACCGCGAGTTCACCCTTGTCGGCGGCGCCGGCGCCGCCGCTGACCGGGGCGTCGACAATGTGGATACCGTTGGGCCGCACCTGCTCGGCCAACTCGCCGGCGGTCTCGGGTTCGATCGTGGAGTGGATGGCGATGACGGTGCCCGGCTTGGCATGCGCCGCGAGCTCGCCGACGACGTCGCGCACCTGCGCATCGTTGAGCACGGTGACGCTGATGACGTCGGCGGTGGCGACATCAGCCACGCTGTCGGCGAGTGTCGCCCCCAGCTCGGCCAGCGGTGCCATCGCCTCGGCCCGCACATCGAACACCATCAGCCCACCGGGCCAGTCGGCCAGGCGTCTGGCCATCGGGGCGCCCTGGTTACCCAATCCGATGTAGCCGAGCTTGATGTCGGTCATCTGATGATCTGTCCGCCGTCGACGTTGAAGATCTGGCCGGTGATCCATTTGGCCTGATCGGAGAGCAGGAACAGCAGCATTCCCACGAGGTCCTCGGGCTCCCCCATGCGCGAGAGCGGAATTCCCTTGACGATCTCGGCGACCATCTCCTGCGGCGTGGTGGTGCGGTTGGCCTCGGTGTCGATGGGTCCCGGTGCGATCGCGTTGACGCGGATGTTCTGACCACCCAGCTCGGTGGCCAGCTGCTGGGTAAGGCCGTTGATCCCGACCTTGGCCAGCCCATAGAAGTTGGAGTAGAGCCACGCCGCGGTCGACGACTGGTTGACGATCGCGCCGCCACCCCGCTTGGCCATCTTCCTGTATACCGCTCGGGTACACACCAGCGCACCGTCGAGGTTCACGCTCATGAACTTCTTGTAGTACTCCCAGTCGACGGTGATCAGGAAGTCGAGCTTCATCCCGCCGAAGATCGCCGCATTGTTGACCAGGTAGTCGATCCCGCCGAACTCCGAGAGTGTCTGCGCAGCCATCTCTTTGGCAGAGTCGGGTTCGCTGACGTCCACGCGGACGGCCAGCGCGTTGCCGCCCTCGCCCGTGATGCCGTCGGCCACCTTCTGCGCGCCGTCGAGGTTGATGTCGGCGACGACGACGGCGGCCCCCTCACGGGCGAGCGCCTCGGCGTACGCCTGCCCGATGCCGCCGCCGGCACCGGTGACGATGGCCACCTTGTCCTTGAACTGATCTCCGTAAAGCCCCATTGCTATCCTCTCGTGCCGCCGAGTGTCGAGTTGTTGCACGCTTTTCGTCGGTAAGCGAGCCAAAACTCAACGTTCGGCGGGTTGGTCATTGTGCTGCCGTCGCGATCGCCTTGATCTCGAGGTACTCCTCGAAACCGGCGAGGCCCATCTCCCGGCCGATGCCGGATTGTTTGTAACCGCCGAACGGCATGTCCGCCGAATACCACACGCCGCCGTTGATGTTGACCGTGCCGACCCGCAGCCGGGCCGCGACGGCGTTGGCGCGATCGAGGTCCGGGGAGAAGACCGTGCCCGAGAGCCCGTACGGCGAGTCGTTGGCGATGCGCACCGCGTCGTCGTCGCCGTCGTGGGCGATCACGGTCAGTACCGGCCCGAAGATCTCCTCGCGCGAGACTTTGGCCGAGTTGTCCAGTCCGGCGATGACGGTGGGCTCGATGAAAAATCCGGTATCCCGGTCGGCCGGCCGACCGCCACCACAGGCGAACCGGCCGCCCTCGGCGATCGCCGAATCCAGGTAGCCCTGCACCCGGTCGCGCTGTCGCTCCGAGATCAACGGCCCGCAGATGGTTCCCGGGTCTGTCGGGTCCCCCGGCTTCAGCCCGGCCATGGTGGCCGCCGCGGCTTCCACGGCCTCGTCGTACCGGTCGCGCGGGACGACCAGCCGGGTGGTGATGGCACAGCCCTGACCGGCATGCATCGACACGGTGAAGCCCGCCATCGAGCAGGCGCCGGCCAGGTCGGCATCGTCGAGGACCAGGAATGCCGACTTACCGCCCAATTCGAGGAAGACCTTCTTCAGCGTCGCAGATCCGTCGGCCATCACCGCACGGCCGGTCGCCGTCGATCCGGTGAACGAAACCATGTCCACCCGAGGATCTTTCGACAACAGCGCACCCACACCGTGGTCGCTGGAGGTGACGATGTTCAGCACGCCGGCCGGGATGTCGGTGTGCTCACTGGCGAGTTCGCCGAGCACCGCGGCCGCCCACGGAGTGTCGGGTGCGGGCTTGAGCACCAGCGTGTTTCCGGCGGCCAGCGCCGGTCCGATCTTGGCGAGGTTGATCTGGTGCGGAAAATTCCACGGTGTGATCGCGCCGACCACCCCGACGGCTTCGCGGGCGATGCTGCGCCGGGTCTTGATGCCCATCGGCGAGGCGGTCCCGAGGTCGGTCGTCCACGGGTAGGACTCCGCGGTGTCGGCGCAGAAGCTCAGATCCTCCACCGGCCCTTCGAGCTGGGCCGCCGAGGTCAACATGCGGGGCGCGCCCACCTCGGCCATGGTCAGTTCGCGCAGCTCTTCGACGTGGTCCCGCATCGCCTGCTGGAGCTGGCGGATGCAGCGCACCCGCAGCTCGACGTCGGTCGACCAGTCGGTTTCGTCGAAGGCCCGCCGCGCGGCATCGATGGCCGCACTCATATCCGCGGTATCGGCGTCGGCGGCCACGCCGAGCGTTTCCTCGGTGGCGGGGTTGACGGTGGCGAAGGTCCCCGCACCGCCGGCGACGAGCTTGCCGTCGATGTACAGCTTGCTCTCACGATCGGCCAGGATTGCCATCCGACCTCCTGTTCTGGTTCTGGACAGCTGTCTGACTGGATTCCTTGAACCATAGCCCCCTACCCGAGACACAGGCAAGGACAGCCCGGTCCGGACCAGCCAATGCAGCACTATGAAAGGCGATTTCGCGGCCTCGCTTGCCGACGGCGACCCACTTCGGATACGTTGGACATGTGTCCAATGAAGCTGTTGCCGCCGTCACAGAGCAGGCACGGCAGACGCCGCGTAACCGCAGGCAGGAAGAGACCTTCCGCAAGGTGCTGGCCGCGGGCCAGGAAATGCTGCGCGAGACGTCGTACGCCGATCTGACGGTGCGGGCGGTCGCGGCACGCGCGAAGGTCGCCCCGGCGACGGCGTACACCTACTTCTCGTCGAAGAACCACCTGATCGCCGAGATCTACCTGAGCCTGGTGCAGCAGGTCGCGTACTACACCGACGTCAACGACAGCACGGTGGACCGGGTGGAGAAGACGCTGCGCAGCATGGCGCTCACGGTGGCCGATGAACCCGAGGTCGCGGCGGCGTGCACCACGGCGCTGCTGTCCGGCAACGATGCTGCGGTGCGGGCTGTCCGGGACCGGATCGGCGGCGAGATCCACCGACGCATCCGGGCTGCGGTCGGCCCCGACGCCGACCCGCGCACCCTGGCCGCGCTGGAGATGACCTTCTTCGGAGCGTTGGTCAACGCCGGCAGCGGCGTCTACACCTACCACCAGATCGCCGACCGCCTCAGCTACGTGGTCGGTCTCATCGTAGGAGACGACAGATAATGACGCTGAGCGAAGTGACGTTGGACCCCTACGACTACGACTTCCACGAGGATCCGTACCCGTACTATCAGCGGCTGCGCGACGAGGCGCCGCTGTACCGCAACGAGGAACTGGGTTTCTGGGCGTTGTCGCGGCACGCCGATGTGTTGCAGGGATTTCGCAACAGTTCGACGCTGTCGAACAAGTTCGGGGTGTCGCTGGACCCGGCGTCACGCGGCCCGCACGCGTCGAAGACCATGTCGTTCTTGGCCATGGACGACCCGGACCATCTGCGATTGCGGACCTTGGTGTCGAAGGGGTTCACGCCGCGGCGCATCCGGGAACTCGAACCGCGCGTCACCGAGATCGCCGTGGCTCACCTGGACACGATGTTGGAGAGCGCCGACGCAACCGTGGACTATGTCGACGAGTTCGCCGGCAAGCTGCCGATGGATGTCATCTCCGAGTTGATGGGCGTGCCGGAGGCCGATCGCGTTCAGGTCCGGGCCTGGGCGGATGCGGTGATGCACCGCGAGGAAGGCGTCACCGACGTTCCCGCCACGGCCATCGAAGCGTCGATCAACCTGTTCGTCTATTACCAGGAGATGGTCGCCGAGCGCCGCAAGAAGCTCACCGACGACCTGACCTCGGCGCTGCTGGAAGCCGAGATCGACGGCGACCGGCTGACCGACGACGAGATCATCGGTTTCATGTTCCTGATGGTGATCGCCGGGAACGAGACCACCACCAAACTCCTTGCCAATGCCGCTTTCTGGGGGCACCGAAACCCCGACCAGCTCACCCCGGTGTACGCCGACCTGGACCGGGTGTCCCTGTGGGTCGAGGAGACGCTGCGCTATGACACCTCGAGCCAGATCCTGGCGCGCACGGTCTCGGGCGAGCTGACGCTCTACGACACCCGCATCCCCGAAGGCGATGTGGTGCTGTTACTTCCGGGTTCGGCGCACCGTGACGAGCGCGCCTTCGAGAACCCCGACCAGTACCTCATCGGTCGCGAGATCGGCTCCAAACTCATGAGTTTCGGCAGTGGCGCCCACTTCTGCCTCGGCGCGCACCTGGCACGCATGGAGGCCCGGGTGGCGCTGACCGAGTTGTTCAAGCGAATCCGCGGATACGAGGTCGACGAGGCCAACGCCGTCCGCGTTCACTCCAGCAATGTCCGCGGGTTCGCTCATCTTCCGATTTCGGTGTCCCGCCGATGACGCCCGTGTCCGTCCAGAACCGCTGAAAGATTCTCTGATGCCCCGTTTTGACCCCCTGCCCGACCGGCGGCCCACCCTGGTCGCCGGCGCCTCGTCCGGAATCGGCGAGGCCACCGCGATCGAGATGGCGTCGCGCGGCTTTCCGGTCGCGCTCGGCGCCCGCCGCGTCGAGAAGTGCCAGGAGACTGTCGACAAGATTCGCGCCGACGGCGGTGAGGCCATTGCGGTGCACCTCGACGTCACCGATCCGCAGTCGGTGAAAGCCGCGGTGGCGGAGACGACGTCGCAACTCGGCGACATCGAGATCCTGGTCGCCGGGGCCGGTGACACCTACTTCGGCAAGTTGGACGCGATCAGCACCGAGGATTTCGAATCGCAGGTCCAGATCCACCTGATCGGTGCCAACCGCGTCGCCCGCGCCGTGATATCCGGAATGATCGAACGCCGGCGCGGGGATCTGATCTTCGTCGGATCCGATGTGGCGCTGCGGCAGCGGCCCCACATGGGTGCTTACGGGGCCGCCAAAGCGGGCCTGGTCGCGATGGTCACCAACTACCAGATGGAGCTCGAGGGCACCGGGGTCCGCGCATCGATCGTGCACCCGGGACCGACCAAGACCTCGATGGGCTGGAGCCTGCCGGCCGAGTTGATCGGGCCCGCGCTCGAGGACTGGGCCAAGTGGGGCCAGGCCCGCCACGACTATTTCCTGCGTGCCGCCGACCTGGCCCGCGCCATCACCTTCGTGGCCGAGACCCCGCGCGGCGGGTTCATCGCGAGCATGGAACTGCAGCCCGAGGCTCCGCTTGCGACGGTCACCGACCGCCAACAACTGAAGGTCGACGAGGAGGCGCTCAAGTCATGACCGCGATCAAGGAAGTGCAGCGGGTATCCGGTGGCGACGAGGAACACGGCCACCTCGAGGAGTTCCGCACCGACCCGATCGGTCTGATGAAACGGGTCCGCGAGGAGTGCGGGGACGTCGGCTGGTTCCAGCTCGCCGGCAAGCAGGTGGTGTTGCTCTCGGGCGCCGAGGCCAACGAGTTCTTCTTCCGGTCCACTGACAGCGAACTCAACCAGGCCGAGGCCTACCCGTTCATGACGCCGATCTTCGGGGAGGGCGTGGTTTTCGACGCCGACCCCGAACGCCGCGCCGAGATGCTGCACAACACCGCGCTGCGCGGCGAGCAGATGAAGGGCCACGCCGCCACCATCGAGGCCGAGGTCCGCAAGATGATCGCCGACTGGGGCGACGAAGGCGAGATCGAGCTGCTGGACTTCTTCTCCGAGCTGACGATCTACACCTCCACCGCGTGCCTGATCGGGCTGAAGTTCCGCGACCAGTTGGATTCGCGTTTCGCCAACTACTACCACCTCCTCGAGCGCGGTACCGACCCGCTCTGCTACGTCGACCCGTACCTGCCGATCGAGAGCTTCCGCATCCGCGACGAGGCCCGGGCCAGCCTGGTCGAGTTGGTCCAGGAGGTCATGCACGGGCGAATCGCCAACCCGCCCAGCGACAAGAGCGATCGCGACCTGCTCGACGTGCTGGTGTCGGTCAAGGACGACGACGGCAACCCGCGGTTCTCGGCCGACGAGGTCACCGGCATGTTCATCTCGTTGATGTTCGCCGGGCACCACACCAGCTCGGGCACCTCGTCCTGGACGCTGATCGAGTTGCTGCGGCACCCGGAGTTCTACGCCAAGGTCCAGCAGGAGCTCGATGACCTGTACGCAGACGGCCAGGAGGTGAGTTTCCATGCGCTGCGCCAGATCCCCCATCTGGACAATGCGCTCAAAGAGACGCTCCGCCTGCACCCACCGCTGATCATCCTGATGCGGGTGGCCCAGGACGAGTTCGAGGTCGCCGGGTATCCGATCCACAAGGGCCAGATGGTCGCGGCTTCTCCGGCCATCTCCAACCGGATTCCCGAGGACTTTCCCGAGCCGGACGCGTTCGACCCCGACCGCTACGAGAAACCGCGCCAGGAAGATCTGATCAACCGCTGGACCTGGATTCCGTTCGGAGCCGGCAAGCACCGCTGCGTCGGTGCCGCATTCGCGCAGATGCAGATCAAGGCGATCTTCTCGGTGCTTCTGCGCGAGTACGAGTTCGAGATGGCGCAGCCGCCCGAGAGCTATCGCAACGACCACTCGAAGATGGTCGTGCAGCTGGCACGGCCGGCGAAGGTGACGTACCGCAAACGGGTGAAAGACTGACGGGTTTTTCTGAAATGGGCTGCTACCGCATTGAACTCGACGAGGATCTGTGCCAGGGCCACGCCATGTGCGAGCTCGAAGCCCCCGAGGTGTTCCGAGTGCCCAAGCGCGGGGTCGTCGAGATCCTCGACCCGGAACCTGCCGACGAACTGCGCGCAGCCGTGGAACTGGCCGTCGACATGTGCCCGACCCGGGCACTGTCCATCACAGAAAAGGAATGACTATGGCAACCCGTGAGCAACTCGAGGACTGGGTCGAACGCTGGCTCAAGGCCAACCAGGACGCCGAAGCTGCCGGTGACTGGAAGCCGCTCGCGGAGTTCTACACCGACGATGCCACCTACGGCTGGAACATCGGCCCCAAGGAAGACGTCATGTGCGTCAATAAGGACGAGATCCGCGACATCGCTCTCGGCCTGGAGATGGAGGGCCTGGAGAACTGGGTGTACGAGTACCAGAAGGTGCTGATCGACGAGAAGCAGAACGAGATCGTCGGCTTCTGGAAGCAGATCGCCAACAAGAGCGACGGCACCCGCGATGAGATCTACGGCATCGGCGGCAGCTGGTTCCGCCTCGACGACCAACTGCTCATCGAGTGGCAGCGCGACTTCTTCGACTTCGGTCACGTGGCGAAGGGGTACGCCAAGCTCATCGAGTCCGGCGACCTGACCCCGGCCATGCAGAAGCGCATCGAACGGTCGCTGGCCGGGGAGAAACTGCCCGGGTACTACCCGCTCGGCGAGGCCCCCGTCCCGATCTGGTGAGCACACCACCAAGCGGTTGCTTGGGGGGCTTGTGATGTGGCTAACTAGAGCCTCTAGTCTGGTCACCAGAGGCTCTAGTCGAAAGCAGGAGATATGAAGACCAAAGGCGCTCTGATCTGGGAGTTCAACCAGCCGTGGTCGATCGAGGAGATCGAGATCGGCGACCCCGTCAAGGACGAGGTCAAGATCCAGATGGAAGCCTCGGGCATGTGCCATTCGGACCACCATCTGGTCACCGGAGACATCCCGATGGCGGGCTTCCCGGTCCTCGGCGGCCACGAGGGCGCCGGCATCGTCACCGAGGTCGGACCGGGTGTCGAGGGCCTCGAGCCCGGTGACCACGTGGTGCTGTCCTTCATCCCGTCGTGCGGGTCGTGCCCGTCCTGTCAGGCCGGCATGCGCAACCTGTGCGACCTGGGCGCGATGCTGCTGCAGGGCACCGCGGTGTCGGACAACACCCACCGCATCCACGCGGTCAAGGACGGCACCCCGGTCATCCCGATGACCCTGCTCGGCACCTTCAGCCCGTACATGGTCGTGCACAAGAGCTCGGTGGTGAAGATCGATCCGTCCATCCCGTTCGAGGTGGCCTGCCTCGTCGGCTGCGGTGTGACCACCGGCTACGGGTCGGCGGTTCGCAGCGCTGACGTCCGTCCGGGCGACGACGTCGTCATCGCCGGCATCGGCGGCGTCGGCATGGGCGCGTTGCAGGGGGCCCTCAACGCCGGCGCCCGCAACATCTTCGCGATCGACCCGGTCGAGTGGAAGCGCGACCAGGCGCTGAAGTTCGGCGCGACCCACGCCTACCCGGACATCGTCAGCGCGATGATGGGCGTCGGCGAGATCACCCAGGGCCGGATGGCGTCGAAGACCATCATCACGACCGGCGAGCTCAAGGGCGAGGAGATCGACAACTACCTCAACATCACGGCCAAGGGCGGTACGTGTGTGGTCACCGCCGTGGCCAACATGGCCAGCTCGGACGTGACGCTGAATCTGTCGATGCTGACGCTGCTGCAGAAGAACCTGCAGGGCACCATCTTCGGTGGCGGCAACCCGCACTTCGACATCCCGCAGCTGCTGTCGATGTACAAGGCCGGCAGGCTCAACCTCGACGACATGGTGACCCGGCAGTACAAGCTCGAGCAGATCAACGAGGGCTACCGGGACATGCTGGACGGCAAGAACATCCGCGGAGTCATCCGCTACACCGACGCCGACCGGTAACTCCTGTGACCGACACGGCGCAACTGAGCCCGGTGGTCGCGGCGTCACGGAATTCGTGGCGCTGCGTCCAAACCGGTGACCGCGAGGGCTGGCTGGCCCTGATGAGCGACGAGATCGTCATCGAGGACCCGATCGGTGAGGCCGTCACCAACCCCGACGGCACCGGCGTGCGCGGCAAGGAGGCCGTGGCGGCGTTCTATGACGCCAACATCGGCCCCAACCAGTTGCGGGTGACCTGCGAGGAGACGTTCCCGTCGAGCAGTCCGACGGAGATTGCCTACATCCTGGTACTGGAAACCACGTTCCCGAACGGCTTCGTGGCGACGGTGCGGGGCGTGTTCACCTACCGCGTCAACGACGAGGGCCTGATCACCAATCTGCGCGGCTACTGGAACATGGACGCGATGACGTTCAGCCAGCCCGACGGTGACCAGTAGCGACCTGCTGTCCGGCCGGGGTGCGGTCGTCGTCGGCGGCACCCGCGGAATCGGTCGCGCAGTCGCTGAACTGCTGGCCGCCCGAGGTGCCGGTGTGGTGGTCAACGGACGCGACGCCGACGCGGCCCGGGAAGCGGCCGAACGCATTCCGGGTGCGGTCGCCCATCCCGGATCCCCGTCGGAGCCCGCGGTCGCCGACGCCCTGATCGACGCCTGCGTCGGGGCGTTCGGTTCCATCGACATCCTGGTCAACTGCGCCGGCACCGCCGAGCCGGCCGGTTCGTCGATCCTCAACGTCACCACCGCGCAGTTCCAGGAACTTCTGAACGCCCACCTGGGCACGGTCTTCCAGACCTGTCGGGCAGCGGCACCGCGGATGGTGCGGCAGGGTTCCGGCGCGATCGTGAACACCAGTTCCTTTGCGTTCCTGGGAGATTACGGCGGCACCGGATATCCCGCCGGCAAAGGCGCGGTGAACAGCCTGACCCTGGCGATCGCCGCCGAACTCGCCGAGCACGGTGTGCGTGCCAACGTGGTGTGTCCCGGCGCCAAGACGCGGCTGTCCTCCGGAGCGGAGTACGAGGCGCACATCGCCGCGCTGCACCGACGCGGCCTGCTCGACGACGTCAGCTACCAGGGAGCGCGCGACGCCGCCCCGCCGGAGTACGCAGCCCCGACGTACACCTACCTGGTCAGCGATCTCGCCCGACACGTGACCGGTCAGATCTTCATCGCCGCCGGGGGTTTCGTCGGCCGTTTCGACCGGCAGACCCCGTCGCTCGTGGCCTACCGCAGTCACGACGACCAACCGCCGTGGACTGCCGAGGAGATCGCGGCCCAGGTCGGGTGAGCGCCGCTATTTGAGCATGCTGCCGGCGTCGACGGTGACCGGCAGACCCGTGATGTACCGGGCCTCGTCGGAGGCCAGGAACAGCACGGCGTTGCTGATGTCGACGGGCTCGACCCAGCCGACCGGCAGCACGTGCATGAACTGCGCGGCCACCGCCAGATCGTCGGGACCCGGGTTCTCCAGGTCGGGCCGGAACAGTTTCATCGTGCCTTCGTTCATGAACAGCGGCGTGTTCACGTTGGTCGGGCAGACCGCGTTGACCCGGATCGAGTGCTGGCCGAGTTCGACGGCGAAGGTGCGCATCAGGCCGATCACGCCGTGCTTGGCGGCGATGTAATGACCAGTGTGCGGATACGGCTTGAGCCCGCCGACCGAGCTCGTCAGAATGATAGATCCACCGCGTCCACCGGAAAGCAGATGCGGGACTGCAGCTTTAACCGACTTCCAGACGCCGGAGAGGTTGACGTCGATCATGTCGGTCCAGTCTTCTTCACTGGTGCGGTCCAGTGTCTGCCCGCCGTTGCCGATTCCGGCGTTGGCCACCACGATGTCGAGCCGGCCCAGGTGCTCCACGCCGGAGTCGACCGCGTTCTTGACGGCCGCGAAGTCGCGCACGTCGACCTCGGTAGCGACGATCCGCCGGCCCGTGCCCTTCACCAGGTCGACGGTCTGTGCCAGATCGTCCGGTGTGGCCGGCGGAATCTCGGTGTTGCTGCTGATCGGCCCGCAGACGTCGATCGCGATGATGTCCGCGCCCTCTTCGGCCAGGCGCACCGCATGGCTGCGCCCCTGCCCACGCGCCGCGCCCGTGATGAACGCGACCTTGCCGTCGACCCGACCACCCATATGCCACCTCACATCCAGCCCGACATCGACCGTTTGGTCGATCGATCAGGAGCGTGACACCGATCACCGAAGCTGTCAACCGTGGGTCGAGGAACCCAGCTGTCCGAGCAGGCGGTCGACGTAGGCGCGCATCTCGTCGTGGCCGAGGGTGACACCGACGGCGCTCTCGTTGCACAGGCTTCGGGCGATCTGGGCGATCAGCATCGAGATCACCACGGGCGGATGCTGTTGCAGATCAACGCCGTTGGCGCGCAGCGCGACCGTGACGGCTGCGGTCTCGATGTCGCGTACCCGCTCGGCGTAAGCCCTCAGCTCGACGCGGATCGCCTTGCGATGATTGGCCAGCGCCATGAACTCGGTGTTCAGCCCGGTCCGCTGGGCTTCGCTGTTGATCAGCCACAGCGCTCGCAGCGGATCGTCATTGGTCAGCGCCTTGCGCATGTGCTCGAGAGAGCTCTCCGCCCCGGTGCGCAGTACCTCGACGAACAAGTCGTCCATGGTCGGGAAGTAGTAGTAGACCAACGCCTGCTTGACGCCGGCCTCGGCGGCCACCCGCCGCGATGTCGCTGCGGCGTAACCCTCGTCGCGCATGACCTTCGCCGTGGCCTCGATGAGTCGCCGGCGTGCGTTGTTGCTTGACCGTGCCTCAGCCACCGTGGTAAGCATGGCGCAGTCTAGCAGCCTGATCGATCGATCAGGCAAGCGAAAGGACGGCTGCTCTGATGACCGACCTCGCATCGGTGGATTTCTTCTCCGACTACGCGCTGAGCCAGGATCCCTACGCCTACTGGGACAGCCTGCGCGAGCAGAACCCGGTGTACCGCGAACCGCACTACGGTGTCGTCGCCGTCACCGGATATCAGGAAGTCCTGGCCGCATTCAAGGACCATGACTCGTTCTCTGCGGTCAACGCGATCGGCGGGCCGTTCCCGCCGCTGCCGTTCATCCCGGAAGGGGATGACATCACCGAGCAGATCGAGGCGCACCGGCACCTGTTCCCGATCTACGAGCACATGGTGGTGATGGACCCGCCCGCCCATGAGCGGGCCCGGTCGCTGTTGAACAAGCTGTTGACGCCGCGGCGCCTCAAGGAGAACGAGGAATTCATGTGGCAGTTGGTCGACAGCCAGATCGACCGGGTGATCGGGAATGGCCGCTGCGAGTTCCTGTCGGAGTACGCCAAACCCTTTGCCACATCGGCGATCATCGACCTGCTGGGCGTCCCGGAGCAGGACCGGCCGGAGTTCCTGGCGGCTCTGGGCGCCGAGCAGCCGGACGGCGCGCGGGTGGGTGCACTCGACGGGGAGCCGGTGGGGTCGGACCCGCTGCAGTACCTCGACGACAAGTTCGCCGGCTATCTCGCCGAGCGCCGTCACGAGCCGCGCGGTGACGTGCTCTCGGGGATGGCGACCGCGGTGTACCCCGACGGTTCGACGCCCGAACTCATCGAGGTGGTCAAGCCCGCGACGTTCCTGTTCGCGGCGGGCCAGGAGACCGTCACCAAGCTGTTGAGCGCGGCCATCAAGACACTCGCCGAACAGCCTGAGCACCAGCGGCTTCTGCGTGAGCATCCGGACCGGATCCCGACGTTCATCGAAGAGTCGCTGCGGATGCACTCCCCCACCAAGGTGGACTTCCGGTTGGTGCGCAAGACCACCACGCTCGGTGGCGTGCACCTGAAGGCGGGGACCATCGTGATGTTGTGCCTCGGTGCAGCCAACAGGGATCCGCGCAAGTTCGACGATCCCCACACCTTCCGCCCGGAACGCGGCAACGTCCGCGAGCACATCGCGTTCGGCCGGGGCATCCACACCTGCGCGGGGGCGCCGCTGGCCCGGGTCGAGGGGCAGATCACCGTGCGGCGGTGGCTGGACCGCACCACCGAGATCCATCTCGACGAATCGGTGCACGGGCCCGCCGGAGCGCATCGCTTCGCCTACGACCCGACCTTCCTGCTACGGGGTCTGACCGAGTTGCAGATCGAATTCACCGCTGCCGGATGACATCTCGACGCGTCCTGATCACCGGCGCGGGCCAGGGCGTCGGCCGCGGGCTGGCGCTGGCGTTCGCGGAAGCCGGCGCCGAGGTCGTGGTCAACGATCTGCACCGGCAACGCGCCGAGCTGGTGGCCGACGAGATCGAGGCCGCCGGCGGCGCGGCGGTGCCGGTGGCGTTCGACGTGTGCGACTACGAGGCCGTGGTCGCCGCGGTCGCGCAGGCGGGTCCCGTCGACGTGCTGATCAACAACGCGGGCAACGCCGGCGCCGACGGTTTCGGCGGCCGGGCCATGTTCGCCGAGACCGACCCGGCGGATTGGGAGTCGTTTCTTCGCGTCAATCTCTACGGCGTGCTGCACTGCACCCGGGCCGTCCTGCCCGCCATGATCGCCAACGCGTGGGGCCGCATCCTGACCGTGGTCTCCGATGCCGGCCGCACCGGTGACCGCGGCGGGGCGGTCTACGGAGCCGCCAAGGCGGGCGCCGCAGGGCTGACGCGGTCCGTGGCGCTGGAGAACGGCCGGTTCAACATCACCGCCAACAACATCTCGCTCGGGACGATGCGGACCCCGTTGACCGAGCCGCTGTGGGCGCAGGCAGCCGAGTCACCACAGGCCAAGGAGATCCTGCGCAACTACGCGATCCGGCGGCCCGGTGTACCCGAAGACGTCGCCGAACTGGCCCTGATGCTCGCCGGGGAGGGCGGCTCGTGGATCACCGGCCAGACGATCTGCGTCAACGGCGGGTATTCGTTCGGGTTGTGACGCAGGGTTATTCGGGTGTACGCCACCGGTTCACATACGCATCGCGATCAGCGCCGGCGGGTCGGCGGCGTGCAATCATCGCCTCCTCCCGTTTGACGACCGAGCGCATCGTCAAGACGGTCAGCACCACCATGAGGATGGCGGGCACCGCAGACAACGGCGAGTTCAACAGCAGCTGACTCAATTCATAGGCATCCATGTGAGCACTTCGTAGCGACGGGCCCCTTGGATGGGACCGGTGCGGCCTGGAATGCTCGACGGCATGGCGACCGTTTTCACCAAGATCATCAACCGCGAGCTGCCCGGGCGCTTCGTCTACGAGGACGACGAGATCGTCGCGTTCCTGACCATCCAGCCGATGACCCAGGGGCACACCCTGGTGGTGCCGCGCGCCGAGATCGACAACTGGCAGGACATCGAGCCCGCGGTGTTCGCCCGCGTCATGCAGGTGTCCCAGCTGATCGGCAAGGCCGTCTGCAAGGCCTTCGACACCGAGCGGTCAGGCGTCATCATCGCCGGTCTGGAGGTGCCGCATCTGCACGTGCACGTCTTCCCGGCCCGGCATCTGTCGGACTTCGGGTTCGCCAACGTCGACCCGAACCCGACGCCGGAGTCGCTGGACGAGGCGCAGGCCAGGATCAAGGCCGCGCTAGCCGAGCTGACCTGAGCCGACGGGAACCGACGTCGGCGAGCTGGAATCCTTGATGCGGGGCAGCGTCACCCGGAACGTGCTGCCCTGACCGGGCGCGGTGGTGACGCTGACCCGTCCGCCGTGCGCCCAGACCAGCGAGTCGACTATGGACAGACCCAACCCCGTCCCACCGCTGGTCCGGGCTCGCGACGAGTCCGCCCGGTAGAACCGCTCGAACACGCGGTGCGCGTCCTCGGCACTCATCCCGGGCCCCTCGTCGCGGACCTCGAGGATCGCCGCGTCGTCCTCGGTGCCGACCCGAACGGTGACCGCGGCGGTCGCGGGCGTGTGCTGCAGCGCGTTGGCCACCAGGTTCGACAACACCTGCCGCAGCCGTGCCTCGTCGCCGAGCACCTCCGGGGTGCCGGGTCCGTCGAACACGTCCACGCGGATGGGGCGGTTCGGCGCCACGGACTGCGCGTCGTGCACGGCGTCGGTGGCCAACGTCAGGAGATCCACCCGGTGCTGCTCGAGGGGTCGCGCGGCATCCAGCCGGGCCAGCAGCAGTAGATCCTCGACGAGCAAACCCATTCGGCGCGACTCGCTTTCGATGCGACTCATCAGCATCTCGACGTCACGGGCGGCGCCCTGGCGGTACAACTCGGCGAAGCCGCGGATGGTGGTCAACGGTGTGCGAAGCTCGTGGCTGGCGTCGGTGATGAACCGCCGCATCCGGTCCTCGGAGGTCCGCGCCTGCTGCGCTGAGGCTTCCGACGACGCCAGCGCCCGTTGGATCTGGGCCAGCATCCCGTTGAGCGCCAGGGACAGTCGGCCGACCTCAGTGCGGGGGTCGCGTTCGGGAACGCGACGGTTCAGCTGTCCCGACGCGATCGCCGCGGCGGTCTGTTCGACCTCGGCCAGCGGGCGCAGGCTGCGGTGCACCACCGCGTAGGCCAGGACGCCGAGCACCGACAACACCGCCACCCCGATGCCCACCTGGGCGTAGACCAGCGAGCGCATCGTGGAGTTCACGTCGGCCAGATCCATGGCGACCGTCGTCAGCTCGCCGCCCGTGCCGCGCACCGTCATCGCGCGCCAGTGCAACTCGGGATGGTCCACCGAGCCCACGGTGACCGGCGCCCGACCGACGTCATTGCCGGGCAGGTCGGGCTCGGCCGAGCGGTCGTTGATCGCGACCCAGACCCGTCCCTCCGGGTCGACGGCGCGCACGTAGAAGTCCGACGGCGGGCGCGCCGGGTTCGGGTCCTCGATCGGGGTCCGCAGGGATTGCGCCGGCACCTGGGCCCAGCCCTGGGACGCGTCGAGCAGGGCGGCGTCGACCCGGTTCATCAGGCTGTGCTGCATGATCGTGGTGACCGCGACGCCCGAGGCGAGAAGCCCGCACGCCACCAGGAGCAGGGTGGCGGCCACCAGCGCCACCCGCAGCGGAATTCCCCGCCCGCGGCTCACTTCGGTTCGCGCAACACGTAGCCGACGCCACGCAGGGTGTGCAGCAACCGCTTGTCACCGGTGTCGATCTTGCGGCGCAGGTAGGAGACGTAGGACTCGACGACGTTGACGTCTCCGCCGAAGTCGTAGCGCCACACGTGGTCGAGGATCTTCGGCTTGGACAGCACCGTGCCGGCATTGACGATGAAGTAGCGCAGCAGCGTGAACTCGGTCGGCGAGAGCGCGACCGGCTCACCGGCCTTCCACACCTCGTGGGTGTCCTCGTCGAGTTCGATATCGGCGAAGGTCAGCCGTGAGGTCCGGGGGTCGGGGCTGGTCCGGCCGGACCGGCGCAGGATGACCCGCAACCGGGCCACCACCTCTTCCAGGCTGAACGGCTTGGTCACGTAGTCGTCGCCACCCAGCGTGAGACCGGCGATCTTGTCCTGCAGCGAGTCGCGCGCGGTCAGGAACAGTGCCGGTGCGTCGATGCCGTCGGCGCGCAACCGCCGCAGCAGCCCGAACCCGTCCATGCCGGGCATCATCACGTCGAGGATGATCGCGTCGGGGCGCACTTCGCGGGCCTTGTCGAGCGCCGCGTGCCCGTTCGTCGCGGTGTGCACCTCGAAACCCTGGAACTTCAAACTGACCGACAGCAGCTCGACGATGTTGGCCTCGTCGTCCACGACGAGGACGCGGGCATCGGGAACGCTGTCCTGGATCGGCATCGCCATCACTCCAGTGTCGTCGCGACGCCTGCGTGATTTCTGGAAGTTGGCTGTGCAGTTCCTGTGAGTCGACCTTGCACTGTCCATAGACTGGGGTGATGGACCTCGCCAAATCGCTCACCGACCTCGCGTTCGCGCCGGTGCGCGTGGGGCTGGCCGTCGCCGATGCCGGGATCGGGATGGCCACCAGTGCCCTGGATGTGGCACACCGGACGGTGAACGACAACGGGATGGCGCAACGGCCGACGTCGTTGGCGCAGATGCTGGGCATGCAGGAAGCGGTGGAACGGGCCAACCGGCTGGCCCGGCTGATGGACGAGGACCAGCCGCTGGGGCGCGCGCTGGCGCCGGGCGGCCCGCTGGATCGGCTGCTGCAACCGGGCGGCGTCGTCGACCGCATCACCGCCCCCGGCGGGGTGCTCGACCGGCTCACCGAAGAGGACGGCGGGTTGATGCGGGCCATCGAGCCCGGCGGTCTGGTCGATCAGCTGCTCGAAGAGGAAGGCCTGGTCGAAAGGTTGCTCGCCGAGGACGGTCTGGCCGACCGGCTGTTCGCCGACGGCGGCCTGGTTGAGAAGCTGACCGCACGCAACGGCCCGCTCGAGCAGCTCGCCGACGTCGCCGACACACTCAACCGGCTGGCCCCGGGCCTGGAGGCCCTCGAGCCGACCATCGAAGCGCTGCGGGAGGCGGTGATCGTGCTGAGCCAGGTGGTCAACCCGCTGAGCAACATCGCCGACCGGATTCCGCTGCCCGGCCGCCGGCTGCGCAGCCGAACCACCATCCGGCCGGTCTCCTCCCAGCGGGTTATCGATACCGGCGAGTGAGTCGATAGGATCTGGCACGTGCCGCCGCATGGCGGCCGGATACGCCTCCTTAGCTCAGTGGTAGAGCACCTGCCTTGTAAGCAGGATGTCGTCAGTTCAATCCTGACAGGAGGCTCGATCGCCAGGCCGATTGTCGGACGCTCGTCATAAGTTCCGAGCATGAGACAGTGCCGCGGCTGCGGCCAGGTAATGGTGAAGCGCAGCCAGAAAATCTACTGCAGCAACGCGTGTCAGGCGACACATCGGCGAACTACCGCGACGGAACGTTGGCTGCAGTCGGGCGAAGCCTGGGTCGACAGCCGACGAATTCACTACATCCGTCAGTTCCTGGCCGCGGCTCAGTCAGGTTGTTGTGCAATCTGCGGCAGGACCAATGTCTGGCTGGATCAGCCCCTTGCCTTCGTCGTCGACCACATCGATGGCGACCCGTCGAACAATCGACGGGAAAACCTCCGGCTCATCTGTCCGAACTGCGACTCCCAGCTGCCGACGTACAAGGGGCGCAACCGTGGCAAGGGTCGGTATTACCGTCGGCAGCGCTACGCCAACGGTCAGTCCTTCTGAGGTCGGGCACTAGTAGCGTCGACGCCATGGCTGAAGCTGGACTGTGGGTGGCGTGGGGCGTCCCGACCCCGGGACGGGAACGCAAGGCGCTGGCCCTGCTGATCGAGACGCAGGACTATCTGTCGGGGCTGACCGAGCAGGGGCGGATCGAGCGCTTCGACCGGGTGGTGCTCAAGCCGCAAAACATCGAACTGGGCGGGTTCATCCTCATCCAGGGCTCCAACGCGCAGATCGACGAGCTTCGCCGGGACGAGTCGTTCACGGTGTGGCTCAACCGCGTGCAACTGGTCGCCGACCAGGTCGGCATCGTCGACGCCTGGCTCGGTGACGGGATAGCCGAGGCCGTCGAACTCTACGAGAAGGCGCTGGAGACGCTCGAGTAGCTGCCGGCCGGTGTTTGCTGATGTTCGCCCCGTTCCGGCGCCTCCGCCTATATAGGTGTAGGTCACGGTAACGAAACGAATTTTGTGACGATTTAACCTTTTGCTCAGTCTGTCCCCTCGGTGCGATTGAATACTCACCGAGTCGGGAGACGCACAAAGGTTGGATCAAAGGGGTTTCATGGGTGCCGCAGCCTATGTCGGCCGGGTCGGCGGGTTGGCCGTCGCGCTGGGCGTCGGATCAGCAGTATTTGCAGGACACGGCGTGGCAGCCGCCGACGACACCGACTCGTCGGGCTCGCGTTCGTCGTCCTCAGCAACCACAGGTGGCAGCGAGAGCACCGGATCGGAACGCACCCGCCGCAACGAACGAACCACCGGTGAGCGGACGTCGTCGACGACCGACGCCGATCAGGACGGCGGTGCAGACGCCGAGCTCGACATCGAGTTGCCGGTCGACGACACGGCCGACGAGGCCGACGAAATCGTCTCCGACGAACCCGAGGCCCGCCCCGAGCGTCGGCGGGCAGCCGAGGCCACCACGTCCGAATCCACGGTGACCCCACCGGAGAAGACCCGGCGCACCGTCGACGCCGACGTCGCGGCGACCACACCCGCCGACGACCAGACCACCGAAGAATCCGCCGACGATCCAGCGGTCGCGCCGAAGGAGCCGACCAAGGTCGCGGTGTTCGCCTCGGCGACCGAGTTGGCCGAGGCCAGCACCGCCCGCTTCTCCCCCGACCTCACCGAGACGGACCTGTCGACGCCCGACGAGCAAACCGAGACCCGCAGGCCCAGCCTCGTCACCGCCGTCGTCAACGTCGTGCACAGCATGCTGGACTGGGCCCGCCAGCGCGCCGACGCGGACCCGGCCAGTTCCCCGCAGCCGCCGTTCCTGTGGGCACTGATGTCCTTCGCCCGCCGGGAACTGGAGAACCTGTTCGCCACCCGGAGCACGCTCAGCGCGGTCGACAAGGAGGCCCGCACCACCACCACCAGTCTCGCGCCGGCCGCCGAGGATCCCAGCGACGCGGCGGTATGGGTGCCGCCGTACTCCCCGTGGCTCAACCCTCAGGTGAGCCGCTCCACGAACTTCGTCAGCTGGGTCACCGGCAAGTACGTCTACAGCGACCGGCGGATGGCCAACACGGTGGCACGCTACGGCGTGTACGGCACCGACGTCGGGGTCATGTGGGACAACGGCATGAAGGACGACCCCGACACGCCGTACAACGAGAGCCAGGTGCTGATCGCCGTCGGCGACACCTTCAGCGGCCCGAACATGCAGGGCGGCTGGCGCTACAACACGTTGTTTCGCAGCGCCGACCGGGTGCTCTCCGACGGCATCGACATCCCCAACGGTGAGTGGAAGAACGGCAACATGTTCGGCGGCGCACCGCTGTCCGGCGAGTTCTATGCGCGGCCGATCATCAATCGGCCGTACTGGCTGCCCAACTCGGTCACCCTGATCCCGACCGCCGGGATCTCGGTGGAGACGCCCGACACGGAGTTCGGCGTCACGCAGTACGTCAGCTTCATGTCGGTGTCGCGGTGGGGATCGGCCGGGCGCTGGACCACGAACTACTCGGCGATCGCGTACTCGACCGACAACGGCGAGAACTTCACGATCGCACCGCAGAGCGTGCGCTACAACTCGATCTTCAGCGGTAACCGCAACTTCCAGCAGTCCGCGTTCGTCAAGGGCGACGACGGCTACGTCTACATGTACGGCACCCCCAACGGTCGCCAGGGTGCGGCCTACCTCGCCCGTGTCGCGCCCGAGGACATCCTCAACGCGTCGAAATACGAGTACTTCAAGAAGGAGTCGAGAGGCTGGTTCGGGACCTCGCCGGCCCGCTGGACCAGCAGCTCGTCGTCGGCCTCGGCGATCATCGGCAAGGACGGCGGCGCGTGCGGGGCCACCAAACCCGGCAACAGCGTCAGCGAAATGTCGGTGCAGTACAACGAGTATCTGGGCAAGTACATCGTGCTCTACGGCGACCAGTTCAACAACATCGTGATGCGCACCTCCGACACCCCCGAGGGGCAGTGGTCGGATGTGACGGTCCTGATGGGTCAGCAGAGCGGCGGCATCTACGCACCGATGCTGCACCCCTGGTCCCCGTCGACGAACGGCACCGGCTCCGAGCTGTACTGGAACCTGTCGCTGTGGTCGGACTACAACATCATGCTGATGCGTACCGACCTCGACAAGCTCTGAGGCGAAAGCGGGCTCCCGGCAGCGGCATACACTCACGCTCGTGCGTGACGTTCTCGACGAGCTCCTTGCGGTCTGGCGATCCGGCGGCACCGCCGGGCTGTCGACCGTGGTGCGCACCATGTCCTCGGCACCCCGCGAGCCCGGCGCCGCGATGGTGGTCGCGCCCGACGGCAGCGTCGCCGGATCGGTCTCGGGCGGCTGTGTCGAGGGTGCGGTGTACGAGACCGCCACCGACGTCGTCACGAGCGGGACACCGGAGTTGCAGCGCTACGGCGTCAGCGACGACGACGCCTTCTCGATCGGACTGACGTGCGGCGGCACCATCGACATCTTCACAGAACCGGTGTCCCGCAATACTTTTCCACAGCTTCAGGCCGTGGCCGACGACATCGCTGCCCATCGCGCTGTCGCGGTGGCTACCGTCATCGTGCACCCGGACGCGCGCCGGCTCGGCCACCGGCTGATCATCACGCCTGATTCGGTCGACGGCTCCGTGGGTTCACCGCGTGCCGACGCCGCCGTGCTCGACGACGCCCGCGGACTGCTGGCCGCCGGCCGCTCGGCGGTGCTGACCTACGGACCCGACGGCCAGCGCCAGGACGCGGGCATGGAGGTGTTCGTCGCCAGTCACGCGCCGCGGCCGCGCATGCTGGTGTTCGGTGCGATCGACTTCGCCTCGGCGCTGGCCCAGCAGGGCGCGTTCCTGGGTTACCGGGTAACGGTGTGCGACGCCCGGCCGGTCTTCGCCACCGCCGCGCGCTTCCCGGCCGCCGAGGACGTGGTCGTCGACTGGCCGCACCGCTACCTCACCGAACAGGCCGAGCAGGGTGCCATCGACGAGCGCACCGCGATCTGCGTGCTCACCCACGACCCCAAGTTCGACGTGCCGGTGCTGCAGGTCGCGTTGCGGCTGACCGGGCCCTCCGTGCCGGGCTACATCGGCGTGATGGGCTCGCGGCGCACCCACGACGACCGCATCGACCGCCTCAAGGAGGCCGGGGTGACCGAGGCTGAACTGGCGCGGCTGGCCAGCCCGATCGGCTTGGACCTGGGCGCGCGCACGCCGGAGGAGACCGCGGTGTCCATTGCGGCAGAGATCATCGCGCGGCGCTGGGGTGGCCGGGGCGAGCCGCTGTCGCGGACCGCGGGGCGCATCCACCACGAGGCATGAACCCGCGTGAGACACAAGTGGTGGAAATGTCGCTCTCGGATGCGATAACGTCACTCTTCAAGTCCTGAGGAGAGTGATCGAAGTGACCGACACCGCCGTCGAGTCCGTCACCGCGCGCTATGCCGGCCGGCGCATGGAACGCGTCGAAGACAGCCGCCTTCTCACTGGTCACGGCTCGTTCGTCGACGACATCAACCGCCCGGGCATGCTGCACGCCTGCTTCGTCCGCAGCCCGTTCGCGCGGGCCAGGATCGTGGGTTTCGACGCGTCCGCCGCGCTGGCGCACCCCGGCGTGCACGCCGTGCTCACCGCCGCCGACATCAACCCCGAGGTCCGGGAAGCCTGGCACGCGGTGGCCGGCAAGGACGTGCCCGACACACCTCGCCCTCCGCTGGCCGAAGGCGAGGTGCGCTTCGTCGGTGACCCGATCGCCGTCGTCATCGCCGAGAACCGCTACGTCGCCGAGGACGCCCTCGAACTGATCGACGTGGACTACGAACCGCTGCCGGCCGTCGCCGATTTCACCCGCGCGGTGGAGCTGGCCGAGACCGGCGCGGTGGTGCACGACGCCTACCCCGACAACCGCGCCGGCGGTATGGGCGGCGCGCCGCCGGACGAGGAGACGTTCGCCAATGCCGCCTACGTCGCCGCGGCGCACGTGTACCAGCAGATTCACGCACCGGTGCCGATCGAGACGCGCGGCCTGGTGGTCGAATGGCAGGCTGCGCCAGGCGAATTGACGGTCTGGGCGTCCACCCAGACTCCGCACGAATTGCGCGCGTTCGCTGCGCGGCTGCTGGGCATCCCCGCGCAGAAGGTCCGCGTGATCATGCGCGACACCGGAGGCGGCTTCGGTCAGAAGGTCGTACCGATGCGCGAGGACATGTGCATCCTGCTCGCCGCGCGCACGGTGTCGGCACCGCTGAAGTGGATCGAGGACCGACGGGAGAATCTGATGTCGGCGGGACAGGCCCGCCACGTCGACGGCGACGTGCGGATGGCCTTCGACGCCGACGGCAACATCCTGGCCGCCGACATCGACTTCATCCAGGATGTGGGCGCCTACCCCACCCCGTATCCGGTGCTCACGACCGCGGCGATCGGCATGTTCTTCCCCGGGCCCTACCGGGTGCCGAAGTCGAGCTTCAACTACCAGACGATCTTCTCCAACACCGCCGGCCTGGCCGCCTACCGCGGGCCGTGGCAGTACGAGACCCTCACGCGCGAGATCCTGCTCGACATCGCCGCGCGCGAGATGGGCGTCGACCCGCTGGAGTTGCGGCAGCGCAACATCCTGCGCCGCGACGAGATGCCGTACGTCAACCCCAACGGCATGCCCTATGACCATGTCGCCCCTGCCGACACCCTCGACCAGGCGGTCAAGATCCTCGACCACGAGGGCTTCCGCCGCGAACAGGCCGATGCGCTGGAAGAAGGCCGCTATCTGGGGCTGGGTTACTCCGCCTACATCGAGCCCACCGGCGCGGCCACCGGGCACCTGGCCACCGAGGGCGCCACGATCCGGATGGAGTCCACCGGCAAGATCAACGTCTACGTCAACGGCGGGTCGACCGGCAACAGCCTGGAGACCACCGTGGTGCAGCTGACCGCCGACGCCCTCGGCGCCGACATCGACGACGTGTCGACCATCCAGGGCGACACCGCGGTGACCCCCTACGGCGCGGGCACCCAAGGCAGCCGTAGCGGGCCGATGACCGCCGGTGCGGTCAACGAGGCCGCCGCGATCCTGCGCACCCAGATTCTCGCGATCGCCGCCAACCTGCTCGGCGCGGATGCCGACGACCTCGAACTGCGCGGGTCACGCGCCACGGTGCGCACCGACCCCGACCGCTCCGTCAGCTTCGCCGACATCGCCTACCGGTCCTATTACGAGCCGGCGATGCTGGCCGGCACCTCGCCGACGCTGGAGGCCACGGCCCGGTTCAACTCCGAGGCGATGATCCACTGGGCCAACGCCACTCATGCCTGCACCTGCGAGGTCGACATCAAGACCGGGCACGTCACGCTGACCCGCTACATCGTCAGCGAGGACGTCGGCCCGATGATCAACCCCAACGTGGTGGAGGGCCAGATCGCCGGCGGCACCGTGCAGGGCATCGGCGGCGCACTGCTCGAAGAGATGAACTACGACGACGACGGCAACCCCCTGTCGTCGACGTTCGTCGACTACCTGCTGCCCACCGCCACCGAGGTCCCGGCCATCGAGTACGGCCACGTCGAGATCCCGGGCCCCGGAGTCGGGGGCTACAAGGGCTGCGGAGAGGGCGGCGCGATCGGCTCGACCCCGGCGGTCATCAACGCGATCAACGACGCACTCGCCCCGTTGGGCGTCACCATCACCCGGCTGCCGGCGACCCCGGCCTCGATCGTCGAGGCGATCCGGAACAGCCAAGAACAAGCGACCAAGTAGAGGACGAACAGTGGAGCTAGTCAACGAGTTTCGCGTTCCCGTGCCCGCAGCGACGGCATGGGAGGTGCTGACCGACGTGCAGCGGGTGGCCCCCTGCATCCCGGGGGCCCAGCTGCTGTCGGTCGACGGCGACGACTTCACCGGGGCCGTCAAGGTCAAGGTCGGTCCCATCACGGTGTCCTACCAGGGCGAGGCGACGTTCACCGAGAAGGACGAGACCGCTCAGCGAGTGGTGATCAAGGCCAACGGCAAGGAGACCCGCGGCAGCGGGAACGCCTCAGCGCTGGTGACCGCACAGCTCAAGGACGAAGGTGACGCCACCGGCGTCGTCATCACCACCGACCTGACCATCTCCGGCAAGGCCGCACAGTTCGGACGTGGCGTGCTGTCCGATGTGGCCGGCAACCTCATCGCGCAGTTCGCCCAGCGGTTGGAGGCGGACGTGCTCGGCGGTGCCGCGCCGCGCTCCGCGCCGTCCGCCGAGGCCCAGACCGCCGCGCCGGCCGCGCAGATGGCCGATGACTCTGTCGATCTGTTCAAAGTCGTCGCGCTGCCGATCGCGAAGCGCTACGCACCGGTGGCGGCCGGGGTGGCTGCCGGCCTGGCGGTCGGTTTCCTGTTGGGGCGTCGTCGCCGCACCCAGACCCCTCCGGCGCTCGACGACCTGGTCGCTGCGCTGTCGCGGCTGATGTCATGAAGCCCGCGTCGTTCGCCTATCACCGTCCGGACACTCTCGCCGAGGCCGCCGAGCTGCTCGGCAACCTCGGCGACGACGCCAAGGTGCTGGCCGGCGGTCAGAGCCTGGTGCCGATGCTCAACATGCGGCTCACCCATTTCGAGAATCTCATCGACATCTCCCGCGTCGATGAACTGTGCGGCATCGACCTGGTCGACGGCGCGGTGCGCGTCGGGGCGACGACCTCCCATGCGCTGGTCGGCCTGGACGACGAGGTGGCCGATTCGGCGCCGCTGCTGACCATGGCCACCCCGCACATCGGTCACTTCCAGATCCGAACTCGGGGCACACTCGGCGGAGCCATCGCCCACGCCGACCCGGCAGCCGAATATGCCGCCGTCGCACTGGCACTCGATGCCGAGATGGAGGCGACCTCGTCCCGCGGCACCCGTACGGTACCCGCCGCCGACTTCTTCACCGGTCTCTGGGAGAACTCGCTGGCCGCCGATGAGATCCTCAGTGCGGTGCGCTTCCCGGTGTGGCAGGGCAGATGCGGTTACGCCGTCGAGGAGTTCGCACGCCGACACGGCGATTTCGCCATCGCCGGCGCTGTCGTGGCCGTCGAACTCGACGACTCCTCCCGAGTCGCGCGGTGCGGGATCGGCCTGCTCGGGCTGGGGTCGACACCGCTACGCGGCACGGCCGCCGAGGACGCAGTGCGTGGCCGCGCCGCCGCCGAACTCGACGAGGACGCGCTCGACGAGATCGGCCGAGTGGCGATGGATGCCATCGACGACATCCCCGCCGACCTGCAGGGCTCGGCGACCTACCGGGCCCGGGTCGGTTCGACCATGGTGGCGCGGGCGCTGACCAGGGCGCTGGCGTCGGCTCGCTCCCAGACACGAGGAAGCTGAGATGCACGAGACCCCTGTCGAGATGACCGTGAACGGCCACGCCGTCCGTCACGTCGTGGAACCGCGGCTGACGCTGGCCGACTACCTGCGTGAGAAGTGCGGGCTGACCGGAACGCATCTGGGGTGCGAGCACGGCGCCTGTGGTGCGTGCACGGTGCTGCTCGACGGCCAGGCGGTGCGCTCGTGCCTGATCTTCGCCGTGCAGGTCGACGGTCAGGAGGTCACGACGGTCGAGGGCGTCGGCGGCGAGGACGGCTCGCTGTCACCGGTGCAGGCCGCGCTGCGCGAGTGCCACGGTCTGCAATGTGGTTTCTGCACACCGGGTTTCGTCACCAGCATCACCGCGCTGCTGCAAGAGAACCCGTCCCCCTCCGACGAGGATATTCGCGAGGGCCTGTCGGGCAACTTCTGCCGGTGCACGGGATACCAGGGCATCATCAGCGCGGTGAAGCGCGCAGCCGGGGTGAATAATCCGACTGCATGAGGATCGGTTTCGTCGGGCTGGGCAACATGGGTGCGGCGATGGCCGCGAATCTGCTGGCCGCCGGCCATGAGCTGACGGTCTACAACAGATCCCCGGACAAGGTCGGCCCCCTCACCGCCCGCGGTGCGATCGCGGCCGCCTCACCCGCCCAGGCGTGCGACGCCGACGTCGTCGTCACCATGCTCGCCGACGACACCGCCACCGAGGCGGTCACGTTCGGCGAATCGGGCATCATCGAGTCGCTGCGCCACGGCGCCATCCATGTCTCCTGCAGCACCATCAGCGTCGCTTTGTCACAGCGGCTGGCCGACGCGCATACCGCGGCGGGCCAGGTCTTCGTCGCCGCACCGGTCTTCGGCAGACCCGAGGCCGCCACGGCGGCGAAGCTCTTCGTGGTGGCGGCCGGTCCGGCCCCGGCGATGGAGGCACTGGCGCCGCTGTTCGACGCGGTGGGGCAGCGGACCTTCGTGGTCTCCGACCGGGCCCGCATCGCTCACCTGGTCAAGTTGTCGGGCAACTTCCTGATCGCATCGGTGATCGAATCACTGGGCGAGGCAATGGCGTTGGTCGGCAAGGCCGGCGTCGACAAGCTCGAGTTCCTCGACCTGCTGACCTCCACCCTGTTCGACGCACCGGCCTACCGCACCTACGGCGGGCTGCTGGCACGCGAGGAGTTCGAGCCCGCCGGGTTCGCGGCGCGGCTCGGCCTCAAGGATGTCCGGCTGCTGCTGGCCGCCGCCGAGGACCTGCAGGTTCCCCTGCCCGTGGCCGGCCTGGTGCGCGACCGCTATCTCACGCTGCTCGCCGGTGGCGGCGGCGAGCTGGACTGGTCGGCGATGGGGGCGCTGGCGGCCTGGGAGGCCGGCGGTCCGAAACCGGGCGGCTGACCCGTCACTCCGGAACGACGCCGCGCAGACCGTCGGCGCCGAACACCGGCTCCAGCATCGACGAGAAGTCGGGTCCGCGGCGCAGCATCATGCCGCCGTCGACGTTGATCACCTGACCGGTGATGTAGCTCGACGCGTCGGACAGCAGGAACACCGCCGCGTCGGCGACGTCCTGCGCCTCACCGGGACGGGGCAGCGGGGTGGCCTCGGCGTAATCCCCGCTGACCTCCGGGGACATGAAGATCGCCGCCACCAGATCGGTGCGGATCAGGCCGGGCCGCAGACAGTTCACCCGCACCCACGACGGGCCGAGTTCGTCGGCGGCCAGCTTCATCAGGTGATCTACCGCAGCCTTGGACACCCCGTACGCACCGAACCACCGGTGGGTGTTGCTCGCCGCGATCGACGAGATGCCGACGAACGAACCGCCGCCACCGCGGACCATCTCCCGCGCCGAGTGCTTGAGCACATAAAAGGTTCCGTTGACGTTGAGGTCCAACAGGTTCCGCCAGGCCGCCGAATCGAGCTGCGGGATGGGGCCGATGGTGTCGCTGCCGCCGGCGCAGTTCACCACACCGTAGAGCCGCCCGGTCCACGCCGTCGCCGCCGCGACCGCCCGGATCACGTCGTCCTCGTCGGTGATGTCCCCGGCCTCGAACCGCACCGCGCCACCACTGTCACCGGCCGCGGAGGTGATCTCGTCGGCCGCGGCAGCCAGCTTGTCGGCCGTGCGGCCCATCAGCATCGCGTTGCCGCCGGCGGCGACGACCGCCTCCGCGACGGCCTTGCCGATGCCGCTGCCACCGCCGGTGACCAGAATCGTCCTGTCCGACAACGAGATCTGCACCCACTGCTCCTTCGATGAGCTGACTGGAACCGGTTCTAGTTATACGTCACGGCTCGTCGCGGCGGGCCAGCTTCGGCGCGCCGAGCGTGCGCCAGTCCGGCACGTTGGGGGGCAGGCCCACCGGGTAGCGGTTCTCGTTGTAGGCCGCCCAGTGCGCGTGGCCGAGCTCATGGATGTGGAACGCGTGACGCAGGGCCTCGGTGAAACCCATCGCGTCGCTGGCGGCATTGACCGAATCCTTGACCAACAGCGCGGCCATCGTGGGCCGGTCGGCGATCCGTCGGGCGAACTCGAGTGTCTTGTCCTCCAGTTGTTCGCGCGGGAAGATCTTGGACACCATGCCGAGGCGGTGCGCCTCGTCGGCGTCGATGGAATCCCCGGTGAGCAGCAGCTCCTTGGCCTTTCGCGGGCCGAACTCCCACGGGTGCGCGTAGTACTCGACGCCGGGCATGCCCATCCGCACGCCGACCACGTCGCTGAACCGCGCGTCGTCGGCAGCCACGATCAGATCGCAGGCCCAGATCAACATCAGCGCCGCGGAGATCGCGTTGCCCTGAACCTGGGCGATGGTGATCTTGCGCAGGTCGCGCCACCGGCAGGTGTTCTCGAAGAAGTAGTGCCACTCCTGCAGGTAGGTCTTCTCCGCGATCGCCGGCCGGGTCGCACCGTTGGAGCGGAACGTCGGATGCTGGTCCGGCCCCGGCGCGCGCTCGGCCAGCGCGGCCTCCGACCCGAGGTCGTGTCCGGCGGAGAAGTTCTTGCCGCGCGCAGCCAGGATGACCACCCGCACCTCGTCGTCGGCTTCGGCGCGGGCGAAGGCCTCGTCGAGCTGTACCAGCAGAGTCCGCGACTGCGCGTTCTGCGCATCGGGCCGGTTCAGCCAGATCCGCGCGATCCGTCCCTCGTCGAGGGTTTCGTAGGTCACCTGCTCCGGAGTTGCCACGTCGGCCACATTACGGCCCCCGGTGTATCGGCCGACACACCGGCTGAGTACTCACCTGCAGTGACTAGAGTTGTCTCATGCCAGCGAAATCTGATCCTGCCGACCTCGGCGACGTCGAACCGATCGCCGACAGCACCGAACGCCAGGCCCGCCGCGTGGTCGCCGCCTACGCCACCGACGCCGACGAGTGCCGGGTGTTCCTGTCGATGCTCGGCATCGGACCGGCGAAGCTCGACGCGTAATGACGTCGGCGGGCGGTCCCGAGGTCCGCTCCGGGGCCGACTTTGTCGTGGTGGCCAACCGGCTGCCGATCGACATGGTGCGTCGGCCCGACGGCACTGTCGAGTGGAAACGCAGCCCGGGCGGCCTGGTCACCGCCTTGGAGCCGCTGCTGCGCCGCCGTCGCGGTGCCTGGATCGGCTGGGCCGGCGTCCCGCACGATCCGGACGACCCCGACGCCGAAGAACCCATCGAGGACGGTGATCTGTACCTCGTCCCGGTGCGGTTGTCGGCCGACGACGTCGCGCAGTACTACGAGGGGTTCTCCAACGCGACGCTGTGGCCGCTGTATCACGACGTCATCGTCAAACCCACCTACCACCGGAAATGGTGGGACCGCTATGTCGAGGTGAACCGCCGCTTCGCCGAGGCCACCGCGGCCACGGCTGCCGAGGGCGCCACGGTGTGGGTGCAGGACTACCAGCTGCAGCTGGTGCCGAAGATGCTGCGGATGCTGCGACCGGACCTGACCATCGGCTTCTTCCTGCACATCCCCTTTCCCCCGGTCGAGCTGTTCATGCAGATGCCGTGGCGCAGCGAGATCATCGAAGGGCTGCTGGGCGCCGATCTGGTGGGCTTCCACCTGCCCGGTGGCGCACAGAACTTCCTGATCCTGGCCCGCCGGCTGCTGGGCGCCAACACGACGCGCGCGTCGGTCGGGGTGCGGTCGCGCTTCGGCGAGGTGCAGCACGGCTTCCGCACGGTCAAGGTCGGCGCCTTCCCGATCTCGATCGATTCCACCGATCTCGACCAGCAAGCCCGCAGCCGCGCCATCCGGCAGCGCGCCAAGGAGCTGCGCGCCGAGCTGGGTAAACCCCGCAAGATCCTGCTCGGAGTGGACCGGCTGGACTACACCAAGGGCATTGACGTGCGGCTGAATGCGTTCGCCGAGCTGCTCGAGGAGGGCCGCGTCGACCGCGAGGACACCGTGTTGGTGCAGCTGGCCACGCCCAGCCGGGAACGCGTCGAGAGCTACATCGTCATGCGCGAGGACATCGAGCGCCAGGTCGGGCACATCAACGGCGAGTTCGGCGAGGTCGGTCACCCGGTGGTGCATTACCTGCACCGCCCGATCCCGCGGGAGGATCTGGTGGCGTTCTTCGTCGCCGCCGACGTCATGCTGGTGACGCCGCTGCGCGACGGCATGAACCTGGTCGCCAAGGAGTATGTGGCGTGCCGCAGCGACCTCGGGGGTGCGCTGGTGCTCAGCGAGTTCACCGGCGCGGCCGCCGAGCTGCGCCAGGCCTACCTGGCCAACCCGCACGATCTCGACGGGGTCAAGAACGCGATCGAGTCGGCGCTGAACCAGACCCCCGAAGAGGGCCGGCGACGGATGCGCGCGCTGCGCCGGCAGGTGCTGGCCCACGACGTGGACCGCTGGGCCCGAGCCTTCCTCGACGCCCTGGCCAAACAGGACTGACTCAGATCGGCGTGATGTGGTCGATCAGCCACTTCCCGTCGATCTTCTGGTAGTCGACCCGTAGCCGGCTGCCGTCGTAGACGGGTTTGCCGGCCTTCTCCGTGACCGTGCGGTTCATGTACACCATCACCGAGGCGGCGGTGCGCTCGGCGTCCAGCACCCCTGCCCCGACCACGTTGGCCTGGCTGACCAGCTGGCGTTCGCGCGCCTGCGGGATGATCTCATTGGTGGTGCGTTCGATGAACTCGTCGCGGTACTCGGGCGTCAGGAACTGGTACACCTCGGTGAAGTTGGTCTCCACCGTCTGGTAGTCGAAGCCGAAGACCCGCGGGATCTGTTCACGCGCAAGCGGGGTGACCTCGTCGCGGGCGGACTGCTCACCGTTGCGCTGCACCGCGTCCCAGTACAGTGAGCCGCCCACCGCGGCGAGCGCGACCACGGCCGTGCCCAGCAGCACCGCGACCGATCCGATCAGCCTGGCTGTCCACTTACCCATCAGTTGCCGCCGTCGGGGTACTTGACGTCGTAACCGGTCATGTGGCCGTTGTCGTCCTCGTGCACCGTGATGCGCAGCCGGTAGGGCTGCGATGGCGCGTTGGTGCCGTCGAGGTCGGTCACCGTCACCCGGACCGACACCAGGACCTCTGCGTTGTTCGCGATCTCGTCGACGCTCTCCAGCGCGGCACCGTTGATGACCGCTTCGGAGTTGGCCATGGTGCTGCGGAAGATCGCCTTGAGGTTGTCGACGTTGTTGTTCTGACTGAGCATGTCCCGCAGCGGGCCGCTGGTGCTGTCGACGAACCTGTCCACGCTCTGGTCGATGTTGTCCTGGTTGTAGCTGAACATGTTCACCACGACCTGTGATGCGGTGTCGACGAACCGCTGCTCCCGCTGCGCGACGGCTTCGTCGGCGCGCTGCTGGACCAGCATCGCGAACACCCCCCACGACAGGACGGCCAGCAGGATGACCGCCGCGGCCAGCGATGCGAGCAGCACGGCCCGCCGGTTGGGCGTCCGGCGCGGCGGCGGCCCGGGCCGGCTGACCGGCCGGGCAGCCACGGTGCCGACCGGGACGTTGACCGTCGCCGCCGCGCCCGCGGCCGGGCCCGCCGCGCGGGACGCCTTACGGCGCTGCCGCCCTGGGGGTTTGGTCGCCAGGCCTGTGGCCGACGGTTGACTGCTCACTACACCTGCTCCGGAGACAACATCAGATCTACCCAATTCTCGGCCGGCGCTTGCTTGGCCAGGCCCGGGGCGAAGACGCCGGTACCGCCCTGCGGATCGACGAACACGCCGGTGTTCTCATCATAGGTGGCCACTGAGGTCCCGCTGGCCAGCGCCGCCTCGGCGGGCAGCGGTCCGGGCGCCGGTGCTGGTGCCGGTGCCGGAGCTGGCGCCGGCGCCGGCGCCGGTGGGGTCCGGCCGTAGGGCGGCACCACGTGGTCGGGCGGCGAGAAGTACGGCCACGGCGGCGGGATGCCCGGCTCGACGGGCGGCACCGGCAGCGGGTAGGGCGCGTGCGGCGCCGGTCCGGGTCCGGGCGGCACACCCGGCGGCAACTGCACCACCGGCGGCCCGGGATCGGGATCCACCTGCGGCGGGATCATCGGGAACTTGTTCGGCGGCAGGATGTTGCGGCCGTCCTCGATCGGGGTGCCGACCGGTACCGGCGGCCCGCGCCACGGGTTCGACCCGATGGGCACGTACCCCTTCGGGTCGCGGCAGAGCTGGATCGTCGGTGCGCGCTTGCCCGGGTACTCCATGCAGGGGTAGTTGCGCGCGCCGCGGACCACGCTGGGGTCGTTGTGCGGCACCTTGCAGTACATGTCGGTGGGCAGTTCGCGCACCGTGGTGTCGGCCGGCGACCGGATCTGGGTCGGGGGGATGAAGCCGACCGAGCACGGCGGCGGATCCCCCAGATCGATCTTGAAGTCGAGCTTGCCGCCCTCGTCTGTCGGCACCCCACCGCCGACGGTGAGCAGCGCGGCGAACAGGGCGGGGAAGATCACCAGCGCCTGTTCGATCGACTTGTGGTAGATCACGCCGATGCGGCCGAAGTTGGCCAGGTTGGCCGCCAGCATCGGGAACGACGGCCGGATCCCGGTGAAGGTCTCGTTGGCCACCTCGATCGTGCCGGGTGCGGTCTGCAGGGTGGTGCGCAGCTGCGGATCGGCGTTGGCGACCTCGGTGGTCAGCCGCGCCAACCCGTCGGCCAGCGACCGGATGTCGTCGCCGCTGCGGATCTGAGCGGCCAGCAACGGACCGGCCTGGTCGATGAGCTGCTCGACCGGCTGGTAGTTGGCGTTGGCCTCGTCGACCAGCAGCCGGGCCGACTCGATCATCCGCGCCAGCTCGGGGCCCGACCCGTTGAATGCCGCGAACGACTCGCGCAGCAGATCCTGCAACCGGGTGTTGCCGATGCTGTTGACCAGTGCGTCGGCGCTGTCGAGCAGTCCCGAGATGTCCTGTCCGATCTCGGTGCGGTCCAGCCCGATGTCGGCTCCGTCGGCCAGCATCTGCTCCGAGGCATCCTCGGGCGGCACGAGGTCGATGTACTGCTCACCGATCGCGGACATGCTCTTGACGGTGGCGGTCACATTCGCCGGCACCGGGGTGCCGTTGTTCAGACGCATCCGCGCCACCACGCTGTCATCGGACAGCGCGACCGACTCCACCCGCCCGACGGTCACGCCCCGGTAGGTGACGTTGGCGTTCTCGTAGATGCCGCCGCCCGCTTCGAAATTCGCCGACACGTTGTAGACGCCGATCCCCAGCGCGGCCGGCACCTGCAGATAGAACAGCGCCGTGGCACCGACGGTGATGACCGTGACCAGCGCGAAGATGCTCAGCTGGATGCGGGTCAGACGATCGATCATCGCGGTGGCTCCCCTCCGGCCGGTCCCGGCGGGATCTTGAACGGGTCGGCAGCCTGGCCGGACAGGTTGGCCATGGACCCGATCAGGAAGTCGGGCGGGTTGATGATCTCGTCCATGCGTTTCATGTTCGGGTCGAGGCCCAGCGACGTGGTGAACACCGATTCGCCGATCCGCCGCAGGGTCAGGTCGAACGTGGTGAACACGTTGAGGTAGTCACCGCGGACGGCGCGTTTGATGTTCTTGCTGACGAACGGGAAGGTCGGCAACAGCTGCAGGTCCTTGACCAGCTCCGACCGGTTCTCGCTGAGCGCCTTGATCACCGGATAGAGGCTGACCAGGTCGGCGGCGAAGTCGTCCTTGGTCTGCGAGAGCATCCGCGACGCGACGTTGGCGAAACTGCGCAGGGCGGTGAACGTCTCGACGATGCTGGCCCGGTTGTTGTTGAGCACCTCCAGCGCGCCCGGCAGCGTGTCGAGCGTGCGGCCCAGGCTGTCCCGGCTGCGGGCCAGGATCCCGGCGAAGCGGTTCAGACCGTCGGCGGCGGCGATGATGTCGTCGGTCTGCTCCTGCAGCGACGCGGTCAGTTCGGCCAGCCGCGGGATCAGGTCGGTGAAGCGGTCCCGGCGACCGGCGACGGCCGCGTACGCCTCGTCGGTGATGTCCTGCAGTGCGCCGAGGTTGCCCTTGTTGACCACCACCCCCAGGGAGGACAGCACCTCTTCGGTGGTCGGGTAGCGGCCGGCGCGGTCGATCGGGATGCGCGAACCGTCACCGAGCCGGCCCACCGGCCGCTCGCCGACGGGGGCGGCCAGCTCGATGTGCTGGGAACCCAGCAGCGAGGTCTGCGCGACCTGGACCTCCGAGTTCTCGGGCAGGTTCACGTTGCCCTCGATCGACAGTTGCACCGCCGCGTAGAACGTGCCGTCGGCACGTTGGACCGCGTCGATCCCCGAGACGCTGCCCACGGTGACGTCGTCGACCATCACCGGTGAGTTCTGCGGCAGGGTGGCGACGTCGGGCAGCTCGACGGTGACGTCGAACGATCCGGGCCCGTGCCCGGCGGTGCCGGGCATGTTCAGCGAGTTCAGACCGCCGAACTGGCAGCCGGCCAGCAGCGCCGCGCCGCTGCCGATGGCGACGGCGCGCACCGACCAGCGCGTGAGTGTGCGCGCGCTCATCGCGGTCCCTCCCCGGCTGGCAGCGGCCCCGGTCCCGGCGCGGCGCCGGGCTGGCCGTGCGCGGAGTCGGCCACGGGCGCAGCCGCGTCGGTCTTGGGCAGGAAGAACGTGCTCAGATCGGCGTCGATCGGCACCTCCGGCGGGGTCACCCCGGGCGCGTTCTGCCACTGCAGGTAGGGCACCGGTGTCTTCGCCTTCGCCTCGGTCGCCGGGGTGTCGTAGATGATCTGACCCTTGTAGGCGGTGATGCTGTTGATCGGGTGGAACATCACCGGCGGGTAGTTCATCGTGATGCGCTTGAGCACCGGGCCCATCCGCTGCCGGCAGATCTCGGCGCGCTTGTAGTTGTCGGTCGACATCGCCGCATCGAACGTGCCGCCACAGATGAACTGGACCGGGTTGGCGAAGTTGGGCAGCGACAGCACGCCACCGACGGTGCCCTGGGCCGGGTTGTAGATGTTGTAGAAGTTCGCCAGGCCGTTGGGGGTCACGTGCAGGATCTGCTCGATGTCGTCGCTGTGCTCGGTGAGCAGGTTGGTGAAGTCGGTCAGCCGGTTGACCTGACCGATGAGCGCCTCGTTGTGCTCACCGAGGAAGCCGCGGACGTCCCCGAGGGCCTGGTTGAGCGTTCCGAGGGTCTGGTCGAGCCCGACCGTGCTGTCGGCGAGCACCTGCGACACCGACGCCACGTGGTTGGAGAACTGCACGATCTGTTCGTTGCTGTTCGACAGCGCATCGACGAGCACCTGCAGATTCCGGATCGTGCCGAAGATGTCGGTGCGTGAGTCGCCGAGACGCCCGGCGGTCTGCGACAGCTCGCGCAGCGCCTGCCGGAACGAGTCGCCGTTGCCGTCGAACGTGTCGGCGGCCTGGTTGACGAACGAGGCGATCGGGCCCTGCACATCGCCCGCCTGCGGCCCGAGCTCCTGCGCCAGTTCCGTCAGCTGCTCTTTGACCTCGTCCCACTCGACCGGCACCGCGGTCCTGTCGAGCCCGATGGTGGCGCCGTCGGCCATCGCCTCACCGCCGGTGTAGGCGGGAGTGAGCTGAATGAACCTCGCCGACACCAGATTCGGCGCGACGATGAGAGCCTTGGCATCGGCGGGCAGCTGCACCCCGTGGTCGAGTGTCATCGTGATCCGCACATCGGAGGCGCGCGGGTCGATGGAGTCGATCTTGCCGACCGGGACGCCGACGATGCGCACGTCGTCGCCGGGATACAGCCCGACCGCGCTGGTGAAGTACGCGACGATCTTGGTGCCGCTGCGCGTGGGCCAGACCAGGAAGACCCCGACGGCGAGCACGACGACGAGCAGCAGTGCCAGCGAGGCGCGTACCGCGCGGCTGCGTGTGTTGATCTTCTCGGTGATACTCATGGCGACTTCGGCCTGATGATGAGCCGCTCGGAGATGTATCCGCGCAGCATGTCGGAAAGGCTGTCCGGCAACTTGCCGGGCTGGAAGTAGAAGTCCAGCAGCACCTCGGCGATGGGTGCCGGCGGCAGACCGTACAGGTTGATCTGGAAGCCCGGCGCCGAGCCGACGACCTCGCCGAGCGCGGTGGCATACGGCGGCAGCCGACGCAGCGCCTCACCGATGTGCTCGCGGCGTTCGAGCAGGTTGTCCATCACCAGGTTCAGCTTCTCCAGCGCGGGCCCGAACTCGCGACGGTTGTCTGCGACGAACCCGGAAAGCTGTTCGGAGACATCGTCGATGCCGGCGATGAGGTTCGACAGCGCCTGGCGCCGCTCGTCGAGCGCGGCGAAGAGCAGGTTTCCGTCGGTGATCAACTGGTTCACCTGACCGGATCGGGCCGCCAGCGTGTCCGAGACCCGCTTGGCGTGGCCGAGCAGTTGCGCGAGTGCCTCGTCACGCTTGTTGAGGGTGCGCGACAGGTCGGCGATACCGTCGAGCGCGCCGCGCAGCTGCGGTGTCGCGTCGCGCAGCGAAGCGGTCAGCGTCTGCAACGCCTGCTCGAGTTGGGGCTTGTCCAGCGCGGCGGTGTTGCCGCCCAGATCCTGCAGTGCGGTGTTGAGCGTGTACGGAGTGGTGGTGCGGCCCAACGGGATCACCGTCGACGAACCGCCACCCTTGGGTGTCACCGACAGCGACTTCTCCCCCAGCACGGTGTCGGTCTTGATCGCGACCAGCGATTGGTCACCGACGGTGATGTCGCGCTTGACGGTGAAGGTGACCTTGGCGGCGTCGCCGGCCAGCGCCACGTCTTTGACAGTGCCCACGGGGATGCCCGAGACGTTGACGTCATTGCCGGGGGTGATGCCGCCGGCGTCGGAAAAGTAGGCCTCGTACGTCTTGCCCTGCGGGAAGAACGGCAGGCTGGTGTAGCCGAAGGCCACGATCACCAGACACGCCACCAGCACGATGCCGAAGATGCCGGTGCGCAACGGATTCGAGTCGTCGGCCTTAGCCATCCTCCGAGCACCTCCCCTTCGACGGGTCCGGCGGACCGCCGAACGGAACCAGGATGTCGCTGCCCGCGGGGCCGTTGATCTTCAGCCGGGTCGAACAGTAGAAGATGTTGAAGAACGAACCGTAGGCCCCCAAAGCGTTGAGCCGCAGGTAATTCTCCGCGAGCGGTTCGATGACCTCGTTGACCTCGGCCTTGCGGTCGTCGAGCTCGGTGGCCAGCGGTCGCAGCTGCTCGATGACGCCCTGCAGCGGTCGGCGCGAGCTCTTCAGCATCTCGGTCAGGTCGTTCTCCGCGGTGGCCAGAGGGCCGATCGCGCCGGCGATCGGGTCGCGACCCTCGCTGAGGCCCGTGATCAGCTGCTGCAGCCGATCGACGCTGGCGTCGAACTCGGCGCCCTTCTCGTCGACGGTGGCCAGCACGATGTTGAGGTTGTCGATCACCTCGCCGATCAGCTGGTCGCGGGCGGCCAGGTTCTGGCTGAACGCACTGGTGCTGGCCAGCATGCTCGACAGCGCGCCCCCCTGGCCCTGCAGCAATTCGATGACCGCCCCGGACAGTTCGTTGACCTTCGACCCGTCGAGGCCCTTGACCACCGGGCGCAGCCCGCCCAACAGCGCGTCCAGATCGAGTGCCGGCGCGGTGTTCTCCTTCGGGATCATCCCCCCGGGCGGCAGCTTACGTAATTCTCCCGGGCCCGAGGTGATCTCAAGGTAGCGGTCGCCGACGAGATTCTCGTACCGGACCGCCGCGCGGGTCGAGGTGTAGAGCTGATAGCGCTCGTCGATGTCGAAGCTGACGTCGACGGTGTTGTCCGGGTTGAGCGTGACGTCTTTGACCGAGCCGACTGGAACCCCGGCGATGCGCACGTCCTGACCGGACTTCAGCCGCGAGGCCTCGGAGAAAGTGGCGCGGAAGGAGTTGCTCGAGGCGAACCGGAACTCGCCGAACACGACGATCAGCATCGCCGCGACCAACAACATCACCACGGTGAACACCGAGACACTGATCAGGTTGCGCCGGTCAGACATCAGAAATCATCCCGTTCCGCGAACGCCCCGTTGAACAGGAACTGCAGCGTCGACGGCGCGTCGAACTGCAACTCGGTGTTCGGCTGATAGGGGACGTAGGCGTTGTCGGTGACCAGGAACGGCGCACGGTACCACGAACCGCCGTACTGCTTGGACGGCATGTTCGGCAGACCGCGGCAGTTGGGGCCGCCGGTCGCGTTGACGATCGGCAGGCTCTCGGGATAGGTGTAGGCCGGCGAGCCGGGCAGGAAGTTCGACGAGACGAACAGACCCGGCCGGGTGCCGCCGATGATCGGGCCGAAGCGGTCGATGGCCAGGTCGATCGCCTGCAGCAGGCAGGGATACTGCGGCGAGTAGTCGCCGAGCACCTTCAACGGGACCCGCAGCCGCTGGATCGCCGCGATGTAGTCGTCGGCGCCCGGCTCCAGGGTCGCGGTGCCGTTGTTGGCCAGCCCGGTGGCCGCCAGGAGCGTGGTGGTCAGGTTGTCCTGCTCATCGACCACCGTGGTGGCGATCGCCGGCGCGTTGTCGAGGATGCGGGCCAGATCAGGTCCCGCGTCGCCGTAGATGTCGGCGACGACCGCGGTCTGGCGGATGTCCTCGCGCAAGGTCGGCAGCTTCGGATTGAGCTGCGCGAGATAGTAGTTCAGGCCGGCGATCAGCTCGCCGAGATCCTCGCCGTTGCCGCGCAGCCCCTCGGCGAGCGCCGAGACCGTGGCGTTGAGGTTGATCGGGTCGATCTTCTCGAGCAGGTCGGTCAGGTCCTGGAACAGCGTGTTGACTTCCAGCTGCACGTCCTGAGCGGCGACCTCGGCGCCGGGCTGCAGCGCGCGACCGGTGCTCTCCTCCGGGGGCAGGAACTCCACCGACTTGGCACCGAAGATCGTGGTGCCGCCGATGCGCACCCCGGCGTTGGCGGGGATGTAGCCCAGGTCGGAGCGGTTGATCGCGAGCGTGAGCTTGGCGTCGCGGCCTGCGTACTCGATCGACTCGACCTTGCCGACCTGGATGCCGCGGTACTTGACCTTCGCATCCTGTTCCATCACCAGCCCGGCCCGCGGCGAGAGCACGGTGATCTTGTCGGTCGGCGTGAACGCCGCGGTGTAGGACAGGTAGGTGAACACGGCCGCGGCGAGCACCACTGCAGCCAGGATCGCCGCAGCGATCCTCACATGGCTGCGCTTGGCGTCACCGTCGGACATCGTCTTTGTTCCTTGCCCTTTCGCTTATCCGGAGAGGTTGAAGTTGCCGGACGCGCCGTAGACGGCGAGCGAGATGAACAGCACGATCGTCACCACCACGATCAGTGACGTGCGCACGGCCTGACCGACCGCGATGCCCACGCCGACCGGGCCACCGGAGGCGTTGTAGCCGTAGTAGGTGTGCACCAGCATCACCGCCACGGCCATCACGATGGCCTGCAGGAAGGACCACAGCAGGTCACTCGGTATCAGGAACGTGTTGAAGTAGTGGTCGTACAGGCCGGCCGACTGCCCGTTGATGTAGACGGTGGTGAAACGCGCGGCGAAGAACGCGGCGAGCACCGACAGCGCGTACAACGGCACGATCGCGATCAGCCCGGCGATGATCCGGGTGGACACCAGGTACGAAACCGCGTGCACGGCCATCGCTTCCACGGCGTCGATCTCCTCGGCCACGCGCATAGCGCCCAACTGTGCCGTGGCGCCGGCCCCGATGGTGGCCGCCAGCGCGATGCCGGCGATGACCGGCGCGACGATGCGCACGTTGAGGAACGCCGACAAGAAGCCGGTCAGCGCTTCGATGCCGATGTTGCCCAGCGAGGAGTAGCCCTGCACCGCGATGACGCCGCCGGAGGCCAGCGTCATGAAAGCCGCCACCCCGACCGTGCCGCCGATCATGATCAATGCGCCGGTGCCCATGGACATCTCGGCGATCAGCCGGATGGTCTCCTTGCGGTACCTGGTGGCCGCGTTGGGGATGTAGCGGAAAGTCTCGCCGTAGAACAGCGCCTGCTCGCCGATCGAGTCGACGACTCTGGGCACCCCGCGCAGCATCCTGCGCAGGCGAAGGGTGGCGTCGTAGCTCATGCGTCCAGCACCCGCACGCCGACCGCGGTCATCAGCACGTTGATGACGAAAAGACAGATGAAGGCATAGACCACGGTCTCGTTGACGGCGTTGCCGACACCCTTCGGGCCGCCCTTCACGGTCAGACCGCGGTAGCAGCCCACCAATCCGGCCACCACGCCGAACAGCAGTGCCTTGATCTCGGCGAGGATCAACTCGGGCAGGCCGGTCAGCACGGTCAGTCCGTTGATGAACGCGCCCGGGTTGACCCCCTGCAGGAACACCGAGAACACATAACCGCCCGACAGGCCGATCAGGCAGACCAACCCGTTGAGCAACAGCGCCACGAACGTCGAGGCGAGCACGCGCGGCACCACCAGGCGCTGGATGGGATCGATGCCCAGCACTCGCATCGCGTCGATCTCCTCGCGGATGGTGCGCGCACCGAGGTCGGCGCAGATGGCCGTGGCTCCGGCACCGGCCACGACGAGCACCGTGACCACCGGACCGAGCTGGGTGATGGTGCCGAATGCGGTCCCGGCGCCGGAGAGGTCGGCCGCACCGATCTCGCGCAGCAGGATGTTCAGCGTGAACGCCACCAGCACGGTGAACGGAATCGCGACCAACAGCGTCGGGACCAGCGAGACGCGCGCGATCATCCAGGTCTGATCCAGGAACTCGCGGAACTGAAAGGGACGACGGAAGGCTTTGACGAAGGTGTCCAGGGACATTTCGACGAACCCGCCCACGGCCCGCGCAGGCGCCGCAAGCTGTTCGATCAAGTCGACTCCGTTCCTTGGGGACGGGGCACCGGGGACCCGGCCGTGGCGAACAACCGCAAAACGTCCGCCCGCGCCGCCTCCCCGCCCTGGTCAGATACGTTGCTCCTGGTGAGCCGGATCATACTAACTAGAACGTGTTCGCGGTGTCAAAGCTGGCTAATGTGACGTAAGTTGTTATGTTTGCGCACGTCAAAGCAACTGTGACCCAGGTCATTCTAGAACGTGTTCTAGTAGAGTGCGGCGCTGCGGCGCCCCCGTGGTCAGTTCGGGTCACCCAGCCCCATGGCCGCGGAGAAATTCCGCTCGGGGTCGCGGTCAGCAAAGTAGTCCGCCAAGGTCTCCGACAGCAGTGTCGGATCCCAGATGTCCCCGTCGGCGGTGAATTGCCGCTCGGCCGTCGGCGCCGCGAGCAGGGTCACGGTCGGACCATAGACGATGAACAGCTGTCCGTTGACGGCTTCACTGGCCGGTGACGCCAGATAGTGCACGAGATTGACGACGTGCTCCGGGGACAGCGGGTCGACCGCGCCTTCCGGCAGGTCCGGCGCGTCGCCGAAAACGCCGGCGGTCATCGCGGTGCGGGCTCGCGGCGCGATGGCGTTGGCCCGCACGCCGAAGCGATGCAGCGCACGCGCGGCCGACAGGGTCAGCGCGGTGATACCGGCCTTGGCCGCTCCGTAGTTGGGCTGGCCCACCGGTCCGGACAGACCGGCCTCCGATGAGGTGTTGATGATCCGGCCGTAGACCTGACCATCGCCCTCTTTGGCCTTGCTCCGCCAGTACGTCGCGGCATTGCGGGTCAACAGGAAGTGGCCCCGCAGATGCACCGCGATGACCGCGTCCCACTCCTCGTCGGTCATGTTGAACAGGATGCGGTCACGCGTGATACCGGCGTTGTTGACGACGATGTTCAGACCACCGAGCCCATCAGCGGTCTCGACCAACTCGTCGGCGGTGCTGCGCGCACTGATGTCGCCGGCCACCGCGACGCCCTTGGCGCCGGCCGCGGAGATCTCGTCGAGCACGTCGGAGGCGTCCAACGCCGATGCGATGTCGTTGACCACCACGGTTGCGCCGGAACGGGCCAACCCCACGGCCTCGGCTCGGCCGAGGCCCGCGGCGGCACCGGTGACGACCGCGACGCGGCCGGACAGATCAGTGTGACTCAATTTACGAATACCTCTAGTCGCGGCGGATCAGGGCAGCTCGGGGGCACTCATTGACGGCCTGTTCGGCCAGCGCCTCCTGGTCGGCGGGCACCGGGTCGGCCTTGACGACGGCGTAGTCCTCGTCGTCGAGGTCGAACAGGTCCGGGGCGATTCCGACGCACACCGCGTTGCCCTCGCAGCGGTCGCGGTCGACTTCCACTCGCATGAGTTCCTCCTGTCGGTCCTTCGCTGATGGTCCGAGCTCGGTGGTCAGTGTCGCACCACCCTGGACCCCAAGACTAGAACGTGTTACAACCGGGGAACCGCCGAGGTGTGCGTTGACAGCTCGGACGGCACCTTCGGACCAGGCTGGCAGACAAGTGAGGACGGCGCGATGCGAATCGGCTACACCCCTGAACAGGAGGAGCTACGCCGCGAGTTGCGCGCGTATTTCGCCAAGCTGATGACTCCCGAACGCGCGGAGGCGCTGGCGAGTAACGACGGCGAGGTCGGCCGCGGCAACGTCTACCGCGAGACCGTCGCGCAGATGGGCAAGGACGGCTGGCTGACGCTGTCGTGGCCCGAGGAGTTCGGCGGTCAGGCGCGCCCGCCGATGGACGGGCTGATCTTCAACGACGAGGCCGCGATCGCCAACGTCCCCGTGCCGTTCCTGACCATCAACAGCGTGGCGCCGACGATCATGGCGTTCGGCACCGAAGAACAGAAGAAGTTCTTCCTGCCGCGCATTGCCTCAGGAGATCTGCACTTCTCGATCGGCTACTCCGAGCCCGGCGCGGGCACCGACCTGGCGGCGCTGCGCACCACCGCGGTGCGCGACGGCGACGAGTACGTCATCAACGGCCAGAAGATGTGGACGTCGCTGATCGCCTACGCCGACTACGTATGGCTGGCCGTGCGCACCAATCCGGAAGCCAAAAAGCACCGGGGCATTTCGATGCTCATCGTGCCCACGACCGCGGACGGCTTCTCCTGGACGCCGGTGCACACGATGTCGGGCGTGGACACCAGCGCGACCTACTACCAGGACGTTCGGGTCCCGGTTTCCAACCTGGTCGGGGAGGAGAACGCCGGCTGGAAGCTGGTCACCAACCAGCTCAACCACGAACGCGTCGCGTTGGTGTCGGCGCAGCCGATCTTCGTCGCCCTCGACGGGGTCCGGGAGTGGGCGCAGAACACCAAGGACGTGCACGGTAAGCGGCTCATCGATGCGCAGTGGGTGCAGCTGAATCTGGCGCGCGTGCACGCCAAGGCCGAAGTTCTCAAGTTGATCAACTGGGAGCTGGCCTCCACCGAAGCCGCACCGTCGCCGGCCGACGCGTCGGCGGCCAAGGTGTTCGGCACCGAGTTGGCCACCGAGGCCTACCGGTTGCTGATGGAGGTGCTGGGCAGCGCCGCCACGCTGCGCCCCGATTCGAAGGGCGCGCTGTTGCGGGGGCGGGTGGAGCGGATGCACCGGTCCTGCCTGATCCTGACGTTCGGTGGCGGCACCAACGAGATCCAACGCGACATCATCGGCATGGTCGCGCTCGGCCTGCCCCGCGTGAACCGCTGAGAAGGAGACCGCACATGGACTTTTCGTCAACCGAGGCCGCCGAGGATCTCGGCGGGTTGGTGCGCACCATCACCGAATCGGTGTGCACGCCGGAGCATCAGCGCGAGCTCGACGGGCTCGAGCAACGCGTGGACCGTGCGCTGTGGGGCAAGCTGGTCGACGCTGACATCCTGTCGGCCGCGGCTCCGGAGTCGTTGGGCGGCGGTGGATTCGGTCTGCTCGAACAGATCGCGGTCCTGGTCGCACTGGGCCGGCAGATGGCCGCGGTGCCCTACCTGGAATCGGCGGTGGTCGGCGCCGGAGCGGTGGCCGAGTTCGGTCTGGAGCCGCTGGCGCAACAGTGGGCGGCCCCGGCGATCAGGGGCGAGAAGATCCTGACGGTGGCGCTCGACGCGGATATGGGTGACGGCCCGGTGCGGGCCAACGCCGGCACCGGCGGCGGCTTCCGGCTGACCGGGGCGCGCACCCAGGTGCCCTATGGTCCGGTCGCCGACGCGTTCCTCGTCCCCGCCGAAACCGACGCCGGGCTGCGCGTCTTCGTCATCGCCGCCGACGACCCGGGGGTGAGCGTCGAGGCCCTCGCGGTCACCGGCCGCACCAGCGTGGGCCACGTGACGCTGTCCGACGTCGAAGTCGGCGGCGACCGGGTGCTCGCCGCCGGCGATCCGGCGCTGACCTGGGTGCGGACCCGCCTGTCGCTGGGCCGCAGCGCTTACCAGCTCGGCGTGGTGGAACGCGCCCTGGAGCTGACCGCGGCCTATGCCCGCGAGCGCGAGCAGTTCGACCGGCCGATCGGCAGCTTCCAGGCGGTGTCGTCGCGCCTTGCCGACGGCTACATCGACGTCAAAGCACTGCGGATGACGGTCACCCAGGCTGCGTGGCGACTGTCGGAGGGCCTGCCGGCCGACGTCGACGTCGACACCGCAGCGTTCTGGGCGGCCGAGGCCGGCCATCGCGTGTCCCACACCGCGGTTCACGTCCACGGCGGCGTCGGCATCGACATCGACCACCCCGTGCACCGGTATTTCCTGGCGGCCAAGCAGACCGAGTTCGCGATCGGCAGCGCCACCGGGGCGCTGCTGCGCATCGGCGCCGAGCTGGCCGATACGCCGGCCTGACGGGCGAGTGTCCGCACCGACCGTCTCGTCGTTGCTGACGCCGCTGGCCGATGTCGACGACCGGGGTGTCAGCTTCGTCGACGGTGACACGCTCACGTGGTCGTCGTGGCGCGACCACATCCGCGACGGCGCCGCGCTCGCGGCGGTGCTGCGGGCGCGGCTCGATCCCGGTAGACCCCCGCATGTCGGTGTGCTGCTGGGCAACACGCCGTTCTTCGGCACCGTTCTGGTCGCGGCCGCGCTGTCGGGAATCGTGCCGGTCGGGCTGAACCCGACCCGTCGCGGGGCGGCCTTGTTGCGGGATGTCCGGCACGCCGACTGCCAATTCGTGCTGGCCGACACCGACGTCACGCCGGCCGGCTGCGACGTCATCACCGTCGAATCTGCCGAGTTCGCAGCAGAACTCGCTGATCAGCGCGACGCGCCCGTGGAGTTCCGCGGCGCGCACCCCGATGACCTGTTCATGTTGATCTTCACCTCGGGCACCAGCGGTGACCCGAAGGCGGTGCGCTGCACCCACGAGAAGGTCGCGTCGCCGGGTGTGATGCTCGCCGAACGGTTCGGCCTGGGCCCGTCCGACACCTGTTACCTGTCGATGCCGCTGTTCCACTCCAACGCGATCATGGCCGGCTGGGCGCCGGCGGTGGCCGCCGGCGCATCGATCGCGCTGCGCCGGCGGTTCTCAGCGTCGCAGTTCTTCGCGGATGTGCGGCGCTTCGGCGCGACCTACGCCAACTACGTGGGTAAGCCACTGTCCTACGTGCTGGCCACCCCCGAGCGTCCCGACGATGCCGACAACCCGCTGCGGATCGCGTACGGCAACGAGGGCGCTCCGCGCGACCTGGTCCGCTTCGCGGAGCGCTTCGACGTCCGGGTCGTCGACGGGTTCGGTTCCAGCGAGGGCGGGGTCGCGATTGCGCGCACTCCCGACACACCCGAGACCGCCCTGGGCCCGCTGGCCAACGGAGTCACCATCGTCGATGTCGAGACCGGTGCCGAATGCCCGCCCGGAGTGGTCGGCGAATTGGTGAACACCGCAGGGCCGGGCCAGTTCCGCGGCTACTACCGCGATCCCGAGGCCGAGGCCGACCGGATGCGTGACGGCGTCTACCACAGCGGAGACCTGGCCTACCGCGACGAAAACGGGTTCGCGTACTTCGCGGGCCGCCTCGGCGACTGGATGCGGGTCGACGGCGAGAATCTCGGCACCGCGCCCATCGAACGGATCCTGCTGCGTCACCCCGAGATCACCGAGGTGGCTGTCTACCCGATCCCCGATCCCGCGGTGGGTGACCGCGTGATGGCCGCAGTCGTACTTCGCGACGGTGCGCAGTTCTCCGCCGACGACTTCACCGAATTCCTCTCCGCACAGGACGATCTCGGTGAGAAGCAATGGCCGTCGTTCATCCGGGTGAGCGCCGTCCTGCCTCGCACCGAGACGTTCAAGGTGATCAAGCGCCAACTCACCGCCGAAGCCACCGCGTGCAGCGACCCCGTCCACCGGATCCGGCGGCCGTGACACCGCGCCGTGCGGACATCGCCGCGATGCTGCTCGACCGGGTGGGCGACGAGCACCCCGGTCTGCGAACGCGCGAGCAGACCTGGACATGGAACGAGGTCGTCGGCGAGTCGGCGGCGCGCGCCGCGCTGGCCACCACTCTGCGCGACCAGACGTTCTCCGGCGCGCCGTTTCACATCGGTGTTCTGCTGCCCAATGTCGCCGACTTCGTCTTCTGGCTCGGTGGCGCCGCGCTGGCCGGGGCCGCCGTCGTCGGGCTGAATCCGACACGCGGCGCAGCCGACCTGGCCGCCGACATCCGCCACGCCGACTGCGCGCTGATCGTCACCGACGGCGCGGGCGCACAGCGGTTGTCGACACTTGACCACGGCCTGCCGCCGACACGCATCCTGCGCATCGATGACCCTGGCTACCGTGCGGCGCTGCGGAGTCACCGCGCAGGACCGGCTCGCGCCGAGGGTGTCGGTCCCGGCACGTTGCTGCTGTTGTTGTTCACCTCGGGTACCACCGGAACGTCGAAAGCGGTCAAGTGCAGCCAGGGCCGCTTGGCCGCCATCGCCTATGCGGCCACCGACAAATACGGTCACCACCGCGATGACGTCGACTACTGCTGCATGCCGCTGTTTCACGGCAACGCGATCATGGCGCTGTGGGCGCCCGCACTGGCCAACGGTGCCACCGTGTGCCTGACACCGACCTTCTCGGCGTCCCAATTCCTGCCCGACGTCCGCGCTTTCGGCGCGACGTTCTTCACGTACGTCGGCAAGGCGCTGGCCTACCTGATGGCCACCCCGGAGCGTTCCGATGATGCCGTGAACAGCCTGACCCGGGGTTTCGGCACCGAGGCCTCCCCCGATGACCAGCGCGAGTTCCGTCGCCGGTTCGGTGCGGAGCTGTTCGAGGGCTACGGCTCCAGCGAGGGCGGCGCGGTTGCGGTCCCGGACCCGTCGGCCCCGCCCACGGCGCTGGGCCGGCCCGCCCACCCCGGTGTCGTGATCGTGGACCCACAGACCCTGCAGCGCTGTCCCCCGGCGGTTCTCGACGACCGCGGCCGGGTGCTCAACGCCGACGAAGCCGTCGGCGAGATCGTCGACCAGCGCGGCGCGGCCAACTTCGAGGGCTATTACAAGAACGAGATCGCCGACGCAGAACGCGTCCGCAACGGCTGGTACTGGTCCGGGGATCTCGGCTACCTCGACGGCGACGGCTTCCTGTACTTCGCGGGCCGGCGCGGTGACTGGATGCGAGTCGACGGCGAGAACCTGTCCGCGCTGACCGTCGAACGCGTGCTGCGCCGCCATCGGGCGGTGATCGCCACAGCGGTGTACGGCGTGCCCGACCCCCGCTCGGGGGACCAGGTGATGGCCGCCGTGGAGGTGGCCGACCCGCAGAATTTCGACGTCGGCGAGTTCGCGGCTTTTCTCGTCGACCAGCAGGACCTGGGCCGCAAGAGCTTTCCGCGCCTGTTGCGGGTGTCGGCACGCTTGCCGGCCACCGGTTCCAACAAGGTGCTCAAACGGGATCTGCAGGCCCAGCGTTGGCACACCGACGAGCCGGTGTATCACTGGGCCGGCCGGGGGCGCCCGCGGTACTCCCTGCTGAGCGACCAGGACCGAGCGGCGCTGGATGCCGAATTCGGCACGTACGGAAGGCAACACCATGCCCGACTGGGATGAGACCACCGACGTGCTGGTCGCCGGCTCCGGTGCCGGCGGTGTCACCGGGGCCTACACGGCGGCGCGAGAAGGGCTCGACGTCGTGCTCATCGAGGCCACCGAGAAGTTCGGCGGCACCACGGCCTATTCCGGCGGGGGCGGTATGTGGTTCCCGGCCAATCCCGTCCTGCTGCGCGCCGGGACGGACGACACCCTCGACGATGCGCTGGAGTACTACCGCGCAGTGGTCGGTGACCGCACGCCGGCCGCCCTGCAGGAAACCTATGTGCGCAGCGGCGCGCCGCTGGTCGAATACCTGGAGGCCGACGAACAGATCAAGTTCACGCTGCTGCCGTGGCCCGACTACTTCGGCAAGGCGCCCAAGGCGCGCGCCGACGGGATGCGGCACATCGCAGCCAAGCCGATCAAGGTGGCCGCGGCACCGCACCTACGCGACCTGATTCGCGGCCCACTGGACACCGATCGGCTCGGCAGCCCGACGCCGGAGGACTACTTCGTCGGGGGCCGAGCACTGATCGCCCGCTTCCTGATCGCCCTGCAGCGGTACCCGCACGCGCGCACCGAACTGGGCACGACGTTGATTGAATTGGTGCTCGACGACGGCAGGGTCGTCGGCGCGGTCGCCGAGACCGACGGTCAGCGTCGATCGATCCGGGCCACCCGCGGTGTGCTGCTGGCCGCCGGCGGGTTCGAGCACAACGACCAGATGCGGGACCGCTACGGGGTACCCGGTTCTTCCCGGGACACCATGGGCCCGAGCGGGAATCGCGGCTTGGCGCACCTGGCGGCGATGGCGGTGGGCGGCGATGTCGATCTGATGGACCAGGCATGGTGGTCACCGGGTCTGATGCATCCCGACGGCACCGCCGCGTTTGCGTTGTGGTTCACCGGCGGCCTATTCGTCGACGACAGCGGTCGCCGGTTCGTCAACGAGTCCGCGGCTTACGACCGACTCGGGCGCGGCGTGCTGGACGCAATCGGGCGCGGCGACGTCACGCTGCCGTACTGGATGGTCTACGACGACCACGATGACGGTGTCCCGCCGGTGCAGGCCACCAACGTCTCGATGGTGGAACCGCAGGCCTACCGGACCGCCGGGCTGTGGCGTTCTGCCGGCACCCTGGAGGAGCTGGCCGCCGCGATCGGCGTCCCGCCGCTCAATCTGGCCGACACCGTCGCGCGCTTCAACGAATTCGCCCGCCGTGGCGTCGACGAAGACTTCGGACGCGGTGACGAACCGTACGACCGGGCGTTCTCCGGCGGGGCGTCCCCGCTGCGTCCGATCGAGCAGCCGCCGTTTCACGCGGCCGCCTTCGGCGTCTCGGACCTGGGCACCAAAGGCGGTCTGCGCACCGATTCGGCTGCCCGGGTGCTCGACGCGGAGGACACTGTGATTCCCGGACTGTACGCCGCCGGAAACACCATGGCAGCGCCCAGCGGGACCACCTACCCCGGCGGCGGCAATCCGATCGGCACCAGCATGGTGTTCAGCCACCTGGCAGTGCTGGACATGAAGAAAGGCTCGCGATGACCCAGAACGGCCTACGGGAGATCGACCTCGGTCCGGCCATGACGCGCTTCGCCCGCGGCTGGCACTGCCTGGGACTGGCGGAGTCCTTCCGTGACGGTCAGACGCACGGCATCTCGGCGTTCGGTACCAAACTCGTGGTCTTCGCCGACTCCAGCGGCGCCCTCAAGGTGCTCGACGGGTACTGCCGACACATGGGCGGCGATCTGTCACGCGGCACGATCAAGGGCGACTCGGTCGCGTGCCCGTTCCACGACTGGCGTTGGGGCGGCGACGGCAGATGCACATTGGTCCCCTACGCCAAACGCACGCCGCGGATGGCCCGTACCAGGGCGTGGCTGACCGCCGAGATCAACGGCCAACTGCTGGTGTGGAACGACCCCGAGGGTAACGTGCCGGCACCCGAGTTGATGCCGCCGATGATCGAGGGCTACGACGAGGGCCGGTGGTCACCGTGGCAGTGGAGCTCAATCCTGATCGAGGGCGCTCATTGTCGCGAGATCGTGGACAACAACGTCGACATGGCGCACTTCTTCTATATCCATCACGCCTATCCCACGTACTTCAAGAACGTCATCGAAGGGCACATGGCCAGCCAGTACATGGAGTCCAAGCCGCGACCGGATGCCGTCGCCGATCCGGACAAACTCTGGGACGGAACGTATCTGCGGTCCGAGGCGACGTACTTCGGTCCCGCGTACATGATCAACTGGCTGCACAACGACCTCGCGCCGGACTTCACCGTCGAGGTGGCACTGATCAACTGCCACTACCCCGTGACCCACAACTCGTTCATGTTGCAGTGGGGGGTGGCCGTGCAGGAGATGCCGGGGCTTCCGGCCGACAAGGCCGCCAAGCTGGCCGGGGCGATGAACAAGAGCTTCGGCGAGGGATTTCTCGAGGACGTCGAGATCTGGAAGAACAAGTCGCCGATCGAGAATCCGCTGCTGACCGAGGAGGACGGTCCGGTCTACCAGCACCGGCGCTGGTATCAGCAGTTCTATGTCGACGCCGCCGAGGTCACCCCCGACATGACCGACCGGTTCGAGCAGGAGGTCGACACCACCCATGCCAACGATCTCTGGCAGCAGGAGGTCGAGCAGAACCTGGCGGCGCGGCGGTAACCGGCAGCGCTCAGCCCCCGCGGATGCCGTCGAGGCGCTTGGTGGCCTCCTCGAAACCGCTGACCAACTCGGCGATGATGTCGGCGACCGGACGGATCTCGTTCATGCGGCCGACGATCTGGCCGACGGGCATCGCCACGGTGGTCGGATCGGTCGACTCGCTCATCCGTTGGTGAGCCTCGCTGACCAGGATGTTCTGCAGCGGCATCGGCAGCGGTTGCGGGGCACCCTCGGCGTCCCACGCATCCGTCCAGCGACTCTTGAGCAACCGGGCCGGCTTGCCGGTGTAGATCCGCCGGCGCACCGTGTCGGCGGAGGTGGCGTTGAGCATGGCCTCCTGGATCACCGAACGGCCCGACTCCAACCGCACGCCGAGGTCGTACTCGGCCGAGGTCAGGAACGCCGAGCCCATCCAGACGCCCTGCGCGCCGAGCGCCAGCGCGGCCGCGACCTGGCGGCCGGTGCCGATGCCGCCCGCGGCCAGCACCGGCGCCTTACCGTCCAGTGCATCGACGATCTCCGGCCACAACACCATCGACCCGATCTCACCGGTGTGGCCGCCGGCCTCGTGGCCCTGCGCGACGACGATGTCGACACCGTTCTCGACATGGCGCAGCGCATGTTTGGGCGACCCGGCCAGCGCCGCAACCGGCACACCGGCCGCGTGCGCCTGATCGATGACGTCCTTGGGCGGCGAACCCAGCGCATTGGCGATCAGCTTGATCGGGTGCTTCAGCGCCACCTCGACGTGGCTGCGCGCCACCGAATGCAGCCACCCCAGAACGCCTTCCGAGCGGGCCTCGTCCTCAGGCAGTGGCGGCACCCCGAGATCGGCGAGGGTCTTGTCGACGAACTCACGGTGTTCGGCGGGGATCAGCTTGTTGATGTCGACCGAGGTGCCCTCGGTCGGCACCTTGGCCGGCATCACGATGTCGACACCGTAGGGCTTGCCGTCGGTGTTGGCGTCCATCCACTGCAGGACGTTTTCCAGGTCATCTGCGTCGTTGAAACGCACGCAGCCGAGCACCCCGAGCCCGCCGGCCCGGCTGACCGCGGCGGCCACCTTCTCCGACGGGGTGAACACGAAGATCGGATATTCGATGCCGAAGCGTTCGCACAGTTCGGTTTTCATGCTATTTCTCCCCGTCGCTTCGCTCGCCCCGCCATCACTTCGCCCCCGCATGGCTGGCATGTGCGTCGTCGGCGGGCCGCTCCTCGGTGGTGTCCTTGGCCCAGCGGTAGTCCGGCTTGCCGGCCGGCGTGCGGTGGATCTCGTCGACCCACCAGATCTTGCGCGGCACCTTGTAGCCGGCGATCTCCTGACGCACGTAGGCGTCCAGATCGGCCAGGCTCGGATTGGTGCCGGGGCGGCGGTGCACGACAGCCGCGACGCACTGCCCGTAGCGCTCGTCGGGTACACCGACCACCAGCGCATCGAACACATCGGGGTGGCCCTTCAGCGCGGCCTCCACCTCTTCGGGGTAGATCTTCTCGCCACCGCTGTTGATCGACTGCGAACCGCGTCCCAGCATCGTCACGGTGCCGTCGGCCTCCACCTCGGCGTAGTCGCCGGGGATCGCGTAGCGGACTCCGTTGTAGGTGCGGAAGGTCTCGGCGGTCTTCTTCTCGTCCTTGTAGTAACCGACCGGGATGTGGCCGCGCTTGGCGAGAATGCCGCGCACGCCCGAGCCGGGCTTGACCTCGTTGCCGTCCTCGTCGAGCACCACGGTGTTCTTGTCGATCGTCACGCGCGGCCCGCCGGTGTGGGACTCGCCTTTGGCGACGATGCTGGTGCCGCCGAAACCGGTCTCCGAGGACCCGATGGAGTCGGTGATGACGCGGTTGGGCAGCAACTCGAGGAACTTCTCCTTGATGCTGGTAGAGAACAGCGCCGCGGTGCTGGCGAGCAGGAACAGGCTCGACAGGTCGTAGCTGTTGCCCTCCTCCTGATGGGCCAGCAGCGCGTCGAGCAGCGGACGGCCCATCGCGTCGCCGGTGAAGAACAACAGGTTCACCTTGTGCTTCTCGACGGTGTCCCAGACCTCCTCGGGGTCGAACTCCGGCACCAGTACCGTCGTCTGCCCGGAGAACAGCGCCATCCAGGTGGCCGACTGTGTGGCGCCGTGGATCATCGGCGGTATCGGGTACCGCACCATCGGCCCGCTCTCGACCGCCTGCTTGGCCAGCCCGTACTCGTCGGCGATGGGCTCGCCGGTGGCGAAGTCGGTGCCGCCGAACAACACTCGGTAGATGTCCTCGTGGCGCCACATGACCCCTTTGGGGAACCCGGTGGTGCCGCCGGTGTAGAGCAGGTAGATGTCGTCCTCGCTGCGCGGACCGAAGTCGCGTTCCGGCGAGCCCTGCGCCAGCGCGGAGTAGAACTCGACGCCGCCGTAGCGCTCGAAGTCGTCATCGCTGCCGTCCTCGACCACCAGGATGGTCCTGACCTTGGGGGTCTCGGGCAGCACGTTGGCCACCCGGTCGGCGTAGCGACGCTCATGCACCAGCGCCACCATGTCGGAGTTGTCGAACAGGTACTTCAGCTCGCCTTCGACGTAGCGGAAGTTGACGTTGACCAGGATGGCGCCGGCCTTGACGATGCCGAGCATCGCGATGACGATCTCGATGCGGTTGCGGCAGTAGAGGCCGACTTTGTCGTCCTTCTTGACCCCCTGCTCGAGCAGGTAGTGGGCCAGCCGGTTGGCCTTCTCCTCCAACTCGGCGTAGGTGAGGGTCTCGTCACCCGAGATGAGGGCGACACGGTCAGGCACGGCGTCGATGGCGTGCTCGGCAAGATCGGCGATGTTCAGAGCCACAGCTCTAAACTAGAACGTGTTACATTTTCAGACAAGTCTGGAGCATCGACGCTGGAAGGCGGATCAATTCGTGAGCGACGAACAAAACCCGGAAAAGGGTCCCGATGCACTCGTCGAACAGCGCGGACACACCCTGATCGTCACGATGAACCGGCCGGAAAAGCGCAACGCACTCTCCGCCGAGATGATGCAGATCATGGTCGAGGCCTGGGACCGCGTCGACTCCGATCCCGAGATCCGCAGCTGCATCCTGACCGGCGCGGGCGGTGCGTTCTGTGCGGGCATGGACCTCAAGAAGGCCGACAGCCAATCCCCGGGCGACTCGTTCAAGGGCGGGTTCGATCCGACCAGGATCCCGGCGCTGCTCAAGGGCCGGCGGCTGACCAAACCGCTGATCGCCGCGGTCGAGGGCGCCGCAATCGCCGGCGGCACCGAGATCCTGCAGGGCACCGATATCCGCGTCGCGGGCGAGAGCGCGAAGTTCGGCGTGTCGGAGGCGAAGTGGAGCCTCTACCCGATGGGTGGATCGGCGGTCCGGCTGGTCCGCCAGATCCCCTACACCGTCGCCTGCGACATCCTGCTCACCGGCCGCCACATCAGTGCAGCCGAGGCCAAGGAGTTCGGTCTGATCGGGCACGTGGTCCCCGACGGGCAGGCGCTGACGAAGGCGCTCGAGATCGCCGAGGTCATCAACGGCAACGGCCCACTCGCGGTGCAGGCGATCCTCAAAACCATTCGGGAGACCGAGGGCATGCACGAGGAAGAGGCTTTCAAGCCCGACACCGCCAACGGCATTCCGGTGTTCCTCTCCGAGGACTCCAAGGAAGGCCCCAAAGCGTTCTTGGAGAAACGCAAGCCGGTCTGGAAGCTGAAGTAGAGCGAGCGGAGAAAACGGCTAGAGCACCTTCGCGGTCGGGGTGAACACCACCGGCATCGACTCCAGCCCGGACACGAAGTTGGCCGGCCGCAACGGCAGCCTGGTCTCGTCGGCCAACCGGAGGTCGGGCAGGCGCGCCAGCACCTTGGTCAGCATGATCTTCAGCTCCAGCCGGGCCAGCTGGTTGCCCAGGCAGAAGTGCGTGCCGAACCCGAAAGCCAGGTGGCTGTTCGGATTCCGGTGGATGTCGAACTCGTCGGGGTTGTCGAACGCGGCCTCGTCGAAGTTCGCCGACTCGAACATCAGCATGATCTTCTCGCCGGATTTCAGTGCGGTGCCGTGGAACTCGGTGTCCGCGGTCAGGGTGCGGCACATGTTCTTCACCGGTGAGGTCCAGCGCAGCATCTCCTCGATGGCGCCCGGGAGCAGTTCTTCGGGGGTTGCCACCAGCTGTTGCCACTGATCCTGATGGCGCAACAGCTGCTCGCTGCCGCCGGAGAGTGTGTGCCGGGTGGTCTCGTCGCCACCGATGAGGATCAGCAAGGTCTCGAAGACGATCTCGTCGTCGGACATCCGCTGACCCTCGACCTCGGAATTGCACAGCACCGAGAACAAGTCGTCGCGCGGGTTGGCGCGCCGGTCGGCGATGACCTCCATGGTGAAGGCGGTGTACGCCGCGAAGGTGTCCATCAGCATCTTGATGGCGGCCTCGTCGACATGGGAGCTCAGCCCGCACACCAGGTTGTCCGACCACTCCAGCAGCTTCTCGCGCTCCTCGGGCAGCACGCCGAGCATGTCGCCGATCACCGCCATCGGCAACGGCGCGGCGATGTCGCGGACGAAATCGCACTCGCCGCGCTCGCACACCGCGTCGATCAGCGTGTCGCACAGCGTCTCGATCGACGGCAGCCGGTCCATCACGCGCTTGCGGGTGAAGCCGGCGTTGACGAGCTTGCGCCGCAACAGGTGCGCCGGGTCGTCCATGTCGATCATGTAGGGCATGCCGGGCTGGTCCGGCCGGATGCCGCCGGTGCTGGAGAACAGCTCGGGGTTGCGCTCGGCGTCGAGCACCGCTTGATACGTGGTGGCGGCGGCCTGTCCGTTGCGGTCGCGGAACACCGGCTGGTTGGCCCGCATCCACTTGTAGGCGGCGCGCGCGGCGGTGCCGTCGGCGTAGAACCGGCCGTCGGCGAGGTCGACGTCGAGGCCGGCGGCGGGGGTGGTGGTCGTCATCGCTCTCCTACGATTCGGGCGTCGCTGAACGTCATGTCGACGTTGGCCGCCGAGCTGGACACCAGTGCACGTCTGGGCAAGCCTAGAGAAGCCAGCTCGGCCGCGTAGGGGTGTTCGCCGAGCCGGAGGTGGACTCCTCCCGGCCGGTAGCGCACGCCGGAGAGCACCATCCGCCCCGGCGTCTCGCGCACCACGCCGTCGAGGCACGAATAGGTCGAGTGCACCTGCGGGCGCGCGGCCAGTGCCCCCGGAATCGGCAGCCCGGGCGCGAAATCCATGGCGAGGACGAACTTTCCGTCGATCGTCACGTCGAACCCGAAGGTGCGTCCGCCGCGGACGCTGGCCGGACTGTCCGCTCCGCGGACGACGAAGTCGGCCATCACCTTCGGATAACCCCAGATCGTCCGTCCGGCCTCCAGCGTGAACGGCTGGTCCACCGGCAGATGGTGGACGAACGCTCCGGCCGACTGCAGCGCCTTCATCCCGCCGGCATCGGGATCGTCCGGCGGGTTGACCATCACATTGGTGCCGTACTCGTAGTACTGCCCGAGGTCGGTGTCCTCGTAGCGCATCAGCATCAGGACGACCATCGCGCGCCGACGGCCACGGCCGAAGCGGCACACCCGCAGACCGCTGTAGTCGATCATCCGCTGGGCCGCATCGGCGTCGACGGCGAACATCGCGGTGTGCTGATGAGCGGTGCGGACCCGAACCGGCATGGTCAGCACCGTGCCGGCGATGGTGTGCTGAGAGGGCGTTACGTCGGTCACAGCCCAAATCTAGAACGCGTTCTAGACAGACTGCAAGAAAGTGTCTACGCCGAGGCCGACACCAACCCGGCGAGGTCCCGGATCTGCTCGGGCGAACGTGCGCCGACGACCATCATGGTCACCCCGGAGGCTTCCCAGGCCTTGATCTGTTCCTGCACGTAGGCGAGGTCGCCGACGATCGCCGAGTCGTCGACCAGCTCGTCGGGAATCACCTTGGCCGCCTCATCTTTGCGGTCGCTGCGGAAGAGGCGGGTGACGTCGTCGACGACCTCGGCGTATCCCATCCGGCGGTACACGTCGGCGTGGAAGTTGGTGTCCTCGGCTCCCATGCCACCCATGTAGAGCGCCAGGTGCGGCTTCATCAGCTCCATGATCTCGGCGCGGTCCTCGGTGACGACCACCTGGGCGGTCGCGCAGATCTCGAACGTCTCCCGGGTGTGCCGCGCACCCGGACGGGCGAACCCCTCGTCGAGCCATTCGTTGTACATGGTGGCAATGCGCGGCGAGTAGAAGATCGGCAGCCAGCCGTCGCAGATCTCCGCGGCCAGCGCGACGTTCTTCGGGCCTTCCGCGCCCAGCATCACCGGGATGTCGGCGCGCAGCGGATGGGTGATCGGCTTGAGGTTCTTGCCCAGCCCGGTGGTGCCTTCCCCGGTCAGCGGGAGCGGGTAGTGCGGTCCGTCGCTGCGCACCGGCGCCTCCCGGGCCCACACCTGGCGCAGGATGTCGACGTACTCGCGCGTGCGGGCCAGCGGTTTACCGAACTTGGCGCCGTACCAGCCCTCGACGACCTGCGGACCCGACACCCCCAGGCCCAGGATGTGGCGCCCGCCCGACAGGTGATCGAGGGTCAGCGCCGCCATCGCGCATGCCGTGGGCGTCCGCGCCGACAACTGGACCACCGACGTGCCCAACCGCATCCGGGTGGTCTCTCTGCCCCACCACGCCAGCGGGGTGTAGGCATCCGATCCCCACGCCTCGGCGGTGAACACCGTGTCGAAGCCGGCGTCCTCGGCCGTGGCGACCAGTTCGGCGTGGTTCGCCGGAGGCTGCGCGCCCCAGTAACCCAACTGCAAGCCCAACTTCACGGCGTTACCTCCAGACCCGTTCTTGAATCCATTCTTAGAACCTGTTCTACTCGATGCCGTGACCACCAGCCAAAGCAGCCCGGTGCAGATCGATCCCCATGAACCGCCTCTTTCCGCGCCGCTGAAGCTCGCCTTCGACTACACCCGTTCGGTCGGCCCCCTGCTGTCCGAGTTCTTCACCGCGCTGCGGGAGCGCCGCATCGTCGGGGTCCGCGGATCCGACGGCCGAGTGCTGGTGCCGCCGGCCGAGTTCGACCCCGTCTCCTGGGAGCGGTTGAGCGAGATCGTACCGGTGGCCAGTGTCGGCACCGTGGTGTCGTGGACGTGGCAGCCCGAGCCGCTGGAAGGGCAGCCGCTCGATCGTCCCTTCGCGTGGGCGCTGATCACCCTCGACGGCGCCGACACCCCGATGCTGCACGCCGTTGATGTGGGTGCTGCCGGTTCCTCGGAATCCATCAGCACCGGCGCGCGGGTGCACGCGCATTGGGTCGACGAACCTGTCGGCGCGATCACCGACATCGCGTACTTCGCGTTGGGTGACCAGCCCGAGGACGTCCCGGCGCCGCCCGAAGGGCTGGACCCGGTGACCATGCTGGTGGTGCCGAGCTGGATCGAGATCCAGCACACCGCATCCCAGCCCGAGAGCGCGTTCCTGCGGGCCCTGGAACAGGGCAAGCTGCTCGGCGCGCGGTCGGGCTCGGACGGCAAGGTGTACTTCCCGCCCAAAGAGGCCAACCCGGCCACCGGTCAGCCGCTCGACCAGTTCGTCGAGCTGTCCGACAAGGGCACGGTGACAACATTCGCGATCATCAACATCCCGTTCGCCGGCCAGCGCATCAAGCCGCCCTACGTCGCGGCGTACGTACTGCTCGACGGCGCCGACATCCCTGTGCTGCACCTGGTGTCCGACATCGACGCCGAGCAGGTCCGGATGGGCATGCGCGTGCAGGCGGTGTGGAAGCCCCAAGACCAGTGGGGTCTGGGCATCGACAACATCGAGTACTTCCGGCCGACGGGCGAGCCCGACGCCGACTACGACACGTACAAGCATCACCTGTAGAGGCAGGCAACGATCCATGGCTTCGGAAAATTCAGTTGCAGTGGTCGGGTTCGCGCACGCACCGCACGTGCGCCGCACCGACGGCACCACCAACGGCGTCGAGATGTTGATGCCGTGCTTCAAGTCGATCTACGACGACCTCGGAATCACCAAGGGCGACATCGGTTTCTGGTGCTCGGGGTCTTCTGACTACCTTGCCGGGCGTGCCTTTTCCTTCATCTCGGCGATCGACTCGATCGGCGCGGTGCCGCCGATCAACGAGTCGCACGTGGAGATGGACGCGGCGTGGGCGCTCTACGAGGCCTACATCAAGATCCTGACCGGCGAGGTCCAGACCGCGCTGGTCTACGGCTTCGGCAAGTCCTCGGCGGGCACCCTGCGGCGGGTGCTGGCGTTGCAGACCGACCCCTACACCGTCGCACCGCTGTGGCCGGACTCGGTGAGCATGGCCGGGTTGCAGGCCCGCTTCGGGCTCGATTCCGGCACCTGGACGGCTGAGCAGATGGCGCAGGTCGCCCTCGACTCCCAGGCCGCCGCCCCCCGGGTGGACCGGCTGCAGTCCGGCAGCACTGTCGAGGAACTGCTCGGGCAGCCCTATTTCGCAGAACCGTTGCGCCGCCACGACATCGCACCGATCACCGACGGCGCGTCGGCGATCGTGCTGGCCGCCGGGGACCGGGCCCGCGAGTTGCGGGAGCGCCCAGCCTGGATCAGCGGCATCGAGCACCGCATCGAGACGCCCGTGTTGGGCGCCCGCGATCTGACGACGTCGCCGTCGACAGCGGCCTCGGCGCAGGCGGCGACCGGCGGGGACACCTCCTCGATCGAGATCGCCGAGTTGTACGCGCCGTTCAGCCATCAGCAGCTGATCCTCACCGAAGCCATCGGCCTGCCCGACAGCACCACGATCAATCCGTCGGGCGGTGCGCTCGCGGCCAACCCGATGTTCTCGGCGGGGCTGGAACGCATCGGTTTCGCGGCCCGCCACATCTTCGAGGGCAACGCGTCACGGGTGCTGGCCCATGCGACGAGTGGTCCTGCGCTGCAACAGAATCTGGTCGCCGTGTTGGAGGGCAAGTAATGGCAAAGAAGCTCGCGGCGGTGCTGGGCACCGGGCAGACCAAGTACGTCGCCAAGCGCACCGACGTCTCGATGAACGGATTGGTCCGCGAGGCCATCGACCGAGCGCTCGAAGACGCCGGCGTCACGCTGGCCGACATCGACGCCGTCGTCGTCGGCAAGGCTCCGGACTTCTTCGAGGGCGTGATGATGCCCGAACTGTTCATGGCCGACGCCACCGGAGCGACCGGTAAGCCCCTGATCCGCGTGCACACTGCCGGGTCGGTGGGCGGATCGACGGCAGTGGTGGCGGCCAGCCTGGTGCAGGCCGGCAAGTACCGCCGGGTGCTGACGATGGCCTGGGAAAAGCAGTCCGAATCGAATGCCATGTGGGCGTTGAGCATTCCGGTGCCGTTCACCAAGCCCGTCGGCGCGGGCGCCGGCGGCTATTTCGCCCCGCACGTGCGCGCCTACATCCGGCGGTCGGGCGCACCGACGCACATCGGTGCGATGGTCGCGGTCAAGGACCGCCTCAACGCGGTGAAGAACCCGCTGGCCCATCTGCACCAGCCCGACATCACGCTGGAGAAGGTGATGTCGTCGCCGATGCTGTGGGATCCGATCCGCTACGACGAGACCTGCCCGTCCTCCGACGGCGCCGCGGCCATGGTGATCGGCGACGAGGCCAGCGCCGACGCCCGGGTGGCCGACGGCCACGCGGTGGCATGGATCAACGCGACCGCGCTGCGCACCGAACCGTTGGCCTACGCGGGTCGCGACCAAGTCAACCCGCAGGCCAGCCGCGACGCCGCGGCCGCTCTGTGGAAGGCCGCAGGCATCTCCAGCCCGATCGACGAGATCGACGTCGCCGAGGTGTACGTCCCGTTCTCGTGGTACGAGCCGATGTGGCTGGAGAGCCTGGGATTCGCCCCCGAGGGCGAGGGCTGGAAGCTCACCGAGGCCGGCGAGACCGCCATCGGCGGACGCATCCCGTTCAACCCGTCGGGCGGGGTGCTCTCGTCGAATCCGATCGGGGCGTCGGGCATGATCCGCTTCGCCGAGTCCGCCATCCAGGTGATGGGCAAGGCCGGCGAACACCAGGTTCCGGGGGCCCGCAAGGCTCTGGGCCACGCCTACGGCGGTGGCGCGCAGTACTACTCGATGTGGGTGGTCAGCACGGACAAGCCGGCGTCCCCCTAGCGCCGGCCGGGCAGGCAGCCGCGCCAGACGGTCTGCACCAGCCGGGTGATCGCGTCGTCGTCGAGCGGCGACATCCCGAGCACCAGCCGGTAGTACGGCGGGGACACCAGCGCGTCGACGACGCCTTCGACGTCGCTGTCGGATGCGAGTTCACCGCGAGCGACCGCCTCGCGCACGATCTCGTTGACAGCGGCCCGGCGCGGCACGATCCATTGCGCCAGCACCGCGCGTTCGATGGCGTGGTCGGATGCGGACGCGGCAATCACATTGCGCAGCAGAGGACCCACCGCCGGATCGGTCAGCAGCGCATTCAGTGCGGTGACGTGGTGAATGACCGCCTCGACAGAGGTGCTCCCCGCCGGTCGGGTGATCGAGTCCCGCACCGCGTCGAGCAGTCCCTCCAGCACGATGGCCGACGCCGATGGCCACCACTTGTAGATCGTCGTGCGGCTGACCTCGGCTCGGCGCGCGATCGCGTCCACCGTGGCCGCCGCCGGCCCGCCGGCCAGCGCGAGTTCGGCGGCGGCACTGAGCACGGCCGCCCGGACGGCCTCGCTGCGGGGGCGTCCGCGACGGCCTGACGAGCCGGTCTGGACCACGATGTCAGCTTATGGCTGCGCCGCGCCGGCATTCCCAGGCCGCCACGAGCAGGCACAGCGCGGCGGCGAGCGCGCCGAGGACGAACATCGTGGGATAGCCGGCCGAGCGCTCCAGGACGGACAGTGCCGCGGGCACCGCGAAGCCGAGGTAACTCAGGCTGTAGAACACGGCCGTCATCCCGGCCAGGTCGTCAGGTCCCGCGATGCGCTGGATCTCCTGCAACCCGGCCAGCAGGGCCAGCCCGTAACCGGCTCCCAACGCCGCGGCCGCCCCGAGCGCCGCCCACACCGTCAACGCGGACGCGGCCAACGCGGCCGCCAGCATGCCGACGACCAGCAACCCCAGCGCGATGACGACGCCGCGGGGGCCGTCGGCGCCCAGCCTGGGCCCGAGCCGCTGCACCGCGAACCCGACACCGAGCGTCACCACACACATCAGCGCGGAGAACGCGATCGGCGCCGTCGACACGCGGTCGGACATCAGCGCGGGCAACACCGCGTAGGCCGTCGCGCCCGCCCCGAACACCCACGGGGCGACCGGCACGACGACAAAGGCAAAGCGGCGCTGCGCCGCCCGCGCGACGACGAGGTTCGCCCGCCACGGCCGGGCGGGGGCGCCAGGGGCCCGGGTCTCCGGGGCCGCCGTCAGGAACAGCGCAGCGGCCAGGGCCGTCGCGATGTTGACGGCGTACGGGGTCACCGTCGGCGCCGGTGCCCACTCGGCGAGCATGCCCGCGGCGCCGGCACCCAGGCCGAAGCCGCCGGTCAGGCTCATCGCGGCACGGCGGGCGCCGGCGTCGCCGCCGGCCAACGGCGTGCTGGACAGCTCCTTGAGCCAGCTTCCGCCCACGGCCATTGCCAGCCCGAGGGCCAGCCCGCTGAACACCCGGCCGATGCCCAGCACCAACGCGGACTGGGCGCCGAACGCCAGAATCGCCGAGCCGACCGCGGCCAGCACCGGCGCGGGCAGCATCAGCGGCCGGCGCCCGACGCGGTCGGACAGCGGGCCGCCCATCAGCAGCGCCGGCACGATGCCGATGACGTACGCGAACAGCAGCAGGTCGACTGTCAGCCCGGAGAACCCGCCGTCGGTTCGGTACATCACCAGCAGCGGCGTGAACTCGTTGCCGCCCCATGCGATGGCGAACATCGCGGCCGCGACGGCGACCCACTGCCCTCCCGTCCGCACCGGGGCCGGTGGAGCAGACGATGGCGCACTAATACTGAACACTTTGTCCACTATATATGTGGCCCGCGATCGGGTATGCGTCACCAGGAGCGGCGAAGGCGAGATTTCTGCGCTGGTGACAAAGGTCAATTGCGCCGGCGGGGCGGAAAACTGTAACGTGTTCTAGTTAGAAGCCGAAAGTTGGGAGGCCCGAGGTGAGCACCGAGACCGGGATTCGTGAAATTGACACCGGCACGCTGCCCGACCGGTATGCCCGCGGATGGCACTGCCTGGGCCCGGTGAAGAACTTCACCGACGGCAAGCCGCACGGCATCGAGATCTTCGGCACCATGCTGGTGGTCTTCGCCGACTCCAACGGCGAGCTCAACGTCCTCGACGGTTACTGCCGACACATGGGCGGCAACCTCGCGCAGGGCACGATCAAGGGCGACGAGGTGGCCTGCCCGTTCCACGACTGGCGCTGGGGCGGCGACGGCAAGTGCAAGCTGGTGCCGTACGCCAAGCGGACCCCGCGCATGGCGCGCACGCGCGCCTGGCACACCGACGTGCGCGGCGGCCTATTGTTCGTCTGGCACGACCACGAGGGCAATCCACCCCAGCCCGAGGTCCGGATCCCGGACATCCCGCAATTCGCCAGTGGCGAATGGACGGACTGGAAGTGGAACTCGATGCTCATCGAGGGCTCCAACTGCCGCGAGATCATCGACAACGTCACCGACATGGCGCACTTCTTCTACATCCACTACGGATTGCCGACGTACTTCAAGAACGTCTTCGAGGGACACATCGCCAGCCAGTACCTGCACAACGTGGGCCGCCCCGACGTCAACGACATGGGCACCGCCTACGGAGACGCGTCGCTGGACTCCGAGGCCAGCTACTTCGGCCCGTCCTTCATGATCAACTGGCTGCACAACACCTACGGCGACTTCAAGGCCGAGTCGATCCTGATCAACTGCCACTACCCCGTGACCCAGGATTCGTTCATGCTGCAGTGGGGCGTCATCGTCGAGAAGCCCCAGGGCCTCGACGACAAGACCTCCCAGAAGCTGGCTGACGCTTTCACCGACGGTGTCAGCAAGGGATTCCTGCAAGACGTCGAGATCTGGAAGCACAAGACGCGCATCGACAACCCCCTTCTGGTCGAGGAAGACGGTGCGGTCTACCAGATGCGCCGTTGGTACCAGCAGTTCTATGTCGACGTCGCCGACGTCACCCCGGAGATGACCGACCGCTTCGAGATGGAGGTCGACACCACCGCCGCCGTGGAGAAGTGGAACGTGGAAGTGGAAGAGAACCTGAAAGCCCGACAGGCCGAGACGCAGTCGACCTGAGGACCGATGTGATGGACTCCCGACCCGATGTCGACAGGATCGCGAAGTCGATGCTGCTGCTGCACGGCGGCCACGACGACGATCACGACCATCACGGCAGCACCGACGGCGCGGGGCGCGGAGGCTGGAGCAAAGCCCCGGATTTCGCGTCGAACCCGGATCGGGCCGCCGCGGTCCGGGAGGCGTCACAGCGCGACCGGGAACGCTATCTGACCGCCGGGCTGGTCACCGTCGACTGCCGCTACTGCCATGTCGCGGTACGGGTCAAGAAGCTGGGGCCGGCCCACACCTCGGTGCAGTGGAGCAGCGACGCCACCGCGCGCTGCGCGCACTTCGCCGAGATCCGGGAGGCCGGTGGGGACCCGGCCAGGGAGCGGGCGTGTCCACGGCTGACCGACAGCATCAAGCACGCCGTCGCCGAAGGCTGCCTGGAAGAGCACTCGAGCGCACCGTCGCCCGGCGACGGTGCAGCCGAGCCGTCTACAGATCCTTGAACCGCTCCTTGACCTGTTCGTCGGTCAGTCCGTAGTCGGCCAGCGAGTAGGTGTGCTTCGGCGCGCGCGGCCCCTTCTTGCTGTCCTCATGTGTCTTAGCCACCGATTCCCGTGCCGCATCGGTGAAGTCGATGCCGAACGACCGATAGATGTCCTCGACGGCGCCGACCGGGTCCTTGATCAGGGTGAAGTAGTCGAGGTCATAGAACTGCGCGGGATCGTGTTCGGCGCGTTCGGCATTGAACAGCTCCAGTCCGCGCGACCAGGTTTCCATCGAGTCGGCGCCGATGACCTCGCCGGTGAATGTGTTCGACCAGCCTTCGGTGGTGTGCTGAGCCAGCGAGCACATCGACGCCATGATCGTCTCCACCGGCCGGTGACACTGCACGACCAGCGCGTCGGGATAGGTGGCGAAGAGCGCGTCGAGCGCGAACAGGTGACTGGGATTCTTGAGCACCCAGCGCTTGTCCGCGTCGTTGAGGCCGATCAGCTGCAGGTTGCGCCGGTGCCGCTGATACGGCTTCGTCCAGTCTTGCCGCGCCAGCCACTGTGAGTAGGTCGGGACGTGGGCCAACGTCTCGTAGGACACCGAGTGCAGCGATTGCCGCAACAGCTGCCAGCATTCCTCCACCTCGTCGGCGGTCATGAAATGCAATCCCGTGTAGTCCGGGTTCTCCTCGTGCGCCTTGGTGAACTGCGCGTCGAGCTGTTGGAAAACCGGGTTCTGCGACCAGGTTTCGCGCGGAGGTCGGGGCTGCGGGAACTCAGCCAGCCACAACTCCAACCCCTGATGCCGCGGGTCGGCCGCCAGCAGGCGGTGCACGGCGGTGGTACCGGTGCGCGGCAGCCCGGTCACGAAGATCGGCCGCTCGATCGGCACATCGGCGTGTTCGGGATACTGCTTGAACGCGGCCTCTGACACCAGGCGCGCGACCAAGGCGTTACGGACGAAGAAGCGGTGCATCTTGCTGCCGAACTCGGTCAGATCGGCATCGCGCTGGAACGATTCGAGCAGGACCGCCAACGCCTCCCGGTAGTTGTCGTCATCGGAACCGAAATCGTCGAGACCGCAGGCCTTGGTCGCCGACGCGTGCAGGTCCTCGACGGTGCCCACGTTGGTCCGGCCGTTCGCTGCACTCATCAGGCTTTGTACTCCCCACAGTTGACGTCGAGGGTCTGGCCGGTGATGCCACTGGACAGGTCGCTGGCCAGGAACAGGATCGCGGAGGCGACCTCGTCCTCGGTGGGCAGGCGTTTGAGATCGGACGCGGCTGCGGTGGCCTGGTAGATCTCCTCGACGGTGGTGCCGTACTTGCCGGCCTGGTGGGTGAAGTAGGACTCCAACGTCCCGCCCCAGATATAGCCGGGTGCAACGGAATTCACCCGGATACCCTGCTCCCCCAGCTCGGTGGCAAGCGATTGCGACATCGCCAGCAGCGCGGACTTGGCCATCTTGTAGGCGCCGTACTTGGCCTGCGAATGCCGGATCACCATCGAGTTCACATTGACCACGGAGCCGTTGGTGTCGGCCAGTGCCGGGGTGAAACCCTGGATCAACCGCAGCGCCCCGAACACCGTCAGCTCGATGGCTTCACGCATGTGCTCAAGGGTGGTGTCGGCCAGGGGCTTCATCGACGGGACACGGAAGGCGTTGTTGATCAGCACGTCGACCCGGCCGAACGTGTCGGTGGCCTTCTGTACGAGGTTCGCGACCTGCGCGTCGTCGGTGATGTCGGTGCCCACCGAGAGCGCGCGCCGGCCCAGACCCTCGACCTGCGCCGCCACGTCGGTGAGCCGATCGACCGTGCGCGCGGCCAGCACCACGTCCGCGCCGGCTGCCGCGCATCTGCGCGCCAGGGTGGTGCCCAGCGCCGGCCCGACGCCGCTGATCACCACCACCTTGTTCTCCAGCAACGGCAACGTCGATACGGTCTGCGTCATCCTAGCCCACCATCCTGTGTCCGATTTGGAACTGTCGCAGGGCAATTCGTTCACGCCACGCTTCCGCGCCGATCTTGTTGTCCTGGTGGTACGGAAGCGCGTCGGCGACGCGGTCGGCGTCGATGACCTGCACGGTGGGGCCGTCGGCCTCGGTCATCTCGCGCGACACCCGCTGCCAGCGGAACTGCAGATAGCCCTTGCGGTGGCCCAGGGTCTCGATCCAGTTGGCGACCCCCGGGTTGGTGTCGGAGACGACCATGCGGATCATGCCGTCCGGATCCGCTTGGGCCTGCGTGCCGTTCAGTGAGGTCTGGTGGTTGATGTAGTCCAGCGAGATGTACCAGAGGCTGCCCAGCTGGAAGCCCATGTAGGGAGCGTCGGACACGGGCACGGTGATCACCATCGCCTCGTGGGGGGCGAGATCGAAGTGCCCGACCGATGAGTACTGGGTGGCCAGGCCGCCGGGCGTGAGCCTTGGTGCGACCATCGTGTTGACCGGCAGATTGTCGTAGAACCACTGGGGAAACTGCAGCCAGGTCTTGACCCGTTGCACCAGTTGCTTTCCGGCTGTGGCGTAGCGCTTCTCCAACAGCTCGCGGGTGAGCGGAGGCGGCGCGGTACCGGCGGTGTCGGTGCGAGCGATGGCGAAGGTGCCACGTTGGGCGGACCAGTCGTTGTACACCTCGCGGATGACCAGCTGGGAGGGCACCTCGGGCGTGAACCGCCATTCGAAAGTGCCGTCGGCGCCGATGTCGAGCTTGCGATCGTCGAACGCCGTCTCGCTGTCGGGAACGACTTCGTCGGTGTATTCACCGCCGAGCAGCTGAAAGCTGACGTCGGTGGTGGTACCGCGCCGGCCGGTGACGACGTACTCGTGGCCGGGCAGGACCCGGGTGCCGAAGTACAGCGTGTCGGGATTGTCCAGACCCATCTTGGTGAACGGACCGGTGCCACTGTGCAGGAACGGGTGATCCCGGTCGTAGTCGAACGCGACATGCGTGCAGGCCGCGATGCAGCCGGCCAGGTACTGCAACCCTTCCAGCAGGTCGGCTTCGGATTCGATGAACGGCGCGGCGGCGACGAGCTTCTCGGACTCGGCGATGGCATCGGCCAGCGGCTGTGAGAACACAGTCAAGAAACTAGAACCTGTTCCATCATGAGTCAATATATCGACCACAATGTTCCAAATATGAACCGCAGGGGTAGGGTGGGCACCGTGTCCGGACGCGCGTCACCCCCGACCGACCGTGTGGTTCGCATCCTGGATTTCCTCGCCGGTCATCCGCGGGACCGCTTCGGGGTGTCCGAACTGGCTCGGCGGGTGGAACTGAGCAAGCCCACATGCCTGGGGATCGTGACCGCGCTGACCGAGGCGGGCTACCTGGTGCGCGACCCGGGCGACAAGACGTATCGGTTGGGACCGTCACTGATCACCCTCGGCCACCGGGCCCAGGAGTCGATGCGCGTCAGTCCCGCCGCCCGCGACCAGTTGCGACTGCTGTCCTCGCGTTTCGGTGCGACGGCGGCGCTCTCGGCCGTCATCGACGACCGCATCACTCTGCTGGATCTGGCCGCCCCACCCGGAGCGCGGCCCGGGGTCGAGGTGGGCCAGAGTTATCCGTTCGCGCCGCCGGTCGGGCTGATGTTCGTGCTCTGGGACGACGAGGCCGAACGGGAATGGCTGCGTAAGCCGCCCACCATTCCGCTGCGCACCGATTCCGAACGACTCAAGCGGGTTGTCGCCTGCTGCCGCGCCGACGGTTATCTGGTGGAGCGGCAGACTCCCGGGGGGCGGCGCTTGTACTCCCTGATGGCGGGGATGCCCACCGATCTGCCCGACGAGTTACGGGCGTTGCTGGGTGAATTGGTCTCCGATATCGGCGAACGGGTGTACCTGCGCGACGAGAACACCGGACGCAGACGACATGACATCAGCGTCATCTCCGCGCCGGTCTTCGACCACTACCGCCGGCAGGTCATGGTCGCCTCCATGCAGGTCGGGAAACCGTTGACCGACAACGAGATCACCGAACGGGCGCGCGCGGTGGTGGCCACCGCAGACGCCGTCACCCGGCAACTGGGGGGCAGCGCACCCGAGCGGTGACGATCACCGGGTGCGGCGTCCGTCTTCAGACGCGCGTCCCTTCGGGCGTCCAGGTGGCGGGCAGGCTGTTGATGCCGTTGATGAAGTTGGCCACCTGGAAGTTGGGTTCGGTGGCGGTGATGTCCGGGATGCGGGTGTAGACCTCGGTGAGAAGCGACCGCAACATGGTGCGCGCCAGCGCGGCGCCCAGGCAGAAGTGCGGACCGCCGCCGCCGAATGCCAAGTGGGGGTTGGACTTACGGGTGATGTCGAAGGTCATCGGGTCTTCGAACACGTCCTCGTCACGGTTGGCCGAGATGTACCACAGCACCACCTTGTCGCCGGCTTTGATCTCCTTGTCCCGGATCGTGACGTCCTGGGTCGCGGTGCGCCGCATGTGCAGCAGCGGCGATCCCCACCGCAGCACCTCCTCGACAGCCGCATCGATCCGTCCGCCGATGTCGGCAACCAGCAGGTCGCGCTGCGCGGGGAATTGCGAGAACGCGTAGATCGCCTGCGCCGACGCATGTCTGGTGGTGTCGTTGGCCGCGACCGCCAGCAGCGTGAAGAACGCCTTGAGCTCGTCGTCGGTCATCTTCTCGCCGTCGAACTCGGCCTGCACCATCCAGGACAGCAGATCGTCGCCGGGGTTGGCACGACGTTCGGGCAGCAGGGTGGTGACCGTCTCGTGCAGGTCCATCACGGCCCCGGCGAACAGCTCGATCGCGGTCAAGTCACCACGGACCTCGGGGTCGGTCCACCCCAGGGTGCGCTGCGCTGCGCTGATGGTCTTCTCGTGGATCTCACCGGGCGGGAGGCCGAAGAAGCTGCCGAAGATACGGCCCGGCAGTTTGACCGACACCAGCTCGACGAAGTCACCTTCGCCCAGATGGGACATCTCGCTGACCAGGTCGCGCGCGTGCCCTTGGATCCAGCTCTGCAGCCGGCGCATGTTGCGCGGCTTGAACGCATCCAGCGTGATCCCGCGCAGCTGCGTGTGACGCGGGGCGTCCATCGCGATGAACGACTGCGACATCATCAGGATCTCCCGCGGGAAGTCCTCCATCGTGATGCCCTGCGCCGACGAGAAGATCTCGGGATGACGACTGGCGAAGCGGATGTCCTCGTGCTTGGTCAGCGACCAGAACCCCCTGAGGTTCTGCTCGGGCGGCAGCAGATCGGAGTCGGCGGGCCGGCTCCAGGCCACCGGATTCTCGCGGCGCAGCACCTCGAACGCCGCGTCGCGCTCGGCGGGCGGCTTGGTCCAGAACTCGCGTGCACTGAGGTCGATGTGACCGTGGGTGGTCTCAGGGAACGTCTGTGGAGACGTCTCGGGAAGCGTCGTCATCGGGTTCATGTCCTTCCGGCCTCGGCCGCGGGTGGGCCGGCTCACTGGGCGGTATGCGGTCAGTCTCGGGCCGGCCCAGCGGGAACGCGCCTGCCGTACGGGCCAACCCACGGCCTGCGCGGGCCAGTTGGGGAAGTGATGCGGGTCAGGAGACCGGGACGGTGAACGACGCTGCGAGACCACCCTCGTCACGGAGAGAGAATCGCAGCGTGCCACCGAGAGCGTCGACGATCTGGGCCACGATCCACAACCCCAGACCCGCGGTGCCGCGCCGGTCGGACAGGCTGACGAATTTGCCGGTCAGGTCGCCAGCGCGGCGGGCGGGACACCGGGACCGCTGTCGAGCACCGCGACACGCAGGTCACCGCCGGCACGTTCGCACACCACCTCGATGGGCAGGTCGCGGCCGTGCCGGGCCGCGTTCTCCAACAGATTGGTCAGCACGCGCCGCAGGCCCTGGGCGTCGACCAGGACCGCCGACACATCACCGGTGGTCGCCATCTGCAGCCGTGGCGGCGCCAACCCCACGGCGTGGGCGGCTTCGGCGGTCAGTTCGGCCACGTCGACGCGACGCACGCGGCCGGAGGAGAAGGCTGGTTGTCGACTCAGATTCACGTCGGACAGCGCGTCGAGCATCTCGCTCAGATGTCGAGTGTGGCGTCCGGCGAGTTCGACGGCTGCGTCCCGGTCGGTCACCGGCATCGGCGTGGCGGTGTCGGAGAGTGCGCCGACCAACGCGTCCAGCGACGCCACCGGGGTGCGGAACTCGTGCAGCAGGACCTGCAACCCCTCCTGCTGCGCCTCGTAGGACCGCAGCAGGCGCGCACGCAGGTCCCGTTCCTCCTGGGCGGCGGCGTGTTCGGCCTCGGCTTCGACCAGCGCATCGACCCGGGAACGATGTTCACGTTCGATCAGCACCGCCAGCCCACCGCCCAACACGGCGATGAACACCATGTACAAGGCCCACCACAACCCCTGCGTCGACGCTTCCAGCGCCACGCCGTCCACCGTCGTCCACACCACCACGCCGGCATAGGCGGTCCCCAAAAGCACTGCCAGGATCAGGCATTCGACGAAGGTCAGCCGGGCGGCCGACGCGATCACCGCGAGCGCGAGCACGGCCACCACGGGGCTGGCGGCTCCGCCGGTCAGCCCGATCAAGGTCAGGGTGAACAGTGCGTCGAGCACTGCGACCGGCCATGCGAACCGTGTTCGCCGGACCTCGTAGCGCGGGTGCGCCATGAGCACCACCGCATATCCCAGCGCGGCGGCGAGCACCACCGCCAGCGCTACGGGGTACCGGCGCACCCACTCCGGACCGGTGGCGACCAGCACCACGATGGACAGCACCACTGCAGCGCGGACGGCCACGACGACCCGGGCCAGACCGTAGTTGTCGCCGGCGGGTACCACGAGCGCTCTGAGTCGATGCGACCCGTTCACGGGCCCGAGACTAGACCCGCGCATTACGATCCAGCGGGTGACCCGCACGCCGGGGGCCCGACCGTATGTCGTGGTGATCGTCGATGACCACGAACTGTTCGCCGAGGGCCTCGAGTTGCTCCTGACCCGGGACTGGGGCGAGCAGTTCGTCATCGGGGGCCGCACCACATTCGTCGAGGAGGCCGCCGAGCTGGCCACGTCCTGCGACGCCGACCTGGCCATCGTGGACCTGTCGATGCCCCCGCTGGGAGGCGTCGCCGCGATCCGCCACCTCAAAGCGCGTCATCCACGCACCCGGGTGCTGGCGCTGTCGGGCACCGGCGACATGGCGCTCGCGGAGGATGCGCTGCGCGCGGGTGCGGACGGGTTCCTGTCGAAAACGGTGCGCCCGGACGCGCTGGTCGGGCCGCTGACCACGATCGCCGCCGGCCTGCGCGTGGTCGATCCCGCGCTGCTCGACGCCTTGTTGTCCGCCACCCGCAAACCGTCGGGCACTGTGTTGACGTCGCTGACCCCGGCCGAGATCAAGCTCTGGGTGCTGGTGTCGACCGGAATGGAGACCGCCGACATCGCCGCGCGGATGGTGGTGTCCGAACGCACCGCCAAGCGGATGGTGGCTTCACTGCTGAACAAGCTCGGGGTCGGCAACCGGATCGCCGCAGCCGCACTGGCCGGCCGCAGCGGGATCCTCGACGACGGCACCGCCGGTTGAGCGTGGCGCGTCAGGCCTCGACCCGCAGGGCCTGCGCCGGGCACATCGCCGCGGCGCGGATCACCGCGTCGTGCTGATCAGCGGGGGGCTGCGGCTCGAGCAACACGACCTGGTCGGCACCGTCGGGCAGATCGAACACGTCGGGTGCGGCCATCAGGCACTGACCGTGTCCTTCGCAGAGGTCGTAGTCGACGGTGATGCGCATGCTTCCTCCAGCGGCACTCGGCATAACCCGAGTATGGTGCCGCCGAGGGGCACGCCGGCAGGACTGCACGCGCCAAACATGGCCTGCGCGTGCCAAGGTCATGCGCGCCTGCGCAGGGTGACCGGCAGGCCGTCGGCGGGAGTCGGCCCGGTGCCCCACGTCATCAGCGGTGTGTACCCGAGCGGCACCTCCCAGTCGAAGTGCCGCAGCAGCTGATGCATGACCGCCTTGACGTTCATGTCCGCGAACTGTTGGCCGAGGCATTTGTGGACACCGCCGCCGAAGGGCGCGAACGCGTACCGGTGCACCGGCCGTGCGTCCGCCCCGTCGAGGAACCGGCCCGGGTCGAACCGATCCGGGTCCGGCCACCAGTCGGCCAGCCGCATGGAGGCGTAGACGTTGATCGCCAGTTGGCTTTTGCGCGGGATGAAGTGGCCGGCGATCTCGGTGTCGGTGATCGCCTGCCGGAACAGCGTGCCCGCCGGCGCGTACATCCGCAGGATCTCGTCGAAGGCGGCGTCGAGCAGCGGGTAGCCGCTGTCGAGATCTGCCAGCGTCAGCTCGTCGTTGGGGCTGTCCATCGCCTCTTCGCGTAAGCGGTACTGCCAGTCGGGGTTTCGCCCGAGTTCGTAGACCAGCATGGAGATCGCGATCGCGCTGGTGTCGTGCGCGGCCATCAACAGGAAGATCATGTGGTTGACGATGTCGGTGTCGCTGAACCGCTCGCCGTTGTCGGCGCGGCTGCGGCACAGCATCGAAAACAGATCGGTGCCCTCGCCCACGCGCCGCGCCGAGACCTGCCTGGCGAAGTAACGTTCCAGGCGTTCCCTGGCTCGTAGGCCGCGCGCCCACGCGCCGCCGGGCACGTCGGCGCGGATCATCGCCTGGCCGCCGCAGACCGTGTCGTGGAAGTCGGCCGCGAGCTGATCGGATTCCGCACCCAGAGTAGCGCCGACGAAGACCTCGGCGGCTTGATCGAGCAGCAGATGCTTGACCGAGGTGTAGAACGGAAAGTTCGGGGACGCAGGCCAGCCGGTGACCGTCCGACGGATGCCGGGGCGCATCAGCGCGAGGTAGCCGTCCAATGCGCTACGGGTGAACGCCTGCTGCATGATGCGCCGGTGGTCCCGGTGCTCGTCGAAGTCGAGCAGCATGATGCCGCGATGAAAGAACGGCCCGATCACCGGCGCCCACCCGCGAGTGCTGGAGAATGCCTTGTCCTTGTTGATCCACACGGTCTCGAGAGCCTCGGGACCCAGCAGCGACACGATGCGGAAGCCGACGCCGCCGGCCCAGGACACCGGTCCGAACCGCTCATATCGGCGACGGGCGAATTCGAGTGGGTCCACCAACGAACTCAGGATATGTCCGATGACGGGAAACCCGTAGTTGCCCAACACCGGTTTGAGCCCCGACCCTGCCGGCGGCTGGGCCAGGGCGTGCGCACGGCTGGGGAAGCGCTCGGTGATGCCGGCCGCCATCGTCTGCAGCCGCAGTTTCGCCTCCCCGGTGCGGACGGGTGTCGTCATTGGCCGATCCGGTCCAGGTAGCGCCGGCGCGCGGATTCGTCGTAGTGCCCCGGCGGTTGCCGCAATGTGGCGAGCTGCTTCAGCCGTTGCAGCAATGGCTCCGGCGTCACCTCCTCGATCAGTCCCATCGGCGCCAGCCAACGGGGGACGGTGATCTCGCCGCGCGCGTGCCGTGCACTGTCGGCAATCGCGCGGGCGATGTCCTCCGGTTCACGGGTGGGCAGGAGGTCCAGCGCCACCCCGGCGGTGAGTTCGGTGTGCACGGCGGTCGGCATCACGGTGCTCACGGTGACTGCGCTGGAGGCGATCTCGGCCCGCACCGCCCGGGACAGGGCCGCCACGGCATATTTGGTGGCGCAGTACACCGACATTCCCGGGGTGGTCACCTTGGCGGCCATCGAAGCGATGTTGACGATGTGTCCGCGTTCACGTTCGAGCATGCCGGGCAGAAACGTGTGCATGCCGTTGATGACGCCGAGCAGGTTGATCGTGACTTCCCGGTGGTACAGCTCCAGCTTCGTGTCGGCGAAGGGCCCCATGATCTGAATGCCGGCGTTGTTGACCAACATGTCCGGCGGACCGGCCGCGCTGACGGTGGCGTGGAAGGCAGCCATGCTCACCGGGTCGGTGACGTCGAGCTGCACTGGGCAGGCGCCGATCTCGCGACCCGCGCGCTGCGCCTCGTCGATGTCGACGTCACCGATGAACACGCGTGCGCCGCGGCGCACCAGTTCGGCGGCAGTCGCCCTGCCGATGCCGCGGGCTCCTCCCGTCACCCCCGCGACAGCACCCTCCAGGCTGATCATGCCCGCTCGTCGCTGAACTCGCGGAGCGCGAAATAGGCGATCAGCCGTACCTCGCCGCTGGGCATCGTCAGCAGGGCGCGTCCGAGATAGAGCCTCGGAAGCAACTCGACGATCTCGTCGCGGGTGCGCTTGATCGGGAAGGTGCGAACGCTCGGGTTGCGATATTCCGAAGGTGAATAGTCCAGCGCACGAACGGCATTGAAGGGCTCGGCCGCAGCGGTGTCGATCTTGTGGGTGAAGCCGTATCCGAGCACCTCAGACCCCACACGGCGAAGGCCGCCGTACAACGGTGCGACTGCCCGCAGCGTGTACTTTCCCAGGGGACTCAGCCGATTGAAGCCCGTCCCCGACTCGTGGTCGAAGGTCTTGCCCCGCCACGTCGGGTCGATCTTCATCAGCGGGTTGGCCAGATGGGCCTCTGGAATGCCGAAGAGCTTCCCGACGATCAGCCCCTCCATCGCGCCGTACGGACCGTCGGGGGCCTCGCCGCGGGCGAACAATTCCGCCAGTTGGTCGTGGCGGGCCCGATCTCCGAGCTCACGGAGATAGTCCCACCCGAGGCGGCGGGCCAAAGCGGGTGAGTGAGCGGCCAGCTCGCGAAGTTCTGCGAGCACGGACGCCCCGGTGCGGTGTGGCTCGGAATGCGGTGATGCGGGCTGCTGCGCGATCGATGTGCTCAACTGTGCGTTCCTCACATTTTGGTACGAGTTCGTGCCAGATAATCTGGTACTGAACCGTGCCAGACTGGTGTGGTGGTGTCAAGGCTCGATTGCCCCGGCCGGGACCCCGGGTGCGACGATCGTCGGGTGACCGAGACTTCGGGACGCAGTTATGGCGGTCTGACCGCCGACTCGCGCCGCCTTCAGCGGCGAGCCCGTCTGCTCGAGACCGCCATCGACGCCATCGCCGTCAATGAATGGCGGGCCTTCACCGTCGATCGACTGTGCGCCGGCGCCGGCCTGAACAAGCGTTACTTCTACGAGAGTTTCGCCAGCCTCGACGAGGTGGCCACGGCCGTCGTCGACACGATTGCCGACGAAGTCCGGACCGCCACGATGGGTGCTATCGCAGAGACTGCGGCAGAACCACTCGAGCAACAGGCCAGGGCTGCGGTGACGGCCTTGGTACGCACACTGGTCGACGACCCCAGGCGTGGACGGATCCTGCTCGGCGGGGTGGCGAGTTCGCCGGTCCTGCATGACCATCGCGAAGCGGTGATGCAAGGCTTGACGGCGGTCCTGGTCGGTCATGCGCGCACGATTCACGACGTCGAACTGGAGAAGGACCCGCTGGCCAAGGTGGCGCCCGCGTTCATCGTCGGCGGAACAGCCGACGCGATCCTGGCCTACCTCGACGGCCGCGCCGACATCTCGGTCGAGGACCTCGTCACCTGCCTGACCACACTGTGGCTCATCACCGGCAATGGCGCGGCGGAAGTGGCACGACTGCGTAAGCGTTAGCTCGTCGCCGCCAGCACGAACGGCAACACCTCGGAGGCCCCGCCGGCACGCAGTTCACGTGCGGCCATCGTCAGCGTCCAGCCGGTGTCGGTGACGTCGTCGACCAGCAGCACCGGCCCGTCGCAGTCGATGATCGGCTGCTGGAATGCGCCATGCAGCCCGGCGACGCGGTAGGCGGAGTTCGCCGCCGTGACCGGCCGATGGTCGACCGCGTAGGCCAGGGTCCCCAGGTTCGCCAGCCGCCCGAGCTGGGCGAGCCGCGTCGCCATCGATGAGATCAGCAGCGGGTGGGTCTGCGAGTCCAGCCCCATCACCGCGACCGGTCGGCTCGCCCAGTCCCAGACTTTGAGGACGGCGACGGCAGCGTCGACGACCTCGTCGGGGACTTCCTGATCGGGCTCGGCCAGCAAGCGCCGCAGGCGGGCCCCCCAGCCCAGGTCGGTGAGCCGGCCGATCGCACGCCCGGCGCTGGCGGCGTCGCTGATCCTGCCGGACAGCTCCAGACCGAGCGCGCCGAGGCCCGACGGCCATTGTTTGCGGGGCGCGACCTCGACTCCGGGCCGGCGCAACCGTTGCGCGGTGGCCGTCAGCGTCGCCTCGTCGACGGTCGCCGAATAGTGGTCGCCCGTGCAGTTGTCGCAGCGTCCACAACGCTCGCCCGCGCTGAGCTCGGGGTCGTCGAGCTGGGCCCGCAGAAACGCCATCCGGCATTCGTCGGTGTCCTGGTAGTCCAGCATGGCTTGCTGTTCGCGCCGGCGCGCCTGGTCGAGGGCGCGGTAGCGCGGTTCGTCGTAGCGCCACGGTTGCCCGGTGGCCAGCCAACCGCCTTTCACCCGCCGCACGGCGCCGTCCACGTCGAGCACCTTGAGCACCATCTCCAGCCGGGACCGGGTCAGATCGACCCGGGCCTCCAACGCCGGCGTGGACTGTGGCCGGTCCACGTCGAGAGCGGCGAGTACGTTGCGGACCAGGGGTTCCGGCGGGAAAGCGACCGAGGCGAAGTAGCGCCAGACCTCCTGATCCTCAGTGCCGGGCAGCAGGATCACCTCGGCGCGCGCGGTGGCCCTGCCGGCGCGACCGACCTGCTGGTAATAGGCGATCGGCGACGACGGCGCGCCCAGGTGCACCACGAAGCCGAGATCTGGTTTGTCGAAACCCATTCCGAGCGCTGACGTGGCGACCAGCGCCTTGACCCGGTTGTCAAGCAGGTCGGCTTCGAGTTGTTCGCGTTCGGTGGTGTCGGTGGCTCCGGTGTATGCGGCGACGGTGTGGCCGCGTTCCCGCAGCAAGCCGGCAACGTCGTGCGCCTGGGCCACCGTCAGGGTGTAGACGATTCCGCTTCCGGGCAGCGAATCCAGTTGCCCGGCAAGCCATGCCGCCCGCTGTGCGGGAGTCCCGGCCTTGACCACCGACAGTCGCAGCGACTCGCGGTCCAGACCGCCGCGCAGCACCACCGTGTCCCCACCGCCGACCTCGAGCTGAGCGGCGATGTCACTGACCACTCTGTCGTTGGCGGTCGCCGTGGTGGCCAGCACCGGTATCCCCGACCCGAGGTCGGCGACCAGAGTTCGGATCCGGCGGTAATCGGGGCGGAAATCGTGGCCCCAGTCCGACACGCAATGGGCTTCGTCGACGACCACCAGTCCGGCATCGCTGGCCAGGGCGGGCAGAACGTTGTCCCGGAAATCAGGGTTGTTCAGACGCTCCGGGCTGACGAGCAGCACGTCGAGTTCGCCGTCGGTGACCCGAGCGTGTACGGCATTCCACTCGGTGACGTTCCCGGAGTTGATGGTCGCGGCCTTGACGCCGGCGCGTTCCGCCGCCGCGACTTGGTTGCGCATCAAGGCCAACAGCGGGGACACGATGATCGTCGGCCCCAGGCCCGCCGCACGGAGCAATTTGGCGGCGATGAAGTAGACCGCCGACTTGCCCCAGCCGGTGCGCTGCACGACCAGCGCACGGCGGCGCTGCACCACCAGCGCCTCGATGGCCGTCCACTGGTCGTCGCGCAGGTGCGCGGCCGGGCCGGCCAGCTGTTCGAGGAGCGCCTGGGCCTCGGTTCTCGTTGCCATCAGCCCATCGTGCCCGCCGGGTCCGACGGACCTAGTGCACGACGAGCCAGATGGCCACGAAGTGACAGGCCGCGGCGGCTGTGGTGAAGGCGTGGAAGAACTCGTGGTGGCCGAACGTCTCGGGCCACGGATTGGGCCATCGCGCGCCGTAGAGGATCGCACCGATGTTGTAGAGGGCCGCGCCCGCGACGAGCAGTCCCACCACGGTGATCCCGGCACCATCGAGCAGCGTGCCGGCGAACCACAACGCCACGTAGCCCAAGAGCAAATAGAGCGCCACCCCCACCCACCGCGGGGCCACCGGCCAGCACACCTTCAGCACCACACCGGCGGCTGCGCCTGTCCACACGATCGTGAGCAGTTCGGCACCGGTCTGCGGTTCCATCGTCAGCACTGCCAGCGGGGTGTAGCAGGCCGCGATGAACGCGAAGATCATCGAGTGGTCCAGCCGCATCATCCACTTCGCGGCCGGCGCCGAGGACCACCGCACCCGGTGGTAGGTGGCACTGACCGTGAACATGGCCACCACCGACGTGGCGTAGACCAAAGCCGCCCAGCCCGCCTGCGGAGACGTGGACCGCCATGCGCTCGCGACCAGCGCGGTACCCGCGATCAGGGCGGCAACCGCCGAGCAGAGGTGTATCCACCCCCGGGCGCGCGGAGTGACCGCCTCGACGACGTGGGACTCGCTCAGACGCTCTCCCACGTTGTGGATGGGCCGCGTCACAGGCATGCGGCAACCGCCGCGATCACACGGCAGCCAGCGTGAGCCTACCTGCGCACCGGCAGCAGACCGGGGTCGCCATGCCGACGGGCCCGTTCGGTCAGCCGACCGGGGTGGGCGGCGCTGTCGGCTCCGCGGGCGGGGTCTGCGCGGGCGACTCGGCGGCCCCGCTGCTGAAGCTCCAGACGGCCTGCGCCACCGGCGTCGGAGTCAGATCCAGGTTGCACTGCGTGTTCACGGTGCCAACCGGCTGGTAGATGTCGGTGAGCGCCTGCCGCACCTGGGGGTTCTCCTCGAGATACGCCTGGTAGGCGGTCTGCGCCTGCTCCTGCGGCTGCGCCGAGATGCCCGACAGCGCATCGTTGACCTGCGGGTTGGCCGTCAGGTAGGCGCCTTCAGCCGCGACGGCTGTGCTCACCGTGCCGGCCACACCGGCCGCGGAGCAGTCAGGCGAGGTCTCCGGCTGCGCGTTGGACACCGGTGCGACGATCGCCGCCGAACCGAAGGCCAGCAGCCCACCGGCGAAAACGCCGAACAGACCCCGGCGCACGTTCGTTGCGGACGGGTTCATCGAAATCACTCCTTCGCTGTGCGATCAGACGGTCGCAACGTGATGCCTAGCCGGTCGACATGCTCGCCAAACACGTGCGTGGTCAGGACCACAGGGGCGTAAGGAGCTAGGTCGCCTGGGTTGCGGCGGTTTCCTGCTCGCGTTTGATCTCCAGCGCGATGTCGATGAGCTGGTCTTCCTGACCGCCGATGAGCTTGCGCTGCCCGGCGCGATGCAGCAGCTGGTGCGCGGGCACGCCGTAACGCTCGGACTGCCGAATCGCGTGCTTGAGGAAGCTGGAGTAGACCCCCGAGTACCCCATGATCAGTGCATTGCGGTCGAGCAGGCACTCGGCGGGCATGGCCGGGGCGACGACCTCCTCGGCCGCGTCGGCGATGTCGAAGAAGTCGATCCCGGTCTTGACACCGATCTTGTCGAACACGCCGATGAGCGCCTCGACGGGGGCGTTGCCGGCACCGGCACCGAACCGGCGGCAGGAGCCGTCGATCTGCTTGGCTCCGGCGCGTACCGCCTCGATCGAGTTCGCCACGCCCAGGCCGAGGTTCTCGTGCCCGTGAAAGCCGACCTGCGCGTCGTCGCCGAGTTCGGTGACGAGCGCCTGAACTCGATCGCGGACACCTTCGAGCACCAGCGCACCGGCGGAATCGACGACGTAGACGCACTGGCAGCCGGCGTCGGCCATGATGCGCGCCTGCTTGGCCAGCTTCTCGGGGGGGATGGTGTGGCTCATCATCAGGAAGCCGACGGTTTCCAGGCCGAGTTCGCGCGCCAAGCCGAAGTGCTGGATCGACACGTCGGCCTCGGTGCAGTGGGTGGCGATGCGGCAGATCGACCCGCCGTTGTTCTGCGCTTCCTTGATGTCCTCCTTGGTGCCGACCCCCGGCAACATCAGGAAAGCGATCTTGGACTCTTTGGCCGTCGCGGCGGCGAGTTTGATCAGCTCCTGCTCGGGGGTCTTGGAGAACCCGTAGTTGAAGCTGGAACCGCCGAGGCCGTCGCCGTGAGTGACCTCGATGACCGGCACCCCGGCCGCGTCCAGCGCGGCGACGATGGCGCCGACCTCGTCCTTGGTGAACTGGTGGCGCTTGTGATGCGACCCGTCCCGCAGTGACGTGTCGGTCATCCGGACGTCCCAGATCGGGTTGAAGTAGATGTCCTCGGTCCCACTCATGCTTGCGCTCCTGCCTGCACCGCGGCGACGCGATCCTTGGCTATCTCTTCGCCCACCTTCGCCGCGGCTGCGGTCATGATGTCCAGATTTCCAGCGTAGGGCGGCAGGTAGTCGCCCGCACCCTCCACTTCCACGAACACGGTCACCACGTGGTTGCCGCCGTTGACCACCGACGGCTCGTCGAACTGCGGTTCGTTGAGCAGTCGGTACCCGGGCACGTAGGTCTGCACCTCGGCGACCACGTCCTTGATGGACTGGGTGATCGCGGCGTGGTCGGCGTCCTCCGGGATCGCGCAGAAGATGGTGTCGCGCATGATCATCGGCGGCTCGGCCGGGTTGAGGATGATGATGGCCTTGCCGCGCTTGGCCCCGCCGATCACCTCGACACCGGCGCTGGTGGTCTTGGTGAACTCGTCGATGTTGGCGCGCGTGCCAGGACCGGCCGACGCCGACGACACCGACGCCACGATCTCGGCGTAGGGCACCTCCACCACCCGCGACACGGCGTAGACCATCGGGATGGTGGCCTGTCCGCCGCAGGTCACCATGTTGACGTTCGGGGCGTCGAGGTGTTCGCGCAGGTTGGCCGGGGGGATCACCCCCGGGCCGATTGCGGCCGGGGTCAGATCGATGGCCCGGATACCCGCCTCGGCGTACCGGGGGGCGGCGTCGCGGTGCACGTAGGCGCTGGTCGCCTCGAACACCATGTCGGGCTTCTCCGACTGTGCGAGCAGCCAGTCCACGCCTTCGTGCGACGTCTCCAGGCCGAGCTTGCGGGCCCGCGCCAGACCTTCACTGTCTGGGTCGATGCCGATCATCCACCGGGGTTCGAGCCACTCCGAGCGCAGCAGCTTGTAGAGCAGGTCGGTGCTGATGTTGCCGGACCCGACGATCGCGACGGAAGCCTTTTTGGCCGTAGACATTGCTGGTCCTCTATCGGTTATTCGAAACTGAGCTGTACTGAACCTAAACCGCTGAACTCGGCGACGAAATGGCTGCCGGGCGGTGCATCTATCGCACGGGTGCACGACCCCGGCAGCACGATGTCGCCGGCTTTCAACCGGACACCGAATTGGTCGACCTTGCGGGCCAGCCACGCCACCGCGGTGACCGGGTTGCCCAGCACCGCGTCGCTGCGTCCCTCGGCCACCACCTCGCCGTTGTTGCTCAGCACCGCATCGATCGCCCGGATATTTACGTCCTTGGGCGACACCCGCGCCTCCCCGAGCACCCACCCCGCCGACGAGGCGTTGTCGGCGATGGTGTCGCAGAGCTTGATCTGCCAGTTGGTGATCCGCGTGTCGATGAGCTCGATGGCGGGGCAGAACGCTGCCGTCGCGGCCAGTACGTCGTCTTCGGTGCAGCCGGCCCCGGGCAAATCGTCGGCGAGGACGAAGCCGACCTCGACCTCGACCCGCGGATACAGATATCGCCCGGCCTTGACTGGAACGTCTTGGAAGACCTGCATGTCGTCGAGCAGATGGCCGTAGTCGGGCTCGTCGACGTTCATCATCTTCTGCATGGCCTCCGAGGAGAGGCCGACCTTGTGGCCGACGACCCGCGCGCCTTCGGCCACCTTCTGGCGGATGTTGATCAACTGGATCTCGTAAGCGTCGACCACGTCGATGTCGGGATGCGCATCGGTCAGCGGAGCGATCGGCTCCCGGCTGCGTTCGGCCTGCGCCAAGTCGGCGGCAAGTTGCTCACGGACCTCGGAACTGAGCATCTAGATGAAGTCCCCTCGTTTCGTCGACCGGCACAGTTGTGGGTCGGCCGGGCAATTCTATAACGTGTTCTACATGACGGAGCAGGAGTATGACGTCGTCGTGGTCGGCAGCGGCGCCGCGGGCATGGTCGCCGCCCTCACCGCCGCCCACCAGGGACTCTCGACGATAGTCGTTGAGAAGGCCCCGCACTACGGTGGTTCCACTGCGCGGTCAGGTGGCGGCGTGTGGATTCCGAACAACGAGGTGCTGCGGCGCGACGGGGTCGAGGACACCCGCGAGGCCGCCCGGACCTACCTGCACTCGATCATCGGCGACGTGGTCCCGGCCGAGAAGATCGACACCTACCTCGACCGCGGCCCGGAGATGCTGTCCTTCGTCCTGAAGAACTCGCCGCTGAAGTTGTGCTGGGTGCCGAACTACGCCGACTACTACCCCGAGACGCCCGGCGGCAAGGCCACCGGCCGCTCAGTGGAACCGAAGCCGTTCGACGCCAACAAGCTGGGACCAGATCTTGCCGGCCTGGAGCCGCCGTACGGCAAGGTCCCGTTGAACATGGTGGTGATGCAGCAGGACTATGTGCGACTCAACCAGCTCAAGCGTCATCCGCGCGGCCTGCTCCGCAGCCTCAAGGTCGGCGCCCGCACGGTATGGGCCAACACGACGCGGAAGAACCTGGTGGGCATGGGCCGCGCGTTGATCGCCCCGCTGCGCATCGCGCTGCGCGACGCCGGGGTCCCAGTCCTGCTCAACACCGCGCTGACCGACCTCTACGTCGAGGGCGGCGTGGTGCGCGGTGTCTACGTGCGTGACACGACCGCGGGCGAGGCGGCTGAGCCGCAACTGATCCGGGCGCGCCGCGGGGTGATCCTGGGCAGTGGCGGCTTCGAACACAACGAGCAGATGCGGGTGAAGTACCAGCGTGCCCCGATCACCACCGAGTGGACGGTCGGCGCGGTGGCCAACACCGGCGACGGCATCGTCGCCGCCGAAAAGCTCGGCGCGGCACTGGATGTCATGGAAGACGCGTGGTGGGGGCCCACGGTTCCGCTGGTCGGCGCGCCGTGGTTCGCACTGTCGGAGCGCAATTCGCCCGGCTCGATCATCGTCAACATGAACGGCAAGCGCTTCATGAACGAGTCGATGCCCTACGTCGAGGCGTGCCACCAAATGTACGGCGGCCAGTACGGGCAGGGACCCGGGCCGGGTGAGAACATCCCGGCCTGGCTGGTCTTCGACCAGCAGTACCGGGACCGCTACATCTTCGCGGGACTGCAGCCGGGACAGCGCATTCCGAAGAAGTGGCTGGAGTCGGGCGTGATCGTCAAGGCCGACACCCTCGACGAGCTGGCGGCGAAGACAGGACTGCCGGCCGACGCGTTCAAGGCCACGGTGCAGCGATTCAACGGATTCGCCCGCTCCGGGGTGGACGAGGATTTCAAGCGGGGCGAGAGCGCCTACGACCGCTACTACGGCGACCCGACCAACAAACCCAACCCGAACCTCGGCGAGATCAGCCACGGGCCGTTCTACGCCGCGAAGATGGTGCCGGGCGACCTCGGAACCAAGGGTGGCATCGTCACCGATGTGCACGGCCGCGCGGTCCGCGACGACGGCACGGTGATCGAAGGGCTCTATGCTGCAGGTAATGTCAGCGCACCGGTGATGGGCCACACCTACCCGGGTCCGGGCGGCACCATCGGCCCGGCGATGACCTTCGGTTACCTCGCGGCGCTCCACCTGGCAGGAAAGGCGTAATCCGTGCCCATCAACCTCGACGAAGCGCTCGGCGCCGAGCTTGCACCTGTCGAATTCTCGTGGACCAGCAGCGATGTCCAGCTGTACCACCTGGGCTTGGGCGCGGGTGCAGACCCGATGGACAAGCGTGAGCTGCGCTACCTGACCGACGACACCCCGCAGGTGCTGCCGACGTTCGGCAATGTGGCGCAGAGCTTCCACATGACCGAGCCGCCGGCGGTGAAGTTCCCGGGCATCGACATCGAGCTCAGCAAGGTGCTACATGCCAGCGAGGCGGTGACGGTTCCCGGGCCGATCCCGCCGTCGGGCACCGGCACCGCGGTCACCCGGTTCACCGAGATCTGGGACAAGGGCAAGGCCGCGGTGATCTGGTCGGAAACGACCGTCAACGATCCGGCCGGCACGCTGCTGTGGACGCAGAAGCGGTCGATCTTCGCCCGCGGCGAGGGTGGCTTCGGCGGCGACCGCGGCCCGTCGGGGTCGTCGGCGGCCCCCGACCGGTCCCCCGACCTGGAGCTGACCGTGCCGACGTCCCCGCAGCAGGCGCTGCTCTACCGGATGTGCGGCGACCGCAACCCTCTGCACTCGGATCCGGATTTCGCTGCCGCAGCAGGATTCCCGCGTCCCATCCTGCACGGGCTGTGCACGTACGGGATGACGTGCAAGACGCTGGTGGACAATCTCCTCGACGGTGACGTCAGCGGCCTGAAGACCTACGGCGCCCGGATGGCCGGTGTCGTGTTCCCCGGCGAGACGCTGCGCATCAGCGTGTGGAAGCAGGACGGGGCCTACACCGCCACGGTCACCGCACCCGAGCGGGACAACGCCGTCGCGCTGGCGGGCGTGGAATTCGTGCCCGCCTGACCGCCCGGGGCTAGGCGCAGAGCTCGTCGACCCTCGCCGCAGTGGTCTGGGCGTTGTTCATGCGCTCGGTCTGGGCCTGGTCGGCACTGCCCGCGCCGGCGAGCTGCCCCATCCCGATCTCGGTGAGATCGTCGGCGAAAGAGCGCACCGCGTCCGCGAGTTCGCCCGGTTCTGCATCGCTGACCTGCCAGCGCAGGTACTGTCCGCCGCCCAGCGTGGCCAGCCGGGCGTTGGCGGCCACTGCCTGCGTCGCGACCCGGTCAGGTCCCAGATTGGCGTTGGTCTGCAGCGACACCGCATTGCGCACGGTCTCGAAAGCTGAGCACAGCTGCGTTTTGTCGACTGATCCGGCGCTGCTCGCGGAGTCATCGGAGCGCAGCAGACCCCACGCGGCGAGCACCGCAGCGACGAGGGCGATGACCAGGGCGGCTGGGGCGACCCATCCTGCGGCGGTGCGATTCGAGTACGTGGTGTCCGGCATTCGGCGATCATAGCCGGGCGGGAGTTGCTCGACGACAAGATGTTTGGCAGGTGGAGAGCGCGACAACGGCCGGGTACGGCGCCTGGAGGCGACCGGACCCGGCCGTACGTCGACCTACTGTGCCTTAGTCGTCGTCGCTGCTGCTCGGCGCCGGGGTGCCGTCGCTGCCGTCGGTGCCGCCGCGGCCGGCTTCGCCGCCGTAGCCACCTTCGGCGTCGCTCTGGTCGTCGGCGGTGGCGTTGCCACCGTCGCCGCCGTCGCCGCCACCGCTGAACAGGCTGCCGCGGCCACCGTCGCCGCCCCAGCCGCCGCCGGCCTTCTCGCCGCCGTCCGCGTCGCCGCCGCGACCACCGTTTCCGCCTTTACCGCTGAAGGTGGCATCGCCGCCGAAGCCGCCATCGCCGCCGTAGGCGGTGTCGTTCTCGGTGACCGCGTCGCCGCCGTCGCCACCGTCACCGGCGTCGCCGTTGCGGCTGGTGCCACCGTCGCCACCGAAGCCGCCCTCGGCGTAGGCGTCGGTGCCGCCGTCGGCGTCACCGCCGTCACCGCCACGTCCGCCGGCGCCGTTGAAGCCGGCCGAACCGCCGGTGCCACCGTCCCCGCCCAGGGCCTCCTCGCCCTCGGCGTTGGCCGTGGAGTTGCCGCCGTTGCCGCCGGCCCCACCGTTGCCGATGTAGCCCTGCGAAGACCCGCCGTCACCACCACGGCCGAACGAGACGTCCTCGTTGAAGTAGCCGTAGGCGCTGCCGTTCTCCGAGGACGCATCGCCGCCGTCGCCACCGTTGCCGCCGTTGCCGATGTAGCCGCCGCGCCCCCCGTTGCCGCCGTTACCGGCGTAGGCATTGTTGCCCAGCGACTCGTCGCGCTCGGTCTCCTCATCGTCGACGAAGTCCTCGGTGTTGAAGTCGTTACCGCCCTTGCCGCCGTTGCCGCCGTTACCGAACCAGCCGCCGTTGCCGCCGTTACCGCCCTTGGTGGCGGCCGTGCGCGCGCCGGTTTCCTCGTTGTAGACGGCATCGAGGCCATTACCGCCGTTGCCGCCGTTGCCGAAGAACTGGCCGGCGTTGCCGCCGTTGCCGCCGTTCTTACCGTCGCCGCCGTCGCCGCCGAGGATTCCGCCGTTGCCGCCGTTGCACGCGGCGCCGGTGCAGTCGTCCGCGGCATCAAGACCGTTGCCGATCAGCCAGCCACCCGGGCCGATCATTGGCCGGATCGTCGGGAGGTCCGCCGCTGCGAGGGCGCCCGCCTGGTCGGACCCGGCCGACGAGCGCGAGTCGCCGTAGCCTTCCCACCACTCCTGCGACACCAACTGGACGTCGTAGGACCGCTGCGCAGGAGCGTCGTCGGTCCCGATCAGCGCAAGAGTGCCCAGACCGGCCATCGCTGCGCCGGTGACGCCCGCGGTGAGAAAGGTCTTGACGGCCAGAACCCGTTGACCTTTGCGGGCGGTGGAATGCTTGGGCATGGTCGGTGCGTCCCCTGTCGTGTCGGAAAAAGAGCGTGTTACCGGGCGTGCGTTCTTCGACGGTACTCCACCACGAAGACTCCGCGGACAGAATCTATGAGTTTGCTGACGGGCCTGTCAAGACTTCCCCCCGTACTTGCTGCGCTGCGCACTGCAGGCAGCCGAAGCGCAGTGTACCAGCCGAATACTCCCCACCGGCGGGTAAAGGTGCCGGTCGGCGCCGGGATCGGACCGCGGACGCTTTCTCCTTTGCTCACCGTCGGGCTGGCTACAGCAGGGGCGTTCGGGTGAGAACACGTCCGCGACCGCGGCCGGACCTCGTCGCCGGTCGATACGCGACGTTCCCCCAGCTCCGGCGGGTGAGACCGACATGAGACGACGGGCGACCTGCTACTTTGCTCCGGGGGCAACCTCGCTGCTCGTTGAACCGAAACCAGGAGGAAGATAGTGAAGATCAAGCCCACGTGGGCTGCTGCCATCGGATCCGGCGCTGTGGCGCTGGCTCTCGCCGGTGCACCGTTGGCTTCGGCCGAGGCCGACGTGAAGTACCTCGGCCAGCCGGGCGAGCTGGTCAACGGCTCGGTGGTTCAGCACTGGACCGTCACCGACCTCAAGCCCAGCTCCGACGTCATCCCGTACCGCCCGGTGGGCACGCTGTGGGAGGCGACGGCGACCGACGAAGCGGTCTCGGGCGCGGTCACCCCGATCGTCTCCAACTTGAACGCGCGCGCCGGGAACGGCGAGACGTACCGGGTGTTGTTCGGCGTCGCCACCGAACAGGGCGTCAACCCGGCGACCATCACGCAGGGCCAGAAGACCACCGGCAAGATCTACTTCGACGTGACCGGCGCCCAGCCGGACAGCGTCGTCTACAACAACGGAGGCACCGATCTGCTTGTCTGGGTGCAGGCGCCGCCGGCGCCTGCGGCGGGTGCGACCAGCTCGAGCCCGGCCTACCCGGGGGGCGCGTCGCCGTCGACGTCGGCAACCGCCGAGGAAGCCGCGCCCGCGACTGATGCCGCAAACCCTGACGCCGCGGCAGCGGAGGCTCCCGCGCCGGAGGGGATGCCGGCCGGCAGCTCGGGCACCCCGTTGCCCGAGGGCAGTTCCGGCACGCCGCTGCCGGAGGGCAGCTCGGGCACACCGTTGCCGGAGAACGCCGCTGTAGCACCGGAGGCTCCGGCTCCGGCTCCGGCCCCCGCGGCCGCCCCGGCTCCGGCGGGCAGCGCCGGCACCCCGCTCCCGCAGGGCAGCGCCGGCACCCCGTTGCCTGATGCCGCGGCGCCGGCTCCCGCAAATTCGGCGCCGGCCACCACGGTCGTTCCCGCACCGCCGGCCTGATCGGACTGCGGACGTCGCACTCCTGACCGGTCGATCCGCCGGTCAGGAGTGCGACGACCACCAGGTGTAGAGCTGCACCATGTTGGGCCCTTGCGGACCCGAATGGACTTCACTGAGCAGCCGGTCCGCGGTGGTCGTCCACGCGACCGTCGGCCTATTCTGCTGAAAACCGCACACCAGCGTGCCGGCCACCTGATCCGGGGTTGCGTTGCGCCGCCACGGTCCAGGGGACTGAATGTTGTTCGGGCAATTCACCACCGAAGAGGTGTCCACCACCTCGTCGAACAACTCCGTCAGCGCGTCGGAGTCGCGGGCCAGCGTGTATGTCGCCGCCAGCGGGCCACCGGGATCGGTGTTCGGACCGCAACTGACCTGTGCCAGTGCGCCTTTCGGCGGCACAACGGGCGCGCACGCGTCGGCGGGATATCCGCGCGGCACCAGGCTCAGGACGCGGTTCTCGGCTTCAGGCTGGGAAACGGTTGGCGACGTGGTCGCCGGCTCGGAGGCCTCTGATGTCTGCGGCTCGTCCGAAGAAGGCCAGAACGACCACGCGAGCACGCCGAGCGCGATCACGGCGACGGTCGCCGCACCCACCACGACCAGAGGCCGACGGTCACGCTGCACGGGCCGCGGATTGACCGACAGTGGCGCGTCGTAACGCGATCCCGAGACGCCCGTGTCCGGCCGACTCGCAGGCCGCAACGGGCCGGTGTCATCGTCATCGGCGGGAGGTGGCTCGGAGGAGCTCATCTGGTCAAGGGTAGTGGGCCTCGACTGGTCGCCGTGGGCAGACACACCCTGACCGGCCGCGACCGGGGCAACAGTGGAACCCGGTGATCAGCCCATCAGCATCGCGTATTGTTCGCGTGCTTCTCCGATCCGGCGCAGAGAATGCCGCACCACGCTGCGCACCCCTGGGTGCGCCAGCACATAGCCGGTGAGCGCCGTCCCGGGCCATCGGCTGGCCTTGTAGACACGGGAGCGTAGGGACTGGCGGGAGACGAATCCCGTGGCGATGTCGCAAGAATTGTTGGTCAGGGCGTTCTTGTACTGTTCGTCACCCCGCGAAAGGTCGATGCATCGGACACCGCGAGCGAATGCCGCCTCGATGGTCCGAAGCGTCCGGATGGCTCCAGGTGAGTATTGCGCGTGCTCCGGGTTGTGCGCCGCGAACCATCCGGCGAAGACCGTGTCCGTCGACAGGCTGAGGTCGGTGGCCACCACCTCGCCCCGGATACGGAGCGACGATCCGACCGCGCGCATCCCGTCTCCATGTCCTTCGGCGAGCAGTCGCAGTAATGGGACGGTCTCGTGTTGAGCGAAAAGATCGGGCCATCCGCTGCGTCGGTATTGCCGTGACTTCCATTTAGCGAGCCGGTCGAGGTCGGCGCAGTCCACGGCCCGACCGGTTTCGAAGACCACGTCGTCGCCGTGGTCTCTGCGCAATTTGCGCTCCTTGTAAAGGATCGTCTTGACGGACTTGTGTGTGCGAATCGAGGCCAGGTAGCTGCTCCAACCACCGGCAGTGTCGATCATCGGGGAACTCGCGGCGACCAGGGAGCGGAAGCCGGCGCCCTGCGCGCCGACGACATCCTGTAATTCGAGAACATGGAGTCCGGTCGCGGCGAGCAATTCCGTCCACGCCCACACCAGCCCCGGCTGATGGATGAACCCTTGGCGGGTGTTGAGCTTCCGGCCGATCGGGGCGGCGACCCCACGCGAAATCATCTGGAAGGGCAAAAAGCCGACGATGGCCGCACCGTCCTCGAAGACAGCGACACGTGCGTCGTCAGAAACAAAGTCAACCGCGCAGGCGAAAGCCGGCGCGAGGAAGGGAGATTGCAGTTGGGGATCGGCAGCCTGGAATTCGAGCCAGCGCGCACACTCACGTGGCCCGAGCTCCCGCGGACGTATCAGGGTTGCCCTCATCGCGACCGTCTCGCCCCCTATCCATAGACGCGCACGTAATCCACCAGCATCCGATTCGGAAAGACCGTGTCAGCGTCGGGCGGTCCCGGCCATTCACCGCCCACCGACAGGTTCAACAGCAGGTAGAACGGGTGGTCGAAGACCCATGACCCACCGGCTTCGTCGGCGGTGAAGGTCCGAGTGACCTCTCCGTCGACGTACCAGTCGATATGGTCCGGATACCAGCGCACCGCGTACGTGTGCCAATCGCCGACGGACTGTCCCTCTGGCAGAACGTGTTCCGCTCCCCAGCGGAGATCTGGCGCCTGGACGTGCTGTTCGACATCGCGGACTCGGTGGCCGAGTGTTTCCAAGATGTCGATCTCGCCCGCCTCGGGGAAGCCGATGTCGTCGATGTTGCTCCCGAGCATCCAGAACCCTCCCCACATGCCGGTACCGACCGCCGACTTCACCCGCGCCTCGAACATGCCGTACCGCTGGGCGAACAGTGACTTCGTCGTGATCTTGCCGCTGATGTAATCACAGCGTCCGTACCAGCATTCGAGAGGTTCCTCGGCCTTGCGTGCCTCGATGACGAGGTGTCCATCCCCGTCGAGGAAGACATTGCCCGACTCGGTATAGAACTGCAGCTCCTCGTTCCCCCATCCGTGGCCGCCCACGTCTGGCGCCCACTTTCCTCGGTCTGGGAGCGACCCTGCAGGTCCGTCGAATTCGTCCGTGAACACCGCCGTGGCGGGGTCTGGTGCAGCCTCGCCCCGCGGGAGCGGCTGTTGACAGGCGACCAGCAGGACCGCGATCATGAGCGCACCCAGCACACCCGAATGCCTGTTCGCCCCGCACCCGTGCATCCTCATGGCTTCCCCACCGCCCTCCGGTCGCCATCCGCGATTGCAGCGCGCGCGATGACGACGGTGGAAACACCGAATCGCCGCACGAGTTTCGATCGCTGTAGTCGGGGGATCAGCGCTCGGTACCGCGGGACCAGGCGACCTGGAATCCACGGGTAGTGCGAGAGTAGAGGCCATGCATAGCTGACGTCGACGACATCGAACCCGGCTGCGGCGATCAAGGCTCGCAGCTCCCGAGGCCAGTAGTTGCGCGCCTTCATCACCCGCAGAGACAGTTGACGAGGAAGCCACGGAACGAACGGGACCGGCGAACTCACGTTCCACCCGCCGAGGCGAATTCCGTGTCCCTCGAATGGAAACCAGCGATTGGGGCTGAATACCACGAGCACTCCGCCAGGCGCGAGCACACGTCGGAGCTCACGTAGCACGCATTCCTGGTCGGCCACGTGTTCCAGCACCTCGTTGAGGAGAATCCCGTCGAAGTGGCCATCGGGGTACGGCAGCGCCTCGGCCGACGCCGCGATGAACTCCACCCCAGGCCGGCTGGCCCATCGACCGCGTGCCGCCTCGGTACGCCCGGGATCCGCCTCGACACCGACGACGGTGTGCGCACCGTGTTCCTCCAACCCCGCGGTGTATTCACCGTCGCAGCTACCGCAATCCAGCCAACGGCCGGAAATCCGGCAGTACCGCGCGATGATTCCGAGCCGATAGTCGACGACGCCGCCGGTTGCTGTTGAGCCACCGGGTCGAATCTCACACGGCTCGAACCGGTTCCATAGATCGCCACCGTGTGTGTGAGCATCGAGTTGGCTCATGGTGCGTCCTTTCCGGGTCGGGGGCGTTTCGACACGTCGCCGGCATCAACATTTGACAGCGTTCCCAACGCAATTCCACGCGGTGACTGTGCGGAGGTCCCGGAAACTTCAGTCACGCTCAGCGTCTCGATACTGATGACGGATATGGTGTCGGCATACATGTTGGTGACGTAGGCGAGATCACCGACTGGACTCAGCGCGATCGTCGTCGGTGAGTCGCCGACCGGAATCGTCCTCATCACCATTGCCGTTGCGGTATCGATGACGGACACGGTGTCCGAGTTCTGGTTGGCTACGAGCACGCGTGCGCCATCTCGGCTCACGACGACACCGTACGGATACAGTCCGACCGGGATCGCGCTACCGATGACCCGCTGTGATTCGACATCGAGCACTGACACCGAGTCGGCACCGGAGTTGGTGACGTACGCGCGCAGTCCGTCACGGCTCATCGAGATCTGGCTGGGCCGCGCGCCTACCCTGATGGGCTCACCGACCACCCTCCACGACTGTGCGTCGACCAACCGGACGTCATTGCTGTAGTGACCGGTGGCAAAGACCGTGGTCCCATCCGGGCTGATCGCGATACCCGACGGCGCGTCGCCGATGGAAACCGGAGCGCCGATGGGGCGGTGTGTGCGGGTGTCGAACGCTCGGAGATCATCGCTCTCACCGCCTGCTACGTACAACGCCGAACCATCCGGACTGAGCGCCAACGCGGACGGAAAGATTCCCGCACGCAGCGGTTCACCGATCACCGTCGCCGACCTGGTGTCGACGACGGTGACATTGTTCGATGACGGGCTGATCACATAGGCGCGCTGCGCATCTGAGCTCAGAACGACGTCCGATGGTACCGAACCGACCGGAACCGGCCTTGCGGCCGCCACCATGGTTCCCGCGTCCAGTACCTGTAGGTCGCTAGACCGGGCATTGACGACGAACGCGTATGTTCCGTCGGGCAGCGCAGGCTCGGCTGGTGGCTGAGGCGGCGAGGAACAACCCACGAGCGCCGCGATCAAGCCTGAGGCCATGAGTGACCGCCGAGGTGTTGAGACTGCCCTTCGCGATTCACGCATCACGAAATCCGATCAGCGATTTGACCGTCTCGCGCGCGGCTCGTTGGACACGGAACACCGGGAGTCGCTCCAACCAGTATTCGGCGAAGTCATACTGCTGTGCTCCGAACCTCGTCTTGAACTGCGCCAGACCGGTGGAGAAGCCGGAGTCACCCATGTGGTAACGCAGATATCCGTCACGGCAGGCGTGTTCGACAGCCGTCTTGTGGAGCAAGCTGTTGACCTTGACCGGTACGTCGATGGCGGTATCCATTGCGCCGCGCGTGTAATGGGCGACCAATCCTGCCCGCAGCACCAAGATTGCCGCGACGGGCCGGTCCCGGTACCAGGCCAACGATATCTGACAGCCATCTCCCATCGTCTCCGCGATACGCCGGAACTTGTTCAGCGGGTCGCGGTGACATCCGCGCAGCCGGCCAAGCCATGGGGGTTCCCCTTGCCGCACTGCCCACCTGTCGAAGGACCGCTGTAACAACTCGTAGAAGATCGGAACGAAAGTACCCGTGCAATCGGTGCCGACGACCACCCCGGCTTCCTCCGCCCGGCGTACTTCCCTGCGGACCTGCGACTTGAACCGTGACCGCCATACTGTCTCGAACCCTCCGCTGAGATCCAGAATATGGGCCCGTGACGGAAGGGCTGTCACGCCTCTGCCGGCGGACACGATCTCCCAGACTTGTTCCTGAACAGGGTTTGGGCGTAGGTGGATTCGCAGGGCGCTCGCGGACAAGTCGCGCCAGACCGCCTCGGCCAAGGCGACATCCGGCTTCGCGGGGGCACTGATCAGCCCGCCGTACCCCCAACTCTGCGGCATCGAGTGAACGACCCCGCCGACGCCCCTTGAACGGACCAGCGGGAGTACGGCCACGGACCCGTCCGATCTCTCGTACATTCTTGTCGCGTCGCGAAATCGACCGGTTGCGGAGAGGCAATCCACCCATGCCGGTGACTGGGTGGGCATTGCCTCGGGATCGGCGGCGAACACTGCTTCCCAGACGTCGCGCGGCACGGGTGTGCGAACAGCGAATCCCCCTGCTGTGTGCGCCGTCACCGGCGGGGTCGAGGTCATCGTTGTCACACCTCAGAAGGCCTGCAACACAGGCGACTCGATGTGCGACTCAGCCCGCAGCCAATCGATCGTTCTCTCGATACCTTCCGCTAGCGGGACAGTCGGATGCCAATCCAGCGTCGATCTGCACTTGGTGATGTCCAATGCGCTCGCTCGGACCTCCCCGCTACGGGCCGCAGCATAACGAGGCGGGTCCGCGTTGCCGGTCGCATCTGCGATCAATCGGTGCACTTCGTTCACCGTTGTCTGCAGCCCGGTACCCACGTTGAAGACGCCCGCGACCACGTGATCAGTGGTGGCGGCCCGAATGAAGGCGTCGGCGACATCGGCGACGAACACGTAATCCCGGGTGGACTCTCCGTCTCCGTAGATCGTCGTCGCCAACCGATTCATCAGCGCGTGGCAGAAGATGGCGATGACGCCCGCTTCGCCGTGTGGATGCTGGCGGGGGCCATACACATTCGCAAGGCCCAGGCTGATGGGCCGTACCCCGTACATCGCGGCATAGGCACCCGCGTACAGTTCCCCGGCCACCTTCGCGGCCGCATATGGTGAGAGCGGATCGACCGGGCAGGTCTCGGTGACCGGCAGCCTTTGCGGAGCCCCGTATCGGGACCCGCCGGACGCCGCGTAGATGAACCTGTCGACGTCCGCCCTCCTGCACGCCTCGAGGAGGCTTATCGTGCCGAGCACGTTGATGGCCGCGTCGCGTTGGGGGTCCGCAATCGACGCCGGCAGACTGGCCTGTGCCGCCAGGTGGAAAACAACGTCGGGGCGGTTTGCGGCGACGATGCTTGTGAGTTCGGGTCCCAGTAGATCTGCGCGGATGAACGTGAAGCGCCCGTCCGGTCCGTATTGGAGAAATGCCTGCTTGAGGTTCTCGGCACGACCGGTGCTGAGGTTGTCCAGCCCGATCACCTGGTGCCCGTCGGCCAGCAGGCGGTCGACCAGCGTCGAGCCGATGAACCCCGCTGCCCCGGTGACGAATGTGCGCATTAGGACTTTCCTTTCGTTGATGGATGGGTCTCGGGCTCCGACATGTGGTAAGCCGGTTTGTTGCCTGTCACAAACACCCCCCGAGTCGACCGGGCACCGCGAAGCCGTCGGTACATCCGCCATGCACCTGTGCGAAGTCGTTCGCCGTCCGGTGCCGTGCGGGCTCCACCACCCGTCAGCCATTGCGCCAACCGGGCGCTGGACGTGGTGGCGCGGACGGTCAAGCGGGGCAGCGCATAGACGTCGGCACGGTCAGGACAGAGCGCATCCATCACGGCGGCCGCCGATGTGTGACCAGCCGCTGCCACGGCGCGCCGGGTGGCGCCCGAATGAAAACCGTGCGGGTAAGCAAAGCTCGGCACTTCGAACCCGAGAGAATCCTCGAGGGATGCCTTGCTGCGCCGGATCTCGTCCACCGCTGCCTCTTCGCGCATCAGGTCGAGTTGCGGGTGGTGATGGGTGTGTGCGCCCACCTCGACACCGAGGTCGCCGAGTTCGGCGAGCTGGGACCAGTCGAGCATGTCCGCAGGCGGCAACGCCAGGTCTACGGGGCGCGGTCCACGGCCCCGCAGCCCGCCGGTGCACACGTACAGGGTGCTGGGAAGTCTGTGCGACGCGAGGTATTGGGCCGCACTGAAGAAGTCGGCGAACCCATCGTCGAAGGTGATGACCACCGGCCGGGACGGCAGTGCCGTCCTGCCCGCCAACCCCGAGCACAGCTCGGTCACAGTGATGGCCGTACGGCCACTGCCCATGATGATGTCGACGTGTCGCGCGAAGGTCTTCGGTGTCACCGTGAACGGCGCGAGCCAACCGGCGGGATCGTCGGTGACCGCGTGGTAGAGCAATACTGGGATCACTCTCATGTCATGTTCCGTTCCGGCTCGTCACCCGCGGTATCGCATCTGGCCCGCGCTTCGCGCAGCCCGAAGGTCACGGCAGCGACGGTGGTAACAGTGGCCAGCAAGGCAATACGATGTGCCATGGAATCGTTGCGCAGCGCCGTCATCAGCACGCTGATGCCGATCGCCAGCGATGCACTCAGCGCGACTGCGAACACCCACCGCTCGACCTGATCAGTCGCGATCGCCGCTGATAACGCCAGCCCCGGGCCGAACAAGACGAAGACGTAAACGACGAGAACCCGTAACGGTGTACCCTCGGGCAGCCAGGTGGCCGCCAGGGCAACCCATCCGGCTGCGGCGAGAATCCAGTACAGCGGCGGGATCTGGGCCAGGTCACGAATCTCGATCACACCGACTCCTCTGTGGACTGAGGCTGCGCGTAAGTGATGACTACGGCATCCTGATTGCGGAAGATGACACTGAACTGCGGTGATTGCTCCAGTTCGCGTTCGATCGCGTCGATGCTTCCGGGCGGCATCGCGCCGATCATCTCGGTGTCCGCGATCTGACTGCGGGTGATCAGCAGGTACGCATGGTGGTGGCGGGACATCATGTCACCGAACAACTCGACCGGATTGTCGATGATCGCCTGACGGTCGTCCGGTTCGAACAGCGCGAAGCGCATGTAGTCGTAGTATTCGTAGTTCATGAATGCCCAGGGAAAGTCGCTGGTTTCGCCGATGATCAATGATCCCCGCGGAGCAGTCCCATAAACGAACCGCGACGCCTCGACCTCGCGGTGGCTGAAGTAGTTGGCCTCTTCCTTGCCGTAGTAACTGAACAGGAAACCCGGGATGAGAACGAGCGCCATGATCGGCAGAGCCAACCTCGTCCCTGCAGACCGGCCGTTTCGTTCCGTGGGGAAGAACGCCGCGGCGGCGTAGAACGCCAGGAACGGCATCGCGAAAAGATAGACGCGGAAGATCATCTCGCCGCCATAGTCATTGAGCAGGAACATCGGTATCGGAGCCAACGCGAGAAGCACCAGTACCGACTCGCGGTGGTTCCGGAAGCGCCGCGCGAAGCCGAGAATCGCCAGAAGGCCGATCGCGGCACTGTGTGCGCGGTCGATCTGCGCGACCACCACCTGGCTGGGTGACGCTGCGGACAGGTTGATGAAGCCGGATTTCGCGTTGGCGCCCGGTGCGCCGATGGACTCGACGACGCTACGGATGTTCCCCGAGATCCACGGCCAGGCGAAAACGACATCCCATCCGAGGGCGATCAGCAATGCGGCCGGCAGCAGCCATCGAACCCTGTACCGGCAGAACGCCAGCGCCACCAGAGCGAAGACCACCATCAGGGGCGTCAACTGGTGGGTGCATGCGATGGCGCCGACCATCAGTAGGATCGCCGCACTCACGGTGATATCGCGATATCGGTCTGGCGATGGGCCGCGGGGACGCGGCGTCCGGTACCGCACACACACGGCGATGATCGTCAGCATCAGGAAGAACGCCGTGGGCTGCGGCGCGAAGTAGTCCTGTCCGACCCAGCAGCCAAGGACGAACACCACCAGGCCGGCCCAGACCAACCGAGAGTCGTTGGTGAATGCGCGGTAGATGAGGTACAGCGGACCCAAGAACAGAATATTGAACACCACAGGGGCCCACGGTGCATAGTCCAGCACCGTGGACAGCCCGGCCGACTGCGCCATTGTTGCGTTCAAGGTGAAGAATCCCGGCCAACGCTGGTAAACACCCAATTCCCTGATGGAGTCGTCGATCCCGTGGTGCCGCAGGAAGAAGTCCACAACTCCGACGTGCTTCCAGGCCCACGAGTAGCGCAGAGTGCCGTAGAGAGCGCTGGGAGTGGCATGCAGGAAGACGATCAGCGTGATCAGATACGCACCCAACAACCAGTGGCGCGTCCCGCCCTGGAGGATCAACACGGCGCACCCGATGACAGCGGTCGCCAGCGCCACCCAGAACGTCAACGGCAGCAGCGGGAGAAGCCCGAAGTCGCCGATCAGATCCAAGCGTATGCGGGGAAGAGAGATCAACCAACAGCCAACCGCGAATGGCACACCGGCAGCGGCGGCCTGAGCTACAGTGTTGTGCGCGAGGCCTATCCGACGTGGACCCGCGTCAGCCCCGACGGTACGTACGCGTCCAACCGTGTAACCGAGCGCAGTGATCATCACGCCGATCGCCATCGCGATCGCGGCCACGAACGCGGCGACTTCGCCCCTCATCGCGCGGCCCAGGTTGCAGGCGATGCCGCGCGGAATCGTACGCATCAGGTAGCTGCGCTCTGTTGCCAACGCGCGTGCCGGTGACTCCAGACGGCTTACCCGCGCCTTGGAGAGCCCCTCCGCGTAACACCGGGACCTGTAGTACGACCACGTCCCCCGGGCCCTCGGCACCGAGTGCAGGACCTCGGCCGACGGTTCGTACACGTGGGTGCCCTCGGGATGTTGTCGCTGGACCCGGATGCACAATTCAGTCTCTTCGCACCCGACCGGACGCGCCCCCACTCGGCCCAATGTGGTGTCGAAACCACCGGACTCGATTAGGACGCTCCGCCGGAGAGACATGTTCGCGCCGATGAAGTTCCGGATCGGGGCTCGCTCGGTCGGCAGCCCCAGGTAGCTGCAGCCCACCACCCAGTCGAACTCGGGCGGAAACCAACTGGGCCGCCCCCCATGCCAATTGGCACACACGCGGCCGCCGACACCTAGTACCGAAGGATCTGAGTACGGTGCCACAAGAGCCGCGACCCAGTTGTGGGCGGCCACAGCGTCGTCGTCAAGGAATGCCACCACGTCGGACCTTGCCGCGTCGACACCGGTGTTGCGGGCACCGGACAGACCCTGACGATACGCATTCGCCAGAACCCGCACGCCCGGGAACTCTCGACCGGCCCTCGCGAGAAGTTCAGGGCAGTGGTCGACGACGAGTAGGATCTCGTCGGGCCGCACCGACTGGTTGCGCACCGATCTGATCGCGGCAGACAGAAGAGCCCAGCGGTCCTCGGTGTATGCGCAAATCACGACCGCGACCGTCGGACCACTTCGTTGGGTTATCGCGGCGCGAGGACCCGACGGCCTGCTGGATCCCCAGCGCCGGATCTGTAGCCGGGCCATCACCCCGTCGGAGAGCGTCAGGTTGTTCACTGCCCTCAGCACCGGAGCGATGTTCGCAGCCCACCACACTCGATGACCCTGGTAACTACCGCATTTGCGCCAGATGTCCGCCGCATGATGAAGCCACGCCAGCAAGATCGCAGACCTCTCGTCCAGGCGATCACAATCGGGGGTGCCGGACTCTGCCGAGTGGTACACCGCGCGCAGCGGTCGGCGCTCCCTCAAGACGAGCCCGCCGGCACGCAACCTGCGCCGGACCACCACTCCGAGTTCGCTCGCCTCCATCAGCCGACTGATGCTCAGGGTCAGAAGGTATCCATCCAGCATCGCCAACTGGTTGGGGCGTGCTCCGCCCCAGTCGACTATGCCCCTGACAGGTCCGTTGACGCCGTCGAAGGTGATGTTGTCGGGCGTGAAGTCGCCGTGCGTCCAACTCACCAGCATCTTTCGCTGCATGAGTGCGCCCGAGAGGATCTCACCGACGTGATCAACCGCTGGGAGCATGCGCGGGTCCATCTTGTGGCACATACCGGCAAGCAACGTCAATGGCTCCCCCACCCAGCGGTGTAGATGGGTGTGCTCGACACGGGTGACCCTGCCGGTGTTGACGTGAAGAAGCGCGATGGCTTGGAGAGCCTCGGTGGCCAGCCGTTCCACCTGCTCGGGCTCCTGGCGCAGAAGGCTCGCGAGTGTGTCTCCGGGGCAGAATGTTTCGACGGAGATCGCCTCGTGACCGCCTTCGTGATACGTGAGAACACGGGGAAGACTGTGCTGGAGACACGTCAATCGCGGGTCGGTTGCGAACTGGTCGAGCACCAATCGCTGGGTGTGCAGCTCCCGTGCCCCCAGTGGCCCGCGAGCGACCTTGACAACCGCACACGGCTGCCCGTCACGCGAACGCAGCAGCCCGACCGCGACGTCGCTGACGGTCGGTACGGCCTCCACCGTCGCGCTTTGCTGCACGCCCGGGCAGCCGGCTCCGGCGACCTCCGCCCAAACCGCGGCGGGGATGGGGCCGACCGATTGACGCCCGCGCAGTCGAGACACCCAGCCGTCGGCTGCGGTACGGAGCCGGAGCTTTGTGAGCAAACGCAGGAGAATGAGCAACCAGGTTGCTGGTACCGCCAGCCGCGCTCGACGACGTGGCAATTCGGGTGATACGAAGTGGCGGCCGAGCATCCACCCGCGGCGCCACGTCAGAAGGCCGGCCGCCATCGTTGTCTGGGAGATCAGCCAGGCAAGACCTGCCCCCGTCAGGCCGAGTGTGTGCAACAGTATCCAGGTCAGGCTCAGGACGACGACACACTGGGTGAGCTGGATCGACAACAGGAACCCAAGGCGGCGCTGCGCGCGGGCCGAACTCACAGCGGTCGCAACGACCAGGTTCGGTATCGCCGCCAACGCGAGCAGTTGCAGCGTCACAGTGGCAGCCCGGTAATCGGGACCGAAAATCGAAAGCAACAGTGGCGCAGTGATAATCGTTGCAACCACCGCCGGTACCAGAACCTTCGATGTGTGAATAAGAACGTGACGGACGCTATCCGGGAGTCGATTCAGGTTGCCCGCGCTCTCGGCCACCAGCGAGGTGCCCATGTTCGCATTGACCAGGTGCAGGCTGTAGGCGATCACCCATGCAATCGCGAAGTACGCATTGGGCGCGGCACCGAGCACCGCAACGACCATGAGGGGCATCAAATCGATGGACCCGATAGAGGAGATGGAGCCGGCGTAGTCGAACGCGACAAATCGGCGGATATGTCGTGCCGGAGGGAGATTGTCGATCTGATTGCACGCCTGGTGCTTCGGGATCGCCCAGCCGAACAGATAGACGCCCAGCCCCAACACCACGATCGCCAAAGCGATGACCCAGGATGCGAAGATTCCATGGAAGGGCAGGATCGAGGCGAGTGCTACCACTGCCCCGAGCTTGCCCACAGCCATGGCGACGTTCACCGCAGGTACCAACCCCGCGCGGTGAATACCGACCAGCACCCCGTTCTGGATGACGAACAACGCGTAGACGACAGTGCCCGCGACGAACAGCGCAGCCGGCCCGACTCCGGAGAGGAACGCTGTGCCGGGTGCAAATACGCGAACAGCGACCACCGCCGTCGTGGCGACGGCGATAGCCAAACAACTGCTCACGATGAAAGACGTCGCAACAAAGCGACCGGTGCGGCGCCCTGCGGTCGGCACGAACCGCACCATGGCGCTGGCCAGGTTCAGCTGGGCGATGGTGGCGACCAACACCATCATCGAGATCGCTGCCGAGTTGCTTCCCACACTGGTCGCGTCATATCTCCAAGCCGCAGCCGCCCAGAACCCGAACCCGATCGCCGCTGCGGAGGCGGAGCTGATGGAGAGGAGATAACCGTTACGCAGCAGGGGATTACTCCAGATACCGGTGATCGCGTCGCCCGCCCGTCGAGTGCTCGAATACCTTCTGAGACCGCGACGTACCGGTGCCGGCGCAGTGTCCGTCGGGCCCTCCACCAATGCCACTTCCGTCGTCATCTGCAGTATCCGCTGCCGCGGTTCTGCCATCGGCTGACGGCGTAGGCCGCCGGACCATATGCGAGGCCCCGCCGCTCCAGCCGGCCCAGCTCCGACGGACAGCCGGCATATCGTCCGCGATTCCGGGCGGACGCGGCACTGAAGGCATACGAGAGACCGCGGGGAAGGCGGACGATCAACTGCGGCCACATCCGCCATTCGTGGACCATGACGCTGGCCAGGAATGCGCCAAGACCTACGCCGTAGCCGTACGCCTGATTCTGTATCGCCGCCATCTCGCGGTGATGGCGATGCCACACTACGGCCGAAGGTTGATAAACCAGCTTGTGGTCGAGGACGACACGAAAAAAGGCGGCCAGATCGTCACCGCCCCGGGCGAATGTGCCGATGCCGGTGGCGCTGTCGAAGCCACCGAGCTCGCGGAGGACAGCGGTGTCGAACGCCATGTTGGCGCCGGAACCGAGCCGCCCTGCGGTGAACGGGAACAACGGATCCCCGGGCCGATTGTCGCTGGTGTCGAAGACCCGCTGACGGAATCCCTTGTCGAAACCACCGTGCTGCTCGAGCATCAGCTGTGCCGGAGTGATCAGCTCAGCGGGCAGGATCAGTCCGGTGACGCAGCCGACATTTGGGTAGGCACGGAAGCCCTCGGCAATGGCGCTGAGCCAGTTCCGGTCGACGACGACATCGTCGTCGACGAAAGCGACGATCGAACCGGTCGCCGTTTCCAGGCCTCGGTTGTGCGCCGACGCCAGTCCCTTGCGATCTTCCCGCCGGTACCGGACCGAGGGTGCGTACAGCTGCTTCACCAGGCGCGCTGTGGCTGCAGTCTCCGGCGCATTGTCGACAACGACGATCTCGTAGTCCGGGTAATCCAGGTCGAGTAGGGCGTTGAGGCAGATCCGGAGGAGTCGGGGTCGTTCGCGAGTGGCAACCACCACTGTGATCCGCGGCGCCTCAGCCTCTACTGCACGGCGTCGGTCCATGCAACGGGGGGTCGCCGCCGGCGTGGCGGCCAGGTCGGTGAGCTCATTCGCCGCCGGCAGCGCGTCTGACTTCAGGTGGGCGTTGGCGGCCTCGCGGAACTCCGACCACACCGTCGGCGCGTGGGTCGACCAGTCGAGCCCCTTGGTCGCGTCGAGAACGATCGTGCCCAGCGGATGAGTATGCAGTCGAACCAGGGTGAGCACTTTTCGCGGACCGCCGACGCCGCCGGAGGTGGCCAACCGATCGGGCGGACAGCTGAGTTCGACGTCGGCCCGGCCTACCGGCAGATCGTCAAGGGTGACGTGGCGGGCCGTCGTGTCGTGCGATTGCGTGGCGGAGCGCGCAGGCGCTTCGGTACTCATCGGGACGGCACCGTTGCTGCCAGGCTGGGGCGCCCACGGTCGGCGTGCCTGTTCGAGACTGCCTGTACCAGGCGTCCTGACAGGCCCGCCCGATGGCCGCCGACAACGGTGTGCAGCACCCGAATTCCGTCACGTATAGCGTGCAGGTTCGATTTCCCGGCACGGCGCGGCATCTCCAAACTCGGGACCTCGACGATGCGTAGTCCAGCTTGCATAGCTCGCACGACCATCTCGGCCTCGATCTCGAACCCGGTTGCCGACAAGGAAAGATGCTCGAGATAGCGCCGGTGGAATGCACAGAACCCATAACAGAGGTCTGTCAGATCCGTTCCGTAGAGGCTGTTGAAGACTGTCAGTAGAAAGCGGTTCCCGAATCTGCGGAAGAGGGTGATGTCCAGTGATCCGCCACCGCCGATGAAACGCGATCCTTTCGCGAAATCGTACCCATTCGAGAGAAAGTGGATGTAATGGCGAATCTCTTGCGGTGCCATACTCCCGTCGGCGTCCATCATCACGATGACATCGCCGGTGGCAGCCATGAAACCGGTACGCAAGGCACTCCCCTTACCGATTCCCTCCTGCTGTACGACCCGGACATCTGGTCGGTAGCGGCGCGCTGTCACCAACGTCGCGTCAGTAGAGTCGCCATCGACGATGATGATCTCGTCGATGTCGTCGGCGATCTGTTCGAGCACCCACGCGATGTTGCGGGCCTCGTTGCGTACCGGGATCACCAGGCTCACTGTCGAACGCTCAGTTCGAGCTGACTGGCGCGCACCGGACATCGGTACCGAGCCGTTCCCCGGTATCGTGGCCTGACTGTTGCTGCCGTTGCCGCTTATTGATGTGACATCGATCATGAGATCATCTCCCCCGTTGGTTTTTTGGCGTGTGTCATTCGTGCAGAGGTGAAGCGGTCACTCCACCGTTACGGATTTCGCAAGGTTCCGCGGCTTGTCGACATCCCACCCGAGCGTGAGACCGATTGTCCGCGCCAGCATCTGGAGCGGAACTATGCATTCCAACGGCCCCCATGGCGCTGCGAGGTCAGCTTGGACCGGTATGGTGCTTTCCGCCGTACCCACGCTGACCACATGACCGCCCCGGACTTCGACCTCCGCGATATTCGCCGCCAGCTTCTTGTCCGCGCCGCGTACGGCGACCACCGGGGTGCCGCTACCGATGAGCGCGAGAGGACCATGTTTGAGCTCACCGGCGGGATAGTGCTCGGCCCATCGGTACGTCAGCTCCTTGAGCTTGAGCGCGCCTTCGGCCGCATAGGGCACTCCGGTGCCGCGTGCGATGTAGATGAAACCCGGAGCTGTACAGTATTTCTCAGCTATATCAGGGACCACCGAAGCGGCTGCTGCGGTGGCCTTCGCCAAGCGTTGCGGGAGACTCTCCATCGTGTCGACGAGTCCAGCTGCAGAACTGGTCGACAAGCGCCCTACCGCGATTAGGGCGGAGATCATCAACGCGCAACCGGCTATCACCTGGCAAACGAAGGTCTTCGTCGCCGCGACGCCGATTTCGGGACCAGCGTTGCATGACAGGAAGGCGTCGGCGCTCCTGGCAAGGGTGGAATGCGAATTATTTGTCAGCCCGAGAAGTGTGCCCGGCTGCGCACACGTAGTCACCGCGCGCAGTACGTCTGCCGTCTCACCGGATTGACTGATCGCCAGGCAGAGGGTATCTGGTTCAACCACCTCGCTGTTCGCCTCACTGGCGACAGTGAGGCAGGCCGGCACGCCGCCGAATCGGCGCACCAGATTGGCGATGACATGACCCGCGTTCAAGGAGGTGCCGCAACCGACGACGCGCAGACGCTCGAATGCCGGCATCGAGAGGCCACGCCAGAGGCTTCCGTCGGCCACTCCATCCGCCAGCTCTGCGAGCAATCGCGCCACCGCGGTAGGTTGCTCGTCGATCTCCTTGGCCATGTAGTCGACATATCCACCGAGACCCGGGGTCTCGACGCTGCCCACACCCCCGGTCTTCCCGAATACGGTGGCACCGGCAGTCGACTGACCGTGCTGCTCGACATCGGAGAGCTCCAGCACGTCACCGTCGTCGACCACACGGAACCTCTCGACCCATTCACCGACAGCAGCGATGTCACTGGCGACCAACACGGCGCTGGCGGTGTGCGCAAGCAACAGTGGGGAACGATGACACGAGACGATGATTCGGCCGCTGGCCGCGTCGAGGACGGCTATCGCCCAGCTGCCTTCCAGCAGGGAGAGGGCCCGCCGCACCGCCAGGAGCGGGTCCCCGGCATCGCACAGCTGATCCTCGATCAGGTGGCAGATCACTTCGCTGTCCACGGCAGACTCGAACCGATGACCGGACCGCTCGAGCCGCCGGCGCAGTAGTCCGGCGTTCTCGATTATCCCGTTGTGCACCAGGTTGATGCGGTGGCTACAGTCGCTCAGTGGGTGGGCGTTCGCGGTGGACACCCCGCCATGTGTGGCCCAACGGGTGTGACCGATGCCCGCGCCGCCCAACGGCGCTCCAGCCCAACGCAGTACCGCCGCCTCGAGTGCGTCGATCCGTTCGACCGAACGAAGCCGCGCTACCGCCCCGTCCTGAGTGGTCACGGCGATACCGACCGAGTCATATCCGCGGTACTCGAGACGACGAAGCGCGGGCAGAAGGTAGCCCGTGGCCGGCCCCTCGTTAAGGCACGCGACTATCCCACACATCAGCGCGTGGCCCTGACAAACATGGCTGCGCCGTTACCCGAGTCGTTCGCCAGCGGCGCCGAATCGAGGGAGGGAGCTAACCCGATGATCACCACTTCACTATCGGGGCCGAGTATGCCTGCGTACATGGGCCATCGGAGCTAAATTCGGCTAGTCCCCGAGCCAGTCCTCCTGGGCACCATCGCCCAGCCGAAGGCTGCGCGACAGAGCCGCTGCCTCGGATCGGCTTCGGACACCGAGCTTGGTCAAGAGATTGTGCACGTGGTTCTTGACCGTATGTACCGCGATATGGAGTCGGACAGCGATGTCCTGGTTCGACCGGCCCTGCTCCAGCAGTCGCAGGATCTGGATCTCACGGCCCGTAAGGACCGGATCCCTGCCGACAAGGTTCCGGTCCGCGGTGACCGTGGACAGCCGACGAAGCAACAAGGCCGAGACCTCTGGGGGACACGAGATTCGGCCTTCTGCAGCAGCATTGATCAGCACCAATAGATCTGCAAGAGAATCTGTGCGCATGTGGTAGCCCGCTACCCCTGCTTCTGCACACGCGATGATTGCCGCTTCGTCGTGTTCTGATACCGCGACCGCGATCACCGGGGTGCGGGGGGCCAGCCGCAGAAGCACATTCAGTATCTCACCGATGCCACGAGTTGGGGTGTTCAGAAGTATCACGCTCGGTCGGGCGGCATCGATGCCTGTGATGATCGACGACAGGTCCCACGCCGTCCGGACGCCGGCAGCTCCGTAGGTCTTGAAGATGGAAGCGAGAGCGTCACGGTAGAGGGCGCGGTCGTCGACGAGCAGAATGTTGCTCTCCCCGAGCGCGTCCGGCTTATGCCCGTTCCGATGCGCCGATGCGCCGATGCGACCTCGGCGCCGTCCCAGGATGGGAGGGCCATCGATGTCGCGCGGCCGAAGGGCCCGGTCGCACCCGCGAAGTGTCGCGCTGACATCAGTGGCTCCCGACCCGGCGTGCGGGCAGTGTCGACGGCAGATGACCCGGTAACCGAAGGTTCGACCTCAGCGTCGCCGACCTTGCGCGGTCCGTCACGAGCGGGGGACGGACCGCGCAAGGCAGCCTGTATCGGACGTCCCCGGTACCGCTGGCCGTGGTCGTACGCCTCACCCGGTTGGGTTCAGCCGCCGGTTCGTCCGTCGTCACTGGTCAACTATCAACCGGACCGGGGCTTGGCGCATATGGTCCATTGGAGCGATTTCGAACCCGTCGTGTGACTAGTTCCCGCTCCGATTCCTACCGGATCGACCTCACCAGAGCCGCAGCTTCGGCCCTGGTGTTGACCCCGAGTTTGCTCAACACGGCGTGGACGTGGTTCTTCACGGTATGCAGGCTTATGCAGAGTCGGTCAGCGATATCCCGGTTCGACAGGCCCATCTCGAGCATGCGAAGGATCTGCATCTCCCTGGTCGTCAGATCCAGCTTCATCGAGCCCGTACGGCGCTCCGTTGCGATCGAGGTCAGATGGCGAAGCAACGTTGTCGATACCACTGGGGGACAGGCAGACTCACCGACGACTACCCGTGAGATCACGTTGAGCAGTTCAAAGAGCGAATCGGTGCGGAGATGATATCCGGCGGCCCCGGCCTCTGCGCACGCGATGATGCCCTCTTCGTCGTCCTCAGCGATACCGACGACGATCACCTTGGCTTGCGGAAAGGCCTCGCGCGCAACCCGGAGCAAGTCGATTTTCTGGCGCGCGGTCATGCTGAGCAGAACGATGTCGGCGGCCATCTTGTCTGCGGCATCGACGACAGAGGCGAAGTCCCACGCCGTGGCGGTGGTCGACACGCCGACGTGGTCGAGGATGGTGGCGAGTGCCTCGCGCTGCAGCCTGATGTCGTCGATGATCACCACGCGCGCGGTGGCCAACATGTCCCGACTGGCCGCACTCCCGACGCGCTGCGACAAAACGCGCTGTTGCAGCGGGTCCTGCTCAAGGACCCCGGCTAGAGCCGGTGAAACTGCTCTACCACTACCCAAACCTTGGGCGGACCCAGCCCAGCCTGGTCCCGCTGACACCGGCAAGCCGGTGACCGGCATGGTCCCGGACGCAGACCATGGGTGGCGCGAGTCGGCAAGAGAGACCGCTGCAGAACCGAGGACGTCTCCGACGTTCCCTTGGAGATGGTGTTGCGTCATATCCGACCTCGTTCATGCCGAACGAACGCCCAGTCCCCTAGACCAGCGGAGGCCGTGGCTTCGCTAAAACTACACACCGCCGTCAATTTTTTGCGGTGTGACCCCCAAGTTCCATCCATAAGACCAGTTCCATGCGCTACACCAGCCGATCGGACACATCAAGATCCACAATGCTAAACATTTGCTGAAATCCTCGTCAACCGGTAAATTAGAACTGCGGTCCGAGTGGTTTCTCAGTCAACGAGTTGAGCAACACATCTTTCGGCAGAGCCTGACATGTCTTTGCAGTTGAGCGGCCCTTCGCTGGGCAATGTCGGCAGGCGACGACCGCTACCGCAAGGCAGCGTTTCGTTATTCACGGTGGGTCTCAACCCAGGATCAGTCCCGAGGTCGGTACCCCGGTGCCCGCCGTGACCAGCACATGCTCGACGTCGGGCACCTGGTTCACCGAAGTGCCGCGCAGCTGCCGGACACCCTCGGCGATGCCGTTCATACCGTGGATGTAGGCCTCGCCGAGCTGACCGCCGTGGGTGTTGATCGGGAGTCGTCCACCGATCTCGATCGCACCGCCGGCGATGAAATCCTTGGCCTCACCTCGGGCACAGAAACCGAGTTCCTCGAGCTGGATCAGCGTGTACGGCGTGAAGTGGTCGTAGAGGACGGCGGTTTGGATGTCGTTGGGCGACAACCCGCTCTGCTGCCACAGTTGTCGGCCCACCAACCCCATCTCCGGCAGACCGAGTTCCTCACGGTAGTACGAGTACATGGTGAACTGGTCGGCGCCGGCAGCCTGGGCCGCGGCCTCGATCACCGCCGGGCGGTGTTTGAGGTCCTTGGCCCGCTCGGGGGTCGTCACGACGATCGCGACACCGCCGTCGGTTTCCTGGCAGCAGTCGAGCAGCCGCAGCGGCTCGGCGATCCACCGGGAGTTCTGGTGGTCTTCAATCGTGATGGGCTTGCCGTAGAAGTGGGCTTTCGGATTGTTGGCGGCATGCTTGCGGTCGGCGACCGAGACGGCACCGAAATCGGCGCTGGTGGCCCCATACTCATGCATGTAACGCTGCGCGATCATCGCCACCGAGGCGGCCGGTGTGCTCAGGCCGTGCGGGTAGGACCAGCTGTACTCGACACCGCGCGAGTCGGCGTTGACCGTCAGACCGGTCATCACCTGACCGAACCTGTGCCCGGAACGCTCGTTGAACGCCCGGTAGGCCACCACCACTTCGGCGACGCCGGTCGCGACGGCGAGCGCCGCCTGCTGCACGGTCGCGGCCGCCGCGCCGCCGCCGTACCCGATCTGGCTGAAGAAGGTCAGCTCACCGATTCCGGTGGCGCGGGCCACCGCGGTCTCCAGATTGGAGTCCATCGTGAACGTGACCAGGCCGTCGACATCGGCAGGTGCCAGCCCGGCGTCGTCGAGTGCGTCGAGAACCGCCTCGGCGGCCAGACGCAACTCGCTGCGGCCCGAGTTCTTCGAGAAGTCGGTCGCGCCGATACCCGCGATCGCGGCCTTTCCGGAGAGCATCAGTGATCCCCCAAGGTAAGTGTCGCCGTGGCGATGACGTGATTGCCGAGACTGTTGGCGCCGACCACCTTCACGGTGGCGACGTCGCCGTCGACAGCGGTGACCTCGCCGGTGAACGTGATCGTGTCGTAGGCGTACCACGGCACACCCAGACGCAGACTGATCGACGTGATCCTGGCCGTCGGGCCCGCCCAGTCGGTCAGGTAGCGCTGCACCAGGCCGGTGTCGGTCAGGATGTTGACGAAGATGTCCTTGGATCCCTTGGCCTGGGCCTTGTCCCGGTCGTGGTGGACGTCCTGGTAATCGCGGGTCGCGATCGCCGTGGAGACGATGAACGTCGGGTCGCCGTAGATCTGCAGTTCGGGCAGGACCGCTCCGACCTCCAGGGCGGGGGCGCTCACCGGGCCGGCTCCCACGCGTACAGCGTCCACGCGGGGCTGACGTCGCTGTCCGGGAAGTCGATGTACGTTGCGCGCACAGGCAATCCGATCTGCACTTCGCTGGGGTCGATGTTGCGCAGCTCGCCGAGCATCCGCACGCCCTCCTCCAGTTCGACGAGGGCGACGACGAACGGCAGGCTGCGCCCGGGCACCTTCGGCGCGTGATGCACCACATAGCTGTAGACCGTGCCGTTTCCGGAGGCCACCACGTAGTCGACAGGGGCATCCTTGTCGGCCCACACGGCCGGCACCGGTGGGTGCTGCAGCGTGCCGTCGGGACGGCGCTGGATTCGCAACTCGTGGCTGTTGATGCCGTCCCAGAAGAACTGGGAGTCCTTCGACGAGGCCGGACGCATCAAGCTGTCCGGATCGAGGTCCTCCGGCAGGTCCGGCTTGTCCTCACCGCGCGGCTTGAACTTCATGATGCGCCAGTTCATCTCGGCGACGGTCTCGTCGCCCGACGCGCCGTTGGGCACGGTCCACGTGATGAGCTGGTTGATGAAGAACCCCTCACCCAACGCGGTCTGCTTGGGGCCCACCACGTCGGTGATCTCGGCGTGGACGGTCAGCTCCTCGCCGGGCTGGAGATAGCGGTGATAGGTCTGCTCGCAGTTGGTGGCCACCACGCCGACGTAGCCGGCGTCGTCGAAGAGCGCCATCATCTTCGACAGCGGGTCATCATCGGAGCGGCCCTGTCCGAGTCCACCCATCGTCCACACCTGGATCATCGCCGGAGGTGCCACGATGCCGGGATGGCCGGCAGCCTTGGCGGCCTCGGCGTCGACGTAGATCGGATTCTTGTCCCCGATGGCGTCCACCCAGTGGTGAATCATGGGCTGGTTGACCGGATCCCGGGCGGTACGCGGTTCGCTCTTACCCGCCGCTGTGATCCGGTCGATGCCGGGCTGCAGGTCTGCGCTCATCGGGGCACCCTCGGGACCTTCAACCCCGACGCCGCGATCATCTCCCGCATCACCTCGTTGACTCCACCACCGAAGGTGATCACGAGGTTACGTTTGGTGATCTTGTCGAGCCAATCGAGCAGGTGGGCGGTGTGCGGGTCGGCCGGGTTGCCGTAGCGGCCCACGAGTTCCTCAGCCAGCCGGCCCACCTCTTGGATCCGTTCGGTCGAGAAGACCTTGGTGGCAGCGGCATCGGCGACGGCGATGGTCTCGCCGGACGCGGCGACCTGCCAGTTGAGCAGTTCATTGATGCGCCAGATCGCCTTGATCTGTCCGAGGAGCCGACGCGCGGGCTCCTGCTGGAGTGGAACCACGCCGTCGGAGCCGGCGGTGGCTGCCCACTCGTACACCTCGTCGTAGATGCCGGCGATCCGGCCGGCCGGGCCGAGTCCGACGCGCTCATGGTTGAGCTGCGTGGTGATCAGCTTCCAGCCGCCGTTCTCCTCTCCGACGAGCATGTCGGCGGGCACCCGGACGTCGTTGTAGTACGACGCGTTGGTGTGGTGGGCACCGTCGGACAGGATGATCGGCGTCCACGAGTATCCGGGATCCTTGGTGTCGACGATCAGGATCGAGATGCCCTTGTGCTTGGCGGCGTCGGGATCGGTACGACAGGCCAGCCAGATGTAGTCGGCGTCGTGGGCGCCGGTGGTCCACATCTTCTGCCCGTTGACGATGTATTCGTCGCCGTGCTTGACCGCTGCGGTCCGCAGCGATGCCAGGTCGGTCCCCGCCTCCGGCTCGGAATAGCCGATCGCGAAATGGATGTCCCCGGAGAGTATCCCGGGCAGGAACTTCTTCTTCTGCTCCTCGGTGCCGTGCACCTGCAGCGTCGGGCCGACGGTCTGCAGGGTCACCATGGGCAGCGGTACGTCGGCTCGGTTGGCCTCGTTGACGAAGATCTGCTGCTCGATGGGCCCGAAGCCCAGTCCGCCGTACTCCTTGGGCCATCCGACGCCGAGTTTGCCGTCGGCGCCCATCCGCTTGATCACCGCGCGGTAGGCCTCGTTGTGCCGGTCGCTCTCCATCGCAGCCGCCTCTTCGGGCGTGATCAGCGTGGAGAAGTACTCCCGCAGTTCGGCTTGCAGCTTCTGCTGTTCCGGTGTCAGTTCGATGTACATCTCAGGCTCCCACCAGGTCCAGACGATGTGAAGGACCGCCGAGTTGGCGGGTCAGGTCCTTGATCGACGAGTAGTAGCGGTCCATCGGGTAGGTGATGTCCATGCCCATGCCGCCGTGCAGGTGGTGGCACAGCCGCATCGCCGGCGGCGCCTGCGAGGTGAGCCAGTAACCGAGGATCGTGAGGTCTTCGTCCGCGTCCAGCCCCTCAGTGAGCCGCCACACCACCGAGTTGGACACCAGATCGACTGTGCGCGAGGCGATATAGACCTCGGAGAGTTGGGCCGCCACCGTCTGGAATGTCGACAGCGGCCTGCCGAACTGCTCCCGGTTGGCGACGTAGTCGGCAGTCAGCCTCAGCGCACCGGCCACCAGTCCGGCCGCGAATGCGCCGACGGCCGCCAGGACGAGTTGATTCACCCGCGACGGCGCCGCACCGGCGAGCACATCGTCGTCGCCGACCGCAACGTCGGTGAATGTCACGGTGGCTTCCTCGCCGCCGCTGGCGGTCGGAGTCGTGGTCACAGTCAGGCCATCCGCATCGCGCGCGACCATCACCACACCGGCATCGGCAGTCACGAGGATCCAATCCGCCTGTGCTGCATAGCCGACCGCGATCTTCGTCCCATTCAGCTTTCCCGCAGCCAGAGTGGTCGCAGGCTGATCGGGCAACGAGACGCCGGGCTCGTTGAGCGCCCACGTCAACACAGAACCCTTCGCGACGTTCGACAGATACCGGTCCTGCTGGGCGTCCGATGCCATGTCGAGCAGCACCGCGGTCGACCCGAGCGTGACCAGCGCGGGACTGACCGTGCCTCGCCTGCCGATCTCGGTGAGCGCGGTCGCGATCTCGGCCAGACCGACCCCGTCACCACCGAGGCGCTCGGGCACCGCGAGTGCCGTCACACCACCGGAGACCAGTGCGTCCCACGTGTTGTCGCGCTCGAGCACCGACGTCACCACATCGGCGACAGCCTGCTGCCCCTCGTCCGGACTGAAATCCACCCGACTCCTCCTTGAGTCTTCGTGCCTTACTGAGAGACCGGGCAACCCTTGCCGGTGTAGTCCACCTGCCAGTGCTTGATCCCGTTGAGCCAACCGGACTTCAGGCGCTCCGGCTCGCCGATCGGCTTGAGGTCCGGCATGTGGTCGGCGACGGCGTTGAAGATCAGGTTGATGGTCATCTTGGCCAGGTTCGCACCGATGCAGTAGTGCGCGCCGGTCCCGCCGAACCCGACGTGCGGGTTGGGGTTACGCATGATGTCGAACTGGTTCGGGTTCTCGAAGACCTCTTCATCGAAATTGGCCGAGCGGTAGGACATCACGACCCGCTCGCCCTTCTTGATCTTCACGCCACCGAGCTCGGTGTCCTCCAGGGCGGTGCGCTGAAACGCCGAGACGGGGGTGGCCCACCGGACGATCTCGTCGGCGGCGGTCTCGGGCCGCTCCTTTTTGTACAGCTCCCACTGATCGGGGTTCTGCGAGAACGCGATCATGCCGTGGGTGATCGAGTTACGCGTGGTCTCGTTACCGGCCACGGCGAGCATCACCACGAAGAAGCCGAACTCGTCGTCGGAGAGCTTCTCCCCCTCGATATCGGCCTCGATCAGCTTGGTGACGATGTCCTCGGTCGGGTTCTTCGCCCGCTCCTCGGCCATCTTCATCGCGTACTGGATCAACTCGAACGACGACATCGCGGGATCGACGTCGGCGTACTCCGGGTCCTCCCCGGCGGTCATCTCGTTCGACCAGCGGAAGATCTTGTCGCGATCGTCCTGCGGTACGCCGAGCAGCTCCGCGATGGCCTGCAACGGCAGCTCACACGACACCTGCTCGACGAAGTCGCCGGACCCCTCGGCTTTGGCGGTCTCGGCGATCTTCTGGGCCCGGGCCCGCAGTTCGTCCTCCAGCCGGCCGACGGCGCGCGGAGTGAAGCCGCGCGAGATGATCTTGCGCAGGCGGGTGTGCTGGGGCGCGTCCATGTTCAGCAGGACCGCCTTCTGCAGGTCGATCGCGTCGCGCGTCATGTCCTGCGGCCAGGTCGGGATGGCGCCGTCAGGCGAGCTGCCGAAGATCTCGTTGTGCTTGGACACCTCTTTGACGTCCGCATGCTTGGTGACCAGCCAGTAGCCCTTGTCACCGAAGCCCCCCGTGCCGCCGGGCACGTCGACCCAGTGGATAGGCTCGGACTTGCGCAGTTCGGCGAGCTCCTCGACCGGGAGACGCTCGAGGTTCAGCGTCGCGTCGAGGAAGTCGAAGTCGGGGCTGATCGGACATGAGTTCGGGCCGGGCATAGGAAAGCACTCCTCAATTGCAACGTGTTCTAGTGCCAGTAAAACATGCCTCCACCGCAGATGAAAGGCACGACGGCATCGCTGCTTGTCAGACTAATGAAACGTGTTCTAGCCTGACGCAATGGGTAACCCTGTCATCGTCGAAGCCACCCGCAGCCCCATCGGCAAGCGCAACGGATGGTTGTCCGGTCTGCACGCCACCGAGTTGCTGGGCGCGGTGCAGAAGGCGCTCGTGGACAAGGCCGGTATCGAAGCAGATCAGGTCGAGCAGATCATCGGCGGCTGCGTCACGCAGTACGGCGAACAGTCCAACAACATCACCCGGGTCAGCTGGCTGACCGCAGGGTTGCCGGAGCAGGTCGGCGCCACCACCATCGACTGTCAGTGCGGGAGCGCCCAGCAGGCCAACCACCTGATCGCCGGCCTGATCGCCACCGGGGCCATCGACGTCGGCATCGCCTGCGGTATCGAGGCGATGAGCCGCGTGGGACTCGGCGCCAACGCCGGGCCGGACCGGGGCCTGATCCGCGCTGCGTCCTGGGACATCGACATGCCCAACCAGTTCGAAGCCGCCGAGCGCATCGCCAAGCGGCGCGGCATCACGCGTGACGACGTCGACCGGTTCGGCTTCGAATCTCAGCGCAAGGCCAAACAGGCGTGGGCCGAGGGGCGCTTCGACCGCGAGATCTCCCCGATCACCGCACCCGTGCTCGACGAGAACAAGCAGCCCACCTCGGACCTGGCGCCGGTCACCCGCGACCAGGGGCTGCGGGACACCACGATGGAGTCGTTGGCCGGGCTCAAGCCGGTGATGGAGGGCGGAATTCACACCGCCGGTACCTCGTCGCAGATCTCTGATGGCGCGGCGGCGGTGCTGTGGATGGACGAAGACAAGGCCCGGGCACTCGGCCTCACGCCCCGTGCCCGCATCATCAGCCAGGCCAACGTCGGGGCCGAGCCGTACTACCACCTCGACGGCCCCGTCCAGTCGACCGCGCGCGTCCTGGAGAAGGCCGGAATGAAGCTGGGCGACATCGACCTCGTCGAGATCAACGAAGCGTTCGCGTCCGTCGTGCTGTCGTGGGCTCGGGTGCACGAGGCCGATATGGACAAGGTCAACGTCAACGGCGGCGCCATCGCGCTGGGGCACCCGGTGGGCAGCACCGGCGCCCGGCTCATCACCACCGCGCTGCACGAACTCGAGCGCACCGACAAGTCCACCGCGCTGATCACCATGTGCGCCGGCGGCGCCCTGTCGACCGGAACGATCATCGAGCGCATCTGATGATCTCGGACGCGGACCGCATCGCCGCGGCTCAGGCGTACATCTCTGCCCTGGCCTCCCACCGGGCCGACGCGGTCCCGTTCGCACCGGGCTGCACGCGCACCGAGGTCGGCATCAAGACCGGATTCTCCGGAAATCATCTGCGCCGCAGCCTCAACCGCGGCCTGCAGTACCGCGTGATCGAGTCGGTGTCGTCACCGGAGTTCACCGTCGACGGCGACATCGTGCGCGCACGGTTCGAACTGTCGACCAAGCCCTCGCTGGCCGGGCGCCGCGTCGGGGCGCGTGTCGACGAGACTTTCCGGATCCCGGCCGACGATCCGGCCGGCCGAGCTCAGATTCACCAGATCACCGCCTCCATCCGACCGTTCATCACCAGATAGGTGTCCCCGCCGTGACCGAAGCCTCCCGCCCGCTGTCCGACAAGCAGATCAAGAGCCTGAACTCCAAGGCCGTGGGCTTCGGCATCAAATGGATGTCGCGCGCACAGACCTTCCTGTTCAAGAAGACCAACGGGCGATTCGGGGACAAGTTCCTGCGCGGCTCCGAGGTCGGCATCCTGACCACCACCGGCCGCAAGACCGGCGAACCCCGCGACGTGCCGCTGCTGTTCCTTCAGGAGGGCCGCCGGATCGTGCTCGTCGCATCCCAAGGCGGCCGCGACACCCACCCGATGTGGTACCTCAACATCAAGGCCGATCCGACGGTGGTGTTCCAGACCAAGCACGAGAAACTCCACCTCGTCGCGCGCGAGGCCACCGACGCCGAGCGCGACGAGTACTGGCCCAAGCTCGACGCGATGTACCCCGACTACGTGAACTACCGGTCCTACACCGACCGCAAGATCCCGATCATCATCTGCGACCCCCGCTAGGCGCCGTAGACCGGGACCGGGGGGCGGGCCTTGGCCAGCAGATCACCGACCACCGGACCCAGCTCCGCGGGATCCCACTTGGCCCCCTTGTCGATCTGCGGCCCGTGCGCCCAGCCCTCCGCGACGCGGATCTTGCCGCCCTCGACCTCGAAGACCTGGCCGGTCACGTCGCGGGACTCGACGCTGCCGAGCCAGACCACCAGCGGCGACACGTTCTCCGGTGCCATCGCGTCGAAATCCTGGCCCTGGGTGGCCATCATGTCGGCGAAGACGGTCTCGGTCATCCGGGTACGCGCCGAGGGCGCGATGGCGTTGACGGTCACCCCGTAACGGCCCATCTCGGCTGCCCCCACCAACGTCAGCGCGGCGATGCCGGCCTTGGCGGCACTGTAGTTGGCCTGCCCGACCGAACCCTGCAGCCCCGCACCGGAACTGGTGTTGATGATGCGGGCATCCACGGTCTGACCGGCTTTGGACTGCGCCCGCCAGTATGCGGCGGCGTGCTTCATGGTGGCGAAGTGACCCTTCAGGTGCACCGCCGTGACCGCGTCGAACTCCTCTTCGCTGGTATTGGCGAACATCCGGTCGCGCACGATGCCGGCGTTGTTGACCAGCACGTCGAGGCCACCGAAGGTGTCGACAGCGGTCTGGATCAGCCCTTCGGCCTGGGCCCAGTCGGCCACGTTGGCGCCGCTGGTGACGGCTTCACCTCCCGCAGCGACGATTTCGTCGACCACGGCCTGCGCAGCGCTGCCGCCGCCGGCCGGCGAGCCGTCCAGGCCCACCCCGATGTCGTTGACCACCACCCGCGCGCCCTCGGCGGCGAAGGCCAGCGCATGTGCGCGACCGATCCCGCCGCCGGCACCCGTCACGATCGCCACTCGGCCGTCCAGCAATCCCATGTGCTGATCCCTTTCTGAAGTCACCCTTGCTTGTTGACGTCTGCAGTGGTGGTCGACAGGTAGTGCGGCGGCTCTCCTCCGCCGTGCACCTCCAGCGATGCACCACTGATGTAGGCAGCGGCGTGCGAAGCCAGGAATGCGGCGGCCCAGCCGATGTCCTCCGGCTTCGCGAGGCGTCCCAGCGGAACGTTGCGCGATATGGCGGCGATCGAGTCGGCGTCGCCGTAGAACAGGTCGGACTGCTCGGTCTCGACCATGCCGACCACGACCGAGTTCACGCGCACCTTCGGTGCCCACTCCACCGCCAGGGTGGTGGTCATGTTCTCCATGCCGGCTTTGGCCGCCCCGTAGGCCGCGGTGCCCGGCGTCGGGCGTCGCCCGCTGACGCTGGTGATGTTGACGATCGAACCGCCGCCGTCCTGACTCTGCATGACCGCATTCGCGTGCTGGGAAACCGACAGGGCACCAAGCAGATTCAATGCCACGATCTTGGTGCTGAATTTCGCCGAGGCCTCGGCGGCCGGCACGTAGGGCGACCCCCCGGCGTTGTTCACCACCACGTCGAGGCGGCCGTGGTCGGCAGCGATGCCGTCGACGAGGGCCTTGACCGCATCGTCGTCACGGATGTCGCAGGCCCGGAATTCGTAAGGCAGTCCCTCGACCGCCCGGCGGGCGCAGGTCACCACCACGGCGCCCTGCTCGGCGAACACCTTGCTGATTCCTGCCCCGACACCCCGCACCCCGCCGGTGACGAGCACGACACGGCCGGTCAGACCCAGTTTGATGGCGCTATCGACGGCGTCAGTCACTGTGCTAGCGTACCAAGCAAGTGCTTGCTTAGGTAGCCACCCCCTCAGGAGTCCGCATGACCATCAGCACCAAGACCGTCGAACCGGGCATCGTCGCGGTCACCGTCGACTACCCGCCCGTCAACGCGATCCCGTCCCGGGGCTGGTTCGAACTGGCCGACGCGATCACTGCGGCCGGCCGCGACATGAGCACCCACGTCGTGGTGCTTCGCGCCGAGGGTCGGGGCTTCAATGCCGGCGTGGACATCAAGGAAATGCAGAACACCGAGGGCTTCACTGCGCTGATCGACGCCAATCGTGGCTGCTACGAAGCGTTTCGGGCCGTCTATGAGTGCGCGGTGCCGGTCGTTTCTGCCGTCAACGGCTTCTGCGTCGGCGGCGGTATCGGGCTGGTGGGCAACTCCGATGTCATCGTCGCGTCCGACGACGCGAAGTTCGGTCTGCCCGAGGTCGAGCGCGGCGCACTCGGCGCGGCCACCCACCTGTCCCGCCTGGTGCCCCAGCACCTGATGCGTCGGCTGTTCTTCACCGCCGCCACCGTCGACGCCGCCACACTGCATCACTTCGGGTCGGTCCACGAGGTGGTTCCGCGGGCCGAGCTCGACGAGGCCGCGCTGCGGGTGGCCCGCGACATCGCAGCCAAGGACACCCGGGTGATCCGCGCGGCCAAGGAGGCGCTGAACTTCATCGATGTCCAGCCCGTCAACGCGAGATATCGCATGGAACAGGGCTTCACATTCGAGCTGAACCTGGCCGGTGTCTCCGACGAGCACCGGGATGCGTTCGCAGGGACCGACAAGGGAACGAAATGAGCGACAAGAGAACCACTCTCGACGAAGCCGTCGGGGGCATCCGCAGCGGCATGACGATCGGTATCGGCGGCTGGGGCTCGCGCCGCAAGCCGATGGCCTTCGTGCGCGCGCTGCTGCGCACCGACGTCACCGATCTGACCGTGGTCACCTACGGCGGCCCCGACCTGGGGCTGCTGTGCTCCGCCGGCAAGGTCAAGCGGGTGTATTACGGCTTCGTGTCGCTGGATTCGCCGCCCTTCTACGATCCATGGTTCGCCAAGGCGCGAACCTCCGGCCGCATCGAGGCCCGGGAGATGGACGAGGGCATGCTGCGGTGCGGTCTGCAGGCCGCCGCCCAGCGACTGCCGTTCCTTCCGACCCGCGCCGGCCTGGGCAGCGATGTCCGAAACTTCTGGGGTGACGAGCTCAAGACCGTGACGTCTCCGTACCCGACCGGCGACGGCTACGAGGAACTCATCGCGATGCCGGCACTCACCCTGGACGCAGCGTTCGTCCACCTGAATCTCGGCGACGAACGTGGCAACGCGGCTTACACCGGTATCGACCCGTATTTCGACGATCTCTACTTGATGGCGGCCGAACAGCGGCATTTATCGGTGGAGAAGGTGGTGACGACCGAAGAGTTGGTGAAATCGGTTGCACCACAACAGCTGCTGGTCAACCGGATGATGGTCGACACCGTAGTCGAGGCGCCCAACGGCGCCCACTTCACCACCGCCGAGCCCGACTACCGCCGCGACGAGAAGTTTCAGCGCCACTATGCCGAGGCCGCCGGCTCGGAGGAAACCTGGGCGGAGTTCGCCCGCACGTACCTTTCGGGCAGCGAGGACGACTACCAGGCAGCGGTGGCCGAGTTCAAGGAGCAACAGTCATGACGTCCCCCACCCGCGCCGAGGTGTGCGCCGTCGCGTGCGCCGAACTGTTCCGTGACGCCGGCGAGATCATGGTCAGCCCGATGACGACGATCGTCTCGGTCGGCGCCCGGCTGGCCCGCCTGACCTTCTCCCCCGACATCCTGTTGACCGACGGTGAAGCGCGCCTGATCGCCGACACGCCGGCCATCGGCGCCCAGGCGGCCATCGAGGGCTGGATGCCGTTCGGCCGGGTGTTCGAGACGTTGACCTGGGGCCGGCGCCACGTCGTGATGGGCGCCAACCAGATCGATCGCTACGGTAACCAGAACCTGTCGGCATTCGGTCCGCTGCAGCAGCCCACCCGGCAGATGTTCGGCGTGCGCGGCGCACCGGGCAACACCATCAACCACATCACCAGCTATTGGGTCGGCAACCACTCCAAGCGGGTGTTCGGCGACGCTGTCGACGTCGTATCCGGAATCGGCTGGGACAAGGTTGATCCGGCCAACCCGGCATACCGCTTCTTCAACGTCTACCGGGTGGTGACCAACCTCGGGGTGTTCGACTTCAACGGCCCCGACCACCAGATGCGGGCGGTGTCGCTACACCCGGGGGTAGCCGCCGAGCAGGTCGTCGAGAACACCTCTTTCGAGGTGCACGGCCTGGGCGAGGCCGGCACCACCCGGCTTCCGTCGGACGAGGAACTGACACTGCTTCGCGAACGGATCGATCCGAAGTCACTGCGCGACAAGGAAGTACGGTGAGCGCGCACCTGACCACGCCCCTGACCGAGCTGGTCGGTATCGAACATCCAGTGGTCCAGACCGGCATGGGGTGGGTGGCCGGCGCACGTCTGGTGTCGGCGACCTCGAATGCCGGCGGCCTGGGCATCCTGGCCTCGGCGACGATGACGCTCGACGAGCTGAAAACCGCCGTCGCCAAGGTCAAAGCCGCCACCGACAAACCGTTCGGGATCAACATCCGTGCCGATGCCGGCGATGCGAACGAACGGGTCGATCTGTTGATCGCCGAGGGGGTCAAAGTCGCTTCGTTCGCGCTGGCCCCGAAGCCGGATCTGATCGCCAAACTCAAAGAGGCCGGCGTCGTGGTCATCCCGTCGGTGGGTCTGGCCAAACACGCCAAGAAGGTCGCGAGTTGGGGCGCCGACGCGGTGATCGTGCAGGGCGGCGAAGGCGGCGGTCACACCGGTCCGATCGCCACCACGCTGCTGCTGCCCTCGGTGCTCGACGCCGTGGCCGACACCGGGATGCCGGTGATCGCCGCGGGCGGTTTCTTCGACGGCCGCGGCCTGGCCGCGGCGCTGTCCTACGGCGCCGCCGGGGTCGCCATGGGCACCCGATTTTTGCTGACCAGCGACTCCACCGTGCCCGACCCGGTCAAGCAGCGCTACCTGCAGGCCGCGCTGGACGGCACAGTGGTGTCCACCCGGGTCGACGGGATGCCACACCGGGTGCTGCGCACAGGCTTGGTGGAGAGGCTCGAGAGCGGCTCACCCCTGAAGGGTTTCGCCGCCGCGGTGGGCAACGCCCAGAAGTTCAAGAAGATGTCGGGGATGACCTGGAAGTCGATGGTCAAGGATGGCCTGGCCATGCGGCACGGCAAGGAGCTGACCTGGTCGCAGGTCGTGATGGCGGCCAACACGCCGATGTTGCTGAAGGCCGGCCTGGTCGAGGGCAACACCGATGCCGGAGTGCTCGCATCGGGGCAGGTCGCCGGAATCATCGAGGACCTGCCCTCGTGCGCCGACCTCGTTCCCGCCATCGTGGCCGAAGCTGTCGAGCACCTGCGGAAGGCATCCAGCTTCATCGGTGAGTGAAGATTAGAGCTTCATTTTCTGATATTGAAGCTATTATCTTCATATGGCGGCGTTGAAGGCAGATGCTTCATCTCCGGTCGCGACGCTCATCGGTGACGTCGTCAGTTCGCGCGCGCATCCCGACCGCAGGCGACTGCACCGGCGGCTGACAGCGGCCCTCGCCGCCATCGCCGACGACGCCGCCCAGCCGCCTGCCCTGACGGTCGGTGACGAGTTCCAGGGCAGCTATCCGACGGTCGGGCACGCGCTCGACGCCACGCTGACCTTGCGATTGGCCCTAGGACCCGAGATCGACGTCCGATTCGGCATCGGATGGGGTCCGATCGAACGACTCGACGAGTCCGGCATCCAGGACGGCCCCGGTTGGTGGGCGGCGCGCGAGGCCATCGAATGGACCGCGCAGGCTCAGCAACAGCCCGGCCTGACCCACGTGCGCACCGCCTTTCGCAACGGGTCCGCGTCGGGTGCGGATGCGCACGCGGTCAACGCCGCCCTGTTGTGTCGGGACCATCTGCTGGGATCGCTGGACGACAGAGCGCTGCGGATCCTGGCGGGGCTCCGAGCGGGGCGGTCGAAGAAGGAGGTGGCGATGTCCGAAGGGATCAGCGCTTCGGCGGTGTCCCAGCGCGCCGGCCGCACCGGTCTCGATCTGCTCCTGCTCGCCGCCGACCAGTTGCGAGAGGTCACGTGAGCGCGCTGGCGGTGTTCCTGCTCGCCGTCGGCGTCGGCGACATCGTCCGCAAGCTGACGTCGCGGACCTGGCCGGCGGTCGGGGCCGGTCCGGCGACCGTGATGGTGGCGGCCGCGCTCGCGGGGCTGTGGCGAGGCGGGGACCTCGTCCTGCTCGGGTGCGCCGCTGCGGTGTCGATGGCCTGGCTGCATCTGGGCGCGCGGGCGGATCGCACCGGCATCCACCATGGCCGCGCGCTGACCGCCTTCGGCGTCGGTGCCGCGGTGTTGGTGATGCTGTCGGGCTGGGCGTCACCGGCGGGTGGCGCGCTGGGATCCTGGCTGGACTGGGTCGGGCTGGCCGACGTCGACCCGGATCGGGCGCTGCTGGTCGTCGCCGTCGTGCTTGTTCAGTTGGTGACAGCGAATCAGCTGGTCCGCCTGGTGCTCGGGTCGGTCGGCACCGTCCGTCCGGAAGGGCAGCCCCAGCCGTCGGACCGGCTCAAGGGCGGCCGCCTCCTCGGGCCCATGGAGCGGCTGCTGATCGTCGGCCTGGGGCTGGGAGGCGAGCTCGGCCTGGCATCGGCCGTGGTCGCGGCGAAGGGAATCATCCGCTTTCCCGAACTCAACGCTCAGCGCAAGGACTCGCCGGGGACGGGCATCGACGAGGTCACCGAGTACTTCCTGGTCGGCAGCTTCGCCAGCTGGCTGGTCGCGATGGGCGGGCTGGCGCTGGTCTTGCATTGATCGCGCGGAATCGCCTCGGTCGCCGCACCGGCTTCCTACACTCGGCCGGGTGAAGACCAACGCGGCAATTCTGTGGGAGTACGGCGGCGACTGGACCGTTGAGGAGATCGACCTCGATCCGCCCGGCGACGGCGAGGTGCTGGTGTCGTGGGAGGCCACCGGCCTGTGCCACTCCGACGAGCACATCCGCACCGGCGATCTGCCCGCGCCGCTGCCGCTGATCGGCGGCCACGAAGGCGCCGGAATCGTCCGGGAGGTGGGCCCCGGCGTGATCGGCCTCGCCCCCGGCGACCACGTAGTGGCCTCGTTCCTGCCCGCGTGCGGCCGGTGCCGGTTCTGCTCGACCGGTCATCAGAACCTGTGCGACCTCGGCGCCCTGATCATGGCAGGCACGCAGGTCGACGGAACCTACCGGCGCCGGGCCCGCGGCCAGAACGTCGGCGCGATGGCGTTCGTCGGGACCTTCTCGCAATACGGTTCCGTGCCCGAGGCGTCGATCGTCAAGATCGACGACGACATTCCGTTGTCCCGGGCCTGTCTGCTCGGCTGCGGTGTCACCACGGGGTGGGGGTCCGCGGTGAACACCGCCGACGTGGCGCCCGGCGACACCGTCGTGATCATCGGGCTGGGCGGGATCGGCAGCGGCGCCATCCAGGGTGCACGGCTGGCCGGCGCCGAGAAGATCATCGTCGTCGAGCCGGTCGAATCCAAGCGGGAGTTGGCTTTCCGGTTCGGGGCCACCCACTTCGTCACCTCGATGGAGGAGGCGACCGCGCTGGTGGCCGACCTGACGCGCGGAGTGATGGCCGATTCGGCGATCCTGACCGTCGGCCTGCTGGAGGGCTCGATGCTCGAAGAGGCCGCCAACATCATCCGCAAGGGCGGCGCGGTGGTGATGACGGCGCTGTCGACGATGGCGGACAACCAGCCGACCCTGGGCATGATGATGTTCACGCTGTTCCAGAAGCGGCTGCTGGGCAGCCTTTACGGCGAAGCCAACCCGCGCGCGGACATCCCGCGCCTGCTGTCGCTCTACCGCGAGGGCAAGCTGCTGCTCGACGAGACCGTGACCCATGAGTACAAGCTGGCCGAGGTCAACGAGGGCTACGAGGACATGCGGGCGGGCCGCAACATCCGCGGCGTGATCCTGCACGACCACTGAAGTCCACTTCGGAGTCAGGGCCGGAACAGGATTCCGTCGTCCGACGCCGCCTTCATCAACTGCGGGATCGTCAGGGTCCCGTAGCCGGTGTGGACGGGCCCGCGCGCGGTGCCCAGGAACCCCACGATGCCGGGGTCGGGAGTGACGTCGAGGTGGTAGGCCTGCACGCGGGGTAGGTGGTACTGGAAGAAGTTCATCAGGTAGTCGAACAGGAAGATCACGCTGCCGATCAGGCTTCGGCCCCACAGCGCCGACGCGTTGTACAGCGGCGTCATCGCGGCGGGGTCTCCGATCATCACGATCGGACCGAAGTGCGGCTTGCTGCCGCCCCCGGGCACGTAGCGCGGCATGAACGGTTGCAGGCCAGGCAGATCCGTGGCCATGTACGGCGCGGAGCTGCCGTAGGTTCCGATGTTGACGAACATCGCGTCGGCGCCGTTGCCGGGGGTTCGGGTGTTCATGCCGGGGGCTTCGAAGCCGATGCCGGCCAGGCCTCTCTGCTGGGCGACGAACTGCGCCTGCCACCCGCCTAGCGAGTGTCCCGTGACGAAGATGTCGTCGGTGGCGTAGCCCTGTAGAGCGGCGGCGGCCTGCACCCGGTCGGCGAACGCGAGCGCGTGGTAGAAGGTCAAAGGTGTGGTCGGCGTGAAGACCACCTGCAGATCGGCGAGCACCTGGCTGATCGTGATGAGCGGGTTGAACAACAGGTGCGACCCGCCCGTGGTGCCTTGGTAGGCGATGATGACCTGTCCCTCCGGAGTGACCCAGGTCTTGGCCACCATGCCCGAGAAGACGTTCACCGCCGACAGCTGAAAGCCGTTGACGGTGAACGGCATCAGCTCGCCGGGAGTCGATCCGAGCACATAACCGGAGGCGGAAGCGTTGAGGAACTGCGCCACCGTCGGCGTCGGCCGGGTGGTCGGCCCGGTGTAGGTGAGCGCGGGCACCTCCGGCTGCGGAGGGGGCGGCCGGTGCAGTCCCAGCAGTCGTTCGACTTCCCGGAACGCGGCGAAGATCAGGTCGTTGATCGGCGCGAGACCGTAGGGCCTGTCCGGTCGGTCCGCGGTCGAGGTGAAGTCGAGCACCTGCAACACCGCGTTGACCACACGCGCGGGCAGCGTGAGCAGTTCGGCGAGCGGCGAGAGCGGCTGCGGCGCCAGTGCCACCGCGGTGGGCTCGACCGAAATCGTCGCGAGCGCGCCTCGGGCCGGTGCCTCGGCAGCGGGCAGCCCGGCCGGTAGCACGCTCCGCTGCGGGCGCGTCGTCGTTCGGTCCAACCGCACGGACGGACGCCGGACCGAGCGGTCGGCGACCGCGGGCTCGACCACTTCGGCGAGGACGACGGCCTTGCCGTCCGTCACCGCCGGGTCCGGCGCCACCGCATCGTCGGGCCCCGGAGGGTTCGGCTCCTCGAGGTCGGCGACGCCGACGTCAAGTTCGTACCCGGCGCGGTCGCGAGACTCGGCGCGGTCGCGAAGGCGATGCGGGGCCCGGCGCGCCGGCCCGCCCGCCTCGTCCGTCTCGTCTGTCTCGGCGCGACCGGGCCGGCCGTCGTCGGCGCGGCTGGTGGTCGTCGACGGCCGCTCGGACGTCGACTCCGAGTTGATCGCACCGATCGGGTCGGCGTACGCGACGCCTTCGATCGGGGCGACCGCAAGCCCGATGCAGATCGCGAGCGACGCGAGGCTGTAGCCGAGAGGCCTGACAATCCGACGACTCTGCGCCCGCACCACGAACCTCCATCTGACAACACGCGATGTCAGATGAGCCTAGCCGGTGCGACGCGCGCGGAACCGTCTTTCGGGTGTCAGACCGCGGTCAACCGACGAGGGCCGCCGTGCTGAAGGCCTGATGAGTCCGAGCGCCCAGGTACTCCGGCCGGGGCTCGTCGGCGCTGAAAGGCGCCTCGAGTTGGTTCTCGACCGAGTTGAACACCAGGAAGATGTTGGACCGCGGATACGGCGTGATGTTCGAACCCGACCCGTGCATGATGTTGCAGTCGAACCACAGTGCGGTGCCCGCCGGCCCCGTGACCTGGTCGATGCCGAACCGCTCCGCCGCCGCGGTCAGCGTGGCACGGTCGGGCACTCCGATCTCCTGCTTGACCAACGAGGACGTGTGGTTGTTGCGCGGCGTGGCGCCGACGCAGGGGTAGAAGACCCGATGCGAACCGGGCATCACCATCAGCGAGCCGTTGTACGGGTAGTTCTCGGTCAGCGCGATCGAGCACGACACCGCACGCATCTCGGGCATGCCGTCCTCGGCGTGCCAGGTCTCGAAGTCGGAATGCCAGTAGAACCCGGATCCGGTGAAGCCGGGCATCAGGTTGATCCGGGCCTGATGCAGGTAGACGTCACTACCCAGCAACTGGCGCGCGACCGGCAAGACGGTGTCGAGTGTCACGACCTCGGAGATGACGTCGCTGAACAGGTGCGGCTGAAACACCGACCGCACGCTGCCGCCCGGTTCGCGGATGATGCGCGGATCGTCGGAATCAGCGCGCGCGGCGATGCGCTCCAGTTCCGACTGCAACGTCGGCAGCCACGGCGAGTCGACCGCATCCGGGCGCACCAGGTAGCCGTTGCGCTCCATCGACTGCAGGTCCGACTCGGTCAGCGGCCCACCGGCCGGCGGTCCCCACACGGTCGGCTCGACCCGGTCGATCGGGTCGAGACGGGTATCGAGTCGGGTCGGGTAGCGGTCAGCTGCCCGGGTGAGTTGCTCTGTGCTCAATTGGCCACCGCCGCCGGGTATGCGCCGTTCTCGTCGTGCACCTCCTGGCCGGTCACGGGCGGGTTGAACACGCACAACATGCGCATCGTGGTGTCCGTGGTGACACGGTGACGCTCGTGACCGTTGAGCAGATACATCGACCCGGGACGCAGCGGATAGTCTTGCCCCGTCTCGAGATCGGTCAGCATGCCGGTGCCCTCGACGACCCAGACCGCCTCGACGTGGTGGCGGTAGTGGAACTCACTCACGGTGTTCGGCTCGATCGTGGTCTCGTGAAACGAGAAGCCGACGCCATCGTCGGCCAGGATGATGCGCTTGGACCGCCAATGTGCGGCTGCGACATCCCGGTCTGTGCCGGTGATTTCCTCAGTGGTGCGGACTATCAAGTCGGCACCTCCTTTCCGTACGTTGGTCTGCGCTGTTACTCGACAGTAGCGGCGACCGCCTCGGCCAAGATGTCGATGCCCGCGTCGAGGTCCTCCTCGGAGGTGGTCAGCGGCGGCAGCAGCTTGATGACCTCGTCGGAGGGACCGCTCGTCTCCATCAGCACGCCGCGCTCGAAGGCGGCGTAGCACGCGGCCGACGCCAGCGCCGCATCCTCGAACTTCAGTCCCTGTGCCATCCCCCTGCCGCGCGCACTCACACCTTCGTGCTTCGCGGCGATCTGGTCGAGCCGGTCCCGGATCTGCCGCCCCTTCGCGAGCGTGTCCTCGACGAACGTCTCGGTCTCCCAGTACGTCTCGAGGGCCTTCGCCGCGGTGACGAATGCCGGGTTGTGGCCACGGAACGTTCCGTTGTGCTCCCCGGGCGCCCACACGTCGAGATCACGCCGGAACAGCGTCAGCGCCATCGGCAGGCCGTAGCCGCTGATCGACTTCGACAGCGTCACGATGTCGGGGACGATCCCGGCCTCTTCGAAGCTGAAGAACGGACCCGTTCGTCCGCAGCCCATTTGGACGTCATCGATGATGAGCAGGATCTCTCGGCGCTGACACAGCTCGGCCAGTCCGCGGAGCCATTCCATCCGTGCCACGTTGAGGCCGCCCTCGCCCTGCACGGTCTCGACGATGACCGCGGCCGGACGGTTGAGCCCGCTGCCGGAGTCGTCGAGCACCCGCTCGAACCAGTGGAAGTCCTCGGTGACCCCACCGAAGTAGTTGTCGTAGGGCATCGGGGTGGCGTGCACGAGCGGGATGCCCGCTCCGGCGCGCTTCATCGAGTTACCCGTCACCGAGAGCGCACCCAGCGTCATACCGTGAAAGGCGTTGGTGAAGCTGATGATCGACTCGCGACCGGTGACCTTGCGAGCCAGCTTCAAGGCCGCCTCGACCGAGTTGGCGCCGGTGGGCCCGGGGAACTGCACCTTGTAGTCCAGTCCTCGGGGCCGCAGAATCAGCCGCTCGAAGGTCTCGAGGAGGTGCGTTTTGGCCTCGGTGGCCATGTCCAGCGAGTGCACGATGCCGTCATTGGCGAGGTAATCGATCAGCGGCTGCTTGAGTATCGGGTTGTTGTGCCCGTAGTTCAGCGCACCGGCCCCGGCGAAGAAGTCCAGGTAGCGGCGACCGGAGGCGTCGGTCACCCAGGAACCCCGGGCGGAGGCCATTGTGGTCGGCCAACCGCGGCAGTAGCTGCGGACCTCGGACTCGACGGAGCTGTACACCGCCGGGAGGTCGGGTTCGTTGGAACGGGTGATCGTTGCTGGCGTTGACATGTTTCCCTTCAATGGTGTCAGTCGACCATGGATGTCGTGATCGGACCGATGCGTAGCAGCGGCTCGTCCGGGTGGTTCTGATCGACGTCCAGGTCCGCTGCGGTGAACCTGGGCTCCTCGACGAGAGGAACGCCCTGCCGCCGGGCGAAGGCGGCGAAGAAGGCTCGCGACGCTGCGTTGTCCGGAGCGACCGTGGCCTCCACAGTCACCGGGTGGCCGTGCCGGTCGAGTCGTACCCGCTCCACCAGCCCGTCAAGCATGACGCTGGCAAGTCCGGTGCCCTGCGCCGCCCGGGCGACCGCGACCTGCCAGACGAACAGCACCTCGGGTCGGCTCGGGGGGTGGTAGCCGGTGATCAAGCCGCACAGATCACCGTCGCGGTCGGCGACGATCGTCGTGTCGGCAAAGTCTGTGGCCATCAACAGATACGTGTACGTCGAGTTGACGTCGAGCACATCGGTCTCGATGACCAGGCGCCGCATCGCGAGCGCATCGTCCTGCTGCGGTCGGCGCAGGAAACGCGCCCACGAATTGGTCCGTTGGACAGCGCTTTTCGTGGCCACCGTCCACGGGCGCGGCATCACGTCGGCACCGCGCGAATCAGCATCGTCCACTTCAAGATCACCACCGAACAAAATTCACATGCGTCATCAGTTACGTCATCGGTGTTATGACCGTATTCGGGCAAAGCCTGAAAACGCAAGGCGCGTCCGCGCGGTGGGACAGGGGTGATCAACGGCGCAACAGCGCGCCTAACTGCGAACTCTGCAACGGCGCAGCCCATTCGGCAACCCGCCAGGTTGTTACCGTTCCGTGACCCTGGCGAGACCGCCCGGTGATATTGCTCACAAAATGAGAGGTCAAAGCCGTTCGATGATGGTGACGTTCGCAGTGCCGCCGCCTTCGCACATCGTCTGCAGTCCGTAGCGGCCGCCGGTCCGTTCGAGGGTGTTCAACATGGTCGCGAAGAGCTTCGCGCCAGTCGCGCCCAACGGGTGCCCAAGGGCGATCGCACCGCCGTTCGGGTTGACCTTCTCGGGGTCGGCGTTGGTCTCCTTGAGCCAGGCTTGCACCACCGGCGCGAACGCCTCGTTGATCTCGACGGTGTCGATGTTGTCGATCGACAGACCGGTCTTGTCCAGCGCATAACGGGTGGCCGGGATCGGCCCGGTGAGCATGAACACCGGGTCGGCGCCGCGGGCACTGATGTGGTGAATGCGGGCGCGCGGCTTCAGATTATGTGTCTTCACCGCCTGCTCGGAGGCCAGCAGCACCGCGCTGGCACCATCGGAGATCTGGCTGGCCATCGCTGCGGTCAGGCGACCGCCCTCGACGAGCGTCTTGAGGCCTGCCATCTTCTCCAGCGACGTGTCGCGCGGGCCTTCGTCTACGGCGAAGCCGTCGACATCAATGATCTCGTTCTCGAAGTGGCCGGCGCGGATCGCTGCCTGGGCGCGCTGGTGGCTGGTGAGCGCGAACTGCTCCATGTCCTCGCGGGAGATGTCCCACTTCTCGGCGATCAACTCGGCGCCGCGGAACTGGGAGATCTCCTGGTCGCCGTAGCGATGCAACCAGCTCTTCGATTCGTTTGTCGGAGAGGTGAATCCGAACTGCTCGGCGACCGTCATCGCCGAGCTGATCGGAATCTGGCTCATGTTCTGCATACCGCCGGCGACGATCAGGTCGGCGGTACCGGACAGGATCGCCTGAGCGCCGAAGGAAATGGCCTGCTGGCTGGATCCGCACTGCCGGTCCACGGTCACGCCGGGTACCTCTTCGGGGTAGCCGGCGGCCAACCAGGACAGCCGCGCGATGTTGCCGGCCTGCGGACCGATTGCGTCCACGCAGCCGGCGATGACGTCATCGACAGCGGCCGGATCGACGTCGTTGCGCGCGAACAGGCCACGCCAGCCCGCCGCGCCGAGGTCGACGGGATGCACACCGGCCAGCGATCCGTTGCGCTTGCCGATCGCGGTACGAACTGCGTCGATCACATACGCCTCAGCCATTGCTGCTCTCCTTGGTTGTTGGCCCGGCGGTGATACCGCCGAGAACGATCGAAAGATACTGCTGACCCACCTGCTGGGCGGTCAGCGGCCCACCGGGCTGGTACCAGCGCACCGAGACCCAGGTGGTGTCACGGATGAACCGGTAGACCAGGTCGACGTCGACGTCGGGACGGAAATGGCCCTCCTCGATGCCCTGGGTGAGGACGTCGATCCACATCTTGCGCTGTTCTTTGTTGCGCTCCTCGACGTAGCCGAAGCGGTCCTGCAACGACAGCCGCTTCGCCTCGTCCTGATAGATCACCACTTCGGCGTGGCGGGTCTCGATCGCCTCGAACGACGCCATGAACAGCCCCTTGAGGCGCTCGAGCGGGTTGGACTCGGTGTCGATGATCTGTTGGTACCGCTCGAAGAGCCAGTCGAGGAACCCGCGCAGCACCTCGTCGACCATCTCCTCTTTCGACGAGAAGTGGTGGTACAGACTGCCCGACAGGATTCCGGCCGAGTCGGCGATGTCGCGCACGGTGGTGGCGCGCAATCCACGCTCGGCGAACATCGTCGCGGCCAGCTGCAATAGTTCGTCGCGGCGGGTATTGCCGGCGGCGGGGGCCGCCTGGGCTGGGCGCTCGGCACTCATGGGTGCTGGCTCGACACCGAGATCACCTCGCCGGTCAGGTAACTGGAGTAGTCGCTGGCCAGAAACGCGATGGTGGCCGCGACCTCCCACGGCTCGGCCGCGCGGCCGAACGCCTCACCCTCGGCCAGCCGGTCCAACAGCTCGGAGCTGCTGGTCTTCTCCAGGAACTTGTGGCGGGCGATGCTCGGCGATACGGCGTTGATCCGCACCCCGTGTTCGACGGCTTCGATGGCGCTGCACCGGGTCAGGGCCATCACGCCGGCCTTGGCCGCGGCGTAGTGCGACTGGGAGTGTTGCGCGCGCCAGCCCAGCACACTGGCATTGTTCACGATCACACCGCCGTGGGGCGCGTCGCGGAAATAGCGCAGCGCGGCCCGTGTCGCCCGCATCACCGATGTCAGCGTCACGTTGAGCACGCGGTCCCACTCGTCATCGGTCATGTCGATGACCGGCGTCTGCCCGCCCAGGCCGGCGTTGTTGACCAGAACATCGATGCGTCCGGCCTTTTCGACCGTCGAGGTGATCAGCGCATCTACGGCTTCGGTGGAGGTCACATCGCAGACCACGGAGTCGACCTTGCCCAGTCCGAGCGCGGCGAGCTCGTCGCGGGTCTCTCCCAGCCGGCGCTCGTGGTAGTCCGAGACCACCACATCGGCGCCTTCGAGCAGCACACGGCGGGCGGTCGTGGAGCCGATGCCGGTGCCGGCTGCAGCGGTCACGAGCACGACCTTGCCCTTGAGCAGACCGTGGCCCTCGATCTCGGCGGGTGCGACGGAAAGATCTGTCATGGCCGAGCCTCCCGGGGTAGGCCGAGCACCCGCTCGGCGATGATGTTGCGCTGGATCTCGTTGGATCCGCCGTAGATGGTGTCGGAGCGGGAGAACAGGTACAACCTCTGCCATTCGCTGAACTCCCCGTCGGGCAGGGTCAGCCCGGCCATGCCTTCGACGTCCATCGCGATCTCACCCAGCTCCCGATGCCAGTTGGCCCACAACAACTTCGACACGTTGTCCATCCCCGGCTGCTCCACGTCCATCGTCGCCAGCGCATACGATCGCATCGTCTTGAGCCCGGCCCACGAGCGCGTCAACCGCTCGCGGATCAGCGGGTCGTCGGCGGCCCCAGTGCGCTTGGCCAGCTCCACGAGGTTGGAATGCTCACGTGCGTAGCGGATCTGCTGCCCGAGCGTGGAGACGCCACGCTCGAAGGTCAGCGTGCCCATGGCCACCCGCCACCCGTCCCCCGGCTCCCCGACCACGAGGTCGGCATCGGTGCGGGCGTCGTCGAAGAAGACCTCGTTGAATTCCGAGTCACCGGTCAGCTGGATGATCGGCCGGACCTCGACGCCGGGCTGGTCGAGTGGAACCAGCAGATAGGACAGGCCGGCGTGGCGCTTGGAGCCCTTCTCGGTGCGGGCCACCACGAAGCACCACTGCGCCCAGTGCGCGAGCGACGTCCAAACCTTCTGGCCATTAATAAGCCACTGTTGACCCGCTTCGTCGAGCACGGCGGTGGTGGACACGTTGGCGAGGTCGCTGCCCGCGCCCGGCTCGGAGTAGCCCTGCGACCACAGCTCGGTGACGTCGAGGATCTTGGGCAGGAATCGCTTCTGCTGTTCCGGCGTGCCGTAGGCGATCAACGTGGGGCCGAGCAGCTCCTCGCCGAGGTGGTTGACCTTGTCGGGGGCGTTGGCCTTGGCGTACTCCTCGTAGAAGGCGACGCGGTGGGCCACCGTCAAGCCGCGGCCGCCGTGCTCCTCGGGCCACCCCAGACAGGTCAGCCCGGCGGCGGCGAGATGCCGGTTCCACGCGAGCCGCTCTTCGAAGGCCTCGTGTTCGCGTCCCGGCCCTCCCAGACCCTTCAACGCCGCGAAGTCGCCGACCAGATTCTCCGCGAGCCAGTCGCGGACCTCAGCCCTGAACTCCTGGACCTCTATCACCCCTGTAGGGTAGCCTACCAAGCACTTGCTTGGGTAGCCGATCCCTGAGGAGCACCGATGACAACCGCCGCGCGGACCACCCCCGCGGTCCTCGACCGCGTCGCGCGCGAGCTCCCCGAACACGCCGCCGTCGTCACTGCCGACCGGATGCTGACGTACGCCGAACTGCGCGCCGAGGTTCGCCGGGCCGCGGCCGCGTTGATCGACCTCGGAGTCCAGCCGGGCGACTGCGTCGCGATCTGGGCGCCGAACACCTGGCACTGGGTGGTCGCATGTCTGGCCGTCCACCATGCGGGCGCAGTTCTGGTCCCGCTCAACACGCGGTACACCGCCGGCGAGGCCACCGACATCCTGGCGCGCACCGGGGCGCCGCTGCTGTTCGCCTCGGGCGAGTTCCTGGGTACCGACAAGGCCGCGAGCATCGACCGTGCCGATGTACCGGCACTGCGCCACGTCGTCCGGGTCCCGATCGAAAGGGCCGACGGGACGTGGGACGAGTTCATCGCGCGCGGCGCGGATCTGGCGGCAGTCGACGAGCGCGTCGCCGCCGTCACCGACGAAGATGTCTCCGACATCCTGTTCACCTCCGGCACCACCGGACGCAGCAAGGGGGTGCGCTGCGCACAGCGTCAGTCACTCGACGCGTCGGCGGCATGGGCGGCGTGCGGGCAGGTCTCCAGCGCGGACCGCTATCTGTGCATCAACCCGTTCTTCCACAACTTCGGCTACAAGGCCGGCATCCTGGCCTGCCTGCAGACCGGGGCGACGCTGTTCCCCGCGCTGACATTCGATCCGGAACGGACCATGCAAGCGGTGCAGGACCACCGAATCACCGTGCTGCCCGGTCCCCCGACCATCTACCAGACCCTGCTCGACCATCCCCGACGCGGCGAGTTCGATTTGAGCTCGCTGCGGTTCGCGGTCACCGGTGCGGCAACCATCCCGGTCGTGCTGATCGAACGGATGCAGAGTGAGCTCGACATCGACATCGTGCTGACCGCCTACGGCCTCACGGAGGCGGCGGGCTTCGGGACGATGTGTCGCGCCGACGACGACGCTGTGACGGTCGCAACCACCTCCGGCCGTCCGATCGCGGACTTCGAGCTGCGAATCGGTGATCAAGGCGAAGTGTTGCTCCGCGGCCCCAACGTGATGCTCGGCTATCTCGACGATCCCGAGGCGACCGCCGCCGCGATCGACGCCGACGGCTGGTTGCACACCGGCGATGTGGGCGAACTCGATCCCGCCGGGAATGTGAAGATCACCGACCGGCTCAAGGACATGTACATCTGCGGCGGCTTCAACGTCTACCCCGCCGAGATCGAGCAGGTCCTCGCGCGACTGCCCGGCGTCGCAGAAGCCGCCGTGATCGGCGTGCCCGACGACCGCCTCGGCGAAGTCGGCAAGGCGTTCGTCGTCACGCTGCCCGGCGCCACGCTCGACGAGCAGACCGTCATCGCCTACACGCGTGAGCATCTCGCGAACTTCAAGACCCCGCGGAGCGTCGAATTCCTCGACGCGCTTCCGCGCAATCCCGGCGGCAAGGTGGTCAAGCCCGAGCTCCGCCGACACACCGAGAGGGCCTGATGTGGACCTGACCTTCGACGACGCCACCCGCGAATTCCAGATGGAGGTGCGCGAATTCCTCGGCAAGAACAGGGATTTCTTCCCGACCCGGTCGTATGACACCGCCGAGGGCTTCGAGCAGCACCGCCGCTGGGACAAGGTGCTGTTCGACGCCGGACTGTCGGTGATCACCTGGCCCGAGCGCTACGGCGGCCGGGACGCATCGCTGCTGCAGTGGATCGTCTACGAGGAGGAGTACTTCCGCGCCGGTGCGCCGGGCCGCGCCAGCGCCAACGGCACCTCGATGCTGGCGCCGACGCTGTTCGCGCACGGCACCGAGGAACAGCGCGACCGCATTCTGCCGAAGATGGCCAGCGGCGAAGAGATCTGGGCCCAGGCCTGGTCGGAGCCGGAGTCGGGCAGCGACCTGGCCTCGCTGCGCTCGACGGCGACGCGGACCGACGGCGGCTGGCTGCTCAACGGGCAGAAGATCTGGAGCTCGCGCGCGGTGTTCGGAGAGCGGGCGTTCGGGTTGTTCCGGTCCGACCCGGAGGCTCAGCGGCACAAAGGTCTGACCTACGTCATGTTCGACCTGAAGGCCGATGGGGTCACGGTTCGCCCCATCGCCCAGCTGGGCGGCGACACCGGATTCGGTGAGATCTTCCTCGACGACGTGTTCGTCCCCGACGACGACGTCATCGGCAGCGTGCACGATGGCTGGCGTGCGGCGATGAGCACCTCGAGCAACGAGCGCGGCATGTCGCTGCGCAGCCCCGCACGGTTCCTCGCGCCGGCCGAACGACTGGTCGCGCAGTGGAAGGACAACCCCGACCCGGCGTTCACCGACCGCGTGGCCGACGCGTGGATCAAGGCGCAGGCCTACCGGCTGCACACGTTCGGCACCGTCACCCGGGTCGGTAACGGCGGCGAGCTGGGCGCGGAATCGTCGATCACGAAGGTCTTCTGGTCCGAACTCGACGTCGCCCTACATCAGACCGCGCTGGATCTGCGCGGCGCCGACGGTGAACTCACCGACTCGGTGACCGACGGTCTGCTGTTTGCCCTCGGCGGGCCGATCTACGCCGGCACCAATGAGATTCAGCGCAACATCATCGCCGAGCGCCTGCTGGGCCTGCCCCGAAAGTAGACGGACGTGAACTTCGAGATCGACGAACAGCAACGCGATTTCGCGGCGAGTATCGACGCCGCGCTGGGTGCGGCCGACGTGCCCGCCGCGGTTCGCGCCTGGGGTGACGGCGACACCGCGCCCGGCCGCAAGGTGTGGGCTCAGCTCACCGATCTGGGCGTGACCGCGCTGCTGGTGCCGGAGAAGTTCGACGGTATCGACGCCCACCCGGTGGACCTGGTGGTGGCGATGGAACGGCTGGGTCGCTGGAACGTGCCGGGCCCGGTGGCCGAGTCGATCGCGGTGGCGCCGGTTCTGCTCCGCGACGACGACCGCAGCGCGGCATTGGCCGCCGGTGAGCTGATCGCCACGGTCGCCATGCCGCCCCTGACGCCGCGGGCAGTCGACGCCGACACCGCAGGTCTGATCCTGCTGGCCACCGAGGGCACCGTCGCCGACGCCGAGAAGGGCACACAGCACGAATCCGTTGACCCGGCGCGAAAGCTGTTCGAGGTCTTGAAGGACACGGCCTCCGGCGACGCCAGGCCCGCCGACGTCGAACGCGCCTTCGAGTTCGGCGCACTGGCCACCTCGGCTCTGCTGGTCGGTGCGGCCCAGGCGATGCTGGACGCGTCGGTGGAGTACGCCAAGCAGCGAAGCCAGTTCGGGACCGTGATCGGCACGTATCAGGCGATCAAGCACAAGCTGGCCGACGTGCTGATCGCCGTGGAGCTGGCCCGGCCGCTGGTTTACGGCGCGGCGCTGTCGCTGGCGGACGGTTCCCCGGACACCGGCCGCGACGTCAGTGCGGCCAAGGTCGCCGCCGCCGACGCGGCGTTGCTGGCCGCGCGTTCGTCGCTGCAGACCCACGGGGCCATCGGGTTCACCCAGGAACACGACCTTTCGCTGTTGTTGTTGCGGGTGCAGGCGCTGCGTCCCGCCTGGGGCGACCCGACGTGGCACCGCCGGCGAGTGTTGGAGGCACTGTAGTGAGCGAAGAACGGGACCTGTTGCGCGACACCGTCGCCGCGCTCGTCGACAAGCATGCCTCGCCGGAGGCCGTGCGCAAGGCGGCCGCGTCGGAGCGGGGCTACGACGAGACGCTGTGGAAGATGCTCTGTGAACAGGTCGGCGCCGCGGCACTGGTCGTTCCCGAGAAACTCGGCGGTGCGGGCGGCGAACTCGCGGATGCCGCAGTCGTTCTCGAGGAACTCGGCAAGGCGCTGGTGCCGACGCCGCTGCTGGGCACGACCCTCGCGGAGTTGGCGCTGTTGTCGGTCGACGAGCCGGACACCGAGACCCTGGAGTGCTTGGCCGAGGGAACGATGATCGGAACGGTCGTCTTCGACCCCGGTTACGTCGTCAACGGCAACGTGGCCGATGTGGTGATCGCCGCCGATGGCCAGCGCGTGACCCGGTGGACGACGTTCACCGTCACACCGGTGGCCGCGATGGACATCACCCGCCCCCTTGCGGCGCTCGAGGCCACCGAAACCTCGCCGCTGGGAACCGATCCCGGGCTGGCGGATACCGCGGCGATCCTGTTGGCGGCCGAGCAGATCGGTGCGGCCACCCGCTGCCTCGAGCTCACCGTCCAGTACACCAAGGACCGTGTGCAGTTCGGCCGCCCGATCGGCAGCTTCCAGGCGCTCAAGCACCGGATGGCGGACCTGTACGTCGCCGTGCAGTCGGCCAAGGCCGTCGTCGACGAGGCCGTGGCAGAACCGTCGCCCACCTCTGCCGCGCTGGCGCGGCTGGCGGCCAGTGAGGCTCTGTCCAAGGTTGCCGCCGAGGCGGTGCAGATGCACGGCGGCATCGCCATCACCTGGGAAAGTGACATTCAGCTGTATTTCAAGCGCGCGCACGGCAGCGCCCAGCTGCTCGGACCGCCGCGGGAGCAGCTGCGGCGGCTCGAAGCCGAGGTGTTCTAGCCTGAGCCTGTGACAGTCTCACTGCGCGCCGGCATCCCACCGTTCTATGTGATGGACGTGTGGCTGGCCGCGGCCGAACGCCAGCGCACCCATGGCGATCTGGTCAACCTCTCCGCCGGGCAGCCCAGCGCCGGGGCGCCGTCAGCGGTACGCGATGCCGCCGTGGCGGCACTGCAGCGTAATCAGCTCGGGTACTCGGTAGCCCTCGGCATCCCCGAACTCCGCACGGCCATCGCGGAGTCGTACTCGGCGCGTCACGGCCTGACCGTGCGCCCGGATGACGTCGTCGTGACGACGGGATCGTCGGGCGGCTTCCTGTTGACGTTCCTGGCGTGTTTCGACGTCGGCGACCGGGTCGCGATCGCCAGCCCCGGTTACCCGTGTTACCGCAACATCCTCTCGGCGTTGGGCTGTGACGTGGTCGAGGTGCCCTGCGGTCCGGAGACCCGCTTTCAGCCGACGCTGCAGATGCTGCAGCAGCTCGACCCGCCGGTGGCCGGGGTGGTGGTCGCCAGTCCGGCGAACCCCACCGGAACCGTCATCCCGCCCGCGGAACTCGCGGCGATCGCGTCGTGGTGTGACGTCGAGGGCGTGCGGTTGATCAGCGACGAGGTCTACCACGGCCTGGTTTATCCGGGCGCCCCGGCGACCAGCTGCGCCTGGGAGACGTCGCGTGAAGCCGTTGTGGTGAACAGCTTTTCGAAGTACTTCGCGATGACCGGGTGGCGGCTGGGCTGGCTGCTGGTGCCCGACGAGCTCAAGCGTGCGGTCGACCGCCTGACCGGTAACTTCACCATCTGCCCGCCGGTGTTGCCACAGCTGGCGGCGGTGTCGGCGTTCACCCCCGCATCGATCGCCGAGGCGGAGGCCTTGCTCGATGACTACGCGGCGAACCGGGCGATGCTTCTCGACGGGCTGCGGGCGATCGGCATCGACCGGCTGGCTCCGCCCGATGGCGCGTTCTACGTCTATGCCGATGTCTCGCATCTGACCACCGACTCGATGGCGTTCTGCTCCAACCTGCTCAACGACACCGGGGTCGCGATCGCACCGGGGGTCGACTTCGACACGGTGCGCGGCGGGGCGTTCGTGAGACTGTCCTTCGCGGGACCCGCGTCCGACATCGACGAGGCGGTGCGCCGCATCGGCGCCTGGGTCGGCGCACGGTAGTTGAGTTCCTAACGGATGTCAACGGCGTGTTGGCTCGTAGGCTCGTGTTTGGCGGGCCTGGATGTTGGAGCGCTTGGCGACTCCTGTGACTCCTGGCCCGCCGCCTGTTTGCGGCGGTCGCGCATGCGTTGGTGACGGATGTTGTCGCGGCGCCGGGGTTGGATCTGGTAGCGCTCTTTGACGATCTTGCGGCCCTGAGCGTCGGTGATCGGGGTGCCGTCGACATCGCGCAGGACGTAGGGCTGGCCGTTGCGCATGCAGGTAGCGATCCGGGTGACCAGCAGGGTGGCCAGGTGGCAGATCGCCGAGTCGTGGTGGCGGTCGCCGGTCATCAGTCGCTGGTATTTCGCGGCGATCTGCGGGTCGATCTTGCGGGCTTGATCAGCGGCGGTGTATAGCATTTCGCGCAGCAGGGGGTCGCCGGCCTTGGTGATCGAGGATTCGACCTTGCTCAGCCCGGACTGGCTGACCTTGGGGACCAGTCCGGTGTAGGCGCGGATCGCGGCCAGTGAGGTGAACCGGTGAGGATCACCGATCCGCCCAGCGATCACGGCGCTGATGACCGGTCCGACACCGGGAGCAGAAGCCACGATTGCCTTGGGGTCGGCGTCGGCGTAGAGGTTCGCGACCCGTTCATCGATCTGCTTGATCTGCCGGGTCAAAAACAGCGCCTGTTCGGCCTCGTGGGCGATGTCGTCGCCCAGTTCGGCGAAGTTCATCCCGTCGGGTCCCCACAGCATGAGGGTTTCCTTGGCTGCGACGATGAGTCCGGCGGCGTGGTCCTCGCGCCACGCGCCGCGGGACCGGGCGATCAGAAACCGGCTCAGACGTCCCTGGCCGAGTCGGATCACCGTATTCGGGTCGGCGTAGCGGGCGAGGAACTCCAACGCCGCGTTGCCGTAGTTCGAGCCGAGCACCGCATACCACGCTGGCCCGAGGAGCTCGACGAGCGCATCGAGCCGTGAATACACCGCCACCCGGCGTTTGATCATGGTGGAGCGCTGTCGGACCAAGCGCCGCAACGGGTCTGCCGGTCCCTGGCCGGAATACTCGCGCAACCCTTCGGGATGAAGTAGCGGCAGCCGGGCCAGCAGCTCGGAGTCGATGCGATCGTTCTTGGTGTGCTTGGAGTAGTACTTGCGCAGATCCGCCGATTGGGTGGTAGGCACCATCACCACCGGGCGCCGCGGCGGCGGAACCACTCGGCCAGCACGATCCATGCGTTACGGGTCGGCTCGACCACCACGGTCACGTCCGTGGCGTCGGCCAGGAACAGATCGGCCCACAACCGCTCCAAGTCCGCCGGCCGGGTCGAGAATTTCCGGCCCCGCCATACCGTGGTCCCGTCGCGGGCCAGCGTCGCTTGATGCGCCGCGCGCACCGCTACGTCGATTCCTAATGTCCATGCCATCGTTGTGTGCTCCTGTCAGCCATCAATCCCTATTCACCCAGGTGGCTGACCATCGCGGCTGTGGCCCAGACATTCTCTAAGCAGGAGTCCACACCGACCGGCTGGCTCCAAGTTCCCGAACAAGGACACCGCTCGACCAGCCACCGAGCTCGCGAGCGGACCACTCAAATCTCAGGGATCACCACGCGTCCCAGTCGGACGTTCGGCCCGCCCGCGAACTCACACTCCAAAGCTAAATGTCGGACCGTCCGCGTACAGTCGGGGATGTGTTCGAAAGTTTGTTCGGCGACTTCTCTGATGCGGCCGGTGAGGCGGAGCTGCGGGCGGTCGTCGAGCGCTGCGAGCGGCTCAAGTCGGCGGCCGCGGCGGCCCAGGCGCGGGCCACCGCATTGTGGGCGGCCAAACGCCACGCCGCCGAGGACGCCGCCGGAGTCCGCAAGGACAAGCGCGGCAAAGGTTTGGCCGCCGAGATCGCGCTGGCGCGCCACGACGCCCCGGCCCAGGGCAACCGGCATCTCGGGTTCGCCCGGGCACTGGTCCACGAGATGCCCCACACCCTGGCCGCGCTGGAAACCGGGGCGCTCACGGAGTGGCGGGCCACGCTGATCGTGCGCGAATCGGCCTGCCTGAGCGTCGAGCACCGCCGCCAGTTGGACAAGGAACTGTGTGCCGATCCGGCGCGGCTGTCCGGCTGGGGCAACAAACGCATCGAAGCCGAAGCCAAGACCATCGCCGCACGCCTGGACGCTCGCGCGGTCGTCGAGCGCATCGACAAAGCCGCCGCGGGTTGTGCCGTCAGTTGCCGGCCCGCGGCCAACAACATGGTCTACCTGACGGTGCGACTACCGCTGGCCCAGGGCGTGGGCGTCTACGCCGCCTGCAAACAGGCCGCCGACACCACCGCCGACGAACGCCCCCGCGGGCAGGTGATGGCCGAGACCATCTACCAGCGCGTGACCGGACGCGCGGCCACCGCGCCGGTCCCGGTGGCGCTGAACCTCGTGATGGCCGACACCACCCTGGCCGGCGACGACGACGAACTGGGCTGGCTGCCCGGCTACGGCCCCGTCCCGGCCGGATTCTGCCGCGCCCTGATCGGCCAGGCCGCCCTCGACGAACAGACCCGGGCCACGCTGCGCCGCCTCTACCGCCACCCGCAGTCCGGGCAACTGGTCGCGATGGAATCGAAGGCCCGCATCTTCCCCAAAGGCCTCGCAGCGCTGCTCGACGCCCGCGACCGCACCTGCCGCACCCCCTACTGCGACGCCCCGATCCGCCACCACGACCACGCCACCCCGCACCGCGCCGGCGGACCCACCAGCGCGCGCAACGGCCTCGGCGAATGCGAAGCCTGCAACTACGCCAAAGAAGCCCCCGGCTGGACCGTCACCACCGCGGAGGTCGAGGACATCCACACCGCCCACTTCCGCACCCCCACCGGCGCGGTCTACCAATCCACCGCCCCACCACTGCCCGGACCGCCACCACAACGGCGCAGCATCATCGAAGACGGCATCACCATCGACCTCATCACCTTCGACGCTGCGTGACGTACCAGTCGAGTAGCTCGGGATCGTCGACGGCGCTGCGCTCGACCACCTTGGCGGCGTCGCGACCCTGGAACAGCTTCTTGATCGGCACTTCGAGCTTCTTGCCGGTGCGGGTGTGCGGAATGCCGGGCGCCACGATGATCTCGTCGGGGACATGCCGCGGCGAAACCTCGGTGCGGATGGTGTCGTTGATGCGGTCCCGCACCTCGTCGGTGAGGTTCACCCCGTCGGCCAGGACGACGAACAGCGGCATCCAGTAGCCACCGTCGGGTTGCTCGGCGCCGATCACCAGCGCCTCGACCACCTCGGGCAGCCGTTCGACAGCCTGGTAGATGTCGGCGCTGCCCATCCGGATCCCATGCCGGTTCAGTGTCGAATCCGAGCGGCCGTGCACCACGACACTGCCGCGCTCGGTGACGGTGATCCAGTCGCCGTGACGCCAGACGCCGGGGTAGACATCGAAATAGGCGTCGTGGTAACGGCTTCCGTCGGGATCGTTCCAGAACGCGATCGGCATCGACGGCAGCGGTTTGGTGACCACCAGTTCGCCGACCTCTCCGAGGACCGGTTCGCCGGACTCGTCCCATGCCGCCAGCGCCACCCCGAGATACGGCGCCGACAGCTCACCCGGCCACACCGGCACCGAGCGCACTCCGCCGATGAACGCCGACACCACGTCGGTGCCGCCGCTGATCGACGAGACCTGTACGCCCACGTGGTCACGCAGCCACAGCGACGACGTCGGCGGCAGCGACGATCCGGTGATCCCGACGCTGCGCAGCGCCGACAGATCGTGGGTCTTCTTCGGTTCGGCGCCCGCCTTCATGCACCCCAGCACGTAACCTGGGCTGGTGCCCAGCACCGTCGCCCGCACCCGGGCGGCGATGTCCCACAGAGCATCCGGCTGCGGAGAACTCGGGCTGCCGTCGTAACAGACGATCGTCGAGCCGACCAGCAACCCGGCCACCTGGAAGTTCCACATCATCCAGCTGGGGCTGGTGTACCAGAAGAAGGTATCGGCGGGGCCGATGTCGGATTGCAGCGCAACAGCTTTCAGGTGCTCGACGAGGACCCCGCCGTGTCCGTGCATGATGCCCTTGGGCAATCCGGTCGTGCCGGACGAGAACAGGATCCACAGCGGATGGTCGAACGGCACGGCAACCGGTTCGAGCCGATCGGCAGTCGACGCGGCGAGATCGTCGAGCCCGAAACTCGCCTGCACCGTCGGCAGGCCCGAACGCACCGCGTCGACGTCATCACGCTTGTCGCGGTACTTCCCGGCGAAGAGATACCCGTCCGCGGCGACCAGCACCTTGGGCTCGAGCTGGCCCAGCCGGTCCAGCGCGGCCTTGGCCGAGTAGTCCTGTCCGCAGGCGCTCCACACCGCGCCGATGCTGGCCGTAGCCAGGAACGCGATCACGGCCTCGGGGATGTTGGGCAGGTATCCGACCACCCGGTCACCCGGCTGCACGCCGGCCGACCGCAACGTCTCGGCGAACGCCGCCGTCCGGCCCAGCAGGTCCTGCCAGGAGATCTCGCGGTCGGGACCGGTTTCGCTGACGGCGACGATGGCGGGCCGGTCGGTCCGGGCGCTGCGGATGACCTGATCGACGTAGTTCACGGTGGTACCCGGAAACCACTGCGCCCCAGGCATGTCCATGCCGGACACCACGGTGTCACCGCGCTCGCCCAGAGCGAAGTAGTCCCACAGCGCCGCCCAGAACGCGTCCGGCTCGTCGACCGACCACCGCCACAGGGCGCCGTAGTCGTCGAACGTCTCGCCGATGCGCTTCTCGACGAAGCCCGTGAAGTCGGTGATACGCGCGTTGGCGATGTCCTCGTCGGTGGGGACCCATTGCGGCACGGTGTCGGTCACTTGGCGCTCCACCCACCGTCCATCGTGTATGACGCCCCGGTCACCATGCCCGCTGCCGGCGATGCCAGCCATCCCACCAACGCACCCACCTCCTCCGGCTCGACGAGCCGCTTCACGGCGCTCTCCTTGAGCAGGATCTCGGTCAGCACCTGCTCTTCGGGAATGCTATGCGTTCGGGCCTGATCGGCGATCTGCCTGGTCACCAGCGGCGTGCGGACATAGCCGGGGTTCACGCAGTTGCTGGTGACGCCATGAGGCCCGCCTTCCAGCGCCGTCACCTTCGACAACCCCTCGAGGGCGTGTTTGGCGGTGACGTAGGCGGACTTGAACGGTGAGGCCCGTAGTCCGTGCACCGACGAGATGTTGACGACGCGGCCGAACTCGTTGCGGTACATGTGCGGCAGCGCCGCCCGGATCAGCAGGAACGGCGCCTCGACCATCAGCGCCAGCATCGCGCGGAACGTCTCCGGCGGGAAGTCGACGATCGGGTTGACGCTCTGCACCCCGGCGTTGTTGACCAGGATGTCGACCTCGAGCCGGAGGTCTTCGAGCGCTCGCCCGTCGGAAAGATCCAGCGTCCAGGCGGTTCCGCCGATGGAGCTTGCGACCTCCCGCGCCCCCGGCTCATCGACGTCGACGACCGTGACCGTCGCGCCCCTTCCGGCCAGTTCGCGCGCGCATGCCGCGCCGATGCCGCCCGCGCCTCCGGTGACCAGCGCGGTGCGGCCGCGCAGATCACTCACACCAGCCCCGCCCGGGCCAGTTGCTCACGGTCGGCCTCGTCGAGGTCGTGCAGGTCGATGCCGTTGGTCTCCCGGGTGAACCAGGCCGCCGCGAGCGTGATCACCGAGGCTCCCGCCAGGTACAGCGCGATGGGCACCCAGGTGCCGAACCTGTCCAGCAACCAGGTCGCGATCGCCGGTGCCAGCGAGCCCGCGACGATCGAGGTGACCTGATAACCCAGCGAGACACCGGAATACCGCATCCGGGTCGGGAACATCTCGGCCATGATGGCCGGCTGCGGGGCGTACATCAGGGCGTGGATCACCAGGCCGAGGATCACCGCGCCCATGATCATCAGGTAGTCGCCGGTGTTCATCATCGGGAAGGCGAAGAACCCCCAGGTGGCCGCCAGGATCGCACCGACCATGTACACCGGTCGTCGCCCGAACCGGTCGGCCAGGCGGCCCACCTGCGGCACCACCACGAAGTGCACCGCGTGCGCGGCCAGCAGATACCACAGGATGTCGCCGGTGTCGGTGCCGACGTGGGTCTTGAGGTAGACGATGGAGAAGGTGACCACCAGGTAGTACATGATGTTCTCGGCGAACCGCAGTCCCATCGCGGTGAAAACGCCACGCGGGTAACGCTTGAGCACCTCGACGACGCCGTAGGAGACGGACTTGACCCGGTCCACCTCTTCCTGTGCGGCGACGAAGATGGGCGCGTCGGTGACCTTGGTACGGATGTAGTACCCGATCAGCACCACCACCGCCGACAGCCAGAACGCCACCCGCCAGCCCCACGACAGGAACGCGTCGTCCGACAGCACACCGGTCAGCACCAGCAACACCACCGTGGCGAGCATGTTGCCGATCGGCACCGCCGCCTGCGGCCAGCTGGCCCAGAACGCGCGCTTGGAGTTCGGGCTGTGCTCAGCGACCAATAGCACCGCCCCGCCCCACTCCCCACCGACGGCGAAGCCCTGCAGAAAGCGCAGCGCCACGAGCAGGATGGGTGCCCACACCCCGATCTGGGCGTACGTGGGCAAGCACCCCATCAGGAACGTGACGGCGCCGACGAGCAGGATCGCGAACTGCAGCAGCTTCTTGCGGCCGTACTTGTCGCCGAAGTGGCCGAACACGATGCCGCCGAGCGGTCGCGCGACGAAACCGACCGCGTAGGTCAGCAGCGCGGCGATGAGTCCCGCGGCTTCGCTCGTGCCCTCCGCGAAGAACACCTTGTTGAAAACCAGCGTCGCCGCGGTCGCGTACAGGAAGAACTCGTACCACTCGACAACGGTGCCCGCCATCGACGCGACCACCACCCGCTTGAGGCCGGTCGGGGCCGAGGCGGCGCTGTCCGACTGTTGTGTGCTCATCGCGCACCCCTCCTTGTGATGCTCACCACAGATCGCAGTGAGTATTCATGCAGCTACCCACGCGGTGCAATGCCCAAAACTGCACCACGCGTCTGCAAAAATGCAGAGGTGTCCGTGCCTACCCGCCGTCCCAGCGCCGACGACTTGTTGGTGCTGCTGGCGGTCGGCCGCACGGGGCGCTACACCACGGCCGCCGACGAACTGGGTCTCAACCACACCACGATCAGCCGCCGGATCGCCGCACTCGAACGGGCGATGGGCGGCCGGGTGCTGGCCCGGGTGGGCGGTGGATGGGAACTCACCGATCTGGGCCGCGAGGCGCTGACCGCAGCCGAGGCGGTGGAGAGCGCGGTGCGCTCGCTGGCCACCGACGCGGCCGGTACGCGCGCACTCGAAGGTGTGGTGCGAATCTCGGCGACCGACGGCTTCTCCGCCTACATCGCCGCTCCGGCTGCGGCCGCGGTGCAGCGGGACCACCCCAAGGTCGCGGTGGAGGTCGTGGCCACCACCCGGCGCGCCACGCAACAGCGTTCCGGGATGGACATCGAGGTGGTCGTCGGCGAACCGAAGGTGCACCGGGCGCGGGCGCTGCGGCTAGGTGACTACTGCCTCGGGCTGTACGGCTCGCGCGACTACCTCGCCGCGCACAGCGCTCCGGTCGACGTCGCCGACCTGCACCGGTTTCCGCTGGTCTACTTCATCGATTCGATGCTGCAGGTCGATGATCTGGATCTGGCGACCAGCTTCGCGCCGGCGATGCGGGAATCGGTGACCTCCACCAACGTGTTCGTCCACGTCGAGGCGACCCGTGCGTCGGCCGGGCTGGGGCTGCTGCCCTGCTTCATGGCCGACCGGCACGCCGACCTGGTCCGGGTACTGCCCGACGCGGTGTCCATCCGGTTGACCTACTGGCTGGTGACACGCGCCGAGACGCTGCGCCGCCCCGAGGTGGCGGCGGTGGTGGACGCCATCCGCGCCCGCGTGCAGGACCAGCGCGACGTGCTCCTGGGCAGGCGCTGAGCAGTTGTCCCCAGCGCTTGTCCACAGTGTGGATGAATCACATCGATGTGATTAGTGCAGGTCAGTGCACGCCTTCCATCCGGCGACTGATCCACGGGGCGATGAGCAGAACGACGAGACCGGTGGCCACCGTCACCCCACCGAGAGTGCCGAAGTACGCGATCTCGCGAGTTGGGTCGTAGGCGCCGGCCAACACGCCCGACATCGCGGTCCCGAGACCGACCGAGAAGAAGTACAGCGCCATCATCTGGGCGCGGAACGCCTCCGGGGCCAGCTTGGTGGTCACCGACAGCCCGATCGGCGACAGCAGCAGCTCCGAGACCGCGAACACACCGAGGATCACCAGCACGAGCAACGCCGGTACCGCGTCGACGCCCGCCAGCGGGACGAAACAGAGGAAGGCCAGCCCCATCCCGATGACGCCGTAGGAGAACTTGCGCGGCGTGGTGGGCGCCCGGCTGCCCAGCCGGGTCCACATCGCCGCGAAGAGCGGCGACAGCGCGATGATCCAGATGGGTTCGATCGAGCCGATCCAGTTCGACGGCGCCACCCACCCGAAGATCGACCAGTTCATCCGCTCGTCGGAGTAGATCGCGAGCACGGTGAAGATCTGCTGGAACAACGACCAGAAGACCGCGTTGGCGATGAACAGCGGGATGAAGGCGCGCACTCGCTCTCGCTCTGCAGCGGTGACCGTGCCCGAGCGCAACATCACGACGAAGTAGGCCACCGACGCGGCGACGATCACCGCGGTGGTGATCTGCGACAGATTCTCCAGGGTCACCCACCGCAGGCCGATCGCGGCCGCGACGACGACCACCGCGGCACCGGCCACCCCGGCGGCCCTGCCGAGCGCGCTGCGCGGCAACGGGTTGGGCACCTCGCGCCCATGGGTGCCGAGGTTGCGCCGGAACACCACGTACTGGATCAGCCCGAGGGCCATGCCGACCGCAGCGGCACCGAAGCCGTAGTGGAAACCGACCCGGGTCTGCAACAGACCGGTGAGCAACGGCCCGGCGAACGCACCGAGGTTGATGCCGAGATAGAACAGGGTGAACCCGCCGTCCGCACGCGCGTCACCCTTGGCATAGAGCGTGCCGAGCAGCGATGAGGCATTCGCCTTGAGTGCGCCCGACCCGAGGGCGACGAAGACCAGCCCGATCCCGACGCCGGTCAGTCCGGGGAGTACCGCGAGCGCGATGTGGCCGATCATGACGACCACCCCGCCGTAGAACACCGTCCGTTCCATTCCGAGCAGCCGATCGGCGATCCACGCACCCAGCACCGTGGACAGATAGACCAGACCGCCGTAGGCCCCGACGATGCCGGTGGCGGTGGCCTGGGACAGCCCCAGACCGCCGTCGGTGGCGGTGTAGTACAGGTAGTAGCCCAGGATGGTGAGCATCCCGTAGAACGAGAACCGTTCCCAGAGTTCGACACCGAACAGGTTGGTCAACCCGATCGGGTGTCCGAAGAAGGTACGCGCGGGGCTCTGCTCGCGGGTCGTCACAGCGCCAGACTAGAGCCAGGTGTCTTCGCTGGCGACGGTGAGAAAGGCCTCCAGGTCGTTGCGCCAATCCGCCGGGGTGTTCTTCTCGGGCTCGATGCCGGTGTACTGCCCCTGGTAGAACAACAGCGGCCGGGGCTTGGTGTCGGGCACCTCCGACAGCGAGTGCACCGCGCCGAACACCACGAAGTGATCTCCGCCGTCGTGCACCGAGTCCACGGTGCAGTCGAGGTGGGCCAGGTTGCCCTCGATCACCGGGGAACCCAGTTCGGACGGCTTCCAGTCGATGCCGGCGAACTTGTCGGGCTCGCGGGAACCGAAGCGCGCCGAGACGTGCTGCTGGTTCTCGTGCAGGATGTTGACGCAGAACCGGCCGCTGGCCTCGATGGCCTGCCAGGACCGCGACTGCTTGGTCGGGCAGAACAGCACCAGCGGCGGATCCAGCGACAGCGCAGCGAACGACTGGCAGGCGAAACCCACCGGGGCGTCCTCATGAACGGTGGTGATCACCGTGATGCCGGTACAGAACTGGCCGAGCACATTGCGGAAGGTGCGCGGATCGATCGGGCTGCCCACGATGGCTAGCTCTTGAATCCCACGCTGAAATCGTGCCCCCACAGCGACACCGCGGTGCTCTCTCGCGCCACCCAGTTGTCGTCGTCGACTTCGAGTCCCTCGCAACCGAATTCGATGTCGAAGCCGCCGGGCGTCTTCATGTAGAACGACAGCATCTTGTCGTTGACGTGCCGGCCCAGCGTGGCCGCCATCTTGACGTTGCGGCGCAGTGCGCGGTCCAGGCACAGACCCACGTCGTCGGAGTTCTCCACCTCCACCATCAGGTGCACGATCCCGCTCGGGGTTTCGCCCGGCATGAACGCGAGGCTGTGGTGGCGCGGGTTGACGCCGAGGAAGCGCAGCCACGCCGGGGCTCCGTCGGCGGGTCGGCCGACCAGTTGCGGGGGCAGCCGCATCGAATCGCGCAGGCTGAATCCCAGCACGTCGCGGTAGAAGTGCAGGGTCTCGGTGTCGTCGCGGGTGGTCAGCACCACGTGCCCCAGTCCCTGCTCCTCGGTGACGAACTTGTGGCCGTACGGGCTGACCACGCGGCGGTGCTCGAGTGCGACGCCGTGGAAGACCTCCAGGGTATTGCCCGACGGGTCGTCGAAGACGATCATCTCGTCGACGCGGCGCTCAGCCAGCTCGGCGCCGGTGGCCTCCTTGTACGGCGTGCCGTGCACATCGAGGCTGTTGCGGATCTCCTGCAGCGCCGCGGCGTTGGCGGTCTCCCACCCCGAGCTGATCAGCCGGTCGCTGTCCCCGGGCACGATCACCAGCCGCGCCGGGAACTCGTCCATCCGCAGATACAGCGCGCCGTCAGTGCCGCCTTTGCCTTCCACCATGCCGAGCACCTTGAGCCCGTACTCGCGCCACGCCGCGACGTCGGTGGCCTCGATCCGCAGATATCCCAGTGATCGGATGGTCATGACTATGCCTCCAGAAGGAAGTCTGTGGTCAGCTTGTTGAACTCGTCGAACTTCTCCAGCTGCGCCCAGTGCCCGCACTGTCCAAACACGTGCAGTTGCACCCGCGGAATCTGCTTGAGCGCCACCAGCGCCCCGTCGAGCGGGTTCACGCGGTCCTCGCGGCCCCAGATCAGCAGTACCCGCTGGCGCAGCTTGTACACGTCGCGCCACATCATGCCCAGCTCGAAATCCGCACCTGCGAACGATTTCCCCATGGCTTTGGTGGCGGCCAGCGACTCCGGGGTGCTGGCGATCCGGAAGCGCTCCTCGACCAGTTCTTCAGTGATCAGGCTCTGATCGAAGACCATGATGCGCAGGAACTTCTCGATGTTCTCCCGGGTCGGTTCGGCCGCGAACCTGCCGAGCATCTTCACGCCCTCGGTCGGGTCGGGCGCGAACAGGTTGACGCTCAGGCCGCCGGGGCCCATCAGGACCAGCCGGCCGGCCCGCTTGGGGTTGTCCAGCGCGAAGCGCACCGCGGTGCCGCCACCAAGCGAATTACCCACCAGCGCAGCACGTTCGATACCGAGGTGATCGAACAGGTTCAGCAGTGCGGTCGCGCTGTAGCGGTTGTACTGCTCGTGCTCGGTGTGCTTGTCGGAGTGGCCGTAGCCCGGCTGATCGACAGCCAGCACGTGAAAACGCTGGGCCAGCACCGGGATATTGCGGCTGAAGTTCGACCAGCTCGACGCGCCGGGGCCACCGCCGTGCAGCAGCACCACGGTCTGCGTGTTGCCGACGCCGGCCTCGTGGTAGTGCAGCCGCATGTCGTCACGCACCTGCGCAAAGCGTGACGTCGACTCGAACGTGACCTCGGCCTGCTGCTCGGTCTCCTGGATGTAGGACGTCATACCATCGTGTCCTGCGGCGGCAGTCCGAACGCGTCGTTGCCGAAGATCAGGTACGCCCGCTCGGGCTCGTTGGCGGCGTGCACGCGCCCCGCGTGCGCGTCGCGCCAGAACCGCTGGACCGGCTGGTCCAGTCCGAGCGCGGTCGCGCCCGAGGCTTCGAACAGCAGGTCGATCGAGGCGATCGCGCGCGCGGTGGCGCGGACCTGGTCGCGGCGGGCGGCGGCGCGCAGCGAAAAGGGAATCTCCTTGCCGGCCTGCAACAGCTCGTACTCGTCGCGGACGTTGCCGATGAGCTGACGCCACCCGGCGTCGATGTCGCTGGCCGCCTCGGCGATCCGGATCTTGGCGAACGGGTCGTCCTTGGACTTCTCGCCCGCGAACGCCGCGCGCACGCGCTTGCCCTGATGCTCGACGTGCGCCTCGTAGGCGCCGTAGGCCATGCCCATGATGGGTGCACTGATCGTGGTGGGATGCATGGTGCCCCAGGGCATCTTGTAGACCGGCGCGGTGTTGTTCTGGTAGCCGCCCGCGGTGCCGTCGTTCATCGCGCGGTACGACAGGAAACGGTGCCGCGGCACGAACACGTCCTTGACGACCACGGTGTTGCTTCCGGTGGCCTTGAGGCCGACCACATTCCACACGTCGTCGATGGTGTAATCGGTGCGCGGGATCAGGAAGCTGCCGAAGTCCACCGGCTTGCCGTCCTTGATCACCGGGCCGCCGAGGAACGCCCAGGTGGCGTGGTCACATCCCGACGACCACTGCCAGGCCCCGCTGACCAGGTAACCGCCGTCGACGACGTGTCCGGCGCCCATCGGCGCGTACGAGCTCGAGACCCGCACCGTGGGGTCGTTACCCCAGACGTCGTCCTGGGCCTGCTGGTCGAAGAGGGCCAGATGCCAGTTGTGCACGCCGATGATCGACGACACCCAGCCGGTGGAGCCGCATGCGCTGGCGATGCGCCGCACGGCCTCGTAGAACAGCGTGGGGTCGCACTGCAGCCCACCCCACTGTTCGGGCTGGAGCAGTTTGAAGAAACCGACCTCGTCGAGTTCGGCGACGGTCTCGTCGGGCAGGCGGCGCAGCTCTTCGGCGGCCGGCGAGCGCTCGGCGATCCGCGGCAACAGGTCGTCGATACCGGCGAGAACCGTCTGCGCGTCGCGCTGTTGAATGGACGTCACTGGTGTGCCTCCCGAGGCGTGCGAAGTAACCTGTATGAGATTAGAACACGTTACGATTTGTGTCGAGTAGCGCTGTCCTGTGGCTGCTGGACCTGCGGACATGCATTTCTGTAACCTGTTCTAGTTATGACCGGCCGATGACGTGGAGGAAAGGGCCCATCTTGTGACGGACGTAGCCGCCGACGAGCCATTGGGCAGTCACGTTCTGGAGCTGGAGATCGCCCAGATCGTCGATGAGACGCCCGACGCGCGTTCTCTGGTGTTCAAGGCGCCGGCCGACGCGCCGGTCCCGGACGAGAAACTGCGCTACTCGCCCGGGCAGTTCCTGACCCTGCGTGTCCCCAGCGACCGGACGGGTTCGGTCGCGCGCTGCTACTCGCTGTGCAGCTCCCCGTTCACCGGCGACCCGTTGACCGTGACCGTCAAGCGCACCGCCGACGGCTACGCGTCGAACTGGCTGTGCGACAACGCCCACGCCGGCATGCGCCTGCATGTGCTGGCGCCGTCGGGCACCTTCGTCCCGAAGAATCTCGACTCCGATTTCCTGCTGCTGTCGGCCGGCAGCGGAATCACCCCGATGATGGCGATCCTGAAGTCGGCGCTGAGCGAGGGCACGGGCAAGATCACGCTGATCTACGCCAACCGCGACGAGAACTCGGTGATCTTCGCCGCCGCGCTGCGCGAACTGGCGGCCAAGTATCCCGACCGGCTGACCGCCGTGCACTGGCTGGAATCGGTGCAGGGGCTGCCGACGGTGTCCGGGCTGAGCGAACTGGTCGCGCCGTACACGGCGCGCGAGGCGTTCATCTGCGGGCCCGGACCGTTCATGGCCGCTGCCGAGGAAGCGCTCACCTCATCGGGAACAGCACCCGAGCGCATTCACATCGAGGTGTTCAAGTCGCTGGAGTCCGACCCGTTCGCCGCGGTCAAGGTGGAGCAGGACGACAGCGACGAAGGTCCCGCCACCGCCGTCGTCACCCTCGACGGCCAGACCCACGAAGTGACCTGGCCGCGGCGCGCCAAGCTGCTCGACGTGTTGCTCGACAAGGGTCTCGACGCACCGTTCTCCTGCCGGGAAGGCCACTGCGGCGCCTGCGCGGTGGTGAAGAAGTCCGGCGAGGTCGAGATGGAGATCAACGACGTGCTCGAACAGCAGGACCTCGACGAGGGACTGATCTTGGCCTGCCAGGCGCACCCGTGCTCCGATTCGGTCGAAGTCACCTACGACGAGTAGCGAAGGACTACCTTCTTGACGATGAAGCGGCTCGCAGCGGCAGGTGCCGCCGCCCTGTTGACGATGGCGCTGGCCCAGCCCGCATCGGCCGGGGCGGCGTCCAATTCGGCGGTCACCTCGATCCCGGTCGACGGCGCGACCTCGATCGAGATGCACGTCAACGCCAACTGTGTGCCGGCCGAGAACAAGTGCTACTTCGACACCGCAGCGAACCTGCTGACGCCGACCGGACCGATCGGATTCCCGCAGGACACCTGGGCGCGCCAGACCATCACACTGCGTAGCGACGAGCGCAGCGTATGGCAGGAGGCCTGGTACAGCGCCCCGGCCGGGGTACCGCGAGAACTCAAGGGCGCCAACCACAACAACGTGCTGTCGAAGATGTACAAGGCACTCAACAACGTCGAGATCTCGGTGACGTACTTCGGCGGCGGACCACTGGAACGGTTCCGGGTCGACGGCGACTCGATGCCGACCGTGTGGGCCACCGGCCTCCCCGCCACCGAGGCCGACTTCCTGGCCTGCTCGCAGATCCAGGTGGTCTACGGCGGGGTGAACCTGACCACCCCGACCGCCTGCGCGCAGACACGCTTCTAGCTAGCGCGGCAGGCCCAGCAACCGCTCCCCCGCCATGGTGAGCAGAATCTGCTCGGTGCCGCCGGCGATCGTCAGGCAGCGGGTGTTGAGGAAGTCGTGCACCTGTTGGTTGACCACCACACCGGCCCCGTCGGACAGGTCCATCCGGAACTCGGCCAGACCCTGGCGGTACCGCACGCCGATCAGCTTGCGGGCGCTGGCTTGCGCTCCCGGATCCTGCCCCTCGACGGCCAGCTGCGCGATGCGCTGATCCAGCAGCGAGCCCACCTGCGCCAGCCCGATCAGCGTGCCGAGGCGATCCTGTTGCGCCGCATCGATTCCCGCGTCGGCGACCACATGCAGAAGCTCCTCCATCGGGTTGCCCAGCGCGGTGCCGTTGGCCATCGCGACGCGCTCGTTGGCCAGCGTGGTGCGCGCCAGCCGCCACCCGTCATTGACCTGGCCGACCACCATCTCGTCCGGCACGAAGACGTCGTCGAAGAACACCTCGTTGAACAGTTCGTCGCCGGTGATCTCGCGCAGCGGCCGGATCACGATGCCCGGTGACCGCATGTCGATCAGGAAATACGTGATGCCCTTATGTTTTGGAGCGCTTGGGTCCGTCCTGGCCAGGCACACGCCCCAGTGCGCCTGCTGTGCGGCTGAGGTCCACACCTTCTGGCCGGTGAGCTTGAAGCCCCCATCCACACGAACGGCCTTGGTGCGCAATGCCGCGAGATCCGAGCCGGCGCCCGGTTCGCTGAACAGCTGGCACCATCTCAGCTCGCCGCGCAGGGTCGCCGGCACGAACTTCTCGACCTGCTCAGCGCTGCCGTGCTCGAGAATCGTCGGCACCGCCCACCAGCCGATGACCAGATCGGGCCGGGTCACGTCGGCAGCGGCCAGTTCCTGGTCGATCAGCAGTTGCTCGGCCGGCCCGGCCGCCCGGCCGTATGGGCGCGGCCAGTGCGGTGCCAGCAGACCCGTCTCGGCCAGCGCGACCTGCCGCTGGTCCTGCGGCGCGGCCACCACCTCGGCCACCGCCGCCGCGATCTCGGGCCGCAGGTCGGCCACCGAATCGAGGTCGATGTGCAACTCGCGGCGCACACCCTGCTGGGTCAACTGCACCACCCGGCGCAGCCACCGGGACCGACCGCCGAGGAACTGCGCGATGCCGTAGGCACGCCGCAGGTACAGGTGCGCGTCGTGTTCCCAAGTGATGCCGATTCCACCGAGCACCTGAATGCAGTCCTTGGCGTTGGCCTTCGCGGCCTCGATGCCCACGGAAGCGGCCAGCGCGGCGGCGATGGACAGCTGGTCGGCATCGTCGCCCGCGGCGGCGGTGGCCGCGTCGGCAGCGGCGACCGAGGCCTGTTCGGAGCGCAGCAGCATCTCCGCGCACATGTGCTTGATGGCTTGGAAGCTACCGATCGGCTTGCCGAACTGTTCGCGCACCTTCGCGTAGTCGGTGGCGGTCTGCAACAGCCGGCGCGCCAGGCCGGCCGCCTCGGCGGCCATCAGCGTCACCGCCAGGTCGACGATGCGCTGAGCAGACACGTCGATCACCGCGGCGGCGGCGCCGTCGAAGGTCACCTTTGCCAGCGGCCGGGAGAAGTCGGTCGCCGTCAGTGCTTCGACGGTCACCCCGTCGGCATTCGCGTCGACCAGCACCCAGCGGTCGCCGGCGGGCATCAGCAGCACGGCGGTCGCGTCCGCGCCGAGTACGTACGGCGCGGTTCCCGACACCCGGCCGTCGACGCAGTCGAGCTCAGCTGTCAACGTCATCCCGGCGGTGCGCTCACCGGCAACCAGCGCCCCGACGAGCTCAGGGTCGGCGTCGCCCAGCACCAGGGTGGCCAGCGCCGTCGTGGCCACCGGCCCCGGCGCCAGTGCCGCGGCCGCTTCGTCGACCATGGCGCACAGGTCGCCGATCGAGCCGTCGGCACCGCCGAGTTGCTCCGGGAGCGCGACACCGAAAATCCCGAGTTCGGCCAGACCGCGGTATGAACTGCGCCACGCATCGGGGCTGCCCTGCTCGACCTCGCGGGCCGCCTCGATGCCGCCCGAACCGCTTGCCCAGCTCCGGACCAGTTCACGCGCCGCGGCCTGTTCGTCGGTGATGCTCGCCGAGGAAGATACCGACACCGTGACTCCTAGCGTTTGGGGGAGAAGACGGTGCTTCTCACTAGAACGTGTTCTAATAGTGCCAGCGCTCGACAGTCAAGTCGACCGCCGTTGCAGCAGCGCACGCCGCGAATCGAGTGAGGAGCCGCAGGTCGCATGTCCGGGACGTCTGAGTCAGCGAAGGTGTCGCCGACGCCTGCGCGCGAGTCCGCCGGCTCCGAGTCCGACTCGCGGCCACGGCAGGTGATGAACGTCGCGGTGCTGGCCGAGTCGGAGTTGGGTTCGGAAGCGCAGCGGGAGCGCCGCAAGCGCATCCTGGACGCCACGCTGGCGATCGCCTCCAAGGGTGGCTACGAGGCGGTTCAGATGCGCGCGGTGGCCGAACGCGCCGATGTCGCGGTCGGCACCCTGTACCGCTATTTCCCGTCCAAGGTTCACCTGCTGGTCTCCGCGCTCGGACGGGAGTTCGAACGTATCGACGCCAAGACCGACCGGTCGGCATTCCCGGCCGGCGCCACCGCCTATCAGCGGCTCAACATCATGGTCGGCAAACTCAACCGCGCGATGCAGCGCAACCCGCTGCTGACCGAGGCGATGACGCGCGCGTTCGTGTTCGCCGACGCATCGGCGGCCGGCGAGGTCGACCATGTCGGCAAGCTGATGGACTCGATGTTCGCGCGCGCGATGAGCGATGGCGAGCCGACGGAGGACCAGTACCACATCGCCCGGGTGATCTCCGATGTCTGGCTGAGCAATCTACTGGCCTGGCTGACCCGCCGGGCGTCGGCCACCGACGTCGCCAAGCGGCTCGACCTGGCCGTGCGCCTGCTCATCGGAGACGGCGAGCAGCCCAAGATCTGACGGTGCGCAGCTGCCCGCTAGGCCGGCGGACCTGCAGTCCGGCCGCGCACCACTTCGGTGGTCAACACCTCGACGACCGGGACTCCCGACCGTAGGTGCAGCAGTTCGCCTGCCCGTCTGCCCTTGTCGACACTGGGCTGCACGACCGTCGTCAGGCCGCGGCGCAACGCCTCCGGCACGCCGTCGAATCCGGTGACGGTCATCTGGCCCGGCACGTAGATGCCGCGTGCCCGCAGGTGGTCCATCGCCGAGAGCGCCAGTACGTCGGCGGTGCACATCAACGCCGTCAGGTTCGCGTTGGACCGCAGCGCGACCTCTGCCGCGGCGCCGCCGGAGGCCGGCCCGTGGTCGTAGCTCTCGACGATGGTCAGCGCACCCGGATCCAGACCCGCGGCGGCCATCGCGTCGCACACCCCACCGATCCGTTCGGCCTGCACCCCGAACGCGGGATTGCGCAGCCGGCCGGTGTCGGCCAGCGCCGGGCCGGGGCCGCCCGGTGGCCGAGCGCGATCCAATCGCATTGTCAGCAGCGCGATCTCACGATGCCCCAGCTCGATCACGTACTCCGCCAGAGCGCGCATCGCGGCTCGGTCGTCGATACCCACCCACGACGCGCCCGCGACGCCCTTGGGTTGGTCGACCACGACCACCGGCAGCTGACGCTGCAATACCGAGGGCAGGTAGGGGTCGTCGTCGGAGGCCGAGTAGACGACGAATCCGTCGACGCCGGCGGCCAGCACCGCCGCCGAGCCCTCGCTGACGCTGCGGTTCGGTCCGACCGCGACCAGGAGTAGGCCCTGCCCGGCCGCCTCGCACGATTCGGCCAGTCCTGCAACGAAATCCAACGCTGCCGGGTCACTGAAGCTGTAGTTCAACGGCTCGGTGGTCAGCAGGCCGACCGCCCCGGCTCTGCGGGTCCGCAGCGAGCGCGCCACCGGGTCGGGGCCGGGGTAGCCGAGCCGCTTGGCCGTCGAGAGCACCCGCTCGCGCAACTCCGCCGACAGCTGGTCGGGGCGGTTGTAGGCGTTGGAGACCGTGGTCCGCGAGATCTTGAGCTCGGCGGCCAACGAAGCCAAGGTGGCCCGCCGGCGCGGCGTGGGACTCCTGGGCATGCTCCCGGAGGCTAGCGCACACCGTCGGCAGTGTGGGTTGCGGTCTACGCCGTCAACACCCGATCGGCGGATGACCGCTCACGGCGGAGGACCCACACCACAGCCCACACGCCGCATGCGATGGTGACGATGACGAAACTGGGCGGTGCGTTGAAGATTGCCGACAACGCCAGCCCCAGCCACACTGCGAGCAGGCTGATCGCCGTCGAGACCGCGATGGCCAGCGCCGGGCGCGGAGTCAGCATGATCGCCGCTGCAGCGGGCGTGACCACCAGCGCGAAGAGCAGTAGGGTGCCGACCGCCTGCACGGCCATCGTGACCGTGAGGCCCAACAGGACCATGAAGATGATGGACAGTCCCCGCACCGGGACGCCGCGCGCCTCGGCGACTTGAGCGTTGACCGACGTGAAGAGCAGCGGTCGGTAGATCACGGCGATGCTCACGGCCAGCACGGCAAGCAACACCGTAAACGACACGATTTGTTCGTCGGTGATCGCGAGCAGGTTCCCGAACAGGATGTTGGTCATCGTGCTGGAACTACGCGTGGCCAGGGAGTTGAACAAGAGGCCCAGTGCCGTGGCCATCGCCAGCACGGTGCCGGTGGCGACCTCTCGGTCCCCGGCGCGGCGTCCGAGGGCACCTATGACCAGGGCGCCGCCGACGCAGAAGATGCCCAACCCGATCGCGACCGGCATGCCGACCAGCACGGCACCGGTGGCGCCGGGCAGTCCGATGTGGGCGAGTGCGTGCGCGGCGAACGAGGTGCTGCGGACCACCACGAAGTAGCCGATCAGTCCGGCGGCCACCGCGACGATGGTGCCGCCGATCAACGCGTTGCGCATGAAGCTCGACGAGAGAATCTGCCACCAGTTCTCCTGGTAGCCCAGAGCTACGAGCGTCGTCGTCATGAGGACCGCCGAACGTACAGCTCACCCTGCGGCGTGTGAACGACATCGACCTGTGTGCCGTACAGGTGGGTGAGCAGGGTGGCGTCCACAACACCCTCCACCGAGTCATAGTGGGCATGCCCGTCGAGCAGGTAGACCGCCCCGGTCAAGATCGGCAGAAGCGGGTTCAGGTCGTGGGCGACGAGCAGGACGGTGACGTCGAAGTCACGGTTGACCCGTTGCACCAGGCTGACCAGTTCCTGCTGGCTCTTGAGGTCCAGGGACGCCAAGGGCTCATCGAGGATCACCATCCGCGGGTGGCCGACCAGCGCCTCGGCGAGGGCCACCCGCTGACGCTGACCGCCCGACAACTGCGACAGGCGCCGGTCGGCGAACGCGGTGGCGGCGACGGCTTCGAGCGCCTCGTCGACGCGCCGGCGGTCGGCCCGCGACGTGCGGCCGAAGCCCCAGCGGTGGCCGTTCAGACCGAGCATCACCGCGTCGCGCGCCCGAATCGCCTCGCCGACGGTAGCCGCGTAGTTCTGCGGGACGTAGCCGATCTGGTCGTTGGCCGTGCCGGGCGGCTGACCGAACACCTCCACACGGCCGGTGGCACACGGCATCAGACCGAGGACGACCTGAAGCAGGGTGGTTTTGCCGGAGCCGTTCGTTCCGATGACGGCGACCACCGCGCCGGCGGGGATGTCGAATGTCGCTTCCGACCATACGGTGCGGCCGCCGCGGACAACGCTGACGTCATTGAACGCCAGGGCTGTCTCAGTCTGAGACACCCAACGCCCCGGCGAGCGATCTGAGTTGGCTCATCTGCCACGTCTGGAACGATTCGGCATCGGGGGGAAGCGTTTCGGTGACCTCGACCACCGGAACCCCCGCATCCTCAGCGGCACTGCGGATCTGTTCCGGCACCGAGCCTTCGGTCTGAGTGTTGTAGATCAACACATCGACACCCCTGTCCCCGAGCAGTCGCAGGAACGCGTCGAGATCGGCGGGCGATGGTTCTGTCTCGTTGGCCGACGCCGCCTGATAGCCCTCGGGCGTCCGGTTCTGCAGACCGACCGCAGCCGCCATGTCGTCGAACACGCTCTCCGTGGCAGCATAGGTCTTTCCGGATGCGCCTGCCTTGATCGAGGCGATCTGCTCGTCATACGACGTCAGCGAGGCCGCGAATGCGGACCGGCGTTCGCCGAAGTAGTCCGCCGCCTCCGGCGAGAGTCGTTTCAGCTCTGCGGTGACGTTGTCCGCGACGGCGGTCACGGCACCCGGGTCGTACCAGACGTGGGGGTTGGTGTCCCCGGCGTGGTCGTGGCCATCGTCGGGGCCATGCTCATGGCCGTGGTCCTGGTCACCGAGGCCACTGGCTTCCAGCGCGTTGACCACGGGCGCATCAGGGGCCGACGTGGCCGCCAGCTTCACCGCCCACTCGTCGTAATGGCCGCCGTTGAGGACGACCAGTTGCGCTGCTTCGAACAGCGCGGCATCGCGGGGCGCGGGTTCGAAGTCATGGGGGTCCACCGACGAACTGGCGACGATCGTGGTCACCGTCGCGCACTGGCCGCCCAGCTGGGAGACGATGTCGCCCCACTGGTCGACGCTCACGACGACCTTGACCGGTGCCGCCGGACAGTCGCTGCTCGTTGGCGGAGGTGCCGAGGTGGCGCCCTCGTCGGCCGCCGAGCATGCGGACAGTGCGAACGGGAGGGTGAGCAGTGCACCGGCGGCGAGCCGACGGAGTCGTACACGAGCGGAGATCACCCGATAACGATAACCGTTTGCAATAGCTTGAGCACATCTCGTGTCGCTTGATGCGTCACGTCCTCCGCCCGTGGACCGAACCGGACGACCGTCCCACATTCAGCGCTCAGTGGTGGTGATGTCCGACTGCGCCGCTGACCTCGTTGGGGGTCTGCTCCAGCGTCGCCGACGCGGTGACCGTCCCGGCCTGCACGTCGACCAGGTGAATCTGCCTGGTGGCCGGATCCGCCACATAGACCGCGTCGTCACGGCTGAACGCGGTCGGGCGAGGGTCCTGCCAGTCGTCCGGTTCGGTCCACGGGCCGGTGACATCGACGGTTTTGATCGTGTCTCCGGTCACCGGGTCGAACACGTAGAGCCTGCCGTCTGTCCCCAGGATCAGGGCCTCCGCCTGCGGACCGCGGGCCAGCGACCGGAACGAGTAGCTCACCGACGCGGGCAGGTCGACGATGTTCAGCGTGTCGGTGGTCGTGTCGATCAGCGAGAACTGCTCTGGACGTTCCAGTTCAGCGTCCTCGTCGATCTTCATATCCCCCAAAGCCACCGGAGAATCACTATGTCCCTTGATGTTTCCGATGCGGCCGTAGGGTGTGGGGCTGGGCACTTTGGTGAACTGTCCACCCGCGTAGATGAGTGCTCCGTTCTCGCAGCCGAGGACGACCGCTTCGTCCGCGACCACTGTTTCACCATGCAGTCCGGGACAGTCGTCGTTGCGAGCGATCTCGCGGTCTCCCTGCAGCGCAACCGCGCCCGTACGGCTCTCGGGATCACCGAGGCTGTGCACCAGCGTGCCGTCGGACAGGACCACGGCGACACCGTGGTGGGGCTGCGGCGTGGTGAACTTCTCGGTCTCGGGCATGCCGTCACCCAGATCGTGTGGGTCGAACGCGGTGATCTCGCCGCTGCCGTCGGCGAACAACACCGTGCGTTCACCGTGCGCGACCACGTGACCGGCCTCAGCCGCGGGGAACGTGTCGTCGGTCAACTGGCCCTTGCCGGCATCCAGGATTCGGAAGCCCTCGTCGGTGGTGACCAGCACATGCGACTCGTCACCTGCCGGGTTGACCCGCAGAAATCCGTCGAGGGGAATATCCTCCCGCACTTCGAGGGTCGCACCATCCAGGACATACAGACCGCCGTCGTATGTGACCACCAGGGGCTCCTCGAAGCTGACCCCCTCGGCGGGGGTCTCGGTCGCCGGACCGGTGCCGTCGGCGGTCTCGTTGTCGCCCCCGCACGCCACCAGGAGTGCGGCGGTGCACGACAGTGCTCCGACGCGGTACAGCCACCGCGTACTTTTCATGGTTGCTCCCTTCCGAAGCTGCTGTCTGCGCTCATCGCAGACCGCTGACTATGGCGTCGGTGTTCGCGCGCATCATGTCCAGATACGTCGCGCCCGGCGTGCCCGGTGGACCGAGCGATTCGCTGTAGAGCGCGACGATGCGGACATCGATGCCCGCGTCGTCGGCAAGCACCCGCGCCAGGCGCTCGGGCTGCGAGGAGTCGACAAAGATCGCGGGGACGCGCGCCGACCTGATGGCCCCCACCAAGGACTGCAAGTCAGAGGGGCTCGGCGCGGCCAGCGTGGTACCGCTGGGAACGATCGCACCGATCACGGTGAAATCGAATCGCTGCGCCAGATAACCGAGTACGTGGTGATTGGTCACCAGCTTGCGCCGCTCGGCGGGGATCGTGTCGAAGCCTGCCGCCATGGATCGGCCGAGTTCGTCGAGCTGCTTGCGGTAGGCGTCGGCGTGCGAAGTCACATCTCCCGCGTCGACACCTCCGACGTCGCGCAGGATCGCCTCCTCGATGACATCGACGGCGGTGATCATCCGGTGCGGGTCGGTCCAGAAGTGCGGATCCGGCGCACCGGCGGTGCCGCCCTCCGCGTACTGGATCGGGTCGATGTGCGCGCCGACGGCCAGCGTCGGAACACCCTGAGCTGCCGCGCTTTGCACGTTGCGGGCGATGTTCTCCTCCAGACCCAGACCATTGGAGATGATCAGCCCCGCCTCCGACATCGCTGCAGCGTCCTGCGCGGAGAGGCCGAACGAGTGCGGATCGGCGTTCGGCTGCATCAGGACGCGTACGGACGCAGCGTCGCCGACGATGTTGCGAACGACGTCACCGAGGATGTTGGTGGTGACGATGATCTCCGTACCGGCACCGGTGTTGCCGCCACATGCGGTGACCAACCCAGCGATCAGCGCGACGATCCAGACCTGCGGCGAACGATTCACCGTCCCGTCTCCACCATCAGTCCTGGCGCGACCTCGGTGTGCAGGGTGCGTGCGATGCGTAGTCCGTCCGCATAGTCCACCTCGTAGACGACCTGTTCGGCGGCGTTGTTCACATAGGCCCGGTCAGAGTCGATGTCGACCACCGGCTGCGGCCCCGCGGCAGGAACGGCGCCGGGGAACAGAGGCACCCGCGCCGTCTCGGTACGGGAATCGACGTCGAACAAGCTCAACGTGCCGTCGCGGTGTAGCACCAGGACGGTTCCGTCACCGCCCGTGTTGGCCGCTACCGCGCCGGGCGCCGGGATGACCGTCCACGCGCGCTGCCGACTGTCGAGCACCCAGACCGTTCCGTCGGACACACCGGCGAACACGTCTGCGCGATCCCGGTGCTGTATCCGTTGTGGCCGCTCCGGCGGGGCATCCGGCGGGAACGGCATCGCCGTCACCGTGAGATCTCCGGCCCCACCGGTTATCCGCACCGCTCCGGTGCCGCAGCCGAACACCACGGCACGCCGCGTCGGCCTCGACCAGGATGGGTCGGGACAATCACCAGCGAGATCCGTTGCGCCGCTGCCATCGACGACCTGCAAGCGACCCGTCCGGGCCACCGTGACAACCCGGGTCCCGTACGGAACCGCGGCAACGACGTCGTCGCCGATGTTCAGGCCGACCGGGGCTTCGACCGAGCGGCGACCCAGTTCCTCCCGGTCGAGCAATCGCACTGCACCGCCGTCGGTTTCGACGACCACAGTGGAGTTGCTCGCGCCCACCGAGGTGACTGCGGCGTCGAGTCTGCCGACTTCGCCGATGTCGCTCGCGAAGTAGTGATAGTGATCGCCGTGGTCGAACGTCCAAGCGCCGGCGTCGATGATGGTCGTGCTCTGGCCCGTGCGAAGATAGGCGAATCGGCCGTCACCGGCGATCTCGTCCACGGCCCCGAACGAGCCGACGCGCGTCTCGGCTTCGTCGATCGCATCGTAGACTGCGGTGTCCCCGGTTTCCGGGTCGACCAGCACCAGCCTCGTCAGCGCACCGTCGAGCTCCCGGGCGCCTTCTACCACGACCTCATCTTCGCCCGCGCCGAGCGACTGCACCGGGGGCGAAGAGGCACCGTCGCTGGCACATCCCACTGCGACGCCGAGCGAAAGCGCGGCCACTGCAGTGCGTTTGAGCATCGTTGCGTTGGCGAGCTGCCGGACCAGCGTCGAGACGAAGAAGATCAGGACCGCGACTCCCGCGATGGTCGCACCACCCGCGGTCCCGGCGTGCCACGAGAGCAGGAGGCCCAGGTAAACAGCAGCCGAACCGATCATCGCGGCGAGCACCATCACCGTCGGAATCGATCGAGCCCAGGCCAGGGCAGTCGCCGGTGGCGCGACCAGTAGTCCCAGCACCAGCAGAGTCCCGACGACGTGAAACGAAGCCACCATGGCCACGGCCATCAGCACCGTCAGCGCGGAAATGGCCAGCTGCGGACGGAGTCCGAGAGTGGTGGCTTTGCGCGGGTCGAAGGTGACCGCGACAAACGCACGGTGGCCGAGAGCCGCAGCCGCTGCGGTAACCGCCAGGGCTCCGGCCAGCACAACCAAATCTGCTGCCCTCACGGCGAATACATCGCCGAACAGGAATCCGGTGAGATCGACCGCGAAGCCCTGCGAACGCGAGACGATGATGACCCCCAGGGCGAGCATGCCCACCAGCAGCAGCCCAATGCTGGTATCCGAGGACAGCTTCGACGAACGCCCGATGGCCGCGATACCGACGGCCATGGCCAATGCCGCGATCATCCCGCCGACCATCAGGCTGACACCCAGCAGAGCCGCGACGGCGACACCCGGCAACATGCCGTGCGTCATCGCCTCGCCGAGGAACACACTGCCACGCAGCACGATCCAGCAGCCCACCAGCGCGCACAGGCACGCGGCGACGACGCCGGCGACGAGTGCCCTGGTGACCACCTCCGCCTCGAACGGCGCCGTCCACCAGTCAAGGGTCATGACGTACACTTCTATCAGTAATGAAAACCATTTTCAACAAGCTGGCCCCGGTCACGGCTCCGCTAGTCGCGCGCGGTGTGGATTTCAGCTATCCGCAGACGCCGGTCTTCCGCGACCTCACAGTCGCCCTGTCCCCCGGGCGATTCCACGTGCTCGCAGGATCGAACGGCTCCGGCAAATCGACGCTGCTCGCGTTGCTCGCGGGAGTGCTTCGGCCCCAGCGCGGGCTCGTCGAGGTCGGTACCCGCAACATCGCGTTCGCCGTGCAGCGCAGTGCGGTGACCGACAGCTTTCCCATCACCGCTGGTGAGGCGGTGATGATGGGACGCTGGCGACAGCTCGGCCTGTGGCACCGGCCCCGAAGTGCCGACCGCGATGTCGTCGACCACTGGCTGTCGGCGCTGGATCTTGACACGCTGCGCAACCACACCCTGGGCGAGTTGTCGGGCGGTCAGCGCCAACGCGTGCTGCTGGCGCAGACTTTCGCGCAGCAGGCCCCGCTGCTGCTGCTGGATGAACCCACCACCGGCCTCGACGTCGCATCGGCGACACGGGTGAGGACGATTCTGCGGCGTCTGACCGACGGCGGCGCGACGGTCGTCGCTGCCACACACGACGCGCTTGTCATCGACGCGGCGGACTGCCGTCACGACCTCGACGAACTCGGCAATGACCGAGTGCTTCGGCCCTCGGACAATTCCCCGAATGCGGGTCACGTCGGGGACGCAGATCGAACCTCCGCGTGACCGGTACAGTTTCTGAGTGCCATCCGGGCTCGTTCAGCCGGGGTCGTCGCGCCCCAGATTCCGTGGGGTTCCGCCGTTTCCAGCGCATGCTCCAGACACTGGCGCCGGACGCCACAGGCCAGGCAGATCTGTTTGGCGCGTTCTTCGCACGCCCGCCTGCCCGCGCCGCGGTGTTGTTCGGATACGAAGAACAGATCGGTGGGCAGGCTTGCACAGCGCGCATGTCGTCGCCAACGCCACGTCTCTGCGTGTGCGGACAATTCTAAGCGGGTCACTGGTCGTTACCGGAGGTCCGCGACCCAAAGCGGCGGCGAAACTTCTCGACCTGCCCCGCGGCGTCGACGATCCGCCGGCTGCCGGTCCAGAACGGGTGCATCCCCGGTTTCATCTCGCCTCCGCTGTTCGTTATTGAAAATCGTTTCCATTAGTACCGGATCGCGCCAGCCGGTGGCAAGACCGGCGCATTACGCTGGTGAGGGTGGACACCCCGACCGTCGACCTCAACGCCGATCTCGGCGAGGGCTTCGGCGTGTGGCAGATCGGCGACGACGACGCCATGCTCGACATCGTCACCAGCGCCAATGTCGCGTGCGGTTTTCACGCCGGTGACGCCGCGACGCTGGCCCGCACCTGCCGGGCCGCGACCGAGCGCGGCGTACGCATCGGGGCGCAGGTGGCCTACCGAGACCTGGCCGGGTTCGGCCGCCGCTTCATCGACGTCGCACCCGACGAACTGACCGCAGACGTGATCTACCAGATCGGCGCGCTGCAGGCGCTGGCGCGGGCCGCCGGCTCCACCGTGACGTACGTCAAACCGCATGGCGCGCTGTACAACGCGATCGTCGACCACGAAGAACAGGCGCAGGCCGTCGCCGCCGCGGTACATGCGACCGACCCCGGCCTCGCGGTGCTCGGCCTGGCCGGTTCGGCCTTTCTGAACGCCGCCGAACGGCTTGGACTACGCACCATCCCCGAAGCATTCGCCGACCGCGCCTATACCCCCGATGGCCGGCTGGTGTCGCGGCGTGAACCGGGCGCGGTGCTCGACGACGCCGACGAGATCAGCCACCGCGTCGCGTCGATGGTTCGGGACGGCACGGTCACCGCCGTCGACGGAACCGCCATCAAGATCCACGTCGAATCGGTGTGCGTGCACGGGGACTCCCCGGGCGCGGTACAGATCGCCACCGCCGTGCGGCGCCGATTGATCGCCGACGGGATCGCCGTGGCGCCGTTCGGCTGACCGTCGGGCATGATGTGCGTCGATGTCCTCCTCACTGCGCGACGTGCTGGCCACGCTGAACCTGCGGCGCGCCGGCGACAACCGGTTCATCGGTGAGCAGCTGCCCGCCCCGTTCAACCACATTCTCGGAGGCCATATCTCAGCCCAGGCGCTGCTGGCTGCCGGCCTGACCACGACAGACCGCCGGATCCACAGCATGCACACCTACTTCCTGCGCCCCGGTGATGCACGCCGTCCGGTCGACTTCGAGGTGGTGAGCCTGCAACAGGGCCGCACCTTCTCCGCGCGCCGGGTCACCGCCCGCCAGGACGACGAGGTGCTGCTGGAGGCGATGGCGTCGTTCAAGCACGACACCGCCGACGACACGTACTACCAGCCGCCGATGCCCGCCGTCACCGCACCCGAGTCGTTGCCCAGCGGCCCGACGCATTCGGCCGAGGACACCGACGGTGGGCGCGGCCAGTGGGCCAGCCTGCGCTGGTTCGAGCGGCGCGTCGTCGACACCGACACCGCACCGCCGGCGCCGTCGCGGATATGGTGGCGGCCCGACGGCGAAGTTCCCGCCGAACCGGTGGTACACACCGCACTGGTGGCCTACCTGTCCGCGGTGACGCTGACCGAGCCGGCGTTCGCGGCACGGGGGGCACTGGGCGCGTCCGCGCAGCGCGACCACTCGGTGTGGTTCCACCGGCCGGCCCGGTTGTCGGACTGGATGTTCTACGACCAGAGCTCACCGAGCAGCGTCGACCGCGTCGCGCTGGCCAGCGGACGGATGTACAACCGCAACGGCGAACTGGTCTGCACCGTCCGCCAGGAGATGTATTTCCCGTGATCCTGCGCCGGCCCGACCTGCACGCCTACACAGTGCGTTTCGACGTGCCCGCCGCGACGGCCGGCTCGTCGGTCACGGTGTCGTGGGCCGGGGTGACGACGCTGCTGGTCGATGACGGTCAGTCGGCGGTGCTGACCGACGGATTCTTCTCCCGCCCGAACCTCGTGACCGTCGCGACGCGCCGGTTGACGTCCTCGCTGCCGCGCATCCAGACCGCGCTGTCCCGGCTGGGAGTGCAGCGGCTCGATGCGGTCACCCCGGTGCACACGCACTACGACCACGCGCTGGACTCCGCGGTGGTGGCCGAACGCACCGGCGCCCGGCTCATCGGCGGCGAATCGGCGGCGCACCTCGGCCGCGGTCACGGGTGGCCGCACGTCGAGGTGGTCACACCCGGGCAGCCGGTACCGGTGGGCAATTTCGAGTTGACCCTGATCGAGGGCGCGCACTGTCCCCCCGATCGGTTCCCCGGCCCGATCACCGCACCGATCCACCCGCCGGCGCGGGTGTCGGCCTACCGGTGCGGCGAGGCCTGGTCGACGCTGGTTCGTCACCGCCCCACCGGCCGGCGGCTGCTCATCGTCGGAAGCGCCGGATACGTGGCCGGTGCGCTGGCCGGCCAGCGCGCCGACGTGGTGTATCTCGGGGTCGGGCAACTCGGCCGCCAACCGCTCGACTACCTGAAGGCCTACTGGCAGGAGACCGTGCGCACGGTCGGCGCGCGGCGGGTGGTGCTGATCCACTGGGACGACTTCTTCCGCCCGCTGCACGAGCCGTTGCGCGCCTTGCCGCGCGCCGTCGACGACCTCGACGTGTCGATGCGGGTGCTGTCCGGCCTCGCTGAGACCGACGGAGTCGCGCTGCATCTGCCGACCCTGTGGCAGCGCAGCGATCCATGGCGCTGATCGTCGCGCTGGCCGCGCTGGCTGCGGTGCTCGTGTTCGCGCTGGTGAGGCCGCGGGGCTGGCCCGAAGCCGTCGTCGCTGTTCCCGCCGCGGGTGTCGTCGTGGCCGTCGACGCGGTGTCTTGGGCCGACGCGACAGCGGAGATTCGCAGTCTGGCACCGGTGGTCGGCTTCCTGGCCGCCATCCTGGTACTGGCCCGACTGTGCGACGACGAGGGACTGTTCCGCGCCGCGGGCGCGTTCATGGCCCACATGGCCGACGGCAGCCAGCACCGGCTGTTCGGCTCGGTGTTCGCGGTGGCGGCCGCGGTGACCGCGGTGCTCAGTCTGGACGCCACCGTGGTGCTGCTGACGCCGGTGGTGCTGGCCACCGCCCGGCTGCTGCGGGTGCCGCCCCGCGCGCACGCCTACGCCACCGCGCACCTGGCCAACAGCGCGTCGCTGCTGTTGCCGGTGTCGAACCTGACCAACCTGTTGGCGTTCACCGCCGCCGGGTTGACGTTCCTGCAGTTCGCCGCGGCGATGGCGGTGCCCTGGTTGATCGCCATAGCAGTCGAATTCGCGCTGCTGCGTTGGCTTTTCGCTGCAGACCTGACCACCACCCCGCGCCGGCCGGCTGCGGACGAGCCGGTACGGCCGCCCCGCTTCGCTGTCGCGGTGCTCGCCCTGACGCTGGCCGGGTTCGCGGTGACGTCGCTGTTCGGCCTGTCCCCTGGCTGGGCGGCGCTGGCCGGGGCACTGACCCTCGGCGCCCGCGGGCTGGCGGCGCGCGGCACCACGCTGCCCAGAATAGCCGCCGCGCTGGATCTTCCGTTCCTGGTCTTCGTCCTGTGCCTTGGTGTGGTAGTCGAGGCGGTGATGCGCAACGGCCTGGAAACCGCGATGCGGCAGGTGGTTCCGGCCGGGACCAGCCTGCCCGCGCTGCTGGGCATCGCCGCGGTCGCGGCGGTGTTGTCCAATGTCGTCAACAATCTGCCGGCGGTGCTGGTGATGCTGCCGCTGGTCGGTGCCGCCGGGCCGGTGGCGGTGCTCGCGGTGCTGGTCGGCGTCAACGTGGGACCGAACCTGACCTACCTCGGGTCACTGGCGAACCTGTTGTGGCGCCGGGTTCTTCGCCGGGATGTGGGAGACCGGGCCGACGAGGGCTTCACCGAATTCAGCCGGATCGGACTCTGCACCGCGCCCGCAGTCCTGGTCGCCGCGGTGACCGGCCTGTGGGCGGGCTGTCGGCTGCTGGGGCTCTAGGTCCGGCGCTGGCGGGCGATCTCGGCGAGCACGACGCCCGCGGCGACCGATGCGTTGAGCGACTCCGTCGGCCCGGCCATCGGGATCGACACCACCGCGTCGCAGTTCTCCCGCACCAGCCGGGACAGCCCCTTTCCTTCCGAACCCACCACCACCACGATCGGGCCGGTGCCGTCGAGGTCGTCGACGGTGGTGTCGCCGTCGGCGTCGAGTCCGACGATCTGCAATCCGGAATCGGCCCACTGCTTGAGGGTGCGGTTGAGGTTGGTCGCCCGCGCCACCGGAACCCGTGCGGCCGCACCGGCACTGGTGCGCCACGCCACCGCGGTCACCGACGCCGAGCGGCGCTGTGGGATCAGCACCCCGTGGCCCCCGAAGGCGGCCACCGAGCGCACGATCGCGCCGAGATTCCGCGGATCGGAGATGTTGTCCAGCGCGACGAGCAGTGCCGGCGCGCCCTCCTGGCGGACCTCGGCGAGCACGTCGTCGGGGTGGGCGTAGTCGTACGGCGGAACCTGCAGCGCGATGCCCTGATGCATGCCGTTGGCGGCGATGCGGTCGAGGTCGTGGCGCGGCACCTCCAGGATCGAGATGCCCTTGTCGGCGGCGATCTGTACGGATTCCGTGAGCCGCTCGTCGGCGTCGGTGCCCAGCGCGACGTAGAGCGCGGTGGCGGGGACCCCGGCGCGCAGACACTCGATGACCGGGTTGCGGCCCAGCACGATCTCGGTCTCGTCGGTTTTCTTGGGCCGACCCTGCTGACGGCGAGCCTCTTTCGCGGCGCGTTTGGCCGCCGGGTGGTGCGGCCGCTTGTGCGCCGGAGGTGTCGCGCCCCGGCCTTCGAGCCCGCGACGGCGCACCCCGCCGGAGCCGACGGTGGGTCCCTTCTTGGTGCCCTCTTTGCGCACTGCGCCGCGGCGTTTCGAGTTGCCTGCCACTACTTGTCCGATCCGTCGAGGAGAGACCACTGGGGACCGTCGGCGGTGTCGGTGACCTCGATGCCGGCTGCCTTGAGACGGTCGCGGATGGCGTCGGCCTCGGCCCAGTCCCGCCGGGCGCGGGCGTCCTCGCGGCGTTTGACCTCCGCGTGCACCAGCACGTCGACCGCTGCCAGCGCCGCCGACGTCTCGTCGCGCGACTCCCAGCGCTCGTCGAGGGGGTCAGCGCCGAGGATGCCCATCATCGCCCGGATCGACATCGCGCGGGTCAGCGCGGTGTCGTGATCGCCCGCATCGAGCGCCCGGTTACCGTCGGCGCGCGCCGCGTGCACCTCGGCCAGCGCGATCGGCACCGACAGATCGTCGTCCAGCGCCGCAGCGAACGTCGGTGTCCATTGGCCCGGCGCCACCGCACCGACGCGGGTGCGGACCCGGTGCAGGAAGTCCTCGATGCCGGTGTAGGCGCGCGCCGCGTCCTGTAGCGCGGTCTCGGAGAATTCGAGCATCGAGCGGTAGTGCGCACTGCCCAGGTAGTAGCGCAGCTCGGCGGCACGCACCCGCTGCAGCACCGCCGGGATGGCCAGCACGTTGCCGAGCGACTTGCTCATCTTCTCGCCGCCCATCGTGACCCAGCCGTTGTGCAGCCAGAACCGGGCGAAACCGTCGCCGGCGCCCTCGGCCTGGGCGATCTCGTTCTCATGGTGCGGGAAGACCAGGTCCATACCGCCGGCGTGAATGTCGAACTCGGCGCCCAGGTAGGCCTCGCACATCGCGACGCATTCGGTGTGCCAGCCGGGCCGTCCCCGGCCCCATGGTGTCGGCCAGGACGGCTCCCCGGGCTTGGCGGCCTTCCACAGCGTGAAATCCCGCTCGTCGCGCTTACCCTTGGCCACTCCCTCGCCCTGGTGCACGTCGTCGATGCGGTGACCGGACAGCTTGCCGTAGTCGGACAGGCTCAGCACATCGAAGTACACATCGCCGGCGCCGGACCCGGAGCCGGTGTAGGCGTGTCCGCGCTCGATCAACCGCTCGATCAGTTCGACCATCTGGGTGATGTGTCCGGTGGCGCGGGGCTCGGCCGACGGCGGCAGCACGCCCAGCGCGTCGTAGGCCGCCGCGAACGCCCGCTCGTAGGTGGCCGCCCACTCCCACCAGGGCCGACCCGCATCGGCGGCCTTGGTGAGGATCTTGTCGTCGATGTCGGTGACATTGCGGATGAACGCGACGTCGAGACCCTTGGCGGTGAGCCAGCGGCGCAGCACGTCGAAGGCGACACCGCTGCGCACGTGGCCGATGTGCGGAAGTCCCTGCACGGTGGCGCCGCACAGATAGATCGAGGCATGTCCCGGGCGCAGTGGGACGAAGTCGCGCACGGCACCCGCCATGGTGTCGTAAAGCCGCATTCCTGTGGCGGGGCCGTCGGTCACGACGTGCCAGCTTACCGACACTATTGCGCGGCGATGACCAGTGCCGTGGCGATCGCGGCCAATCCCTCGCCGCGCCCGGTCAGGCCGAGACCGTCGGTGGTGGTCGCCGACACCGATACCGGTGCGCCCACCAGTCCGGAGAGCAGTTCCTGCGCCTCGGCGCGCCGCGGACCGATCTTGGGTCGGTTGCCGATGACCTGGACCGAGGCATTGCCGACCCGGAACCCGCGGTCGGTGAGCAGGGCGTGCACGTGGCGAAGCATGTCGGCTCCGCTCACGCCACGCCACTGCGGTTGATCCGTCCCGAAGACGTCGCCGATGTCGCCCAGCCCGGCCGCAGCCAGAAGGGCGTCACACAATGCGTGCGCCGCGACGTCTCCGTCGGAATGTCCGGCGCAGCCGTCTGCACCGTCGAAAAGCAGACCGAGCAGCCAGCACGGTCGACCGGCTTCGATCGGGTGGACATCGGTGCCCAGCCCGATTCTGGGCAGCACGGTCAGGATGCGGCGGCCAGAACCTCGTCGAGAATGGTCGAGGCCTTGGCGTCGTCGGTGTTCTCGGCCAGCGCGAGTTCACCGACCAGAATCTGGCGGGCCTTGGCGAGCATCCGCTTCTCACCGGCGGACAGGCCGCGCTCCTGGTCCCGCCGCCACAGGTCGCGCACGACCTCGGCAACCTTGTTCACATCACCTGAGGCCAGCTTCTCGAGGTTGGCCTTGTACCGGCGCGACCAGTTGGTCGGCTCCTCGGTGTGGGGTGCCCGCAGCACCTGGAAAACCTTGTCGAGACCCTCCTGCCCGACCACGTCACGGACGCCGACGTATTCCGCGTTGTCGGCAGGTACCCGAACGGTGAGATCGCCCTGCGCAACCTTCAAGACGAGGTATTCCTTCTGCTCGCCTTTAATGGTCCGGGTTTCGATCGCCTCGATCAACGCAGCACCGTGGTGTGGATAGACAACGGTGTCTCCGACCTTGAAAATCATCAGTTTCGAGCCCCTTTCACCCCTCGATGTTAACACGCGCCGCTGCCGGGGGCGGATCAACGATGCAGGTCAGGGGCACAGTCGAGCGATGTTAGGGGTTGACACACCGCCGAATCCGTGCAAGGCGCACCCGGCTTCGGCCCTGCGCTACCGCTGGGAATCGGCACCTACTACTCTGCATAGTCGAACCAAAGCAACCGGCACGCGAGTCGCCTTGTCGGCTGAGCAGGAGGCCTTTCGACAGTGATCCCCATGAAACGGCGCACCAGTTTTGCAGGCCGGTCCGTCGCCGCGCTTGCCGCGGGCGGTGTGGTGCTCTCGGCGGCCCTCAGCGGCTGCGGCGCGGGCCAGGTCTCGCAGACCGCCACCCAGGAGGCGGCGATCAACGGGGTCAACGCCACGCTCGGCGAGATCGCCCTGCGCAACGTGCACATCTTCGCCACCCAGACCAGTGCCGCGATTCAGGCCGGCCGTGACGTGGAGCTGGTCTTCGTGGTCACCAACCAGTCCACCGACACCCCCGACAGGCTGGTGTCGGTGTCCACCGACATCGGCGATGTCGAGGTAACCGGCAACAAGGAGGTGCCCGCGGGCGGCGCACTGGTCGTCGGCACCCCGGATGGTCAGCCGACCCCGCTGGAAGCGGTCGAACCCGCCGAGACCGCCGAGGCGACCGTCTCGTTGAACAAGCCGATCACCAATGGTCTGACCTACGACTTCACCTTCACGTTCGAGCGGGCCGGCGCCGCCGTGGTGGCCGTACCGATCTCGGCCGGGGAGGCGCCGCGGCGCGACTTCGAGGCCGGCACCGGGGCACCCGGGGGCCACTGACCCCCCTCCCGGGCCGCGCCTGACCTGATCTGTCGGCGCCGCCGGTTACGGTCAGCAGGTGGTCCGGGCCAATTCGAAAGTTCGTTCGCAGCACCGCTGCTCCGAGTGTCACCACGTCACGCCCAAGTGGGTGGGCCGGTGCCCGGAGTGCGGCACCTGGGGCACCGTCGACGAAGTCGCGCTGACCGCGATCGGCGGGACCGCCACCCGGCGCGCCGTGGCCCCGGCGTCGCCGGCGGTGCCGATCAGCTCCATCGACCCGGGCCGCACGCGTCACTTCGCCACCGGCATCAGTGAGCTCGACCGCGTCCTCGGCGGCGGGGTGGTGCCCGGCTCGGTGACCCTGCTGGCCGGGGATCCGGGGGTCGGAAAATCGACGCTGCTGCTGGAGGTCGCGCACCGCTGGGCGAGGTCCGGCCGTCGGGCGCTGTACCTGTCCGGCGAGGAGTCCGCGGGACAGATCCGGTTGCGGGCCGAGCGCACCGGCTGCACGCACGACGAGGTTTATCTGGCCGCCGAGGCCGATCTGCAGACCGCGCTGGGCCACATCGACGTGGTGCGGCCGTCGCTGGTGGTGGTGGACTCGGTGCAGACCCTGTCCACCACCGAGGTCGACGGCGTCACCGGCGGCGTCACCCAGGTGCGTGCGGTCACCACGGCGCTGACCATGACCGCCAAGACGACGGGCGTGGCGATGCTGCTGGTCGGCCACGTCACCAAGGACGGTGCGATCGCCGGTCCACGGTCGTTGGAACATCTGGTGGACGTGGTGCTGCACTTCGAAGGCGACCGCGCCTCGGCGCTGCGGATGGTGCGCGGCGTCAAGAACCGGTTCGGCGCCGCCGACGAGGTCGGGTGTTTCCTGTTGCACGACAACGGGATCGAGTGCGTGTCGGATCCTTCGGGGCTGTTCCTCGACCAGCGGCCCAAAGCGGTGTCCGGCACCGCGGTCACGGTCACCCTCGACGGCAAGCGCCCGATGATCGGTGAGGTGCAGGCACTGATCGGCGCGCCCGCCAGCGGCACCCCGCGCCGGGCGGTCAGCGGGATCGACTCGTCGCGGGCGGCGATGATCACCGCGGTGCTGGAGAAACGCGCGCGGCTGCCCGTGGGTACCAACGACATCTACTTGTCCACCGTGGGCGGGATGCGACTGACCGACTCGTCCTCCGATCTCGCCGTCGCACTGTCGATCGCTTCGGCCTACATCGATCTGCCGCTGCCGGCCACCGCGGTCGCGATCGGCGAGGTCGGCCTGGCCGGCGATCTGCGCCGGGTGACCGGGATGGACCGGCGGCTCGCCGAGGCGGCCCGGCTGGGGTTCACCACCGCGATCGTGCCGGCCGGGGTGGCCGCCGCGCCGGCCGGACTGCGTACCGTCGCCGCCGACGACATCACCTCGGCATTGCAGGCACTGCGCCGGATCGGCCAGAATGACGCGAGCTGAGAGGGGCCGGGCCCGGCCGGCCCGAGCAGATCGTGGAGAGAACATGGCCGTGAAATCGTCGGCGAGCCGCACGGCGCGCACGGTCGTGCCGATGACCCGGCCCACGCTGCGGGAGACGATCGCCAGGCTGGCGCCCGGAACACCGCTGCGCGACGGCCTGGAACGCATCCTGCGCGGCCGAACGGGTGCGCTGATAGTGATCGGCTACGACGACAGCGTGGAAGCGATCTGCGACGGCGGCTTCGAGCTGGACGTGCGCTACGCGCCGACGCGGTTGCGCGAGCTGTCCAAGATGGACGGCGCGGTCGTGCTGAGCAGCGACGGCAGCCGGATCCTGCGGGCCAACGTGCAACTGGTGCCCGATCCGTCCATTCCCACCGAGGAGTCCGGCACCCGGCACCGCTCCGCCGAGCGCACCGCCATCCAGACCGGTTATCCGGTGATCTCGGTCAGCCACTCGATGAGCATCGTCACCGTCTACGTCGCCGGTGAGCGCCACGTGGTGCCCGACTCGGCCACCATCCTGTCGCGCGCCAACCAGACCATCGGCACGCTGGAGCGCTACAAGACCCGGCTAGACGAGGTGAGCCGGCAGCTCTCCACCGCCGAGATCGAGGACTTCGTGACGCTGCGCGACGTGATGACCGTCGTCCAGCGCCTCGAGATGGTGCGCCGCATCAGCCTCGAGATCGACGCGCATGTCGTCGAGCTCGGCACCGACGGGCGCCAGCTCAAACTGCAGCTCGACGAGCTCGTGGGCGACAACGAGACCGACCGTGAACTGATCGTGCGCGACTACCACGCCAACCCCGACCCCCCGACGGCCGCCCAGGTCAGCGCCACGCTGGAGGAGCTGGACACGCTCTCGGACAACGAGTTGCTCGACTTCACGGTGCTGGCAAGGGTTTTCGGTTATCCGTCGACGGCCGAGGCCCAGGATTCGGCGATGAGCTCCCGCGGCTACCGGGCGATGGCGGGCATCCCGCGGCTGCAGTTCGCCCACGTCGACCTGCTCGTCCGTAGTTTCGGGTCGCTGCAGGGTCTGCTGGCCGCCAGCGCCAGCGATCTGCAGTCAGTGGAGGGCATCGGCTCGATGTGGGCGCGCCACATCCGCGAGGGGTTGTCGCAGCTGGCCGAATCGACGATCGCCGACCGGCTCGCCTGACTCAGCCGACCGGGCCCGGCACCGGCAGGTGCGGCGTGCCGTCGGCAGGGGGCACCACCGCGCCGTCGGCCAGCGTGAACGGCACCGTGGCCGATCGAAGGTTGCCGAGCTGGACGACGAGGTTGTAGGTGCCCGCACCGATCGGCTGGCGCGGCAGCGGGCAGTTCGGCGCCGAGCTCATGCCGGTCCAGGTCACCTCGGTGGTGACCTGCTCACCCGGCTGGAAGGTCTTGATCAGCGTCTCGTTGGACGGTGCGCAGTCCAGGTTGCTCCACAGCCGCTGGTTGTCCAGCGAGTAGACGTAGGCGGCCAGCACCGCGGCCCCGACGTCACGCTTGCAGGCCACCAGGCCGATGTTGGTGACGACCATCGTGAACTTCGGCTGATCGCCGACGACGTACTGCGGCTCGTTGGTGATGCCCTTGACCGCCAGCGTGGAGTCGGGGCAGTCGTCGCCCTCCTTGAGGATCGGCGGGGGCACCACGGCCGCCGTCGGAGTCGGCGTGGGTGGCGGCGCCTGCTGCGCGGGCGGCTGGATCGGCGACTTGACCTCGGGATCCTGCCCCGGCAGGGGCGGCGGGGCGACCTCGCCGTTGGGCGCGGGTGCCTCGTTGGCGGTGGGCTGCTCGTTGCTGGTGCTGTTCGACACGACGACCGCGATGACCGCAGCGATGATCCCGATGACGAGCACCGCGACGCCGAGCGCCAGCGCCCTGCGCCGCCAGTAGATCTGGGTGGGCAGCGGGCCCTGCGGTTCTAGATCCAGCACGAGACCACGGTAAAGCCAGGTCGCGCCGCGTTGTCCGAGGCTGACCGGCGTGTCGCCGCCGAGGTGTCAGTCCTCGCCGATGTCGCCGATGTGGTCGCGCAGCACCACCTGCCCGTCGGACAGGTGGTAGGTCAGGCCGGCGATCGCGAGGTTGCCGGCGGCGACGGCTTCATTGATGACCGTCGACCGGCTCAAAAGCTGTTTGCCAGTCTCGGTGACGTGGCGGGCCTCGAACTCGTCGACCCGGGACAACCCGTCCCGGCGGCCCATCAGGATCGACGGTGTCACGCGTTCGACCACGTCACGGATGTACCCGTCGGGCACGGCGCCGTCGTCGAGCGCCGAGATCGTCGCCCCGACGGCGCCGCAGCTGTCGTGGCCGAGCACCACGATCAACGGGACGTCGAGAATGGCCACGGCGTACTCGATGGAACCGAGCACCGCGCTGTCGATGACGTGGCCGGCCGTGCGCACCACGAACATGTCGCCCAGGCCCTGGTCGAAGATGATCTCCGCGGCGACGCGACTGTCGGCGCAGCCGAACACGACCGCGGTCGGTTTCTGCGCTGCGGCCAGGCTCGCCCGGTGCTCGATGCTCTGACTGGGATGCTCGGCCTTGCCGGCCACGAAGCGCTCGTTACCCTCTTTGAGTGCTTTCCAGGCGGTCAGTGGGCTGGTGTTCGGCATGGTCGTCATTGTGCACCAGCGAGACCCGATGATCGATCCCGACCAGCTGATCCGTTGGTATGCGCGGGCCCAGCGAGATCTGCCGTGGCGGCGTCCGGGGGTGTCGGCGTGGCAGATCATGGTCAGCGAGTTCATGCTGCAGCAGACGCCGGTGTCGAGGGTCGAGCCGATCTGGCGCGACTGGGTGACCCGGTGGCCGACTCCGTCGGCGACCGCCGCGGCCGGCGCCGCCGACGTGTTGCGGGCGTGGGGAAAGCTCGGCTACCCGCGGCGGGCGAAGCGGCTGCACGAGTGCGCGACGGTGATCGCCGCCGAGCACGAGGACGTGGTGCCCGACGATGTCGACACCCTGCTGGCGCTGCCCGGGATCGGGGCCTACACCGCGCGCGCGGTGGCGTGCTTCGCCTACCGACAACGGGTTCCGGTGGTCGACACCAACGTCCGGCGCGTGGTGGCCCGGGCGGTGCACGGCCGCGCCGACGCCGGCGCCGCCTCGGTGCGCGACCTCGCCGACGTCGAGGCGCTGTTGCCCGAACATGGCGCGGCGCCGGTCTTCTCGGTCGCCCTGATGGAGCTGGGCGCGACCGTGTGCACCGCCCGCAGCCCCCGCTGCGGCGCCTGCCCGTTGAGCCACTGTGCTTGGCGCGCAGCCGGATTCCCGGCGGGAACGCTGCCGGCGAAACGGGTGCAGCGCTACGCCGGCACCGACCGCCAGGCCCGTGGTCGCTTACTGGATGTGTTGCGCGGCAGCCCGACTCCGGTCACGCGGGGTCAATTGGACCTGGCCTGGACCGTCGACCCCGCCCAGCGGGACCGCGCGCTGGACTCGCTGCTCGTCGACGGGCTGGTCGAGCAGACGCCGGCGGGCCTGTTCGCGTTGTGCGGCGAGGGCGAGGCTCACGCCGATTCGGCGCACTCGGCCTCGGCGGTGACCGCGGCGAAACGCCGGCGGTAATCCGACGGGGTGACCCCGACGACGCGGCGGAAGTGGTGCCGCAACAGCGTCGCGGTGCCGAAGCCGCTGCGCTCGGCGATGCGGTCGATGTCCAGCGTCGTGCCTTCCAGCAGCCGGCGCGCGAACAGCACGCGCTGATCGGTCACCCACTGCATCGGGGTGCGGCCCGTCTCCTCGACGAACCGGCGGGCGAAGGTACGGCTGGACATGTGCGCGCGCCGCGCCAGCGAGGTCACCGAGTGCGGCTTGTCGAGATTGGCCAGGATCCAGTCCAGGTGCGGCGCGAAACGATCCGAGCCGCGCGCCGGGATCGGCTGCTCGATGTACTGGCGCTGGCCGCCGTCCCGCTGCGGCGGCACGACCATGCGCCGCGCGATGGTGTTGGTGACCTCGCTGCCCATCTCCCGGCGCACCAGGTGCAGGCATGCGTCGATCCCGGCGGCCGTGCCGGCGCTGGTGATCAGGTTGCCGTCGTCGACGAACAACACGTTGCGGTCGACCTTGGCGGTCGGAAAGCGGCGAGCCAGTTCATCGGCGTGCATCCAGTGGGTGGTACACGGCCGGCCGTCGAGCAGGCCGGCGGCACCCGCGACGAACGCACCCGAGCACACCGTCAGGATGGTCGACCCCGACGCCGCGGCCCGGCGGACCGCGTCGAGTGCGGCGGGGTCGTAGTCGTCGGAGCCGATCGCCGGGATCGCCACCAGGTCGGCGCCGATCAGGTCGGCGAAGCCGTGGTCGGGGGTCAGGGTCGCCCGCACCGAAGTCCGCAGCGGCCGGCCCGGTTCGGGTCCGCACACCTTGAAGTCGAAGTTCGGCACTCGGTCGGCGGACCGGTCGATGCCGAACACCTCGCAGATGACGCCGAACTCGAACATCGCGACGTCATCGAGCACCAGCGCCGAGACGGTGCTTATCGCCATGGCGGAACTTTATCGACAACGGGCCTTGCTGCCACCTGATTTTTTTCCTCACGCGCGACGGGCGGACGTGGAGAGGAACGCTTCGACGGCCTGCCGGTATTTCTCCGGAGCGTCGTCGTGGATCAGATGGCCCGCGTCGGGCACCCGGACATAGGTCGCCCGCGGCCCGGCCTGCTGCGCCATCGTCGACATCTGTCCGGGCGGGGCCACCGAGTTGCCGGCCTCGAGCAGCAGCGTCGGCGCCGTCACCGACTGCCACTGCGCCCAGTAGTCGCGCACACCCCACTGTGCGGCGATCTCGATCCACTTTCCGGTGTCGCCGTGCAGCCGCCAGCCCGTGGCGGTGCGGTCGAAAGCCTCCAGGAAGTACCGGCCGGCGACCGGGCCGAACTCCTGGTACACCTGCTCGGCCGTGCTGAACTCGACCGGCAGCGCGTGCAGCCACGGCTCCCACGGCCCGGTGGTACGGCCGCGGAAATCCGGCGCCATGTCCTCGACGACGACGGCGTCGACCAGCTCGGGGTGCGCGGCCGCCAGGCACCAGGAATGCAGCGCCCCCATCGAGTGGCCGATCATGATCGCCGGCTCCCCCAGGCCGGTCACCGCGTTCCGCAGATCCTCGACGAACCGCTCGGTGCTGACGGGGTGGTCGTCGCGCACCTCCCGGCCCCGGTGCCACGGCGCGTCGTAGGTGAACACCCGCCCCAGTCGCGTCAGCCACGGCAGTTGACGCGACCAGGTGGACCCGCGCCCCATCAGCCCGTGCACCAGGACCAGCGGTCGGCCGGTACCGCCGCGGGCGGTCAGCAGATCCATACGGCTCATCATGCCGAGGATCATTCCGGGCCACGCGGTAGCCTGAAAACCATGGCTGTAGTCAAGATCAACGCGATCGAGGTCCCGCCCGACGCCGGGCCCGAGCTGGAGAAGCGCTTCGCCCACCGGGCCCACGCGGTGGACAACCAGCCCGGCTTCCTCGGCTTCCAGCTGCTGCGTCCGATCAAGGGCGAGAACCGCTACTTCGTGGTGACCCAGTGGGAGTCCGAAGAGGCGTTCCAGGCGTGGGCCTCCGGACCGGCCGTCGAGGCGCACGCGGGCGAGCGCAAGAACCCCGTCGCCACCGGCGCGTCGTTGCTGGAATTCGAGGTCGTGCTCGACGTTGCAGGTCCAGACACCACGGCGTGAGGCAGGGGCGCGACGCCGCACGGCCACGCTGACGGTCGCGCTGGCGCTCGTCGTCGCCCTTGCCGGTGGGTGTGCCGCCACCCGGCCCGCGCCGGCCGAAGCGGCCTACGGTGCACCCATCGCGATCAACACCCCGCAGGGTCTGCGCGCCAAGCAGACGATGGACATGCTCAACAGCGACTGGCCGATCGGCGAAGTCGGTGTCCGCACCCTGGCTGCGCCGGAGATCGTCGAGCACGTCGGCGTCACGCTGGACCGGATGTGGTGGGACCGGCCGTTCACCGTGCGCGACGTCGAGGTCGGCGCCGGCAACGCGACCCTGCACATCACCACGTCCTACGGGGTGCAGCAGACGATCGACCTGCGCACCGACGACACCACCAGCCTGGTCGACCGCTTCCACGTCAGCCTGGTCAAGCCGGAGATCGGCCAGTGGTCCGACGTCGACGCCGCGCTCACCTCGTCCGGGGCGCGCTACTCGTATCAGGTCGCCAAGGTCGTCGACGGCAGCTGCGAGAAGGTCGCCGGCACCAACACCGAACAGTCGCTGCCGCTGGCCTCGATCTTCAAGCTCTACGTGCTGCTCGCGGTGGCCGACGCGATCAAGGCCGGCGACGCGGCATGGGACGACACGCTGACCATCACCAAGGAGGCCAAGGCGGTCGGCTCGTCCGGTTTCGACAAGCTGCCACCGGGAGCCACCGTCACCGTGCGCCAGGCCGCCCAGCAGATGATCTCGGCCAGCGACAACATGGCCACCGACCTGCTGATCGGCCACCTCGGTCCGGGCGCGGTGGAACGCGCCCTGGTGACCGCGGGACACCACGACCCGGCCAGCATGACGCCGTTTCCGACCATGCACGAGCTGTTCTCGGTCGGCTGGGGGAAACCGGACGTGCGCGACCAGTGGAAGCAGGCGTCCCCGCAGAAGCGGGCGCAGCTGCTCCAGCAGGTCAAGTCCCGGCCCTACGAGCCCGACCCGGAACGCACCCATGTGCCGGCGTCGACCATCGGCGCCGAGTGGTACGCCAGCGCATCGGACATCTGCCGCCTGCACGCGGCGCTGCAGGAGGCCGCGGTCGGCGAGGCCGCGCCGGTCACCGAGATCCTGTCGGCGATCCCCGGCATCGATCTGAACCGGAAGACCTGGCCCTACATCGGCGCCAAGGCCGGCAACCTGCCCGGTGACCTGACCTTCAGCTGGTATGCGGTGGACAAGACCGGCCAGCCGTGGGTCGTCAGCCTGCAGTCCAACTGGCCGGAGTACCGCAGCCAGACCGCCGCCGCGTGGCTGTTGTCCATGGCCGAGCAGATGTTCGGTCTGATCGAGCCCTGAATCAGCGATTCAACCGGAGGGTCCACGCCTGGCCCCGGTAGTGCAACACCGTCCGGCTGGCCGGCTCGACGTCGATGCGCCAGAACGACTTCGGCGGTGCGTCGAGCGCCACCACCACGGCCGCCCGCACCACGGCCGGGTGCGTCACCGCGACGGTGCGGATCCGCTCCGCGGCCATCGACGCCAGCCAGTCGCGGACCCGGGCGATCACGTCGACGACGGTCTCCCCGCCGTGCGGGGCGCTGGCCGGCTCGGTCAGCCACAGGGCGAGTTCGTCGGGTGCCACCTGGTCGAGCGCCTCACCGCGCCAGCGCCCGCAATCCAGGTCGGCCAGCCGGGTATCGACGGCCGGCGTCAGCCCGAGCAGCTCGGCGGACTGCTGCGCCCGCAGTTCCGGACCGCACACCACCCGACCGTCGCCGCTCTCCATGGTCGCGGCGAACTGTCTGCGGCCGGCGTCGTTGAGTGGCTCGTCGATCGGGAATCGTCCGGCCGACATCGCGTCGGTCATGCCGTGCGACACGAGGGTCAGCCGGACGACCCCACTCACGCAGGAACGACGTGCTTACGCTCGCCCAGCAGCCGCGACACCATCGCCGCGAACACCAGACCGATGGTGGCGTAGACGATGACCTGCGTGCCCAGCGAGTAGAGCCGGAACTCGTACAGCACGCCTGCCGGGAAGCCCGGGTAGACGATGGTGCCTGCGTCGTCGACCAGCGGACCGGGGGTCTCCTCGATCGACGGCAGCACCAGCATCAGCACCGCCACCGCGACGAGGTAGCCGCCCGCGGCGGCCAGCGTCGCATTCCAGGTGCCCAGCCGCGCCACGAGTTGCCGGCCGGCGTACACCGCGGCGACCAGCAATGCCGCCGAGGCCACCACCATCAGCAGGTACAGCATCGTGCGCTGGCCGATCGTCTCGTCCAGGCTCAGCGCGGGTGGGCTGGCCGGATATTTCAGCGTCGGCACCACATACAGGCTCAGCAGCATTCCGCCGGCCACCAGCAGCGACAGCAGCCGTGCCGAGACGTTGCCGACCCGGCCGTAGGCCACCGCGTAGACGACCGAGAACAGCGCGCCGATCGCGACGGAGAACGCCAGCAGTCCCAGCCCCAACCCGATGTTGGCCTGGATGGCGCGGGTGATCCCGCCCCCCTCCTCGCCGTGGCTGTGGCTGTGGCCGCCGCCGTGGTCATGGCTGTGGTCGAGCGCCTCTCGGGCCGCTCCGACGCCCTCTTCATAGCCGATCGCCAGGTCGATCTGGGGTTCGACGAAGATCCGCGCGAACAGGAAGGCGAGCACTCCTGCGATGGCGCCGGCCAGCAGGCCGCGCCAGATGATGTGTTTTTCCATCGCTCAGTGGCAGGGGAAACCGAGCAGGTGGCGGGCGTCGTGCACGAACTCATGGATGTAGGTGCTGTTGCCGAACACCGACGTCGCCCCCTGGTCCATGCCGACGAAGTACAGCACGATCAACGCGAAGAACGCGGTCAGCGACAGCCATGCGGCGGCCTTGGTGCCCGAGAAGTCGATGGCGGTCGCGGAGGACCTGCTCATCTCAGGAGTCGTCATCGCGGATTCCTTTCTGGGATTGCGCGTCCCAACCAGATCTGCGACGGGCACCGGGTCTGACTGTCACAGTGGCGCGACCGTCCTGGATTTCCACCAGGTTCCGTCACCCGTCGATTACCCGAGCATCGTAAGCCACCCGGGCGCCGGCCGGGCCGTCCGGACGCACAAACGCCCCCGACTCGCGTCGGGGGCGTCTGTACGTGACCGGTTACTCGGCGGCGCTGGGCGCACCGGCCGCGCCGGCCTGTGCCAGGTCCGGCTCGGCGGCTGCGACCGGCTTGCGGCTGCCGGCGAACGTGAACTTCGCGTCCTCGCCGGCGCCTTCGCCGTCCCAGCCCTCGACGTCGACCGTGACGAGCTGGCCGGGGCCGAGCTCCTCGAACAGGATCTTCTCCGAGAGTTGATCCTCGATCTCGCGCTGGATGGTGCGGCGCAGCGGCCGCGCCCCCAGCACCGGATCGAAGCCGCGCTTGGCCAGCAGCGCCTTGGCCTGGTCGGTCAGCTCGATCGCCATGTCCTTGGCCTTGAGCTGGTTGGCGACCCGGCCGATCATCAGGTCGACCATCTTGATGATCTCGTCCTGCGTCAGCTGGTGGAACACGATGATGTCGTCGATGCGGTTGAGGAACTCCGGGCGGAAGTGCTTCTTCAGCTCGTCGTTGACCTTCTGCTTCATCCGCTCGTAGTTGTTCTCTCCGCCACCCTGGGAGAAGCCCAGCCCGACCGCCTTGCTGATGTCGGACGTGCCCAGGTTCGACGTGAAGATCAACACCGTGTTCTTGAAGTCGACCGTGCGGCCCTGACCGTCGGTCAGGCGGCCGTCCTCGAGCACCTGCAGCAGGCTGTTGTAGATCTCCTGGTGGGCCTTCTCGATCTCGTCGAACAGCACCACCGAGAACGGCTTGCGGCGCACCTTCTCGGTGAGCTGGCCGCCCTCTTCGTAGCCCACGTAGCCCGGAGGGGCACCGAACAGCCGCGACGCGGTGAAGCGGTCGTGGAACTCGCCCATGTCGATCTGGATCAGCGCGTCGTCCTCGCCGAACAGGAAGTTGGCCAGCGCCTTGGACAGCTCGGTCTTACCGACACCGGACGGGCCGGCGAAGATGAACGAGCCCGACGGGCGCTTGGGATCCTTCAGGCCGGCACGGGTGCGGCGGATCGCCTTGGAGACCGCCTTGACGGCGTCCTCCTGGCCGATGATCCGCTTGTGCAGCTCCTCTTCCATGCGCAGCAGCCGAGTCGTCTCCTCCTCGGTCAGCTTGAACACCGGGATGCCGGTCCAGTTGCCCAGGACCTCGGCGATCTGCTCGTCGTCGACCTCGGCGACCACGTCGAGATCACCGGAGCGCCACTGCTTCTCCCGCTCGGCGCGCTGCGCGACGAGCTGCTTCTCCTTGTCGCGCAGGCTGGCGGCCTTCTCGAAGTCCTGCGCATCGATCGCGGACTCCTTCTCCCGGCGGGCATCGGCGATCTTCTCGTCGAACTCGCGCAGGTCCGGCGGAGCGGTCATCCGGCGGATCCGCATCCGGGCGCCGGCCTCGTCGATCAGGTCGATTGCTTTGTCCGGCAGGAACCGGTCGTTGATGTAGCGATCGGCCAGCGTCGCGGCGGCCACCATCGCGCTGTCGGTGATGGAGACGCGGTGGTGCGCCTCGTAGCGGTCGCGCAGACCCTTGAGGATCTCGATGGTGTGCTCGACGGTCGGCTCACCCACCTGGACCGGCTGGAAGCGGCGCTCCAGCGCGGCATCCTTCTCGATGTACTTGCGGTACTCGTCGAGCGTGGTGGCACCGATGGTCTGCAGTTCGCCGCGGGCCAGCTTCGGCTTCAGGATCGACGCGGCGTCGATCGCGCCCTCGGCGGCACCCGCGCCGACGAGCGTGTGCAGCTCGTCGATGAACAGGATGATGTCGCCGCGGGTGTTGATCTCCTTGAGCACCTTCTTCAGGCGCTCCTCGAAGTCACCGCGGTAGCGGCTGCCGGCCACCAGCGACCCGAGGTCGAGGGTGTAGAGCTGCTTGTCCTTGAGCGTCTCGGGCACCTCGCCGGCGACGATGGCCTGCGCGAGGCCTTCGACGACGGCGGTCTTGCCGACGCCGGGCTCGCCGATCAGCACCGGGTTGTTCTTGGTGCGGCGGCTCAGCACCTGCATGACCCGCTCGATTTCCTTCTCGCGGCCGATGACCGGGTCGAGCTTGCCCTCCATCGCCGCGGCGGTGAGGTTGCGGCCGAACTGGTCGAGCACCAGCGACGTCGACGGGTTGCCCGCTTCGCCGCCCCGGCCGCCGGTACCGGCCTCGGCGGTCTCCTTGCCCTGGTAACCGCTCAGCAGCTGGATCACCTGCTGGCGCACGCGGGTGAGCTCGGCGCCGAGCTTGACCAGCACCTGCGCGGCAACGCCCTCGCCCTCGCGGATCAGGCCGAGCAGGATGTGCTCGGTGCCGATGTAGTTGTGACCCAGCTGCAGCGCCTCGCGCAGGCTCAGCTCCAGCACCTTCTTGGCGCGGGGGGTGAAGGGAATGTGTCCGGACGGCGCCTGCTGACCCTGGCCGATGATCTCCTCGACCTGGCTGCGCACACCCTCCAGCGAGATGCCCAGCGACTCGAGTGACTTGGCGGCTACGCCCTCACCCTCGTGAATGAGGCCCAGCAGGATGTGCTCGGTGCCGATGTAGTTGTGGTTGAGCATCCGGGCCTCTTCTTGGGCCAGGACGACAACCCGACGCGCTCGGTCGGTGAATCTTTCGAACATCCGTGGTTACCTGCTCTCCATCGCATAGGTGGTGCAGCCCTGAAAAGAGCCTGTGCACCTGCCGTCCACTCTAGTGGGCGGCAGCACCGGGCGCCCCGCCTCCCGGGTGCTAAATCGGGCGGCTCGCCGTGACAGTCAGGCTGTTACCCAGCGCTGTCAGGGTCAACGCCGGATGTCAGGGAATCGTTTCCCGATCCGGCGGTGCAGGGTTCGCCGGTAGCGAACGAGCAGGATCGTCCTAGGTGGCCGCGTGGAAAGCGTCGATGACGTCGGCCGGGATCCGGCCGCGCGTCGACACGTTGTGGCCGTTGCGCCGGGCCCAGTCCCGGATCGCGGCGCTCTGCTCCCGGTCGATCGCGGCGCGTCCCCGGCCGGTGGCGACCGCGCGGCCGCGCCGGCGGCCGCCGACCCGGCGGCCCGCATCGACCCATTGCTTCAAATCGTTGCGCAGCTTTGCGGCATTCTTGGAGGAGAGATCGATCTCATAACTGACTCCGTCGAGGCCGAATTCCACAGTCTCGTCGGCGGCACCCTCACCGTCAAAATCGTCGACAAGTGTGACGGTGACTTTCTTCGCCATTTTCGAATGCCCTTCTACGCAACGACCCCAAGCCCCGCGACCAATCTGCCATAAAGAGCGTTTCCATTCAACAACGCGCCCATTCCGCGCGGTGTGAATCGCGGCGGTTCAGTTACCGGATCGGCGAACAATGGGGAACAAAACCGTGTCCCTAATCGACAGCCCCGTCAACGCCATCAACAACCGGTCGATGCCCATTCCGGTACCGGTTGTCGGGGGCATGCCGTGTTCGAGTGCGGCCAGGAAATCCTCGTCCAGCGCCATGGCCTCGTCATCCCCGGCGGCCGCGGCGCGGACCTGGGCTTCGAACCGCTCGCGCTGGATCACCGGGTCGATCAACTCCGAATATCCCGTGGCCAATTCGATGTGACGAACGTAGAGGTCCCACTTTTCGGTGACGCCGTCGATGCTGCGGTGCGAGCGGGTCAGCGGTGTGGTCTCGACCGGGAAATCGCGCACGAACGTCGGCGCCCACAGTTTGTCGCCGACCGTGTGCTCCCACAGTTCTTCGATCAATTTACCGTGCCCATAACCACGGTCCCGCGGAATCTCGACACCGAGCCGATCGGCGATCTGCCAGAGACGATCGGCGGTGGTCTGCGGTGTGATCTCTTCGCCGAGGGCTTCTGACAATGACGGATACATTTGAATGGAGTCCCATTCTCCGTCGAGATCGTAGACGGTGCCGTCGGGCAATGGCACCTGCCGGGTGCCGATGGCTTCGTCGGCGACTTCCTGAATAAGTTCACGGGTGATGACGGCGGAATCGTCGTACGTACCGTAAGCCTGATAAGTCTCCAGCATCGCGAATTCCGGGGAATGCGTCGAATCCGCGCCCTCGTTTCGGAACACCCGATTCAGTTCGAAAACCCGGTCCAGGCCGCCGACGACGCAGCGTTTGAGGAACAGTTCCGGCGCGATGCGCAGGTACAGGTCGGAGTCGAGCGCGTTGGAGTGGGTGACGAACGGTCGGGCAGCGGCCCCGCCGGCCAGCGTCTGCAGCATCGGGGTCTCGACCTCGAGGAAGTCCCGGCGCTCGAGGGCCGATCGCACCGCGCGGACCACCGCGATGCGCTGACGAGCCACCGCGCGGGCCTCCGGGCGCACGATCAGGTCCACGTAGCGCTGCCGGACCCGCGACTCCTCGCTCATCTCCTTGTGGGCCACCGGTAGCGGTCGCAGCGCCTTGGACGCCATCTGCCAGGAGTCCGCGAGCACGGACAGTTCGCCCCGCCTCGAACTGATCACCTCACCGGCGACGAACACGATGTCGCCGAGGTCGACATCGGCCTTCCACGCGTCCAGCGAGTCCTGGCCCACCCTGGCCAGGCTGATCATCGCCTGCAACTGGGTGCCGTCACCCTCCTGCAGCGTGGCGAAGCACAGCTTGCCCGAGTTGCGGGCGAAGATGACCCGGCCGGCGACGCCGACGTGCTGCCCGGTCTCGGTGTCGGCCGCCAGATCCGGATAGGCCGCGCGCAGCTCTGCGAGCGTGTGCGTGCGGGCCACCTCGACCGGGTACGGATCGCGTCCCTCGTCGAGCAGACGCTCGCGCTTGCCTTGGCGGATGCGGAACTGCTCAGGGATGTCCTCGCGCGGGTCGGGGGCAGAATCAGGGGACGTCACGACGTGCCAGCTTAAATGAACACATGACCGGCCCCGCCAACGCGCTGATCGACCCCGCCGCGCTGCGCGCGCTGGCGCAGCGGCCGCTGGAGACCGGGCTCAAGGGGGTCCCGCCGCACTGGTGGGGACGCACCCCGGCAGAGCTGATCGCCGATGCGCCGCAGCTGTCGGCCGCCGGAGTGTTCGGACCGGTGTGTGTGCTGCACGCCGCTGCGCTGGCGCACAACATAACCACGATGGCCGGGTGGTGCCGCGAGCGCGGGGTGGAGCTCGCACCGCACGGCAAGACCCACATGGCCCCTCAGCTCGCCGCCCGCCAGCTGGCCGCGGGCGCGTGCGCGGTGACCGTGGCCACCGTCGGGCAGGCCGCCGTCTATCGCGCCTTCGGAGTGACGAACCTGGTCCTGGCCAACCAGCTGGTCGACGAGGCCGGCCTGCGCTGGCTGGGCCGCGAGCTGGACGCCGACCCGGATCTGCAGGTGCTGTGCTGGGTGGATTCGGGGCGCGGCGTCGAGGTGATGACAGCGGCGCTGGCCGACACGCAGCGGCCGGTGGACGTCTGCGTGGAGGTGGGGCTGCCCGGCGGGCGGACCGGGTGCCGCACCGATGCCGAGGTCGACGCCGTCGCCCGCGCCGCTGCGGCGTCGCCCCGGCTGCGGTTGGTCGGGGTGGCCGGCTACGAAGCCGCGCTCGGCCACGGCCGCGCGCCCGACGCGCTCGCCGGGGTGCGCGCACACCTGGCGCAGGTCCGTGCGGCGGTGTTGCGGTTGGCGCCGGTGTTCGAGACCGACCTGCCGGTGGCGAGCGCCGGGGGGAGCAGCTATTTCGACGAGGTGGCCGACACGCTGACCGACTGGCCGGGCGCACTGGCGGTGCGCACGGTGCTGCGCAGCGGCTGCTACCTGACCCACGACCACGGTCTCTATGCGCGCACCTCGCCGCTGACCGACCGACTGCGTCCCGCGCTGGAGATCCGCGCACAGGTGGTGTCGCGGCCGGAGCCCAACCTGGCCGTGCTGACGATGGGCCGCCGCGACGTGGCGTTCGACCAGGACCTCCCGGTGCCACTGGACCTGCCGGACAGCTCGGTGGCCAAGCTCAACGACCAGCACGCCTACCTGCGTCTGGGCGGTGCGGACCGGGCCGCGGTCGGTGACTGGCTCCGGTTCGGGATCTCGCATCCGTGCACGGTGTTCGACAAGTGGCGGATATTCCCCGAAGTCGACGCCGCAGGCCGGCTGGTCGACCTCATCCGCACGTACTTCTAGCGCGCAGCCTTGGCCTTGCCCCGCTGGTTGTCGCGGTTGCGCTCGAACACCAACCGCAGTCCGTCCAGTGTCAGGTGCCGGTCGTAGTGCTCCACGGTGCGCAGGTCGGGCAGCACCAGCGGGGCACTGTGCCCGGTGGCCACCACGGCGACGTCGGCGCCGTCGAATCCGTCGACGTCGGAGCGCACCCGGCTGACCAGCCCGTCCACCAAGCCGGCGAATCCGAACACCGCACCGGCCTGCATGCACTCGACGGTGTTCTTGCCGATCACCGACCGCGGCCGGGTCAGCTCCACCCTGCGCAACGCTGCCGAGCGGGCTGCCGCCGCATCGGAGGACACCTGCACGCCCGGGGCGATGGCGCCGCCGAGGAACTCGCCCTTGGCCGAGACCACGTCCACGCAGATCGACGAGCCGAAATCGACGACGATCGCGGCCGAGCCGTACTTCTGGTATGCCGCAAGGCAATTGACGATCCGGTCAGCGCCCACTTCCTTGGGGTTGTCGACCAGCAACGGGATGCCGGTGCGCACACCGGGTTCGATCAGCACGTGCGGCACGGTGGGCCAGTACTGCTCGAGCATCACCCGCACCTCGTGCAGCACCGACGGGACAGTCGACAGACCCGACGCGCCGGTGAGACGTTCGGCGTCGTCGCCGATCAGACCGTCGATGGTCAAGGCCAACTCGTCGGCGGTCACCTCGGGTTCGGTCCGGATGCGCCAGTGCTGTTCCACCGTGGCGTGCGCACCGAAACCGGAGATCAGCCCGACGACGGTGTGGGTGTTACGAACGTCTATCGCGAGGAGCACGCCATCACCTCGGCGACAACAGCCCGGACGCGTCCGCGGGGACGCCGGCCGGGTCGTCGCCCAGGTCGATCGGACGGTTCTCGGCGTCGACGAAGACCACCCGCGGCCGGTAGGTCCTGGCCTCCGCGTCCTCCATGGTGCCGTAGGCGATCAGGATCACCAGATCACCGGGATGCACCAGATGCGCTGCAGCCCCGTTGATCCCGATGACCCCGCTGCCCCGCTCACCGGTGATCACATAGGTGACCAACCGGGCGCCGTTGTCGACGTCGACGATCGTGACCTGCTCACCCTCGATGAGATCGGCGGCATCCATCAGGTCGGCGTCCACAGTCACCGACCCGACGTAGTGCAGGTCGGCCTGCGTCACCGTGGCGCGATGAATCTTGGATTTCAGCATGGTTCGAAACATCAGTTCCTCCAGGGCAATTCGTGACTCTGTTCGGTCGAGCTGCGGGGGTGGCCGTCGATACCGGCGCTTGCGCCGATGTCGACGGCGATGTTGTCCAACAGCCGGGTGGAACCCAGCCGTGCCGCGACCAGCATCCGCGCGGGACCTTCGGCCGGCGCGGGACCGAGCATCGGGTCTCGCACTTCCAGGTAGTCGAGCTCGAGGTCGGGCACCTCGTCGAGTACGGCGCGAGCGGCGTCGAGGGCGGCCGTCACTCCCCCACTGGCGGCGTACATCCCGGCCAGCAGCGCCGCCGACAACGCCCCAGCCTGCTCCCGCTGTACCGGGTCGAGGTAGCGGTTGCGCGACGACATGGCCAGACCGTCGGGCTCCCGGACGATCGGGACACCGACGACGCCGATCCTCAGATCCAGGTCGGTGACCATCTGCCGGATCAGCGTGAGCTGCTGGTAGTCCTTCTCGCCGAAGTAGGCGCGGTCCGGTGCCACCACGTTGAACAGCTTGAGCACCACGGTCAGCACCCCGGCGAAGTGCGTTGGCCGGGAGTCTCCTTCGAGCTCGGCACCCAACGGTCCGGGTACCACGCCGGTACGCTTGCCGGCCGGGTACATGTCGTGTTCGGTCGGGGTGAACACGATCTGCACGCCCTCGGCGCGCAATGCCGCGAGGTCGTCGTCCAGCGTACGGGGGTAGGCGTCGAGGTCTTCACCTTCGGCGAACTGCAGCGGGTTGACGAAGATCGACACCACCACCATCGCGCCCTGCACCCGCTTGGCCGCGCGGATCAAACTCAGATGTCCGTCGTGCAGCGCACCCATGGTGGGCACCAACACGATTCGGCGTCCGGTGGTCCGCAGCGCCCTGGTCACCGCGGACACATCGGAGGGCCGGGTGTAGACGTTGAGCTGGTCGGCCGTGAACTTCGGCGTCGGTCCGGCGATCATCCCTGTCCTGCTTCCGCGAGCGCGTCGAGAACTTCCTGCGGTGCGTCCGCCCGCTGTGCGGTGCGGCGGGCGTTGGTCCGGTAGGCCTGTGCCACATCGGGATCCACCTCGGCCAGTGCCTGCAGGTGACCGGCCACCGCGGCGGCGTCGCCGCGCGCGACCGGCCCGGTCAATGCGGCCTGGCCGCGCTGCAGCGCGTTCTCCAGTGACGCGCGTGCCAACGGGCCGATGATCCGCTCGGCGACGCCACCGGGGGTGTCGTCGATGGGCTGCTGCCCCAGCAACTCCTGGCCCCACAATGCGCCACGCAGCGCTTCGGCCGCGTCGAGCACCAGCGTGACGAGATGGTTGGATGCATGTGCCAGTGCGGCGTGGTAGAGCGTGCGGGCGTCCTCGCGGACCCGAAAGGGTTCGCCGCCGATCTCGAGGACCAGCGATTGCGCAATCGCGTAACCGATCTCGTCGGCGGCGGTGATCCCGAAACAGGTTCCGCGCAAGCGGTCGACGTCTTCATCGGTGCCGGCGAAGGTCATCGCGGGATGGATCGCCAGCGGCAGAGCTCCCTGTTCGGTCAGCGGCTCCAGCACCGCGATGCCGTTGGCACCCGACGTGTGCGCGACGATCGTGTTCGGCCGCACCACCGAGGTAGCGGCCAGACCGCGCACCAGCGCCGGGAGTTCGGCGTCCGGAACGGCCAGCAGCAGCAGTTCGGCGCGCGCCGGGACTTCGTCGACGGGCAGCACCGCGGTGTCGGGGAGCCAGCGCTGCGCACGCCGGCGCGACGCCGCGGACACCGCGCTGCAGGCCGCGACGACGTGGTCGGAGCGCTCCAGCGCTGCCCCGAGGGCCGTGCCGACACGGCCCGCGGAGATCACTCCGATCGTGAGGCGGGCGGGACGTAGCCCGTCATGCGGAAGCTTCCCGCCGGCGGGGGGCTGCACCATCGCAGACGACCTCGCAGATTCATTCGGTTCGTTCCAGTCCCGACGATCGGGTACCGGACGGTCGATGAAAGCCTAGCTCACTCGTCGCGGCGCCTGCGCCGCCCGCCCGGCGCCGGCGACGCCTGCAGCCGGGCCAGGAGTTCGGCCACCGACTGGCCGCCGGTGTGCGCGCCGCCGCCCTCGTCGTCCTCGGGCGGGGCCGGCGGCGGCTCCGGCTCGGGCTCCGGTTCGGGCGCGGCGTAGTGCCTGCCGACCGGTGGGGCGTCGTCGCGCCGGCGACGGCCGACGTACTCGCTCTGCGGTTGCGCCGGTGGCGGCATCACCGGCTGCTGCTGCGGCGGAGGCGGCGGAGAGGCCGGTGCGGGCTGCTGTTGCGGCGGCAGCCACGGCATCTGCGGCTCGGGGGCGTGCGGCGGAGCCGGTGTCGGGGGTGCCCAGTGCGCGGCCGCGGCCGGGGCCTCGTCGCGGTGATGGCGACGCGGGGCGTCCTCGCCGGCGCGCCGGTGCGCACCCGACGGTTCCGCGGCGGGCGCTTCCTCCGGATGCGGCACCGCGGGCACGTCGATGATCGGGCTCTCGACCGTGTCCGGGGCGTGGGCGTCGGCATAGCCGGCGCCCACGCCGACCTCCTCGGCGGTGTCGACGCGGCTGCTGCTGACCCGGCCGGCGGCCTCGGCACCCGAAGCCCATTCCCCCAGCGCCGGCCGGCTGCGGTCCTCGATCGCGTGGCGGTGCGACAGGTCGGTGTCGAACAGGTACTCGAGGTTGGCCCGCAGCGCGGCCAGTTCGGCGCGCAGCGCCCCGACCTCATCGGCGGACTGCTCCCGCAGTTCTGCGGCGAGTTCGCGGCGCAGATGGGCCTCCACGGTCAGCTCGTATTCGCGGCGCGCCGAGATCTCCCGCTCCAGCTGCAGGTCGTAGACCAACTTCAGGTCGCGGACCTTGGCCTGGTCGCTGTCGGACTGGCGGCGGTAGATCACCGACACGAACGCGGCGACGACCGCGGCCCACAGCGCCAGGATCACGGCGAGCTTGAGCAGCTCGACGCGGTTGGTGAACACCAGCGCCGAGCTGGCGCCGATCGCCAGCACCAGCAACACCGTCAGCAAGATCCAACCCGGCCTTCGACCGCTGCGCCGAAGCCGGGCGCCGCGGGTCGGATCCATCATGGGGCGACTGTACCTGCGACTGGTCGTCTGGCGTGTCGACCGTCACGGCGATTCGACCGGCACATGATCAATCCGGGGCCGGCTCGGCGTCGGCGGACGCGTCGTCTGGCGACTTGCAGCAATGCTGCAGCCACAACCCCGCGATCACCAGTGCCAGCGCGCACAGCGCGGCCACCGCGACGCCGGGGAAATCCTGCGCGGCCACGCGCAGTTCGCTACGTCGCGGCACCAGGTAGACCGCCACCCCGAGCCACCAGCCCAGCACCACGCCACCCATCCACGCGCAGGCCTTGGCGATGACGACCGAGCGCGCCACCGCCAGCGGGTGCAGCCTGTTCACCCCGACCCCGATGTCGCCGTCGCGGATTCGGGCGCGCACGTAGAAGCCCCACCCGGCGACGGCCACCGCGACACCCAGCAGCGACACCCCGGTCCAGACCGTGATCGGCGGGAACCACCGGTAGACGATGCGCACCAGCAGGTAGCCGAGCACCGTGGTCACGGCGACAGCCGCGGCCAGGTCACGCACCCGGGTCGGCCCCATCAGCGGACCACCAGCTGCAGATCCGTTTCCCGCACGCCCGCCCGCTCGGCCGGCTTCAGGCCGGCGAGCAGCGTCGCCACCGCGACGCGGGAACCGGTCTGCGTCAGCGTCGCGTCGGGCTCCACGGCCAGCCACGGCACCAGAACGAACGCGCGCTGGTGCGCGTGCCGGTGCGGAAGCGTCAGCACGTCGTCGTCGACCGTCACCTCGCCGTCGTCGGTGCGGACCTGGACCAGGTCGACGTCGAGCGTGCGCGGACCCCAGTGCTGGGTACGCACCCGCCGGGCCGCGTCCTCGATCTCGTGTGCGCGCGCCAACCAGGCGTGCGCGTCGCGGGCGGGGTCATCGGCCACTACCACCGCGTTGAGGAACGGGCCCTGTTCGACCCCGCCCCAGGCCGCGGTCTCGTAGACCGGGGACACCGCGCGCACCGCGGCGCCGAGCGCGTCGAGCACCGACTGCAGGTGAGCCGATCGGTCCCCGAGGTTGGACCCGATGGAAAGCACTGTGGTGGTCAAGCCGGTGGCGCCCCTTGCCCGCCGCGGCGCGACCGGCGGGCCACCACCGCCACGTCGGCGAACTCCAGCGGGATCGGGGCCGTCGGCTTGTGCACCACCACTTCGGTGGCGTGCACCCGCTCGTCGGCCAGCACGCCGTCGGCGATCTCCGCGGCCACCGTCTCGATCAGCTGACGCGGCGGCCCGGCCACCACGTCGGCGGCCCGCTGCGCCAGCGCACCGTAATCGAGGGTGTCGGCCAGGTCATCGCTGGCGGCCGCGACGTCGAGGTCCATCCAGACCGTGATGTCGACGACGAAGTCCTGGCCCTCGCGCCGCTCGTGGTCGTACACGCCGTGGAAGCCGCGGACCCGCAGGCCGCGCAACTCGATCCGGTCAGTCACGTGACCCCTTCCCGTGCGCCGCGTCCTGCCAGGCCGAGACCACCGCGAGCGCGTCGACCGAGGCCGCGACGTCGTGCACCCGCACGCCCCAGGCGCCGTGCCAGCCGGCCAGCGCCGAGATCACCGCGGTGGCGGTTTCGCGCCCGTCCGGCGGGCGGGGCCGCCCGTCGGGGCCGGCGAGCAGCGTGCCGAGGAACCGTTTGCGCGAAGCCCCCACCAGCACCGGGATACCGGTCGCGACGAAATCGGGCAGCGCCGCCAGCAGCGCCCAGTTGTGCGCTGCGGTCTTGGCGAACCCGAGGCCCGGATCGATGATCAGCTTGGCCGGGTCCACCCCGGCGGTGACGGCGGCGTCCACCCCCGAGAGCAGTTCGTCACGCACCTCGGTGACCACGTCGCCGTAGTCGGGTACCTCGTGGGGCCGGTCCTGCCCCACCGACCGCCAGTGCATCAACACCCACGGCACCCCGGCCTCGGCGACCACCCGGACCATGTCCGGGTCGGCCCGGCCCCCGGACACGTCGTTGACGATCGACGCGCCGTGCGCCACGGCCGCGGCGGCCACCTTCGCGTGCATGGTGTCGATGCTGACCGTGATCGATTGCTGGGCGAGTTCTCTGATCACGGGCAGCACCCGCGCGGTCTCGATGTCGGGGTCGACGCGCACCGCGCCGGGGCGGGTGGACTCACCGCCGACGTCGACGATCGCCGCGCCCGCGGCCGCGAGCCCGACGCCGTGCTCGATCGCGCGATCGCGGTCGAGGAACAGACCGCCGTCGGAGAAGGAGTCGTCGGTGACGTTGACCACGCCCATCACCTGCACAGCTGGACTCACTTGCGAAGGATCAGGTCCAGAGCTTCGGCGCGAGATGCCTTGTCGGTCTTGAACTGTCCGCGCACCGCCGAGGTCGTCGTGACCGCCCCGGGCTTCCGGATGCCGCGCATCGCCATGCACAGGTGCTCGGCCTCGATGACCACGATGACGCCGCGCGGGTCGAGCCTGCGCATCAGCGCGTCGGCCACCTGCGCGGTCAGCCGCTCCTGCACCTGCGGCCGCTTGGCGTACAGATCGACCACCCGGGCCAGCTTCGACAGCCCGGTGACCCGGCCGTCCTCGCCGGGGATGTAGCCGACATGCGCCACCCCGTGGAACGACACCAGGTGATGTTCGCAGGTCGAGTACATCGGGATGTCCTTGACCAGCACGAGCTCATCGTGCTGCTCGTCGAACATGGTCTTGAGGACGTCGTCGGGGTCGGTGTAGAGCCCGGCGAAGATCTCCCGGTAGGCGCGGGCCACCCGGGCCGGCGTGTCGACCAGACCCTCCCGGTCGGGGTCTTCGCCGACGGCGATCAGCAGCTCGCGAACAGCTGCCTCCGCGCGGGCCTGGTCGAATGTGGCGAGGGTGATCGTGGCCGAGTTGTTGTGCGACCGCGTCATCGATGTCTCCATTCGGTTGTCGGCCGGTCTAGTCCCGGCGGGGCGCGTCGTTACGGCCTTCGTGACGTCCGTGGTCGCGCCCGTTCTCGTTGCCCTGGTCCTGCTGGCCGCTCTGCTGCGGGGGCTGCTGGTAGGGCGGGTAGTGCGGCGCCGGCGCACCCTGCCAGCCCGACGGCGGATACCAATAGCCCTGCGGCTGCTGGTGCTGGGGCTGCTGATGCTGCGGCGGCCCCTGATGCTGGGGCTGCGGTCGCTGGGGCTGCTGCTGTTGGGGTGGCGGCGGCCAGCCCGGCGCGTGCCAGCCCGCGGGGGCGCCGTAGTCGGGCTGGGTCGGACCGTTGGGAGCGCCGTTGGCGCCGTGGGCACCACTGGCACCGTTGGCACCGTTGTTGCCCGATTCGGCAGCGGCTTTGGAGGCTTGCGCGATGGCGGTCTTGAAGGCCGGTTCGGGCACGGGTTTGGGCCACGGCTCGCCGCGTTCGATGGCCAACTCGCCCGGCGTCTTGATCGGCGGCTTGTCCGACGGGATCCGCCCGCCGAAGTCGTCGAACATGGTCAGTCGTGGGCGCTTCTTCACGTCGGAGAAGATCGCCTCGAGCTCGTTGCGGTGCAGCGTCTCCTTCTCGAGCAGCTGCCCGGCCAGCGTGTCGAGCACGTCGCGGTACTCGGTGAGGATCTCCCACGCCTCGGTGTGGGCGGCCTCGATGAGCTTGCGGATCTCGTCGTCGATGTCGCGGGCGACCTCGTGGCTGTAGTCGGCCTGGGTGCCCATCGTGCGACCTAGGAACGGATCACCGTGCTCGGTGCCGTAGCGCACCGCACCCAGCTTGGAACTCATGCCGTACTCGGTGACCATGGCGCGGGCGATCTTGGTGGCCTGCTCGATGTCGGACACCGCGCCGGTGGTGGGCTCACGGAACACCAGTTCCTCGGCGGCGCGGCCGCCCATCGCGAAGACCAGCCGGGCGATCATCTCCGACCGGGTCATCAGGCCCTTGTCGTCTTCGGGGACGGCCACGGCGTGGCCGCCGGTGCGGCCGCGGGCCAGGATCGTCACCTTGTAGATCGGCTCGATGTCGGGCATCGCCCACGCCGCGAGGGTGTGCCCACCCTCGTGGTAGGCCGTGATCTTCTTCTCCTGTTCGCTGATGATCCGGCTCTTGCGGCGCGGACCGCCGACGACGCGGTCGACGGCTTCCTCGAGCGCGGCGCCGGTGATCACGGTGCCGTTCTCCCGGGCCGTCAGCAGCGCGGCCTCGTTGATCACGTTGGCCAGGTCGGCGCCCGACATCCCGACGGTGCGCTTGGCCAGCCCGTCGAGGTCGGCATCGGGAGCCATCGGCTTGCCCTGCGAGTGCACCCGCAGCACGGACTTGCGGCCGGCCAGGTCGGGGCTGGTGACCGGGATCTGGCGGTCGAAGCGGCCGGGCCGCAGCAGGGCCGGGTCGAGGATGTCGGGCCGGTTGGTGGCCGCGATGAGGATGACGCCCTGGCGGTCGCCGAAGCCGTCCATCTCCACCAGCAGCTGGTTCAGCGTCTGTTCGCGTTCGTCGTGGCCGCCGCCCATACCCGCACCACGCTGGCGACCGACCGCGTCGATCTCGTCGACGAAGATGATGCACGGGCTGTTCTGCTTGGCCTGTTCGAACATGTCGCGCACGCGGGAGGCGCCGACCCCGACGAACATCTCGACGAAATCCGAGCCCGAGATGGTGAAGAACGGGACGCCGGCTTCCCCCGCCACGGCGCGGGCCAGCAGCGTCTTACCGGTGCCGGGCGGACCGTAGAGCAGCACGCCGCGCGGGATCTTGGCGCCCAGCGCCTGATACCGCGACGGGTTCTGCAGGAAGTCCTTGATCTCGTAGAGCTCCTCGACCGCCTCGTCGACGCCGGCGACGTCGGCGAACGTGGTCTTGGGCATGTCCTTGGAAAGCTGCTTGGCCTTGGACTTGCCGAAGCCGAAGCCCATCCGGCCGCCGGTCTGCATGCGGGAGAACATCACGAACAGCGCGACCAGCAACAGCAACGGGAGCATGTAGATCAGCAGCGTGCCGAGCATGCTGCTCTGGTTGACCACCGTGTTGATCTTGGCGTTCTTGCTCTGCAGCTGCTCGAACAGCGGCACGCCGTACCCGGTCGGGTACTTGGTGATGATCTGCTTGCTGCCCTCGACCTCGTTCTTCAGCTCCAGCCGAAGCTGTTGTTCGCGGTCGTCGAGCTGCGCCTTGTCGACGTTGTCGCCGGCGATCTGGGCCACCGCGACGGACGTGTCGACGGGCTTGTATCCGCGGGTGTCGTCGCTGAAGTAGAAGAACGACCAACCGAGCAACAACACCACGGCGATCACCGTGAGTGTGCGGATCACATTTTTTCGGTTCATGAGCGGGTGCGGTTCATCGATGTGTACAGCCGGCGAGCGGACCCGCCAACAAAATCCTTCCGAGATGCGCAGCTGGAATAGTCAAGGCTACCGCTAGACCAACGATTGGCAGTTCCCGGACGTTCACCTGTTCCTGGTTGAGTGGGCAGGTGCGCACGCAGATGGTGCAGACGAACGGGGTGTGGCTGCGCGTGGCCGAGGCCGGGCAGCGGGGCGCTCCGCTGGTGGTGCTCTGCCACGGCTTCCCGCAGCTCGCGTTCACGTGGCGACACCAGATCGACGCGCTGGCCGCCGCGGGCTATCACGTGCTGGCCCCCGACCAACGCGGGTACGGCGGCTCGGAGGCGCCCGAGGCGGTCGAGGCCTACTCCGTCGACGAGTTGACCGCCGACGTGGTCGGGCTTCTCGACTCGGAGGTCGGCGGTGGCGCCGACCAGGCGGTGCTGGTGGGCCACGATTTCGGCGCCGTGGTCGCCTGGACGGCGCCCCTGCTGGCGCCGCAGCGCTTCCGCGCGGTCGCCGGGCTGAGCCTGCCCCCGGTGCCCAGGCCCAGGGTCCCCACCACCCAGGCCTTCCGCCGCATCGTCGGGGACCGCTTCTTCTACATCCTGTACTTCCAGGAACCCGGCCCCGCCGACGCCGAGCTGGCCCGCGACCCGGCCACGACGTTCCGCAAGATCTTCGCGATGGGCCCCAGCGCCGTCAGTGACGCCACCGGCGCTGCCGCAGGCTTCCTCGACCGCCTCCCCGACCCGGGCCGGGTGCCGCCCTGGCTGTCGGAACGCGACTTCGCGGTCTATGTCGACGAGTTCACCCGCAGCGGGTTCACCGCACCGCTGAACTGGTACCGCTGCTTCGACCGCAGCTGGGAGTTGACGGCCGACCCGCCCGCGCCGACCGTCGACGTCCCCGCGCTGTTCATCGGCGGCACCGCCGACCCGACCCTGGCCTACACGCCGCGGCACCGGGCGCGTGAGGTCGTCACCGGCGACTACCGCGAGGTGATGATCGACGGCGCCGGCCACTGGCTGCCCGAGGAACGGCCCGACGAGGTGACGCGCCTGCTGACGGAGTTCCTCGCGGGCCTGCCCTGACCCCACGCCAGGTGCGCCGGCCACCCACTACTGTGCCTGGCATGCCGATCACAGCCACCGCCAGGAAAGTCACCCTCGCCGCCGCCAGCGGTCTGCTGGTCGCGGGACTCACGGCGTGTGACGCGCAGTCCGGACCGACACTGGAGCCCAGTTCGGACACCCGGCAGGTCACCGTGGTCGGCGAGGGACAGGTCGAGGGCACCCCGGACACCCTGACGGTCAACGCATCGATGGAGTCGTTGGCGCCGGACGCGACGACCGCGATGAACGAGACCAACGAACTGCAACAGCAGGTGATCGACGCGCTGGTCGAGCTCGGCATCGACCGCCGGGATCTGTCCACCACCGAGGCCAGCCTGCAGCCGCAGTTCGGGCCGCAGGACAACACCATCACCGCCTACCGGGCCACCAACTCGCTCGACGTCAAGATCCGCGACCTGACCCGGGCCTCCGACGCGATCTCGCTGGTGGTCAGCACCGGCGGCAACGCGGCGCGGGTCAACTCGATCAGCTACTCCATCGAGGACGACTCCCAGCTGGTGCGTGATGCGCGAGCCAGGGCGTTCGAGGACGCGAAGGACCGCGCCAACCAATATGCGCAGCTGTCCGGCCTGGATCTGGGCAAGGTCATCTCGATCTCCGAGTCGGCCGGGCCGACGCCGCCGGTGCCGATGCCCGCGTCCCCGCGGGCGCTGGAAGCCGCCGTGCCGCTGGAACCGGGCCAGCAGACCGTCGGCTTCACGGTGACGGTCGTCTGGGAGCTGGCCTAACCGACGGGCTCGACGAGCACCGGGATGCCGTTGAGCACCGCGGTGCCCGACAGTGGATCGAGCGTCGTCCCGTCGTTGAGTTGGTTGACGTTGACGCCCGGCTCGGCGGCGGCCACCTGCTGACCTGTGCCGGCACGGTCGTGTCCCCAGCCGTGCGGCAGGGAGGTGACGCCGCGGCGCATCCCGTCGTCGAGTTCCACCGGAACCACCAGCTCGCCCCCGGGCCCCTTCACCCGGGCGGTGTCGGTGACGCCGATCTCGGCCGCGTCGTCGGGATGGATCCGCAGGGTGCACCGGTTGGTGCCGCCGGCCAGCGCCGGCAGGTTGTGCATCCAGCTGTTGTTCGAGCGCAGATGGCGCCGGCCGATCAGCACCATCGCGGCCGGTGTCGACGTCACCGCCTCACGGAGCCGCGCGGTGTCGGCCACCAGCTGGTCGGGGGCGAGTTCGATTCGGCCCGAAGGGGTTCGGAGCACCTCGGCCAGCCGCGGCCGCAACGGCCCGAGGTCGATGCCGTGCGGTGCGGCCTTCAGCGCGGCCAGCGTCAACCCGTCGGGCCGGGCGCCGAACGCGTCGCCGTAGGCACCCAACCGGAGCATCAGGTCGAGTCGCCGCTCGTAGCCGGGGCCCTCGGCCAGCATCGCGGTCAGTTCGTCGACGTCCCGCCCGGCCACCGGTGAGTCCGGGTCGGCGGTCTCCTTGGCCAGCGTCGCCGCGATGACCTGATCGTCGACCAGAGCCGGATCGCCGTCAGCCCCGACGCCGGACAGGATCAGCACGATGCGCGCCAGGATCTCGGCCTCGTCGGGCCGGTCGGCGCGGGGCAGCACCGGCGGCGAGTAGCGCGCGTTGTTGCGCACCGCGAGCGCGTTGAGCGCCAGATCGAAATGCGGGCTCGCCGACGGCGGGGGCGGCGGCAGGATGACGTCGGCGTGCCGGGTCGTCTCGTTGAGGTAGGGGTCGACGCTGAGCATGAAATCCACACTCGCGAGCGCCCGGTCGAGGCGGTCGCCGTCGGGCGCGGACAGCACCGGATTGCCGGCGATCGTGACGATCGCCTTGATCTGCCCCTCGCCGGGGGTCTCGATCTCCTCGGCCAGCGCAGCCGCCGGCAGTTCGGACAGCGCCTCGGGATACCCGGACACGCGGCTGTGCCACCGACCGGTGCGGAACCCGCGGCCGGGCTTGGGCGGCCGCGGCGCCGGGGCGGTGGGCGCCAGCGGGAACATCACCCCGCCGGGCCGGTCCAGATTTCCGGTGAGGATGTTGACGACGTCGACGAGCCAGCTGCCCAGCGTGCCGAACTCGACGGTGGAGGTGCCGATGCGGCCGTAGACCGCGGCCGACGGCGCCGCGGCGAGCTCGCGGGCCAGCACCCGGATCTCCGACGCGGCCACGCCGCAGTGGTCGGCGACGACCTCGGGGGCGAAGTCGTCGGCCAGCGCCCGCACCTGCTCGAGACCGTCGACGTGCTCGGCCACCGGTCCGAGGTCGACGAGGGCTTCGTCGAACAGTGCGTGCACCACCCCCAGCAACAGCGCCGCGTCGGTGCCGGGGCGCGGGGCCAGGTGCCGATCGGCGATCTCGGCGGTGCGGGTGCGGGCCGGATCGATGACGACCAGCCGGCCGCCCCGCTTGCGCAGCGCGCGCAGCTTGCCGGGGAAGTCGGGGGCGGTGGTCACACTGCCGTTGGAGACCAGCGGATTGGCCCCGATCACCACCAGGTAGTCGGTGCGGTCCAGGTCGGGAACGGTGAACGCGACGGGGCTGCCGAACATCAGGCCCAGCGCCACGTGCTTGGGCATCTGATCGAGCGTGCTGGCCGAGAACACCTGCCGGGTGCCCAGCGCGCGCACCACCAGCGGGGTGTAGAGCCCGCCCGCGACGGTGTGCGCGTTGGGATTACCGAGGTAGACGCCGACCGCGCCACCGCCGTGCTGGGCGAGGACACCGCCGAGGCCGTCGGCGACCGCGGCGAACGCCTCGTCCCAGGTGGCCTCGGTCAGGACGCCGTCGCGCCGCACCAGCGGGGTGGCCAACCGGTCGGGGTCGTTGTCGAGTTCGGCGAAGCTGGCCCCCTTGGGGCAGATGAAGCCGGCGCTGAACACGTCGTCACGATCACCGCGGGCGCCGGTGACGCGGCCGTCCGCCAGCGTCAGCGTCAACCCGCAGGTGGCCTCGCAGAGTGGGCAGATCCTCAGCGCCGTGTCGGTCATGACCGCATTCTGCGCTCGTCAGCCGGCTTCGTACACCCTGGGTTCGAGGGTGCCGATGAACGGCAGGTCCCGATAGCGCTCGGCGTAGTCCAGGCCGTAGCCGACCACGAACTCGTTGGGGATGTCGAAGCCGACGTAGGTGATGTCGACGTCGGCGCGCACCGCGTCGGGTTTGCGCAACAGCGTGCAGACCCGCAGCGACCGCGGATTGCGGGTCGCGAGGTTGCGCAGCAGCCAGGACAGCGTCAGCCCGGAGTCGACGATGTCCTCCACGATCAGCACGTCGCGGTCGTTGATGTCGCGGTCGAGGTCTTTGAGGATGCGCACCACCCCCGACGACGATGTCGAGGATCCGTAGGAGCTGACCGCCATGAACTCCAGTTGGGTGGGCAGCGGAATCGCGCGCGCCAGGTCGGTGACGAACATGACCGCGCCTTTGAGCACCGTGATCAGCAGCAGATCCTGGCCGCCGGGGTCGGATGTCGCGTCGCGGTAGTGGTCGGCGATCTGCGCGGCGAGTTCGGCGGTCTTGGCGCGAATCTGCTCCTCCGACAGCAACACCGACTTGATGTCCCCCGGATACATCTGGTCAGCAGGCGCAGGCACGTCCACAGCGTAGCCGGGGCGGGGCGGCGCGCCCGGGCGGGTGGCGGCCGCTCAGACCGGCTCGCTGTACAGCCGTAAGCAGCCACCCCGGCGGCCCGCGAACAGGCGCACCCGGCGGCCGGTGCTGGGTACCGCCACCGCGCCCTGGCCGCGCCATGCGGTGACCAGCGCGTCGACCGCGCGCAGGTGGGTGTCGGTCAGCCCGCAGGCGCCGTGGGCGAGCAGCCATCCCCGCAACACGCGGCGCCGGACCGCGTCGGGCAGCTCGGTCAGCGCTGCGACGTCGGGCTCTTCGCCGAGACCGGACAGGACCGCGGCGGCCATCGCATCGAGCGCGTCGTTGTCCTCGCGCAGCGCGGTGGCGGTGCGGGCGAGCGCCTCGGCGACCCCGCCGGAAAGGACGTCTTCGAGCAGCGGCAGCACCTCGGTGCGCAGCCGGACCCGGGTGTAGCGCGGGTCCCTGTTGTGCGGGTCCTGCCACGGGGTCAGGCCGGCCTGCGCGCACGCGGCCCGGGTGAGCGCGCGGCGCACTCCCAGCAGCGGCCGGCACCACGGCGGGTCCAGTGGGCGCATGCCGGCGATCGAGCGGGCCCCCGAGCCGCGCCCCAGACCGAGCAGAACCGTCTCGGCCTGGTCGTCGAGCGTGTGCGCGAGCAGCACCGGCCGACCGTCGCGAGCCTGCTCGAGCGCGCGGTAGCGGGCCGTCCGGGCCGCCGCCTCCGGACCACCCGCACCCTCCACTTGCACCGGGATCACCTGCGCCGCAGTGCATCCCGCGACGATGGCCTGTTCTCGTGCGGCGGCGGCGACTGCGCGGGAATCGGGTTGCAGGCCGTGGTCGACGATCAGCGCAGTGGTCGGGCGCAGCCCGGCCGCGGCGATCGTCAGCGCCAGGGAATCCGCACCACCGGACAACGCGACACACCACGGACCCGGGTCGAGCCGGTGATCGCGCGCGAACCGCGCGACGGCGTCGCGCACCTGCGCTACAGCACCCGGTCGATCCATCGCTGTGGCACGTCGATCTCGGCGGGGCGCGGCAGGGTCTGCGCGTCGGTCCACACGACGTTGAACCGGTCCATGCCGACCTTGCCGACGACCTCGTCGACGAAGGCCTTACCGCGGGTGTACTGGCTCAGCTTCGCGTCGATGCCGAGCAGGGCGCGCAGAACACGTTGCAGCGGAGACTGTTTGCGTTGCCGGCGCTGGTCGAAGCGGGCCCGGATGGTGGCCACCGTCGGCACCACCGCCGGCCCGACCGCGTCCATCACGTGCTCGGCGTGGCCCTCCAGCAGCGTGCCCAACACCAGTAGCCGGTCGAGGGCCTCGCGCTGCGGCTCGGACTGCACGGCGCGCAGCAGGCCAAGCACCCCGCCCGTCGAACCCGGCTCTGCGGCAACCGGATCGCTGCGCCGGTCCCGCACATAGCCGGCCAGCCGGGAGACCACCTCGGTCAGGTCGTCGGTGGCCTCCTCGGTGAGCACCGCCAGCGCGTTCTTCATGTGTTCGGCCAACCACGGGTTGGCCCGGAACTGCACCCGGTGGGTGACCTCGTGCAGGCAGACCCACATCCGGAAATCCGCGGGCGCGACGCGCAGCTGGCGCTCGACGGCGATCACGTTGGGATAGACCAGCAGCAGTTCGCCCCCGCCCGGGGCGAACGGGTCGTACTGGCCCAGGATCCCCGACGACACGAACGCCAGCACCGCGGCGGTCTGCGCACCGGCGATCCGGCCGGTGATCATCCGGGGCTTGGCGCCGCCGTCGTCGGAACCGCCGCCGGTCATCACCTTCATCGAGTGCGTCGCCGCCCGGATCCACTGCGGGCGGTTGACGATTCGCGCCTCGGGGATCTCGCCGCCCTCTATCAGCCCGGTGACCTCGCGTACCGGGATCTCCGACGCGCGGGCCGAGTCGGTGAGTTGCTCGACCGACTGGCGCCGGGTGTAGTCGGTGGCCGGCGGCTCCGGCCGGGCCAGCTTGCCGCCCAGCGTGGCGGCCAGCTCCCAGTCCACGGCGCGCCCGACGGCGAACGACGCTCGGGCAGAACGGTTCACGTGCGACACCCGCAGGACCGCAGGGTCGCGGCGAAGGCGTCCAGCGCGGTGCGGCCGGTCGGTCCGGCGTCGTTGGACAGCAACGCGAACGTCAGCACCCGGCCGTCGGCGTCGGTGACGATGCCGGCCAGCGAGTTGGTTCCGGTCAACGAACCCGTCTTGGCGCGCAGGTACCCGGCCGCCTCGGTGTCGTGGTAGCGGTAGGACAGCGTGCCACTGCCGCCGGCGATCGGCAGCAGGTCGACCAGCGGCCGCAGGTCCGGGTGCTCGGTGCCGGCGGCCGCGGTGACCACCTCGTCGAGCGTGGCGGCGGTCAGCCGGTCGTCGACCGACAGCCCGCTGGAGTCGAACAGACGCGCACCTGTGGTGTCGATGCCGGCTTTCTTCAGCGTCGTCAGCACGGCGTCGGCGGCGCCGTCGAAGCTCTGCGGCTTGCCCAGCTCCGCGGCCACCTCGCGGCCGATCGACTCGGCCATCACGTTGTCGGAGAAGTTCATCATGTCGCGCAGCCGCTGCATCAGCGGCGGCGACTGCACCGACGCGATCTCGCGGCCCTGCGCAGCCGACGGGAGCACCCGCACCGTCTTCGGGTCGACCCGCAGCGCCGTCGCCAACGACCTCCCGGCATCCAGCGCCGGGGTCGCCGACCGGCGGGACTCGACGCTGACCGGCTGGGTACGGCCACCGTCGAGCATCACGGACTCGATCGGCGCGATGTCGCCGCCGTCGATGTCGAGCGGATCCCAGCCGACGGCCATCGACGGGCCCCTGTAGGCGCTGACGTCGACCGCCACGGTTCTGACGGTGACCCCGCTGCGGCGCACCTGGTCGGCAAGGTCGACGATGCGCGCCGCGTCCCGGTACCAGGTGTCCTGGCCCCGCGGCACGGCCGACAGCGTCTGGTCGCCGCCGCCGACGAGCACCACCACCCCGGGCGACGGCGTCACCACCCGCGTGGTCAGCCGGTCCTCGCGGTCGAGGACGAGCAGCGCGGCCGCGGCCGTAAGCGCCTTGTTCGTCGACGCCGGCTGCATCGGGATGCCCGCGCCCTGCTCCCACAGCTGCTCACCGCTCATCGCGTCGGTGATGCTTCCGGTGAACAGTCCGAGGTTCGGATCGGCCAGCACCGGGGCCAGCGCGGCGGCCAGCCCGTTCGGCGTCGGCTTGGCCGCGGAGTCGGTCACCGGTGTGACGCCGGGCTGCGCCGAGGCCGGGGCAGGCGCGGGCGGTGCGGCGATCTGCTCGCCGGACTGGCGGGCGGCCAGCACCGATGCCGCCCCGACCACGGCCACCAGCAGCACGACTGCCAGGCCGAGGAGCACGTAGGTGGATCGTCGCCACCGAGTGGGCCGCATGTAGTGCAGGGTATCGCTCGTCTAGGGTTAACCCGCGTCGTCGGCAGACGACCCCACGTCAGATCGAACCTAGGAGTCGCGGCGGTGCAGTTCGACGTCCTCATCGAGATCCAGAAGGGATCCCGCAACAAGTACGAGGTCGACCACGAGACCGGCAAGGTCAAGTTGGACCGCTACCTGTTCACCTCGTTCGGCTACCCCACGGACTACGGCTACATCGAGGACACCCTGGGCGAGGACGGCGACCCGCTCGATGCGCTGGTGCTGCTGCCCGAGCCGGTGTTCCCCGGGTGCATCGTCGAGGCTCGCCCGGTCGGCATGTTCCGGATGACCGACGAGAAGGGCGGCGACGACAAGGTGCTGTGTGTACTGGCCGACCCGCGCTGGGACCACGTCCAGGACATCGGCGACGTGTCGGACTTCGAGCTCGACGCGATCAAGCACTTCTTCGTGCACTACAAGGACCTCGAGCCGGGCAAGTTCGTCAAGGCCGCCGACTGGGTGGGCCGCGAGGAGGCCGAGGCCGAGGTGAACCGGTCGATCGAGCGGTTCAAGACCTCCGGCCACTAGCGATTTCGGCGTGATTGTCGACGCTCAGCGACGGAAACCACGCCGAAGCCGCTGAATTTGCACGGCCGTAACACGACGTAACGTCAGCGCTGCGTGCCGGTCCGATCATGGCGGCATGTTGTTGCATCAGGGGATCGGCCTCGACGCGTTCAACGGCATGCCGTTTCGCCGGGCCGTACACTGCGTCTTCGAGTGCTGCTACAGCGTGCCGCTGGCCGCCGGCCTGGCGCAGGCGCGCCCGTTCGACAACCACGACCAGCTGTTCCGTCATGCCGACGAGCTGCTGTTCAGCCTCAGCGAGGAGTCGATCGACTCGATCCTGCAGGCCCACCCGGACATCGGGCGGCGTCCCGGCAGTGCCAAATCCTCGGCGGAGCAATGCGCGGTGTTCGACGAGCGCCCCGAGGTGATGGCCGAGCTGTCGGCGGCGGCCAAGGCCTACGCGACGCATTTCGGGTTCGGCTTCGTCATGCTGGTCGACCGGCTCGGCGCCGACGACGTGCTCGCCGCCCTGCGGGACCGCCTGCACAACGACTACGACACCGAGCGCAAGGTGATGCGCAACGAGCTCGCACGGATCAACCGCACCCGGCTGGAACGCATGCTCGGCCCGGAGGGCGGCTTCGACTACTGGTGACGCGCGCTCAGCGCGGCGGCCCGGAATCGGGTGCCGGCTCGGGCGTGCGGCCGTTGCGGACGTCGTGCACACGGGTCTTGTACAGGCTGGCCACCGTGGTGATCAGCAGCGTGACGACGATGACGCCCAGGCTGGCCAGCGTCGGGATCTCCGGCACCGGGACGTGCTCACCGCCGTTGATGAACGGCAGCTCGTTCTCGTGCAGCGCGTGCAGCAGCAACTTGACCCCGATGAACCCGAGGATGACCGCGAGCCCCTGCGACAGGTAGACCAGCCTCTTGAGCAGGTCACCGAGCAGGAAGTACAGCTGCCGCAGCCCCATCAGCGCGAACACGTTGGCGGTGAACACCAGATACGGTTCGCGGGTCAGGCCGTAGATCGCCGGGATCGAGTCCAGCGCGAACAGCAGGTCGGTGGTGCCCAGCGCCACGATGACCAGGAACATCGGCGTCATCACCCGGGTGCCGTTGTCCCGCACCCAGAGTTTGAGGCCGTCCCAGGTGTCGGTGAACTTCAGCCGCTTCTGCGCGAACCGCACCACCGCGTTGTCGGCGTCGTCGTCGTGTTCGGTGTCGCGCACCAGCTTGACCGCCGTGTACACCAGAAACGCGCCGAACAGGTAGAACACCCACGAGAACTGCTGGATGGCGACCGCACCCAACGCGATGAAGATGCCGCGGAACACCAGCGCCAGGATGATGCCGACCAGCAGGGCCTGCTGCTGGTAGATCCGCGGCACCTTGAAGCTGGCCATGATGATCAAGAAGATGAACAGGTTGTCCACCGACAGGCTGTACTCGGTGAGCCAGCCGGCGAAGAACTCCAGGCCGTACTGGCTGCCGTGGAAGAACCAGGTCCACAGCCCGAACGCGATCGCCAGGCCGACGTAGAGGGTCAGGTAGCCGGCGGTCTCCCGCCGGGTCGGCTCATGCGGACGCCGCCCGATCACGATCACGTCGAACAGCAGGATCGCCATCGTCACCGTGAGCGTGATCGCCCACTCCAGCCCACTGACGTTCATTCATCCTCCGGTCGGGGTGTCAACGCCGGAGGTCGATCGGCGCCCTCCAAACTGCGCCATTCTGCCAGGCCGACGACCGACACGCGCAAGCCGGCGCCGCCCGGCAGCGACGTCCCGGTCCCGACGCTTAGGGTTTGACTCAGTGTCAGGGTGGGGTCGCCGCTTAGTGCGGTGGTTGGATCCTTTGCACCTGGTGTCTGGCTCGTAGGGTTTGTGCCGCCTTCGGGTTGGTGTGCATGCGTTTTGTCGGCATCAGGTGTGAAGGACCGGCCGGCGTGACTTGATAGGAGCGTGGCATCGCCCCCACTGAGGTTTGTCCGCCGACCGGCCCAACCGTCACCTCACAGTGAAGGAGGCAACCACCATGGTTGTTGTTGGAGCCGATGTACACAAGCGCACCCACACCTTCGTCGCCGTCGACGAGGTGGGCCGCAAGCTCGCTGAGAAGACCGTCACCGCGATCACCGCTGGGCATGCCGAGATGGTGATGTGGGCCCGGCAACGGTTCGGCGACGATGTCGTCTGGGCGATCGAGGACTGCCGGCATCTGTCGGCGCGTCTGGAACGCGATCTGTTGGCCCTGGGCCAGAAGGTGGTGCGGGTCCCCCCGAAGTTGATGGCCCAGAGCAGGGCCTCGGCCCGTACCCGCGGCAAGTCCGACCCGATCGACGCACTTGCAGTCGCGCGGGGTTTCCTGCGTGAGCCCGATCTTCCGATCGCCTCGCATGACGAGATCTCGCGCGAGCTCAAGCTGCTGGTGGATCGCCGGGAAGTCCTTGTCGCCCAACGCACCGCGACGATCAACCGATTGTTGTGGCGGGTCCACGAACTCGACCCCGGACACGCACCCAAACCGCGGTCGCTGGACCTGGCCAAACATCGCCGCCTGCTTGGTCAGTGGTTGGACACCCAGACCGGGATCGTCGCCGAGTTGGCCCGCGACGAGCTGGCCGACATCACCCGCCTGACCGAGACGATCAACACGTTGGCCACACGTATAGGCGAACGTGTGCGTAAGGTCGCGCCGGTCTTGCTGGCCATGCCGGGCTGTGGGGAGCTGACCGCGGCCAAACTGGTCGGTGAGGCCGCCGGGGTCAGCCGGTTCAAAAGCGAGGCGGCCTTCGCCCGTCACGCCGGGGTGGCGCCGGTGCCGGTGTGGTCGGGAAACACCCGTGGACGTGTTCGGATGACCCGGTCAGGCAACCGCCAACTCAACGCCGCACTACACCGCATCGCGGTCACCCAGATCCGCCTCGACGGCGTCGGCCAGACCTACTACCGACGCCGCCTCACCACAGGCGACTCCACACCCGAAGCCCTGCGCTGCCTCAAGCGCCGCCTGGCCCGCGTCGTCTACGGACACCTCCACACCGATCACAACAACCATCACAAGCCTTGCCAAACGGCAGCGGCTTGACATAGGAGAAACGCGTGACAGCAGCGGATTTCACGCCGCAGATCCCGAGCCAGTTCCTCCAATCTGCGCTAGCACCCCCACCGCGCACCCTGATCGACATCCTGTACGACACCGCGCAGCGCTACCCGGAGGCGCCGGCCCTCGACGACGGCGAGGTGCAGCTGACCTACGCCGAGCTGATCGGCGACATCGAGGACAGCGTTGCGTGGCTCGCGGCGCGCGGCATCGGCCGCGGCGACCGCATCGGCATCCGGATGCCGTCGGGCAGCTACGCGCTCTACGTCGCGATCCTGGCCACCCTGGCCGCCGGCGCGGCCTACGTGCCCGTCGACGCCGACGACCCCGCCGAGCGGGCCGAGCTGGTCTTCACCGAGGCCGACGTCGTCGCGGTGATCACCGAACGCGGGCTGGTGCGCGGGCCGGGTTCGTCGCGCGGCTGGCGGGCGGCGGCGCCGCTGAGCCGCGACGACGCGTGGATCATCTTCACCTCCGGCTCCACCGGCACCCCCAAAGGCGTGGCCGTCACCCATCGCAGCGCCGCGGCGTTCGTCGACGCCGAGGCCACCATGTTCTGCCGGGACAACCCGCTGGGACCGGGCGATCGGGTGCTGGCCGGGCTGTCGGTCGGGTTCGACGCGTCGTGCGAGGAGATGTGGCTGGCCTGGCGGCACGGCGCGTGCCTGGTCCCCGCGCCCCGCTCACTGGTGCGCAGCGGCATGGACCTGGGCCCGTGGCTGGTGACCCGCGACATCACCGTCGTGTCGACGGTGCCGACGCTGGCCGCCCTGTGGCCCCCGGAGGCGCTCGAATCGGTGCGATTGCTCATCTTCGGCGGTGAGGCGTGCCCGCCCGAGCTGGCCGACCGGCTGGCGGCCGGTCCCGACGGCGCGGGGCGCGAGGTCTGGAACACCTACGGTCCCACCGAGGCCACCGTGGTGTCCTGCGCGGCACGTCTGACCGGCGGCGGAGCCGTCAGCATCGGGTTGCCGCTGCCCGGCTGGGATCTGGCGGTCGTCGACGCGGCCGGCGAACCGGTCGGCGAGGGCCAGACCGGTGAGCTGGTCATCGGCGGTGTCGGGCTGGCCCGCTACCTCGACGCCGCCAAGGATTCCGAGAAGTTCGCCGCGATGCCTTCGCTGAGCCACCTCGGCTCCTGGAGCCGCGCCTATCGCAGCGGCGACCTGGTGCGCCTGGAGTCCGACGGCCTGTACTTCGTGGGCCGTGCCGACGACCAGGTCAAGGTGGGCGGGCGGCGGATCGAGCTCGGGGAGGTCGACACCGCCCTGCTGAATCTGCCCGGCGTGGCCGGCGGTGCGGCCGCGGTGCGCCGGACCCGCGGCGGCACCCCGGTGCTGGTCGGATATGTGGTCGCCGCCGATCCCGCCGGTTTCGACGTCGCCGGCGCGCGCGCCCTGCTCGCCGAGCGGCTGCCCGGGGCACTGGTCCCGCGTCTGGTGCTCGTCGACGAGCTGCCCACCCGTACCTCCGGGAAGGTGGACCGGGACGCGCTGCCGTGGCCCGTCGGCGACGACCGCGATCCCGGTGCCGCCGACCTGGCCGGGACCGCCGGCTGGCTGGCCGAGCTGTGGCGTGACGTGCTCGCCGCGCCGGTCGACGGGCCGCAGGCCGACTTCTTCGCGCTGGGCGGCGGCTCGCTGTCGGCCGCGCAGCTGATCGCCGCGCTGCGCGGGCGCTACCCCGAGGTGACCGTCGCCGATCTCTACGACCATCCCCGGCTCGGATCGCTGGCCGCCTACCTCGACGAGATGGCGCCGGCGCCGGAGGTGACCCCCCGGTCGGTCCGGCCGGTGCCGCGGTGGTCGCAGGCCGTGCAGGTGATCTCGACGGTGCCGCTGGCGATGCTGGGCGGCGCCCAGTGGGTGGTGTGGCTGGCGCTGGCCAACAACGTCGCCGCGCAGCTGGCCCTGGTGCCGTGGGCGCGGCCGGTCAGCTGGTGGTGGGTACTGGCCGGGTTCGTGCTCTTCGTGACCCCCCTGGGCCGCATGGGAATCGCCGCGTTCGGTGCGCGCCTGCTCGTCGGCACCCTGGCCCCGGGGAGCTACCGCCGGGGCGGACCCGAGCATCTGCGGGTGTGGCTGGCGGAGCGGTTGGCCGCCGCCGGCGGGGCGGAGAACATGGCCGGTGCGCCGTGGCTGGTGTATTACGCGCGTGCCCTGGGCAATTCGGTCGGGCACGGGGTGGACCTGCACTCGGCGCCGCCGGTCACCGGGATGCTGACCCTCGGGCATCGGTGCGCCATCGAACCGGAGGTCGATCTGACCGGCTACTGGGTCGACGGCGACACCTTCCACGTCGGTCCGATCACCGTCGGCAACGACGCCACGATCGGCGCCCGGACCACGCTGCTGCCCGGCGCCGTGGTGGGCAAGAACGCCGACGTCGCGCCGGGATCGGCGGTCGTCGGCAAGGTCAAGAACGCGCAGTACTGGAAAGGGTCACCCGCGGTGAAGTCGGGCAAGGCCAAACATCCGTGGCCGGACCAGCGTCCGCCGCGCGCACCGCAGTGGGCCGTGGTCTTCGGCGTGACATCGTTGCTGCTGGCCGCGTTGCCGCTGGTCGCGCTCGCTTCGGGGCTTGCGATCATCGGTGCGGCGGTGCGCGGCACCGAGTCGCCGGCCGCCGCGGTGACGCCGACCCTGGTGTGGCTGGTGCCCGCGACGCTGACCTCGCTGGTGGTCTACGCCGCGCTGACGGTGATCGGCGTGCGGGTGCTGGCCATCGGCCTGACCGAGGGGTATCACCCGGTGCGCAGCCGGGCCGGCTGGCAGCTGTGGGCCACCGAGCGGTTGATGGACTCCGCGCGAAATTATCTGTTCCCGATCTATGCGAGCCTGCTGACCCCGGCCTGGCTGCGTCTGCTCGGTGCGAAAGTCGGTCGGGGAACCGAGATCTCGACGGTGCTGCTGATCCCGAAGTTCACCGTCGTCGACGACGGCGCGTTCTTGGCCGACGACACCATGGTCGCGTCCTACGAACTCGGTGGCGGATGGATCCACGTGGCGCGGGCCACCGTCGGCAAGCGGGCGTTCCTCGGCAATTCGGGGATCACCCAGCCGGGGCGCCGCGTGCCCGACGACGGGTTGGTCGCGGTGCTGTCGGCCACGCCGACCAAAGCCAAGACCGGCTCCTCCTGGCTGGGCAGTCCCCCGATGCGGTTGCGCCGCAAGCCCACCGCGGCCGACGCCCTGCGCACCTTCCAGCCGTCGGCCCGCCTGAGGATGTTGCGGGCCGCCGTCGAGACCTGCCGGGTGGTACCCGTGGTGGTGACGTTCGCGCTGGGCGTGGCCGTGCTCGCCGCGCTGCAGGCGATGGCCGTGCACGTCGGCTGGTGGTGGGCGGCGCTGGCCGCCGGGGCGATACTGCTGGCCGCCGGCGGGCTGGCCGGCGCGGTCGCGGTGATCGCCAAACGGCTTGTGGTGGGACCGATCCGCGTGGGCGAACATCCGTTGTGGTCGTCGTTCGTGTGGCGCAACGAAGTCGCCGACACGTTCGTCGAGACGGTCGCGGCCCCGTGGTTCGCCCGGGCTGCCGCAGGAACCCCGGTGATGAACGTGTGGCTGCGCGCGCTGGGCGCGACGATCGGGCGCGGTGTGTGGTGTGAGACCTACTGGCTGCCCGAGGCGGATCTGGTGACGCTCGGTGACGGATCGACGGTCAACCGCGGCTGTGTGGTGCAGACGCACCTGTTCCACGACAGGATCATGCGGATGGACGTCGTCACGGTGGAAGCCGGCGCCACGCTGGGACCGCACTGTATCGCCCTGCCGGCCGCCCGGATCGGCTCCGGCGCCACCGTCGGCCCGGCCTCGCTGGTGGTGCGCGGCGACGAGGTGCCAGCGTCCACCCGGTGGCAGGGCAACCCGATCGCGCCGTGGCACGCCCGCCGCAAGAAGGGCGCGCCGGAAACCGGGACCAAATCCAAGAAGTCCGCGGCGGCGTGACCACCCGTCGACGCGCAGCCAAGAAAGCCGCGGCCCCGGTCATCGACCCGTACCTGCCCGGCGTCGGCAACTTCGGCTACCGGGTGTCGCGGTACGAGCTCGATCTCGACTACAAGGTCGCCAGCAACCGGCTGGCCGGTGCCGCGACGATCACCGCGGTGACGCTGGCCGAACTGACGTCGTTCACGCTGGATCTGTCGGGCGCGCTGACGGTGTCGAAGGTGTCGGTCAACGGACGCCGGCCGGCCCAGTTCCGCACCGCCGAGGACAAGCTGCACATCACGCTGACCGATCCCCTGCCCGCCGGCGCGGCGATGACGATCGTGGTGCGCTACGGCGGCAACCCGCGCCCGATCCGAACGGTTTGGGGCGCAGTGGGTTTCGAGGAGCTGACCGAAGGCGCGCTGGTCGCCGGCCAACCGAACGGGGCATCGTCGTGGTTCCCGTGCGACGACCATCCGGCCGCCAAGGCCAGCTTCGGCATCCGGGTGGCCACCGAGAGCCCGTACTACGCGCTGGCCAACGGCGCGTTGACCTCTCGGCGCGCCCGCGCCGGGACGACCACCTGGGTCTACGAGCAGGCGGAGCCGACCTCGACCTATCTGATCACCCTGCAGATCGGCGTGTACCAGCGGCACCGGATGAGCAAGAATGGCGTCGAGATCGCGGCCGTGCTGCCCGACCGGTTGCGCCGAGCGTTCGACCACGACTTCGCCCGTCAGCCCGAGATGATGGAGTTGTTCACCGAGTTGTTCGGGCCCTACCCGCTCTCGACCGGCTACACCGTGGTGGTCACCGACGACGACCTCGAGATTCCGCTGGAGGCGCAGGGCATTTCGATCTTCGGGGCCAACCACTGCACCGGTAGCCGATCGTCGGAGCGACTGATCGCCCACGAACTGGCCCATCAGTGGTTCGGCAACTCCGTCACCGCGCAACGGTGGCGCCACATCTGGTTGCACGAGGGCTTCGCCTGCTACGCGGAATGGTTGTGGTCGCAGCACAGCGGCGCGCGCAGCGCCGACGAACTGGCCCGCCACTACCATCAGAAGCTGGCCGGCTCCGCCCAGGATCTCGTGCTGGCCGATCCGGGCCCCAAGGACATGTTCGACGACCGTCTCTACAAGCGCGGCGCACTCACCCTGCATGCACTGCGCAAACAGCTCGGCGACTCGGATTTTTTTGCGCTGCTACGGGATTGGACCACCCGTTATCGACACGGAACCGCGGTGACCGACGACTTCACCGGTCTGGCCGCGCACTACTGCGACCGGTCGCTGCGCCCGTTGTGGAAAGCCTGGTTGTACACCCCTGAACTCCCGCCGCTGGACGGGTGGGCGTGACCGACGCGACCGCCGGTCCGTCCGGCGCGGTGACCCGGGGCAGCGTGGTCCGGGTCGGGACCGCCACCGCGGTGTCGGCGCTGTGCGGGTACGCCGTGCTCTACCTGGCCGCCCGCGACCTCGATCCCGCCGGGTTCTCGGTGTTCGGGGTGTTCTGGGGCGCATTCGGTCTGGTCAGTGGTGCGGCGTTCGGGCTGCTGCAGGAGACCACCCGCGAAGTCCGGGCGGCACCGTACGCGCCGCCGGGGGCCGAACGCACCCGTCCCATCGGTGTCGCGGCCGGGGTCGGCCTCGGCGCGGCCGCGGTGATCGCGGCCACCTCACCGCTGTGGTCCGGGCAGGTGTTCGTCGAGCAGCGGCTGCTCAGCGTCGCGTTGCTGTGTGTCGGCCTGGCCGGATTCTGCCTGCACACCACGCTTCTCGGGTTGCTGGCCGGGACCGACCGGTGGTCGCACTACGGCGCACTGATGGTCGCCGACGCCGTGGGCAGAGTCACGGTGGCGGCGGCCGGCTTCGCGCTCGGCTGGGGGCTGGGCGGCTACCTGTGGGCCACCGTGGCCGGAGCGATGGCGTGGCTGTTGATGCTGGCGGTATCGCCCACGGCCCGGGTGGCCGCCGGGCTGCTCACCCCCGGCGGCACCCGGGCATTCCTGCGCGGCACCGGACATTCGATCGCCGCGGCGGGCGCGTCGGCGGTGCTGGTGATGGGATTCCCGGTGTTGCTGCAGGCCACCTCCGAAGAACTGGGAGCTGCCGGCGGGGTGGTGATCCTGGCGGTGACGCTGACGCGGGCGCCGCTGCTGGTGCCGCTGACGGCGATGCAGGGCAATCTGATCGCGCATTTCGTCGACCAGCGTGCGCACCGGCTGCGAGCGTTGATCACCCCGGTGGTGGTGGTCGGCGCGCTCGGCGCGGCCGGGGTGGTGCTGGCGGGGCTGTTCGGGCCGTGGCTGCTGCGCGAGGCATTCGGCGCGCAGTACGTCGCCGACGGCGCGCTGCTGGCGTGGCTGACGGCCGCGGCGGTGGCCATCGCGTTGCTGACGCTGACCGGCGCGGCCACGGTGGCCGCGGCGCTGCACCGCGCCTACGCCGCGGGGTGGGTGAGCGCGACGGTCGCGGCGGCGCTGTTGCTGTTGCTGCCGCTGGACCTGCAGGTGCGTACCGTCGTCGCGTTGTTGTGCGGGCCGCTGCTGGGCATCGTCGTGCATCTGGCGGCACTCGTTACGGTGGCATACCGACCCTCCCGGCGGACATCGACGAGCTGACGACGAAGGAGACACCGTGACCTGGTTGGTGACCGGCGGCGCCGGATACATCGGCGCGCATGTGGTGCGGGCGCTGCGCGGCGCCGGTCTGGACACCGTGGTGATCGACGACCTGTCCACTGGTCTGGCGCGATTCGTCCCGGACGGGGTGCCGCTGGTACACGCCACCCTCCTCGACGCCGATGCGGTGCGCTCGACGCTGGACACGTACGGGGTGAGCGGAGTCATTCATATCGCCGGCTACAAGTACGCCGGGGAATCGGTGCAGCGGCCGCTGCACACCTACGAACAGAACGTGTCGGCGATGGTCACGCTGCTGGCCGCGACGACCGCCGCCGGTATCGACAAGGTCGTGTTCTCGTCGAGCGCGGCGACCTACGGCACACCCGAGACCGACGTCGTCGACGAGGGCACCGCGACCCGCCCGGAATCGCCGTACGGCGAGAGCAAGCTGATCGGCGAATGGTTGCTGCGCGACATCGGCGCCGCCTCCGGGTTGCGCCACACCAGCTTGCGGTACTTCAACGTCGTCGGCTCCGGTTCCGACGATGTCTTCGACGTCAGCCCGTTCAACCTGTTCCCGAAGGTGTTCGACATGCTTCTGCGGGGCCAGACCCCGCGGATCAACGGCGCCGACTATCCGACACCGGACGGCACCTGCGTGCGGGACTACGTCCACGTCGCCGACATCGCCGCCGCGCACGTCGCGGCGGCCCGCCGACTGGACGCGGGCCAGCCGATCGAGCGGGTGTACAACCTCGGCAGCGGCTCGGGCACCTCGGTGCGCGAGATCATGACGGCGATGCGCGCGGTCACCGGGGTCGATTTCGAACCCGAGGTGGCGCCGCGCCGGCCCGGGGACCCGGCCCGCATCGTCGCCAACGGCGACCTCGCCGCCCGGGACCTGGACTGGCGGATGCGCCACTCGCTGACCGACATGGTGGCCTCGGCGTGGTCGGCGCGCCAGGCCGCCGGCGCGTCCTATCCGACTGCTGGGACGGCCCCCTGACGGGCGCGCGTAACTGGGTCGCCCGCACCGCCGTAGCGCTGATCGCGCTGCATCTGGTGGTCCGGGCGGTGCTGGCGTTCGGCGGTTACTTCTACTGGGACGACCTGATCCTGGTTGGCCGCGCCGGCACCCAGGGCCTGCTGTCGCCCGGATATCTGTTCGACGACCACGACGGGCACGTGATGCCCGGGGCGTTCCTGGTCGCCGGGGTGATCACCCTGGTGGCGCCGCTGAACTGGGCGGGCCCGGCGATGAGCCTGGTGGTGCTGGCCCTCCTGGCCTCGTTGGCGCTGCTGAGGGCCCTGTGGGTGATCCTCGGATGGCGGCCGGTGTTGTTGCTGCCGTTGACCTTCGCGCTGTTCACGCCGCTGGCGGTGCCGTCATATGCGTGGTGGGCGGCGGCACTGAACTCGTTGCCGATGCTGGCCGCGCTGGCATGGGTCTGCGCCGACGCCATTCTGCTGGTGCGCACCGGGCGTCAGCGCTACGCGGTGTCGGCAGCGCTGGTGTACCTCGCCGGGCTGCTGTTCTTCGAGAAGTCGGGCATCATCCCGTTCGCCGCGTTCACCGTCGCGGCGCTCTACTTCCACGTCACCGCCGCCGCATCGGTGCGACAGGTGTGGGCGCGTGGCCTGCGCCTGTGGGCGGCCACGGCGGCTCTGACCGTCGCATGGGTCGGCGTGTATCTGATCGTCGTCGACCAGCAGCGCTGGAGTTTCGACCTGGCGATGACGTGGGACCTGCTGGCCCGTTCAGTGACCCACGGCGTCGTGCCCGGGGTGGTCGGCGGCCCGTGGGACTGGCAGCGCTGGGCGCCGGCGTCGCCGTGGGCGACGCCGGGCGTGCCGGTGATGGTGCTCGGATGGGTGGGCCTGGCTGTCGTGGTGGCGGTCTCGCTGGCGCGCAAACAGCGCATCGGCTGGGTGTGGCCGGCCGCGGCCGGCTACGCGGTGGCCTGTCAGGTGCCGATCTATCTGATGCGCTCGTCGCGGTTCACCGCTCTGGAGCTGGCGCAGTCGTTGCGCTACCTGCCCGACCTGGTGGTGATGCTGGCGCTGCTGGCGGCGGTCGCGCTGTGTGCGCCCAACCGGCCGGACTCCCACCGGCTGGACCGCTCGGCGCTGCGGTCGGCGATAGTGGCTTGCGCGGCAACGCTGTTCGTGGCCAGCAGCCTCTACTCCACGGCGACCTTCTACACCAGCTGGGGTGACAACCCGACCAAGAGCTATCTGCGCAACGCGCAGGCCGGTCTGGCCGCCGCCCACCGCTCCTCGGCGGCGCCGATGCTCGACCAGGAGGTCGACCCGCTGATCCTGCAGCGCATGGCCTGGCCGGAGAATCTGGCCTCGCACATGTTCGCGTTGCTGCGGGACCGTCCGGAGTTCGCCTCGGCCACCACGGATCTGCGCATGCTCGATCAGCACGGCAACGTCGTCGACGCGCTGGTCACGTGGGTGCGCAGCATTCGTCCCGGCCCCGACCCGCAGTGCGGATACCTGGTGCAGCCCGATTTCCCGGCCGAGATGCCGCTCGACGGGCCGCTGCTGCCTGCGGAATGGACCGTCGAGATCAACTACCTGGCCAACAGCGACGGCTCGATAATGCTGGCGCTGTCCGAGGGCGAGGATGTGCGCGTGCCGGTGCGGCCCGGCCTCAACCGCGTGTTCGTGCGGATGCCGGGAGCCGGCGATGCGATCACCGCCCGCGCGGTCACCGCAGCGCTGTCGGTGTGCATCGCGGCCGGCCCGGTCGGCTTCGTCGCTCCGAGGTAGGAGTCGTACTCGCCCAGCGTGCGCTGAGGGCGGAAAAACGGCGCTCTGAGCGCCACACACGCACGCTCGACGCATCGACGAACTGGTGGAGCCGCCTGGGGGAATCGAACCCCCGACCTATTCATTACGAGTGAATCGCTCTGCCGACTGAGCTAAGGCGGCCTGGTTGGGCGGGACGAGTCTACGGCAGGGGTCGGCACCGACCCAACTCAGCCGCGCAGCGCCTGCCCGACCGTGCCGACCATCGCGTCGACCGCGAACTTGGGCTTGACGTTGACCGCCAGCGCCTCCCGGCAGTCGAGCACGGCCTCGATGCAGCGCAACAGGGCCTCCGGCGACGCGTGGGCGGCCATCGCCGCGACCCGATCGGCCATGTCGGGATGGTTCGGGGTGACGTCGCCGGCGCCCGACGCGACCAGCAGCGCGTCCCGGAAATACGTCGCCAGGTCGATCAGCGCGCGATCCAGCGCATCGCGCGACGCCCGCGTCTGCCGCGACTTCTGTCGCTTCTCCAGGTCTTTCAGCGCCCCGGCGGCGCCGCGCATGGTGCCCGCGGTGCCCTTACCGGTGCCGCCGGCGCCCAGCGCCGTGCGCAGCTCTTCGGCCTCGGTTTCGTTGCGGTCCTCGGTCAGCGCTTTCGCTTCGGCCTCGGCGGTGGCCACCAATTCCTCGGCCGCGGCGTACGCCCGGGACGGGGTCGCGGCGTCGCGGGCCAGGCCCAGTGCCCGTCGGCGCCGCTCGCGGGCCTGTTCGTCGGTGGCCAAACGCCGCGCTCGGCCGACGTGTCCCCCACTGACCGACGCCGCCCACGTCGCGTCCGCCTCGGGGATGCCGTCGGCGTCGATCAGCACCTGCGCGATGGCCTTCGCCGGCGGTGTGGTCAGCGCGACGTGGCGGCAGCGCGACCGCAGGGTGATCGCGATGTCCTCCGGATCCACCGACGGCGCGCACAGCAGGAACACCGTCGACGGCGGCGGCTCCTCGACCACCTTCAGCAGCGCGTTGGCCGCACCCTCGGTGAGCCGGTCGGCGTCTTCGATCACCACGATCTGCCACCGCCCGGTACCCGGCCGGCGCGACGCGATCTGCACGATCGTGCGCATCGCGTCGACCCCGATCGACAACCCCTCGGGCACGATGCGGCGCACGTCGGCATGGGTGCCGGCCATCGTCGTCGCGCAGGCCCGGCACTCTCCGCAGCCGGGCACCGCGTCGGACGTGCACTGCAGTGCCGCGGCGAAACACAGCGCCGCCACCGACCGCCCCGACCCGGGCGGGCCGGTGATCAGCCACGCGTGCGTCATGACGCCGGCCTCAACCGCGACCTCGGCGTGAGCCGCGTCACCGCGGGCCGCGCGCGCCGCCGCGACGAGCTCCGCCTCAACTGCGTCTTGGCCCACAAGACGTGTGAAAACCCCGGCCATCGCCGATAACAGTAACGCTGCGAACCGACACGTCCGTCCCAGAGGCCACGTCCGCGTCAGCTGCGCCCGTTACGGTGAACCAATGGCCACGCAAGCGATCGAACCGGGGCGAATCAGTGCATTCGTCCGCTGGGTCGCGCGCACCCCGTGGCCGGTGTTCACGCTGGGCATGCTGCAGGCCGACATCATCGGCGCGCTGCTGGTGCTGGGGTTCCTGCGGTTCGGGCTGCCGCCCGAGGACCGGATCCAGCTGCAGGATCTGCCCGCGTACAACCTGGCGATCTTCCTCGGCTACCTGTTCATCTCGTTCACCGTCGCGTCCTACCTGACGCTGCGGATGCTGATCCCGGTGATGCGCTGGCAGCGCCGCGAGATGCTGCTGGGTGACCGGGACCCCGGCGACACCGAAGTGGCCCGGATGCGGGCGCTGCGCATGCCCTTCTACCGCTCGCTGATCAGCGCCACGAACTGGCTGCTCGGTTCGGTGGTCTTCATCGTCGCCAGCTGGCCGGTGGCCAGCAAATCCGCGCCGGTGGTGGCCGTCGCGACGGGCCTGGGCGCCACCGCCACCGCCATCATCGGCTACCTGCAGTCCGAACGGGTGCTGCGGCCGGTCGCCGTCGCCGCGCTGCGCGGCGGCGTACCGGAGAACTTCCGGGCGCCTGGGGTGATCCTGCGCCAGGTGCTGACCTGGGTCCTGGCCACCGGTGTCCCGCTGCTGGCGATCCTGTTGGCCCTGATCGCCAGCAAGTTCGCGGTGCTCACCGCGCCGGCCGACCGACTGCTGACCACGATTTTGCTGCTGGCCATCGTCGGGCTGGTGATCGGGCTGACGAGCACGGTGCTGGTGGCCATGTCGATCGCCGATCCGCTGCGCCAGCTGCGCTGGGCGCTCGGCGAGGTGCAGCGCGGCAATTACAACGCCCACATGCAGATCTACGACGCCAGCGAGCTGGGGCTGCTCCAGGCCGGGTTCAACGACATGGTGCGCGACCTGGCCGAACGGCAGCGGCTACGGGACCTGTTCGGTCGGTACGTCGGCGAGGATGTGGCCCGCCGGGCGCTGGAGCGCGGCACCGAGCTGGGTGGCCAGGAACGCGAGGTCGCGGTGTTGTTCGTCGACCTGGTCGGGTCGACGCGGCTGGCGGCCACCATCCCGGCCGCGGAGGTGGTGAACCTCCTCAACGACTTCTTCCGCGTCGTCGTCGACACCGTCAACCGGCATGGCGGCTTCGTCAACAAGTTCCAGGGTGACGCTGCGCTCGCCATCTTCGGGGCACCGATCGAGCATCCCGACGCGTCCGGGGCTGCGCTGGCCGCCGCGCGGGAGTTGCACGACGAGCTGATCAAGGTGCTCGGGGAGACCGAGTTCGGCATCGGGGTGTCGGCGGGCCGGGCCATCGCCGGCCACATCGGCGCGCAGGCCCGCTTCGAGTACACCGTGATCGGCGACCCGGTCAACGAGGCCGCCCGGCTGACCGAGCTCGCCAAGCTGGAAAAGGGCCATGTGCTGGCCTCGGCGGTGGCCGTCAGCGACGCGCTGGACGCCGAAGCGTTGTGCTGGGATGTCGGCGAGATCGTCGAGCTGCGTGGCCGCACCGCGCCCACCCAGCTGGCCCGGCCGGTGAAGCTGGCCTCCCCGGAGGAGGCGTTCTCCGAGCGGGCCCGCCTCGACGATCAGATGACGGGCGACGTCAGCCACTCGTCCTGACGGCTAGCTCTTCTTGGTGGCCTTCTTGGCGGGCGCCTTCTTCGCCGCGGCCTTCTTCTTGGCCGGCGCCTTCTTGGTCCGCTTCACCGGGCCGCGGGCGCGGCGGTCGGCCAGCAGTTCGGAGGCGCGTTCGTCGGTGATGGCCAGCACGTCATCGCCCTTGCGCAGGCTGGCGTTGGTCTCCCCGTCGGTGACATACGGCCCGAAACGGCCGTCCTTGACCACCATCGGCTTGCCCGACACCGGGTCGTTGCCCAACTCGCGCAGCGGCGGGGCGGCCGCGCCCTGCCTGCCACGGCGCTTCGGTTCGGCGTAGATCTTGAGCGCCTCGTCGACCGTGATCGAGAAGATCTGGTCCTCGGTGGCCAGCGACCGGGAATCGGTGCCGCGCTTGAGGTACGGGCCGTAGCGACCGTTCTGTGCGGTGATCTCCTCGTCGGTGTTCGGGTCCACGCCGACCACCCGGGGCAGCGAGAGCAGCTTCAGCGCGTCCTCGAGGGTCACCGTCTCCAGATCCATGCTGCGGAACAGGGATCCGGTGCGCGGCTTGGGACCGGTCGGCTTCTTGCCCTTCTTCGCCGGGGATCCCGCCTCGCCGTCATCGCCGCCCTTCGGCTCGGGCAGCACCTCGGTGACGTACGGTCCGTACCGGCCGTCCTTGGCGACGATCTCGTGACCCGTTTCCGGGTCGACACCGAGTGACCGGCCTTCCTGCGGTGTGGCGAAGAGCTTTTCGGCCAGTTCCAGCGTCAGCTCGTCGGGGGTCAGCTCGTCTTTGAGGTTGGCCCGCTGGGGTTTGAGCTCGCCAGGGTTGTCAGGATCGACGACCATCCGTTCCAGATAGGCACCGTTGCGGCCCACCCGGACGTTGACCGCGCGTCCTTCGGCATCGTCGAACAGCTTGATGGAGTTGACTTCTCGGGCGTCGATCTCCTCGAGATTGCCACCGACCAACTTCTTCAGACCGCCGGCCCGCGCGATCGATCCTTCCACGCCGTGCTCGCCACCGAAGTAGAAGTTGTTGAGCCAGTTGGTCCTTCGCTCATGGCCTGCCGCGATCTCGTCGAGTTCGTCCTCCATCGCAGCGGTGAAGTCGTAGTCGACCAGGCGGGCGAAGTGCTGTTCGAGCAGGCCGATGACGGCGAACGCGACCCAGGACGGGACCAGTGCGCTGCCCTTCTTGTGCACGTAGCCACGGTCCTGGATGGTCTTGATGATCGAGCTGTAGGTCGACGGGCGGCCGATGCCGAGGTCCTCGAGCGCCTTGATCAACGATGCTTCGGTGTAGCGCGCCGGTGGCGAGGTGGTGTGGCCGTCGGCGGTCAGGTCCCGGGCGTCGACCCGCTGCCCCTGGGTCAGGTTCGGCAACCGGCTCTCGGCGTCGTCGGCCTCGCCGCCGGCCAGGTCGTCGATGCTCTCCACATAGGCCTTGAGGAAGCCCGGGAACGTGATGGTGCGACCGCTGGCGTTGAACACGACCTGCTCACCCGACTGGGCTTGCCCGCCGATACGCAGGCTCAGCGTGGTGCCGCGGGCATCGGCCATCTGGGAGGCCACAGTGCGCTGCCAGATCAGCTCGTAGAGCCGGAACTCGTCGTTGTCGAGCTGGCTGTGCAGCTGGCCGGGCGTGGAGAACACGTCGCCGGCGGGACGGATGGCCTCGTGGGCCTCCTGGGCGTTCTTCACCTTGCGGGTGTACTGCCGCGGCGACGGGTGCAGGTACTCCTCGCCGTAGAGCTGGCGGGCCTGGTTGCGGGCGGCTTCGATAGCGCTGGCCGACAGCGTCGTCGAGTCGGTACGCATGTAGGTGATGTAGCCGTTCTCGTAGAGCCGCTGGGCGATGCTCATCGTGCGCTCGGAGGAGAACCGCAACTTGCGGCCGGCCTCCTGCTGCAGCGTCGAGGTCATGAACGGCGCGTAGGGACGACGGGTGTAGGGCTTCTGCTCGACCGACGAGACCGCCAGCTGGGCCCCGCGCAGGCCGGTGGCCAGCGCGTTGGCCGCCGCCTCGTCGAGGACCAGCACCTCGTCGGGCTTGCGGACCGCGCCGAGGGAGTCGAAGTCACGGCCGGTGGCCACGCGGCGCCCGTCGACGGTGTTGAGCTTGGCGGTGAAGGTCGGCGGGCTGGCCTGGGCGTCGGAGACGCTGGCGTCCAGCTCGGCGGTGACATCCCAGTATCCGGCGCTGCGGAACGCCATGCGTTCGCGTTCGCGCTGCACGATGATGCGGGTGGCCACCGACTGCACCCGCCCGGCCGACAGCTTGGGCGCGACCTTCTTCCACAGCACCGGAGAGACCTCGTAGCCGTAGAGCCGGTCCAGGATGCGCCGGGTCTCCTGGGCGTCGACCAGCGCGTTGTCCAGGTCGCGGGGATCCTCGGCGGCGGCGCGGATCGCGGGTTCGGTGATTTCGTGGAACACCATCCGTTTGACCGGCACCCGGGGCTTGAGGGTCTCGAGCAGGTGCCAGGCGATCGCCTCACCCTCGCGGTCACCGTCGGTGGCCAGATAGAGTTCGTCGACGTTCTTGAGCTTGTCCTTCAGCTCGGCGACGGTGCTCTTCTTCTCCGGGCTGATGATGTAGAGCGGTTCGAAGTCGGCGTCGACGTTGACGCCCAGCCGGGCCCACGGCTCGGACTTGTACTTGGCCGGCACGTCGGCCGCGGCCCGCGGCAGGTCGCGGATGTGCCCGCGCGACGACTCCACGATGTAGTTGGAGCCCAGGTAACCAGCGATTTTGCGCGCTTTGGTGGGCGACTCGACAATGACGAGTCGCCGGACAGTGCCGTTTGCCCCGCTGCCGCGGTCGCCGTCAGCCAATTTGGTCTTGCTCCACTTTCTTCTGTTGCCCGCAGGCCGGACCTCTGAATCCATGCTGCCTGCCTCGGCAACTGACAATTTGACACCCCGGGCCTACCGACGCAAACCGGCCCCCTCCGCGGTGACCGGCTCGACACTCCTACACCCGGGGCCATTGCACCACCGCTTCCGGATCCGCGGGCGGCTCTCCCACGTTCTCTACCAGCCGCGACAGCCTACGGCGGCCGCTGATGCGCAACGCCGGCCGAGAGCCTCGCGTGCCGATGAGCGTCGGCGCGATTCCAACCCGCATCATCGCCGACGCGAGCGCGGAATGCGTGTCGGGTGCGTGCGGGTCCAACCCCAGCAGATAGCGGTCATCCTCAGGTCTGCCCGCCGCCAGCGTCCAGGCCCGCAGTTCGCGCGGACCCGGTAGCCACTGCGGCGGCACCGTCTTGACCGCGCCCCTGGTCCACTCGGCGGCGATGGCGACCAACCGGACGTCCACCGAGGTGCGCACCAGCGGGCTGTCCTCCTCGGTACGGGCGATCTCGGGCTCCAGGTCCGCGTCGGCGATCATCTCCGCCAGCCCCTCGGCGCGCCAGAGCTCGTCGACCACCACCGACAACCGTGCGCCCTGCTCACCGGCGCCGCCGACCAGGACAACCTGCCCGGACGCAGCCAGGATCCCCGTCAGGTCGGCGATGGCCGGGGGCACCGACTCCGCCGAGAAGAAGGACAGCTGGCTCACACTTCAGACATTAGGCCAGCGCACCCGCACAGACCGGTTACCCGGCCGGGCGCTCCCCGGAAAGGAACACCCCCGCGGCGTCCGTGTGGACAGCGCGGGGGTGCCGTGAGGTCTGGGGTGGTCTCAGACGGCGCGGACGCCGGTAGCCTGGGGACCCTTGGGGCTCTGGCCGACCTCGAACTCGACCTTCTGGTTCTCTTCAAGGGTGCGGAAGCCGGAACCCTGAATCTCCGTGTAGTGGACAAAAACGTCAGCAGAGCCGTCCTCGGGGGCGATGAAGCCGAAGCCCTTCTCCGCGTTGAACCACTTCACAGTTCCCTGTGGCATCTTTCGTACATTCCTTCTCTGTATTCACCGGGCGGTCCGCCGTCTTTCGGTAGACCGGGCCCGTTCCGACCGCCATACCTTCGTGGAGTGCTCGGAACTCGACCCGACCTACAACCCTCGCAGGAACCGCGATCGCAACGTCGTTCCTGCGAGTGCTGATACACGAACACAGAAGCTGCGACCGTGGTAAGTCAATCACGTTCGGGGCCGCTGCGACAGTCTGACGAGGCCTTCGGGGGATCCTGTAGTGAACAATTAACTCCAGGACTGTTCGGGTGCGGCGTTTCGGGAGGGCGAGTTTGGCGGATCCGGTAGCCGATTTCGGCCGGGAACTGCTGGCGTATGCGGTCGAGGGGGCCGGAGCCGACAGCGCGGCCGACGACGCCCCCCTGCGCCACGTCGCCGATCTGCCCCCGCGGCGGGCCGCGACGCGGGCATGGCCGTGCTGGGCCGACTCAGATGTGGTGCGGGCCTTTCTCGATCGAGGAGTCGAGGCGCCGTGGTCGCATCAGCTGGCCGCGGCTCAACTGGCCCGCGACGGTCGGCACGTCGTGGTGAGCACCGGAACCGCCTCGGGCAAGTCGCTGGCCTACCAGTTGCCGATCCTGACCGCGATGGTGGAGGACCCCCGGGCCCGGGCGCTGTACCTGTCGCCGACCAAGGCTCTCGGCCACGACCAGTTACGGGCGGCGACATCACTGACGGCGGCCATACCGGCGCTCGCCGAGGTGGCGCCGGCCGCCTACGACGGCGACAGTCCGACCGAGGTCCGCCGATTCGCACGCGAGCGGTCCCGGTGGATCTTCTCCAATCCGGACATGATTCATCTGTCGCTGCTGCGCAACCATGCGAAATGGGCTGTCTTCCTGCGCCACCTGCGCTTCGTCGTGGTCGACGAATGTCACTACTACCGCGGCGTTTTCGGTTCGAATGTGGCGATGGTGCTGCGCCGGCTACTGCGGCTGTGCGCCCGCTACTCGCCCGACGGACAGATGCCGACCGTGGTCTTCGCCAGTGCCACCACCGCCGAACCCGCGGTCACCGCATCCGAACTGATCGGTCAAACGGTGGTGGAGGTGACCGAGGACGGATCGCCGCACGGAGCGCGCACCGTCGCGTTGTGGGAGCCTCCGCTGATCGACACCGTCGTGGGCGAAAACGGTGCACCGGTGCGTCGTTCGGCCGGCGCCGAGGCCGCCCGGGTGATGGCCGACCTGATGACCGAGGGCGCGCGCACCCTGACCTTCGTGCGGTCGCGCCGCGGGGCCGAACTCGTGGCCCTCGGCGCGCGGGCGAGACTGACCGACACCGCGCCCCATCTGGTCGAGCAGATCGCGTCCTACCGGGCCGGCTACCTGGCCGAAGACCGGCGTGAGCTCGAGGCCGCGCTCGGCGACGGCAGACTTCGCGGTCTGGCCAGTACCAATGCGCTCGAGCTGGGCGTTGACATCGCCGGTCTGGATGCCGTTGTGCTGGCCGGGTTCCCGGGCACCGTCGCCTCGTTCTGGCAGCAGGCCGGCCGCGCCGGCCGACGCGGCCAGGGCGCGCTGGTGGTGCTGATCGCCCGTGACGACCCGCTCGACACCTACCTGGTGCATCATCCCGCGGCGTTGCTGGACAAGCCCATCGAGCGGGTGGTGATCGACCCTACCAACCCGTATGTCCTTGGACCGCAACTGCTCTGCGCGGCCACCGAGTTACCGTTGAGCGACGCCGAGGTGCGGTTGTGGGACGCCGAGGAGGTGGCCGCAGCGCTGGTCGACGACGGACTGCTGCGGCGCCGGTCGGCCGGATACTTCCCGTCACCGGGAGTCGACCCTCATCCGGCCGTGGACATCCGGGGCGGAACCGGCGGGCAGATCGCCATCCTGGAAGCCGGCACCGGTCGGATGCTCGGCAGCGCGGGCGCGGGGCAGGCCCCCGCGTGTGTCCACCCCGGCGCGGTGTATCTGCATCAGGGCGAGACCTACGTCGTCGATTCCCTGGACTTCGAGGACGGTGTCGCCTTCGTGCGCGCCGAGGATCCCGGCTACACCACCTTCGCGCGGGAGGTCACCGACATCAGCGTCACCGGACCGGGCCGGCGCAGCCGTCACGGCGACGTGACGATAGGCCTGGTTCCGGTGTCGGTCAGCAACACCGTCACCGGATACCTGCGTCGCCGGATCAACGGTGAGGTAATCGATTTCGTCGAACTCGACATGCCCATCCGCACGCTCGACACCATGGCCGTGATGTGCACGATCACCCCGGAGGCTTTGCAGCGCAACGGGATCGACGTGCTGCGGTGGCCGGGTGCGCTGCACGCCGCCGAGCACGCCGCGATCGGGCTGCTGCCGTTGGTCGCCAGCTGCGACCGAGGCGACATCGGCGGGGTCTCGACGGCGGTGGGCCCCGTCGACGGGCTACCGTCGATCTTCGTCTACGACGGCCATCCCGGCGGCGCGGGTTTCGCCGCGCGCGGATTCGACACCATCACCGAGTGGTGGGGGGCCACCGCGTCGGCGATCGAGGCCTGTGAGTGTCCGTCGGGCTGCCCGTCCTGCGTGCAGTCGCCCAAGTGCGGCAATGCCAACGATCCCCTGGACAAGGCGGGGGCGGTGGCGGTGTTGCGGTTGGTGGTGGACGCGGTGGCGGCAGCGCCTTGGATAGGATCACCGTCATGAGCCACGACTGGCTGCTCGTGGAGACCCTCGGCGCCGAGCCTGTCGTCGTCGCGGAAGGCGTGCACACCAGAAACCTCATCCCGATCGGCACGGTCCTGCGCCGCAACCCTCACCTGATGGCGATTCAGACCGCGATCAGCGAGACGGTCCGTGGCGGCACCGGCCTGAGCAGCATCACCCCGAAGAGCGACAGCGTGATCCGCACCGAGGTCGTGCAGATGTCCGACGGGGTCATCCACGGCGTCCAGATCTGGGTGGGATCGGTGGACCAGGAGCCGCCGCCCCGCCCGCTGGTCGGGCCGTTGATCTGGAACCTCACCGAGGGCACCGCCACCGACACCACCGAGTCGCTGCGTGTCGGGGGCTGGGACCCGTCCCGGCAGAACCTGCACGGGCGGGCCTTCGCCGACGATCTCCCCCGCCGTGACCTCAACCCCTACGAGGCCAAGGTGCTGGGCATGGTGATCAAACCCGAACCGGGCGTGTTGATCTGCAGCACCTGGGACGTCAACGACTACCAGGGCCAGCCGATCACGGTCGGGTTCGTGTCGCGGTCGCTGGTCGAGGATCCCGACAGCAACGCCGAGCGGGTGATCTGCCGTGCGATGAACTGGCGCAGCGTGCGCGAGGGCGCGACCATTCAGCAGGACTTGTTGGCCCAGCGGATTCTCGACGGGCTGGCCGAGCCGGGCGTGCATCGGGCGTTGGTCGACCCCACGCACTGGACGCTGCTCAAATGGCTGGACGATCCGGCGCCGTTCTTCGACTGGCGTGCCGGTATGCGCAGCGACCGGGTGATCCATCCGCAGGACAAGGACGCGATGACCGCCATGGCCGGCCAGTTCGCGACCGGCCCGGCCGCGGGAGTGCTGCGACTGGTCGACCGCGACGGCGAGTGGACACCGGTGCACATCACCGTGCACCGTGTCGAACTCGAGGACGGCGTCACCGCGGCGTTGGCGGTTCTGCGCGCACCGACGGCTGACGAACTCACCGAACTCGCCGATCGCGACCGCCGGACGACCCGCCTGTCGCCCGGCCGGAAGGTGGGCTCGCGGCGAAGTCGGTGACGCTCAGTCCCCGCGGCCCTTGCCGGGGCCCTTGTCGTCGTTTCCGTTGTTCTTCTTCGGCTTGTCCGGTTTCCTCTCGGCCGGCGGTGCCGCCGGCGCGGATTCGACCGGCTGCACCACCGGTGGGGGCGGCGGAGGTGTGGTCGAGGGTGGCGGGACCGCCGTGCTCGTGCCGATGGGCCGGATGGGTTCCGGCGACGAGAACGGCTGCAAGGCCAGGGCCAGCCCCGCGACGAGGAACACCGACGCGATCGCCGCAAGGACCAGGAGCGGCCGGCGGGTGTCACGGCGAGCAGCGGCCGCCGGCCCCGGATATGCGGTCGGCGGCGGCACGGGCATCGGCAGGACCCGGGTCTGCGGCCGCGCGGCGACCGGTAGCCGCCCGGCCAGCGCGGCGCGCATCTGCTCGGCACTGCCGAACCGCTGCTCGGGCACGCGGGCCATGGCGCGGTCGATGACGCCGGCCAGCACCGGGTCGATGTCCGTGCGGCATACGCCCAACGGCGGTGGCGGTGCGTGCAGGATGGCGTGGGCCACCGCAGCGGGGTTGTCCTGTGGGAATGCCCGCCGGCCCAGCACCGCCTCGTAACCGATGACGCCGACGGCATACAGGTCGTCGGCGACAGAGGCAGGCGCGCCGGCCAGCCGCTCGGGGCTCATGTAGCACATGGTCCCGATGATCTGCCCGGTCCTGGTGGCCGCGCAGTCGGCGGTCTTGGCGATTCCGAAGTCCCCCACCTTGACGCTGTCCCTGGTCGCCGACACCAGGATGTTGCCCGGTTTGACGTCGCGGTGCAGCACGCCCGCACGGTGGGCGACGCTCAGCGCCCCCAGCACGTCGTCGAGCATCGAGCGGACCTGCGCGACCGGCATCGGACCGCGAGCCAGCTCGTCGGCGACGGTGTCGCCGGGCAGACGCTCCATCACGATGAACGGGCTGCCGTCGTGCTCGCCGAAGTCGTGCACCGCGACGATGTTCGGGTGCTCGAGGCCGGCCGCTGAGCGGGCTTCCTGCTCGAACCGGCGCCGATTGTCCGCGGTGTCGTCGAGGCCGGGATGCAGCATCTTGACCGCCACCGGGCGGTGCAGCAGGGTGTCGAACGCCTCCCGGACCTCGGCCATGCCGCCGCGGCCGAGCACACCGCCCAGTTCGTAGCGGCCGGCAAGCACGTCAGGGCCGGACATGGTCATCTGCGTAGCCTGACTTACCCCGGCGTAAACCCTCCGGCCGGCCCTCACGCCGGCCCGGCCCGGGCCACCGCCCGCGCGGGCCCGGGCGACCACGCCAGCCCCACCGGCACCGCCACGCGCACCGTGACGTCGAGGTCCTCGGTCCGGCAGTCCTCCACGGCGGCACCCGACGCATCGGCGATCCTGCGGGCCATCGCGCAGGCCGCATCCGGGCCCGAGGCCAGCCACACTGCCGCGCTGAACGCAGCCAGGTCGGCGGCGGCCTGCGCGCGGTGGCGCGCGACCATGGCTGCTCCCAGATGTGCGCCCGCGCCGGTGACCGCGGTCAGCGCGGCGATCATCGCCGCAGCGACGATGCTGGCCGCGCCGCGGTCGTCAGCCGTCCGGCTCCACCGCCGAGACGCTGCGCGCCCCGATCGGGATGCCCGGCAGCAGCGGCGACGTCGCCGAGGCGGTCGCCACCACGAAGTCGCCCGCGCGTCGCACCTGCACGCGGGCGCCTGTGGGCGCGATCTGGCGGGCCGTCTCGGTGGCGGCGGCGTCGTCTCCGCGCGCCGCCAGCCGCGCGGCCTCCCTGGCGGCGTCGATACACCGCAGCTGCATCGACAGCGCGGTGAGCCCGGCCAGACATACGGCCAGTACCGCCACCAGCGACAGCACCGCGAACGCGGCCTCGATCGTGACGCCCCCGGACTCACCGGTCAGACGTTGGTCGTCAACGCCCGGCTGATGATGTCGGTCAAGGCCCCGACGATGGAATCGCCGGTGACGACCGTGTACAGGATCGCGCCGAACGCCGCGGCAGCGATGGTGCCGATGGCGTACTCGACGGTCGACATGCCGTCGTCGTCCACGGCCAGCACGATCATGCGCGCCCGCAGCTCTCGCAGATGTTGCCTCATTGCTCCGGTTTCCTTTCATGAGTTGTCAAATCAGTCCCGTTTGCAGGACTTCGCCGGCCAAACCGACGATGACCGGCACGATGCCCAGACAGAGAAATGCGGGCAGGTAGCACAGCCCCAGCGGTCCGGCGATCAACACCGACGCGCGTTCGGCGCGCGCGCCGGCGGCGTCGCCGGCCTCCGCCCGCAACTGCGTGGCGAGGTCCTCGACGCCGCGTGCCAGCGCGGCACCCGATGCCGCGGAGCGCCGGGCCATGCGCAGGAACGCGTCGAGGTGTGCCGAACCCGAGCCGACACGGCTCTCCCACGCCTGGGCGGGGTCGGCGCCGAGCGCGAGCAGGTCGGCGGCGCGGCGCAGCAGCGCCGCCATCGCGGTCGGCGCCGTGGCGGCCACCGCGGATGCCGCCGTCGACACCGCCATCCCGGAGCGAAGACAGGCCGAGAGCACGTCGAGCGTGGAGGCCACTGCCAAGGGATCGTCGTCCCGACCGCCGGCACGGTCGTCGCGCGGCCGGCTCGGGGGTTCGGCCCTGCGCATCCGGCCGCCTGACGCGTCGAGCAGCAGCGCGGTCGCGAGCAGGACCGCGGCCCAGCTCACGACAGTGCTCCGGCGGTGATGTGGTCCGACCACAGCAGCCCAGCGCAGATCAGCGTGGCGCCGAGGAGTAGCAGCCAGCCGCCGGCGGGCTCGGACAGCAGAAAACGCAAGGGTTCGGCGCCGATGGCGTGGCCGAGTAGCACTCCCAGGACCGGCAGCCCGGCCAGGATGACCGCGGTGGCCCGGGCCCCCGCCATCCCGGCTTCCACGCTGCCACGGAACCGCTCCCGCTCGGTGATGTCGCGTTGCGCGGCCGCGAGCAGGGTGGCGATCGCCAGCCCGTGCGTGTGCGCCAGCTGCCAACACACTGCGAGCCGTTCCCAGTGGCCGGGCGAGGTCGTGCGCGCACCCTCGCCGCGTATCCCGGCTGCCACGTCGGCGCCGAGCCGAGCGCGCGCCGCCACGGCGCTCAGCGCCTCGGCCACCGGTCCGCGGGACTCGCGCGCGGCCACGGTCAGCGCCGCCACGGGGTGCGCACCGATTCGCAGTTCCCCGACCAGAACGTCGAGCGCTCCCTGCAGGACCTCGGCCTCGTGCGTGCGGTCGCGCGCCCGTCGGCGCCGCCGGCGGCGCACCAGCAGCGTGATGGTCAGCGCCGCGGCGGCAGCGACTGCCGGCCACGGCAACCACAGAGCCGGCACGGCGCAGCCCAGCGCCGCGAGCGCTCGCATCGGCACCCCCACCCGAGCCCCCGTCGCCGGGGCGCACGCCCACCCGCGCCGCGGCCCCGGGGCGGTCAGCACCGCCAGCGCCAGTACCAGCGCTGCGGCGGTCACGCGCAGCCTCGCGACCGCAACAGCCGATGCAGTTCCTCGGCGCCACCCGCGAGGCCGGTTTCCGCCCGCCAGCAGGGCAGCACGCCCACCACGCCCTCGGCATCGCGCCGCACCAGTCCGATCTCGCCGAGCCGGCGCCGTCCCGAGCCGTCCCGCGTCACGTGCAACACGACTTGGATGGCCGCGGCCAGTTGACTGTGCAGTGCGGCCCGGCCCAGCCCGCCCAATGCAGCCAGGGCCTCGAAGCGGGCGGGCAGTTCGGCGGGACTGTTGGCGTGCACGGTCCCGGCACCGCCGTCGTGGCCCGTGTTCAACGCCGCGAGCAGGTCGACGACCTCTGCGCCCCGCACTTCGCCGATCACGATCCGGTCCGGACGCATCCGCAGTGCCTGTCTGACCAGGTCGCGCACGGTCACCTCGCCGACACCCTCGACGTTGGCGGCGCGCGCGACGAGGTTGACCAGGTGAGGATGTCGCGGTGCCAGTTCGGCGGCGTCCTCCACACAGACGATGCGCTCGCTGTCGGGCACCGCGCCGAGCAACGCCGCCAGCAGCGTCGTCTTACCGGCACCGGTGCCGCCGGACACCACGAAGGCCAGCCGCGCTGCGATGATCGCGGCCAGCAGCCGCGCAGCGTCGTCGGCGATGGCACCGGCGCGGCGGAGTGCGTCGAGGTCTTGGGTGGCCGGCCGCAGTACGCGCAGCGACACGCATGTGCCGGCCGCCGCGATCGGCGGCAGTACCGCGTGCAGCCGTACCGTCAGGGGCCCTCCGGACGGGACGGCGAGGGTGGTGTGGTGGCCGTCCACCCAGGGTTGCGCCTCGTCGAGCCGGCGCCCGGCAGCCAGCGCCAAGCGCTGGGCGAGGCGACGCACCGCGGCCTCGTCGGCGAACCGCACAGAAGTGCGGCGCAGCCCGGTCCCGTCGTCCACCCAGACCGCATCGGGCGCGGTCACCAGCACGTCGGTGGTGCCCGGGGCGCACAGCAGGGGTTCCAGCACGCCGGCGCCGACGAGTTCGGTCTGCAGTTCCCGGAGGCTGCTCAACACCTCGGTATCGCCGAGCACTCCTCCGGACTCGGCGCGGATCGCCGCGGCGACGACGCTGGGGCGCAACGGGGCGCCCTCGGCGGCGAGCCGCTCGCGCACCCGCTCGATCAGCGGGCCCGTCACGCCGCGGCCTCGGGCAGCCGCTCCAGATGCGGGTTCTCCCGCAGCACCTCGAGCACGGTGCGGGCCGCCGCGCCGAGTGGACTGCGCCGCCGCAGCCGCAGCCCGCCCCGTTCGAGCATCGGGTCGATTCTCGGTTCCGGCCGCATGGCCGCGAGCACCGGCAACCCGACGATGCGCGCCACGTCGACCGGGCGCAGGCCACTCGGTGCAGGGCCCCGGACCACCAGCCCGGTGTTCGGGTTGGCTGCGGCCACCCACTGCGCCGTCGCCGCCGCCGAAGCACTTGACCGCACATCGGCGGGCGTGACCATCGCCACCAGATCCGCCAGCGCGAGCGCGGTGTCGGTCACCGCATTGGATTGTCGGGCCACATCGCAGATCACCGTGACGCCGGCACGGCTGCCGGCGTCGATGACCGATTCCAGTGCCGGGGCGCTGATGTCGTTGCTGAATTGATCACCAGCCAACATGCGACGGCAGGCCAGCACGCTGACGTCATGGCGCCGCGGCAGCGCGTCACGCAGCGCGGAGTAGGTCAGCCGTCCGCCGGTCAGGGACAGATCGGTCCACCGCAGTCCCGGCTCGGTCTCGCTGCCCAGCAGCAGGTCCAGACCGCCGCCACCCGGGTCGGCATCGACGAGCAGGGCCTCGGCCGCCACGCGCGCCAGCGCCGTGGCAAAGATCGAGGCACCCGCGCCGCCGCGGCCCGCCAGCACCGCGATCACCGGTCCGCGCGCCGCGGCATCGCGTGCGGCGGCCGCAGCCTCTGCCAGGACGGCCATCAGATCTCCGTCCTGCGTCGGCAGCTGGATCACCTGCTGCGCGCCCACCGCCACCGCGGACTCCCACTGCGCCGGCGTGGGCGCGGACGCGCTGACGAGCAGCACGCGGGGACGGCGCGGAAGCCCGCGGCCTACGCACCGCACGGCCGCGGGCTGATCCAGCAACACTGCGGCCGCTCCCGTCCAGACGCGGCGACTCGACGGCTCGACGGCGCGCACCAGCGTCAGTCCGGCGGCGGCCACCACACGTTCGATGTCGGCGGCCAGCGTCTGGTCCTCACACAGCGCGAGGATCGCCTCCGACGGGGAATGGGGTGCGCCAGCAGTCACACCATCAGCGTCGATGCGTTGCCGCACAGGCGAAAGCGCCGATCACGACGCCGGGAGAATCTGGGGATGAACTCTGCTTTGTGGAGGATTGCGCACCCGCGGGCGGGCGAAAATGCCGTTCCGCAATCACATTGGCGCGATTGATCTATCCGCTTTGCGAAACTTACCCGGAAAAAGGGACGACCCCCGCCAGGGGGGGAGGAGGCGGAGGTCGTCGTGTATCAGCCCCGGGGGGGTCGGGCTGATGCACACCCGGCATAAGCCGAGTGATGCCCACTATACACACGCGGCAACGGGCGGGCGCAAGACCGAAATGCGGAATAGTGACGTAAATCTGGGAAAGACTTCAGTCGCGGACACCTGTCGTGAACTGCCAATTTGTACAGGCTGCCGGAATCTGTCACACCCGCCGGCCCTATGCTGACCCGTGTGACCGCATCCGAGCCGTCGACCAGCGATTCCCCCGTCGCCGGGAGTTCGCCGCCGGATCGACCCGTGCGCACCGCAGCCTTCTTCGATCTCGACAAAACCGTGATCGCCAAATCCAGCACTTTGGCTTTCAGCAAACCCTTCTTCAATCAGGGTCTGATCAATCGGCGGGCCGTACTGAAGTCTGCATACGCGCAATTCCTGTTCCTGATGTCGGGAGCCGACCACGAGCAGATGGACCGCATGCGCTCCTACATCACCACCATGTGCGCCGGCTGGGACGTCGAGCAGGTCAGGTCGATCGTCGGAGAAACCCTGCACGACATCGTGAACCCGCTGGTGTTTGCAGAAGCCGCCGAATTGATCGCCGACCACAAGCTGTGCGGGCGCGACGTCGTGATCGTGTCGGCCTCCGGCGAAGAGATCGTCGCCCCCATCGCGCGCGCCCTCGGCGCCACCCACGCCATGGCGACCCGGATGGTCGTCGAAGACGGCCGCTACACCGGCGAGATCGCCTTCTACTGCTTCGGCGAGAACAAGACGGCGGCCATTCGCGCGCTCGCGGCCCGCGAGGGTTATGCGCTCGAGCATTGCTACGCCTATTCGGACTCGATCACCGACCTCCCGATGCTCGAGGCCGTCGGGCATCCCACGGTGGTGAACCCGGACCGGGCGCTCCGCAAGGAGGCCACCGCGCGCGGCTGGGCGGTGCGCACGTTCTCGCGGCCGGTGTCGCTACGCGACCGCATCCCCGCGCCGTCGGGCGCCGCCGTCGCGACCACCGCCGCGGTGGGGTTCACCGCGCTGGCTGCCGGCGCGCTGACCTATACGCTGCTGCGCCGGTTCGCGTTCTGAACAGCACCGACGGGACGTAGCTGCCGCTGTCTCGTAACAATCCGAACTCGGGGCACCGAATAGCCCTTGATGTGATCACGGTCACGTAGTACAAAGGGTTGTACGGAAGCCGGGCGAGGCCAAGGTCGAGCCGGAAGAGAAGGCTCTATCTCCCGACCCCGGACTCCCAGCACGGGTCCCGGAACCCACGCGGAGCACATACCGCGGAATAGGTAAAAGCGTTGCGGGCCTGCGTACTTGCGAAGAGCGAGCGGCGAACACGACCTTTTGGGTGAGGTCAGCGTCGAAGCGCATCGCATCGCGCCGAGGCCAACCCACGCAACCCGATACGCACGCTTGGTAACCGGAGACCAGTGCTTGGCGGGCGGCGCGCCGAAGTTTTTTCGAAGTACTTCGGACGCCGCCCGCTTCTATTTTGCTGAGGCTATTTCGCTGAGGCCATCTCCTGCGCGATGGACAGCGCCTCCCGCGCCCCGGCGTGCAACCCCTCGCTGCTGAGCACCAGCCACGCCGTCAGACCTTCGGGAGTGCCGGAGGCAAACCCGCGGGCCGCGGCCTGATAGTCATTCGAGCGGCGCATCCAGTGCACCTCGGGCACCCCCAGGCCGTGCGGATCCAGACCGCTGGCGATCGTGACGAGCCGCGACACCGCCCGCGCCACCACGCCGTCGGCGCTGCCGAACGGGGCCAAGGTCAGCAACTCGCCGTGCGCGACGGCGGCCAGCACCGCGGCAGGCACCCGCGTCGCACCGGTCACCAACGCGGCCAGCATCTCCAAGCGGGGTCCCACATCCGGGTGCGCCCGGGGCCGGCCCAGCACATCGGCGTCGACCAGGTCGGCGGCGGCCAGAGAGTGCAACCGCGCGAGTGCCTGCAACGGCGCCCGCCGCCACACGCCCACCAAGGCGCCCTCGCCGCCTTCGAGCGCCTCGGCCACCCGCAACGCGCCGGCCAGCACCGGTTCGGGACCGTCCGCCGGGAACTGCAACGCACCGCCGTCGAGCACCGACGACGCCCGGGCCGCGCGCAAACTGGCCTCCGCAGCGGTCTTGGGCCAGCCGCGCAGGTTGGTCCGGTGGCGGTGCGCGCGGCCCAACGCTTCGCCGGCCTCCTCGACGGCTTCGGCGACGCCGCGCAGCCGCAACAACGGCGCCAACGGATCTCCGCCGGGGGTAGGGCTGGTCACGCTCGCACACGCTAGCCGACCGTTGGACCGGCCAGCCATGACGTTCGTCGCGCCGCACGCGCCGCCCGCAGCGCCAGATGTGAGTTGCAGGTTTCAGCGGGACGCTCAGTGACTACCCTCACAACCATGACCGAGACGCACGTCGATGTTCCGTCGTCCTACCCCCCGGCCCCTGAGTTCGCCGCAAACGCCAACGCCACCGAAGCGCTGTACGCCGAGGCCGAAGCCGACCGGCTCGAGTTCTGGGCCACCCAGGCACGGCGCCTGGCTTGGGAGACCCCGTTCGACGAAGTGCTCGATTGGTCGGACGCCCCGTTCGCGAAGTGGTTCGTCGGCGGCCGGCTCAACGTGGCCTACAACTGCGTCGACCGCCACGTCGAGGCGGGCAACGGTGACCGCGTCGCGATCCACTGGGTCGGCGAACCGGTCGACGACGCCCGCGACATCACCTACGCCCAGCTCAAGGACGAGGTGTGCCAGGCCGCCAACGCGCTGACCGAACTCGGCCTGCAGGCCGGGGACCGGGTCGCGATCTACATGCCGATGGTCCCCGAAGCCATCATCGCGATGCTGGCCTGCGCGCGCCTGGGCGCGATGCACAGCGTGGTGTTCGCGGGGTTCTCCGCCTCGGCGCTCAAGGCCCGCATCGAGGATGCGCAGGCCAAATTGGTGATCACCGCCGACGGGCAGTACCGGCGCGGGTCGGCGGTGTCGCTGAAGACCGGGGTGGACGAGGCCATCGCTGGTCTCGGGGACGACAACCCGGTCGAGCACGTTGTGGTCGTGCGCCGCACCGGGATCGACACCCCGTGGACCGACGGCCGTGACAAATGGTGGGACGAGATCGTCCCGGCGGCCTCCACCGAGCACGCTCCGGAGGCGTTCGACTCCGAGCAACCACTGTTCCTGCTCTACACCTCGGGAACCACCGGTAAGCCCAAGGGCATCGTGCACACCTCGGGCGGCTATCTGACCCAGTGCGCCTACACCCACCACTACGTCTTCGACGTCAAGCCCGACAAGGACGTCTACTGGTGCACCGCCGACATCGGCTGGGTGACCGGGCACAGCTACATCGTCTACGGGCCGCTGGCCAACGGCGCCACCCAGGTGGTCTACGAGGGCACCCCGGCCTCCCCGACCGAACACCGGCACTTCGAGGTGATCGAGAAGTACGGCGTCACCATCTACTACACGGCTCCGACGCTGGTCCGCACATTCATGCGCTGGGGCCGCCAGATCCCGGCCGAGCACGATCTGTCGTCGCTGCGGCTGCTCGGGTCGGTCGGCGAGCCGATCAACCCGGAGGCGTGGCGCTGGTACCGGATGGCGTTCGGCAAGGACCAGACGCCGATCGTCGACACCTGGTGGCAGACCGAGACGGGCGCGATCATGATTTCGCCGCTGCCCGGGGTGACCAACTGCAAGCCGGGCTCGGCGATGCGGGCGCTGCCCGGCATCTCGGCCAAGGTCGTCGACGACGACGGCAACGAGCTCGAGCGTTCCCCCGACTACGGTGAGCACACCACCGGTTACCTGGTGCTCGACCAGCCGTGGCCCGCGATGCTGCGCGGAATCTGGGGTGATCCCGAGCGGTTCAAGGAGACCTACTGGTCCCGCTTCGCCGAGAAGGGCTGGTACTTCGCCGGCGACGGCGCCCGGATCGGGACCGACGGCGAGATCTGGGTACTGGGGCGGATCGACGACGTCATGAACGTCTCCGGGCACCGGATCTCGACCGCCGAGGTGGAGTCGGCGCTGGTCGGGCACTCCGGGGTCGCCGAGGCGGCGGTGGTCGGCGCGACCGACGAGCACACCGGTCAGGCGATCTGCGCGTTCGTGATCCTCAAGACCAGCGCGCACGGCGGCGAGGAGAACATGGTCGACGAGCTGCGCGCCGAAGTGGCCCGGGAGATCTCGCCGATCGCCAAGCCCCGCGAGATCCACGTGGTCCCGGAGCTGCCGAAGACCCGCAGCGGGAAGATCATGCGCCGGCTGCTGCGCGACGTCGCCGAGGGCCGCGAACTCGGCGACACCTCGACGTTGGTCGATCCCAGCGTGTTCGAGGCGATCCGGGCCAGCAAGTAGCCGTTACCGCACGGGGGTGAAACCGCTCCCCGGCCGCCCCTTGGCGGTGATGTCACCCAGCTGGGTGTTGAACGACATCGTCACCGCCGGGGTGTGCAGCGGGATGAACTTGACGACGCACGTCGGCAACGACTCGGAGAACGCGCCGTGCAGCATGCCGACCAGCCGGTTGTTGACGGTGACGGGGCCGCCCGAGTCCCCGGGCCCGCCGCACACCTGGTTGAGGATGGTGCCGGGCTCCTTGCCGGGACCCCAGGTGACCCCGCAGGAGTACCCGGTGGTGCGGCCGAGCTTGCAGGCGACGTCGCCGAACCTGGGGTCGGGCGCCAGCCCGTCGATCCGGAAGCCCTTGATCTCGCTGACCGGATTGACCTTCTGCGGGTCGAACTCGATGACCGCGTAGTCCAGGACGTCGTTGCCGGCGACCATCCGCCCGACCGGGCCCGCGGCCTCGGCGTCCTCGGCGGCCACCACCGCCCCGGGGCCGCCGCAGTGCGCCGACGTGAAGCCGACCAGGCTGCCGCGGTTGTCCGTGCCGATCGCGGTGAGCGTGCAGAAGGTCTCACCGTCGATCACCAGACCGGAACCCCCGCCCAGCGTCACCACCGGTGCGGCCGCCGCCGGAACGGCCGCCAGCGAACACCATGCGACCACCGCGAGGAGCAGCGCGCGAGCAGCGAGGCAGCGGTCGCCGATCTTCACGGATGAAACCCCAATCGATGTGCCCGACCCGCCAGCTCCTGCAGTTCCGGCAGTCTAACGTCACGGCGGCGTCGTTTAGCGCCACGCCACGTGGCAACATGAACCGCAACCGAATGGATATGAACCGCGCCTGATGGATCCGGCGGGAAGGAACATTGCGTGAGCGATCGCAAGAACGGCGTGCCCAGCACCGTGACGTCGATACCGCTGGTGGACCCCCACGCACCCAAGCCCGACCCGTCGATCGGCGACCTGGTCAAGGACGCCACCGCCCAGGTGTCGACGCTGGTGCGCGCCGAGGTGGAGCTGGCCAAGGCGGAGATCACCCGCGATGTGAAGAAGGGTCTCACCGGCAGCGTCTTCTTCATCGCCGCGCTGGTCGTGCTGTTCTACTCGACGTTCTTCCTGTTCTTCTTCGTCGCCGAGCTGCTCGACCAGTGGCTGTGGCGGTGGGCCGCGTTCCTGATCGTGTTCGGCATCATGGTCGTCGTCACCGGTGTGCTCGCGCTGTTCGGCTATCTGAAAGTGCGCCGGATCCGGGGCCCGCAGAAGACCATCGAATCGGTCAAGGAACTGCCCGAGGCGCTGACACCCCATGCGGACAAGAGAGCCGTCGCGGCGCCGGACGGCAAGCAGCCGGCGGCCGATCCGTCCGGCTGGTAATGGCCCCACCCGATCCGTCGGTCGTTCGCATCGACGGGCCGTGGCGACATCTCGACGTCCACGCCAACGGCATTCGGTTCCACGTCGTCGAAGCCGAGGGTGCCTCCGGCGCGCTTGACGAATCCCGACCGCTGACCGACCGTCCACTGGTCATCCTGCTGCACGGGTTCGCCTCGTTCTGGTGGTCCTGGCGTCATCAGCTGCGCGGGTTGTCCGGGGCCCGGGTGGTCGCGGTCGACCTGCGCGGGTACGGCGGCAGCGACAAGCCGCCCCGCGGTTACGACGGCTGGACGCTGGCCGGGGACACCGCCGGTCTGGTCCGCGCCCTCGGCCACAACTCGGCAACGCTGGTCGGCCACGCCGACGGCGGCCTGGTGTGCTGGGCCACCGCGGTGTTGCACCCGCGTGCGGTGCACGCCATCGCGGTGGTCAGCTCGCCGCACCCGGCGGCCCTGCGCGCATCGGCGCTGCGGCGCCGCGACCAGGGGCGGGCACTGGTGCCCTGGATGCTGCGCTATCAGGTGCCGCTCTGGCCGGAGCACATGCTGACCCGCGACGACGCCGCCGAAGTCGAACGGTTGGTGCGCTCCCGCTCGGGGGCCAAGTGGCCGGCCACCGAGGACTTCGCGCATACCGTGACGCACCTGCGGCGGGCGATCCAGATCCCGTCGGCGGCGCACTCGGCGCTGGAGTACCAGCGGTGGGCGGTGCGCAGCCAGCTGCGCTCCGAGGGCCGGCGTTTCATGCGTTCGATGAAGGGGCCGATCTCGGTGCCGGTGCTGCACCTGCGCGGCGAATCCGACCCGTATGTGCTCGCCGACCCGGTGTACCGCACCCAGCACTACGCGCCGCACGGCCGGTACGTCTCCGTCGACGGCGCCGGGCATTTCGCGCACGAGGAGGCACCGAACGCCGTCAACGAACAGCTGTCGCGGTTCCTGCAGCAGGTGTACCTGTGAGCGGCCGGCTCTGCTCGACCAGCCCGGTCAACCAGGGTTGATGCAGGTGCCGGTGGGCACCGGGTCGACGTTGCCCAACCGGGTCATCTGCCGGGCGACCTCGTCGGCGGTCAGCACGAAGCCGGTGTCCTTGTCCTCGACCGCGGCGCCGAAGACGACGCCGAGGACCTTGCCGCCGCGGTTGATCATCGGTCCGCCCGAGTTGCCCTGCGCGACCTCGCCCCGGATGGTGTAGACCTTCCGGGTGATCTCCTTGGTGCGGTAGATGTCGGGGCCGTTGAGCTCGATGGTCTCGCGCACCCGGGCCGGGGTCGCGACGAAGTCCCCGCCGCCGGGGTAGCCCATCACGATGCCGTCGGTGCCCGACGGCACCTCTCCGTCGGCGAACTGCAGCGGCGCCGAGGGCAGGTCGGGCACGTTGAGGATCGAGATGTCGGCGTCCGGGTCGTAGGAGACCACGATGGCGTCATAGGTCTGGCCGTCCACTTCGACCGTGACGGTGTCCGACCCGGCAACGACGTGGGCGTTGGACATCACCCGGTTGGGCGCCACCACGAAACCGGTGCCCTCCAGCATCTTCTGACAGCTGTTGGCCACCCCGCGCACCTTCACCACGCTGGACCTCGTCACGCCGACCACCGCGGAGTCCTTCAGCGACTGGTCGGGCTCGTCGACCGCGACCACCGGAGTCGGACCGAACGGCTTGAGGACATCCTGCAGCCCGGCGGTCTCCCACAGCGACGACAGCCGGTCGGGCACCGAGCGCAGCCAGTCCGGCGCGATCTCGTCGACCTCGGCGATGACCCGGGAGTCCCGCACCGCCGCGGCGAGGTTGGGCTGCGGCGACGACATCAGCGCGGTGCCCAGCAGCCACGCCGCGGTCAGCACCAGCACCAACTGCACCGCCACGCCGACGACGGAGTCGGCGATACGCAGGGCCGGATTGCGGATCGCTCCGCGCACCGCCCGACCGAGCACCACGCCGGCGATCTCGCCGATCACCACCAACGTCAGGATCAGGAAGAGCGTGACGAACAGCTTGGTGCGCGGGCCGTCGATGTGGTCGACGACGTGCGGGGCCAGCAGCACACCGGCCACCGCGCCGAGCGCGACCCCGATCAAGGCCAGCAGGGAACCCGGCGCCCCCGATCGCCAGCCGGACACGGCGGCGATGAGCGCTACGGCGAGTACGGCTAGGTCAAGCCACAGAGACGCGGTCATCGTTGCGCTTCACCGTAGCTGTCGTCGGTGTCCAGGAGTCTCATTGCCTCGTCGAGTTCGTAGACGTTGTCGGTGTCCCAGTCGGTGGACCAGCCGGCCACGTCGAGCATCGCCGAGATGACGTGACCCGTGAAACCCCACACCACCATCTGGTTGAGCAGAAACGCCGGGCCGGCTGCGCGCCGGGTGCTTCCCCTGCGGTACACCATGATCCGGTTCTCCGGGTTGGTGAAGGCGCGCACCGGGACCCGCGACACCAGCGCGGTCTCGGACCGGTCGACCACGGCGACGGGCCCCGGGTCCGGCGAGTACGCCAGCACCGGAACGACGTGGAATCCCGAGGGCGGGATGAACATCTTCTCCAGCGTGGCCAGCGGGCGCAGCCGGGTGGCGTCCACGCCGGTCTCCTCGGTGGCCTCGCGCAGCGCAGTGTGCACCGGGCTACGGTCCCCGGGGTCGGCGGCCCCGCCGGGGAACGCGGCCTGACCGGCGTGGTGGCGCAGCGTGGAGGCTCGGACGGTCACCAGCAGGTCGGCATTCTCAGGCAACCGGCCGGCGGTCCCGTCGGGCGGACCGGAGAACAGCACCAGCACCGCGGCGTCGCGGCGCGCACCGGTGACGGCCGCGGTGGCGTTGGCGGCGGTCACGGCCGCCATCACCTCGGCCGGCACCCGGCGCCGGTAGGCGTGGCGGACGGCCTCGGGGCGGTCGACCAGCGGCGTCAGCCACGCCGGAGACGTGTCGGGGACCAGTTCCCCGGGAGCGCCCTCGGGCTGGAAGTCCCAGCTCACCGTGCCATTCCTAAGCCACTCCGATCGTCGGCCGGACCGCATCAGCGATCTCCTCGGCCGTCGTGAAGGACCGAGGCAGAATTTCGGCCACGCTACCGTCCGCGCGCAGCACCACGGTGGCCGGCATAACGTTGGGCACCCGCAACGCGGCGGCGATCGTGCGCCGCCCGTCCTGCAGGGTCGGCAGCCGCACCCCGAGGTCGGAAAGCATCAGCAGCGCCGCTTCTTCGTTCTCGTCCTGATGCACGGTCACCACCGTCACGCCGGGTCCCACGCGCCGCTGGAACTCGGCCATCGCCGGAAGTTCGTCGATGCACGGACCGCACCAGTAGGCCCACAGGTTCAGGACGGTGGGCCGGCCGGCCAGCGCGGCGGCCACGTCGACATGCGATCCGTCGCCCGCGCACTCGAGGGTCAGACCGCGCAGCGGCTCGGGACCCGGGCCGGCGCCGGGCCGCGGACACGGTGCCAGGTCGGCGCGGCGGCGCGGTTCGGCCAGCGCCTCGGCGGTGTCGGCGGCGCGGCGGTCGCGTGGCGACACCGTTTCGGTCGTGGGCGCCGGGCCGGCGTTCCGGTCGTCGCCCAGTTCGCCCCACAGCGCGGTGGCGAGCGCGACGATGACGACCAGCGCGACCACGCTCCAGCGGGCTGATGTACTCACAAGCGACGGTCTACAGCCCGGCCAGCGCCAGCAGGTGCTCGGTCTCGGGTCCTTTCACCAGCGGCGCGGCCACCAGCGGATCGGTGGGTCCGGTACCGAAGGACGGGCAGTCCTTGGCCAGTACACACACGCCGCAGGCGGGCTTGCGGGCATGGCAGACCCGCCGGCCGTGGAAGATCACGCGGTGGCTGAGCAGCGTCCACTCGGAACGCTCGATCAGTTCACCGACGGCGTGCTCGACCTTGACCGGGTCCTCCTCGGAGGTCCAGCGCCATCGCCGCACCAGCCGGCCGAAATGGGTGTCGACCGTGATGCCGGGGATGTCGAACGCGTTGCCGAGGATGACGTTGGCGGTCTTGCGCCCCACCCCGGGCAGTGTCACGAGTTCGTCGAGGCTCCCGGGCACCTCGCCGTCGAAGCGCTCCACCAGCTCCTGGCCCAGCTTGATCAGCGCGGTGGTCTTGTTGCGGAAGAATCCCGTCGGCCGGATGAGTTCTTCGAGTTCGGCGCGGTCGGCCTGGGCGTAGTCCAGCGCAGTGCGGTACTTCGCGAACAGCGCGGGCGTGGTCAGGTTGACCCGCTTGTCGGTGCTCTGCGCCGACAGGATGGTGGCCACCGTCAGTTCGAGGGGGTTGGTGAAGTCCAGTTCGCAGTAGACGTGCGGAAACGCCTGCGCCAGCGCCCGATTCATCCGGCGTGCTCGACGCACCAGCCCCAGCCGGGTTTCCCGGTCCCACTTCCTGCTCGACGTCCGCCGGGCCGGTGCGGACGCACCGCTGGTCGTCTCACCCACGCTCACCAGGCCAGGGTACGTACCGCCCGCGACGCGCCGAGCAGCGCCCGGCCGCGGATCACGCCTTAACGTGGGCTTTTCGTGATCCCGTTGAGACCTTGAACGTGTTTACTTCTGCGGTGTGTCGTGGTTGCTCGTCGCGTTCATCCCGGGGTTGCTGATGCTGGCGACCTTCGGTCTGGAACGCGTCGAGGCGGGTTTGCGGCACGACACCTTCTCGGCGGCGGACGTCGCCGAGTTCCTCGACAAGGCCGAGGCCGGCGACGTCGACGCGCTCGCGCGTAACGGTATGGACAGCGCGTTGCACGGGCTGGCCCAGCGTCGCGGTGAGGTCGACTCGGCCACCGGCGGGCTTTCCACCGTGACACCGGCATCGGGTTTGCCCACGCGCGAGTACTTCCACGGTCGGCTCAATAATGAGTTTCAGCAGACCCGGCACGCCAATCCTGTGTAGCGTGGGCTGGTCACGAAACGCCGTACCTCTAGACTGATCCCGCGATCGCTTCAGAGGTCGGCGCGCGCATGACCATTCATCGAACAGCTTTAAGAGGGGCAACGTGGACGAGATCCTGGCCAGGGCCGGAATCTTCCAAGGGGTCGAACCGAGCGCCGTTTCCGCGCTGACCAAGCAGCTGCAACCCGTCGACTTCCCGCGTGGGCACACCGTGTTCGCCGAGGGCGAGCCCGGGGACCGGCTGTACATCATCATCTCGGGCAAGGTGAAGATCGGCCGCCGTTCCCCGGACGGCCGGGAGAACCTGCTGACCATCATGGGTCCGTCCGACATGTTCGGCGAACTGTCGATCTTCGACCCGGGACCGCGCACCTCGAGCGCCACCACGATCACCGAGGTGCGTGCCGTGTCGATGGACCGTGACGCGTTGCGCGCCTGGATCGCCGACCGCCCCGAGATCGCCGAGCAGCTGCTGCGCGTGCTGGCCCGCCGCCTGCGCCGCACCAACAACAACCTCGCCGACCTGATCTTCACCGACGTGCCCGGCCGGGTGGCCAAGCAGCTGTTGCAGCTGGCCCAGCGGTTCGGCACGCAGGAGGGCGGGGCACTGCGCGTCACCCACGACCTGACGCAGGAGGAGATCGCCCAGCTCGTCGGCGCTTCCCGCGAGACCGTCAACAAGGCGCTGGCCGACTTCGCCCACCGCGGCTGGATCCGGCTGGAGGGCAAGAGCGTGCTGATCAGTGACAGCGAACGGCTGGCGCGCCGAGCGAGGTAACGAGCGAGCATCCGGTACCGAGCGAGGTAACGAGCGAGCATCCGGTACCGAGCGCGTTAGCTCCGGCGCAAGTAGTCCAGCTGGGCCTGCACGCTGGATTCCGCGGCATCCCACAGCTTCTCGTCGACGTCGGTGTAGACGTGTTCGACGACCGCGCGGGCCCCGGCGTCCTCCCCGAGTTCGCGCAGCGCGCCGCGCACCTGCTCCAGCCGCTGCTCGCGGTGCGCGAGATAGGTCTCGCTGACGGCGACGACGTCGTCGAGGTCGGGCCCGTGGCCGGGCAGCACCCGGCGTTGCGCCAGACCGGCCAGCCGTCTCAGCGACTCCAGGTAGTCGCCGAGGTCGCCGTCCTCGGTGTCGATGACGGTGGTGCCGCGACCCAGGATCGTGTCGGCGGTCAGCACGGCGTCCTCGAGCAGGAACGACATCGAATCGGCAGTGTGGCCGGGGGTGGCCAGCACCGTGATCCGCAGGCCCGCCGCATCGATCACTTCGCCGTCGGCCAGCGGTCCGCCGAGTCCGCGCTGGAATCCGCTTCCCACCGACCGCACCACCGCGCCGGTCAGTTCCACCAGACGGTCGATGCCGCCGGTGTGGTCGCCGTGCCGGTGGCTGATCAGCACCAGCGGGATCGGCCCGAGTTCGGCCAACCGCTCGATGTGCTCGTCTTTGTCATCGGGCCCGGGATCCACGATCACCATCTCGTCGCTGCCGGGTCCGCGCAGCACCCAGGTGTTGGTGCCGTCGAGCGTCATCAGGCCCGGGTTCTCGCACAGCAGCACCGAGGCGGTCTCGGTCACCGGCCGCAGCAGGCCGTAGGCGGGATGTTCCAGGCCGCTCACCGGACCCCTAGCCGCTGACCTCGACGATGATCTCCACTTCGACCGGCGCGTCGAGCGGCAGCTCCGAGACCCCCACCGCCGAGCGGGCGTGCGCCCCGGCATCGCCGAACACCTCGACGAACAGCTCGGAGGCACCGTTGATGACGCCGGGCTGGCCGCCGAAACCGGGTGCCGACGCGACGAAGCCGACCACCTTGACCACCCGCACGACGGCATCGAGCCCGACCAGGGAATCGACGGCGGCCAGCGCGTTGAGCCCGCACTGCCGGGCCAGGTCCTTGGCCTGCTCGGGAGATACGTCCGCCCCGACCTTGCCGACGGCGGGCAGCTTGCCTGCGGTGATCGGCAGCTGACCGGCGGTGTAGACGAGGTTGCCGGTGCGTACGGCCGGAACGTACGCCGCCACCGGCGCCACCGTCTCGGGCAACGTGATGCCGAGCTGGCCCAGCCGGTCCGACCAGCCGCTCACTTGGGGCGCTTCAGGTACGCGACGTGCTGTTCCCCGGTCGGTCCGGGCAGTACGGAGACCAGCTCCCAGCCGTCCTCGCCCCACTGGTCGAGGATCTGCTTGGTGGCATGTGTCAGCAACGGGACGGTCGCGTACTCCCATTTGTTCGCTTCGCTCACGTTTCCCACCAGCCTTGTGCACTCATGACACCGAGCCTAACGGTCGGCACGTAGGCCTTGGCTAGCATGCACTGGTGGCAACCACACCGAACGGGACAGCGACCGGTCCCCGGGCGACCGGCTGGCCGTCTCGCCTGACCAAAGCCCGCCTGCACTTCGTCTCCGGCAAAGGCGGCACGGGTAAGACGACGATCGCTGCCGCACTGGCGCTGGCGCTGGCCGCCAACGGCCGCAAGGTGTTGCTGGTGGAAGTCGAAGGGCGCCAAGGCATCGCGCAGCTCTTCGACGTGCCGCCGCTGCCGTACGACGAGGTCAAGATCGCCACCGCCGAGGGTGGCGGTCAGGTCAACGCGCTGGCGATCGACACCGAGGCCGCGTTCCTGGAATACCTCGACATGTTCTACAACCTGGGGTTGGCCGGCCGGGCGATGCGCCGCATCGGCGCGGTCGAGTTCGCCACCACCATCGCGCCGGGTCTGCGCGACGTGCTGCTGACCGGCAAGATCAAGGAGATCGTCACCCGCACCGACAAGGACCGCGGCAAGCACGCCGTGTATGACGCCGTCGTCGTCGACGCTCCCCCGACGGGCCGCATCGCCCGGTTCCTCGACGTCACCCAGGCCGTGTCGGAGATCGCCAAGGGCGGGCCGGTGCACTCGCAGGCCGAGGGCGTGGTCAAGATCCTGCACTCCGACGCGACCGCGGTGCACCTGGTGACGCTGCTGGAAGCCCTGCCGATCCAGGAGACCGTCGAGGCCATCGAAGAATTGCGTCAGATGAACCTGCCGATCGGCAGCGTCATCGTCAACCGCAACATCCCGGCCTATCTGCCGCCCGACGCGCTGGCCAAGGCCGCCGACGGGGACGTCGACGCCGACACCGTGCGCGCCGAGCTCGAACAGGCGGGAATCACCCTGTCGGACAAGGATTTCGCGGGGCTACTGACCGAGACCATCCAGCACGCGACCCGGATCGCGGCGCGCACCGAGAGCGCCGAACAGCTCGTCGAGATCGACGTGCCGCGGTTGGAGTTGCCCACCCTGTCCGACGGGGTAGACCTGGGCAGCCTGTACGAACTGGCCGAAGAGCTCGCCCGCCAGGGCGTGCGGTGAGCGGAGGACATCGATGAGCACCACCCCACCGGCCCTGGACATGGCCTCGATCCTGCGCGACCGGGCCAACCGCGTCGTGGTGTGCTGCGGCGCCGGCGGCGTCGGCAAGACCACGACGGCGGCCGCGATGGCGCTGCGGGCCGCCGAGTACGGGCGCACCGTCGTCGTGCTGACCATCGACCCGGCCAAGCGATTGGCGCAGGCGCTGGGCATCAAGACCCTGGGCAACACGCCGCAGCGGGTGCCGCTGGCGGCCGAGGTTCCCGGCGAGCTGCACGCGATGATGCTGGACATGCGCCGCACGTTCGACGAGATGGTGGTGCAGTACTCCGGCCCCGACCGCGCGGACGCGATCCTGGAGAACTCCTTCTATCAGACGGTGGCGACCTCGCTGGCCGGCACGCAGGAGTACATGGCCATGGAGAAGCTCGGCCAGCTGCTGGCCGAGGACAAGTGGGACCTGATCGTCGTCGACACCCCACCCTCACGCAACGCGCTGGACTTCCTGGACGCGCCGAAGCGGCTGGGCAGTTTCATGGACAGCCGGCTCTGGCGGCTGCTGCTGGCCCCGGGCCGGGGCTTCGGCCGGCTGGTCACCGGTGCGGTGGGGCTGGCCATGAAGGGGATGTCGACCGTGCTGGGGTCGCAGATGCTCTCCGATGCAGCGTCGTTCGTGCAGTCCCTGGATGCGACGTTCGGGGGGTTCCGAGAGAAAGCCGACCGCACCTACGACCTGCTCAAACGTCGTGGCACCCAGTTCGTGGTGGTCTCGGCGGCCGAGCCGGATGCACTCCGGGAGGCGTCGTTCTTCGTCGACCGGCTGTCCAGCGAGCACATGCCGCTGTCGGGGCTGATCCTCAACCGCACGCATCCGACGCTGTGCGATCTCACCGCGGAGCGCGCCGCCGAGGCGGCCGAGAAACTGGCGCAGACGGCGCCGGATTCGGTGACCGCGGCCGCGCTGCGCATCCACGCAGACCGGGCCTCGACGGCCAAGCGGGAGGTGCGGTTGCTGTCGCGGTTCACCGGCGCCAATCCGCACGTGGCCATCGTCGGCGTGCCGTCGCTGCCGTTCGACGTGTCGGATCTGGACGCGCTGCGCGCGATCGCCGATCAGATCACCGGCGAGGCGGCACAGGTCGGCTGAGTTTGCCGGATTCAGCCGGCGCTGCGGTGCTTGCGCTGCGCGGCAAAGAAGTCAGCCCAGGAAACCACGTCGGGGTGCTGCTTGAGTAGGGCGCGCCGCTGGCGTTCGGTCATCCCGCCCCAGACACCGAATTCGACGCGGTTGTCCAGCGCGTCGGCGCCACACTCGGCGATCACCGGACAGTGCCGGCAGATGACCGCGGCCTTGCGCTGTGCGGCGCCGCGGACGAACAGTTCGTCGGGATCGGTCTGTCGGCACCGGGCCTGGGAGACCCACGCAATTCGGGCTTCGGCCTCGGCCCCGTGCAAGGGGGAATGAGCCGACGGATTCACGGTGGCCTTGCGTGCGGCGGGCTTTGTAACTGACACCAGCGATCCCTTCGTTCTGGCCGCGCCCCGACAACGCAGACGATTCAACACGGACGACGATCACGAGGTGCGATCTACGCCACACTGCGAGTACCGGGTGTGACCTGTATCGCACTGTGCGCTCAATTTAGGTGGTCAGGCGTAGTTTGCGCAATACGTTCGTGACCAGTTTTTTGGGACGACCGTGCCGTCAGACCGGTACAGTGTCCGATTCCCGTTTTTGGCACGCAGTGCCTCAACCCATTGCCGCTGCTCGCACAGTGGCCGGCTTGGCAGCGTCGTTACTCTGTACCCATGCCGGAGGAGACCGAGACGCGGCCGACGCCGCCGCCGAAGTCGGTGACGGTCATCAAGTTGGCGTGGTGCTGCCTGCTGGCCAGCGTCATCGCCGCTGCCTTGATGTTCCCCGTCGTGGGCGGGGTCGGGCTGATGTCCAACCGGGCCTCCGACGTGGTGGCCAACGGTTCGGCGCAGTTGGTCGAGGGCGAGGTGCCGCAGGTCTCGACCATGGTCGACGCGCAGGGCAATGTCATCGCGTGGCTGTATTCCCAGCGCCGTTTCGAGGTTCCCAGCGAACAGATCGCCAACACCATGAAGCTCGCGATCGTCTCGATCGAGGACAAGAGGTTTGCCGAGCACAACGGCGTGGACTGGCAGGGCACGCTGACCGGGCTGTCGGGCTACCTGTCCGGCGACCTCGACACCCGCGGCGGCTCGACCATCGAACAGCAGTACGTCAAGAACTATCAGCTGCTGGTGATCGCCCAGACCGACGCCGAGAAGCGCGCGGCGATCGAGACCACCCCGGCGCGCAAGCTGCGCGAGATCCGGATGGCCCTGACCCTGGACAAGACGTTCACCAAGCCCGAGATCCTGACCCGCTACCTGAATCTGGTGTCGTTCGGCAACGGGGCATTCGGGGTGCAGGACGCCGCCCAGACCTACTTCGGGATCGACGCGTCGCAGCTGAACTGGCAGCAGGCCGCCCTGCTGGCGGGCATGGTGCAGCAGACCAGCGCCCTGAACCCGTACACCAATCCCGACGGGGCGCTGGCCAGGCGCAACGTGGTGCTGGACACCATGATCGAGAACCTGCCGGAGTACGCCGACGAGCTGCGCGCGGCCAAGCAGCAGCCGCTCGGGGTGCTGCCGCAGCCCAACGAGCTGCCGCGCGGGTGCATCGCCGCCGGTGACCGGGCCTTCTTCTGCGACTACGCGCTGGACTACCTCGCCCGCGCGGGGCTGAGCAAGGACCAGGTGGCCCGGGGCGGCTACCTGATCAAGACGACGCTCGATCCCGTCGTGCAGTCGTCGGTGAAGTCGGCGATCGACAGCTTCGCCAGCCCGACGCTGCCCGGGGTGGCCAGCGTGATGAGCGTGATCCGGCCGGGCAAGGAGTCCCACCCGGTGCTCGCGATGGCCAGCAACCGCACCTACGGGCTGAACCTGGACGCCGGGGAGACAATGCAGCCGCAGCCGTTCTCGCTGGTCGGCAACGGGGCCGGCTCGGTCTTCAAGGTCTTCACCACCGCTGCCGCCATGGAGATGGGCATGGGCATCAACGCCCAGCTCGACGCACCGGGACGCTTCGAGGCCAAGGGCCTGGGCAGTGGCGGCGCGCGCGGCTGTCCACCGGCGACCTGGTGTGTGCAGAACGCCGGGAACTACCGGGGCTCGATGAGCGTCACCGACGCGCTGGCCACGTCGCCGAACACCGCGTTCGCGAAGCTGATCGCCCAGGTCGGTGTGCAGCGGGCGGTCGACATGTCGGTGCGGTTGGGGTTGCGCTCGTACGCGCTGCCCGGCACCGCACGTGACTACGACCCCGAGAGCAACGAGAGTCTGGCCGACTTCGTCAAACGCCAGAACATCGGCTCGTTCACGCTGGGCCCGATCGAGGTCAATGCCCTGGAGCTGTCCAATGTCGCGGCGACGCTGGCCTCGGCGGGCACCTGGTGCCCGCCCAACCCGATCGAAACGGTCTTCGACCGCCACGGCGAAGAGGTGTCGGTGACCACCGAGACCTGCGAGCAGGTCGTGCCCGAAGGCCTGGCCAACACGCTGGCCGTGGCGATGAGCAAGGACGACACCGGGGCCGGCACGGCCGCCGGGGCTGCCGGTTCGGTCGGCTGGGATCTGCCGATGTCAGGCAAGACGGGTACCACCGAAGCCAACCGCTCTTCGGCGTTCCTGGGCTTCACCAACCAGCTCGCCGCGGCCAGCTACATCTACGACGACTCCCCCGCGCCGACCGAGCTGTGTTCGTTCCCGCTGCGCCAGTGCGGATCGGGCAACCTGTTCGGCGGCAACGAGCCGGCCCGGACCTGGTTCACCGCGATGAAGCCGATCGCCACCAACTTCGGCGAGGTGGTGCTGCCGCCGACCGATCCACGCTACGTCGAGGGCGGCCCGGGCTCCCGGGTTCCCAGCGTGGCGGGGCTGCGTGAGGACACCGCCCGCCAGCGGATCCGGGAGGCCGGTTTCCAGGTGGCCGACGGGGTCTCGACGGTCAACAGCACCTCCTCGCGCGGCACGGTCGTCGGCACCTCCCCCAGCGGTCAGACCATCCCGGGTTCGATCATCACGATCCAGGTGTCCAACGGCATCGCGCCGCCGCCGCCTCCGCCGCCGCCGTCCGCGCCGGCGGCTCCCGGACTGCCGCCGCCCCCGGTCGGCCAGCAGGTGATCCAGATCCCTGGGCTGCCGCCGATCACCGTGCCGGTGCTGGGGCCGCCGCCGCCTCCGCCGCCGGGCTGATCAGCGGGGAGATCGGTGGGTGACCCCAGGTGGCAGTAGGCTGGGGTGATGCCTGCTGTCAAGACCGCCGCAGCCGCAACGCTCGGCACGCTCGTCGCTGGAATCGGTTATGCCGCGCTGATCGAGCGCAACGCCTTCGTCGTCCGCGAGGCGACGATGCCGGTGCTGTCTCCCGGTTCGGCTCCGCTCAAGGTGCTGCACGTCAGCGACATCCACATGCGTCCGACGCAGCGCCGCAAGCAGGACTGGCTGCGCGACCTCGCCCGCTGGGAGCCGGATCTGGTGGTCAACACCGGGGACAACCTGGCCCATCCCAAGGCCGTGCCGGCCGTCGTGCAGGCACTCGGGGACCTGCTGGCGGTGCCGGGGGTGTTCGTGTTCGGCAGCAACGACTATTTCGCGCCCCGGCTGAAGAACCCGGCCAACTACCTGACCAACCCCGGCCACCGTATCCACGGTGAGCCGCTGCCATGGCAGGATCTGCGGGCCGCGTTCACCGAACGCGGCTGGCTGGACCTGACGCACACCCGACGCGAGTTCGAGGTCAACGGCCTGCGCATCGCCGCGGCCGGGGTCGACGACCCGCATCTGACCCGGGACCGCTACGCGACCATCGCCGGACCGGCCGACCCGACGGCGAACCTGACGCTGGGGCTGACGCACTCTCCCGAACCCCGGGTGCTGGACCGCTTCGCCGCCGACGGCTACCAGCTGGTGATGGCCGGCCACACCCACGGCGGTCAGCTGTGCCTGCCGTTCTACGGCGCCCTGGTGACCAACTGCGAGCTGGACCGCTCCCGCGCCAAGGGGCCTTCGCGCTGGGGTGCGCGCACCCAGCTGCACGTGTCGGCGGGCATCGGCACCTCCCCGTTCGCGCCGGTGCGGTTCTGCTGCCGCCCGGAGGCGACGCTGCTGACGCTGGTCGCCGCCCCTACGGGTGGCTCGGACGCCGGATCTGAGGCCGGCCAGTCGCATCCGACCGTCTCGGCGCGGTGAGCCGAGCGGTTTGTCGGCCTCCGTCGCGTGACTGGGTCGACAACGCGGTTCGACTGATCGAGGCCGACACGCGCCGCAGCGCCGACACCCACCTGCTGCGCTACCCGCTGCCGGCGTGGGCCGCCGATCGCGATGTGGCGCTCTATCTCAAGGACGAGACGACCCACATCACCGGCAGCCTCAAACACCGGCTGGCGCGGTCGCTGTTCCTCTACGGGTTGTGCAACGGCTGGATCGGTGAGGACACCACGGTGATCGAGGCGTCGTCGGGGTCGACGGCGGTCTCGGAGGCCTACTTCGCCGCGATGCTCGGATTGCCGTTCATCGCGGTGATGCCGGAGTCGACCAGCGCGGCGAAAGTGGCGTTGATCCAATCTCAGGGTGGCCGTTGCCATTTCGTCAGCGAATCCGGCCAGGTGTACGCCGAGGCGCAGCGGCTGGCCGACGAGACGGGCGGGCATTACCTCGATCAGTTCACCAACGCCGAACGCGCCACCGACTGGCGCGGCAACAACAACATCGCCGAGTCGATCTATGAGCAGATGGCCCTCGAGGCACACCCGGTACCGGAGTGGATCGTGGTGGGCGCGGGCACCGGGGGCACCAGCGCGACCATCGGCCGTTACATCCGCTACCGCCGGCACGCGACGAGGCTGTGCGTGGTGGATCCGGAGAATTCGGCGTTCTTCCCGGCGTATCGCACCGGCGACCCCGAGATGGTCACCACCGCGTCGTCGCGGATCGAAGGCATCGGGCGGCCACGGGTGGAGCCGTCATTTCTGCCCGGGGTGGTCGACGTGATGGTCTCGGTGCCCGACGCGGCGTCGGTCGCCGCGGCGCATCACGTCAGCAGGGTGCTGGGGCGCCGGGTCGGGCCGTCGACCGGGACGAGCATCTGGGGCGCGTTCGGGCTGTTGGCGCAGATGGTGGCCGACGGGTGCCGTGGGTCGGTGGTGACGCTGCTCGCCGACGGCGGCGACCGGTACGACGAGACCTACTTCCGCGACGAGTGGCTGGCCAGCCACGGCATGGACCCCTCCGGACCGGCCGAGGTGCTCGCCGAGTTCGAGCGGTCCGGACGCTGGCCGCGCTCGGAGTTGTGCATCAGCGGACCGTCCGAGGTCAGGAACAGCCACAACGCGGCCAGCACGAAGAATCCCACGTAGATCGACGCCCCGAGCCCGGTCATGTCGCCCTCGTTCCCTTCGGATCTGTTGGTCAGTGTGCATAACGCCACCGACATGTGAAATCCATCCCGCGGCGTGTCGCGGCGGGACAGGGCGTTTGGCTTCCGAGCCGTGCGGTGCGATACGCTGTCGTGGCTTCACGCGGGGTGTGGCGCAGCTTGGTAGCGTGCTTCGTTCGGGACGAAGAGGTCGTGGGTTCGAATCCCGCCACCCCGACTCGTGTGTTCGCAGGTAGAAGGCCCTGACTGGTTCTCCAGTTCGGGGCCTTCTTTCGTTCCAGTCCGCAGTTGGTCCGCAGCAGCTTTTAGGGACTTGGTTCGCGCGTCGTCCAAAGCCGCGGAAACCATCTCCAGATCATCTGGGAACAGGTCGGCGTAAGTGTCCAGGGTCAGCCCCGCCGAGGCGTGCCCCAGCATGGTCTGCACGGCTTTGACATTGGCGCCGGCACTGATGGCAAGGGATGCGGCGGTGTGACGGAGATCGTGCGGAGTTACGACTGGGAAGGTCGCATCCTTCTCGAGGACCCGCTTGACCGCTTTGTTGAAGACTCGGCGGCGCCAGTTCGACACTCTCAGAACTCCGCCTTCGGGCGCGGCGAAGATGAGGTCATCGGGCTTCTTCCCAATCATCAGGACGGCCAGTTCGTCAGCAAGAAATGCGGGGAAAGGCACCATCCGCTGCTCGTACGACTTGGGTGACGACCACTCCAGTTGCCCTTCGACCTCTGTCACGGACTCCCGGACGTGGATGCGACGTCGAAGCATCTTCGCGTCACCGACGCGCAGCGCCGCCATTTCTCCCCAGCGCAGACCGGTGTAGGCCAAGAAGCGCACGACCGTCGCATCCGGCCCGACTTCAATCGCGAGCTGCTCCACCTGCCGGTGCGTCAGATACCCGCGCGGCCGCCGCTTGCGGCGAGGAAGCTTGATCCCCGCACACGGATTGCGCGCGATCCGTCGATCCTCGACCGCCATCTCCAGTACCTGACGCAAGATGCCGACGGCATTCTCAACGGTGGCGGCCCCGGCACCCGAGGACGTCATCGAGTGGACCCAGGCACGCACGTCCGTCGTCTGGACGTCGGCGACGGCGACCGCTGACCACCGCGGCTCGACGTACACCGGCCAGGTGTACCTCCGAGTCGACGCGGTGGTTTTCTTGAGATGGCTCTGCGTTCCGACCCATTTCGCATACAGTTCGCCGACGCTGACGCGACCCGCCTTCGGCGCGACATAGGCGCCCGTCACCTGCATGGCAGTGATCTCATCGAGCCAGGCTTGAGCATCCACTTTGCGATCGAAGGACCTGGTGTTTTCTTGCCCCTGGTCGTCGACGTAGCGGGCCAGCCAGCGACGCCCTTTGTTGGCCCGCGCTGTGGGGCTGCCGTCTGCCCGCCGCCAACGATCCTCGACGCCGGCCCGGCGGTTACGTCTTTGCATAGTCTGCTCCTCCGTCACCGTAAGTGTGCCACTGAGCGCCGACAGCTACTGACAAGAAACGGATTTCACCAAATCAAGACCAAAGTTGGCTGTGGTGGTGGACGGATCGACTTCTCTGGTGTCACCGTTGGCTCAGTTGAACCGACTGTGATTCAGGAGGAATGTGATGGAATTGCTTGGAGCTAAACAGGTATCGCAGATGATCGGTGTCCCGGTTGGGACACTGCGGTACTGGAGACACTCGGATATCGGACCGGCGAGCTTCACCTTGGGCCGCCGTGTCGTGTATCGGCGCGATGAGGTTCTTAGGTGGATTTCGCAGCAGGAGAGCGCAACCCGACGCGGAGGCGGCGACGCTGCATGAGGCCCGCATATGAGAAAGACCCCGGGGGCTAGCCGAGGTCTTTCGTTCGAACCACCCGATCGCTCAACCGGAAGTTCCTCATGAGAATAGCCCGTCATGCCCGCCCGCAGAAGCACCGCAGGCAGGAAACCCTATGAGTGCCAACAACGAAAGCGACAAGAAGTCCGTCGCCGCGCGCCTGGTCTGCATGGCGCAAGAGCGGTACCTCCTCGGCGTCTCCGAAGACGGAGAGCCTTTCGGCGCTGACCGAACCCGGCCTCATCTGGCGATTCTGCTGCGCGCGGGCAAGGCCGGCCTACGCGCCCAACTCGCCTCCCGCTATTTCGCGGAGACCGGCACCGTGGCCGGCGGCCAGGCCCTCACCGACGCCACCCTGGTCCTCGAAGGCCTGGCCGCCAACCAGAGACCTGAGAAGCTGCATCTCCGCATCGCTGAGCACCGAGGAATCAGCTACATCGACACCGGACGAACCGACGGGAAAGTCATTCGCATCCACCGCGGCGCCTGGTCGATCATCGACACTGCCCCGGTACGGTTCTTGCGCACCAAGCTGACAGCGGCGATGCCGCTACCGCCCCCATCCGGCGATGTGAACGGGTTGTGGGATTTCATCAACATCGCCTTTGAAGACCGTCCCGTGTTGCTCGCAGCGCTCATCGCCGCATTGATTCAGTGCGATGTGCCGCATCCGGTCCTGGCGCTCTTCGCCGAGCAAGGCAGCGCCAAGACCACGACAACGCGCATGCTGGTCGACCTCATCGACCCCGCCCCCGTTGCGCTGCGCCAGCCGCCTCGCGACGCCGAATCCTGGGTGACCGCCGCCGCCGGCTCGTGGGTTGTCGCCCTCGACAACCTGTCAGCGATCCCGCCTTGGTTGTCGGACTCGCTGTGCCGCGCCGCCACCGGCGACGGCAACGTCAAACGCGCGCTCTACACCGATGCTGACTTGGCCGTGGTCAAGTTTCGGCGCTGCGTCATCATCAATGGCATCGACGTCGGAGCGGTGCGACCCGACCTCGCCGAACGCATGGCGATGATCGACTTGCGACGCATAGAGCGTCACATGCGACAGCCGGAGGCCACGATGCGACAACTGTGGCACGCGGCTCTACCTGGCATTTTGAGTGGGCTACTCGAACTGGCCGCGACTGTTCATCACCGTCTGGAAACGCTGGTGATAGATGATGCGCCACGGATGGCGGACTTCGGTCGCGTGCTGGCGGCGGTCGACCAGGTCTTGTCGACTGATGGCTTACGGCGCTACACCTCACGCGCGGACCAACTCTCGGAGGACAGCCTGGCAGGCAACCCGTTCATCGATCAGCTGCGCCAGCACGTCCGAGAACCGTTACGCAGCCAGTCCGGCGCTGACCTACACACCGCCGTAACCCCTGCTGGCGACCATTGGCGACGCCCGAAGGAATGGCCCCGCAACGGCCGCGAGGTGACAAGTCTGCTCCGCAGACACGCACCGGCGCTGCGGAAACTGGGATGGGTGATCGAAGACGACGGGGCCCGCAACCATCGCAACGTTCTGCTCTGGACGATCTATCCGCCGTCCGAAGATGTCGCGGTCCTCCGAGCCTCGCAATCCTCGCACCCCTCGCTGCGACGGCCCACCCCTTCCTCGATCACTGTCGCTGAGAACCACGCGGCTCGCCCTGACGACGAACGCCACGACGACCTCTCCGCGTAGCAATCCCACATTCGACGAGTTGTCAGTGCCTACGGGCATTATCAGGACAAGCCGTAAGGGAGCAGCCACGATGAGTCTTGACGAAGATCTGGAGAAACTGGCCACCGCCGCGATCAGCGACTGGCCCGAGAGCACCTTGTGCGGCCAACTCGATGCCGCGATCCAAGGCCTCTACCGAACACATCTGCCGTTCCCACCCTCCTGGCCCCCCGACGAACGCGAGGAGTTCATCAAGGAACACGCCGACACCGACGCACAACAGCTGGCCACCCAATTCGACGACACCATCGACACCGTGATCGACGACTTCAGCCGACAGAACGGCCACCTACCGCAGAGTGAAGATGCATCAGAGATGATCTCCGCCGCACGCAAGACCATGGTCTACGAGTTACTGGCCAGCATCGAACATATGAAAGGTGAACTCTCCCGGCTGACGATCCACACTGCAATCCGTAGCGCAGCCAGCATGACCGGATGCAGCCCCGCCGCACGACGATCGCATAGAAACACAACCCGCAGGCTTCGCCGAATGACGTGACTTCTCACCAATCGCGGTGCGGATGAACAGCATTGGACAGGTCACGGGCGGCCATCAAGGTGACACGATCCAGCTTCTTGAGTCGGGCTTGCTCTGCTACCCGAGCGAGCACCCTCCGTAGCGCCTCACCGTCTTCCAAGACGTCGCTGGCGGCATCCATCGGTGCGTCGGGTCGGTGCGGGTCGGGCGTTCCTTCAGGTTGCTTCTGCGGTGCAGCGGCTTTCGGGACTTCGATCACGCGAATAGGCTCCCCGAAGCGCTCCGCCGCCATGCGGGCCGCCGATGCGTCCCGACGACAGGTATCCGAGCAATACAGCCGGCGGCGGCCACGCCGGGGCGAAGCTTCCTCATCAAGCATCACCGCATCGCAGCGGACACACCGAGTCGGATCGTAAGCACCATTCCCACTCGCCCCGCATGCAGTCCTCTCAACACCGTCGGAAGTCGGATCAACGCCCACGTCAGCCTTCGCGACTGCGGTATCACCGGATTTCGACCGTGCAACACCACACCGTAGCTTCGCCCGGGAACTCTTCCCCTGCCGCCTCAAGCGCTGTCGCCCTTTTCGCTTTCTTCGACTTCTTCGCCATGGCCGAACACTAGGTTCACGGCGAACCTCCGGGCCACCACCTCAGCCACATTCGACATGTACCAATTTCCGCATGCCCGAACGGGCCGTCCTCAAGTACCGAACCTCGAACCGCCAGATACCGCGACGGGTCTACTCGCTCACGCAATCAGTCGCGTCCACTTCCGTCCTCCCAACAGACCACATTGGCCGCCACCTCGCGCCCACACACCTCTTGCATTCTGGGCGGTGATCCGCTGATTTTCGACGGACGAAATTCGTTCTCCGGTTCACGCGGCCCAGGTGTCTGGCGCGAATTCATGTACCGCTCGGACCCGATGTGGATAGAGGCCGTGGTTCAGCACCGAGATTCGTACACCATGGCGCACCATGCGCATCGAGAGTCGTCGGGCAGTCGGAATCCCTCTGCGGGCACGTCAATGGCGCAACCTGCCACACGAAGTCGGCGCACCGGCGCTGGTGAACCCGGCGCCCTATTTCTCGGTCAAGACGGCTTACGGCGGGGACGTCCCGAGCTGTCTACGGGCGGATCCTCCGCCGATATGGTTGATGTCCTGGCTACTACTCAGGGATCAAATCTTTCCGCGGTCGAACGTACTTCGCATCCGGCTCTTGCCTGCGATCGGAGTTGGGTTAAACGGCTCCACCTTGAGCATTTGAGGGATGCTGTGGTTGCCGACAGAGCCGCCACGTGCCGGTATCAGGTGACTATCTGCCTAGACGGACGGCGCGGCCCGTCTGACCGCCGCGTGGTTCTGGGCTTCGCCTGGTCGCCACCGTAATCCCTGGTCTTACAGTGGGCGGCGAGGAAATCGTCGACGATGTTCGCGCAGTCCTTGTGGGTTACGGTGCGAATCCCGGTCATGCGTGCGAAGGCCAGCGGGCCGACGAGTTGGCACAGCGCCAATTCAAGGTCGAAGTCGTCGAGTTCGGCTCGAGCTTTATCGCCGTTGAGTAGCGCGTCGAACGGTTGTCGGTACTGATCGACGACTCGGGCCCGCAGAGCCCCGGATGCGTGGCGATCGTCGGTCTCGTCTTTGGCGCCGGTCGGCCCGAGTGAGAGCCATGCCAGGGTGGTGACGTGCAGCGGGGCGTCGTTGAACAGGGCGGCTTGGCGGCTGAGCAGCTCAATCAGTTGATCGCGCAGGGAACCGCTGGTGGGTGCCGGTGTGGTCACCTGCGGCAGTAGCCGCTCGAACGTGGCGGCAAGCAGATGCGACGAGCTCTGAAAATGCCGATAGAGGGTGGTGCGGGCAACCTTGGATGCTTTGGTGACGGCATCGATGGTGACGGCCTCGACGCCTCCGGTGCTCAGAAGTGTTGCGGCAGCGTCCAATAACCGGTTGCGTGACCGTATCCGCCGCGGGTCGATGTCCTCGTCATCGTGCAGGGATGGCTGACTGCTGTCGCTCACGGGGTCACCTCGGCGGTCGATTTCAGGCGATGTCGCGCACGACAGTCTAGCAGTTGTGGTACCAAGAGTATCGCAGCGAAACTAGATGTACCGGGAGTGTCCTCGTGCCAGAAACTGCAGTACCGTCCGAACGGCTACCTTCGCACACCCCGACGTGCATGGGGTGCGGCCCGGCCAACCCGCACGGCCTGCATTTGGAGGTCCACCGCAGTGCGGATTCGGTGTATGCCGATGTCACGTTCGACGAGCGTCACATTGGAGCCCCAGGCTTGGCGCATGGTGGGGCGGTGGCCGCCGCCTGCGATGACGTGCTGGGCTTCACGTTGTGGATCGCCGGTACGCCGGCGGTGACGCGCACGCTGACGGTGGAGTATTTGCAGCCAGTGCCGTTGCACCAGCCCCACCGGATCACCGCGCACATCAGCGCCCGTGAGGGGCGGGCGCTGCATATTGCGGCGACCGGGACCTGTGAGGGGGTCACCCGGTTCACTGCGAGCGCAGTGTTCGTTGTGGTCGACACCGCGCATTTCGCCGCTCACGGCGACGTCAGCGGTTTCGGTGAGATCTTCGAGCAGCTCTCGCGCCGCAGCGGCGTCAACGGCCAAACGCCATGAGTGTCGCCAGCACTCGCGTGAGCAGCAATCCCGCACAGAATCAGGGCAGTTCAGCTGCCGACCAGGTCCACGCAGCTGAGGTGCCGCGTTCGCGTGCCTCAGCGCGTCGCCGCGAAGCGATCATGGATGCCGCGCTGGCTGTTGCTGCCACGGGCGGTTACGACGCGGTCCACATGCGGACAGTCGCCGAGCGAGTCGGTATCGCCGTGGGCACTCTATACCGCTATTACCCCGCCAAAACCCACCTGCTGGTGGCAGCGCTGACCCGAGAATTTCAGCGCCTCGACGTCTCCGGCGACTGGTCAAGCGGTGCCGGCACACCGCAACAGCGATTGGATCGACTGACCGCCCACCTACACGACCGGTGGCAGCGCGACCCGCTGCTGACCGACGCCATGACCCGGGCCTTCGCCGTCGCAGACACCCGCGCCGCTGCGGAGCTCGACCGCGCCGCCGCAACGATTGAAATCCTGCTGGCCCGCACCCTCGGGGGTGGCGAGCCGACACCGGCAGATCTGTGTGTCGCCGGCGTTATCTCCGACATCTGGCTGGCCAACCTCGTTGCCTTCATCAGTGGGCGCGTGTCGGCAGCCGATACCCGCGATCGCATCGACCGGGCCACCCGCAGAGTCATCGACAGGGCGGCCCCGAGCACAACCGCACCGTAACGCTACTTCTGGTATCGCAGCGATACCTGTCGTACTCTTCAGGTACGGCTCAACGATGCGTCGAAGGAGAAGGCCATGTACACCCAATGGATTGAAGACTGTGTCGTGCAACGTGTCTCTGTGCGCGACGGCTTGGTGTTGGACCTTGACGACTACAACGAGGTCGTGATCTCGCGCCCCTTGCTGCTCACCCTGCCTGCGGCCGGCCGCTTTCCCACCGAGGCGGTACTCATCAACCCCTTGCGGATCTCGGTGCATGAGCGCCCGCTGCTCAATCTGGCCGGCGCTGTGTGCACCCAGGCCTGGTCTGGTGACGACGGAGGTCTGCATCTGGCCTTCTCCCGCGGGCACCGCATCGACGTCGATCCCGACGAGCAGGTCACCGCATGGGAGCTGTACGGAAAGCGACATGGATACATGGCTTGCCTACCTCAGGGGCGAGTCCGTGTGGTCCGGCACGACATCCCCGACGACGACGACGCCAACATCGTGAACCGACGATAGGCCCGCTCCAGCTGGCGCCGACCAACTGCGAACCACTTCGCTACATGCTGTAGCGTAGCGCTACTGATAGTATCGTCGACCAGGGGAGGTTCGGTGACCGACCGCACGACAGGCTCCTCGACAGCACCTGCAGCCCCAACTCGCCGGCGTGACAGCCCTTCCGCCGATCCCGCACACAGCCGCGAGTACAGCGCCCGGCTGGCAGCGCTGGGCCGATTCACAGTGCGGCACAAAGCATTAACCATCGGGGTGTGGATCGGCGCCGCCATCATCCTGGCGCTGCTGTTCCCGCAGCTGGAGACGGTGGTGCGGCAGCAGTCGGTGGATCTGATACCGCGCGACGCCCCGTCCCTGCAGACGGTGGAGCGGATGAGCACGGCCTTCGGCGAGCAAGGGTCGAAAACCGTGCTGATTGTGGCCATGGAAGATCCTGCCGGGCTGACCCCTGCGGCCCAGCAGCGCTACGACCGCCTTCTGGAGCGGCTGCGCGCCGACAGTGAGCACGTGTTGCTCGTGCAGGATCTGCTGGCCGATCCGGTCACAAAAACCCAAGCCGTCAGCGCCGACGGCAAATCGTGGTATCTGCCGGTCGGAGTGACCGGCACGCTGGGTGACCCCACGGCCGCCGAGTCAGTCAAGGCGGTGCGTGACATCACCGCCGAGGTGTTCAGCGACTCCACCACCACCGCGCACGTCACCGGACCGCCGGCGACGTTCAGTGACATGATCGCCTCCGCCGAGCACGATCTGCTGTTGATCTCGATCGCCACCGCCGGCATGATCGCCCTGATCCTGCTGATCGTCTACCGGTCGGTGTTCACCGCACTACTGCCGCTGCTGGTCATCGGACTGAGCCTGGCCGTCGGGCGCGGCGTACTGTCCGCGCTCGGCGAGATGGGTATGCCGGTGTCCCAATTCACCGTCGCGTTCATGACCGCGATCCTGCTCGGCGCCGGCACCGACTACACCGTGTTCCTGATCAGCCGCTACCACGAGCAGCGCCGCGCACAGGTGCCGGCGGATCAGGCCATCATCCACGCCACCGCCAGCATCGGCCGCGTAATCCTGGCCTCAGCAGCCACTGTCGCACTCGCCTTCCTGGCGATGGTGTTCGCCCGCTTGAGTGTGTTCGCCGCCCTGGGCCCGGCGTGCGCCATCGCCGTTCTCTTCGGTTTCCTGGCCACAGTCACCCTGCTGCCACCAGTGCTGGCGCTGGCAGCTAAACGTGGCATCGGTGAACCCAAATCCGATCGCACCCGTCGCTACTGGAACAGTGTCGCCGTGGCGGTGGTGCGCCGCCCGGTGCCGCTGCTGATCGTCAGCCTCGTCATCCTGCTCGCACTGTCCGCGGTAGCCGTGACCATCAAAATCAGCTACGACGACCGCAAAGGCCAACCTGCCACCACCGCCAGCAACCAGGGCTATCAGCTGCTGGACCGCCACTTCCGAAAAGACGTCGTCATCACCGAATTCCTCGTCGTCGAGAGCCCCACCGACATGCGCACCGGCAAGGGACTGGCCGACCTCGACGAAATGGCGTCCCGCGTCTCCCAGGTTCCCGGTGTCACCAAAGTCTCCGGTGTCACCCGCCCCACCGGGGAACGCCTCGATCAAGCGCAACTGGCCTGGCAAAACGGTCAAATTGGAGACAAGATGGCCGGCGCAGTCGCCGACGGCAACGCCCGCCGAGACGACCTCACGAAACTCACCGACGGCGCCGATCAACTCGCCGGCGGACTGGCCCAACTCGACACCACCGTGCGCACCGCCCTAGCCCCCCTGGCGGGAATCCTCACTCAAGCCCAATCCGCTGGCACTCAGGTCAACCAGTTCCGACCACTGCTGCAACAACTGTCAGCGACCGCCCCTGCGGTCGATCAGGCCATCCAATCCGGCCCAGGACTACGCCCCCTGGCCGACCAGGCACAACACGCGATCACCACTTTGGAGCCGCTCGTGGGTGCCCTCAACACCTCGCCGTGGTGTGCCACCACACCCCAATGCGCCCAGATCCGCGACCAAGTACAGATCCTGATCACACTGCGCAACAGCGGATTCTTCAACCAGATCGCCGACCTCGGCGACCGCTATGACCCCGCCAGCAATGCCACCGTCGCCGGAACACTCACCAACGTCCAGAACGCCGTCACCTCACTCGACAAGGCCTTCGGGGCCCTCGGAAACCCCGCTGACCTGGCCGGCAACCTGCGCCGCCTACAAGACGGGATCGGCCAACTCGCCTCCGGCGCCCAAGCGTTGGCCACCGGTGTGCGCACCCTGGCCGACAGCAACATCGACATGCTCTCCGGGATGAGCCAGATCGCCACCCAGCTACAAAACTCCGCACGCGCGGCACAGGACTCCGACTCATCAAGCGGTTTCTACCTGCCCGCCAACGCCTTCGAGAACCGCCAATTCACCGACGTCGCCAAGCAATTCCTCTCACCCGACGGCAAAACAGCACGGTTCATGATCGAAACCAGCCACGACCCCTACAGCGTCGAAGCCATGGACCTCGCCAACCGCATCACCAACACCGCCAACACCGCACGGCCCAACACCTCGCTTTCTGACGCCACCGTCTCTGTCGCCGGCTTCCCAGCCGTCAATTCCGACATCCAACGGCTCCTGTGGGCAGACTTCGCCCAACTGGCCCTCGCCACCACCATCATTGTCGGCATCATCCTGGTGCTGCTGCTACGCGCACTACTGGCACCGATCTATCTTCTCGGCACCGTCCTGCTCAACTACCTCGCCTCGATCGGATTCGGCGTCCTGGTATTCCAATGGATCCTCGGCCACGAAATCGCCTGGCCCGTGCCTCTGTTGGCATTCATCATCCTCGTCGCCGTCGGAGCCGACTACAACATGCTGCTCGTCTCCCGACTACGCGAAGAATCCGGAAGCAACATCCGCGTCGGCGTGCTGCGCACCGTCGCCAACACCGGCGCCGTCATCACGTCCGCCGGCCTCATCTTCGCCGTCAGCATGTTCGGCCTCATGGTCGGCTCGGTAGCCATCATGATCCAAGCCGGCCTCATCATCGGATTCGGACTACTGCTCGACACCTTCCTCGTACGCACCCTCACCGTGCCCGCCATCGCCACACTCCTACGCGAAGCCAGCTGGTGGCCCACCAAACCAAACACCAGCACAACCTGAACACCGCTTCGCGCCGTCGCCCATACGCGGGGAAGTCAACAGGCATACGAATCAAAAAGGTGGCGACCGGCTGCCAACCAAACCCGTCAGCGTGGAATTCGCCCCGCCCGAATATGACCCCTACGCCAGTACGGCGGCCGGTTATCGACGGACGAAAAGCGGTCGACACGCCCGGACGGTCGCTTTTCCCTTGCTCCGCTTTGGCTTTCGCGCGGCATCTGTCTAGTACGAAGCGGTGTTGGATTTGCACCTTTCGCGTAGCCCTCAGCCACTTCAGTCTCGACGGACGTAGAGCAGTAATGTGGCACCGACAACCGGTTATAGGAGGACTCAAGACCTCCTTATTTGCCACGCAACGCACGCAAATCGCACCCTCCGCGACTACCTCGACAAATCAGCCAGCAGACGAGTCACGCGAGGAAAGCGAGGTTTAGCCACGTACTCCGTCTTCCAGTTCGAGACTCGGCTTAAGGCCAGCGTCTCATCCAGCATGGCTCTGCTATTTCCAGTGAGGTAGGACATCGCTGACCGAAGGGGCATTCTTCGCCAGTGTCGTTCGCCAGTCCAAGCGACCCCGCTTCTGCAATTGGCCAATCAGCACGATGCGCGCGAGTCCGATTTTGGCTGCCGTCTGCTCTATCCATGCCGCGTTGATACGAGAGGGCATTGAGGGGCACCCGTTTGGAAAAATCCAGTCACCCGCGTTGTCGTTCGCTTCTCTCTCTCGGGTTGACTCCTGTGCATGACTGTCTTCCAAGTCCTCGACGATGGGGCCCTCATCAACGTGGCCTCGGAGAATGTGTGCAATCTCGTGGAGCAAGGTGAACAGGACTTTGTCGAGTCGCTTGCCGCGTCCAGATAGGCCGATGACTGGCTGGCCATCCACGAACAGTGCGCACCCGTCGATCTTGGCGCTTGGTAGTGCTTCGACGTACACCAGCCGGACGCCGGCGTCACGCAATTGGTCAGGCAGCGTTGCGAAGTCGTCAGCTGACTTCACCGACCGCGGGAGTGATGCGGCAAGTTTGGCTAGCATTTCGGGCGAATATTCACCGGCTGGGAGTAGCTTCCTAGCTTGTTTACGAACGCAGGCGACCCATGCTTGCTGCAACATGGTGATGCCTTCACCGTGGTTCGCGCGTTTGGCTGCTGCTCCATGCTCGGGCTGGTCATTTATGGAAGTAAGTTCGAACAGGTCCATCACCTCGGCTTCCAGCTCGTCCAAGGTCGAACCGGTAAGGATCTTTCTCTTCTGTAGAAGTTGAATGGGTGCGAGCTGATTGAGTCGTGCCCGGCGGCGTACGTCGTCAAGTTTCGCTTGCGTCGTCTGATTCTTTGCTTGTTGGGCCAGGAAGAACTGGTCCTGCAGATTCAGCCAGAACTCCGGCGATTGGGAAAGGGCGGCACCAATTTGGGCGGCCGACTCTCGGGTGATCTCCTTTTTCCCGGTCACAATCTCGGACACGAATTGGGTGGGGCGGTCAATCACCGCGGCGAAGTCGGCCTGAGACCATCCGCGGGCTTCGAGTTCCTCGCCCAGGAGTTCGCCGACAGGTGTCTGATCAATGGGTAGTGGGTCGTTGTGTGCGGTGTTGCTCATCGCAGGGATTCCATCTCTACTGCCAAGACTCCGAAGACCACAGCGCCGTGGTTTTCGGAGCTCCTGAACTTGAGGTCAATAACGCGGCCCGAACTCAACGTGGCCCGTGCCCGTGTCGGGTCACCGGAGTGGTCGGGTTCAATCCGCAGCAAGCGCATGTTCCGCAGGTCAGTTTCGACGTGAGCGGCACGTGCGCACTGGATGAGACGGTGGAAGTCCCGGATCTCGCGGTCAGTCCAACCCGCCGGCCGGAACTCGGGATCTAGGGCGAGGCGGCGCAAGCCCTCGTCCGAGTACGCCCGTTCCATGCGTCTGCTCTCCATCACCCATCGGCTGAAGACGGATATCAGCCGGTCATAGCACCTTAACGCCACCTCGTCGACCTGCGGCATTCTGACGCGCTGTGAGTACTCGTCATTCGATCATCACCTTAGGGGTGATTCCATGATACATTCGATGCGAGTGACAGAGCTCCGATATCCACGTAGAGAGGAACCGGTAATGACGGCAGTGAGCCAGGAGTTGAGCAAGAAGAAGAAGGACAAGGAGTACAAGGTCGTCATCAACGGCACCGAGACCTTCTTGGAGCACGACCGGATCACCTACGAAGAACTGGGCGAACTGGCCTTCCCGGGCCACGATCCGGCGGCCATGTTCACCGTCACTTACCGCCACGCCGATCCGTCCCATGGCGGCAAGGCCAGCGGGACCCTGGTGGCCGGTGAATCGGTGAAGGTCAAGAAGAAGGGCACCGAGTTCCATGTTCGACTCACGACTCGTTCGTAATAGCCCAGATCTGGCCCGCCTGGTGCAGGACGGCTTCGCCGTGCGCATCGTCAACGCGTTCCTCGTCGTAGATGACATCCCTTTCGTGGATGACAACGCTCAGGTTCAGCTGGGGTCCTTGTTGTGCCCCTTGGACCTGAGCGGTAACACCACCGCTCGTCCCAGCACCCACGTCATGTGTTTCGTCGGCGGCGTCCCCCGCGACAAGAACGGCCACGCCATCGACGGCCTGGTCAACGACGGCGTTGAGAAGTGGTCCGCCACTGCAGAGCTCACCGCCAGCTGCGGCTTTTCGCAGAAGCCCGCTGGCGGTGGTTACTCCGACTTCTACGAGAAGGTCACGTACTACGCCGCAATGATCGTTGGTCCAGCCCAGGCCAAAGATCCGGACGTGACTCCGTACAGCTATAAGCCGGTGCAAACCGACGAAGACGACGGTGTGTTCCTCTACGCGGACACCTTCTCCAGCCGCGCGGGCATTACCGACCTGAACGACCGGCTCACCCTCGACAAGGTGGTGATCATCGGTCTCGGTGGCACCGGCGCCCATCTCCTGGACGCCCTCGCCAAGACCCCGGCTCGGACCATCCACCTCTACGACGGTGACGTTTTCCGCACTCACAACGCATTCCGCGCTCCTGGCGCCGCGTGCCTCGAGGACCTCACAGCCGGCAAGAAGAAGGTGGACTATTACACCGCGATGTACTCCATCATGCGGCGCGGCATCGTCCCTCACCCTGTCAATATCACCGCCGAGAACGCGCACGAGCTTCTCGACGCAGACTTTGTGTTCCTTGCGATGGACTCCGGGCCGGACAAGAAGGCCATCATCGACACCCTGACCGCTGACGGAATTCCCTTCATCGACACCGGCGTCGGCCTGAGCAAGGACACCGGAGGCATCAACGGCCAGCTCCGCATCACTACCTCCACCCCCGAACAGAGCGAGCACATCACAAAGGATTGCCTGATCTCCTATTTCGCCGGTCAGGACGCCGAGTACGACACCAACCTCCAGGTAGACGAACTCAACGCCATGACCGCCAACCTCGCCCTTATCCGTTACAAGAAGCTCCTTGGCTTCTACACCGACGGAGAAGGTGAACACCACACCGTCTACGTCGTCGACAGCGGCGATCTACATCATCGGTACGGCATCAGCGACAACCCGCCTTCAGACGCTGACGACGGCGACGCAGCATGAAGAATAAGTCCCTCGTCCCGGTATTTACCGAGTCCATCCCCGCGGACCTCGAACCGGGAACCCTCTACATCTCCATGCGCTACGAAACATCAGTCCACCTGTGCGCCTGCGGATGCCACACCAAGGTCGTAACACCGTTCGGGCGCCATGACTGGACATTCACCTTCGACGGCACCGTCTCACTCCGCCCCTCCATCGGTAACGGGCAACAGGCCTGCAGATCGCACTACAACATTCGCAACGACCGCATTGAATGGCTCCCCACCATCTCGAAGCGGGCCACCCAGCTCGCGAGCGACCGAGACCGAGCAGCGCACACACAGCCCCCCACTCCACGGTCCCTCAAACCCTGGTGGCGCCGCATCTGGGACCGCGTACAACGGGCCTTCGGACGGCCACGAGAAGGCACGCCCGGCTGTTCGAAGCACTAAATACCTTGAGTTCGAAGCTGAACTGGGTTGGCTAACTCAAAGCCGGTCAGCGCGCCGTACGTCGGCACAGCGAGGACTATTTTGCCACTAGTGGCGAAGTGTCCGTGCGGAGGTCGCAACCCTACGTGGTCAGGCTTCCCAGGACGTTCCACAGTATGGTAGCCAGCGTCATTACGGATCTACCGTCGCCTGTATTCGGCCTGATGCTGCGCTCTGGTTGAGGCCGACTCAAACTGGGCATTGAGCACTTCCCGACGACGTTCTGGGAGCGATCTAGCAGTGGTGCGAGCAGCGAGAATGGCCTCCCGTCGGGTTTGTCTCTGGTTGGGTCGATCAGACTCTGACATGTCAATCCTCCACGTCACTCGCTGTGTCAGAAGGTACCCCATCGCCTTCGTTAGATTCAGTATTGCCCTCGGGTACGACATCCACGCCGCCGCGAGACAGATCTAGTTCCTGAGGATCGGGCAACCGCTCGATCGCTGTAACCTCCCGCTCATTGATCAAGCTGATGGTCACGTTTGAATCAACCTTGGGATCGGCCAGTTTCCGCTCAGTATCAGTCCATGATTTACGAGTGCCGTCAGATAGTTTGCGATCCTCTACCACCGCAAACAACTTCTGATACCGGGTTGGAGCGACACCAGTGAATGCTCGAAATGTTTTACTGACCGTTCTTCCATACATCGTCGCTGCGCGACTTTTGGGATACGGCTCCAAATAGACGACAGGTAGCCCCAAAGCTACTAGGTGCTTCGCACACCCGTGACACGGATAGGCCGTCACATACATCGTCACATCCTTGAGCGAAGATTGCGCGTGTATTGCATCAAGTAAAGCTGACATCTCGGCATGCACGGTGGGCTGAAATTCGGTAAGATCTCGAATCTGAGCTGATTTCAGAGCACCATCAAGAAGTTCGCGGGTGAATCCATCCGGATCTTCTTCCAGTTTTTCCTGTGCGGATTCATTCAGGTAGTTGGGAGCTAGATTCTGTATTGTATCGAGAATTAGTTTACCAATATCTGAAGCATTCTCATCGAATGCAGGCGATTGCGTTTTCTCCTCCGGATGCGCATTCACACCCATTGCGATGACACGATCATCTTCAGCTAGGATTGCCGCCCCGACCTTAAGGCCCAATTCTGGTGACCGCGTGCTGCTTATAGTCGCCAGCTGCATTCCATACTCTTCACATGTCGGTACCGGATACTCCGGCCGGCCGAACAACAGGTCTGCGAAACGAGCTATTTGGCGTTCAGGATCGGAATCCATATCGACAAAAACATCCGACAAGGGAAAGGACCGCATCGTGTTCTGGCCGAAACTACTAGACTCACGAAGATCGCGCTCCATCAGGATGCTGACGCTCGACTCAATTTCGCCCGCAGTCTTGGCGAAGGATTTGGACCTTTCTTTCGAAATCAGAAAAGATCGTCGGTTATCGTCTGCCGACTGCAAACCAAATTGGATGTATCTGTCTCCATAAAGATTTCTGAGCTGGTACACCTCTTCAACCCTCTTTATGGAATCCAAAATGTAGGCGACCCGATCGAGCGCGGGATCAGCATCTCTCCGACGTTCGCGAATGTCCAAAACCCCGCATAATGCAACTGCCGCCGCGGTCCCGCTGCGTTCGCACAACTCATCTCCGGCGTCAATAAGCGAATTAATGCGGTCCGCCTCGGACATATTCTTCAGCTGCGGGGCATTACTCATGTACATCTCCGAGAAAAGCTCGCTTAGATGAACGCGGTGCACGACATAGCCGAAGGTACTTAGTTGTTGTGTTAGCGCGGACACGAACCTGTCGCGGTCTACTCCAACAGGACGAACTATTCCGAAGATGAGTTCGTTCCAGACTGAAGCAAGGTCTGGGTCGTATGCCGCGACGGCATCCTGATCTGTCATCGGAGGTTCATTCCTAGAGCGAGTCGTGGCGGTCCGTCTTCGCAGAAAGTCGCGATCCATTCATCATTGCCTACAATGGCTCGCAGGTGGAGCGATCAAGGAAGAGCGGATCGTGAACAGGCCAGCCTGAAGTGCGCCGACCTCCCTCGCAGAGCATATCGTTGACCAAGGCTGCGGTTCATTGCCCTATTCGCCGGTAGAGACCTCCGTCGTACGGCTACCGCCGCGCACAGGCAAGTTAGACGCCAGCTCATGGATCCAGGACCGTTGCCTCAACCGGTCCCCTGACATCAGGCTATTCATAAATCCACCTCTGGACACGCCCAAAATTGCTGAGCGACAGCGGCTGATCAGCCCTGACGTTCATCGCGGCCCCGCGCATCCGTCCAGTCCGCAGACAGTCCGCAGCACAGTTGCACTTCGCCCAGCTCCACTCAACCCCGCCAACACCGCTGAACTGCTACTTCTCACTCCACCCAACGCATCGAGCTTATTCAAACACCCTGGTGCCGTGGTTCGGGACGAAGAGGTCGTGGGTTCGAATCCCGCCACCCCGACTCGTGGTGAGAGGCCCTGACCGGTTATCCGGCTCGGGGCCTTCTTGCGTTGGCTGCCATCTACTCTCGGCCGCCGCGCCGGCCGACCGGCCCGGTGCCGCATTCCGACGATCCGTAGCCTCGAGGTTCATGGCGCTCTCCACGGACATCCGGATCGGCGTCGCCGGGGCGGCAGTGGTCGGAGTCGCCTTCGGGATGGCCCGCTACGCCTACGGTCTGACACTGCCGGGCATCCGGGCCGAGCTGGGGCTGTCGGAGTTGGTGCTCGGATTGATCGCCAGCGCGACCTTCGTCGGCTATCTGGGCGGGCTGCTGCTCGCCGGTCCGCTGGCCGCGCGCCGCGGGTCGCGCGCCCCGACCACGGTGGGCGGGGCGTGCGGTGCGCTCGGAGCGCTGATCGTGACGGTCGCGCAGTCTCCGTGGCTGCTGGCCGTCGGCGCCGTCCTGGCCGGAGGGGCGGGCGGCTGGGTGTGGGCGCCCTACTCCGACATCGTCACCCGGACCGTCGCCACCCACCGGCGCCCCAGGGCGTTGGCAGTCATCACCACGGGCACCAGCGGCGGGCTCGTTGCGCTCGGCGGCCTGGGGGTGTTCGCCGCGCTCGGGTCGTGGCGACTGGTCTGGGCCGGCATCGCGGTGGCCGCGGTGCTCGCCGCCGTCGTGAACCTGCGCCTGGTGCCGCGGACCACGCCGCCCGCGCCCCGGGAAAGCGGGGGCGACGCCCCGTCCCTCGCCCGCACCTTGCTGGTCCCGGCCGGTTACTCGGTGGTGTACTTCGCGGCGATCGTCATCTATTTCACCTACGCCGCCGACCTCGTCGACCGCGGTGACCTGCCCGCCGGCGCCGTCCCGGCGCTCTACGCGGCGATCGGTGTCACCGGGATGCTCGGGGTGGCGACCGGCGCGGCCGCCCAGCGGCTGGGCACCGGCAGGGTCGCGGCGCTGTGCCTGACCCTGGTCGCCGTCGCGCTCGCGCTGCTCGGGCTGGCCGGTGGCTCGGTGGCGGCAACGGCAGTCTCGGCGTGCGTCTTCGGTGTCGGCTACATGGCCGGGTCGGCCGTGCTCGCGGTATGGACCGCCGAACTGGTGCCCGACCGCGCCGGTGCGGCCTTCACCGCCTGCCTGGTGGTGGGTGCGGTCAGCTCTGTCGCGGCGCCCGCCGTCGCCGGAGCGGTGATCCCGGGACTCGGGTTGGAGACCGTTCTGGTGGTGACCGGGGCGGTGGCGCTGTTCAGCGGTGGCGCGCTGCTCCTGCGCCGGCGTGCGCCAGGTCGGGCGACGGGTCCTCAGTAGGCGCACAGCGTCAGCGCGACGGCCGGCGCCAGACAGGTCGCCGCGATGGCCAGGCCCAGCGACCACTCGCGAAATCGCCAGCGCGAGACCGACGCCGGCTGCGCCAGCCGCAGCATCCGGTCCAGCACCGCGGTGCCCGCCGCGGCCAGCGCCCCCTCGGGAAGCGGACGTCCGGTACTGAGCAGGAACAGACTCTTCAGCAGCGGCTCGCGGCCGTGGCGTCGGGCGGCTGCATCGTCGGCGCACATCTCCAGCAGCGCCGGGACGGCCTGGGCGGCAGCCCGCATCAGGGGCAGGCGCGGCAACGCCGCGGCGAGCGCGGTCACCGCCCCGACGACGTGGTGGTGTCCGCCGCGCAGGTGGGCACGCTCATGGGCCAGCACCGCGTCCAGGCCCGTCGGGTCGAGCATGCGCAGGGCCGCGGAGGTCACCACGATGGCGCGACTTCCCCCGCCGGAAACGCAGTAGGCGGTGGGCTTCTCGGCGCCGATCACCACCACATCGCGATCGTCGACGCGGCGTCCGACGATCTGCACCGCGTCGGCGTGGTCGCGGTTGCGGTGGCGGGTGCGCAGCAGCGCCGCGACCAGCCGGCGGGCGGTGTGCAGGACCACTGCGACGGTCGCCGCCAGCAAGCCGAGCACCACGACCGTGGCGACCGACCCCGGCAGGTGGACGGCGTCGGTGAGGCCGAGCGTCTCGACGCAGAATGTCGGCGTCGACCTGGTGACCACGGCATGGACGGCGCCGACCACCAGGATCGCCGCCGCGCCGACCCACGCCGCCAGCGCCGTGCCGATCGCGACCAGCCAGCCGGTGACCAGGAGCCGGGGATGCCTCGTGGCGGCACCCGGGCCGGCGAGCACGGCGGGCGCCAGCCAACTCAGCGCGACCGCATAGACGATCAGAAAGGTCACGGCGTTCATGCGTCATCTCCGGTGGACAACCGGTGGAAGGCTTCCCGCAGCCGTCCCGACTCGTCGTCGCCGATCTGCTCGAGGAAGAAGTTGAGGATCAGCTCGCGCTCGCCCCCCGACTCGAACACCGTGCGCATCAGGTTCGCCGAATGCTCCTCACGGCTCATCGTCGGACGGTAGTGATAGGCCAGACCGACCTTGTCCCGCAGCAACCAGCCCTTCCGGAACAGGTTGTCCATCGTCGACATCACCGTCGTGTACGCGATCTGGCGGGTTTGGCTGATCTGCCCATGGACGTGGCGAACGGTCAGCGGTTCGGTGGCCGACCACAGCACGTCCATCACGACCGCTTCGAGATCGCCGAACTGTCTCAATGCCATTCGTCTGTCCCCACTGCGCCCGTCGTTTCCTGTGGCTCCGGCGGTCGGCGCCGAGCCCACCTACGTAGCAGGATAGTAGACCGCCAGCCGAGCAGTCCGCCGACGACGGCCAGCAGCAGGCCCGGATCGGTCACCCCGGCCGCCACCCGGCTCAGCCAGATCTGCAGCTGATACTGCGCGTCGACGTCGAGCACCCCGCCGAGATTGGCGGTGCCGTCGGTGACCAGGAACACCGCGCCGATCAGGATCAGCGCCGCGCCCGTCCACAGCGACGTGGTGTGGGTGCGCCACCGCCCCAGCCGCACCGGCCGCCCCCGCAGCCAGCCCTTGCGGCCCACGTCGAAGCGTTCCCACAGCACCGCCAGCACGAACAGCGGCGCGGCCATACCCAACGCGTACACGCCCATCAGCAGACCGCCGTAGCCGGGATCGGCACCCATCGCCGACATGGTCAGCACCCCGCCCAGCAACGGGCCGGCGCAGAAGCCGGCCAGGCCGTACACCGCACCGAGGGCGACCACCGACAGCGTCGTCGAGATCGTGATCCGGCCGGTGAGCCGCTGCGCGGCTGCTGAGCCGAATCCCTTCCCGAGCAGCGTCAGGACGCCGAAGCCGATCACGACGACACCGCCGATCACCGTGATCTCGCCGCGGTAGCGCGTCACGGCAGCCCCGACGGCGCCGACGCCGGCGCCCAGCGGCACCAGTACCAGGCACAACCCCGCCCAGAACGCGAGGGTGCGCCGGACGAGCAGGCTGACATGGTCGAAGGCGTAGGCGAAGAACGACGGCAGCAGCAGCGCCGAGCAGGGACTGAGCAGCGACGCGAGACCGCCCAGAAAAGCCCCGGCCAGCCCGATGCCGGTCACGCGGCGGCCGCGGCCTCGTTGACCGCCGCGACGAAGACCTCGGTCGGCTGGGCGCCCAGCATCGGGACGCCGTTGAGCACGAACGCCGGCGTGCTGGGCACGCCGATACCGGTGCCTTGCGCCAGATCGGCATCGATGGCGGCGTCGAACTCGGAGCTGCGCATCTGCGCGGCGAACCGCTCGAGGTCGGCGACGCCCGCCTCACGGGCGAATCCGAGCAACGCGTCATCGGTGAGGTCGCCGTGGCCGCGGTCCGGCGCCGCCGCGAACACCGCACGATTGAACTCCCAGAATTTCCCTTGGGCAGCGGCGGCACGGCCCGCGCGGGCCGCCTGCATCGACTGGTCCCCGAAGATGGGCAGGTCCCGCCACTCGATCCGCAGGATGCCGGCATCGACGAAGCGGTCCACCAGCACCGGCTCGGTGTCTCGGCTGAACTTCGCGCAGAACGGGCAGCGGTAGTCGGCGAACATCACCATCACCACCGGCGCGGCCGGGTCTCCCAGGGCCAGCGGGTCGTCGGCGACCCGCCGCTCGACCGCCAACGCCGACGTGTCGCCGCCCGCCGCAGGCGCCGGTGCCTCCGCAGACGGGTCGCCGGCGGAGGGTTCGAGGGCCGAGGCCGCCGGCGCCGGCGCGTCGGCCGGTCCGACATCGGCCTTCGCGTTCATCACCAGGACCAGGATCAGCGCGACCGCGATGACGACGAGGCCGCCGATCACGATCACGTCCCTGCCGACACTGGCCCGCCGGGAATCAGCCACGCTCGCCCTCCGCTTTCCGTCATCAATATCTACGTACCTACGGCGTAGGTACGTAGATATTGATACCACGCCCGATCACCTCAACGCGCTTCCCTGTCGCCACTGGTCCCACGAAAGGCTCCAGTCGCCGTTCAACGCCAGCGGCAGCGGGTCACCGCCGGTGTTGCGCACCTCGACGACGTCGCCCGGTCGGACGAACTCGTAGAACCAGCGCGCATTGTCGGCGTTGAGGTTCAGGCAGCCGTGCGAGACGTTGGTGTTGCCCTGAGCCCAGACCGTGCTCTCGAGCTGGTGCAGATAAATTCCGTTGTGGCTCAACCGAACTGCATTCTCGACGGTCAATCGATATCCGCCGCTGTCCACCGGCAGCCCGTAGGTGGAGGAGTCCATGACGACGGACTCCGACTTGTCGAGCACGGTGTAGACACCGCGCTGGGTCCAGAACGCGAGGGTGGTGCCGCCGATCGTCTGCGTGCCGCCTTTGCCCATCGACGTGGGCATCGTACGGACCAACTCGCCGTTCTCGAACACGTCGATCTGCTTGGTGCGATCGTCGGCGACCGAGATGCGGGCCTCACCGATGCGGAAGCTCACCGCACGGTCGGCCGCGCCGTAAACACCGTCCCCGAGCGGCATGCCGTAGATGTTCGCCGCCACCGAGACCGCGGTACCGGGCGTGTGGTACTGCCTGGGCCGCCAGTGTGCGGTGTGGTCGTCGAGCCAGTACCAGGAACCGTCGACCTGTGGTTCGGTGGTGACCCGCAGGGCGCGCTCGGCGGCCGCGTGGTCGGGAATGGCCCGGTCGAAGTCGGCGACCACGACGACGCCGACACCGTAGGTGGCGCCCTCGCGCAGCGCCGCACCGGACGTGGCGGTCAGCCGCACCCGGGCCTGCGACTGCGGTGCCAGGGTGGTGAACGTCGACACCTCGCGTACCGGCGGTCCGTCGCCACCCCGGCCGACGGCCTCGAGTGTGTAGGTGCGCCCATACCCGAGCGGGACCGCGGGTTGCCACGCCGAGCCGTCCTGCGACAGCTCACCCGGCACCCGCTTACCCTGCTCGTTGCGCAGCCAGACCTCGCCGACGCGGCCGCCGGTCACCGAAACCTTCACCGCACCGACCGGCTCGACGTCCACCGCACCCGCGGCCCGGGGTGATGACGACGTTCGCAGGCGCAGCCGCGGGCTCCGGCGCGCGGGCCGCCTCCACCGGGTCGGCGCCGCTCAAGGTCACCACGGAGCCGACGATCAGGGCGAGGAAGGCCGCGACCGCGGCGGCGCGCGCCGCCATGCGTCGTCGAACCGATGACACGGGAAACTCCTCGGTGCGGGGCGGTGACCGCCGATGGCAAGACATAGGTACGTATCTACGTCGTAGATACGTAATCACGTTAACAGCGAGGGCGGCACCCGGCTCCCGGCTGCTGCACGCGCTAGGGTCGGGGCCCGAGACGAACTGGCCGGGATTCCGAGCATCACACCGCGGCGATCTGGGCGTTTCCGTTATCGAGGGCGACCGAACGAGAGGGGCTGCGCCGGTGGCGGTGCTGCAGCAGCGGAGGGCTGTCGACGGTGACCGCCGGCTCCGGCGCGCCCCATACCGGTGGGCGGCGGTACTCAGCGTCGCCGCGCTGTTCGGCACCGCGGTCTACCTGCTGGCCGTGCAGACCACCACGGGTCAGCGACTCGAGGATGCGGCGCTGCGCGGCGCCAACCAGGTCGACCCCGAGCTGCGGCGAGTCGCGTTGGAGGCGTTCCACACGATCTCGGTGACCTCGCAGCTGGGTGCGGCGGCCATCGTCGCGCTGATCGGGCTGCTGCGCCGCCAGGTGTGGCTGGCGGTTGCCGGTGTCGGCGTCATTCTCGGTGGCCAAGCCCTCACCCAGGTGTTGAAATACCGCGTGCTCTCGCGCCCCGACCTCGCGGCGGCAGAGGGGACGTTCGCCGAGAACACCCTGCCCAGCGGGCACACCACAGCCGCGATGTGCCTGTTGTTCGCGACACTGATCGTGATGCCCTACCGCTTCCGCGGCATCGCGATGTTCGTGACGCTGACCTGGGCGGTGGGCATCGGCGCCTACACCGTGGTCATCAAGGCCCACCGACTGTCCGACACATTGGCCGCCAATGCGGTGGCGCTTTTCGTCGCAGCTGCCGCCGCGCTGCTGCTGGCCTGGACCGGCCGGATCCGCGCGGTGGTCTCGCCGGACGCCCGCCGCTACACGTTGCGCACGATCTTCGTCGTCCTGGTCGCTGCCGTCGGGACGGCCAGCCTGACACTGGGCACGCTGCAGATGCTGTTCGCCGCGTCCGCCTACGTCAACGACGAGCCCACCACGTGGCGGCTGTTTCTCGCGTCGCAGTGGCTGGCCGCGGCCGGCTCGATCAGCGCTGCGCTGCTGTTCTGGTGGACCTGGCATCGCCTGGAGACCAAACGGCGCGGAGATCCCGCGGCCAGCCGCTGACGTCTACTGCTTCGTCAGCCCGAGCTCGCCGGCTTTGTCGAACGCGTCGTCGATCAGCACGACGTCGTGGCCGGCACGGTCGAGGTAGGACGCCGCGATCGACGAGCGATAGCCCGACGCGCAGTGCACCCAGACCTGTCCGGCGGGCACGTCGCCGAGCCGGCCGGGCAGCTCGTGCAGTGGAATGTTCGCGGCGCCGGGGATGTGCTCCTGCTCGAACTCATGGGTCTGGCGAACGTCGAGCACCGCCACGGTCTCGGCCGAACGCGCCTCGGCCAACTGCGCGAAGTCGGCGACCCGATAGGACCCGAGCGGGGCCCCGTCGCGCAGGTCGTCGATGTCGCCGGTGGCGGCGCCGGTGAGCCGGTCCACACCGATGCGCACCAATTCCCGCTTGGCGTCGGCGATCTGGTCGCGGGATTCACCGATGAGGGTGACCGGGGCACCCCAGTCGTAGAGCCAGCCGAAGTAGCTGACGAACGAGCCGGACAGCTCGAAGCCGAGCGTGCCCTGCAGGTGCCCGGCGGCGAACATGGTGCGGTTGCGCAGGTCGACGACCCATTCGCCGGCCTCGATCCGCCGGCGCAGTTCGGCCGGATCGATCGGCTCGGGCGGGGTCAGGTCCGCCGGCTGCGGCCCCTCGCTGTTGATGACGCCCATGTGCGCGTAGTACGCGGGATAGGCCGACAGCCCCGCGAGGAGTTCGTCGACGTAGCTCTGCTCGTCCTGGGTCAGCGCCGGGTTGGTCGTGCGTTGCTCCCCGATGGTGGACTCGTCGCCCGACGCCGGGGTGGCCGAGCAGAAGCTGCCGAATCCGTGGGTCGGGTAGATCGGGGTGGCGGCGGGCAGCCGGTCGGCGAGCTTGTGCACCGAGTGGTACTGCGCCCGCGTGAGTTCCTCGGTGTCCTCGGGCCCGATCAGGTCGGTGCGACCGGTGGTGCCGAACAGCATCGAGCCCCCGGTGAAGACGCCGTGGACGTCGCCGCCGCTGTCGCGCAGCACGTAGCTGACGTGGTGGTGGGTGTGGCCGGGGGTGTGCAGCACCTCCAGCTGGATCGGGCCGGCGTCGATGACGTCGCCGTCGGCGACCGCGCGGCGCGGATAGCCGACGTCGTCGCCGGCGGGTACCGCGTACTCGGCGCCGACGATGTTCGACAGGTCCAGCCCACCGGTCACGTAGTCGTTGTGCAGGTGCGTTTCCAGCACGTGGGTGATGCGCACATTGCGCTCCCGGGCGAGGTCGAGTACCCGGTCGATGTCGCGCTGCGGGTCGATCACCACGGCGACCCCGTCGTGGGCGACGAGGTAGCTGCGGTCCCCGAGGCCGGAAGTTTCGATGATGGCGACGTCCATGATTGAGCTCCTTTGCTTGTCGTGGGTGGGTCGTCTACTTGAGGAAGATCGTGTCGATCAGGACGTAGGCGGCGACGGCGAAGACGAGGTAGGCGAACCAACGCTGCAGGCGGTCGGCGTCGACCTTGGTGCCGAAGTACCCGGCCACCAGGGAGGCCGCCATGGCCGCGGCGACGAACGCGCCGGTCACCGTCCAGTCGACGGTGATCGCGGACAGATGGGAGGCCACGCCGGCCACGGAGTTGGCGATGATGATCAGCAACGAGGTGCCGATCGCCGTCGTCATCTCCACCCCGAGCACCATCACCAGGGCCGGGATGATCAGGAATCCGCCACCGACACCGAACAGCCCGGTCAGCAGGCCGACCACCAACCCGGCGCCGACCGACCGCGGTGCACAGCGGCGCCAATTCACCTGACCGCCCTCGGTCTGGCATGCGGTGCCGGTTCCGCCGTGATCGGTGAGCATCCGGATTCCGGCGACCACCATGACCACCGCGAACCCGATCAGCAGCGCCGACTCGGGCAGATGACGGCTCAGCGCGCTCCCGGCGACGGTCGCGGGAATGCCGGCGGCCGAGAAGATCGCCGCCATCCCCCACCGGACCTGTCCGGCGCGGATCTTGGGCAGCACCCCGACAGCCGAGGCCGCGGCGACGACGATCAGCGAGATCGGAATCGCCTGCTGGATATCGAGATCCATCCCGTAGACCAGGGCCGGGACGGCGAGGATCGAGCCTCCGCCGCCCAGCAACCCCAGTAGCACACCGATCAGTGCGCCGAGGGCCAGTCCGAGCGTCAGGACCATACTGTCTCCGCTACCCCGATCACCGGCGCCAGAACCCCCGCGGGTTGCTGCGCGGCGCCTCGGGCGAACGTTGACAGCGGCATCGCTGCGCGTCGGGCACCGAGCGCATCACGTCGTCGACGTGCTGGCCGCATCCGTCCCAGGTCGTCTTGCCACACGACGGACATGTCACTGCGTAACACATGTGCATTACCTCCTTCCCATATACCCCCATGGGTATCTGAACTGCAGGTGCACTCCAAATGTTCCCGACCGTCATACCCCAGCCGGTATGGCGGCCGTCGCCAACCTATACCCCTACTGGTATGACTGCAATCCTCGGGCGCCGACTCCGGAAACGGTCAGGTCAACCCTCGGCGGGTGAACGGTTCGGCGTGACCGCGGGCGACGGCTTCGTCGTGCTTGGCCGCTGCGCGGTTCAACAGGTCGATCAACTCGGCCTCGTCGCGCACCATCTGCCGGTACTTGGGTCCGAGCGCCAGGATCTGGTCACGTTCGTCGAGCAGCGCACGGAAGATCCGTTCGCGCTCCTCGGGATCCTTGGTGTACTCGGAGTCCAGGTAGGCGATGGCATGACGGCGCGCATTGGCAATGGCCGTCTGTGCCTTGCCTTTCCGGCTGAACAGCGACGCAACGACGGTGATGAGCAGCACGCCGATGATCACCGCCAGCGACAGCGAGGTGCTGACCTCGACCACCGGTACCGGCTCGCCGTCGTTGATGATCGGCACGTTGTTCTCGTGCAGCGCGTGCAGGATCAGCTTGATGCCGATGAACCCGAGGATGGTGGCCAGACCGTAGGACAGGTAGATCAGCCGGTCCAGCAGACCGTCGATCAGGAAGTACAGCTGACGCAAACCCATCAGCGAGAACGCGGTCGCGGTGAAGACCAGGTACACGTCCTGGGTCAGCCCGAAGATCGCCGGGACCGAGTCGAGGGCGAACAGGATGTCGGTGCCACCGATGGCCACCATGACCAGCAGCATGGGGGTGAGCATGCGCTTGCCGTCGACGACGGTGACCAGCTTGTCGCCGTCGTAATGCTCGGTGGTGCGGATGAACCGCTTGGCGATCCGGATGACGAAGTTGTCCGCCTCCTGTTCGTCGTCGCCGTGGTCCGACTTCAGGAGATTGCCGGCGGTGAGCAGCAGGACCAGACCGAAGAGATAGAACACCCAGGCGAAGGTGTTGATCAGCGCTGCGCCCACGAGGATGAAGCCGGTGCGGGCGATCAACGCGAACACGATGCCGAACAGCAGCACCTTCTGCTGGTCTTCGCGGGGCACCCGGAAGCTGGCGATGATCACCAGGAACACGAACAGGTTGTCGACCGAGAGCGCCTTCTCGGTGACGTAGCCCGCGAAGTACTCGGATCCCGGACCGGGGCCGCCGAAGACCAGCACCGCCACGCCGAACAACACTGCGATGCCGACGTAGAGCGCCGACCAGATGGCGGCCTCCCGCAGCGTCGGGACGTGTGCCTTGCGCACGTGGAAGAAGAAGTCGAACGCCAGCAGCCCGATGATGAACGCGATGGTCAGCCCCCACACCCACGCCGGAACACCCATCGACATTCCCACCCATCTGTGTCACCCGGCGCCCGCGCGCCGGACCCTCAACGGTAGTCAGGCAGTCGGTTCGCCGGAGTCCTTGTCCACATCCGGGGTCTTCTCGTCGACATCCTTGTCCGATTCGGAGTTCGCCGTCGAAGACGCGGACTTCTCCGAACCGTGCTCGTCGTCGTAAATGCCTTTACCTCGTGTCATCGAAAACCTTTCAGTGCGCGGCAGAGCGCAGTTTGTCCAGCAGCGGCGCGGCGGCCTTGCTGAAGAACTCATCTTGGCTGTCGCCGCCGACCTGCACCAGTGCGATGTCGGTGAAGCCGGCCTCCCAGTAGGTGCGCACGGACTCGACGATCGCGTCGAGGTCGGGTCCGCACGGAATCGACTCGGCGGTGTCCTCGGGGCGGACGAACTGGGTGGCGCCGTCGAAGCCGGCGGTGGTGGGCAGATCGGAGTTGACCGCCCACCCACCGGCGAACCAGCGGAACTGGTCGTGCGCTCGTTCGATCGCGGCGTCGCGGTCGGGATCCCAGCAGATCGGGATCTGTCCGATCACCCGCACGTCGCCGGGCAGCCCGGTGGCCCGGCGGGCGTCGTGCCACTTGTCGACGAGGTCCTTGTTGGGCTCGACGGCGATCAGATGGTCGGCCAGCGGAGCGAACTGATCGATGGAACGACCGCCGGACACCGCCGCCGCGATCGGCACCGGCACGTCCGGGAGGTCCCAGATCCGGGCCGAGTCCACCTCGAAGTGCTCGCCTTTCCAGTCCACCAGTTCGCCGGTGTGCAGCTCCCGGATGATCTGGATCGCTTCGCGCAGCATCTCGTGGCGCCGCACCACCGTGGGCCAGCGCGCCCCGACCACGTGTTCGTTGAGGTTCTCACCGCTGCCCAGACCGAGGGTGAAGCGGCCGTCGGCGAGGATCTGCAGCGTGGCGGCCTTCTGCGCGACGATCGCCGGGTGGTAGCGGATGGTGGGGCAGGTCACGTACGTCATCAGCTCGACACGCTCGGTCGCGTGCGCGACCGCGCCCAGCACCGACCACGCATACGGGGCGTGGCCCTGGGCGGACAGCCACGGGAAGTAGTGATCACTGCAGACTTCGAAGTCGAAACCGACTTCTTCCGCCGAAACGGCGTAACGGACAAGGTCTTTGGGGCCGGCCTGTTCGGTCATCAGGGTGTAGCCGAAACGAGTCATGGGCTCGGAATACCCGGCGACCCTGCGGCGAAACGAGCTGCCGGCGAGATCACCACGTTGTCATTTGTCACGGCGCTCGCCAAGATGGGCAGCATGACCTACGACGCCGGCGGATACGGTCCCGCGGGCAGCCACGGCCCCGGCGTCCCGCCCGGCTATCCGCCGCCGGGCTATCCGCCGCCCGGGTATCCGCCGCCCGGGTATCCGCCGCCCGGGTACGGCCAGGCCTACGGGCCACCGGGGTACCCGCCGGGGTACGGTCCCCCGCCAGGCTATGGTCCCCCGCCGGCTCTCAAGCCCGGCATCGTGCCGCTGCGTCCGCTCACGCTGGGCGAGATCTTCAACGGCGCGATCGCGTCGATGCGGGCCAACCCGAAAGCCACCCTCGGCCTGACCACGATCGTCGTCCTGGCCACCCAACTGTTGGCGCTGCTGCTGTCACTGTGGCCGCTGGCCTTCGCCGGAGATCTCGCCGGATCGCTGGAGAGCGAGGCGGATTCGACCAACCTGCTGGTGCTGACCAGCGGTTCGAGCCTGGCATCGATCGCCTCCAGCGCTGCGGCGGCAGTGGCGACCGGCCTGTCAACCATCCTGCTCAGCGGCCTGCTCACCGTGGTGATCGGCCGCTCGGTGTTCGGCGCCGGCATCTCGATCGGGGACGCGTGGCGACGGCTGCGGCCCCGGGTGTGGGCGCTGATCGGGTTCAGCGTGCTGACCATGCTCGCTGCGATCCTGCTGTTCGGCGTGGTCGCGGTGATCATCGCCGGGATCGGGGTCACCGCCGGCGGCTGGCCGGCGTTCTTCGTCGGCGCCCCGCTGGTGCTGGTGACGCTCGGGTTCGTGGCCTACGTCGCCACCATGATCACGTTCGCGCCGGCCGCGATCGTGCTCGAACGTCGCGACGTCGTCTCGTCGGTCAAGCGGTCCTTCGCCTTGGTTCGAGGCGACTTCTGGCGCGTCTTCGGGATTCGGCTGCTGGCGCTGCTCGTGGCCCAGATCGTCGCCGGCGCAGTGGCCTTCCCGTTCACCTTCGGCGGCGAGATTCTGCTCGGTACCACCGGAGCGGTGTGGGCGGGGATGATCGCGCTGGTGATGTTCTCGGTCGGCAGCGCGATCGGCCAGATCATCACCGGGCCCTTCAACGCCGGTGTGGTGGTGCTGCAGTACACCGATCGGCGCATCCGGGCCGAGGCGTTCGACCTGGTGCTGCAGACCGGGGCGTCGGCTGGTCCGGGGACATACCCCGGTGCGCCGGCCGACGCCACCGACGAGCTGTGGTTGACCGGCCAGCGCTGACGTGTCGCCCGTAGACCTCGACCGTGATGCGGCCCATGACGCCGCGCAGCAGGAGCTCGGCAAGCTGATCTATCCGAGGCCGTCGCTGACCGAGCAGTTCGTCGCCTGGATCGACGAACTGCTGTACCGGCTGACCGCCGCCGCGGCCGAGGTTCCCGGCGGCTGGCTGACCGTGCTGGTGCTCGCACTGCTGGGCGGCGCCGCGCTCGCGGTGGCCGTCCGGATCGCGCGCCGGGCCATGCGGACCGATCGAGGCACCCCGGAGACGTTGTTCGGCGACACCGTGCTCAGCGCCGCCGAACACCGTGCGATCGCCGAACGCCATGCGGCAGAGGGGGACTGGCCGGCGGCCATCCGGCACCGAGTGCGCGCGGTGGCCCGCCGCCTCGAAGAGGCCGACATCCTCGGTCCGGTGCCCGGCCGCACCGCCACCGAGCTGGCCGCCGCAGCCGGCGCCCTGCTACCCCAGCTGGCCGATCGATTGGCCACCGCCGCAACGGCGTTCAACGACGTCACCTACGGGCAGCGACCGGGATCGCATGACCAGTACGCGCTGATCGCCGCGCTCGACGATGACCTCGCCGGCGCCAGCGTCGGGGTCGCGGCCACGACGCCGGAGACACGGTCGGGCTGGACACCGGTGCGATGACCCAGACGCCATCGACGGCCGTCGGGCCGACCGTGCGGGCACGGATGCGCAGTATCCGGTGGGTCGCGCTGGCGCTGGTGGTGATCGTCGCCGTCGCGACACTGACCACCTACCTGACCGCGGCGCGTCCCGGCGGCCGCCTCGACGCCCGCTCCACCGGGCCCGAAGGCACCCACGCACTCATCGCGCTGCTGCGCGACCAGGGCATCGAGGTGGTGGTGGCCGACACCGTCGCCGACGTCGAGCGTGCCGCCGGGCCGGACACCCTGATCGTGGCCGCGCAGACCTTTCATCTCTACGACGACGACCAGCTGGCCCGGCTCGCCCGGCTGCCCGGGGACCGGCTGGTTCTCGAACCGATCGGCACGACACGTGAACAGCTGGCGCCGCTGCTGCGCCGCACCGAATCCGTGCAGTTCGGCGGCCTGAGCCCCGGGTGCGACCTGCGGGAGGCGGTGCGCGCAGGAACCGTACAGTTCGGCGCCGCCGATTCCTACGAGGCCTCGGAGGACACCTCGGTGACCCGGTGCTACGACGGGGTGCTGGCGCGCTACCGCGCCGGCGGCCGCACCGTCACGGTGGTCGGCAGCGCCGCGTTCGTGATGAACTCCGCACTGCTCGAGGAGGGCAACGCCGCGCTGGCACTCAACCTCGCCGGGACGCAGCCGCGGATGATCTGGTATGCCCCGCAGCGCGGCGAGGGAACCGAATCTCGCGGTGACGCTTCCGTTTTCGATCTGATCCCACCGCAGGTCACCTGGTTGGTCTGGCAGCTCGTGGTCGCGGTCGGCCTGCTCGCGCTGTGGCGGGGCCGCCGCCTGGGCCCGCTCGTGGCCGAGCAGCTGCCGGTGGTGGTGCGCGCGTCGGAGACGGTGGAGGGCCGCGGCCGGCTGTACCGGTCCCGCCGTGCCCGCGACCGGGCCGCCGAAGCGCTACGCACCGCGACGCTGCAGCGCATGCTCCCCCGCCTAGGCCTGCAGACCGGCGCTGCTCCGGCCGCCGTCGCCGCGGCCGTCGCCCAACGTTGTGGCGGCGACCCGCAGATGCTCACCCATACGCTGTACGGGCCGGCGCCGGACACCGACACCGATCTGGTGAACTTGGCCCGCGCACTCGACGACATCGAAAGGCAGGTCGCACAGTCGTGACGCAGCCCCCCACTCATGAATCCGCCCGCACTGCGCTGATGGCGCTGCGCACCGAGATCGGCAAGGTCGTGGTCGGGCAGGATGCCGTGGTCAGCGGACTGGTCGTGGCCCTGCTCTGCCGTGGCCACGTGCTGCTCGAAGGTGTTCCGGGAGTGGCGAAGACGCTGCTGGTCCGCACACTGGCGGCGGCGTTGCGGTTGCAGTTCAAGCGGGTGCAGTTCACGCCCGACCTGATGCCCGGTGACGTCACCGGCTCGCTGGTCTACGACGCGCGCACCGCGGAGTTCGAGTTCCGCGCAGGGCCGGTGTTCACCAACCTGATGCTCGCCGACGAGATCAACCGCACCCCGCCGAAGACACAGGCCGCGCTGCTCGAGGCGATGGAGGAGCGCCAAGTCAGCGTCGACGGGGAGCCGCGGCCGCTGCCCGACCCGTTCATCGTCGCCGCCACCCAGAACCCGATCGAGTACGAGGGCACCTACCAGTTGCCGGAGGCACAGCTGGACCGGTTCCTGCTCAAGCTCAACGTGCCACTTCCTCCGCGCGACCAGGAGATCGCGATCCTCGACCGGCATGCCCGCGGGTTCGATCCGCGTGACCTGACGACCGTACAGCCCGTCGCCGGCCCGGCGGAGTTGGCCGCAGGCCGCGACGCGGTCCGGCAGGTCCTGGTGGCCAACGAGGTGCTCGGCTACATCGTCGACATCGTCGGGGCCACAAGGCATTCACCGTCGCTGCAGCTGGGGGTGTCGCCGCGCGGCGCCACCGCACTGCTGGCCACCGCCCGCTCGTGGGCGTGGCTGTCGGGACGCAACTACGTCACCCCCGACGACGTCAAGGCGATGGCGCGGCCCACCCTGCGCCACCGCGTGGGTCTACGACCGGAGGCCGAACTCGAGGGGGCCACCGCCGACGTCGTCCTGGAAGGCATTCTCGCGGCCGTGCCGGTACCGAGATAGGCTGCACCGCAGTGATTCTCACGGGACGCACCGGGCTGATCGCGCTGCTGTGCACGATCCCGGTGGTGGCCTCGCCCAGCGCCGGGGTGACGTTCGCGGTACTGATGGGTGCGCTGGCCGTGGCGGTTGTCGTCGACGTTGCGCTGGCGGCAGGCCCCCGCGCGCTGGTCCTGACCCGCAGCGGCAACACCTCGGCGCGGCTGGGGCAACCCGTGACCGCCACCCTGTCGGTGACCAACGGCAGCCGCGCCCGGTTCCGCGGGTTCCTCCGCGACGCCTGGGCGCCGAGTGCCCGCGCCCAGCCGCGCAAGCATGGGCTGAATCTGGCTGCGGGACAGCGCGTGACGCTGGAGACCCGGCTGCAGCCGGTGCGACGCGGCGACCAGGTCTCGGCGCTGATCACGGCGCGGTCGATCGGCCCGTTGGGTCTGGCCGGCCGGCAGGCGTCGCACCGGGTGCCCTGGCAGGTCCGGATCATGCCTCCGTTCCTGTCCCGTAAGCACCTGCCGTCCCGGCTGGCGCGGCTGCGGGAGCTGGAGGGGCTGACCCCGGTGTTGATCCGCGGTCAGGGCACCGAGTTCGACTCGCTGCGCGAATACGTCGTCGGCGACGACGTCCGCTCGATCGACTGGCGGGCCACGGCGCGGCGGGCCGACGTGGTGGTGCGCACGTGGCGCCCGGAACGGGACCGGCGGGTGGTGATCGTGCTCGACACCGGACGCACCTCGGCCGGGCGTGTCGGGGTGGACCCCACCCAGGCTGCCGCCGAGGACCGGGGCGGATGGCCCCGACTGGACTGGTCGATGGATGCCGCCCTGCTGTTGGCGGCGTTGGCGTCGCGGGCCGGTGACCACGTGGACTTCCTGGCCCACGATCGCGTCACCCGCGCCGGCGTATTCCACGCCGCGCGCACCGACCTGCTGGCCCGGCTGGTCGACGCGATGGCGCCGCTGGAACCCGCTCTGGTGGAGTCGGACCCGCGCGCGATGGCCACCGCGATCCAGCGGCGGGTGCGCCGCCGGGCGTTGGTGGTGTTGCTGACCGATCTGAACGCGTCGGCCATCGACGAAGGCCTGATGACCGTGTTGCCGGCGCTGACCGCCAAGCACCGCGTATTGCTCGCTGCGGTGTCCGACCCGCGAGTCGATGCGCTGGCCGGCGGGCGATCGGACGCGGTCGCGGTCTATGACGCCGCCGCCGCGGAGCGGGCCCGCAACGACCGTCGTGACATCGCCGCACGGCTGCGCAGGCACGGCGTCGACGTGGTCGACGCCGCCCCGGAGGATCTGGCGCCCGCGCTGGCCGACCACTACCTGGCCATGAAGGCCGCCGGGCGGCTGTAGCTCAGCCCGTCGGCACCACGTCGGGGGCGTTGTCGATGTCCCCGGTCTCGCCGGCCCGCGCGGCCTTGCGGCCGAAGTGCACCACATAGGCGAGGAACGCGGCCTCGGCGGCGACGCCGATCCCGATGCGTGCCCAGGTCGGCAGGCTCGACGGCGTCACGAACGCCTCGATCACCCCGGCGATCAACAGTACGGCCACCAGGCCGACCGCCACCGAGATCACCGCGCGGCCCTGCTCGGCGAGCACCTGGGTGCGCGGCCGGTCGCCGGGCGAGACCACCGACCAGCCCAACCGCATCCCCGCCCCGGCGGCCAGGAACACCGCGGTCAGCTCGATCAGTCCGTGCGGCGTCAGCAGGCCCAAGAACACGTCGGCCTTGTCCGCGGAGAACATCAGCCCGCCGATCACACCCAGGTTCGCCGAATTCTGGAACAGCACATACGGGATCGGGATGCCCAGCAGGATGGAGAAGCCGATGCACTGCGCGGCCACCCACGCGTTGTTCACCCACACCTGCAGCGCGAACGACCCGGCCGGGTGCTCGCTGTAGTAGTCGGCGAAATCGTTGTTGACCAGCTGGTCGATCTCGGCGGGTGTGCCGACCGCGGCCTGCACCTCGGGGTGGGTGGCCACCCAGACGCCGATCACCACGGCTACGGCGAAGAACGCGACGCCCGAACCCAGCCACCACCGCCACGACCGGTAGGCCACCACCGGGAACGACACCGTCCAGAACCGGACGAACTCCTGCCACAGCGGTGCGTGGGCACCGCTGACCGCCGCTCGGGCCCGCGCAACCAGCCCGGAGAGCTTGCCGACGAGCACCTGATCCGTCGAGGCCGACCGGACCATCGACAGATGCGTCGACACCCGCTGGTACAGGTCGACGAGCTCGTCCACCTCGGCTCCGGTCAGGCGGCGGCGCTTCTTGACCAGATGCTCGAGCCGGTCCCACGCCGGCCGGTTCGCAAGAACGAACGCGTCGACATCCACGTGGCCCGATTTTAGTAGCGTGGCATTCATGGTCGACCAGCAACAGCCCGTGGTGACGGGCGACGCGGTGGTTCTCGACATCCAGATCGCCCAGTTGCCGGTGCGTGCGCTGTCGGTGCTGATCGACGTGACGGTGGTGTTCGTCGCCTATCTGCTCGGCGTCTTCCTGTGGGCGCTGACGCTTTCGCAGTTCGATTCCGCGTTCTCTGCTGCGGTGCTGATCATCTTCACGGTGCTGGCCCTGGTGGGCTACCCGGTGATCTTCGAGACCGCCACCCGAGGCCGCACTCTGGGCAAGATGGCGATGGGGTTGCGGGTGGTCTCCGATGACGGCGGCCCGGAACGATTCCGGCAGGCGTTGTTCCGCGCGCTGGCCGGTGTCATCGAGATCTGGATGATGACCGGCGGTCCGGCCGTCATCTGCAGCCTGCTCTCGTCGAAGGGCAAGCGCATCGGCGACATCTTCGCCGGCACCGTCGTGATCAGTGAGCGCACCCCGAAGATGACACCGCCGCCGGTGATGCCGCCGCCGCTGGCGTCGTGGGCCTCTGCCCTGGAGTTGTCCGGCCTGACCGGCCCCCAGGCCGAACTCGCGCGTCAGTTCCTCTCGCGCTCTTCCCAATTGCAGCCACACGTGCGTGACCAGATGGCTCATCGGATCGCCACCGAGGTGGTGGCGCAGATCTCCCCGCCTCCGCCGCCGGGTGCTCCGCCGGCCATGGTGCTCGCCGCGGTGCTGGCCGAACGGCATCGCCGCGAGCTGCGCAGGCTCAACCCCGCGGCCATGGCCCCGCCGATGCAGCCGCCCTATCCGCCCGCGCCGTGGCCTGTTCCATCGCCACCACCCGCACGCGACGACGGCTTCACCCCGCCCTCCTGACGGTCAGTCGGCGATCCAGTTGCCGTGGAACCCGTACGGAACCCGTTGCGGCAGATGAACTGTGGCCACCGGATCAGCGGCCACGTCGGAGGCGTCGAGGATGACCAGGTCGCTGCCGTCGCGGTCGGCGTCATAGACGTATCCCAGGTACCAGCCGCTGGACTCGTCGGCCGGACCGTCGTTGCACGGCACGAACACCGCTTCCCCGGGGTTACCCGGACCTGAGGCCGGGAACCGGTGTTCGACCGCATCGCCGGTCACCAGGTCATGGCGGACCCAGCTGCGGTTGCCGACCGACATCACATAGCGGGCGGCCCGGGTGGCCAGCCGGTCGTCGATCCGGGGGAACTCGACGGCCCGGTCGTCGAGTTGGCCTTCGCTCACCGCGCCGGTGATCGGATCCACCGTCCAGGTCCACAGCACGCCCTCGGCGTCGGAACCGCCGCCCCGACGCCACAATTCGGGGTAGCGCACCGCCTGCAGGACCAGGGACCCAGAGCTGGTCTCGTGGGCGTTGGCGACGTGGAACACATAACACGGGTCGATGTCGACCCAGCGCACCTGGCCGAACGGGTCGTCGCGGCGCAGCAGCCCGAATCGCGCGCCGTAGTCGTCATCCCACACGAAGGGCATCTCCCCGTCCATCGCGGCGCCGAGGTCGAACACGATCGGAAGGTCCAGGAAGACCGCGTAGTTCGGGGTCAGCGCGAAGTCGTGCATCATCGTCAGCGCCGGCACGTCGATGCCGCGGTTGATCGTCAGCGTGCCGTCGGCGTCGACGCGGTGGTAGGTGACGTGCGGGGCGGAGATGTTGCCGTACCCGAAGAAGTGCATCTCACCGGTGGTCGGGCAGATCTTCGGGTGCGCGGTCATCGAGTCGACGAGTCGACCGCCGAAGTCGTAGGCGCCCACGGTCTCGAGCTCGTTGGTGATCTCGTAGGGCAGTGACGACTCGACCAGAGCCAGGGTCTTGCCCGCGTGGTTGACCACATGGGTATTGGCCACGCTGGCGCGCAGGTTACGGGTGCCGTCCTCGTTGTAGAGCGGGAAGTCGGAGATGAAGCTGTCGGTACGGACCCATCGGTTGCGGTACCACGCGGCGCGCCCGTTCTCGATGCGCACGCCGTGGATCATGCCGTCGCCGGTGAACCAGTGTCCGGTCGCGGTCCGCGGATTGGGCCCGTTACGCAGGTACCACCCCGCCAGCTCGGGCGGGATGGCGCCGTCGACCGGCAGATCGAACGCGGTGAGCTCGTCGGTGACCGGCGCATAGTTGCCGACGGTGAAGATCGACGCTGCGCTCTCGGTGGTCTCGCTCACGGCCATCTCCTGCCCACTCGGTGGTGTTGCCCCAGCCTACTGACGCGATCGGACGCTCAGCGTTGCATCGTGATGTTTCCCGATATATCGTCAACGTATCGGTAGCGCCGTACGGCGCTTTCGCCCTACGAAGGACACAGACATATGAACACCCCATTCACACCCCCAGAGAACCCGTTCAGCAACCTCGGTTTCGGCTTCGGCCCGGCCGACCGCCACATGCTCCACGAGCGTCGCCGCCAGGCCAGGCGCGAGTTCCGCGACCACCTCCGGGATCACCGCGGCGACGCCGGGTTCGGCTTCGGCGCCGGTGGTTTCGGCCCCGGCGGTTTCGGTCCCGGCTTCGGTTTCGGCCCGGGTGGTCCGCGCCGCCGCGGAGGTAATCGCGGCCGGCGCGGCGACGTGCGCGCCGCAATCCTGAAGCTGCTCACCGAACGTCCGATGCACGGCTACGAGATGATCCAGGAGATCCACGAGCGCAGCCGGCAGCTGTGGAAGCCGAGCCCCGGCTCGATCTATCCCACCCTGCAGCTTCTCGTCGACGAAGGCCTGCTCGCCGCGACCGAGACCGAGGGCAGCAAGAAGCTCTTCGAGCTGACCGACGACGGCCGCGCGGCCGCGGAGAAGATCGACGCGGCACCCTGGGAGGCCATCACCGAAGGCGCCGACCCGACGGCGATGGGCCTGCGTAACGCCGTGGGCCAGCTGATGGGCGCTGTCGCGCAGTCGGCGCACGCGGCCACCCCGGAGCAGCAGGCGCGGATCCTCGAGATCGTCAACACCGCCCGCCGCGAGATCTACCACGTCCTCGGCGAGGACTAGGCAGCCCGCTGCGATTTCGGCGTGGTTTCGTACCGCAAACGGGATGAAATCACGCCGAACTCGCGTAGGTAAACACCATGGACAGCTTCCCCCTCGGCTCCTACTCCGTCGGACGCGTCGGGTTCGGCGCCATGCAACTTCCGGGCCCCGGGGTGTTCGGGCCGCCCCGCGACCACGACCAGGCCCTGGCCGTGCTGCGACGCGCGCGCGGGCTGGGCATCAACCACATCGACACCGCGCAGATCTACGGGCCCGACGTCGCCAACCAGCTGATCCGCGAGGCGCTGCACCCCTATCCGGCCGACCTCGCACTGGTCAGCAAGGTCGGCGGCAAGCGCGACGACCGGGGTGCCTGGCTGCCCGCCCAGGACCCCGACGACCTGCGCGCCCAGCTCGAGGCGAACTTGCGCACGCTCGACACCGACCGGCTCGCGGCGGTCAACCTGCGCATCTTCGACAGCGAAGTCGACCGCGACCTGTTCGACCGTCAGCTCTCGACGATGATCACCGCGCGTGACGAGGGCCTGATCGCCGGAATCGGACTGAGCAACATCACTGTCGAGCATCTGCGAATCGCGCTGGACCGCACGGAGATCGTCTGCGTGCAGAACGCCTACAACCTGCTGGACCGGTCGTCGCAGCCGGTATTGGACCTCTGCACCGAACGGGACATCGCGTTCGTGCCGTTCTTCCCGCTGGGGTCGGGCTTCCTGCCGGACAATCCGGTGCTCACCCACCCCGCGGTGGTGCGCGAAGCGCAGCAGCTGGGCCGCACCCCGGCGCAGATCGTGTTGGCGTGGACGCTGGCTGTGGCACCGAACGTGCTGTTGATCCCCGGAACCTCGTCGGTGGCACACCTCGAGGAGAACACCGCGGTGCGCGACATCGTGCTCGACGCCCAGACCAAACAGGAACTCGACAGCAACAACGATTAACGCTTCGGCGGCCCCGGCCAATAAAATCGCACCACAATGACGAATTCCCCCGGTGCGGCCGCGACGGTCGCACCCCGCTCAGACAAGGTCTCGCTCGAAGCCCGCCGCCGCCGCACCTTCGCCGTGATCAGCCACCCCGACGCCGGGAAATCCACCCTGACCGAGGCGCTGGTACTGCACGCCAAGGCGATCACCGAGGCCGGCGCCGTGCACGGCAAGGGCAACCGGCGCGCCACGGTGTCGGACTGGATGGAGATGGAGAAAGCGCGCGGCATCTCGATCACGTCGACCGCGCTGCAGTTCCCGTACACCACCGGTAGCGGCGACACCTGCATCATCAACCTGCTCGACACCCCCGGCCACGCCGACTTCTCCGAGGACACCTACCGGGTGCTCACCGCCGTCGACTGCGCGGTGATGCTCATCGACGCGGCCAAAGGCCTGGAACCGCAGACGCTGAAGCTGTTCCAGGTGTGCCGGCACCGCGGCATCCCGATCATCACGGTGGTCAACAAATGGGACCGGCCGGGCCGGTACGCGCTGGAGTTGATGGACGAGATCCACGAGCGCATCCAGCTGCAGACCACGCCGTTGACCTGGCCGGTCGGCATCGCCGGCGATTTCAAGGGTGTCCTCGACCGGCGGACCGGCAAGTACATCAAGTACACCCGCACGGCGGGCGGCGCCACCGCCGCCCCCGAAGAACACATCGAGGCGTCCCGCGCACACGAAATCGCGGGAGACGACTGGGACACAGCGGTCGAGGAATCCGAACTGCTGTCCGCCGACGGCGCCGACTTCGACCGGGAGTCGTTCCTGCGGTGCACGTCGACTCCGGTGCTGTTCACCTCCGCCATCCTCAACTTCGGCGTGAACCAGCTTCTCGACGTCCTCACCCAGTTGGCCCCGTCGCCCAACGGCGCAATCGACGTCGACGGCAACCGCCGCGAGGCCGACTCCCCGTTCTCGGCGTTCGTGTTCAAAGTTCAGGCCGGCATGGACTCCGCGCACCGCGACCGCATCGCCTACGCCCGGGTGTGCTCAGGCACGTTCGAGCGCGGCGATGTGCTCACTCACGCCACCACCGGTAAACCGTTCGTCACCAAGTACGCACAATCGGTCTTCGGCCAGCAGCGCTCGACCCTGGACACCGCGTGGCCGGGTGACGTCATCGGGCTGGCCAACGCGGCCGCGCTGCGCCCCGGCGACACGCTGTACTCCGACGTCGCCGTGCAGTACCCGCCGATACCGAGCTTCTCTCCCGAGCACTTCTCGGTGGCCCGAGGTTCCGACCCCAGCAAGCACAAGCAGTTCCGCAAAGGGATCGAGCAGCTCGACCAGGAAGGCGTGGTCCAGGTGCTGCGCTCGGACCTGCGCGGTGACCAGGCCCCGGTACTGGCCGCCGTCGGACCCATGCAGTTCGAGGTGGCCAGTCACCGGATGGCCGCCGAGTTCAGCGCACCGATCACGCTGGAACCGTTGCCATACACCGTCGCGCGCCTCTGCGAGCCCGAGGATGTGAAGCTCCTTGCGCGGCTCCCGTCGGTGGAGGTGTTCACCCGCACCGACGGAGTCCTGCTGGCCGTGTTCGCCACCAAGTGGCGGCTGGAGACCGTGCAGCGGGAGAACCCGGAGATCACCCTGCGCGGGCTGGTCGCTGCCGACCAGTAGTCCCCCACAGGTCAGTCGACGTCGACCCAGTCCAGAGTGCGTTCGACGGCTTTGCGCCAACCCGCGTAGCCGGCCTCGCGCTGCTCGGCCGACCACTGCGGCGTCCAGCGCTGACCCTCCTGCCAGTTGGCCCGCAGATCCTCCGGCCCGTCCCAGAATCCGACGCCCAGCCCGGCGGCGTAGGCCGCTCCCAGCGCGGTGGTCTCGGCGACCACCGGCTTGACCACGTCGACGCCGAGCACGTCGGCCTGGATCTGCATGCACAGATCGTTGGCGGTGATGCCGCCGTCGACCTTGAGGACCTCCAAGGTGACGCCGGAGTCGACGGCCATCGCGTCGACGACGTCACGGCTCTGATAGCAGATCGATTCCAGGGTGGCGCGGGCCAGATGGGCGTTGGTGTTGTACCTCGACAGCCCGACGATGGCGCCGCGCGCGTCGGAGCGCCAGTACGGCGCGAACAGACCTGAGAATGCCGGCACGAAATACACGCCGCCGTTGTCGTCGACCTGCCGGGCCAGCGCCTCGCTCTGCGAGGCCCCGCTGATGATGCCGAGCTGGTCACGCAGCCATTGCACCGCAGAGCCGGTCACCGCGATCGAACCTTCAAGGGCATAAACGGGTTTCGAGCCGTCGAACTGGTAACACAGCGTGGTCAACAATCCGTTGCCGGACCGTACGATCTCCTCGCCGGTGTTGATCAGCAGGAAGTTGCCGGTGCCGTAGGTGTTCTTGGCCTCGCCCACCTCGAGGCAGACCTGCCCGACCATGGCGGCCTGCTGGTCGCCCAGGATGCCGGTGATCGGAATCTCGCCGTCGGCGGGGCCGGTCTCCACGGTCACCCCGTGCGGCTGACGCGACGACGAGGGCCGGATCTCGGGCAGCATCTGGCGCGGGACGCCGAAGAAGCCGAGCAGTTCGTCGTCCCAGTCCAGCGTCTCGAGATTCATCAGCATCGTGCGGCTGGCATTGGTGACATCGGTGACGTGCACACCGCCGCGGTGCCCGCCGGTCAGGTTCCACAGCACCCAGGTGTCGGTGGTGCCGAACAGCGCGTCGCCCTTCTCGGCGTCGGCGCGCAACCCGTCGACATTTTCCAGCAGCCACTGCAGCTTTCCGCCGGAGAAATACGTGGCGGGCGGCAGGCCGGCCTTCTGCCGGATCACGTCACCGCGGCCGTCACGGTCCAGCGCCGAGGCGATGCGGTCGGTGCGGGTGTCCTGCCAGACGATCGCGTTGTGGTAGGGCCGTCCGGTGCGCCGGTTCCACACCAGCGACGTCTCCCGCTGGTTGGTGATGCCGAGCGCGGCAAGGTCGCCGGTGGACAGGTCGGTGTTGTTCAGCACCGAGGCCAGCACCGAGCCGGTGCGCTCCCAGATCTCAACCGGGTTGTGTTCGACCCAGCCGGCCCGGGGCAGGATCTGCTCGTGTTCGAGCTGGTGGCGGCCCACCTCGGCCCCGTCATGGTCGAAGATCATGCAGCGGGTACTGGTGGTGCCCTGATCGATTGCAGCGACGAAGTCGGCCATTCGTCCATGATGGACCACATGGCCGAGCAGACGATCGACATCACCTCGATGCCGCGCGGCGGGCCGCACGCGTCCTGTCTGGACCGGCTGCTGCGCACCGACCGACTGGAATACCTCGACCGCGACGACGCAGACGATCCCGATCTCGCGCGCCGGAAGCGCAGTGTGATCCGGGCGCTGGACTGGACCGGTCAGGTGTTCGGCAATCACGGCCGGTTCGCCGCCATCGCGTTGGACGCGGTCGCCGACGTCGCCGATCCGAAGATCCTGGAGCTCGGCGCCGGCCACGGCGGTCTGTCGCGACTGCTGTTGGACTGGCACCCCACCGCGCAGGTGACGGTCACCGACGTCGATGCCGACTCGGTGGAGGCGATCGCCGCCGGCGAGCTCGGCTCGCACCGGCGCGCGCAGATACGCCGAATCGATGCCACCGCGATCGACGCGCCCGACGGATCGTTCGACCTGGCGGTGTTCGCGCTGTCGTTCCACCACCTGGGACCCGACGCGGCGGCACAGGTGATCGCCGAGGGCACCCGCGTCGCGCACATCCTGCTGATCATCGACCTGCCCCGCCCGCCCGCGCCGCTGCACCTGCTGCGGCTGGCGACGATGTTGCCGTGGGCACCGCTGGTGCCGTTCGTGCACGACGGGGTGATCAGCTCACTGCGCGCCTACAGCCCGTCGGCGCTGCGGGCCCTGGCACGCCACGCCGGTCCCGACATCGACGTCGAGTTGCGCGGCGGCTGTCTGGGACCACAAATCATGGTGGCGCGCCGGATAGGCTCGTGACGTGGGCGAAGAGCTCAAGCACACCGAATTCAGCCGCGAGCACCGGCGCGAGTACCGGCGCAAGGTGCAGCTGTGCCTCGACGTGTTCGAGACGATGCTGTCCCGGTCCAGCTTCGACTTCGAGAAGCCGCTGACCGGCATGGAGATCGAGTGCAACCTCGTCGACTCGCAATACCAGCCGGCGATGAGCAACTCCGAGGTGCTGGCGTCCATCGCCGATCCCGCGTACCAAACCGAGTTGGGCGCCTACAACATCGAGTTCAATGTGCCGCCGCGGCGGCTGCCGGGTCGGGCGGCGCTCGAACTCGAAGACGAGGTCCGCGCCAGCCTCAACGCCGCGGAGGTCAAGGCCAATCTCTCCGACGCCCACATCGTCATGGTCGGCATCCTGCCGACGTTGATGCCCCAGCACCTGTCCGGCGCGTGGATGAGCGAGTCGATCCGCTACCAGGCACTCAACGACTCCATCTTCACCGCCCGCGGTGAGGACATCATGATCGACATCACCGGCCCGGAACGGCTGAGCCTGCAGACCGCCACCATCGCGCCCGAATCCGCCTGCACCAGCATGCAGTTGCACCTGCAGGTGTCCCCAGCCGACTTCGCCAACAATTGGAACGCGGCGCAAGTGCTGGCGGGGCCGCAACTCGCGCTGGGCGCGAACTCGCCCTTCTTCTTCGGCCATCACCTGTGGGCCGAGACGCGAATCGAATTGTTCGCCCAGGCCACCGACACCCGGCCCTAGGAGCTCAAGACCCAGGGGGTACGGCCGCGGGTGTGGTTCGGGGAACGGTGGATCACGTCGATCTTCGATCTGTTCGAGGAGAACGTGCGCTACTTTCCGTCGCTGTTGCCGGAACTCTCCGACGAGGACCCGGTCGCCGAACTCGAAGCCGGGCGCACGCCGCGGCTCTCGGAGCTGCGCCTGCACAACGGCACCATCTACCGGTGGAACCGCCCCGTCTACGACTTCGTGAACGGCCGGCCGCACCTGCGGGTGGAGAACCGGGTGCTGCCCGCCGGCCCGACCGTCGTCGACATGATGGCCAACTCGGCGTTCTACTACGGCATGCTGCGGACGCTGTCGGAGGAGGACCGCCCCGTCTGGACCCAGATGAGTTTCGCTGCCGCGGAACACAATTTCCTGCAGGCGGCGCAGTACGGCATGGACTGCCGCATGTACTGGCCCGGGCTGGGCGAGGTGACCCCCGACGAGCTGATCCTGCGGCGACTGCTGCCGATGGCCGACGAGGGGCTGCGGCGATGGGAGGTGGCCGCCGAGGTGCGGGACCGCTACCTGGGCGTCATCGAAGGCCGGGCCAAGACCGGCCGCAACGGCGCGACGTGGCAGGCACTGACCGTCGAGGCATTGCAGGGTCGGGGCATGAGCCGGCCCGACGCGCTGGCCGAGATGCTGCGGCAGTACTGCGTCCACATGCACGGCAACGAGCCCGTGCACACCTGGGAGATCCCGGACTGAGCCGTCGTCGGTACCGTGGCCCACATGACCGAGGTGATGGACTGGGACAGCGCCTACCGCGGCGAGGGTCACTTTGACGGCGAGCCCCCGTGGAACATCGGCGAGCCGCAACCGGAGTTGGCGGCGCTGTGGCGGGCGGGCAGGTTCCGCAGCGAGGTTCTCGACGCCGGTTGCGGGCATGCCGAGCTCTCGCTGGCCCTGGCGGCCGACGGGTACACCGTGACCGGAGTGGACATCAGCCCGACGGCCGTGGCCGCGGCCACCGCGGCGGCAGCCGAGCGTGGACTGTCGGAGCGGGCGACGTTCGCCGCGGCGGACATCACCGCGTTGGACGGTTACGACGACCGGTTCTCCACCGTGGTGGACAGCACCCTGTTCCACTCGCTGCCCGTGGAGTCCCGGGACGCCTATCTGCGCTCGATCCACCGCGCCGCCGCGCCCGGCGCCGGCTACTTCGTGCTGGTCTTCGCCAAGGGGGCATTCCCCGCCGAGATGGCGCCCGGCCCCAACGAGGTGTCCGAAATCGAACTGCGCGAGGCGGTTTCCCGCTACTGGGTGATCGACGACATCCGGCCGGCGCTGATCCACACCAACGTCCCGGCCACGTCCGGTCCGCCGCCCCCGCTGGACCTGCTCGATGACCGCGGGCGGCTACGCCTGCAGGCTTTCCTGCTTTCAGCGCACAAACAGTCCTAGATCAGCGCCCGACGGCGACGAGCGCCGCGGCCAGCGTGGCCAAGTCGTCGTCGGTGACGTCGACATGCGGCGAGATCCGCAGCGCGGGCCGGCTCATCTCCCGCGGCGCGCGCTCGGTGCCGACATAGGTGGTGACGATCGAGTGCTCGGCGATAAGGCGGGCGCGCACGGTCAGCGGATCCACCCCGTCGGGCGGATACAGGGTGGTGATGGCGCTCGGCTCGTCGACGTGCTCGATCACCTGCCATCCCGCCACCTCCCCCAGCACGGTCCGGGTCAGCGCCCCGACCTCACACAGCTGCGTGCGGACGTCGGCGGGCCCCAAGGCCAGCAGTTCGCCCAGCGCCACGCACAACCCGACGTGCAGACCGACATTGACTTCGACGTGTCCCAGCCGTTGCTGCTCAAGCTCGGGCAACAGGCCTGGCCGGGTGGCCAGCAGGCCGACGCCGCGCGGCCCGGCTGTCCACTTGCGCGAGGATGAGTACAGCGCGTCGGCACCGATCGACGCGCAGTCCAGGTGGGCGAACGCCTGTGCCGCATCGACGAACAGCGGGATGCCCGCGGCGCGGCACGCCGCGGCGATCTCGCGGACCGGTTGCACCGTGCCGCGGTGGCTGCCCAGCACGGTGAGGTGCAGCAACGCCGGCGGATTCTCGGCCAGTGCGCCGGCGGCGGCGTCGACGTCCAGCCGACCCGCACCGTCGACCGGCAGTTCGCGGACGTCGAACCCGTGCCGGGCCATACTCGCCAGATTGGGCCCGTACTCGCCTGGCAGGCAGGCGATGGTGCGTCCGCCCGTCCAGCTGCCCAGCAGGATGTCGAGCGCATGGCCGGACCCGGTGGTGAAGAAGACCTCGGCGTCGGCCATGGCGGTCAGGGCACGCACCGCCGCGCGGCCGGCGTCAAGAGTGGGCGCGGCGGCTTCGGCGGCCACGTACCCGCCAACCTCCGCTTCGTGGCGGGCGTGGCTGGCGGCCGCGTCGATCGCCGCCAGGCTCTGCCGCGAGCAGGCCGCGCTGTCGAGGTGCACCCCTGCAACGGGCGGACGCGCGGACCGCCACCGTTCAGCGAGGCTCATTTCACCGAAAGCGACAGCGCGAAGTCGCCGGCGGCGTCAGTCCACCAGTGCGTGCGGCGCAGCCCAGCGCCGGCCAATTCGGCGTCGACGCCGGCCCGGCGGAACTTGCACGACACCTCGGTCAGGATCTCCTCCCCGGCCGCGAAGTCCACCTCCAGAGCCAGGTCGGCGATCCGCACCCGCTGCGCGCGCGTCGCCCGCAACCGCATCTCGATTCGTTCCTCGTCACTGTTCCAGCGCGCGACGTGCTCGAAGGCGCTCAGGTCGAAGTCCGCCCCGAGCTGGCGGTTGATCACCGCGAGCACGTTGCGGTTGAACTGCGCGGTCACCCCGGCGGCATCGTCGTAGGCGCGCACCAGCCGCTCGCTGTCCTTGACCAGGTCGGTGCCCAGCAGGAAGGCATCGCCGGGCTGCATCAGGCGCGCCACGGCGGCCAGGAACTCGGCGCGCGGCGCCGCGGTCAGGTTGCCGATCGTCGAGCCCAGGAAGGCGATCAACCGACGGCCTTGCGCTGGGATCTTGTCCAGATGCTGCTCGAAGTCGCCGCAGACGGCGGTGATCTCGACTCCCGGGTACTCCGCACCGATCGCCGCCGCGGCGGACTGCAGCACGCTCGCGTCGACGTCGAACGGGACGAAGCGGCTCAGGGAGCCGCGGTCGCGCAGCGCGTCGAGAAGCATGCGGGTCTTCTCCGAGGTGCCGCTGCCGAGCTCCACCAGGGTGTCGGCTGCGCACGCGTCGACGATGTCTCCGGCATGGGTGCGCAGGATCTGCGCTTCCGCCCGGGTGGGGTAGTACTCGGGCAGCCTGGTGATCTGATCGAACAGCTCGCTGCCGACTTCGTCGTAGAACCATTTGGGCGGCAACGACTTCGGCCGTGCGGTCAGGCCGTCGCGCACGTCGCGGCGCAATGCCGTGTCGGCGGCGTCGGCGGCCAGGTAGTTGGTGAGTGATGCGGAGGGTGAGGCCATCACGGTCCTTTCAGCGGGGTCATCGTGACGTCGGCGCCGACGACCTCGACGAGGTGGCGGTCGGGCACTTCTTGCCATGCCGGGTCGTCATCGTAGGGTTCGCTTGCCAGCACCACGCCGTCGGCGCGGCGCAGCACCGACAACGTGTCCCCCCATGTCGTGGCGACCAGTCGAGAACCGTTGCCTGCCAATATGTTCAGTCGCGCCGTGGGGTCTTCGGCGCCGACGGAGGCCACGGTGTCACCGAGCGCGTGGACGCCGCGCTCGAAGATCAGCGCGGCCAGCAACGCGCTGTCGTTGGTCGATTCCGCGTGCCGCGACAGCGGCAGCACCGCACGGTCGACCAGACCGTTGTGTGACAGCAGCCAGTGCCCGTCACTGAACGGCGCCGATGCGGTGGGCTCGATGGGCATCCCCACGCTGGCCGACCGGACCGCCGCCACCACGCACCGCCCCATCAGCGCAGGTGCCACCGACGCGAACGACGCGTCCGTCCACAGCGGTGCGGCACTGCGCCAGCGGCGCGGCACGTCGCCGTCGAAGAACCCGACGCCCCAGCCGTCGGCGTTCATCAACCCGTGCTTCTGGCGGCGTGGGGCGTAGGACTGCACGAGCAGCCCCGACGGAGGATCCAACGTCAGCGATGCCACCGAGACCGGCTCGCCCAACCAGCCCAGGTGCCTACACATGGCTGTCCCACGCCAACCGCACCCCGGAGAAGATCTGCCGGCGGATCGGGTGGTCCCAGTTGCGGAAGCTGGGGCGCAGGATGTCCGCGGACACCGCCCACGATCCGCCGCGCAGCACCCGGTAGTCACCGGTGGTCTCGCCCTCGAAGAACGGCTGCGAGTAGCGCTCGTACACCATCGGACTGAACCCCGGCCACGGCCGCAGCCGCGACGTGGTCCATTCCCACACGTCGCCCAGCATCTGCTCGGCGCCGTAGGCCGACGCGCCGTCCGGGTAGGCGCCCACCGGGGCCGGCCGCCGCGCCTGCCCATCGAGGTTGGCCAGACGGGAGGTGGGCGGCGTTGCACCCCAAGGGAATCGGCGTCGAGACCCAGTGGCCGGGTCCCATGCGCACGCCTTCTCCCACTCGATCTCGGTGGGCAGCCGAGCGCCGGCCCACGCCGCGTAGGCCTCGGCTTCGAAGAACGTGACGTGCTGGACCGGTTCGTCGTCGGGGATGTCCTCGACGTGGCCGAAGCGGGTGCGGGAGCCGGCGCAACCGCCGTCGAGGTTCCAGAACAGCGGGGCGGTCAATCCGGCCGCCTGCCGGTGGGCCCAGCCGTCCTCGGACCACCAGCGGCGCTGCCGGTAGCCGCCGTCGTCGACGAACTGCCGCCATTCGCCGTTGGTGACCGGAACCCGGCCGATGCGAAACGACGGGACGTCGACGACGTGGGCGGGTCGTTCGTTGTCCAGGGAGAAGGGTTCCGACGCACCGTCCACGCCGAGGACGAACGGCCCGCCCGGCACCGGCACCGATGTCCCCGCCACCTCCGGCCGGCCGGCGGGCAGCGCTGCGCCGCAGTCCAACAGCGGTGCGCCCGCACGCAGGTTCAATGCGGCCAGCATGGTCTCGTCGTGCTGATTCTCGTGGCTGATCACCATGCCGACGGTGAAGAGTTCCGGGTGATCGTCGGGCAACGTGTCGAGCATGTCGAGGACCTTGCCGCGCACGGTGGCGCAGTAGGCCCGGGCCTCAGTCGGCGGAAGCAACGGCAGGTCGACGCGGGCGGCGCGGGAATGCACGAACGCGTCGTAGAGCGAATCGACCTGTGGGGTGAGCAGACCCGGCCGGTTCGCGTCGCCGCCGCGCAACAGCCAGAACTCCTCCTGCTGCCCGATATGGGCGAGGTCCCACACCAACGGGCTCATCAACGGGTCGTACTGGCGGCGCACCTCTTCGTCGTCGAAATCGACGAGATGCAGCGTGCGATCCCGGGCGCGGGCGAGTTCGTCGGCGAGCGTCTCGTGGGGCCTCACAAATCTCCTCGTGCCAGGTCGGCGAGCGCCGGTGCGATACCGTTCGCCACCACGCGGTCGGCGAACCCGTCGGCGGGGCAGCGTCCCTGCTCCACCGAACGCAGGAGCACCATCATCGATTCCCCGAGCCCGGCGGGCGCCCGATCGGCCGCGGCGTGCACGCAGGCGACCGCCGCGCGGTGCAGCCTGCGGTCGGTCAGGCCGAGACGGGCGGCGCGGTCCCACGCGCCGGCCACCGGTTCGGTGGCCTCGGCGGCGATGCCGGCAGCCACCGGGTCGTCGAGCAGGACGGTCAGCGTCGACACAAGCGCGGGCCACAGCGCGTCGGGCACGCTGTCGAGATAGCGCACCTCGAGGAACCCGCGCGGACGCACGGGAGGGAACAGTGTGGTCAAGTGGTACTCGAGGTCGGCCACCGTCGGCGCGCGGCCGCCGAGGGGCACCCGCCCGTCGGCCCAGTCGGCGAACGGCACCCACTGGGTGACCGGGACCGGATCCGGGTTGTGCACCAGCATCACCGGCGCGCGCAGCGCATACCGGGCCCAGTCACTGGCGGGGTCGGCGCCGCTGGCCCCGAGGATCGGCCCACACCTCGCCGAGTCCAGCCGACTCCACACCAGTTGCCGGGTGGACTGCCAACCGGTGAAGTCGCCGCTGAGGATCGGCGAGTTCGCGGCGATCGCGATCATCGTCGGCCCCAACGCGTGGGCCAGCCGCACCCGGTCGGCCCAGCCCTGCTGCGGGCCGGCGTCGAGATTGACCTGCACCGACGCTGTCGACGTCATCATCGCCGCGCCCGCAGCACCGGTGTCGCTGGCCCGGAAGAACGACTCCATCGCGGCGTAGCGCGCACCCGGATTGACGCGGCCGACCGGACGCAGCGGGTCGGCGCCCAGCAGCACCAACCCGAGCCCGGCCTGCGCGAACGCGGTCCGCAGCACCGAGCGATCCGTCGCCATGGCCGTCACCGCGGCGCCGACGTCGCCCAGCGGCGGGCCCGACAACTCCACCGCTCCCCCGGGTTCGAGGGTGACCACACTGCCGCCGGGCAGCGGCGGCAACTCCGCAATCGTCGCGGTCAGTTCCTCCCAGCCGGGCCGTCGCCACGGATCGGCCAGGTCGTAACAATGCGCCTCGATCTCCAGACCCACCGCTCCCACCGGCCCGTCGGTCAGGCAGGTCTCGACGATGTGGTGCGCAGCCGACTCCGCACTGCTCAGTGTTTCCGTGCGCTGCTCGACGACATCACGGGATGTCATGGTGCTTGCCATCAGCACCCCTCTCCGGGTGTGGGGCGATCGCTGCTATGTACCCATCTTGGAAGAGCCGACCGACAAATTCCGCCGAGTTTTCCGGTGACATCGCGATGACGTCTCGGCCCGCTATTGCCCCAGCGTGTTCTGCATCGCTCCGGCCAGCACATTCACTGCCGGTCCACCGTTGCCGGGCTGGCACACCTTGGCCTGCAGCAACACGTTCTCCCGTAGCCGCGTGGTGGCGAAGCAGCGGCGGTCGGTGCCGGCCTCCTGTTTGACCCAGTCCGCGTCGGTCGCCGAGGCCGGGCCCCCGGTGAACGTCCACACCTGGGTGGTGAAGTCGTTCAGGTGCATCGCGGTGGTCTGCCCCGAGCAGCCGATGGTGCGGTCGACGACGCGGTGGAACGCCCGGTCGGCGGCCTCGGCGGTGGCGAACACCCCGACGGCCTGTTTGACGAAGTGGGTCATGTCCGTCGGCGAGGACTGGGTGACCGCCCCGTTGAACGCCGCGAGGTCGGGATCGTTGTACACCTCGGGCAGCCCGATGTCGGCCCAGTTGTTGCAGACCGGGTTGTCGACCCAGAACGCCTGGAACGGCCGCGGGAAGGTCGACTCGAACCCCATCCGGGCGCCGACGATGTTGCCCACCGACCCCTTGGGCAGCACGGCGTAGTTGACCACCCCCGGTACCGACGGGCTGGCCGAGACCGGTGCGGCCGTCAGCACGGTGACGAGGGCACCGACCGTGAAGGCGATGGCCGCACGCATGTCAGACCTTCGCGCGCAGCGAGACATCGACGTTGCCGCGCGTCGCCTTGGAGTACGGGCACACCTGCTGTGCCTTGTCCATCAGGTCATCGGCGACACGCTGTTCGAGCCCGGGCAGGTACCCGATCAGCGCCACGATCAGGCCGAAGCCGCCGTCCTCGCCGTCTTTCCCGATGCCGACTTTCGCGGTGATGCCGCTGGCCTCGTCGAGAGTGACCTTCTCGTTCTTGGCGACCAGCCGCAGGGCGCCCAGGAAGCAGGCCGCGTACCCGGCGGAGAACAGCAGTTCGGGGTTGACCCCGTCGCCGCTGCCGCCCATCTCCTTCGGCGGGCGGGTGTCGAGGTCGAGTTTTCCGTCGGCGGACTTCACGTGGCCGTCGCGGCCGCCCCCGGTGGCGGTGGACTCTGCGGTGTAGACGACGTCGATACTCATCTCTCCGATCATGCCAAACGGGCGTGATCGGCCGGACCGTCCAACGGAGGCCCGAAGGGGTCTTCATAGCGGCACCAGTCCTGTGGGTGCGCCATCTCCGTGTCGGTCAGCAGCGCTCCGTCGAGCGCGGCGAGGATCTCAGCGGGTTCCGCGCCGCAGACCAACACGGTCAGCGACGTGTGCCGGTCCCCATGGCGGTGGTCCCAGATCAGGTCGGCCATCGCCCGCCGCTCCGGGTTCACGTAGGCAACCTCCTGAGAGGTCATGGCCGCCAACCACTTTCCCTCAGGGGTCAGGCGCAGCCCCGCTCCGGCTGATTCCAGCCACATCACCTCCCGGGGGCGGGTCGCCAGCCATACGCGGCCCCGGCTGCGCACCACCCCGTCGAGAAGGGTGTCGACGGCGGCGTAGAGCCGCACGGGATGGAAGGGACGCCGCGCCCGGAACTCGACGAGGCGCACCCGGCCGGCGGGGGCGAGCGGGGGTTGTCCCGTCAGCAGGGATCCGTGGGGGTCGTCGCTGCGACCGCGCCGCGCGCCGTCGTCCAGATTGGCCAGCGCCAGGCCGAGGCGCTGCGTACCGACGGTGACCCGCGCACTGGGCGCGAGTCGGCGCGCGACGGCGAGGGTGTCGGGGTCCGGGTGGGTGAGGACCACGACGTCGGCGAACTCGACCTGCGCGACGGCGACCTGCGCGACGGTGCGCCCGTCGTCGAGTTCGTCGTCCTCGAGAGCCTGGCCCAGCCACGTCGCGGCGTTGACCGCGGTGACGACCGCCGCCACCGCCACGTCCCGCGCCGCAGGCGAATGGGCGATGACGTAGCAGACCGGTTCGGGTTCCATCCACGGGTCGAGGCGCACCGCGATACGGGTGACGTCGGGTCTGCGGTGCAGTCGTCGCAGGTGGCCGATGAGTCCGTTGCGCACCGTGCACGACAGGCAGCAGTTGGTCAGCTCCAGCACCTCGTCCGCCGCGACGGGCAGCCCGTTCTGGATCAGAGTAGTTCTCCGGTGCACCACATGGCCGTCGAATCGGTGCTCGACGACCGCGGTGCCATCTCCTCGCAACAGCGCGCCCATGATGTCGGGGACCTCGTCGCCCTCCCCCTGTCCGGCCACGAGCAGGACCGGCGTCTGCCTCACCATCAGACCTCCTTTATTGGTAATGATTTTCATTAAGGGCGGTTTCACGCTACAGTTCCCCGCACGGCTTGTCGAAAATCATTTTCAATAAGGAGGTCTCTGTGTCCGCTCGGTGTCAGGTCACCGGCCGAGAACCCGGCTTCGGCAACTCGGTGTCGCATTCGCACCGCCGCACGCGCCGGCGCTGGAAGCCGAACATCCAGACCAAGACGTATTACCTGCCCTCCGAAGACCGCCGGATCCGGCTACGGGTCAGTACCAAGGGCATCAAGGTCATCGACCGCGACGGGATCGAATCGGTGGTGGCGCGGCTGCGCCGGGAGGGAGTCAAGGTCTGATGGCGCGCAACGAGATCCGCCCGCTGGTCAAACTCAAGTCCACCGCAGGCACCGGATACACCTACATCACCCGCAAGAATCGGCGCAACGACCCCGACCGGATCGTGCTGCGCAAGTACGACCCGGTGTTGCGCAAACACGTCGACTTTCGCGAGGAGCGCTGATGGCCAAGAAGTCCAAGATCGTGCAGAACGAACGTCGCCGCGCCATCGTCGCGCGTTACGCCGAACGTCGCGCCGAACTCAAGGCGGTCATCAAGTCGCCCGCCACCTCGTCACAGGAACGGCTGCAGGCGCAGTCCGAACTCAATCGTCAACCCCGCGACGCCAGCCCGGTACGGCTGCGCAACCGCGACTCGATCGACGGGCGACCCCGCGGGCATCTCCGCAAGTTCGGCCTGTCGCGGGTGCGGGTGCGCGAGCTCGCCCATCAGGGTCAGCTGCCCGGAGTCCGGAAGTCGAGCTGGTGAGCGCCCGTAAGCGCGAGGCCGCGCCGGCGAAGAAGCGCCGAAACCTGTTGAAGAGTCTGGGCATCGAACAGGTCGACTACAAAGACACACCGACGCTGCGCCAGTTCCTCTCCGAGCGCGGCAAGATCCGGTCGCGGACAGTGACCGGCCTGACCGTGCAACAGCAACGTCAGGTCACGACGGCGATCAAGAACGCCAGAGAGATGGCATTGTTGCCCTACCCCGGCCAAGGGCAAAGCCAGGGCTAACCGCCATTGCGGACGCCCTCCTCGACCTTCTTGCCGAGTTCGGGGTCGACGTTGCGCCAGTACTCGAACACCCGGGACAGCACCGGCTCCTTCACCCCGTCGGAGACGTGTCCGACGATGTTGTGCACCAAGCGGTCTCGCGCCGCGTCGTCGAGCACCTCGCGAACCAGCGTGCCGGCCTGACCGAAGTCGTCGTCATCGCTGCGCAACGCGTACGCCGAACGGACCATGTCGCCGTCGGAGGTCCAGTGCACCTCGGAGGCGCGGCGGGGGTCGGCTTCCGGGCCGCCCATCGAGTTCGGCGCGTACACCGGGTCGGGTGCGTTGCGGATCCGCATCGCTCCGTCCTTGCTGTAGGCGCGGACCTCGGTCTGCGGTTCGTTGACCGGGATCTGCTTGTAATTCACGCCGAGCCGGTGGCGGTGGGCGTCGGCGTAGGAGAACCCGCGGGCCAGCAGCATCTTGTCCGGGCTCAGGCCGGTCCCGGGCACGATGTTGTTGGGCTCGAACGCCGCCTGCTCCATCTGCGCGTGGTAGTCGACGACGTTGCGGTTCAACGTCATCTTGCCGACCTCGTGCAGCGGATAGTCGGCGTGCGGCCAGACCTTGGTCAGGTCGAACGGGTTGAACCGGTAGGTCTTGGCGTCCTCGAACGGCATGATCTGCACGTGCAGCGTCCAGCTCGGGAAGTTGCCGTCTTCGATCGCGGTGAACAGGTCCCGCTGGTGGTAGTCGGCGTCCTCACCGGCCAGCCGGTCGGCATCCTCCTGGGTGAGGTAGTCGATGCCCTGGTCGGTCTTGAAGTGATACTTCACCCAGAACATCTCGTCGTTGGCGTTGAGCCAGCTGTAGGTGTGGCTGGAGTAGCCGTTCATGTGGCGCCAGGTTTTCGGGATACCGCGATCACCCATCAGCCAGGTGACCTGATGGGCCGACTCCGGGGAGAGGGTCCAGAAGTCCCACTGCATGTTGTGGTCGCGGAGGTTGTTGGCGGCCATCCGCTTCTGGCTGCGGATGAAGTTCTGGAACTTCATCGGGTCGCGGACGAAGAACACGGGAGTGTTGTTGCCGACCATGTCGAAGTTGCCGTCGGAGGTGTAGAACTTCAACGCGAAGCCGCGGGGATCGCGCCAGGTGTCGGGGCTGCCCCGTTCCCCGGCCACCGTCGAGAACCGGGCCACCATCTCGGTCTTGGTGCCCGGCTGCAGGAATGCCGCCTTGGTGAACTGGCTGACGTCATGGGTGACCTCGAACTGTCCGAACGCCCCACCGCCCTTGGCGTGCGGCTGGCGCTCCGGGATGCGCTCGCGGTTGAAGTTGGCCATCTGCTCGATCAGGTAGTGGTCCTGCAGCAGGATGGGCCCGTCGGATCCGACGGTCAGTGAGTGCTCGACACTGGGGATCGGGGCACCGGAATCGGTCGTCGCGAACTTGTCAGTCATCTCATCTCCTCGCCGAGGGACGGCAGGCTGGGACTGGGGGCTGGGCCGTCCTCCTCACCGGCCCGAGTACCCGAAGAGCGGTCAAACCATCCCGGATGCCCCAAGTCCGTCAGGGCCGCGGCGTGGCGGTGGTGGTCGGCTCAGCCGCTCCACCGGGCTGATTCGGCGCCTGGCCCGTGGGCCCGCCGGGACCGAACGGGCCGGGCATACCCGCACCGGGGCCTCCGCGCTGGCCCATCGGCGGCATCGGAGCCATCGGGCCGTGGTGGCCCACCACGCCGGGACCGTTGTGCAGGTAGCGCGGGCCGCCGTCGATGTTCTTACCGACGAAGACCCCCGCACCGAAGATCGCCGCGAGGATGAACACCGAGCCGGCGGCGATGCCGACCCACAGTGCGGCTTTGTTCAGCCGGTGGGGGGGCTGCGCGACGTAGACGGTCCGCGGTTCGGCGGGCGGGGCCGGCACCGGTTCGGTCGCGGGCTCGGGCTGGTTCTGGGGAGGTGTCGTTTCATTCATGACCGCAATCTTCGTCGCGCGCACCACAGTCGCAGCTAGGTCTGAGCTGTGAGTTCACTATGAGCGTCTCGACGCTGCGGGCCTACAACAACCAACCGGCCAGCGGGTGCACGACATAGCGCAACGAGAACGCCTCGTACACCGCGCCGACGACGAGAAGAGCCAGGGCCGGCAGCGCGAGCCAGCCGAGCGTCTGCAGCCCTCGAAGGTAACCGGTCCGACGGCTTTCGGCCCCGACGGTGCGGGGCCGGATCCAGTACTTGCCGTGGAGGTGGCCGCCCACGACCAGGAGAATGTAGGCCTGGAACTCGATGACCACCGTCAGCGAGTGGGGGATCAACGCCACCCAGCCGATATCGTTCTGCGGGACGAGGGTCATCCCCGTCCGCACGGCCCAGTAGGCGAACAGCAGGACGCCCGAGAACGGCACGATCAGCGACGGCCCGACGATGGTCACCGCTCCGATCGTCAGCGCGTTGACCGCGAGGATGGTCAGCGCGAACAGCCAGGGATTGTCGAGCAGCGACCGGACGAGGTCGGCCGTGCCGTCCTCCTCCAACCGCGTGACCTGCGCCTGGCTGAGGCTCGGGAAAAGCAGGCCGAGTGCGAAACCGATGACGAGCAGGCCGTACATGGCCGCGTTCGTCGCCAGATAGGCGCCGCCGTTCTGACTGATGATGCGCAACGGTCGCCACTGTCGAACCGGCATTACCGACCTTCCCGTCTGCTCCACGATCACTGATACGCCGTACTAGTCGGCGCGCTAGCACACTGTACTAGTAGTGTTCTGCCCATGCACACGCGGGAGAGAATTCTGAAGGCCGCGGCCGAGATGCTCGCCGACGACGTGACCACCAGGCTCAGCGTCCGCGCGGTCGCAGCCCGGGCGGGTGTGAGCGTCGGATCGCTGCGCTTCCACTTCCCCACCCAGCGGGCTCTCCAGGACGAACTGCTGACCAGGATCTACCGGCATCTCGCGCCCGACGACCCGATCCTGGACCGGTCGCGGCCGGCCCGGGACCGGCTGGTGGACTGCCTGCGGCAGGTACTGGCCTCCGCCGGGGTCGGCGAGGAGGCACGAAAAGCCTGGGGCGCTGCCTATGACGCCTTCATCGCACCCGAACCCGACGACAAGGTACGCACCGCGTATCTCGCCTTCGAACGGGCAGCCGCAGGGCGAATCGAGTACTGGCTGGGCGTCCTCGCCGACGAACATGCGCTGCCCCGCGACGATCTCTCCCGCAACGTGACCTTCTTGAACACCGTCCTCAACGGCTTATCGGTGGCACGCGCCCTGCCCTCCGGCGAATCCGTCCTGCACGCCGAGACCGAGACCCTCTACATGGCCGTCGACGCGGTCCTCGGAGCCGGCGCTACCACGGCTTGAACGGGTTCACCGCATATTGGATGACGCGATACGGGGTGCCGCCGCGCGGAGTGGTGTTCCACTGGCTGACGAACACCCGCACGTCGTCGAGGGTCGATCGCGGGGACAGATAGCCGCCGTAGGGCTGAGCCAGGCGGTTGTCCTGCGGCGGCGGCAGTACCTCTGCCCGGTCCGGCCACGGCGCCGCGACCACGACCGTCGTCACCGGCGCCGACCCCAACAGCGTCGGGTCCCGGGCCACCCGGATCTCCATGTTGCCGGTGGTGGCGTTGAAGTACGACAACACGGTGGCGCCGTCGATCTGGCGCACGCTGAACTCGCCGACCCGGTCGGCCCACAGTGGCGCGGCCTCGCCGCCCCAGCCGGTGCCCGTCCAGGCCTGCCAGCTCGATCGGTCGGTGAACTCACCGGGTGTGGCGCGGTACAACGACACCGGTCCGCTGCGATCGAAGTTGTTCGCGACGATGTAGACCCATCCGCGCGCCGAGTCGACGGCCGGGATCGGGTCGTAATATCCACTGATCTGCGACTGGGCGCCGCCGGCATGGTCGGCGTCGCGCACCGAGCCGGGGATGGTGGCCCAGTTCGTCTGTCCGGCAACCGCGTGCACCAACCGGGAGCTCTGTGGCCGCAGCGCCTCGGTGGTGGTCACCATCAGGTAGTTGTCCCGGTTGATCTCGACGACCCCGGCCGGCAACTGCGACGCCCCCGGTGGTGTCGGGTCGGTCAGCAGCGGTTCGAACACACCGGTGACACGGTCGTAGCGCACCTCGCCCTGATCGAGCGACTCGTCGACGACATGCAACGCGATCGGCGAGTACCAGCCGCCGTAGCCCACGCCCTGACCGGCGAAGCTGTCGCCGCATACCTGCAGAGTCCCGCTGGGGAACTCCATGAACTCACAGAGATCGGTGGCGCCGATTCCGTAATCAGCTGTGGCGGTACCGGTTCCAGCAACCGGCGCCAGCCGCAACACCTGTCCCGGCAGCAGCGGCGGAACGCTGATCGGCGTCGCAGCCGCCATCCCGGACGCAGCCACGGCATTCCACGCGGCCAGAACCGCGATGATCGCGCGTGGAATGCGGTGGCGGCGCAACTTCAGAGACTTGCGGCCAACAACTCGGCGATCTGAATGGTGTTGAGCGCTGCGCCTTTCCGAAGGTTGTCCCCGGAAACGAACAACGCCAGGCCACGGCCGTCGGGAACGCCCGGATCCTGGCGGATCCGGCCGACCAGCGACTCGTCGATGCCCGCGGCGGCCAGCGGTGTGGGCACATCGACCAGCGTCACACCGGGTGCCGCGCCGAGGATCTCGGCAGCCCGCTGCACCGACAGGGGCTGGGAGAACTCGACGTTCAGCGACAGCGAGTGTCCGGTGTAGACGGGCACCCGCACGCACGTTCCGGACACGGCCAGCTCCGGAATACCGAGAATCTTGCGACTCTCGTTGCGCAGCTTCTGATCCTCGTCGGTCTCCCCGGACCCGTCGTCGACAAGTGACCCGGCCAGCGGCACCACGTTGAACGCGATCGGCGCGACGTACTTGTCCGGCGGCGGGAAGTCCACCGCACCGCCGTCGTGCACGAGTTCACGGCTGGCCGAGACAACGGCGCTGGCCTGGCCGTACAGTTCCTCCACCCCGGCCAGCCCGCTGCCCGAGACCGCCTGGTAGGTCGACGCGATCATCCGCACCAGGCCGGCCTCGTCGTGCAGCGGCTTGAGCACCGGCATCGCGGCCATGGTGGTGCAGTTCGGGTTGGCGATGATGCCCTTCGGCAGAGACCGGGCCCGCGGGGCGACGTCTCGCTCGAAGTTGACCTCCGAAACCACCAGTGGCACATCGGGATCCTTGCGCCACGCCGACGAATTGTCGATGACCACCGCACCGGCGGCCGCGAAGCGCGGCGCCTGCACCCGCGACATGGTCGCCCCGGCGGAGAACAGCGCGATGTCCAGCCCAGCCGGATCGGCGGTCTCCGAGTCCTCCACCTCGATCTCACGACCGGCGAATTCCAGCTTCTTGCCCGCCGAGCGCGCCGACGCGAAGAACCGCACCTCGTCGGCGGGGAACTTGCGCTGCTCCAACAGGCTGCGCATCACCTGGCCGACCTGCCCGGTCGCGCCGACCACACCGACCGAGACACCCATGCTCAACGGCCCGTTCCGGCGTACACGACGGCCTCTTCCCCACCGCCGAGGCCGAACGCCTCGTGCAGCGCAGCCACCGCACGGTCGAGTTCGGTGTCCTTGATCAACACCGAGATCCGGATCTCCGAGGTCGAGATCAGGTCGATGTTGATGCCGGCGTTGGCCAGCGCCTCACAGAACGTTGCGGTGACGCCGGGGTGGGAGCGCATGCCGGCACCGATCAGCGACACCTTGCCGATCAGATCGTCGTAGAGCACCTTGGTGAAGCCGATCTCCTCCTGCAGCGAGACCAGCTTCTCCACCGCGACGGGACCGCTGTCCCGCGAACAGGTGAACGTGATGTCGGTCTTTCCGTCCTCGATCTTGGAGACGTTCTGCAACACCATGTCGATGTTGACGTCGACATCGGCGAGCGCGCGGAACACCTGGGCTGCGTAGCCGGGCACGTCGGGCAGGCCGACCACGGTCACCTTGGCCTCGCCACGGTCGTGCGCGACTCCGGTGAGGATGGCGTCTTCCATCGGGATGTCCTCCATCGATCCTTTGACGAGAGTGCCGGGCTTGTCCGAATACGAGGACCGGACGTGGATGGGCAGGTTGAACCGGCGGGCGTACTCGACGCAGCGCAGCATCAGCACCTTGGCGCCGGCCGCCGCCATCTCCAGCATCTCCTCGAACGAGACTGTGTCCAGGCGCCGGGCGTCGGGCACGATGCGCGGGTCGGCGGTGAAGACGCCGTCGACGTCGGTATAGATCTCGCAGACGTCGGCGTTCAGCGCCGCAGCCACGGCCACCGCGGTGGTGTCGGAACCGCCGCGACCGAGCGTGGTGACGTCCTTGGTGTCCTGGCTGACGCCCTGGAAACCGGCGACCAGCACGATCTGGCCCTCGTCGAGGGCCTGGCGCAGCCTTGTCGGGGTGACGTCGATGATCTTGGCGTTGCCGTGGATGCCGGTGGTGACCACCCCGGCCTGCGAACCGGTGAACGAGCGGGCCTGCGCGCCGAGCGACTCGATCGCCATCGCGACCAGCGCGTTGGAGATCCGCTCCCCCGCGGTCAGCAACATGTCGAGCTCACGGGCCGGCGGCGCCGGGCTGACCTGCTTGGCCAGGTCGAGTAGTTCGTCGGTGCTGTCACCCATCGCCGAGACCACGACGACGACGTCGTTGCCGGCCTTCTTGGTCTCCACGATGCGCTCGGCCACCCGGCGGATCCGCTCGGCATCGGAGACCGAGGATCCCCCGTACTTCTGTACGACGAGCGCCACTGCAGAACCTTTCATGTCCGTTGGGTAGTCGTTGGGAACCGGAGAGAGATCCGTTAAAGGATAGAGGTTGGGCGCGAGTGGTTTCTCCCCGCCGGTAGCGTGCGGGACGTGGCTGCCGACCCGTCCGGCCGAACGGCACACACCTCGGTGCCGATCCATCCGCCGATCGCGGAGCGCTGGAGTCCTCGCGCATTTGACCCGAATGCCGAGGTGAGCCCGGCCGAGGTGAGCGCGCTGTTGGAGGCGGCACGCTGGGCGCCGACGTGGGGCCGCCGCCAGCCGGTGCGGTTCGCGGTCGGGATACGCGGCGACGAGACATTCGTCACCGTCGCCGGCACGCTGCGCCGCGGGAACAGCTACGCCCATGCCGCGAGCGCCCTGATCGTGCTGTGCGCCGACGAGGGTGAGGACGAGCGCACGGCGCTCTACTCCGCCGTCGACGTCGGCGCCGCAATGGCCAACCTGTGCACCGAGGCGGTGACGCGCGGACTGATCACCCACCCGATGGCCGGCTTCTCCCCCGAGGCGCTGCGCACCGGTCTCGACCTGAGTGATCTGCGGCCGCTGGTCGTGGTGGCCGTCGGTCGGCTCGGCGACTACGCGACGGCACCTGCGGAGATCGCCGAACGCGACAGCCGGCCCCGCGCCCGCCTGCCGTTGTCCGAGATCGTGTTGAACTGGAACGATCGGTAAGTAGAGACTTACCGTTAGTGACAACTTCCCTAGAAGCGGATCCCTGGCACGCCATCGCCGACGGCACGCGCCGCGCGATCGTCGCCTCAAGGCCGCGGGGCTGGTCACCGTGCCCTCGCGGGCTTCAACGGGTGGTCGAACAGTCCGGCAAGGAGGAGACATGAGCGCGCAGAAGGAGATGGCCCGCGCCGAACGCGCCGACCTCGCCGACTTTCTCGCCACATTGACCGCCGAGCAGTGGGACGCGCCCACGCTGTGCACCGATTGGACGGTCAAAGACGTTGTCGCACATGTCATCAGCTACGAGGAGCTCGGGACGGCGGGGCTGGTGCAGCGGTTCGCGAAGGGCCGGGTGGTGCGCGCGAACGAGGTCGGCGTCGCCGAGTACCGCGTGCTCCCCCCGGATCGGCTGCTCGATTTCCTGCGAGGCCACCTGTATCCGCAGGGGCTGACCGCCGCGTTCGACGGGATGATCGCACTGGTCGACGCGACGATCCATCACCAGGACATCCGTCGATCGCTGCGGCAACCACGCGTCGTACCTGCTGAACGGTTACGCCGGGTGCTGGACCTCACCCGGGGCAACCCGAGACTGCGGGTGCCGCGGCGCATCAGAGGCCTGCGCCTGCGCGCCGACGACATCGACTGGGAGGCCGGCGCCGGCGCCGAGGTCGTCGGCCCGGGCGAGGCGCTGATGATGGCGATGGCCGGCCGACCGGACGCCCTCCCCGATCTGCGCGGACCCGGGCTACCCGTACTCGCGGCCCGGTTGTCCTGACTCGTTGGATCATCGGCCCGACGCTGATGATCCCCGGGCTCGCGCTCTTCTACGGCGGCCTGGTGACGGGCACAGCCACAGCCGCTCGGTGTACCCGCCCGTTCATTCGCCCCCGGCGTGCCGCGAGCAAAGCTACAGTCAGCCCCAGCAGCGTCTGCTCCCGCGCGAAGGGAACCCCATGAGTACGGCCGAGGAACGCTCGACGCAACTCGATCTGGTGGCACGGCTGAAGTCGGCGTATCCGGAGCTCCCCGACGCACCACCGCCCGACCTGCTCGATCACGCCCGCTTTCTGGCGTACATGAAGACCAACCACGACGTGGGCGGTGAGCCGGACGCGCCGATGAAATACGAGAACAAGGAGTACGAGTACTGGGAGCACATGACGTATGTGATCTGCGAAGTACTCGCCTGGCGTGGCATCTGGCTGTCCGAGGAGCGGCGCCGCATCGGCAACGTCGACGTGGGCCGCGCGATCTACCTCGGATTTCCCTACTACGGCCGCTGGTTGTGGGCGGTGGCCCGGGTGCTGGTGGAGAAGCACCACATCAGCCTCGGTGAGCTCAGCGAACGCATGGCCGAGGTCCAGGAGCGCTACGCGGGCGGTCTGGCCGGCAAGAAGCTCGAAGCCAAGCCGAGGTTCGAGGGCGACGGGTCGCGGGTCCCCCGCAACGCCCACCACATTCGCGCCGTCGGCATCGGGGACCCCCAGGTCTACGCCGGACAGGCCGGCCAGCCCCGGTTCGCCGTCGGCGATGCGGTCGTGGTGCGCGACCTGCCCGCGCTGCTCTACACCCGCACCCCCGAGTACTGCCGCGGCGCGCGTGGCGAGATCGCCGACGTGTCCTACGAGAGCCCGGCCGCCGAGGACGAGACCTGGGACCGTGAGGACGCGGTTCCCGAGTGGTTCTACATCGTGCGCTTCCGGATGTCGGAGCTGTGGCACGGCTATACCGGCACCGCCGCGGACACCCTGCAGACCGAACTGCCCGAACGCTGGCTGCGCGCGGCAGGCTAGGAGAAACCTGATGGGCCACCACCACCATGACGGCGCCGACGAACACGACCACGACCGCACGGTCAAACCGATGGTCGACGAGGTCACCGACTTCGAGGTGCTCGAGATCGCGCTGCGCGAGCTGTGTATCGAAAAGGGCCTCTTCACCGCCGAAGAGCACCGGCGCTTCACGGAATTCGCCGAACAGATCGGGCCCACGCCCGCCGCGCGGCTGGTCGCCCGGGCATGGCTGGACCCCGACTTCGAGCAGCTCGCGCTCACCGACCCGATGGCAGCGAGTCGAGAGGTGGGCGTGGACTGGATGGAGCCGACCGGGTTCGGCACCCCCAGCGACTTCGTCGCCTTCAAGATCCTGGCCGACACCCCGACCCTGCACCACGTGATCGTCTGTGCGCTGTGCTCCTGCTACCCGAGGCCGATCCTGGGCAACTCCCCCGAGTGGTACCGCACCCCGAACTACCGTCGCCGGCTGGTCCGCTGGCCCCGGCAGGTGCTCGCGGAGTTCGGCCTCTACCTGTCCGACGACATCGAGGTGCGGGTGGAGGACTCCAACCAGAAACACCGCTTCATGGTCATGCCCATGCGCCCCGAGGGCACCGACGGCTGGTCGGAGGATCAGCTCGCCGAGATCATCACCCGCGACTGCCTGATCGGGGTGGCGCTACCGAAACCCGGCGTCACCACCAACGTCATCACCGACACCCGCCCGGCCATCCACGGCGCCGACTGATGGAACCACAGCCCATCGAGGCGCACGGCATCGAGCCGCTGCAGAAGATCGTCGAACGCAACCAGGTGTGGCCGCGGATGGCCGCCAAATACGGGGTCGAGAACCCGGTGCCGCCGTGGAAGACCAGCCTGGACGGCCTCTGCGACGCGCTCGACACGGCCGCGGGCGGCCACACGGATCCGGCCGCGGGCGGGGCGCTGACGTGCACGCAGCGGCGCGACGACGAGGACACGCTGTCGGCCACCGTGTACGCCGACCTGCCCTATCCGGAGAACCAGCTGGTGGCGCTGGCGCACTCGCTGGTGGCCCGCGGCATCATCGACGCCGCCGAACTCGAGCGGCGGTTGACCAGCATCCGGGCCAGGCTGGAAGCCTGAGGGCGCTGCAACTGCCGTTTTGACCTGCGCACACCGGCGAGTACAGTAGTTCGGGTGCAGCGGGTGCTCCTTCTCGGACGCCGCGACGGGGTCTGATCCAGACCGGCCTCCCGTCGCGGGTGTTCGCGATGCGCCGGTCTGAAGTCCTTCCCGACCCCGGAGCACCGAAATGACTGAGAATTTCAATCCCGACGCCTACAGCTCGGTACGCACCATCACCACCCCGGCCGGAGCGCCCAACCCCGGCCAGCCCTCCTGGAACACCCAGCGCCGTTCGGCGATGCCGGTGCACCGGTACCGCAGTTTCGACGAGGAAGTCGAACCGATCCGCCTGGCGGACCGGACCTGGCCCGACAAGATCATCGACACCGCACCGATGTGGGCCGCGGTCGACCTGCGTGACGGCAACCAGGCGCTGATCGACCCGATGAGCCCTGCCCGTAAACGCCGCATGTTCGACCTGCTGGTGCGGATGGGCTACAAGGAGATCGAGGTCGGCTTCCCGTCGGCCAGCCAGACCGACTTCGACTTCGTCCGCGAGATCATCGAACAGGGCGCGATTCCCGACGACGTCACCATCCAGGTACTGACCCAGTGCCGGCCGGAATTGATCGAACGCACCTTCCTGGCCTGCCAGGGCGCGCCGCGCGCGATCGTGCACTTCTACAACTCGACGTCGATCCTGCAGCGCCGCGTGGTCTTCCGCGCCGACCGCGACGCCGTGAAGCAGATCGCCACCGACGGCGCGCGGATGTGCGTCGAAGAGGCCAAGAAGTACCCGGACACGTTGTGGCGCTTCGAGTATTCACCCGAGTCGTACACCGGAACCGAGTTGGAGTACGCCGTCGAGGTGTGCAACGCCGTCGCCGAGGTGATCGCCCCGACGCCGGAGTGGCCGCTGATCGTGAACCTGCCCGCGACCGTCGAGATGGCCACACCGAATGTCTACGCCGACTCGATCGAGTGGATGCACCGTCATCTGACTCCGCGGGACTCCATCATCTTGAGCCTGCACCCGCACAACGACCGCGGAACTGCGGTCGCCGCAGCCGAATTGGGTTACGCGGCAGGCGCTGATCGGATCGAGGGCTGCCTGTTCGGCAACGGTGAGCGCACCGGCAACGTGTGCTTGGTGACGCTGGGACTGAACCTGTTCTCCCGCGGCGTCGACCCGCAGATCGACTTCTCCAACATCGACGAGATCCGCCGCACCGTCGAGTACTGCAACCAGCTGGCGGTACCCGAACGTCATCCCTACGGCGGCGACCTGGTTTACACCGCGTTCTCCGGCAGCCACCAGGACGCCATCAACAAGGGCCTGGACGCGATGAAGTTCGACGCCGACGCTGCCGACACGGATGTCGACGAATTCCTCTGGCAGGTACCGTATCTGCCGATCGACCCGAAGGACGTCGGCCGTACCTACGAGGCCGTCATCCGGGTCAACTCGCAGTCCGGCAAGGGCGGCGTGGCCTACATCATGAAAGCCGATCACGGGCTGGCGCTGCCGCGCCGGCTGCAGATCGAATTCAGCCAGGTGATCCAGCACATCACCGATGGTGAGGGCGGCGAGGTGTCGCCCAAGGAGATGTGGGACGCGTTCTACGAGGAGTACCTGGCCCCGGTCAGCCCGCTGGAGCGGATCCGGCAGCGCGTCGACGCCGCCGAGGTCGACGGCGGCACCGACACCATCACCGCGGTGGTGAAGGTCGACGGCGCCGAACGCGAGATCATCGGCGCGGGCAACGGCCCGCTGGCCGCGTTCGTCGACGCCCTGGGTGCCATCGGGTTCAACGTCAACGTGCTGGACTACTCCGAGCACGCCATGTCGGCGGGCGAGGAAGCCCAGGCCGCGGCCTACGTGGAAGCCGACATCGACGGCCAGACCGTGTGGGGCGTCGGGATCGCGACGTCGATCACCACCGCGTCGCTGCGCGCGGTCGTGTCGGCGGTGAACCGGGCCGCGCGCGGCTGACCGGCCGTTTTTCGAGGACTTTCGACCCTCTCCTGCCCCCAGCCACGGTGTTTGACTGACCCTGGCCGCGCGGCGCCGCCGTGGTTAAGGAGCAGCCATCATGTGGGATTCGTTCTGGAGCTGTCTGTGGTCAGCGGTCGTCATCTTCGCGTTCATCGCCTATCTGATGATCCTGTTCAACATCCTGGTCGACCTGTTCTGGCGCGACCACAAGACGTCGGGCTGGATCAAGGCGGTATGGGTGATCTTCCTCATCGTGTTGCCGTATCTGACGGCGCTGGTCTATCTCATCGCTCGCGGCCGGGGAATGGCCGAAAGGGCGCGCGAGCAGGCGGTGCAGGCCAGGCGCGAGACCGACGATTACATCCGGCAGGCTGCCGGGCGCAGTCCGGCACAGGAGATCGCCGACGCCAAGGCGCTGTTGGACGCCGGCACCATCTCGCAGTCCGAGTTCGACCGGTTGAAAGCCAGGGCCCTCGGGATGTCAGAACAGAGCGAATTGGTCACCGGCCGCTGAGGGTTCGGTGAACTCCTCGATGGCGGTGCCGCCGATCACCGCGTCGAGTGCGGCGATGAACGCACCACTGCCCAGCTGCGGAATGCCCAACTCGCCGGCCTGATAGCCCTTGCCCTGCTCGGGCGTCGCGGCGTCGCAGACCACCAGCGAGGTGTGGGCATCGACGGTGTCGGTGTAGGCGAGGCCCACATGCAGGATGCGCTCGACCAGTTCCTCGTGGGTGTGCTCGACCTCCGCGGCCAGCGCCACCCGCATGCCCTGCACCAGTGGCCGGCCCGCGACGAAACGCCCCGGGTTGGCGTACGGGCAGGCCATCCGCGCCGCCCGCACCCGCAGGGGGCGAAGTTCGTCGTGGGTGACCCGGCCGTTGGGCCAGCGGCGCCGGGTGACCGGGTGCACGGGCAACCAGGTGCGGCGCTCCCCGGCGCGTACCAGCACCGGTTTGAGGATCTGGGCCAGCACCATGGCGTCGTCGAGCGCGTCGTGCGGCCGGATCTGGGTGACGCCCCAGTGTGCGGCCAGCGTCTCCAGCCGCAGGTTCTCCAGACCGAGGTCGCAGCGGCGGGCCAGTTCCACCGTACACATGACGGAGTCGACGGGTAGTTCGGCGGCCACCAGCTCGGCTTCGGCGGCCAGGAACGCGTAGTCGAAGCTGACGTTGTGCGCGACCAGGGTGCGGCCGCGCAGCACGTCGGCCAGGTCGTCGACGACGTCGCCGAACGTCGGCTGCCCGGCGAGCATCTCGGCGGTGAGCCCGTGCACGTGGGTGGGGCCGGGGTCGACGCCCGGGTCGAGCAGGCTGTAGAAGCTCTGCTCGACGTTGCCGTCGTCACTGAGCGCCAGCGCGGCGATGCTGACCACCCGCGCCTGACCGGGGCGGAAGCCGGTGGTCTCGACGTCGACGACCGCCCACCCGGACCCGGGCTGATCAGCGGGTCGGCCCCAGCGGGTCGCGACGGTTGAGCTCACTCTTCGAGAATGGCACGCACCGCTGACAAGCTGAGCTCATCAGGCCGCGTGTCGGGCGCTCTTCTAGACTCCCCGCATGATCACTGCGCGCGGACGCGTCGCGCTTGCGGCGGGCGCCGCGGCGCGGTGGGCGTCGCGGGTCACCGGCCGGGGTGCCGGCGCGATGATCGGCGGGCTGGTCGCGATGACGCTGGACCGCTCCATCCTGAGCCAGTTGGGCCGCGACCGTCGCGCGGTCGTCGTCACCGGCACCAACGGCAAGTCGACCACCACGAGGATGACCGCGGCCGCGCTGGGCACGCTCGGTGACGTGGCCACCAACGCCGAGGGCGCCAACATGGACGCCGGTCTGGTCGCGGCGCTGGCGCTGTCGCCCGATGCGCCGCTGGCCGCGCTCGAGGTGGACGAGATGCACGTCCCGCACGTTCTGGACGCTGTCGACACCGCGGTGATCGTCTTGCTGAACCTGTCCCGCGATCAGCTCGACCGGGTCGGGGAGATCAACCACATCGAGCGGACGCTGCGGGGCGGGCTGGCCCGCCACCGCGCCGCGGTGGTGGTCGCCAACTGTGACGACGTGTTGATGACCTCGGCCGCCTATGACAGTCCGAAGACGGTGTGGGTGGCCGCCGGGGGCAGCTGGGCCAGCGACTCGGTCAGCTGTCCGCGCTCGGGTGAGGTGATCGTCCGGGAGGGGCGGCACTGGTACTCCACCGGCTGCGACTTCAAGCGTCCCGACCCGGACTGGTGGTTCGACGACACCCACCTCCACGGTCCGGACGGGCTGACCCTGCCGATGACGTTGACGTTGCCCGGTGCGGTGAACCGCGGCAACGCCGCGCAGGCCGTGGCGGCAGCGGTGACCCTGGGCGCCGACCCGGCCGCGGCGGTGGCCGCGGTCGCCGCTGTCGACGAGGTCGCCGGCCGGTACCGCACCGTGCAGGTGGGCCGGCACACCGTGCGCATGCTGCTGGCCAAGAACCCGGCCGGCTGGCAGGAGGCACTGTCGATGCTGGACCGCGACGCCGCCGGGGTGGTGATCTCGGTCAACGGGCAGGTGCCCGACGGCGAGGACCTGTCCTGGCTGTGGGACGTGCGCTTCGAGCACTTCGAGAACGTCCCGGTGGTCGCCGCCGGGGAGCGCGGCACCGATCTGGCCGTGCGGCTGGGATATGCCGGGGTCGAGCACACGCTGGTGCACGACCCGCTGGCCGCGATCGCCTCCTGCCCGCCCGGCCACGTCGACGTGCTGGCCAACTACACCGCGTTCCTGCAGTTGAACAGGCGGTTGCCGCAGTGAGCGAGTCCACGGTGCGGATCGGGCTGGTGTTGCCCGACGTGATGGGCACCTACGGCGACGGCGGCAACGCTCTGGTGCTGCGGCAACGGTTGCGGCTGCGCGGCATCGACGCCGAGATCGTCGAACTCACCCTCGACGATCCGGTGCCGGCGGAACTGGACCTGTACACCCTCGGCGGCGCCGAGGACTACGCCCAACGGTTGGCCACCAAGCATCTGACCCGCTACCCGGGCCTGCAACAGGCGGTGTCGCGGGGTGCGCCGGTACTGGCGATCTGCGCGGCGATTCAGGTGCTCGGGCACTGGTACGAGACCTCGGCCGGGGAACGTGTCGACGGGGTCGGCGTGCTGGATGTCACGACGTCGCCACAGCCCGAGCGCAGCATCGGCGAGGTGGCCGGGACACCGCTGATCGACGGCTTGACCCAGCCGCTGACCGGTTTCGAGAACCACCGCGGCGGAACCGTTCTCGGTGCGGCGGTGCGCCCGCTGGCGGCGGTGACCAAAGGAGCCGGCAACCGGGACGGCGACGGTTACGACGGGGCGGTGCAGGGCTCCGTCGTCGCGACCTACATGCACGGTTGTTGCCTGGCCCGCAATCCCGAACTGGCCGACCACCTGCTCGCCAAGGTGGTCGGGCCGCTGACACCGCTCGACCTTCCCGAGGTCACGCAGTTGCGCCGGGAACGGCTGGCCGCCCCTCGCCGGGTGTGACTCAGCGGGCGGCGACGATGCCGTGCTGGTAGGCGTACACGATCGCGGCGGCCCGGTCCCGCAACCGCAGTTTCAGGAAGATGCGCCCGATGTGGCTCTTGACCGTGACCCCCGAGATCACCAACTCGTCGGCGATCTCGGCGTTGGAGCGGCCCTTGGCCATCAGCCGTAACACATCGAGCTCGCGGGGTGTCAGCTCGTCGACGGCTCCACCGGCGGGCTCCTCGGCCGCGGTGCGGTAGGTACTCAGCACGCGCCCGGTGATCGAGGGATCCAGGTAGCCGTCCCCGCGGGCCACCGCGTGCACCGCACGGATGAGCTCCTCGGCCGGCGAGTCCTTCAGCACGAAACCGGCTGCGCCGGCACGCAATACGCCCGACAGCAGCTCATCGTCGCTGAAGGTGGTCAGCGCCAGCACCGGAGGTCCGGCGCCGGCGGTGAGTGCGCGCGTCGCCTCGATTCCGTTGACCCGCTTCATTCTCAGGTCCATCACCACGACGTCGGGACGATGTTCGGCGACCGCGGCGGGTACCGCGTCACCGTCGGAGCATTCCGCGACGATCGCGATCCCGTCCTTGCGCCGCAGGATGCGGCGCAGGCCGGAGCGCACCAGTTCCTGGTCGTCGACGAGCAGCGCGGTGACGATATCGGTGCCCATCGGTCAGCACCTGCGGAACGGGCAGGACGGATCCTCGTCTATCGGGACCACCGCCCGCACCGTCCATTCGTCGTCGTTCGGTCCGGCCTGGATCCGGCCGCCGAGCAACTCGACGCGCTGCCGCATGCCGAGCATGCCCCGGCCCGCGGTGCCGCGCCGGGCGGTGATCGGAACCGGCAGCCGGTTGGCGACGGTGAGCACGGCGGACGACACGTCCAGTTCGAGGGACATGCTTGCGGCCGTGTCGGGGGCGTGCTTGGCGATGTTGGCCAGCGACTCCTGCGCGATGCGGTAGAGCGCCAGGCCGGCGGCCGCGGAGATCCGGTCCAGCCGCCCGCTCACCGCGAACGTCACGGTCAGACCGGCGCGTACGAAGTCCTCCACGAGCGTGGCGATGTCGGTGACGCCCGGTTCGGGGGTGACCTTTCCGACACCGTCGTCGAGCAACCCGACCGTGCGGCGGATGTCGGCCATGGCCTGGCGTCCCAGCTGCTCGGCCTGTTCGAGAGCTTCGACCGCCTCGTCGATCTCGCGGTCCTCGTGCAGAGCGCGACGCGCCCCGGTGACGTGCAGCAGGGTCACGCTCAGCGAGTGGGCGATGACGTCGTGCACTTCCCGGGCGATGCGCCGCCGCTCATCGGCTGCCGCGTGCTCGGCGAGCTTCTGCTGGGCTTGCCGTTGCTCGATGAGCAGCTGCTGCTGGATGCGCATGAGATAACCCACCAGCCAACCGATACCGATGAAACACAGATACAGCCAGGGGGTGTCCACGCGGCCCAGCATCACTGCAGCACCGAGGATCCCCGCTGCGGTCAAGGTGGTCAGCAATCCGCCGCGCAGCGAGGTCATCGAGCCGACGACCCCGGTGACCAGTCCGAGTAGCACCGGCGCGAAATCGCCCTCGATCGGCGCGGACATCCCGAACAGCCAGATCGAGATGGCCGCCATCCAGGCCAGTGCCAGCGCGAACGCTTCCACGGCGGGCGGCGCTTTCAGGTCGACGGCGAAGAACACCAGGTACGGCGAGTACGCGACGGCGAGGCCGAGGAGCCCCACCCACCACTGGGACTCGGGCCGTTGCAGAATCGCCAGCACCGCGACGAGCAGTAGGGTCAGGTCGATGCTCACGACGATCGGCCAGGAGTACCCTCCGGGCATCGTCTCGCCCTTCCGGCGCAGGTATCGCCGGAATTGGCGCTTCACCGCAGCCAGCATCGTGCCAGTCTATGGTCGGGAGGACTCGATGACATCAGACTGCGGTAGGCATCGATGCTCCTACCACGGTAGGAGATCAAGATCGGACCCCGGCACGACGCCGGCGGCGGGGCGCCTCCGTAGCGTCGATGCCATGACATGGTCACAACTGCACGAGCGCATGGCCTTCATGGCCGACATGGTTGAACACGCCGCCACCGACGCGGCGAACGCGTTGGACCGGGCGGCCGGCTCCGATGACGTCCGCCGACTGTTCGGCGACGAGGACGGACTCCTGCTGGCGTTGCGCCACCGGTGGGTCACGATGCTGGCGGCGAAGCTCGATCAAGCCGCCTACGACGATGTGCCCGCCGAACAGGCTCGCGCCGAACTGGCCGCGGCCAATCCGGGCCTGCGCGCGATCCTCGACCTGGCGTCGCGCAGGTCGGTGCGGGTGCGTGCCCTCGACCGCAGTGAGCAGCAGATGGTCGACTATTACGCCGGGCCGGCTCCCGGTGGGCTGACGGTCGCATGAGGTCGCGGCCGGCCGTCTGGCTGCGCTGGGCCGCGGTGCACGGTATCCCGCGCGGGTTCCTGACCGCGCGTGCGCGCCGAGGTGAGCCGCTGGCCCGGCTCATCCTCGGCCGTGGTGACCGACTGGCGCTGATCGAGGAAGTCCGCGTGGCCGGTCCGCTGCTGCGTACGCCGGTCGTGTGGGCGACCGCCGACTACGAGGTATGCCGGACAGTTCTGCGGCACAACGACTTCGGTGTGACGGACCCGGCGGAGAGTGAGCTGCCCGGGCTGCGGGGCCTGGTGCGGCGGGTCGACCCGGCGCTGCCGAATCCGGTGGAACCGCCGGCGATGTTGATGACCGACCCGCCACAGCACACCGAGTACCGGCGCTTGGTGGCGCGCAGCTTCAGTCCCCGGTCGATCTCGGGGCTCGACACGCGGATCGGCGACCTGACCTCGACGCTGCTCGACGATCTCGCTCGGCGCCGGCAGGTGGACCTGATCGCCGACTACGCCGCGCAGCTCCCCGCCGCGGTGATCTCGGAGATGCTGGGCCTCCCCGACGAGGACCGGGGCCGGATCCTGAGCTGGGGCAACCGGGCCGCCCCGCTACTCGACATCGGTATCCCGTGGCAGCCGTTCCGCGCCGCGGTCGACGAGCTGGTCGACGTCGAGAGCCATCTCGGGGCGCATTTCCGGCGGCTGCGCGCGCACGGCGCCGACGGAACACCGTTCAGCAAGCTGGCGCTCGACGGCAGCTTGACCGGACGCGAGTTGATCTCCAACGCAGCCCTTCTCGTCGGCGCCGGGGTGGAGACCACGGTCAATCTGATCGGCAACGGCATCATCGCCCTGCTCGCCCATCCGGACCAGCTGGCGCTGCTGCGCGAGGACCCGTCGTTGTGGCCCTCGGCTGTGGAGGAGATCCTTCGTTACGACAGCCCGGTCCAGATGACGGCCCGAACCGCGCTGCGCGACACCGAGATTGCCGGCACCCCGATCCGTCGTGGTGCGGTCGTGGTCATGCTCCTCGGCGGCGCCAACCGCGACCCGGAGGTGTTCGACCAGCCCGACCGGTTCGACATCACCCGGCCGAACGCCCGCGAGCATCTGGCCTTCGCCACCGGGATCCACGTCTGCCTCGGGGCGGCACTGGCCCGGATCGAGGGCGCGACCGCCCTGCGGGAGTTGTTCACGCGCTTTCCCGACCTGCAGGTGGAGGCTCCGGCCGAGCGGCGTGGTCTGGTGACCCTGCACGGCTATCGGCGGCTGGCCGCGAACCTGGGGCCGGTACCGCGGCGAGCGGCGAGTTAGGGCTCCGCGAATCAGGCAACCGCGGCGAGTTCGAGCCGGCAGCCCCGGCCGGTCAGCGCGGCCTCGACGCGCGCGAGCCACTGCTTGTTGCGGTCCTCGGCGATCACCCGGATCACGATCCAGCCGCGATCCTCCAGCATGCGCAGGCGCTTGATGTCCTTGACGTACTGTTTGCGGTTCTTGCGGTGGTGGTCGCCGTCGTATTCGACGGCAACGCGATGATCCGGCCATCCCAGATCCAAAAACGCCACGGGACGCGACCCGTCGAACACCGGTATCTGCGTCTGTGGTCGGGGAAATCCCCTGTCCAGCAGGCACAATCGCAGCCTGCTCTCCTGAGGCGACCCGGCGCCGCCGTCGACCAGCGGAAGCAGTTCGTGCAGCTGCCGCAGCCCCCGCGCTCCTCGGTGCTGTGCTGCCAGCGCTGCCACGGCGTCGACGTCGAACCGCTGGTTCCACATCAGCGCGTCCAGGCAGGCCAGCGCCGCGGTGCGGTCCAGGTGGCGCCCCATGTCGAACGCGGTGCGCACCCGGGTGGTCACCGGCAGGCCCGCTCTACGGGTGATCTCGTCGGCGGCGACGCGGTCCCTGCGCAGGATCAACCCCTGCTGCGGTCTGGCTTTCAAGCCGGCGACCTCGACCGGTTGGGACAGATCCACCCACGGGGCGCCGTGCAGCGCGGCGGCGGTGACCCCGGCGATGACGCCCTTGCGGCCGGTGGCCAGCCACGCCCCGATGGCCCGGTCCCGCAGCGTCACGGCGACGTCGTTGCGGACGAACACCCCGCGGTACAGCGTCGTGTAGTCCCGACGCAGCTCGTGCCGGGTGACGACGCCGGCGCGGACGGCCTCCCCACCGAGGATCACTCTGCTTTTCACGAGTGTCATGCTGCCCCCGCCCACCGACAGCCACGTTTTGCAGGCGAAGTGCGAGTGGCCGTGTGCAAAAGGTGGCACTCGAGTCAGGCCACCGCGGCGAGCCGCGAATCAGGCCACCGCAGCGAATCAGGCCACCGCGGCGAGCCGCAAATCAGGCCATCGCGCGGCGGCCGGCCAACGCCCGGCCCAGCGTCAGTTCGTCGGCGAACTCGAGGTCACCGCCCATCGGCAGGCCCGACGCGATCCGCGTCACCGTCAGCCCGGGGATGTCGCGCAGCATTCGCACCAGGTAGGTGGCGGTGGCCTCGCCTTCGGTGTTGGGGTCGGTCGCGATGATCACCTCGGCCACGTCGACACCGTCGACGCGTTCCCCGATGCGGTTGAGCAGTTCCCGGATGCGCAGCTGGTCGGGACCCACACCGGACAGCGGGTCCAGCGCCCCGCCGAGCACGTGGTAGCGGCCGCGGAACTCGCGCGTGCGCTCCACGGCCTGCACATCCTTGGGTTCTTCGACCACGCACACCAGCGACGCGTCCCGCCGCGGGTCGCGGCAGATGCGGCAGCGTTCCTCGTCGCTGACGTTGCCGCACACCGCGCAGAACGTCACGCCGTCGCGGATCCGGTTGAGCACCGCGGTCAGCCGGTCGATGTCGGGCGGTTCCACCGAGAGCAGGTGGAATGCGATGCGCTGCGCGCTCTTGGGGCCCACTCCGGGCAGCTTGCCGAGCTCGTCGATCAGGTCCTGGACGGGTCCCTCAAACAAGCGTCACATCCCCGGAATGCCCAGGCCGCCCATGCCGCCGGCCAGCGGTCCGAGCCGGTCGTGGGCCAGAATGGTGACCTGCTGGGACGCGTCGGCCAGCGCGCCGACGATGAGATCCTGCAACGTCTCGACATCCGACGGGTCGACGACCTTGGGGTCGATCGACACCCCGACCACCTCACCGCTGCCGCGCATGGTGACCTGCACCAGCCCGCCGCCGGCCTGGCCGTGCACCTCGGCATTGGCCAGCGCCTCCTGTGCCTCCATCAGCTGCTGTTGCACCTGCTGAGCCTGGGCGAGCAGTGCGGACATATCGGGTTGGCCACCGGGCTGCATAGCTGATCCTTCGTAGGAGATTGCGTATCGGTCTCGACTTGGTTGCGCTCGTCCACAAGCGGCGCTTCGGACTTCCAGCGTAGTCCGCCCCGGCGCTACCGTGGCGCCGTGCCCGTGCCAGCCATCCTGCGTGTCGGGGCCGCCGCGGTGGCCGCGATCGTCGCCGCAACCACCCTTTCCGCGCCCGCCGACGCCGTCCCGGCCAATGTCGCCGGCAAGATCGTGTTCCTCGACCCCGGTCACCAGGCCTCGATGGCAGGCCTGAGCCGTCAGGTGCCCACCGGCCGCGGCGGCACCAAGGATTGCCAGGCCAGCGGCACCTCCACCGAGGACGGCCTCACCGAGCACACCTTCACCTGGGACACCACGCTGCGCATCCGCGCGGCCCTGAACGCCCTCGGCGTGCGCACCGCGATGTCGCGCGGCGACGACTCCGGGCCCGGGCCGTGCGTCGACGAACGCGCGGCGATGGCCAACGCGCTGAGCCCCCACGCGGTGGTGTCCATCCACGCTGACGGCGGCCCGCCCACCGGGCGCGGCTTCCACGTGCTGTACTCCGCGCCTCCGCTGAATGCCGCGCAGGCCGGCCCGTCGGTCCAGTTCGCCCGCGTGATGCGCGATCAACTCCAGGGGTCGGGTATCCCTCCGGCGACTTACATCGGGTCCTCCGGCCTGAATCCGCGTGCGGACATCGCCGGGCTGAACCTTGCGCAGTACCCGTCGATCCTCGTCGAGCTGGGCAACATGAAGAACCCGGCCGATTCGGCGCTGATGAAGACGCCGGCCGGCCGGCAGAAGTACGCCGACGCCGTGGTGCGCGGCATCGTGGCGTTCCTGACCACCCAGAACTAGCCCTGTGCGCCCTCGATACCGAGGGTGCCCTCGACCTCACGCTTGAGATTGCCCAGCACCTCGGTCTGGATCTTGCGCAAGCCGATCGGGGCGAAGGTCTTCTCGAAGAACCCGCCGATGCCCCCCGCGCCCTTCCAGGAGGTCTTGACCGTCACCGACGAGCCCGGACCGGCGGGGGCGACGGTCCAGTTGGTCACCATCGACGAGTTCGCATCCTTCTCGATGACGGTGCGGCCGGCGACGTCGACGGCGGCCTGTACGTCGCGTGAGCGCGACTTGGTGGCCTGCAGCGTCCACTGCGCCACGGTGCCGGCGCCCTGCCCGCCTTCCAGGACCCGGTAACCGCTGTAGTGCTCGGAGAGGATTTTCGGACGCATCGCCTCGTAATCGGATACGGCGGCCAGCACCGTGGCCGGGTCGGCATCGATCAGGACCGTGCTCGTCGCGCTGACCTGTCCCATCAGTGCGGCCTCCTCCTCAGTAGCGTTCGCATCCCCTGCATCTGCGGACTAGCGTATATGTGTGTCTGCTGCGACGACCGACGCACGAGCTGCACATGCGCACGGTGTGCAGCGGTTGCTGGCCAGCTACCGGGCGATTCCGGACGCGGCCATGGTCCGTCTTTCCAAACCCACGTCGAACCTGTTCCGCGCCCGCGCGAAAACCCACGTCCCGGGTCTGGATGTGTCCGGCCTGACCGATGTCATCACCGTGGACCCCGACGCGCGCACCGCCGAGGTCGCCGGCATGTGCACCTACGAGGATCTGGTCGCAGCTACCTTGCCGTACGGGCTTTCGCCGCTGGTGGTTCCGCAGTTGAAGACCATCACGCTGGGTGGCGCCGTGAGCGGGCTGGGCATCGAGTCGGCGTCGTTCCGCAACGGACTGCCCCACGAATCGGTTCTGGAGATGGATATCCTCACGGGCAGCGGAGATATCGTGCGGGCCACGCCCGACCAGAACGCCGACCTGTTCCGCGCGTTCCCGAATTCCTATGGCACGTTGGGATACTCGGTCCGACTGGTGATCGAGCTGGAACCGGTCAAGCCGTTCGTCGCGCTACGCCACATACGCTTTCACTCACTGGACACCCTGGTCGAGACGATGGATCGGATCGTCGAGACCGGCGGTCTGGACGGGGAGCGGGTCGACTACCTCGACGGCGTGGTGTTCAGCTCCGACGAGAGTTACCTGTGTCTCGGGGTGCAAACCGCAGCCCCCGGCCCGGTCAGTGACTACACCGGCAAGCACATCTATTACCGGTCCATCCAGCATGCCGGCGGGGAGAAACACGATCGGTTGACCATCCATGATTATCTGTGGAGGTGGGACACCGACTGGTTCTGGTGTTCCCGGGCCTTCGGCGCGCAGAATCCGCGTATCCGCCGCTGGTGGCCCCGGCGCTACCGACGCAGCAGCTTCTACTGGAAGCTCATCTCCTACGACCAGCGCTTCGACATCGCCGACCGCATCGAGAGGCGGAACGGCCGCCCACCCCGAGAACGGGTTGTGCAGGACATCGAGGTGCCCCTCGAACGCACCGTCGAGTTCGTCGACTGGTTCCTGCGCACGGTGCCCATCGAGCCGATCTGGCTGTGCCCGTTACGACTTCGGGAGTCCTCGGGTAGCTGGCCGCTGTACCCGATCCGGCCGCGCCACACCTATGTCAACGTGGGCTTCTGGTCCTCGGTACCGGTGGGGCCCGAGGACGGCTACACCAACAAGCTGATCGAGCGTCAGGTCAGCGCGCTCGACGGGCACAAGTCGCTGTACTCCGATTCGTTCTACTCCCGAGAGGAATTCGACGAACTCTACGGCGGGGAGATGTACGACACGGTGAAGAAGAGCTACGACCCCGACTCCCGGCTCCTGGACCTGTATGCGAAAGCGGTGCGACGGCAATGACGACCTTTCGGGAACACAGAAGCTATACGGCCCACCAGACCCATGACAAGCTGTCGTTGTCGGAGATCCTCGAGATCCTCGCCGGGGGGCGGCTACCGTTGCGGTTCAGCGCATATGACGGAAGCAGCACCGGACCGCAGGACGCGGAACTGGGTCTGGAGCTGTTGACACCGCGCGGCACCACCTATCTGGCCACCGCGCCCAACGACCTCGGCCTGGCGCGGGCCTACATCGCCGGCGACCTCGAGCTGCGGGGCGTGCATCCGGGTGACCCGTACCCGGTGCTCAGCGCGCTGACCGACCGGCTGGTGTTCAGGCGGCCCCCGGCACGGGTGCTGGCCAACATCGTCCGTTCCATCGGCATCGAGCACCTCAAGCCGATCGCCCCGCCACCGCAGGAGGCGCTGCCCCGCTGGCGCCGCGTCGCGGAAGGCCTGCGACACAGCAAGACCCGCGACGCCGAGGTGATCCACCACCATTACGACGTGTCGAACGCCTTCTACGAGTGGGTGCTCGGGCCGTCGATGACCTACACCTGTGCGTGCTACCCGCACCCCGACGCGTCCTTGGAAGAGGCGCAGGACAACAAGTACCGGCTGGTGTTCGAGAAGCTCAACCTCGAGCCCGGCGACCGGCTGCTCGATGTGGGCTGCGGCTGGGGCGGCATGGTGCGTTATGCCGCCCGCCACGGCGTGCACGCGGTCGGGGTCACGCTGTCGAAGAACCAGGCCGAGTGGGCGCAGAAGGCGATCGCCGAGCAGGGACTCGGCGACCTGGCAGAGGTGCGCCACGGCGACTACCGCGACGTGCGGGAGACCCAGTTCGACGCGGTGTCCTCGATCGGGTTGACGGAGCACATCGGGGTGGCCAATTATCCCGCGTACTTCGACTTCCTGAGGTCGCGGCTGCGTGCCGGCGGTCTGCTGTTGAACCACTGCATCACTCGCAACAACAACCGGCACACCGCCTCGGCGGGCGGATTCATCGACCGGTACGTGTTTCCCGACGGGGAACTCACGGGTTCGGGCCGGATCATCGCCGAGGCGCAGGACGTCGGTCTTGAGGTCGTGCACGAGGAGAACCTGCGCCATCACTATGCGCTGACCCTGCGCGACTGGTGCCGCAACCTCGTCGCGAACTGGGACGACGCGGTCGCCGAGGTCGGGTTGGCGACTGCGAAGGTCTGGGGGCTGTACATGGCGGCCTCACGAGTCGGGTTCGAGCAGAACGCCATTCAGCTGCATCAGGTGCTGGCGGTGAAGCTCGACGACCACGGTGATGACGGCGGCCTGCCGCTGCGGCCCTGGTGGAGGTCATGACCGGATGACCCGCTTGCTCCTGCGCGTTGCCGTGTTCCTGGGGTCATCGGCGATCGGACTACTCGTGGCGGGCTGGCTGGTGCCCGGGGTGTCACTGTCGGTGTGGGGGTTCGTCGCCGCGGTGGTGATCTTCACTCTGGCCCAGGCGATCCTGTCGCCGTTGTTCGTGAAGATGGCCACCCGCTACGCGGCGGCTTTCCTCGGCGGCATCGGACTGGTGTCCACGTTCGCAGCGCTGCTGCTGGCGTCGCTGCTGTCCCACGGACTGAGCATTCGCGGTGTCGGCTCCTGGATCGCGGCCACTGTGGTGGTCTGGCTGGTGACCGCCGCCGCCACCGTGGTGCTGCCGAAACTGGTGCTGAAGGACACACAGCCCGCGTCCTGAGCGCCGCTGATGCGGCGACGTCAGCCGTCGATGCGACGGGCCCCGAGTTCGTTCTGCAGCAACTCCAGCGCCGCCTCTTCGGGGTCGCGGCGGGGGGCGGCATCGACATGGCTGGCCTCGGCCAGCATGCTCTCGACGTCCTCCTCCGGCGGTGGCGGTGGTTCAGCGGGTGCACGCTGCGGCTCGCGGGCGGGTGGCGAGGCCGCCGCGGGCGCCGGGCCGCCGCCGACCTCGCACCGGATCGTCCAATTGACGCCGAGCGCATCCTTGAGGGCCTCGCGGATCACGTCGGCGTTACGCTGTTCGGTCAATCTCCTGGCCAGCGGCGCGGATTCGTGGCTGAGCACCAGGGTGTTGTCCTCCACGGCACGCACGATCGCGCCGGCGAGCATCACCTCGGTGGTCCGGCTGCGCTCCCGCACCTTCTCGCGCACGGTGGTCCACATGCTGCGCACCGCGGCCGCGTTGGGCTGGCCGGCTGCGACGGCCGCTGCAGGCGTCGCGGGCGGCGCTTCCACCACCGGGGCTGCCGGCGGTCTGACCGGAGGCGGCGAAACCGGCTCAGGCGCAACAGCTTCAGGCGCAGGAGGTTCGGGCGCAACCGCTTCGGGTGGCACAGGTTCAGGCGCAGCCGGGGCCCGGGACGGTGGTCGGTCAGCCGGCGGAGGTTCAGGCGCACGAGGCGGGGCAGGTGGGGTGGGCGCGGCCTGCGCCACCGCCTCGGGCGGGGCCTCCGGCGCCGGTGCGGCAGTGGCCTCGCTCTTGCGGACGAACTGCTTGCGCGGCGCTGCCGAACCGCCCGACGCCGCGGTGTCGGCGCCCGGGATGGACATGTCCAGCCGGGTCTCGATGCGCTCCACCCGCTGCAGCAGCGCGGCCTCGGAATCGGCGGCCGACGGCAGCAACAGCCGCGCGCAGGTCACCTCCAACAGCAGCCGCGGCGCGGTCGCGCCACGCATCTCGCCGAGGCCGGCATGCATGACCTCGGCGTACCGGGTCAGCGTGGCGGTGCCGATCTGGGCGGCCTGCTCCCGCATCCGCTCCAGCTCGTCCTCGGGCCCGTCGACCACGCCGCGGGCCACCGCGTCGGGCACCGCCTGCAGCACGATCAGATCCCGGAACCGCTCGAGCAGGTCGGTGGCGAAGCGGCGCGGGTCGTGCCCGGCGTCGACCACCCCTTCCACCGCGCCGAACAGGGCCGCCGCGTCGCCGGCGGCCAGCGCGTCGATGGCGTCGTCGATCAGCGCGACGTCGGTGGCCCCCAGCAGCGCTAGCGCGCGCTGATAGGCGACGTGGCTCGAGCCGGCCGCATCGGTGTGCGCGCCGGCCAGCAGCTGGTCCAGCACGCTCAGCGTGTCGCGGGGTGAGCCGCCGCCGGCGCGGATCACCAGCGGATAGACGGCGTCGTCGACCGCGACGTCCTCGGCGGCGACGATCTTCTCGATCAGTGTGCGCATGGTGCGCGGCGCGAGCAGCCGAAACGGGTAGTGGTGGGTGCGCGAGCGGATGGTCGGCAGCACCTTCTCCGGCTCGGTGGTCGCGAACACGAAGATCAGGTGTTCGGGCGGCTCCTCGACGATCTTGAGCAGCGCGTTGAAGCCCGCGGTGGTGACCATGTGGGCTTCGTCGACGATGAAGATGCGGTAGCGCGACTGGGCCGGCGCGTAGAACGCGCGGTCGCGCAGTTCGCGGGTGTCGTCCACCCCGCCGTGGCTGGCCGCGTCGAGTTCGACGACGTCGACGTTGCCCGGCCCGTTGGGCGCCAGCGCGACGCACGAGTCACACACCCCGCAGGGCGTGGCCGTGGGACCCTGCACGCAGTTCAGCGAGCGCGCGAGGATGCGCGCCGACGACGTCTTTCCGCAGCCGCGGGGACCCGAGAACAGGTAGGCGTGGTTGATACGGCCCGAGTTGAGCGCGGTCGACAGCGGCTCGGTGACATGTTCCTGCCCGACGACCTCTCCGAAGGTCGCCGGTCGGTACTTGCGGTAGAGCGCCACGGAAGCAGGCTACCGACAGGGGCCGACTAGTTCTGCGCCGGCTGCGCCAGCAGGTGTTCGGTCGCCGACAGCAGCGCGCAGGTCGCCAGTCCGTCGATCGCCGCGCGCAGGTCATCGGTGCCGGGGAACGTCGGTGCGATACGGATGTTCTTGTCGTCCGGGTCTTTTCGGTACGGGAACGACGCACCCGCCTCGGTCACCGCGATGCCGGCGTCCTTGGCCAGCGCGACGGTGCGCTTGGCGGTGCCGGGCAGCACGTCGAGGCTGATGAAGTACCCGCCCTTGGGTTCGGTCCACGACGCGATCTTCGACGACCCCAGCCGGTCTTCGAGGATCTGCAACGCCAGCGCGAACTTCGGCGCCAGCAGTTCCTGGTGCCGGCGCATGTGCACCCGCACCCCGTCGGCGTCGCCGAAGAATTTCAGGTGCCGCAGCTGGTTGACCTTGTCGGGGCCGATCGACTTCTTGCCGGCGTGCTGCAGGTACCACGCGATGTTGCCCAGCGACCCGCCCAGAAAGCTCACCCCGGCGCCGGCGAAGGTGATCTTCGAGGTGGAGGCGAACACCAGCGGCCGGTTGGCATGGTTGGCCGCTGCGGCCAACCCGAGCACGTCGACCTGCCGGAGGAAGTCGTGTGTCAAGGTGTGCACCGCGTACGCGTTGTCCCACATCAGCCGGAAATCGGTTGCCGCGGTGTCCATTTGGACCAATCGGCGCACGACGTCCCAGGAGTACACGGTGCCGGTGGGGTTGGAGTACATCGGGACGCACCACATCCCCTTGATGGTGGCGTCGGCGGCGACGAGCTCCTCGATCATGTCGATGTCCGGGCCGTCCTCGAGCATCGGCACCGTGATCATCTCGATGCCGAGGCTCTCGGTGAGCGCGAAATGGCGGTCGTAGCCGGGAGCCGGACAGAGGAACTTCACGCCGGTGCCGTCGACGATGTCGCGGATCCAGGGCCGCGGCGAGTCCACGCCGCCGTGCAGCAGCGAGTACACGAGGACGTCGTGCATGAACTCCAGGCTGGCGTTGTTGCCCGCGATCAGGTTCGGAACTGCGATGCCGAGCAGTTCACCGAAGATGGCCCGCAGTTCGGGCAGCCCGTGCAGACCGCCGTAGTTGCGGGTGTCGGTCCCCTCCCCGTCCCGGAACTGCTCCGCTCCCGGCAGGGTCAGCAGGCCGTTGGACAGCTCGAGCTGTTCGGGAGACGGCTTGCCGCGGGTCAGATCCAGCCGCAGCCCCCTGGCCTGCAGGTCGGCGTAGTTGCGCTGTTGCAGCTCGTGCTGCGCGAGCAGTTCGTCACGGCCCAGCGACTGAAAAGACACCGCTCGCCTTTCACCGTCGTGCGTGGACTTTTTTGAAAACAAGGGGACCCCGCGCACCCGCCAGAGCCCGTTGACCCTTGCTGCCTTCCGGCCCTGGGGGAGTTCACAGGATGGACGCCGCGCGGGGTCCACGGCGAGTCTAATACCGTCCGCGTCGCGCCTGCGCCCAGGAGCCGCCCCACACGCGTGGTGGTGGATTTATGGGCAGCCCGGGTGGGTCGGTTACCATGGCCGACGGAGGATTCGCCTAGTGGCCTATGGCGCTCGCCTGGAACGCGGGTTGGGTTAACAGCCCTCGCGGGTTCAAATCCCGCATCCTCCGCACTCAGCCCGGGGCGCGACCGGCTGCGACACGCGGTCGCGCTCCGGGTCACACGATCGAGGAGGCATATGGGCCGCACCGCTGCGGTGCTTTGGCACGCGTCGTTCTCCCTCGCCGCCGGTGTCCTGTACTTCTTCTTCGTCCTCCCGCGCACGTTCGAACTGCTCGGCGAGACCTCCCACACCCTGGGCACGGCGCTGCGCATCGTGACCGCCGCGCTGATCGGGCTGGCCGCGTTGCCGGTGCTGCTGACGCTGCTGCGCACCCGCCGCCCGGAGCTGGGCACCCCCACACTGGCGCTGAACCTGCGCACCACCTCGATCGCGCTGCACGTGCTGGCCGGCCTGCTGATCCTGGGCACCGCGATCAGCGAGATCTGGCTGTCGGTGGACCAGGCGGGGCAGTGGCTGTTCGGCATCTACGGTGCTGCTGCGGCGATCGCCCTGCTGGGCATGCTGGCGTTCTATCTCGCGTTCGTCGCCGAGCTGCCGCCGCCACCGCCGAAACCGGTGAAGGTCACGCAGCGGACGTCGCGGCGCCGCAAGAAGGCCCTCGCTGACGACGCCGAGGCCGACACCGCCGCCGATTCCGAACCGGAACCCGAGACCGAAGCGGAAACCGAGACGGTGGCGGACGCCGAGGCCGAACCGAAGACCGAGGCCGAACCGAAGACCCAGACCGACGAACCGGACGCCGAAGACACGGCCGAACCGGACGCCGACGACTCCGCCCGTGCCGAAGATGAGTCCGACGGGGATGCCACCGAGCCGGCCGAGCCGGCTGCCGGAAAGCTGCAGAACCAGCGCCCCACCGGCAAGAACACGCTGCTGAGACGCCGTCGGCGCAGCCGCGGCGGCGTGGCTGTCGAGGACTGACCGGACCAGGGCGCGTCGACAGATTTCGACGTCACAGCCACTATTGATGACTATGAGCCTAAATCGCTCGCCGAGACTCCTGCTGATCGCGCTGGCTGCGATCGTCGCTCTGGTCGCGCCGCTGGCCCCCGCGGCCGCCGCCCCGGGCGATCCGGTCGCCGCGGCGCTGCAGGTCGAGCCCGCCGTGGTGCGCATCGACACCGAGGTGGACTACCAGGGGGTGCTCGGGCTCGGGACCGCCTTCGTCATCGATCCCAACGGTCTGGCGATGACCAACTTCCACGTCGTCCAGGGCGCCGACCGGGTGACCGCGACCGTCAACGGCCGCCCCTACCCGGCCCAACTCGTCGGGTACGACCGCAAACGCGACGTCGCGCTGATTCAGCTGATCGGCGCGTCCGGCCTCCCCACCGCCGCACTGGGCGATGCGAACGCGCTGGTGCCCGGTGAACCGGTGGTGTCGCTGGGCAACGCCGACGGCACGTTCGGCCCGCTCACGCGCGAGGTGGGCACGGTGTCCGCGTTCGGCCGCACGGTCAACGCCGAGGACACCCTGACCGGCACGTCCGACGAGCTGACCGGGCTGATCGAGTTCGCCGCCCCGGTACGCGCCGGGGACTCCGGTGGGCCGCTGGTCAACAGCAACGGTCAGGTCGTCGGGATCACCACGGCAGCGTCGGTGAACTTCCGCATGGGGCCGGGCGGCAAGGGTTTCGCGATCCCGATCAACGATGCGATTCGGATCGCCGACCAGATCCGCGCCGGCATCCCGTCCGACAACGTGCACATCGGCCCGCCGACCCTGCTCGGGGTCGGTGTGCGCACCGCACCGCGCGACGCCCCGGGAGTGGTGATCCAGGAGGTGCTGCGCGGCGGACCCGCCGAACGGGCCGGTCTGGTCGACGGCGATCTGCTGGTGGTCGTCGACGGTGTGCCGCTGGACTCGGCAACCACGCTGACCACCGTGCTGGACCGCCGCTATCCCGGCGACGTCGTCGACCTGACGTGGATCGACGCCGCCGGGCAGACCCGCACCGGCAAAGCGGTGGTCACGGCCGGTCCGTGATTTGGTCAATTCGCTGAGCGCATCAAAGTACATCCTTATGCTGAGCGAGTGCCCAACAATGCTTCGTATCGGGTCGTCCAGTGGACGACGGGAAACGTCGGAAAGAGTTCCGTCGCCGCGATAGCGGCTCATCCGAACCTCGAACTGGTCGGCTGCTTCGCCTGGTCGGAGGACAAGGCCGGCCGGGACGTCGGCGAGTTGGCCGGCATCGAACCGCTCGGCGTGACCGCCACCAGCGATGTCGACGCGCTGCTGGCGCTCAAGCCCGACGCCGTCGTCTACAACCCCATGTGGATCGACGTCGACGAGTTGGTCCGGATCCTCGAATCCGGCGTCAACGTCGTCGCGTCGGCGTCGTTCATCACCGGCGGCAACCTGGGCGACGGACGGAACCGGCTGGCCGATGCGTGCCAGCGCGGCGGATCGACCCTGTTCGGGTCCGGCGTCAGCCCGGGCTTCGCCGAACTGCTGGCCATCGTCGCCGGCACGGCATGTGACCGCATCGACAAGATCACCATCGCCGAATCGGCGGACACCACTCTCTACGATTCTCCGGACACCGAGCGGCCGGTCGGCTTCGGCACGGCCATCGACGATCCGAACCTGGGACCGATGGCCTCGAAGGGGACCGCGGTGTTCGCCGAGGCCGTCGCGCTGGTCGCCGACGCGCTCGGCATCGAACTCGACGAGATCAGGTGCGTGCCCGAGTACGCCCAGACCACCGAGGACCTCCCGATGGCGTCCTGGACGATCCCCGCCGGTCACGTCGCCGGGGTGTATGCCAGCTGGCAGGGCATCTATCAGGGCAGGACCGTCATCGACATCAACGTCCGGTGGAAGAAGGGCCAGACCCTGGACCCGGACTGGCAACTCGACGGCGACGGCTGGAAGATCACCATCGACGGCCGGCCGACGGTCAACATGTCGGTCGGATTCCTGCCTCCGCAGGACATGATCGAGAACGCGAAAACGCTCGAGGACTTCTTCGTGCTGGGCCACATCATGACCGCGATGCCGCCGATCCACGCGATCCCGGCGGTCGTCGCCGCGGCGCCCGGGATCGCCACCTACAACGACCTGCCGCTGCCCCAGCCGCGTGGAGTGGTGCCCGCCAAGTAGCGCCGCCTCAGCCGACGGTGCGCAGCGTCCGCGCAATCACCTCGATCACCCTCGGCGCCTGCTTCTCCAGGTAAAAGTGTCCGCCGGTGAAGGTGTGCACCTCGACCGGCCCGGACGTGTGGGCGTCCCAGGCGCGCGCATCCTCCTCGCTGGTCTTCGGATCGTCGGTCGCGGTCATCACCACCAGCGGCGCGCGCACGCCGGTCCCGGGGGCGTTGTAGGCGGCCAGTGCGCGGAAGTCGTTGCGGAACGGCGGCAGGAAGGTCTCCAGCAGGTCCTGGTCACCCAACACCCGCGGATCGGTGCCGCCGAGGTCACGCATCACGTCGATCAGGCCGGCGTCGGTGCGGGCGCTGCCGTCGTCTTCGTAGCGGTGCGGCGCCCGGGATCCGGACACGAACACCACCGACGGTCCCCGGCCGGCCTGTTCCAGCCGGCGGGTCACCTCGAAGGCCAGCACCGCGCCCATGCTGTGGCCGAAGAACGCGACCGGCGCGTCGGTCAGATCGCCGAGCACCTCGTAGACCCGGTCGGCGAGTTCGTCGATGGTCTCGATGAAGGGCTCGCTGTGCCGGTCCTGCCGGCCCGGGTACTGCACGGCGTAGACGTCGACCTCGGGGCTCAGCGCCCGCGACAGCGGGAAGTAGTAGCTGGCCGAGCCGCCGGCGTGCGGGAAGCACACCAGCCTGGTGCGGGCGTTCGGCGCGGGGGTGAAGTTGCGGATCCAGCGACTGCGCTCGGACGGTGTCGTCATAGCCGAATGTCTACCCGATCACCCGCAGGACATTGACCTTCAGGACCGCCCCGGGCGGGCCCTCGACGACGACGTCTTTGAGGATCTGCGCTTGCTGGCCCTCGACGGTGAACTGTCCCGGTTGCGGCTGGTTGCCGCCGACCACCTCGTACTCGACCGTGAACGGGGTCTCCGGAAAGGGATGCAGTCCCACGTATTTCGGGTCGATCGTGTAGGTGTAGCGACACAGCCCGGCCGGGTCGCACTCGGTGGCGGTGACCTGCACGCCGATGAGGAACTCCTTGACCGTCGGCACCGACGGCGGCGGCGGGGCCGGCGGGGTGCGCGTCGCGGCCGTCTGCTCCTGGTCGGGCCGGGAGAAGATCATCACCGACGCGATACCGACACCACTGGCGAGCATGCCGACGATCGCCAGCGCGGCCAGCAGTTTGCGGATGAAGTTCCACTTCTGTGGGGTCGGCATGCACAGCAGGGTATCGTCGCCGGTCAGTCGGCCCGCCGGTTACCGTCCTCGTCCCAGTTCGCGGCGACCTTCTTGCTCGGCTGCACGCGCGGCGGCTCCCCCGGCATCTTCGGGTAGCTGGGCGGATACGGCAGATCACCGAGGCCGCGTTCCTCGTCGGCGGTGACCATCTCGAGCAGCTTCTCGATCGACTGGGCGTGGGCATCGATGTCGGCCCACGGGTCGGGGCGACCGGCGACGAAGTCGGGCACCGTGGTGATCGTGTAGTCGTCGGGGTCGGCGGTGCGGAGTTCGTCCCAGCTCAGCGGCGTCGACACCGTCGCGATCGGGGTCTTTCGGGCTGAGTAGGGCGAGGCGAACGTGCGGTCGCGGGCGTTCTGGTTGTAGTCGATGAACAGCCGTGCACCCCGTTCTTCCTTCCACCAGGACGTCGTCACCGCGTCCGGGGCGCGCCGCTCGACTTCGCGGGCCAGGGCGATACCGGCCCGGCGCACCGCGATGAAGTCCCAGTCCGCGGCGATGCGCAGGAACACGTGCACGCCGCGGCCGCCGGAGGTCTTCGGGTAGCCGACCAGACCCAGCTCGTCGAGCAACGGTTTCAGCACATCCACCGCGACGGTGCGCGCCTCCGTGAAGCCGGTACCCGGTTGCGGGTCGAGGTCGATGCGCAACTCGTCGGGGTGCTCGGTGTCGGGGCACCGCACCTGCCAGGGATGCAACGTGACCGAGCCCATCTGCGCGGCCCACGCGATGGCCGCGGGATGGGTGATCTTCAGTGCGTCGGCGGTGCGGCCGGACGGGAATGTCACGGTGCACGACTGCAGGTAGTCGGGCCGCTTCTGCGGCAGCCGCTTCTGGTAGATCTCCTCGCCGTCGATGCCGTCGGGGAAGCGTTGCAGATGCACCGGGCGGTCACGCAGCAGCGTCACCATGCGGTCGGCGACCGCGAGGTAGTAGTCCACCAATGCGCCCTTGGTGCCCCGCTTGCCGAGCTCCGGGAAATACGGCTTGTCCGGATTGGTCAGACGGACTTTCACTCCGTCGACGTCGATCTCGTTGGCGGTACTAGCCATTGGCTGTCTCCAACACGTCGAAGAGGTCGTAGGTCAGCGGAACATCGAGTTGGTCGAAGGTGCAGCCGGCCGGGTCGCGGTCGGGACGCCAGCGAAGGAACTTCACCGCGTGCCGGAACCGCGCGCCCTCCATCTGGTCGTAGGCGACCTCGCACACCCGCTCGGGCCGCACCGGGATCCAGCGCTTGTCGGCCGCGGAGTTCCACCGGCTGGGCTCGCCGTCCCGCAGATCGTCGCCGATGCGCAGCGGCTCGAGGTCGGCCAGCAACTTCAGCCGTGCCTTCGCGGTGAACGACGCGGCTCCGCCGACCATCTGCAGCTCACCGTCGTCGCGGTAGAGGCCCAGCAGGATCGACCCGATTCCCTCTCCGCTCTTGTGGATGCGGTAACCCATTGCGACACAGTCGGCGTCGCGGTGGTGTTTGATCTTCACCATCTCGCGCTTACCCGCCAGGTAGGGCCCGTCGAGGCGTTTGGCGATCACCCCGTCCAAGCCGGCGCCCTCGAACTCCTCGAGCCAGCGCACCCCCAGTTCGGGATCCTCGGTGGTGCGCGTGACGTGGCACCACTGCTTGCCGTCGACGGCGTCGACCAGTGCCGCCCGGCGCGTCCGGAACGGTTGGGTCATCAGCGACGAGTCGCCGACGGCCAGCGCGTCGAACCCGACGAAGTGGGCCGGGGTCTGCTCGGCGAGCAGCGTGACGCGGCTGTTCGCGGGGTGGATGCGCTGGCTCAGCGATTCCCAGTCCAGCCGGGTCCGGCCGGCGACCTCGCGGGGGACGACGATCTCACCGTCGAGCACGCACCGGGGCGCAAGTTCTTCGCGCACCGCGTCGAGGACCTCCGGGAAGTACCGGCCCAGATCCTTCCCGCTGCGCGAAAGCAGCAGCACGTCGTCGCCGTCCCGGAACACCAGCGCGCGGAAGCCGTCCCACTTCGGCTCGTAGGACCAGACGCCTGGGTGGTCGGGCACCGCGGTCTGGGCTTTGGCCAGCATCGGCTCCAGCGGCGGGCGGACCGGCAGATCGGCGAAACGGGACACGGTCTCCATTCTTACGTCCACGCTGTGACAGACCGGTCAACCCCGACGAAGTCATCGCCGGGCCCCCGCGTGCCGCACCAGCGACCATGGCCAGGTCATCGCCGCCCACACCGTGGCCACCAGCGCGAAGCCGACCAGCGGATACACCGGCCACGGGCCCATCAGGTCCAGCAGTGACGCGGTGTCCGGCTTGCGGTTGAGGAAGCCGTAGTTGGTGCCAGCGATGCTGTTGAACGCAACGGTGACGCCGGCCCATACCGCGGTCACCGTCAGGGTGATCCGGTAGTCCCGCCATGACGGCCGCATCCCGCGCCCCCAGGTCAGATAGATCGCCCCCCACACCACCAACAGGTGGATCGCCCAGAAGCCGAGGAACTGGTAGTGCGGGAAATCCGGACCGGTCAGCACCGGAGAGATCAGCGCCTGCGCGCTGAGCACCAGCCCCCAGTAATAGGTGAGCGCGAACGCCCACTGCCGCTGCGACCACATCGCGTAGGCCGCGGTCACCGTCGCCAGGTCGGTCAGGTGCAGCGGGACAGACCAGGCCAGCCCGGGCGGATTCAGCGCGTTCACCGCCGCCCCCAGATAGATCAGCACGGTGACGACGCCAAGGGCGCGGCCCAACCGCCGCGCGGCCGCATCGGTCTGCCGGCGGCCCAGCCAGACCAGCAACACCGCGCCGGCGGCGAACACCGCGATCGCCGCCCAGTACGACGGCCCGTAGGCGACGAATTCTCGTGCAGTCGGGGACGACACGTCGACCTACTGTTGGTTCGGCAGGATGCGTTTCATCACATCGGTGGCGGTGATGACGCCGATGAACCGGCCGTCCTGCACCAGTGCGGCCAACTGCTCGCTCACGGTGCGCATCTTCCCGAGCGCCTCATAGATCGGGGTGGCGGCGTCGAGGCGGAAAGCCGGCCGGGCGATGTCGCGGACCGGCCGGTCGAGGGGTTCGAGCAGAGTGTCGCGCACATGCACCACCGCCGGAACGTCTCCGTCGAACCCGCCGACCAGGATGCGCATGTGACGTGACCGCGCGGCTTCGTTCTGCACATCGGCGACGGTCGCCGTGGTCGCTACGGCGCTCGGTATCTCACCGGGGGTGAGCAGGTCACCCACCGTGAGCTTCTCGAGCTCCAGCACGTCGGAGAGCTGTGTCCGGAACGAGGAGTCCAGGGTGCCGGCGGTGGCCGAGTGTTCGACGAGGTGTCGGATGGTGTCGACGTCCTGCCCGCCGACCGCGGCCCGGTCCACCGGCGTCACACCGCTGGCCGCCACCAGGCGGTTGGCGACCTCGTTGACCCACACCAGCAGCGGGCGCACCAACCAGATGAAGCCGCGCGACGGCAGGCCGATCAGTTTGGCCGACACCTCGGGATGCGCGATGGCCCACGACTTGGGAGCCATCTCCCCGACCACCAGGTGCAGGAACGTCACGAACAGCAGCGACAACGCGAAGGCGGTGCCGTCGGCGATCTGCGCGGGGACGCCCCACGACGAAAAGACCGGCCCCAGCCAGGCGTCGACCGCGGGTTTGGTGACGGCGCCCAGCGCGAAGGTGCATGCGGTGATACCCAGCTGCGCGCCGGCGAGCATGATCGTGAGCTCGTTGATGCCGCGCAGAGCGGCGCGGGCTGACCGGTTGGTCACCGCTTCGGCTTCCAGGCGATGCCGGCGCGCGCCGAGCAGGGCGAACTCGACGATGACGAAGAACGCGCTGAACACGATCAGCAGCGTGGTCACTGCGATGACCAGCAGGGGATTCCCCGTCACCGCTCCCCCTCCCCGGTCTCGTCGGCTTGGTCCGCGCCGTCGTCGGTGTCGGTGCTCTCGGTCAGGCGCACCAGCACCTCGCTCGGCACGTGCCGGGAGACTTCGAGCACCTCGACCTGCAGCGCTCGGCGCACCGGCTCCTCGAGCAGCAAATCGCGCGGGTCGGTGGGCAGATCGATCTGCACCGTCTCGCCGATGGCGGGCAGCTGGCCGCCGGCGGCGATCAGCAGCCCGGACAGCGTCTCGTAGTCGCCCTCGGGCAGGCGGTAGCCGATCGCCCGCTCGACTTCGTCGACGTGGACGTCGCCGTCCATGCGCCAGGTCGCCTCCCGCTCGGTCTCGATACCCGGTGGCGGTTGCTCGTCGTGCTCGTCGGTGAGCTCACCGACGAACTCCTCGGCGAGGTCCTCGACGGTGAGGATGCCGGCGAAGCCGCCGTACTCGTCGATCACGCAGGCGAGTTCGCTGTGTGCTCGCGTCATCTGCGCCAACGCGTCCGCAGTGACATCAGCGTCGGCAGCACCAGCGGCGACCGCATGATCGACCGGACCGGGGCGTCGTCGGGGACCGTACGGGCGAGCAGGTCGGCGAGCTGGATCACCCCGAGGGGCTCCTCGGTGTCGGAGATGACCGGGTAGCGCGTGTGCGCCTCCGCCATCCGGACCCGGGCCTGCGCGAGGGTGGTGTCCGGGGTGACCACGCTGACCTGCGACCGCGGGATCATCGCGTGCTCGACGTCGCGATCCGGGAAATCGAGCACGCGGTCGATGAGGATGGACAGCTCCTCGGGCAGGTCGCCGCTGTCGCGGGAGTCGGCCACGATGCGCCCGAGATCCTCGGCGGTCGCGGTGGTGTCCACGTCGTGCACCGGCTCGACCCGCAGCACTCGCAGCAACGCGTTGGCGGCATGATCGAACACGGTGATCAGCCAGCCGAAGACGGTGAGGTAAGCCGTGGTCGACCGGGCCAGGCGACGAGCGAGCGGCTCGGGGTTGGCGATCGCCAGGTTCTTCGGATAGAGCTCTCCGAAGATCATCTGCACGACGGTGGCGACGGCCAGCGCGAGCACTGTGCCGACCGAGATGCTCACCGCGGCCGGCACCCCGGCCCCGCCGAGCAGCACACCCAGGGACTCACCCACGAGAGGCTCGGCCACGTAGCCGACCAGCAGGCCGGTGACGGTGATGCCCAGTTGGGCGCCGGAGAGCATGAACGACGTCCGGCGCGTCACCTTCAGCGCGCGCTGCGCCGCGCGGTCCCCCGCCTCGGCGCGGGCGGCGAGCCTCGACCGGTCCACCGACATGTAGGCGAACTCCTGGGCGACGAAGTACCCGTTGGCCGCGATGATCGCCAGAATCACGACGATGCCCAGCAGCAACGTCAGCACGGCGCCGATCACGTGAGTGCCCTCTGCGGGTCCAGACATGACCCCGGACTGTCGGACGATCCGTCCATCGCGGCTCTGCGCACCCCTTCGGAGATAAGTTGCCCACCACAGTACCGACGCCGCGCGGCGACGGCGGTCGGCGAGGCGAGCGCCGCTATACGGCAGTACAGCCGAAGTGGATGACAAAATACGGTCATGGCGACCTCGTCGCGGCGCGTCGGCGCCGAAACGTCCAAGACCCGCGACACCCTGCTGGACTGCGTCGAGACGATGATGCTCGAAGAGGGATACGCGAGCGTCACCTACCGCGCGCTGGCGGCGAAGGCCGGGGTCACGCCGAGCCTGGTGCAGTACTACTTCCCCAGCCTCGACGACATCTTCGTCGCCGCGATTCGCCGCTACTCCGAACGGAACCTCGCCTACCTCGACAAGATCCTGGCCAAGCGCACCGACGATCCGCTGCGCGCGCTGTGGGAGTACAGCTGGGACGAGGCCACCGGCACGCTGATCACCGAGTTCATGGCGCTGGCCAACCACCGCAAGTCCATCCGCACCGAGATCGCCGCGGTCACCGAAGGCGTCCGCAAGCTGCAACTGGAGGCGCTGACCGCCAAGTTCGGCGAGGGCGCCCGGCCCTGGGGCGATCTCTCACTGCCCGCGTTGCAGCTGCTGATCTCGAGCCTGCCCAAGTTCCTGAATCTGGAGAAGGGCGTCGGCGTGGAATCCGCCCACGCCGAGCTCACCGAGGCGTTCGAAGGCTACCTCGACTCGATCGAGCCGAAGCCGAAATCCTTGGCCCGCAAACGATCCCGCTGACTCAGCGGCTTGGCGGCAGGCCGCGCTCCGCCGCCTCGACGACCAGCTTCTCGACGACGGATCGCAGTGCCGTCGCGAGTTCACGGTTCTCCCGCGGATGCAGTCCACCGAGCACTTCGGTGGGCGTCGACAACCTGACTTCGTCGAGCACCTTCGCCCCTGCGATACCGAATGACTTGCGTGTCTCGTCGTGCGCCCACGAGCCGCCATACCTCCCTCGCGCAACGCCCACGACGACAAGCGGTTTGCCCTTGAGCGCGCCGTTTCCCCAGGGGCGCGAAAGCCAGTCGATCGCGTTCTTCAACACGGCCGGGATGGTGCCGTTGTATTCGGGTGTCGCCACTAACGCCGCAGCGGCCTCGGCCGCGGCCGCGCGCAGCGCCATCACCGGTTCCGGCGCATCCTGCGTATCGATGTCCTCGTTGTAGAACGGTAGCTCGCCGATTCGGTCGAACAGCTGCAGATCTACCTCCGTGGGCGCAGATTCGACGGCCGTCTCGACCAGCTGACGGTTGATCGACCCCTCACGCAGACTCCCCAGCAAAACCATGATCGTGACCCGCACGGAACGCACTCTCGATGCCCTCGTCAGCTGAACAGACCTCGGTATCCGAATGCGGGGTGACGCGAGGAGATGTGCGGTGACTCGGTGCCGAATATCTTCTGCCGTAACGTGCCTGGCTGGTACTCGGTCTGCATGAGGCCTTTGTCCTGCAGGACGGGAACGACATGGGTGAAGAACTCGTCGTAACTCTCGGGCATCAGGATGTTCATGATCTGCACGCCGTCGACACCCGCACTCTGGAATTCTGACAGCCTGGAGGCGATGGTCTCCGGTGATCCCACCACCATCTGCGGCAGTGACATCGTGCTCAGGAAGTCCTGAATGGTCGGCGTACCGCCCTCGGGCCATGCGTTGATCAGCGACAAAAATGCTCCTTGAATTCCGGGCATTTCGTCGATGAGCGCCACCAGTGGCGTCGTGGGGTCGTACTGGCCGAGATCCATGCCGCTGAGGCTGGCGAAATAGGCGGTCTGCGCCTCCTGACTGCGCCACTCCTCCAGCTCCATCCACTTTCTGTTGGCTTCCTCATCAGTGGATCCGACGACGAACATCAGCCCCTGGAGGAACCGGATGTCTGCGGCATGGCGGCCGCGCTCGCGCGCCAGATCCCGCACTGTGCCGACCTGTTGGGCGATGGCCTCCGGAGTGAACGCCGAAAGGAACATCAACTCTGCGTGCCGGCTGGCGAAGTCCAGGCCGGCGGGTGATCCGCCCGCCTGCGCGAGCACGGGCACGCGCTGTGGTGAGGGCTCCATCATGTTGTAACCCTGGACGCGGTAGCGCTTGCCGACGTGGTTGATGTCGTGGACCTTCGAGGGATCAGTGTAGATGCCACGAGTGGGGTCATCGAGGACCGCGTCCACGTCCCAGGATCCCTCCCAGAGCTTGTATGCGACATCGACGTACTCCTCGGCCCACGCGTAACGGTCCTCGTGAGACATGCCGCCGGGGACTCCCAGGTTGGCGAATGCGCGCTCGTTTGCGGAGGTGACGATGTTCCATCCGACCCGGCCATTGGTGAGGCGATCGAGCGTCGATACCTGACGCGCGAACACGAACGGGTGTTGTTGGATAACCGAACTGGTGTAGAGGAACCCGATGTTCTCGGTGCTGCTCGCCATTGCGGGTATCAGCATCGTGCAGTCTCCGATGGGAACGTTCATGGCCTGCTCGAACACCACGTCGGACGAACCGTTGTACTGGCCCGCCACGCCCAGGACGTCGGTGAAGAAGAACGCGTCGATCTTCGCCGCCTCAGCCTTGCGGGCCAGGTCCACCCATAGGTCGAAGGTCTTGTAGTCGCGGTTGCATGCGCGCGGGTGACGCCACGCGCCGTGGAAGTTGTGCCCGACTGAGTTCATTACCAACAGCGTGAAAATCATTCTTCGCGACATGGGAGCGAAACCCTTCTGTAGTTCGCGGCACAGCAGTTCGCGCACTGTACATGCGTACAGCGGACTCGTTCTAAGGCCGGGAGTCCTCGTGTGCTATACATTCGTACAACATCGTATCTGTCCACACCCGAGAAGGAACACCATGACGGCTACCGACGAACTCGAGCAGCTCCGCAGGCGCGTGCAGTACCTGGAGGACCGCACGGCGATCCTCGACTGCGTGATGAACCAGGCCCGCGGTCACGACCGGCATGACGCCGAACTGATGGGCAGTGTCTACTTCTCCGATGGCGTCGACGAGCACGGACCGACCGTGAAAACCGGTCCGGAGTACGGAGAGTGGGCCAACCAGGCCCACACCGCGGTGTTCGAGGACCATCTGCACAACATCACCACGCACACCTGCGAGATCAATGGCGACGAGGCACACGCCGAGAGCTACGTGATGGGTGCGATGCGGGTCAAGGGCGGCAAGGTGGTGTCGCTGATGGGCGGACGCTATCTCGACCGGCTCGAGCGGCGCGACGGGGTCTGGAAGATCGCGCTGCGCCGCTGCACCATCGAGTGGATGATCAGCGGCGACTCGTCGATCCTCGGCAAGGGTGCGGTGCAGGGTTTCATCAAGGGCACGTGGGACAAGACCGACGCTTCCTACCTGCGCCCGCTGAAGCTGGACGATCCCGTAGACCGGTGGTGACCAGGGAGCTGCGTGGCCGGGTGGCCCTGATCACCGGCGGTGCCTCCGGTATCGGCCGCGCCACCGCGGTGCGCTTGGCCGCCGACGGCATGCGGGTATGCGTGCTCGATATCGACGGCGCCGCCGCCTCGGCCGTCGCCGCGCCGCTGGGCGGTGTCGGATTACGCTGCGACGTCACCGATCCCGAACAGGTGGAGGAAGTGTTCGCGACCTGTGTCGCCGACCTCGGCGGCTTGGACCTCGCCTTCCTCAACGCCGGTATCTCCATTCGGTGGGGCGGCGACATCGCCGAACTGGACCTGACGCAGTACCGGCGGTCGGTCGGCGTCAACGTCGATGGCGTGGTCTTCGGTGTGCGCGCCGCCGTGCGGACCATGCGGTCGCTACCAGCCGGAGACCGCATGATCCTGGCGACGTCGTCGCTGGCCGGGCTGGTGCCGTGGCATCCCGACCCGGTCTACGCTCTCGGCAAGCACGCCGTCGTCGGCTTCATGCGCTCCGTGGCCGCGAACCTGGCCGCGGAACGCATTGCCGTGCACACCATCTGCCCCGGCATCACCGAGACCGGCGTGCTGGGCGACCGGCGGGGGCTGGTCGAGGGCCTCGGCGTCCCCGTCATGGAGCCGGAGGCGATCGCCGATGCGGTCATGGTGGCGCTCGCCGCTCCGGCTGAAGCGACCGGATCGTGCTGGGTGGCGCAGCACGGAAAAGCGCCTTGGCCCATGGATTTCCCGACGGTGCAGGGACCCGACAGCAAGCTCAACGTCCCGGTGGCGCGCCGCTGACCCACGATCGCGGTCCCGATGTGCCCTCAGGCCGCGTACTCAGCAACGGCCACGAAACCGCCGCGTGCGCAGGCGCTGTCGGCCAGCGTCCGGCGCAACTGGCTGCGTGCCCGCGACACCCGGGACATCGCGGTGCCGATCGGGATTCCCATCAACGTCGCAGTCTGCGCGTAGGTGTAGCCCTCGATGTCGACGTAGTACAGCGCCGTTCGGAAGCCTTCCGAGAGCTCCGCCATCGCGTCGCGCACGTCGTCGTCGGGCATCGAAGCGAACAGCTCGGCCTCGGCCGAGCGCGGTCCGGTCGAGGAGTGCGCACCGAAGCCGGCCAGCTCGCGGTCGGTGATCCTGTCGGACAGCACCTCGGCCGGCCGGCGCTCTTTCCACCGGTAGGCGTTGATCCACTGGTTGTACTGGATCCGGAACAGCCAAGCCTGGACGTTGGTGCCCAGCCGGAAGTGTCGGAAGCCGGCGTAAGCGCGGACCAGGGTGTCCTGCACCAGGTCTTCGGCGTCGGCCTCGTTGCGGGTGAGCCGGCGTGCACCGCGGAGCAGCACGTCGGTCAGCGGCAGGACCTCGGCGGCGAACCGGGCCTTGAGTTCTTCTCTGGAATCGTCGGTGTCGATGACCTTCATGGGACTGCCTCCGGTTAAGTTCTCCGGCCCGGGCGGGCCGTCGAATCCAGCCTGGCGGTGACCGGCTCCGGGGGGACCCTTGAGAGTCCGTAGTCCTGGCCCCTGGTTCTGGCGCCCCTAATGGGACCAGGTGACCGTGCGCAGCTGCCTGCGCGAGGCGATCCCGAGCTTGACGAAGACCTTCCGCAGATGCCATTCGACGGTGTGGACGCTGATGAACAGCTCGGCGCCGATCTCGGCGTTCGTCAGCCCGTCGGCAGCCAACCGGGCGATCTGCGTCTCCTGGGCGGTCAGCGGGTCGTGAACGTTCAGCGGCTGCTTGCGGACTTTCTCACCGACGGCGACGAGTTCCCGGCGGGCCCGCTCGGCATAACCGTGCGCTCCCATCCCGGTGAAGACGTCGTGGGCCTGTTTGAGGTGCCGGCGGGCGTCACCGCGCCGATTGACCCGCCGCAACCACTCGCCGTAGCCGAGATGCGTCCGCGCCCGGTGCACCACCACGCGTGAGCGGCTCAACTGCTCGAGTGCCTCGGTGAACAATCGGTCGGCGTCGGCGTCGTCGGCCAGCAACGCCCTCGCATGGGCCATCGCACCGAGGCCCCAAGGAGTTCCGCTGGCGCCAGCACGTTCGGCGATGCGACCGACGGCCTGTTGCGCGGTGTCCCACTCACCGATGTGGACGGCGGCCTCGACCAATTCGTGCAATGTCCAGCTGTAGAAGCCCAGGTCTTCGTAGGCGCAGGCGTCCTGTGCCGCGGTGAAGGCTTCCCGGTACCGGCCCAGACCGTTGTACAACACCGCAGCGGCGTACCCGGTGAGCCCGACCAGTCGCCCTTCGCCGCGGGCAGCGCCGTCGGCCGCGGCGGCCTCGATGAGTGGTGTGGCGTCCACGGGATCACCACGCCATGCGGCGACCACCAGGGAGTAGTAGCGGACGGGTCCGGCGTGGGTCGTGGCCGCGGTGATCGAGTGTGCCTCGGCGATCAGCGTTGCGGCGGTGTTCAGTTCGCCGAACAGCACATGCACGCCGGCCCGGTACACCAGCGCTTGGGGAAGACCGGCCAGCGCGCCACTGGCGCGCGCCTGGCGGACGACTGCGGCCGACAGCGTGTCGACGAGGTTCTCGTCCCACAGTTCGTGGGCCGCGGATTCCTGCAGGATCGGGAACGCCGGGACGAGCCACCGTCGCAGCTGGCCAGGATCAGTGTCGGCCAGCGCGGACATCGCATCCAGCGCGATGCGCATATGCGCCGCGCCGCCGCCGATGCCTCCGGCGATCCGCTCGGTCATCCCCCGGAAGAACAGGTCCACGGCCCGTGGCAGTTCGGCGGTGCGGCCCATCGCCTCGCGGGCCGCCTCGGCGGCGTTGACGAGCGCGCCGGGCTGGCCCAGTCGACCGGCGTACATGAGCGCCGCAAACGCCTCCAGATAGCACTCCCGGGAGGCGAAGTCGTCGACGTCCTCCAGTTGTTTGGCGGCATCGAGCAACGCGGGCGCGGTCTCCCCGACCGACGGTGCGCCCGCCTCGCCCGTGCGGCTGCTGACGAATGCGATCTGGGCGCGCAACCGCGCCGCCCGCGCGCGTTGAAGTTCGGACAGCGGTGCGAGCTCGGCGATGGCGAGCAACTCGTAGGCCTCCGCGCCCGCCGCGGAGTCCCGTTTGGCCTGCGCCGCGGCCAGAGCACGGTTCCCGCGCAGCTCAGGATCGGCGGTGAGCACCGCGGCACGTGCCAGAAAGGCGGCGGCAGCGGCGATGCCACCCCGGTTCTGCGCCCGGCCTGCCGATGCCTCCAGCTCGGCCGCGATCGAATCATCGGATCCCGCGACGGAGTTGGCGGCGTGCCAGGCCCGCCGGTCGGGATCGGAGGCGGCATCGGTGGCCACGGCCAGGGCCGCGTGGATCGCACGGCGATCGGCCGCGTCGGCGGTGCGGTAGGCGGCCGCACGCATCAACGGGTGGTGGAAGCGCATCCGCGGGCCGAACTCGATGACTCCGGCGGTCTCGGCGGGCGCGAGCGCGTCCACGGGGATCCCCAGCAGCGCGGCCGCGCGCAGGAACAGCGCCGAGTCGCCGACCGGTTCTGCGGCCGCGAGCACCAGCAACCGTCGGGTGTCCGCCGGCAGCTCCCGGAAGCGCAGCGCGTAGCTCTCCTCGATCCGGCCAGGGGAGGTCTGCGTGCCGACCGCCCAGAATCCGCCTGCCAATTCCGCCGGGGAGTAGCTGCGCGGCACCTCCAGCAACGCCAGTGGGTTTCCCCGGGTTTCGGCAACCACCCGGTCCCGGACCCGCGGATCGATGCCGCCGATCATCGCCTGGTCCAACAGGATCCGCGCATCGGCGTCCGAGAGACCGCGGACCGGCAGCTCCGGTAGTCCGGCCAGCACCTCGGCGCCGTCGGCGCGGGCCGCCAACACGAGTGCCACAGGTTCGGCCACCAACCGACGGGCGATGAAGCCGAGCGTCTGCACCGAGACCCGGTCCAGCCATTGTGCGTCGTCGACGACACACAGCAGAGGCGCCTCATGCACGGCGGCGGCGAGCAGGCTCAGTACCGCCAGCCCGACGAGGAACCGTTCGGGCGGTGGTCCGGAGCCTCGCCCGAACGCGACGGCCAGAGCGTCACGCTGCGGTGGCGGTAGGTCCTCGAGGTGCGCCAGCAGCGGGGCGCACAACTGGTGTAACCCGGCATAGGCCAACTCCATGTCGGATTCGACGCCGGACACCTGGACACAGCGCAGCCCGTCCGCCTGCCCGAGGAGGTAGTCGAGCAGCGCGGTCTTGCCTGCACCCGGCTCGCCGCGCAACACAAGCACCTGCGACCGGCCCGCGCGCACCGTCGAGATCACGTCGCGCAGGGCCGCGGTTTCGGCCGTGCGTCCGTGCAGGGGCCGTCGTCCCCGCGCCTGGCTCGACACCGTCTCACCGTAGCCAGGCGGTATCCCCCGGTCCAGCGGTCACCGATCGGCAACCCGCGGAACCCAACAGGTTCCTCAGCCTCTGGCTGCGGTCTCCAAGATCCAGTCGCTGAAGCGCGTGTCGAACAGCGTGGCGCCGGCCCCGGGGACCAGGGTGTCCTCGTCGATGTCGACGCCCCAGTAGCAGGCGTCGGGATCGGCGACCACCGCGCGGGTATCCCCCCGCGCGGTGAGCGCGGTGCGAATCAGTTCGGGCAGACGGAACCGCTCGGGTCCGCCCACTTCGGCGATGCCGTTGACTGGATCGTTGACCGCGGCGATGGCGACCGCTTCGGCCACGTCAGCCGAGGCCATGGGCTGGAACGCGGCGTCCGAGAGCCGTACGGTGCCGTCGGTGGTCGCCGAATCAGCGATGGCGGTGAGAAATTCGAAGAACTGGGTGGCCCGCAGGATCGTGTAGGGGATCGGCCCGGCACCGATCAGGCGCTCCTGGGCCAGCTTCGCTCTGAAATAGCCGCTCTCCCGGGCGAGGCGCTCGGTGCCGACCACCGACAACGCCACGTGGTGGCCGACCCCGGCCTCAGCCTCGGTGGCGAGGAGGTTGTTGGTCGACACGGTGAAGAACTCCTGGGCGGCGGCCTCTTCGAAGCTCGGGGAGTTGGTCACATCGACCACCACCTGCGCGCCGGCGAGTGCGCCGGCCAAGCCCTCCCCGGTGACTGCGTTCACCCCGGTCGACGGGGCGGCGGCCACCGCCTCGTGGCCGTGCTCGATGAGCCCGTCCACCACCTTCGACCCGATTCGGCCTGTGCCGCCGATGACGACGATCCTCATGGTGGCTCCCTTCTGATGATTCGGTCGAGACGGCGATCGCTGCCTCGCGCGCCAGAACCTGCGCGTTGCAGCCGATTCATCCCGGTGGCGCTCGTCACTACCGGATGGGTGCCCGCACGGTCGCAGGTTTCAGCCGATGGACACACGAGAGGAGTACTGATGGAGCTAGAGGGATTTCGGGCGCTCGTCACCGGCGGAACCGCAGGCATCGGCCTGGCCAGTGCCCGATTGCTGGCAGAGTCCGGCGCCGACGTCCTCATCGCCGGACGGGACGCCGGTCACGGCGAGGCCGCGGCCGCGACTCACGGCCGGCTCCGCTTCGTCCGGGCCGATCTGGCCGATCCGGCGTCGGTGGAGGTGCTCGTACGCCGGGCGGGCGACGTGGATGTGCTCGTCAACAACGCAGCCAGTTTCCCGGGGGCGATGACCGTCGACCAGGACGCCGGGTCATTCGCCCGCACCTTTGATACCAATGTGCGCGGCACGTACTTTCTGACCGCCGGACTGGTGGGCGGCATGCTCGCCCGGCAACGGGGCAGCATCGTGAACATCACCTCGATGGTCGCGGTCAAAGGCGTACCGGCCGCCTCGGTCTACTCCGCGTCGAAGGCGGCCGTGGAATCGCTGACCCGCACATGGGCCGTCGAGTTCGGAAGCCACGGTGTCCGCGTCAACGCGGTCGCACCCGGTCCCACGGGAACCGAAGGCGTGCAGGCGCAATGGGGCGACACCAACGACGAACTGGGCCGGGCCCTGCCACTGGGCAGGGTGGCGGCGCCGCTCGAGATCGCGCACGCTGTGCTGTTCCTGGCCTCTCCCCGGGCGAGCTTCATCACCGGAGCGACCCTCCACGTCGACGGCGGCGGCGCGGCCATCTGAGCCGACGGGATGACTTTAGGCGACAGCACGTGTTCTGGCGGTCGCACGCAACCCCACGCGAGGAGAAGAAAATGAGCATGACCGATACGCACCTCGACGAACTGGTTCCGTCGCGGTACGCCGTGAACGTCAGTGACATAGAGGTTCTCGTGATCAGCGACGGCGTACTGCCCATCACGGCCTCGACGCTGGCGACCAACACCGAGCCCGAGAATCTGGCCGGATGGCTGCACGACATGTACCTGCCGCCCGACGTCCTGGACTGGCCGCTCAACGTCGTCGTGGTCCGCAGCGCCGACCGAACCATTTTGGTCGACGCGGGACTGGGCGTCGAGTTCCCCGACTTTCCCCGGGCCGGTCACACGGTGGCGCGGCTGCAGGCAGCGGGCATCGAACTCCCCTCGGTGACCGACGTGGTGCTCACACATCTGCACATGGACCATGTCGGCGGGCTCCTCAGCGACGGGGTGAAGGCACGACTGCGCCCCGATCTGCGCGTTCATGTCGCGGCCCGGGAAGCCGAATTCTGGGAAGCCCCGGACTTCTCGCGGACCTGCATGCCTCCGCCGGTGCCCGAGGTGCTCCGCTCGTGTGCGTCGCGCTTCCTCTCCGAATACCGAAACAAGCTGCGGCCCTTCGAGACGGAGTACGAGGTGGCGCCGGGCGTGCTGGTGAGCCGCACCGGTGGGCACACTCCCGGGCACAGCGTGATCCGGCTGGCCTCGGGTGGCGAGCAGCTGACCTTCGCAGGCGATGCCGTGTTCGCACCGGGGTTCGACAATCCGGGCTGGCACAACGGCTTCGAGCACGATCCCGAGGAAGCCGTCCGGGTACGGGTCGATCTGCTGACCGAGCTCGCGGCCACCGGTGGGTCGCTGGTGGCCACGCACCTGCCGTTCCCGTCGGTCTGCCACGTGGCGGCGCAGGGCGATGTCTTCCGCTGCGTTCCGGCGGTCTGGGACTACTGACCCACGATCGCGGGCATCGAGTCCCAGCCCCGCACCGTCGCCGTCGGCGCGCGTGTCGCATGCTCAGTGTCGATGGTCCAGTCCGGCCAGCGCTTGAGGATCTCCTCGAGCGCGACCCGGCCCTCGATGCGGGCCAGCGACGCACCCAGACAGAAGTGCGCGCCCCGGCCGAAGGTCAGGTGGTTCGGGTTGCGCCGGATGTCGAAGTGCTCGGGATTCTCGAAGCGCCGCTCGTCGTGGTTGGCCGCCCCCGCCATCAGCAACAGCGCGCTGCCGGCGGGCACCGTCTCACCGTGGTATTCAACGTCTTCGGCGACGTAGCGGGCGATGCTGTGCACGGGCGGCTCGAGGCGCAGGACCTCTTCGATCGCCGCCGGAATCAACGACGGGTCGGCGACGAGTTCGCGGCGCTGGTCGGGATGGTCGGCGAGCACCTTGCCCAGCCAGCCGAACAGGCGCCCGACCGTCTCGGTGCCGGCATTGGCGATCACCCCGAGGAACACGAGCAGCTCCTCGTCGCGCAACCGGCGCCGCTGCCCGTCCACATCGTCGAATTCGACGTGCAGGAGTTCGGTCACCAGGTCGTCGCCCGGGTTGTCTTTGCGCCATGCGACATAGTCACGAAACATGTTGCCGTTGAAGTAGTTGTCCCTACTCACCGGCAGCGGCTCCCCCGGCTTGTTGCGCAGCCGGGCGCCGGCCACCTTGCGGACACTGCGCTGCAGTGAATCCGGCATACCGACGAGCATGCCGATCACCCGCATCGGCATCTCCGCACCGAGATCGCGCGTGAAGTCGAACCGGTCTCCCCCGCGCAACGGATCGAGACAGGCCGCGCAGAAGGACCGGATCTGCTCCTCGATCGCCTTCATCTTCCGGGGCGTGAATGCGCGTGCCACCAGCAGCCGATGCACGGTGTGCAGCGGCGGATCCTCGTTGATGAACACACCGTCGGGCATCACCGGTTCGGCCTTAACCACCTCGAGGATGTCACCTTTGGCCGAGCTGAGGTTGTCGGCGTCCCGCAGCGCGGCCTCCACGTCGGTGAACCGGCTCAGCGCCCAGAAGTCGAGTCGCTCGTTGTAGTACACGGGCGCGTCGTCGCGCAGTCGCTTGTAGACCGGGTACGGGTCGAGATCGATCTCGACGTCGTAGGGGTCGTAGTAGAGCGTGCTCACCTGTACGATCGTACAGCATCGCCGTCTGACGAGGAGAATGCATGCACATCGGATACGTCAGCCTCAACACGCCGGGCGATCTCGCACCCGACGTGCTGGCCCGCGAACTCGAACAACGCGGCTTCGAATCGCTCTGGGTGGGTGAACATCCGAAGCTTTCGGTATCCGCGGCCGGCTCGCTACCGGCGGCGCTCCTGCACGCACAACAGCGGATGTGGGATCCGCTGCTGTCCCTGCTGCTGGCGGCGCAAACCACCACCACACTGCGGCTGGGTTCCGCGGTCGCGCTGCCGCTGGAGCACGAACTGTTCACCTTCGCCAAGCAGGTGGCCACGCTGGACCGGTTCAGCGACGGCCGGCTGCTGCTCGGGGTCGGTGTCGGTATGCGCGCCGAACTCGAAGTTTCGAGCGGGCCGGCGTGGCGGGACCGCTACCGCGCGCTGGCCGACATGGTTGCCGCGCTGCGGGTGCTGTGGACCGCCGACGTGCCCGAACACCACGGCCGGTTCTTCGATTTCGGCCCCGTCTGGTGCTCCCCCAAACCACTCCAGCAGACCGGACCCCCGATTCTGACCGCGGCGACCGGCCCCAATGCGATCGAGGCCTGCCTGCCGTGGGCCGACGGGTGGCTGCCCGGCGATGCGGCGCTGCGCGACCTGCCGGCGGCCGTGGCCGACTTCCGGCGCCGGGCCGAAGACGCCGGCCGCGACCCCGCGGCACTGGATCTGACGATCATGGCCTGGGGCGACCCGTCGGCGAACCGGCTGGCGCGTTACCGCGACCTCGGCTGCACCCGGGTGGTGATCGGCGGTGGCCGCCGGGACGCCGCCGACCCGGTCACGACGCTGCCGTTCCTGGACCGCTACGCCGGGATGCTCGACGAACTCGGGTGATGATCGGCTCTCCGATTGTTCACCAAGACGGTGTACAACGGCTGTTTACGGGAAGACACTGAGGGACGTAAGCGGCGCGAGGAGCGTGCGATGAACATCGTTTCGGCGGCCACCCGGGTGGTGACCAAGACAGCAGACACGACCACTGCGGCGGCCGGTGCGATCGGCGGTGCAGCGGTCAACGGCGTCGTCGGTGCGGTGCGCGGAGCGGCCTCGGGAGTGCGGACCGGTATCGACAGCGGCAGCCGGTCATCGGCCGCCGCGGCGCTGACGATCGGGGCCATCGGTGCCGCCGGACTCGTCGAGTGGCCGGTACTGCTCACCGTCGGCGGCACCGCGCTGGTCGTGCACCAACTCGCGCAGCGCGGTGCGCCGGCGACGACCGCCCCATCGCGCTCACCGGCCCCGGCGAAGACGGCGCCGCGGCGGGCCGCGAAGACTGCACCGAGGCGAGCCGCGAAGACTGCGCCCCGGCGGGCCGCGAAGTCCACCGGACGGGGGCAGTCGCAACCGGCCAAGAAGGCGACCGGCCCGCGGCGCGCCGCCAAGAAGTGAGCTTTCTCGGCGGCCTGCTCGATGGCGCCGCCGCCGCGGTCAAGGAGCTCGTGGGCGGCACACCCAGCCGCCGGTGCTGGCGCCAGGAGGACCCCGTCCTTCGACGAACTGTATCCACTCGACGGGCCCGTCGATGCGGCATTGCTGGACGTCGTCCTGGCGCTGCAGCGCGAAGGCCGGACCGTCGCCGTGATCTCTTCGGCTGCGCCCCAAGCACTTTCGCTCGCCGACGTGGCGGTCGGGCTGCTCACCGGGGGCGGCCGACCGCCGTGGCGCGCCGATCTGCTGGCCGCCGACCTCGCCGCCGTGTGGCGGATCATGCACGCGCTGCCCGCCGCACGGCGAGCCAGCGAACGCGGCGTGCAGCTCGCCACCAGCGCCTCCATGCTGGGCGCCCTGCTGATGGTCCCCGGCGTGCGGGGCCGCGGTCCCGGGCCGGTGACCGCGGGGGCCGCCGCGGGCCTGACCACCGGACTGCTGCTGGCGCGCGGCGCCCTCAACGATGCGATCCCCACTCCGGCGACCGTCTACGAGTGGCATGCGATGTCGGCCGAGGAGGTGCGGCAGGTACTCCCGCAACCCCACCGCGCCCCGAAGCCGAGCAAGTCGGCGGTCGCCTCCGCGGCGAGCGCATCGGTCAGCATGATCCCCCGGCTCACCGGTCCCCCGCTGCGACTGGCCGGGGATCTGGTGGGCGCACTGCGCCAGGAGCTCTCGGACCCGCTGACCCCGATCCTCGCCGTCGGCTCGGCCGCGAGCGCCCTGCTGGGATCACCGATCGACGCGATCCTGGTCGGTTCGGTGTTGGCGGGCAACTCGATGCTCGCGGCCTCGCAACAGGTTCGGGCCGAGCGGCTGCTGGGCCGTCTGCTGGCGGTCCAGGTCCCACCGGCCCGGCTCGTCACCGACGACGGCTACCGCACCGTCGATGCCGCAGACGTGCGACCCGGCGACCTCATCGAGGTGCGGCCCGGCGAGGTGGTGCCCGCCGACGCGCGGATCGTCGAGGCGACCGACGCCGAACTCGACGAATCCTCGTTGACCGGGGAATCGCTGCCGGTCCCCAAGAGCGCCAACGCAACCCCGGGTGCAGGCCTCGGGGAACGCAGCTGCATGCTGCACGCCACCACGACCATGGTCGCGGGAACCGCGGTCGCCATCGTCACCGAGGTCGGCGACAGCACCCAGGCGAGCCGGGCCGTGCACGTGCAGTCAGCGGAGAAATCGGCGGTGGGGTTGCAGACGCAGTTGCGTGAGTTGACCGACAAAGCCCTGCCGTTGAGCCTGGCCGGTGGAGCTCTGGTCAGCGGCCTGTCGATACTGCGCCTGGCGCCTCTGCACCGCGCGGTGGCCAGCGGCGTGGCCGTCGCGGTGGCCGCGGTTCCGGAAGGCATGCCGCTGGTGGCGACTCTGGCGCAGCAGACCGCGGCGCGCCGCCTGACCCGCGCCGGGGTGCTGGTGCGCAGCCCGCGTTCGGTGGAGGCGCTGGGCCGCGTCGACGTCGTCTGCTTCGACAAGACCGGCACTCTCAGCGAGAACCGCCTGCGCGTCGCGCAGGCCCACTGCGGCGACGGCGTCACCGAGCATCAGGTGCTCATGTGCGCGGCGCGGGCCACGCCGCCGAAGAACGGCAAGCGTCACGATCACGCCACCGACGGCGCTGTCGCCGAGGCGGCTTCCGACCTGCCACCACCGGGTGCCGACGCGATGTACCTGCCGTTCCGGTCGGGGCGGCCTTTCTCGGCGTCGCTCGACGGCGGTGAGCTGTCGGTCAAGGGGGCACCGGAGACCGTTCTGGCCGCGTGCACAGGTCTGGACCCTGGCGTCAAACGCGCCGTGCACCAGATGGCGCAGGCCGGCCTGCGGGTCATCGCAGTGGCTCGCCGCGCGCTGACCGAGCGCCAGGCGCAGACCGCGCGGCGCGGTGATGATGCGCTGGTCGGCCTGTGCGGCAAAGGTTTACAGTTTGTCGGACTGCTGGGCCTGGCGGATACCCCCCGCCCGGAGTCGGCCTCGTTGCTGGCAGCCCTGCGTCGGCAGCAGGTGGGGGTCCGGCTCATCACCGGCGATCATCCGGTCACCGCGGCGGCGATCGCGACGGAGCTCGGCTTGGCCGTCACCGCGGAGCAGGTGATCAGCGGTGCCGACTGGGAGGCGCTGTCCCGGCGGGGTCAGGAACGTGCCGTGCGCGACGGTCTGGTGTTCGCGCGGATGACGCCGGAGCACAAGGTGCAGGTGGTGCAGACGCTGGAGCGGACCGGCCTGGTGTGCGCGATGGTCGGGGACGGCGCCAACGACGCGGCGGCGATCCGCGCTGCCACCGTCGGCATCGGCGTCGCGTCGCGCGGCAGCGATCCGGCCCGCACCGCGGCCGACGTGATGCTGCTCGACGGGCGGATCGGGTCGCTGCTGGACGCGCTCGACGAGGGCGACCAGCTCTGGCGGCGCGTGCAGGCCGCGGTGTCGGTGTTGCTGGGCGGCAATGCCGGTGAGGTGGCCTTCTCGATCATCGGGTGCGCGCTGACCGGCCACTCACCGCTGAACACCCGGCAGCTGCTGTTGGTGAACATGATGACCGACGCGCTGCCCGCCGCGGCGCTGGCGGTGAGCCCGGCCCGGCGCAACGGCGACGCCGTGGGACACGGCCCGAACCATGCGGCGATCTGGCGGACCGTGGCCGTCCGCGGGACGGCGACGGCGGCGGCCGCGACGTCGGCGTGGATGCTGGCCGGGTTCACGCTGACACCGCGCAGGGCCTCGACGGTCGCGCTGGTGGCGCTGGTGACCACGCAGCTGGGGCAGACTCTGCTGGATTCGCGCAGCCCGCTGGTGGTGGGTACCGCGGTCGGATCGCTGGCCACACTCGGCGCGCTGATCAGCACTCCGGGGGTGAGCCAGCTGCTCGGCTGCACCCCGTTGGGCCCGCTGGGCTGGGCGCAGGCGCTCGGCACCGCGGGCGTGGCCACCACCGCCGCGGGCTGCGCGCCCTGGCTACTGGGCCGGGTTCAGTCGTCGATGGCGACGACGCCCAGCCGCCAGAGCACCGCGTACAGCTCCCGCAGCGGGATGGCGATGACGCCGGAGACGACGGTCAACGGGTCGGATGACGGTGTGATACCTGATGAAGCAACCACGCCTCCCACGGTCCGCACCGCGGGCCACGAAGAGCCGAATACGCCATGACGGGAAGGTTACGAATGGCCGAATCCTCAAAGACCGAATCCCCCAAGACCGGGGCCGCCAACACCGAGAGGACGACGCACCGCGACGCCGTCCAACGGGTACGGGAAGCCCAGACGTTCGCCGTCGAGCTGCCGTTGGTGGGACGGGTCCGTATCCCCCGACCGGAGCAGCTGGCGTTCTACGGTGCGCTCGGCGCGCTGGCTGCGGCCCAGATCATCGAGTGGCCCGTGGCGCTGGCGCTGGCCGCCGGGCATGCGCTGCTGCAGAACGAGCACAGCCGGGTGGCGCAGGAGATCGGCGAAGCCCTCGAGGACGCCTAGCGGACAGGCCGCACCTTCTCGTTGACCAGTTCGAGGAGTTGACCGTCGGGGTCGCGGACCATGCACGCGTATCCGCCGCCGGGATCGGCGATGACACCGCCGCCACCGGCGGTCACCGCGGCCTGTGCGGCACCCATGTCGGCCACGGCGATCGACAGGTGCGTCAGGCCGGCGCCGACCATACCGCGCTCCGGCTCGTCGGGCGCCGGATAGCCCGAGAACGTCAGCAGCTGCAACACGACGCCGCCGTTGCGCAGGTACACCGCCTCGAAACCGATCGGTGGCGCCAGCCCGAGCAGGCCCTCGGCCATCTGGTCGGGCACAGTGAGTCGTTTGACCTCACTGAAACCCAAGGCCTCGTAAAAGGCGACGGACGTGTTCAGATCACGGACCCGCAGGCCGATGTGGCTGACATCCACCATCAGACCCCCGCCGGTCCCGGACCGCCGTGCATGTAGAGCGTCTGCCCCGAGCAGTAACTCGACGCGTCGGAGGCGAAAAAGAGCACTCCGTAACCGATCTCGTCGGGCTCGGCGATGCGGCCCGAGGCGTTGGTCTGACCGATCATGTCGATGTCGAAGCCCTGGCGCTGAGCGTCGGCTTCCAGGCCGGGAGTGCGGATGGCACCGCACGCAATGCAGTTGACGCGTACGCCTTTTCGGGTCCACGCCGCCGCCATCGAACCGGTCAGGTTGTTCAGTGCCGCCTTGGCCGCTCCGTAGACCGCAGCCTGCGGCATGGCCAGCAGGCTGGCCCCCGACGAAATGTTGACGATAGCGCCCTTGCCCTGCGCGATCATCGGCTTGGCCGCGGCCCGCGACAGGTACCACGCGCTGGACAGGTTGAGCTCGAGCACCTGGTGGAACTCCTCGTCGGTCCATTTCATCAGCGACTTGGTCTCGCCGCCGCCGGCGTTGTTGAGCAGGACGTCGAGGTGTCCGAACTCGCCGAGGGCGGCGTCGACCAGCGCCTGACACTCGTCGGCCTCGGTCACGTCGGTCGGTGCCACCAGGGCGCGACGGCCGAGGGCTTCGATGTCGGCAGCAGTCGCCTTCAACGGCTCCTCCCGCCGGCCGGCCAGCACGATGTCCGCGCCGCGCTCAGCGAGCACCAGCGCCGACGCGCGCCCGATGCCGGTGCCGCCGCCGGTGATGACCGCGACCCGCCCTTCCATCGAAAACCTGTCGCTCACAGCGCCACTCCCGTCATCGCTACCCGTGTGCAGTACGACTGTACAGCATCGTGGGCCCTCGACAACCCCGCGTGGGTCGAGTACACCAATGGGCATGCCCCATCCGACCAACGACGTCTGGGAAGTGCTGTCCACGGCGCGCTCGATCCGGCGGTTCACCGACGAGCCGGTCGACGCCGAAACGCTCGACCGCTGCCTGCAGGCGGCCACCTGGGCTCCCAACGGCGCCAACGCGCAATTGTGGCGGTTCATCGTGCTCGACGGTGCACAACAGCGCGCCGCGGTGGCGCAGGCCGCCAAGATCGCACTGGAGTCCATCGAATCCATCTACGGCATGACACGCCCGGACCCCACCGACGACAGCCGGGCGGCCCGCAACAACCGCGCCACCTACGAACTGCACGATCGGGCCGGTGAGTTCACGTCGGTGTTGTTCGCGGCGTACAAGAACGAGTTCTCGTCGGAGTTCCTGCAGGGCGGCTCCATCTACCCGGCGCTGCAGAACTTCTACCTCGCCGCACGCGCCCAAGGCCTGGGGGCCTGCATCACGAGTTGGGCGTCCTACGGCGGCGAGCAGGCGCTGCGCGATGCGGTGGGCATTCCCGACGAATGGTTCCTGGCCGGGCACGTGGTGGTGGGCTGGCCGCGCGGACGGCACGGCCCGGTGCGCCGCCGGCCGCTGTCGGATGTGGTGTTCCGCAACCGCTGGGATCCGGAACGCGCGGACATCACCTATGGCCGCGGCGCACGGCCGCGCGGCGGGGGTTAGCGCGTCAGAGCACTCAACAGGGTGCGCGTTCGCTGCAGCGAGGCCGACCGCTGCGTCCGGTCCTGCCCCACCGCGACGGGCTGGGCCCACACATCGGTCGCGCCGGCGTCGATCAGCTCGGTGAGCTGCCGGGCCACCGCCGCCTCGTCGCCGACGATGGCGACGTCGGCGGCACGCTGCCCGCCACCGGCGCGAATGATGTTCGCGTAGTTGCTCATCCGCTCGTACCCGGATGCGGTCGCGGCGATCGCGGCCCGGGCATCCGCCGCGTCGTCGTGCACCGCCACCGGCAGGCCCGCGACGATGCGCGGCGCCGGTCTGCCGTGCCGCGCGCACGCGTCGCGCAGCGTCGGTCCGATGCGCCCGGCGATGACGGTCGCCGACGCCATCCACAGCACCACCCCGTCGGCGAATTCGCCGGCAGCCTCGAGCATCCGCGGAGACAACGCGGAGACCAGGACGGGCACCCGGTACTCGAGGGACACCATCCGGCCTCCGCTGTGGGCACTCCAGTACGTCCCGTCGACGTCCACGTCGGCGCCCGCCAGCAGCGCCGTGACGATCTGCAGGTACTCGCGGGTGCTGGCCGCCGGGTGGGCGTAGGACAGCCCCAGCACGTCGCTCACGATCGGTTCGTGCGAGGGACCCAGGCCGAGCGTCAGGCCGGGGCGTCCCATCGCGTTCGCCGCCGCGGCGACGCGGTTGGCCTGCAGCAGCGGATGACACGGGTAGGTCTGCAGCACTGCGGTGCCGAGCTCGATCGAAGTCGTGGCCCGACCGGCGATCGCCATCGCCACCAGCGGATCTCCCGCTACGCCACTGGCGTACCACAGCGAGGTGAACCCGTCGGCTTCGGCGCGTTGGGCCTGGGTGACGATCTTGTCGACGGTGGCGCCACCGCCGGTCAGTCCGATCCGCATGCGCTCATCGCATCACATGGGACTGCTGCGCGACCGGGTGGACGCCGAAAAGGTCACGGTACGAGGGCGGTTGGCGGTCCCCGTCGTCCTTGATGCCGTACCTGGCCGCCAGCTCGGCGCCGATCAGCGCCTGCCCGCTGAGTGCCATCACCTCCGGGTCGCAGAACAGCTCCCAGATCACGTGTCCGGTCAACTCCGGGGTTTCGGCGGTCTCGAGGATGTAGCCGAGCTTGTCCGGATTACTCGCGACGATCGCCCGGACCCGGTCGGTCAGCAGCGAACCCATCCAAATCGAGACCGCGGCGACACCGACATCGCGGAAGTCGTAGGCCATGTCGGCGGCCATCTTGTCGGCGCCGGCCTTCGGAACGCCGTAGGCGGGACCGAACGCGTAGTGCACCGCGCCGGAGGACGACGTGAACACCACCAGGCCCTTGCGGTGCGGCACCATCAGCGGCGCGGCGTAGACGGTGGCGACATAGCTGCTGCGCAGGCCGACATCCAGGGTGTCGATGACGTTGAGCGGCTCTTCCCAGAACTTGGTACGGCCCATCATCTCGTCGCGGATGATCGCGGCGTTGTTGACCAGGATGTCGAGGTGGCCGTGCTCCTCGCCGACCCGCTCGAAGAACGCGGCCACCTGCTCGTCGTCACCGTGGTCGACGCGCGCCGCGATCCCGTGGCCGCCGGCAGCGGTGACCGCAGCGGCGGTCTGATGAATCGTGCCGCCGTCGCCGTCCACGGTGCGGCCGGTCACGTAGACGGTGCATCCGTGCGCCCCGAGTGCATGCGCGATACCGGCGCCGGCGCCTCGACTGGCTCCGGTGACGACGGCAACGGCTCCGGTCATGCGGCCTCCTCGCTTCTGTCCCGGTGCATCGGGATTCACAGCACCGCACCTCCGTTCACCCCGATGACCTGGCCCGTCACGTATCCAGCGGCGTCCGAACACAGGAACGAGCACACCGCGGCCACATCGGAGGGGGCGCCGACGCGGCCCGCCGGGATGGCCTGCGTCAGATACTCGTCCGGCGGCAGCTTGCCCTCGGCCTGCTGTCTGCGCAGCATCGGGGTCTCGATCGCGAAGGGAGGCACGGAGTTCGCGGTGATGCCGTGGCGTGCGTAGTCGCGCGCCACGGTCTTCGTCATCGCGATCACGCCGCCCTTGGTTGCCGAGTAGTGCCCCTGACGCGGTGCGCCCTGCTGGCCTGCTGCCGACGAGATCGTCACAACGCGGCCCCATCCCGCGGCGACCATGTCCGACAGCGCTGCGCGGATGCTCAGGAACGTCCCCGACAGATTCACTGCGAGGTAGCGGTTCCACTCGTCGAGGGTGATCTTGTCGAAGCGGGTGAAGCCGCCGATCGCCGCGCTGGTGACCAGGATCTCGACGGGACCCAATTCCGTTCTTACGGCATCGAAGGCGCGCGCGACGGCGTCCTCGTCGGACACGTCGACCGCGAAGCCGACGGCGATGGCCCCGCGACTGCGCAGATCAGCCGCAACCCTGTCCGCCGCGTCCGCGTCGAGATCGAGGACGGCCACCCGGTGTCCGTCGCCGGTCAGGCCCGCGCAGATCGCCTCGCCCAGCCCCGACGCTCCGCCGGTCACCACCGCTACACGACTCACCACATCTCCTCACACGCTGTACGGATGTATAGCACAGCCTATATGCTCGCACGAACCAGCCGGCAAGGAGAGCACGTTGAGCGATCTGTACTACGACCCGTGGCACGTCGACATCGACATCGACCCCTATCCGACCTACCGCCGGTTGCGCGACGAGGCGCCCGTGTACCGCAACGACGAGCACGGCTTCTGGGGCTTGAGCCGGTACGCCGATGTGGATGCGGCGCTGAAGGATACGACGCGACTCAGTTCCGCCAAGGGTGACATCCTCGAGGTCGTCATGACGGATCCGGTGATGCCTCCCGGCATCTTCATCAACGAGGATCCCCCGCTGCACACCATCCACCGCGCGATCGTCGCCAGGGCATTCACGCCGAAGAAGATGCGGGCGATCGAGGACAAGATCCGCGCGTTCTGTGTCGCGTGTCTCGATCCGCTCGTCGGTGGCGACCGGTTCGACTTCGTCGAAGACCTGGGCGCCGAACTGCCCATGCGCACGATCGGCATGCTCGCCGGCATCCCCAACTCCGAACAGCCGGCGGTGCGCGAGCATGCCAACGAAGTGCTCCGCAATGAGGCCGGAAAGCCGATGGCGATCGCTAAGGACCGCTACTTCACCGGCGAGATGTTCGGCGAGTACATCGAATGGCGGGAGAACAACCCGTCCGACGACCTGATCACCGAGCTGTTGAACGTCGAGTTCGAGGACGAGACCGGCACGGTCCGCAAGCTGACCAAGCAGGAGCTCACCGTGTTCCTCGCGGTCGTCGCCGGAGCGGGCGTCGAGACCACCGGCCGCCTGTTCGGATGGATGGGCAAGGTGCTGGCAGAACACCCGGACCAGCGCAAGGAGCTGACCAGCACCCCTACGTTGATCCCGTCCGCGATCGAGGAGCTGCTGCGCTACGAACCGCCGGGTCCGCATGTCGCGCGCTACGTCGCCACCGGCGACGTCACGTTCCACGGGGTCGTCGTACCGGAGGGAAGCCCGCTGCTGTTGATGCTCGCCTCCGCCAACCGCGATGAACGGCAGTTCCAGAACGCCGACCGATTCGACATCCACCGCAAGCCGGGGGGTCACCTCACCTTCGGTCGCGGGGCCCACTTCTGCGTCGGCGCCCCATTGGCCCGGCTCGAGGGCCGCGTCGCGCTTGAGGAGGTGCTCAAGCGCTGGCCGGAGTGGGACATCGACATGAGCTGCGCCCGCCGATCGCGGACCTCGACCGTGCGCGGTTGGGACAGCATGCCCGCGGTGATCCGATGAAAGCATCCCGCGTCGCGGTGATCACCGGTGCCGCGCGGGAGCAGGGCCCAAGCTACGGAGCGCGCCACATCGCCGTGATGTCGCCGCCTCAGCGGCCGTGCAGGATGAAATCCGCTGCCCGCCAGGCCATCGCCATCACGGGACCGTTGAGGTTGCCGGCTACGATCGTCGGCATCACCGAGCAGTCCACCACCCGCAGACCCTCGACGCCCCGGACGCGCAGCTGGTTGTCGACCACATCGTGGTCGCTGGGCCCCATCGCGCACGTCCCGACGGCGTGGTAGCCGCAGTAGCCACCGTCCAACGCGGCGTCGACGAGTTCGTCGTCGCTGCGCACTCGCGGTCCGGGATAGGTCTCGCCGCTGATCCGCTCGGCAATCGGCGACTGCTCGAAGATCGACCGCATCCTGCGCAGCAGCTTGGCTGTGGTGTCGCGGTCGTAATCGGTGTTCAGATAGTTCGGATTGATACGCAGCGCGGCAGCAGGATCGGCCGAGGTGATCTCCAGGTAACCCTCCGACGTCGGGCGCAGGACCATGCCCAGGCAGGACAGCCCCGCCTCGCGCTGGATCGCCACGGGTTCGCCGACGTTGTAGGGCGGTAGCGTGTAGGGGCCCATCATCACCTGACTGTCGGGCCGCTCGGCGTCGGGCCGGGCCTTGACGAAGCCGACCACGTCGAACGACGGTGCGGCCAGCGGGCCCCTGCGGTTGGCCAGATACTTCATCCCGGTGGCTGCCTGGCCCACGGCGGTGGCCAGGTACCGGTTGTAGCCGAGGTCCTCCCTGAGACCGAACCGCAATGTCGCACAACGATGTTCGCGGAGGCCGCGGCCCACCCGGTCGTGCTCCACCCGCACCGCGACGCCGGCTGCCGAGAGCACCTCCCGTGGACCGATACCCGAGAGCTGCAACAGTTTCGGCGAATTCAGGCTGCCCATCGACACGATCACCTCACGCGCGTGCAGCTGTTCGACGCCACTGGGTGTGGTGACTTCGACACCCACGGCGCGCTGCCCCTCGAACAGCACAGTGCGCACGATCGCGCCGGTGCGCACCGTCAGGTTCGGCCGGCGCAGTGCGGGCTTGAGGAACGCCGTGGCGGCGCTGACGCGCCGGCCCTTCCGGATCGTCGAGGTCGCGTAACCGATGCGCTCACCGTCGGATTCGTTGATGTCCGCGACCCGCCACATACCGGTGCGGGTCGCTGCGTCGATCATCTCCTCGCACAGCGGGTCGGGGTCGCGGGGCACCGAGATGTGCAGAGGGCCGCCGGTGCCGCGCGTCGGGGACGGCCCGAACTCGTTGTTCTCGAAACTCTTGAAGATGGGCAGAATGTCGTCCCAGCCCCAGCCCTTGTTGCCGAGGCGTTCCAGCCCGTCGTAGTCGGCGCGGTTGCCGCGGTTGTAGATCAGACCGTTGATGGAGCTGGACCCGCCGAGGACCTTGCCCCGCATCCACTGCTCGACGTGCGGCGTCGGCCCGAACGGCGTGGTCTCGTAGTGCCACATGTACTTTTCGGTCTCGAAGACCTTGCCGGCGCCTTTGGGGATGTGGAACCACGGGCTGCGATCGGCGCCGCCGGCCTCGAGCAGCAAGACGCGGACGGCGGGGTCGGCCGACAGCCGGTTGGCCAGCACACAGCCGGCCGAGCCGGCCCCGGCGATGATGTAGTCGTAGCGCATCTTCCACCTCTCGCTCACGCTGTACAGACGTATAGTATGCGTGATGTCCGGCAGCCACCGGCATATGACCGTCACTTGTAGTCTGACCCGATGAAGTCGGGATGGATCGCGGTCGTCGCAATCGCCGTGTTGACGGTGGCCGGATGCGGACAGAATGCACAGCAGAACTCGCCGACTTCGGCGGCGCCGCCCCCTTCGACCGCGGCGACCACGAGTGCGTCGCCGCCCCCGGCCGCGCCGTCGGCGACCGGCTTCGCAGACCTCGTCGAACGGGTGGGTCCCAGCGTCGTCACCATCCAGCTCGACGGCGGCGTGGGCAGCGGAGTGGTCCTGCGTCCCGACATCATCGTCACCAACGCCCATGTCGTGGGACGCGCCCGCGAGGTCACGATCGGCTTCGCCGACGGCGTCAGCGCGACCGGACGAGTGCTCGCCACCGACGATGTGACGGATCTGGCGGTCGTGCGCTCCGAACGCGGTGACCTCCCGGTGCCCGAGTACCGCAGTGATCTGCCCCGCCCGGGCGAGATCGCGATCGCCATCGGCAGCCCTCTCGGGTTCGAGAACACCGCGACGGCCGGCATCATCTCCGGGCTCAACCGCAACATCCCGGATTCGGCAGTGGAAGGCTCGTCGCTGGTCGACCTCATCCAAACCGATGCCTCCATCTCGCCGGGGAACTCCGGTGGAGCGCTGCTCGATTCCGAAGGACGGGTGGTCGGCATCAACGAGGCCTACATCCCGCCGACCGCCGGCGCCGTGTCGCTGGGATTCGCGATTCCGACCTCGACCGTGCTGGACGTCACCGAGCAGTTGCTCACCGACGGGCGCGCCACGCACTCCTTCCTCGGCGTCTCGACCAGCCGCCTCACTCCGGCCATCCGGCAGGAGCTGCGGGTCCCGGTGGAGAACGGCGCGCTGGTTCGCGGGGTGGAGCGTGGCAGTCCCGCGGCAGCCGCCGGTGTGCGGCCCGGAGACGTCATCGTCGAGTTGGGCGGCGAGCGAGTGGAATCGGTGGAGGACCTACTCGGCGCGCTGCGCCGCACCGCGCCCGATTCACGGCAGCCGCTGGTGGTGATGCGCGGCGGCCAGCGGGTCACCCTGGACGTGACGATCGGGTCGCGCGGCGGATGAGGCTGCCCGTCGTGCCGCCGGTGGCGCCGATGCTGGCCAAACCGGTGGCCGAGGTGCCCGGCGACCCCGCCGAGTATCTCTACGAGCCCAAGTGGGACGGATTCCGGTCGATCCTGTTTCGCGACGGCGACGAGATCGAGTTGGGCAGCCGCAAGGAGCGGCCGATGACGCGGTACTTCCCGGAGTTGGTGGAGGCCGCCCGCGCCGAGTTGCCCGCGCGGTGCGTGATCGACGGCGAGATCGTGATCGCCACCGGTGACCGCTTGGACTTCGAGGCACTGCAGCTGCGGCTGCACCCGGCCGCGTCGCGGGTGCGCATGCTGGCCGCACAGACACCCGCGGCGTTCATCGCGTTCGACCTCCTCGCGCTCGGCGACACCGATTACACCGGCGCCCCGTTCGCCGAGCGTCGCGAGGCGTTGGTCCACGCCCTCGCCGGCGCGGGCACCACGATCCACGTCACCCCGGCCACGACCGACCCCGTCGTGGCCCACCGCTGGTTCACCGACTTCGAGGGCGCCGGACTCGACGGGGTCATCGCCAAGCGCAGGGATCTGACCTACCAGCCGGACAAGCGGGTGATGTTCAAGCTCAAGCACCAGCGCACCGCGGATTGCGTGGTCGCCGGTTACCGCCCGCACAAGTCGGGGCCGGACGCCGTGGGCTCGCTGCTGCTCGGCCTCTACGACGACGACGGGACGCTGGCGTCGGTCGGTGTCATCGGCGCGTTCCCGATGGCCCGCCGGCGCGAACTGGTCACCGAGCTGGCGCCATTGGTGACGACGTTCGATCAGCATCCGTGGGACTGGGCCGCACAGGCCGCCGCTGATCCCGAGTTGGCCCGCCGTTACGGCGGCGGGTCGCGGTGGAATGCGGGTAAGGACCTGTCGTTCGTGCCGCTGCGCCCCGAACGCGTGGTGGAGGTTCGCTATGACCACATGGAAGGACAGCGGTTCCGGCACACCGCGCAGTTCAACCGGTGGCGCCCGGACCGGGACCCGCGCTCGTGCACCTACGACCAGCTCGAGCGTCCGGTCACCTTTCGGCTCGACGACATCGTCGACGGCCTGAGTCGGCACTGATCACCGACTCTCGATATTGGGCGGGTCGGGGTCGCCGCGCAACAACTCGTCGGGATGGTGCACGCGGTTGATCCGCGGTGGTGACAGGCCGTCGGTCCACGCCAGACGTCCGCTGCGGACTGTCGCGGACATCCGCCCCAGAGTGAGCAACTTGTGGTCGGGCCCGCAGCCGAAGAACAGGGCATCGGCGTCGGTGCGACCGCCCTTGCCCCATTCGTCGTCGTGGTGGACCTCGCAGTGGTAGCCGGGCGCCGTACAGTTCGGTCGGGTGCAGCCGCCGTCGCGGGCGTAGCAGATCATCCGCTGATCCGTTGTGGCGATGCGCGTTTGCCTCCCGAGATACAGCGGACGTTCGGTGTGGCCGTCGAAGACGGCGAGATAGTGGATGGCGTCGCTGGCCATCCGGATGACGTCGCGCATCGGCAGCGCGGTGTCACCCCCGGTGCGGGCCGGCGACGGCATCGAGACGTTCGGGTCGTTGACTGCGTGCGCCGCCTGGTTCAGGTCGGCCAGCGTGGTGCGCACGATCACCGTCACGGGATGACCGCGATGGGAACCCATTTCGCCGGATGCGATGCCGAGTTTGAGACCGAGCTTGATTCCGTCGTGGCAGCGCTGCGCCACGCTGCGGAGGTCGGGCAACTCCGCGACGGATCCGTCGGGCAGATACCGCCCAGGGCGCACCGCCGCGGCGCACGCCTCGATGTAGCACCTGGTCTCCGGGTCGACGACTCCACTGATCCGCGACAGCCCGTCGCTGCGCTGGGGTCCCAATCGGACGCCCCGCTGCTGCGCGCGGTCGGCTTCGTCGAGGTGGCCGTCGGGGTTGAAGAGATCGTCGATGCGCTGACCGACCACCGTGACGATGTCGGCGTCGCTACGCTCGGCTTCCCGCACCAGGCTGGTCTCGACATCCGTACGATCGTCGGCCGACGTGGCCGACGGCAGCTTCTTCAGAACCTTCGTGATCGCCGTGACATGGTCGTCCCCGATGCGCCCCGACCGCACGGCGTCGGCCACCGCCGGCAGAAGCGGAGACAGCGGCGGACCCGAAAGCTGACGACGGCCACAGATATTGCCGGCCAACTTCATTCGCCGTTTGACTTCCCGGGGTGGGATGCGCAACCGCATGCTCAACCGGACCGGCAGCTCGGGCAGCATTCCGCTTTCGTCGGGAGGGTCGGCGACCTCGCCGAAAACCCGGTACATCAGGCCGCGATTGAGTCGCTCCTGTGTCTCGAGGCGTTCGGCCATCTCGACCCGAAAGCGATTCCCGACGCCGTCGGAGGACAACAGCTGCATCTCCTGATACGCAGCGTCAACCTGGTCCAGCAGGACGCCGAACCGTTCTTGTGCGCTTGCGGGAATCACCCCTCCAGAATATCGATCATTTGTTCGAACATTGCGCACCGAATTCCGAAGCTGTGGATGAATCGGAGCCTGGGGATGAACCCTCCTTGACCTCAACCATGCTTGAGGTTGCAGTCTGGGATCATGCGTAAGATATTCGACGATTTATGGGAGACGCGGGTCGACTCCCCGTTCCCCGGCTTGACCACTCACGCGTACCTGTGGACCACGCGCCGCGTGCTGTTCTACTCGCCGGCCACCGCGGCCGACTTCGACGAGCTGGACTCCCTCGGCGGCGTGGCTCACCAGTACCTGTCTCATCGGGACGAAGCCGGCCCGGTGCTCGGCCAGATCAAGAAACGTTTCGGGGCGCTACTTCATGCTCCTGCAGGCGATCTCGCGGACATCGCGAAGCACACCCCGGTCGACATCGGCGTCGACGGACGTCACACCGACGACAACGGCGTCGAGATCGTGCCGACACCCGGCCACTCCCCCGGCGCGGTCTGCTATCTGGTGTCCGGCGCCGAAGGCCGCTACCTGTTCACCGGGGACACCTTGTTCCGCGGCGCGGACGGGCGCTGGCACGCCGGCTACATCGACGGATTACACCGGCCCGCCGACGCCGAGACGATCGCCGACAGCCTCGACGTGCTGGCCCGCCTGGTCCCGGACTTCGTGATATCCAGTGCGTTCGGCGGGGATTCGGCCGTGCATCGAATCGAGGCGTGGCACGACATCCTCGCCGAGGCGAAGCAGGGTCTGCCTACTCGTAGCGCATCCAGCCGCGGTCACTGAGGTAGCGTCGCGCCAACGCCGCGGTGCCCGTGGCGAATCCGGTGCCGAACGTGAGCGCGGCGTCGGAGTCGGCGTGCGAGGCCACCCATGCGGTCAACATCAACCGCCGCCACATCACGAACGTCGGGATCATCGCCAGGTGTGCGGGGGGTATCGCCCGAACCTCCCGATAGCCGTGCAGCCAATCGGAGATCATCCGCTGTGCGTCCGGGGTGTCTTCGATGAAGGACACCACCGCGCCGAGATCAGCCAGGTACCAGGACCATCCGCTGTCGTCGAAGTCGATGACCGTCAGTCCCGACGGTCCGGTGGCGGCGACCATCAGGTTGGCCATCCGCAGATCGGCATGGATCAGCCCGAAGCGGTCCGGTGTCTGTCCGAACTCCGTCAGCGTCGCCGCCACCCGGCCGGCCGCCCGCTCGACCTCGACGGCGGCGTCGTCACCCGGACCGAAAGCAGCGCGCCAGTTTCCCCACCGCGCAGCGGGTCCCAGCGTCGCGTCCAGATCCCACCGGAACCGGGTGAAGAACGCCGGCGGTGACCACCGCTCGGCGTGGTCGTGCATCTGCGCGGTCAGCTGCCCGAGTTCGTCGTAGCCCACCGCGTCCGGCCGTTCCTCGGCGGTGCAGCCGTCGACGAACGTCATCGCATCGACTGCCAAGGTGCGGTCCCCGACGACGGCGGCCACCACATCGCTTCCGTCGGCCGCCGGAATCAGCGCCGGGGTGACGACGTCGGTGTCCTGCCGCAGCGCGGTCATCCACGCCAGCTCCGATCGGATCGCCGCGAGCCCGTGGTAGCCGGGCCGGTGCACCCGCAGCACCATCGGATCGCCGTCCTCGACCAGATAGGTCGCGTTCTCCGACAGACTGAGCAGCCGCACCGGCGTGTCCGGAGCGCGGTCGTAGGCGGCCAGCGCGGCGCGGGCATAGCTGTGGTGATCGGGCGGCATACCGGACATCCCCGTAAGTCTGACGCACCCGGCCGACGGTTAACCTGGCAGGCGTGACGAGCCCCGCCGGTGCGGGCCGGTTCGCACCGAGCCCGTCGGCCGACCTGCACATCGGCAATCTGCGCACCGCGGTGCTGGCATGGCTGTTCGCCCGCTCCACCGGACGGCGCTTCCTGATGCGGGTCGAAGACCTCGACGACCGCACCGACACCGACGTCGCCGATCGGCAGCTCGCCGACCTGGCCGCCCTGGGCGTCACCTGGGACGGCGAGGTAGAACGCCAGAGCGCGCAACGGCAACGCTACGACGACGTCGTCGATCAGCTGGCAGCGGATCACCAGTTGTTCGAATGTTATTGCAGCAGAAAGGACATCGCGTCGGCGCCGCGAGCACCGCACGCACCGGAGGGGGCCTACCCGGGCACGTGTCGCGACCTGACCGCCGCACAACGCGCGGCGCGGCGCGACGCGACGCGACGTCCGCCCGCGCTGCGGCTGCGCACCGCGGTCACCTCGTACACGGTGCACGACATCGTGCACGGCGACTACACCGGCGTGGTGGACGACTTCGTGGTGCGGCGCGGTGACGGGGTCCCCGCCTACAACCTCGCGGTGGTCGTCGATGATGCGGCATCCGGCATCGACCAGGTGGTGCGCGGCGACGACCTGCTCGCATCGTCGCCGCGGCAGGCTTATCTGGCGCACCTGCTCGGATACCCGCAGCCGGTGTACGCCCATGTGCCGCTGGTGCTCAACGCCGACGGTGCCCGGCTGGCCAAACGCGACGGCGCGGTAACGCTCGCCGAGATCGGCGTGACCGAGACGCTGGCGATGATCGCCGACTCGCTGGGCTACACCGCCCGCACCCTGCCCGAGATGCTCGGCGAGTTCGATCCGCTCACATTGCCGCGCTCGCCATGGATCTACCGCCCCGGGTGAGCAGAACCGTCCAGACCTGATCCGGTGACCACCGGTAATCCCTCCCTGGCCCAGTACTCGAAACCGCCGATGAGTTCGCGCACCCGTTCATATCCCATGTCGCTCAGCGTGAATGCGGCTTTGGTCGCGCCGTTACACCCCGGCCCCCAGCAGTACACGACGATGTCAGCGCTGCGATCGGGGAGCTCGCGGCGAGCGCGCTGCGCGAGTTCCCTCCCGGGGATGTGCAGGGCACCGGGCAGGTGGCCTTGGTTCCATGCGGCCCTCGACCGGGTGTCGACCACGACCGGCGAGACGTCAGCGCCCCGGATCTGGGCAAGGTCGGCGGGGTCGATCTCGTGGGCGAGCTTGGCGGCGAAGTACTGCCGGGCATCGACTGCGGTCATGTCTTCATCTCACCGCGACTCCGGCACACACGGAATGGGCGATCCACGGAGAATCAGCGGTGCGGCCGCAATTTCAGCGAAATATCGCCGTCAATGCCGGACTTTGAACGGCCGCGGGCGGTGTTCGGTGCGATCATCGACAGCATGAGCGACGACAACCGGCTGCCGCTGGATCGGACCGATGAGGCGATCCTGCAGGCAATCCAGGAAGACGGCCGGATCAGCACCGCCGATTTGGCCCGCACTGTGTCGCTGTCACCGAGCTCGACGGCCGATCGGGTGCGGCGCCTCGTCGATGCGGGCGTCATCACCGGTTACACCGCGACGGTCTCACCCGCCGCGCTCGGCTATTCGATCATGGCCTTCGTCCGATTGGCCTATCCGTCGGGAAACTACAAACCCCTGCACGATCTGCTGGACGTGACGCCCGAGGTTGTCGAAGCCCACCACGTGACGGGGGACGACTGTTTCATCATCAAGGTGCTGGCCCGCTCGATGTCGGACCTGGAGCGACTCACCGGCCGGCTCGCCACCCTGGGTCCCGTCACGACGAATGTCGTCTACTCCAGCCCGCTGACCAGACGCAGGCTCGAACCTGCTTGATCAACCCGAGGTGGCCCGCTGTGGGACAGTGTCAGCCATGGCATCGAGGTCGGCCGACGTCATCGTCGTCGGCGCCGGCATCTCCGGGTTGGTCGCGGCGCGCACCGTGCTACAGGCGGGCCTGACGCCGCTGGTGCTGGAGGCCGACACTCGGGTGGGCGGACGCATTCTGACCGAGGAAGTACTGCCCGGGCTGTCCGTGGAGCTGGGCGCGCAGTGGATCGGTGACACCCACCACCGGATGTTCGCGCTGGCTGCCGAATTGGGTGTGGACACCTACCCGCAGTACGACGACGGGGAAACCTCCTACGAGCTGGCCGGCGCCGGTGTGCTGCGCGAGAAGGCTTTTCATACGCGGTTCGCCGCCGAGCTCGCCGACCTGCAGCGAGTGCTGCGGCGCCTCGACGCGCTGGCCGCCGAGGTTCCGCCCGATGCCCCGTGGTCGGCGCCGCACGCCGCCGAGTGGGATGCCGTCACCGCGGGCGCCTGGTACGACGCACAAGGCTTGGCACCGGTGGCCAGGGAGCTGTTGGAGATCTGCACCGTCGGCATTCTGGCTGTGCCCACCGTCGAGGTGTCGTTGCTGCACCTGCTGTTCACGATCCAGACCTGCGGTGTCACTGCGGAGTTGTTCGCCGAATCCGAGGGCGGAGCGCAGACCACGCGGTTCACCGGCGGCACCGGGGAGATCCCGAACCGGTTGGCGGCCCAGCTTTCCGACCATCTCGTCCTCGACGCGCCGGTGCAGCTGATCGAGCACAGCGCCGAACACGTCACGGTGACGTGCCGGGGCGGGCTGGTGGCGCAGGGGCGCCGGGTGATCGTCGCGATCTCCCCGGCGCTGGCCGGGCGCATCATGTACGACCCGCCGCTGTCCGGTGACCGCGATCAGCTGACCCAGCGGGCGCCCAACGCGTCGGCGATGAAGGCGTTCTTCGTCTACGACGAACCGTTCTGGCGCGCAGAGGGTCTCAACGGCCAACTGATCTCCAGCGACGGGCCGGCACGGATGTCCAATGACACCTGCCTGCCCGGCGACGATCGCGGCGTGGTGCTGCTGTTCCTCGAGGGTGACCAGGCCCGCACCTACGGCCGGTGGCCGCGCGCCGACCGGCAGGCGGCGCTGACCGCCGAATTGGTCCGGCATTTCGGTCCGCGGGCAGGCAGGCCGGAGGCCTACGTCGACGGCGAGTGGACCGACCGGCAGTGGACCCGCGGCTGCTACAACGCCAACTTCGGCCCGCTGGTATGGACCACCTACGGCCACACACTGGCCGCACCCGTCGGCGCGATCCACTGGGCGTCCACCGACACCGCCATCCGCTGGAGCGCCTACATGGAAGGCGCGGTGGAAGCCGGCGAGCGGGCGGCACTGGCCGTCATCGACGAGGTGCTGAACTAGCCCGTCTCACAACGAGACCGTCAGCTCCGACATCCCGCGCAGAGTGACATTCGGTTTGTAGCCGGGTTCACCGGCCAGCATCGCGCCGGGGAAACGCCGCGTCAGCGCCGTCAGCGCCACCGTCGCCTCCAGCCGGGCCAACGGGGCGCCGAGGCAGAAGTGCGGGCCCTTGCCGAAGCCGAGGTGGCGGATCGACGGGCGGTCGGGATCGAACTCGTCGGGGCGCCCGAAGACCGCCGGGTCGCGGTGCGCCGCAGCCAGCAACAACAGCATGTTGTCGCCCGTGGGCACGTCGGCGCCACCGATCGTCATGTCCTCGGCGGCCACCCGGCCGATCAGCTGCACCGGCGGGTCGTAGCGCAGCGTCTCCTCGATCACCACCGCGGCGCGGCCGCTGTCGGTGGCCAGCGCCCGCCACTGGGCGGGGTCACGCAGCAGCGCCAAGGTGGCGTTGGCGATCAGGTTCACGGTGGTCTCGTGGCCGGCGACGAGCAGCAGGTTGCACGTCGCGACGATCTCGTCCTCGGTGAGTTGGTCACCGGCCTCTTCGACCGCGATCAGCGCCGACATCAGGTCCTCGCCGGGATGGCGCCGACGCTCGGCGATCAGCGTCCGCAGGTAGTCACGCAGCCACAGCCCGGCGGCGAGCCGCGCCTCGTGGCCGTCCCCGGCCGCGCCGGTGACCGTCAGGAAAGGATCCAGCGATTGCGCGAGAAGCCCCGAGGCCTCGCTGAACCGGGGCTCGTCCTCGAGCGGGACACCGAGCAGGCGGCAGATCACCGCGACCGGCAGCGGATAGGCCAGGCCGGAGATCACGTCGAAGGTGCCGTCGGCTCGCGCGAGCAGATCGTCGACCAGCGCGACGATGTCGGGCTCGAGGTTCTTCACGACCTTCGGGACGAATGCCTTGCTGACCAGGCCCCGCAGCCGGGTGTGGTCGGGCGGATCGAGGAAGAGGAACCCCGGGGTTCCGACCGGGCGGGCTTCATTGCCCTCGGCGATCAACCGCTGGGTGACCGTGGACTTGAGCCGATCGCTGGCCGACGCAGGATGGCGCAGCACCTGGTCACAGTCGGCGTAGGACGTGAAGACCGCGAGATTCAGTTCGGGCAGCCGCAGCGGACCGAACTCGCGGATCTGCCGGAAGATCGGGTACGGATCAGCGCGGTGGGCCGGGTCGAGCAGCGTCACCAACAACGACTGCGGATCCGCGGCGGTGGTCATGCAGTCATTGTGCACGCGGCGTCGCGTAGTACCGGCCGAGGACGTGCTCCCGCAGGTCATCGAACCGGCCGTCGGGGATGGCCGCCCGGATCCGGTCCACCAGCCGGATGACGAACCGCTCGTTGTGGATCGTGCACAACGTCGCGGACAGGATCTCCTTGGCCTTGAACAGGTGGTGCAGGTAAGCCCGGGTGTAGTGCGCACAGGTGTAGCAATCGCAGTCGGCGTCGATCGGGGTGAAGTCCCGGCGGTAGCGCGAGCCCGTGATGTTGAAGCGGCCGTCCGCGGAGTACACCGCCGCATTGCGCGCCACCCGCGACGGCGACACGCAGTCGAAGGTGTCCGCGCCGGCTTCGATGGCCGCGAACAGATCGTCGGGTTCGCTGATGCCCAGCAGGTGGCGCGGCTTGTCGACCGGCAACTCGTCGATGACCCAGCCGACGATCGTCGCGAGGTTCTGCTTCTCCAGCGCGCCTCCGATGCCGAAGCCGTCGAAGTCCAGCTCGGCCAGTCCGCGGGCGGCGTTGCGACGTAGATCCTCGTACTGGGCGCCCTGCACCACCCCGAACAGCGCCTGCGGCGGCCTGTCGGGTCGGAGCTCGCGCAGCCGTCGGTGTTCGGCCACGCAGCGCACCGCCCACCGGTGCGTGCGTTCGACCGACTGCTCCTGGTAGGCGCGGGTGTTGACCAGCGTGGTCAGTTCGTCGAACGCGAAGATGATGTCGGCGCCGAGTCGGTGCTGAATGCCGATCGACACCTCCGGGGTGAATCGGTGCGTCGAGCCGTTCAGGTGCGATCGGAACGTCACGCCGTCGTCGTCGACATGGGCGAGGCGTTGCTTGCCCTCGGCGATGATGTCGTCGGCCTGGACCCGCTCGGCGTCCATGGCGAGCACCTTCTTGAACCCGACACCCAGCGACATCACCTGGAACCCACCGCTGTCGGTGAATGTCGGTCCCGGCCAGTTCATGAACGCGCCGAGCCCGCCCGCCTCGTCGACGATGTCCGGCCCCGGCTGCAGATACAGGTGGTAGGCGTTGGCCAGCACGGCCTGGGCGCCGAGTTGTTTCATCGTCTCGGGCAGCACGGCCTTCACGGTGGCCTGGGTACCGACGGCGATGAAGGCCGGTGTGTGGATGTCTCCGTGCGGGGTGTGGATGATCCCGGTCCGGCCGTGCCGGCCCGGCAGTTCAGCCTCCACACGAAAGAATGGATCGCTGATATCCGGGGCCGTCACGTCGTAGATTCTGCACTGTGATCACCCGAGGGGTCCTGGCCGCATCAGCTGCCGTGGCCATGCTGGCCACCGCCGGCTGCTCGTCGTCGCCGCCTCCGGAGTACCAGCCCCCGCCCGGGGCGCTGGTGGCCGGCACCGCCCAGATCACGGTCAACGGCCGCGATGCCGGCACCACCGAGACGGTCGAGTGCACGCCGGCCGGCTCGCTGATGGACATGACCACCGGCACCGAGTCATCGGGGGTGTCGGTGCTGATCGACAACCAGGACGAGCTCACCGTGCGCGATGTCGGCATTCGTGATCTGGGCGGATTCACCGGCAGCTACAACCAGGGGCTCGGCGGCGAGGCGTCGGTGACGATGATCGACCGCACCTACGAGGTCACCGGCACCGCGTATGGCTTCGACACCGACAACCCCAGTTTCCGGACCACGGGAACATTCGAAATCAAGATCGCTTGTTGATCACGAATCCCGACGATTCACCACGTCCACGGCGAAAACGCGCAGCATACTGCTCTGGATGGCTCGTCGCCCCCGGCGAGTCACGCAACCAAAGGAGAACCGTGGTGAAGCGTTCCGTCCTCGTCGCCGTCGGCGGCGCAGCGATCTTCGTCGCCGGCCTGTCGGGTTGTTCCTCCGACAACAAGTCCGAAACAACCGGGGAGACCTCGGCGGTCGCCTCGGCCGAGGGCAAGAGCACCGTGACCATCGACGGTCAGGAACAGGAAGTGGCCGGTACCGTCACGTGCGCGACCATGGGCGGCAACATCAACATCGCGATGGGCGACCCCAGCGGTGGGATGGGCGCCGTACTCAGCGAGGGTGACCCGCCGTCGGTCGTCTCGGTCGCGCTGGGCAACGTCGACGGCATGAACCTCGGCTACGCGGCCAACGCCGGACAGGGCGAGGCCTCCGTCGAGAAGGACGGCAACACCTACAAGATCACCGGGACGGCCACCGGCATGGACATGGCCAACCCGATGCAGCCGGTGAACAAGCCGTTCGAGATCGAGGTGACCTGCCCCTGAGAAGGGTCTAGGAAGGAACGTAGCCGGCGGCCGACTTCCGCAACTGCCAGATCTGCGCGGGGCACAGCTCGTTGACGGCCTGATTGATCAGGTACGCGCCCTGGTAGTAATCGCTGGTGCGGAAGTCGGCCTTCACCTGGTCGACCAGTTCGGCGTAGGGCAGCTGGGCGGCCACCCGGTCGCAGATGCTGCGGCCGTAACCCAGTGCGGCGTCTGCGTTGGGGAAGTTGTAGCCGGGCCGGACGTGCACGTTGACCAGATAGGCGACCTCATCGGCGTGTACCGGCGGGGCGGCAACCAGTGCAGCCGACGACAGCAAACCCACCGAAAGCATTCCTACCAGCGACTTCATGAGATGTGACCCTACGCCGTGCGGCGCGACTTAGGCTACGACTCATGAAGTTGATCGCTGTGGCAGCACTGGTCGGTGGGCTGGTTGCTGCACCGCTGGCCGCGCTCGGCTCCGGGACCGCGTCGGCGTCGCCGGCCACGCCGTCGACATGTGACGGCGTGGGCTGCGTGCCCTACGTCAAACGCGGGGTGCAGGCCGGTGAACGCTGCAACCAGTCGATGCGCTTCAATTTCGGCCTGGATGCCTCGGGCGCGACGATGGTCTGCAACTCCAAGAGCATGTGGATCTCCTGGTCGCCGCTGATCGGTGTACGCACACTGCGCTCGGCCTGCACCGAACCGTCCACCGCCGCGCAGACGCCGGACGGTTACATGCTGTCGTGCATCAACGGGGTGTGGACCGCCGACAACTCCGCGACGTTCTACCGCTGAGGGTGCCCAACCGCGTTCAGACGCTACTCGGGGTGCGCTACCCGGTGGTGCAGGCGCCGATGACCTACATCGCCCGGGCGGAGCTGGCCGCGGCGGTGTCCGAGGGCGGCGGGCTCGGGATGGTCGAGACCCTCACCCCGCAGGGACGCGAGGACCTGCTTCGGGTCCGCGAGCTGACCGACCGACCAGTGGCAGCCAACCTGATGATCCAGGGCTGGAAGCGCGACCCGTCCATTGTCGACGTGCTCGCCTCGGCCGGCGTCCGGCATGTGTTCACCTCCGCGGGAGACCCGGCGCTGTTCACCGCACGCCTGCACGACGCCGGGATGACGGTCGTGCACGTGGTGGGCTCGTTGAAGGCGGCGCGCAAGGCCGCCGACGCCGGCGTCGACGCGCTGGTGGTCGAGGGGGTCGAGGGCGGCGGGTTCAAGTCGCCGCTCGGCGCGTCGACGATGGTGTTGCTGCCGCTGGTCGCCGAGCACGTGGACCTGCCGATCATCTGCGCCGGCGGGATGTGTGACGCCCGCACGTGTGCCGCGGCGGTCGTGCTGGGTGCCGAGGGCGTGCAGATGGGCACGCGCATGCTGGCCAGCGTGGAAGCCGCCGTGCACGCGAACTTCAAGGATGCGATCGTCGCCGCCGACGATGCGGGCACGGTGATGTTGAGCGTGCCGGGCAATCCGACGATGCGCGTGCTGCACACCGGTTTGGCGGCGACGCTTCGCGACCAGGGAGAGCAGGCACAGCTGCTGGGCCGCATCACCGACCTGTACTTCGGCGGCGACCTGGACGCCAGCGTCGCCAACACCGGGCAGGTGTCGGCGCGCATCACCGGTCTGGAGCCGGTGGCCGAGATCGTGCGGCGCACCTGGACCGGCGTCGAGGCAGCACTGGACGCGGCGCGCGGCCGGATCAACGGACCGGATCAAGCGCGCCTTCCGCTCACGGACCCGAAACTCCAGGCGCGTTGACACACGCCCGGTACGCCTCGTTACACATCTGGACGGCTTCGACCGGCACGTACCTCTCGCCGTAGATGCCCTGTTGTGCCGCATCCGAGAGGCACTGCTTGCGTCGATCTTCACAACTCGACGCCGGGGCCGGCTCCTGCAGGGGCAGATCGAGGAGCGAGTCCGGTCCCATCATCAGGGTCAATGGGTCGACAGCGCGCCCGTCGCCGGCACACGGCGTCGGCGACGGCTGGGCTGCGACAGGGCCGATCGAGATCAGTGCGATCGGACACAGCAGGACGGCGGCCAGCGCCAGTCGAGCGGCGGAACGAGTAGTCATGGCAGTGCCCCTTGCGGCGAGATCCACATCAGGTGTTCCGCCATTGCACTGGAACAGACCCCCGTGCGGTAGGGCATGAGGTCCCTAGTGTCAGACGCGGATGACGACCGGGCCGAGTGCCTCGTAGCGGCGCGCCTGCTCGGCAGCCAGCTCCGTTCCGGTCACGATCGCCTCGAAATCCGACACCGTCGCGAACCTGCAGAAGCTGCTCTCACCGAACTTCGACTGAGCTGCCACCAGGATCGGCCGGCGCGCCACCCGCACCGCGGTGCCCTTCACCGCCGCGACCGCGGGATCGGGTGTGGTGCACCCGTGCTCGGGGGTGATTCCGTTGGTGCCGAGGTAAGCCACGTCGATGACCAGACTGCCGAGCATGTCGAGAGCCCAATGGTCGACGGTGGCCAGGGTCCTGCCGCGCATGCGGCCGCCGAGCAGCAGCACCGTCACCGTGCGGCTGTGGGCGAGCGCCTCGGCCGCCAGCAGCGACGACGTCACCACCGTCAGGTCCTGCTCGGCGAGCCGCTCGGCGATCAGCCGCGGCGTGAAACCCTCGTCCAGATAGACGGTTTCGGCGCCGTGCAACAGGCCGGCCGCAGCTGCGGCGATGCGGTGCTTCTGGGCGAGGTCGACCTGGCTGCGGTATTCGACGCCGGACTCGAACGCGGCGGTCTCCAGCGGGACCGCCCCGCCGTGCACCCTTTTGAGCAGACGCCGACCCGCCAGCACCTTCAGGTCGCGGCGGATCGTCTCACTCGCGACGTCGAGTTCGGCCGCGAGTGAGGCGACGTCGACTCGCCCACGGGTACGGGCGAATTCGACGATCCGGCTCTGACGGGTGTCGGAGTCCACCGGGACCACGCTACTTGTCGCCCACCGTCAGGACGCCATCAGGATGGCCTTGATCTCCTCAGCTGTGGTGGCCTGCCGCAGCCGGGCCACCTCGTCGGGCTTGAGGAACACCTGCGCGATCCTGGTGAGCAGCGCCATGTGATCCTTGCCCGCCCCGGCGATGCCGACGACGAATTCGGCAGGCTTGCCGTTCCAGTCGATCGGCTCGGCGTAGCGCACGAAGGACAGGCCGGTGCGCCGGATGCAGTCCTTGGCCTCGTTGGTGCCGTGCGGAATGGCCAACCCGTTGCCCATGTAGGTCGACACCGACGATTCCCGCTCGTGCATCGCGTCGACGTAGGCCTGCTCCACCGCGCCGGCCGCGACCAGCAATGCCCCGGCCTCGTCGATCGCGTCGGCGGCGGTGCGCGCGGTGCCGCCGAGCACGACCGACGACGGTGGCAACACGTCGTCGGTCGTGGGCTCGGCGACCTCTTCGGCCGGCGCAATAGCAGGGGCGGCGTCGTCTGTGCCGTTGGTCCGCTTGAGCTGCTCGACGATCTCGTCGTAGCGCGGGCTGCCCATGAAGTCGTCGACCGAGACGTGGACCGCGGAACCGGTGCGCTGCCGGGCCCGCGCGGTCAGGTCGCGGTGCGAGACCACCAGGTCGTAGTTGTCGGTGAGGTTCGAGATCGCCGAGTTGGTGACCTTGACATCGCCGAAGCCGGCCTGCTGAATCTTTCTGCGCAGCACCGAAGCTCCCATCGCCGACGAGCCCATGCCGGCGTCGCAGGCGAACACGATGCTTTTGATCGGTCCGGCCGACTCGGCGACCAGGGTGCCGGCGACGCTGGATTTGCGGCCTTTCATGGCCTCCATCTCCGCGGTGGCCGCGGCCAGATCCGGCTCGTCACTGGCGCGGTCGGTCTTGAGCAACAGCGAGGCGACCGCGAAGGAGACCCCTGCTGCCCCGAGCACCGACAGCGTGACGCCGAGGAAGCTACCGCCGGCGGTCTGCGCGTAGACGGCGATGATCGAGCCCGGAGCGGCGGGGGCACGCAGGCCGGAGCCGAACAGCACGTTGATGAACACTCCCGTCATCCCGCCGAGGATGGTGGCGATGATCAGCTTCGGCTTCATCAGCACGTACGGGAAGTAGATCTCGTGGATGCCGCCGAAGAACTGGATGATGGCAGCGCCCGGCGCCGAGGCCCGCGCGACACCGCGGCCGAACACCATGTAGGCCAACAGAAGTCCCAGCCCGGGGCCGGGATTGGCTTCCAGCAGGAACAGGATCGACTTGCCGGTCTCCAGCGCCTGGGTGGTGCCCAGAGGAGTCAGCACGCCGTGGTTGATCGCATTGTTGAGGAACAGCACCTTGGCCGGTTCGATCAGGATCGACGTCAGCGGCAGCATGTTGTTCTCGACGAGGAAGTCCACCGCGTTGCCCGCGGCGCGGGTGAACGCGGACACGATCGGTCCGATGCCGAAGAAGCCGAAGATTGCCAGGATCATCCCGAGGATGCCGGCGGAGAAGTTGTCGACCAGCATCTCGAAGCCGGGACGGATCTTGCCCTCCCACAAGGCGTCCAGCTTCTTCATGCACCAGCCGCCGAGCGGACCCATGATCATCGCTCCGAGGAACATCGGCACGTCGGCACCGGTCACCACACCGACCGTCGCGATCGCGCCGACCACCGCGCCGCGGTTGCCGTGGATCATCCGGCCGCCGGTGTAGCCGATCAGGATCGGCAACAGGAACGTGATCATCGGGCCGACGATGCCGGCGCCGTCGTAGGCGCCCCATCCGCCGATCTTGGCCACCCAGCCGTCCGGGTCCTTCAGTTGCGAGAAGATCCCCTGCAGCCAGCCCTGCTCGATGAAGAGGGCGGTGATCAGCCCCCACGCGATGAACGCCGCGATGTTCGGCATCACCATGTTCGACAGCGCGGTGCCCAGCTTCTGGACGTGGACCCGCACTCCGGTCCGCGGGGCTGCGTCCTCGATCGTTGCGTGTGACATGGGGTCCTCCGATTCGCTGGGCGGGCCGGGAGGTGATGCCGGTCACAACCCGGGATACAGCAAGTACACCTCATAAACGGGCACCAAAGCAACCATTCGGTCAAAATCGGTCAGATTTTTTGGTGGTTTTATGCCCGGATGACCGCTACAGTGCTGAAGAGCACACTTGTCGAGAGGACTGCACGATGAAGGCTTTGCGCTTCTACGCCCCCGAAGACGTCCGGCTCGAGGACGTCGACGAACCGGTATGCGCCCCCGACGAGGTGAAGCTGCGCGTGCGTAACTGCTCCACCTGCGGCACCGACGTCAAGATCTTCCACAATGGCCACCAGAACCTGACTCCGCCGCGGACCATCGGTCACGAGATCGCCGGCGAGATCGTCGAGGTGGGCGCTGATGTGAACAGCACCTACGGCAGCAACTGGCAGGTCGGCGACCGGGTCCAGGTGATCGCCGCAGTGCCGTGCGGCGAGTGTCACGAGTGCCGCAAGGGCTGGATGGCAGTGTGCCAGAACCAGACCTCGATGGGTTACCAGTACGACGGCGGGTTCGCCGAGTACATGATCGTGCCGCGACAGGTGCTCAAAGTCGATGGGCTGAACCGGATCCCGGACAACGTGGGCTTCGACGAAGCGTCGGCGGCCGAGCCGTTCGCATGCGCGATCAACGCGCAGGAACTGCTCGGCATCGAGGAGGGTGACACCGTGGTGGTGTTCGGCGCCGGCCCGATCGGCTGCATGCACATCCGCATCGCCCGCGGGGTGCACAAGTGCGGGCCGGTGTATCTGGTCGACGTCAACGCCGCCCGGCTGCAGATGTCGGCCGACGCCGTCGCGCCCGACGAGATCATCAACGGCGCCGACGTCGACGTCGTCGAGAAGGTGATGGAGCTGACCGGCGGTCGCGGCGCCGACGTGGTGATCACCGCGACCGCCGCCAACGTGGCCCAGGAGCAGGCCATCGCGATGGCCGCCCGCAACGGCCGCATCTCGTTCTTCGGCGGACTGCCCAAGACCGACCCGACGATCACATGCGACTCGAACGTCGTGCACTACCGGCAGCTGCACATCCACGGCGCCAACGGATCCGCACCCGAGCACAACAAGCGGGCGCTGCAGTACATCTCGACCGGGCAGGTCCCGGTCAAGGACCTCATCACCCGCCACATCCCGCTCGACGACGTCCTCGACGCGTTCCGGATCGTCAAGAACGGCGAGGCGATCAAAGTGACGGTGGAACCGGCGCCGGCCGAGGTGGCGGCCTCGGTCTAGGAGGCGAACGCTCAGCTGTGACACCCGTATCTATTGACTATCGATAGATTTCTGGCGATAGTCGGTACATGATTGCTGTCCGCCGCGTGCTGCCGCTGCTGAAGCTGACCCTCGTCGCGCTGTTCGGCGTGCTGGTTCTGCTGCAGACCATGTCGCTGCCGGGCCAATTCGCGCACATGGCTGCAGAGTCACCCGAGCAGGCCCATCTGCGGTGGCCCCTGACCGCGGTGTCGGTATTCCTGGTGCTGTGCGTCGAGGTCGTGGTGGTGTGTACGTGGAAATTGCTCACGCTGGTGCGCAGTGACCGCATCTTCCGGCCGGTGTCTTTGGTGTGGGTGGACGTGATCATCGGTGCGATCGCCACCGGATGGACCGTCTTCCTCGCGCTCTTCCTCTACGTCGGATTCCGGGCGACCGATCCCGGCCTGCCTCTGCTGATGTTCCTGGCGCTCACCGGTGGTGCGGTGCTCGGGCTGGTGATGGTGGTGATGCGGGCACTGCTCCAGCAGGCCACCGCGCTGCGCACCGACTTGGACGCGGTCATCTAGGTGGCCATCGTCGTCCGTATCGACGTGCAGCTGGCCCGCCGGAAGATGAGCGTGGGCGAGTTCGCCGAGCGGGTCGGTCTCACGCCGGCCAACGTGGCAGTGCTCAAGAACGGGCGGGCCAAGGCGGTGCGCTTCGCCACGCTGGAAGCGATGTGCCGAGTGCTCGAATGCCAGCCCGGCGACCTGCTCGAGTACGTACCCGACTGAGTGGTCTAGCCTTTCGCGTCCTCGGCTGCGGCCAGCAGCTCATCACGGAACAACGGGTGCGCAATCGACGCCAGCGCGCGGCCCCGCTGCCGTACCGTCCTGCCCTCCAGCTCCGCGGCGCCGTACTCGGTGACGATGACGTCGACGTGGTGGCGCGGGGTGGTGATGATCGCGCCCGCCCCGAACCGCGGCACGATGCGGGACTGCAGGCGGCCGTCCTTCTCGAAGGTCGAAGGCAGGCAGATCAATGACCGGTCGGTCAGCTCCAGGCCGGCGCCCGCGACGAAGTCCTCGGCGCCGCCGATGCCGCTGAACTGGTCCCCGCCGATCGAGTCGGCCACCACCTGGCCGTTGATGTCGACCGCCAGTGCGCCGTTGATCGAGATCATCTTGTGGTTGGCGCCGATCACCTCCGGGGAGTTGACGATCTCAACGGGCAGGAACGCGACGTCGCGGTTGCCGTTCAACCACGCGTAGAGCTCGTCGGATCCCAGGGCGAACGTCGTGACGCTGACGCCATCGAAGCGTCCCTTGGCAGCGTTGGTGACCTTGCCCGCACGGTGCAGCTGCATGCAGCCGTCGGTGAACATCTCGCTGTGCAGCCCGTAGTCGCCGCCGTCGCCGTCGGCCAGCAGTGCGGCGATCTGACTCGGAATGGAGCCGATGCCCGTCTGCAGTGTCGCCCCGTGCGGGATGAAGCCGAGGGCGTGACGCGCGATCGCGGTGTCGGTGTCGGTGGGCGGCGGGGTGGGCAGGGCCAGCGGCGGATCGGTGGAGCGCACCAGGATGTCGATCTCGTCGACGTGCAGGGCGTGCCGATGCTCCCCGTGGCCGAAGGTGACCGGAAACGCCTCGGACGCCTCGACGATGAGGAGACGGTCGGGGTCGGCGCCGGCGCGGCGCAACTCGGTGACGGTGCCGCCGGCGTGCAGCGACAGCGAGCACCAGCCGTCGGCGTCGGGCGGCGTCGCGACCGTCGTCAGCACGCGCGGGGCTTGCTGTTCCATCAGCGGTCCGAACCGGCGAAAGTCGGCCGGGACGAAGTCGATCCCGGCGCCGGTCTCGCGCAGCGCGCGTTCCAGCGGACCGTAGAAACCCGACAGGTAGTGCACGCCGGGACGGCCGAACAGCTCGGTGCCCACCGCCAGCAGCGCGCCGTACACCCTCAGGTCGGTCCAGTCGGTGCGCTCCCCGAGCGCACGCAGGAAGGCCGGCGGCTGGCCCGGGCCCAGCGGCATCCCGAGGCTGTCGGAAGTGTCCAGCCGTGCCGCGGCCGCGTCGGCGCTCAGTTCCTCGGGCATGTCCTCACCCTGCCATGCCCATAGCAAAACCGCCCTTACCTGCGTAGACAGGAGGGCGGTGTTGGCGGTGGCGGAGGGATTTGAACCCTATTCAGCTACTTACCAGTACGGCCTAACTATGCCGACCTGGTAGTTCACATCGTCGCAGATCACTTGAGTTATCTGTAACTCACCGCAAAATGTGGGCACGCAGCACACGGCGTCGAAGGGGCTGCATGAACGACACTTCGCGGCAGGGCTCACCCGACCGGGACCGCCGGGTAGCGGATCGGCCAGCAACGCCGTAGGCGCGTATTCCCAAAGAATGCGGCCCCCGCTGACCGTTCCCGCTGTGCGCCCGACGCTGCCGCTCCCTCGCCAGTCCTACTTGCTTGGCCTTCTGCCAGCCATATTCGCGTAAGGACACTGTTTGCCCCGGTCAACGGCGCGCCTTCGCTTAAATTTGGGCAGAAGCTGCCACCATTCGGCCATGTCAGACCCCAGCCGCGCTCATCAGCGAGGTCGGTTCAGTGATGTTCAGATCGCCATCGGCTTATTCCTCCATTCCTATCCCAGCCCGATACTCATCGTCTTCGGGGTCCTCGCGCCCGCCCTTGGGGCGTTTTTCATGACACTGGGTCAGGACCGCGCAGATCGTGGTGACTGGGCCTACTTGTTGTCAGGGTTCGCGGCTATCGTCGTGGGCGGCCTCGTCTTGTGGGCTAAACAGCGCGCGTCCGAGGAGGTGGCAAATCTGGATATGAAGGTTGCTGACCGCTTCCGAATCACAATCAAAGACGCGCTGCAACCAGTCGCTGAGTTGATCGCAGACATGCCAGCGCAAACTCGCACGGTTCGCCGTGAATCGATCAAAACTGTGTCGACACAGGCTGTATCGGCTTTGAGACTACTGCTGAAGGACGTCTCACGGCTGAGGGCTACGGTTTACCAGATAAACGCGGACGGGGATATGGAGTGTGTTTGCTATCACGGCAGAGGCAATAGCGTTCAGCCGCAGCCATTCATTAGAACGACCCTGCGTGGCGAACGGGCACTTGAGTTCGTTCGCCGTGGAGGTGAGCCGCTGTTCATCCGCGATATCGACAAGGTGAACGAGGGAGACGTCGACTACCGGGGAACTCGCTCCGGTTACAAGACGTTCATTTCAGCCAGCATCCACAACGATGCCGACGGTTACGGGATGGTGACGATTGACGCGCCCAGGGCCGGAAGCTTGGTGGATACAGACAAGCAGCTAGTGGCGTTGGTCGCGGACCTCCTGGCTATCGCGTTCGCGATTGCCGAACACTAATGAGCAAGGTCTGATGCATAATCGTTATCTAGCGAAGGATTAGCAACATGAGTCACATACGTCACACCGGTACCATAGGTTTTGACCGTAGCAGGAGGGGTGCCCGCTGATGCCAGCTATTCGCATGGAGAAACAGCGGCACCGCGGCGCGCGTGACGTCTCGTCCCAGGCCGCAATTGACGCCATTTGGTCCGACGCCGAGGAAACCGTCCGCGAGGAAGTCCCCGCGCTGCGGCGGCGCTGGATCGAAAGCTGGTTGGAGTCCCGCGAGGCTCGCGGGAGCGACGCCTAAGTGATTGCCAACTGAACACGTTTAATGGCCTGCGTGGCGTGGCACTATCTCACCAGTGGGTCATGGAAGGACCTCGGGGGGATTTGTGACACAGCCTGAGCTGCGAAAACCGCAGGTAAAGAAGCGGTTGTCGGCAGCGCCTGCGAGCGGGAGTGTCGAAAATCAGGAGCCTGCGCGCGAGCGCAAGGTCGTCATCCTGGCTTTGCTGCAGCACGGTCCGCAGACCTCGATCAATCGCCAGACCGTGGAGCTGATTCGCAAAGCGCTGCAGCCCCTCGATCCTGCCACGAAAGACAGCACCACCTTAGACGTCTGGTTGGAGTCGCCGGGTGGCGACGGAGACTGCGCATACAAGATCGGGTTAATGTTGCGGAGTGTGGCTAGCCACATCCGGATTGTCGTCCCCGACTACGCGAAGTCTGCGGCCACACTGCTCAGCTTGGTTGGTGACGAGATTTACATGGCACCGGGCGCTGAGCTTGGGCCATTGGATGCGCAGATCGGGTACGAGCAAGAGGGCATCACCATCTCGGCGTTGGATCGAACGAGAAGTATCGATGACCTGGTGACAACCGCCATGGACATTGCGATAGGCGGTGGGGCCACGGTCCTTCAGGCTACTCAGCTAAGCCGATCTGAGTCGCTAACGGCGATGCTTGACTTCGCCGCCAAGTTTCTGCAGCCGGTGGTAGCGAAGCTCGATCCGACAATGCTGCATTGGTCGAACACCCTTCTCCGTGTGGCAGTTGAGTACGGCAGGCGATTGATGCTCACGCGGAATGACTGCCCGCCAGAGCTAGCGCGTACGGTTCCACGACAGTTGATGGAGGACTATCCGACGCACGGGTACGTCATCTCTATCGACCAAGCGAAAGAACTCGGGCTACCGGTAAAGCCGCTCGCGGAGTACGAGTTCGCTGAGCACGCTGAAAAACTTTATGTGAGTACATATTCCAAGGGGTTGAATCTCACAGATGTGATTCAACTTCCTCCGGACTCGGGTAGTAGCGTAAACGCCACAGGGGAAGACGAGGCTACCGATGAAATACAAGACAGTGATCCGACTGAACCACGCAACGACGGTGCATGAGCCCGAAGCGGACGAGTGCGAATCGTCACGTCAGCGCGCGTGGTCGGACGAGGATCTCCGGATTCGGTTTCGCCGACGATTGTTGCGCAACAGCTCAGTAGCCCCGTTTGGTACCGATGAAGAACGCGACGAGGAGATCCGCCGCATCTGGCGAGCCGCCAGCCGTTCAGGCCGCTAGTCTCCGTTTCGGGCCTACGGGAGCGAGACGGGGATCGCCTTGCGCTGATTCGCACGGGGTACACACCCCACCCCATAGTCGTTGCTAGAACGACGGTTTCGGTCGCAGTGTGTCGATACTGAAAATGTTTGGGCACACCTCGGCCAAGGTCACGCTGGACACCTACGCCGACCTGTTCGACACCGATCTCGACGCCGTCGGCATCACGCTAGATCAGTCGTATTCGCTGACAAGCGTGAGCAAAAAGGGGGTAAATCGTGGGCAGCTGATCGCACAGCAAATATAAAAATGCCCCCTAGCTGCGTAAACAACCAGGGGGCTATGGCGGTGGCGGAGGGATTTGAACCCTCGGACGGGGGTTACCCGTCACACGCTTTCGAGGCGTGCTCCTTAGGCCGCTCGGACACGCCACCGTGTGGCAGCTTACCGACCGACCCGCCGCGATCCCAAACCCGCGTGGTCCGCGAGCGTGAACCCACGACGGAAGACCCTCAGCGCTGCCGGGCGAAGAACTCCTCCAGCGGGCGGGCGCACTCGTCGGCCAGCACCCCGCCGCGCACCTGGGGCCGGTGGGTCAGCCGCCGGTCGCGTACCACGTCCCACAACGAGCCGACCGCGCCGGTCTTGGGCTCCCAGGCGCCGAACACCAAACGCCCGATGCGGGCCATCACCAGCGCGCCCGCGCACATCGTGCACGGCTCGACGGTCACCGCCAGAGTCGCGCCCTCCAAACGCCAGCCGTCGCCGAGCGCCACCGCCGCCGCGCGCAGCGCCAGGATCTCGGCATGGGCCGTCGGGTCCCCCGATGCCTCCCGGGCGTTGGCCGCCCTGGCCAGCTCGGTGCCGTCGGCGGCCACGACGACCGCTCCGATCGGCACGTCGCGCGGACCGGCCGAAGATGCCGCCTCCAGGGCGGCGCGGATCAGCGCCTCGTCGGCAGAACTCACCGGCCCAATCGGTCCAGGACCGCCGACAGCTCGTCGGCGAACCCCATCTCCCGCGCGATCCGACCCACCTGCTCGTCGGCGTAGAGGTCGGTTTCGGACAGGATGATCGACAGCACTGGTTCGGGCAGCCCGATGTCGGAGAGCACGCCGAGGTCGCCTTCTTCGAACGGGTCGGCGTCATCGAGGTCTTCGTCGTCGATGTCGGCGTCGAGGCGCTCGAGCACCTCGGCGGCGATGTCGTAGTCCAGCGCGGCCGTCGCGTCCGACAGCAGCAGCCGGGTGCCGCGCGGCGCGGGCCGGACGATCACGAAGAATTCGTCATCGACGTCGAGCAGACCGAAAACCGCGCCCGCGCTGCGCAACTCGCACAGCTCGGTCTCGGCAGCCTTGAGGCTGGTCAGCGCCGCCGGCCGCAACGGGCTGCACCGCCACTTGCCGTCCTCGCGGACGACCGCCACACCGAAGCCGTCAGGAGCATCCACCACCTGCTCCTGCGTCTGTGCACGCTGCGCTCCCATGGCAGCTAACCGTAGTCCTGGTTCAACGCGTTGACCAGCGCGTCCGTCCCTCCTGGCGGTCAGTCGGCCGGGCCGGTGTGTCAACCTGGAACCGTGGCGAAGACACCGGTATGCGTGCTCGGGCTGGGCCTGATCGGCGGCTCGCTGATGCGTGCCGCCCACCAGGCCGGCCGGCAGGTGTTCGGATACAACCGGTCGATCGAGGGCGTCGCGGCCGCCCGCGCCGATGGGTTCGACGCCACCGCCGGCCTCGATGACGCCCTGCGCCGTGCCGCCCAGACCGACGCACTGATCGTGCTGGCGGTGCCGGTTCCGGCTCTGCCGCAGATGTTGCGCCACGTCAGTGCCGTGGCCCCGCACTGTCCGCTGACCGACGTCACCAGCGTCAAGGGCGCGGTGCTCGACGAGGTCGCCGAGGCCGGGTTGCTCGAGCGGTTCGTCGGCGGCCATCCGATGGCCGGGACCGCGCACTCGGGCTGGGCCGCCGGCGAGGCCGGGCTGTTTCACCACGCGGCGTGGGTGGTCAGCGTCGACGACCACGTCGATCCGGCGGTCTGGACCGAGGTGATGGCGCTGGCCCTGGACTGCGGGGCGGTCGTGGTGCCGGCCCGCTCGGACGAACATGACGCCGCCGCAGCCACCATCTCGCACCTGCCGCACCTGCTCGCCGAAGCGCTGGCCGCCACCGCCGGTGAGGTGCCGCTCGCGTTCGCGCTGGCTGCCGGGTCCTTCCGGGACGGCACTCGGGTGGCGGCGACGGCGCCGGATCTCGTCCGCGCGATGTGTGAGGCCAACGCCGCACAGCTGCTGCCGGTACTCGATCACGCCCTTGGGTTGCTGACCGAGGCGCGCACGCACTTGACGGAGCACCAGTCGGTGGCCGACCTGGTCGAGGCGGGGCACGCCGCGCGGATCCGCTACGAGCGCTTCGCCCGGCCCGAGATCGTCACCGTGGTGATCGGCGAGGAGGGATGGCGCGACGAACTGGCCGCGGCGGGGCGCGCCGGCGGGGTGATCAGATCCGCGCTGCCAACCCGGGATAGTCGAGGATGAATCCGTCGGCGTCCACCGACAGCGTGGTCTCGGCGACCGGTGAGTGCAGTTTGATCCCGTCGGCGCCCGGCGTGTAGCTCATGTTGGCTACGTCCACTGACAGCTCGGGCAGTACCCGCACGTAGACGACCGGCAGGGTGACCGGCCCGCCGTCGAGGTGCAGGCCCAGCCGACGGATCGGCAACGAGTTGAAGAACGGGCTGAGCAGCACGTCGACGTCGAGTGCGCCGTCGAACGCCGACCGCCGGGTCTGGCCGGCATGCTCCTGCACCAGCCACATGTTCTCCTCGTCGCGGGCGATGGAGAGCTGCCGCTCGCGCTCGGCCAGCGTCACGGTCAGCGACAGGCGCTTGGTCGCGCCGTGCTCGTCGGTGACCAGGTCGTAGGACATGCTGAAGGCCGGGTGCGTCGAGGTCGCCGCGTTGACGATGCGACCGTAGGCCTTGATGCGGTTACCGGACAGCTGCACGCGAGCCGATTCCATTCGCGGCTCGTCATGGGCCCGCCAGGTCAGCACGGCTCGTTGCACCTCGCGTTCGCCAGAGCGATCGGCTTCACTCACCCCTATACCGTAGGCGACGCCGTCGGAGGCGTGCGGGGGGATACGCTGCTTGCCGAAGACCGGGCCTCCAGCTTCACCTCGTCACCGAGAAGCGGCTGCGGCATGCGGCGCAATCGATCCCATCGGCCGCTGCCCGGCACCGACAGCCAGACCGCGAAGGCCAGCACCGCGTCGAGGACCAGTGCCAGCACGGTGACCATCAGCGCCCCCACCAAGGCCAGATAGAACTCCCGGACTTTGATGCCGTCGATCAGATAGCGGCCCAGACCGCCGAGGCTGGCATACGCGGCCACCGTCGCGGTGGCGACGATCTGCAGGGTCGCGGTGCGCAGTCCGCCCAGGATGAGCGGCATCGCGTTGGGGGTCTCGACCCGCAGCAGAATGCGGCGTTCGGTCATGCCCATCGACCGCGCCGCGTCGACGACCGTCCGGTCGACGTTGGCGATGCCGGAATAGGTACCGGCCAGCAGCGGCGGGATGCCCAGCAGCATCAGCGCCACCGTGGGCGGGACCAGGCCCAGCCCCCACAGCAGTACACCGAGCAGCAGCACGCCGAGCGTCGGCAGCGCACGCAACGCGTTCACGCCGGTGACGACGAGGAAGGTGCCGCGACCGGTGTGCCCGATGACCATGCCCAGTGGCACGGCGATCAGCGCCGAGAAGAACACCGCGATGCCGGTGTACTGCAGATGCTCGACGGTGCGCGCCGCCAGGCCGGCCGGGCCGCCCCAGTTCGATGCGGTGAAGAGGTACGCCAGTGCCTCGTGCAGGAAGTTCACGCCGGTGCTCCCGCCTTGGCCGCGGCGGGCCGCTGGCCGCGGGTCCACGGCGTCAGCAGTTTGCCGACAGCCATGATCAGCGTGTCGATGACGATCGCCAGCACGAAGATCGCGATGATGCCGGCGACGATCTGGTCGCTCTTGTTGGCCTGGTAGCCCTCCGTGAACCAGGTGCCCAAGCCGCCGATACCGATGACCGACCCGACCGCGACCATCGAGATGTTGGTCACGGCGACCACCCGCAGACTGGCGACCAGCACCGGAAGCGCCAGTGGCAGTTCTACTTTCAGCATCCGCGTCAGGGGCCGGTAGCCGACGGCGGTGGCCGCGTCGAGCACGGCGGGCGACACCGCGTCCAGCGCTTCGGGTACCGCACGCACCAGCAGCGCGACCGTGTAGAGCGTGAGCGCCACGATCACGTTGGCCTCGTCGAGGATCCGGGTGGGGATGATCAACGGCAGCACCACGAACAGGGCCAGCGACGGGATCGTGAACACGATGCTGGCGGTCACCGTGGTCAGGCGGCGCAACGCGGTGGTGCGCTGCACGAGTGCCCCGAGTGGCACCGCGATCAACAGGCCCAGCACGATCGGGATCAGCGACAGCCGCAGGTGGATCAGCGTCAGCTCCCAGAGCGTGTCGAGGTGGGTGACCAGATACCGCATCGGCGCTACCTCTGGCCCGCCGCGCGCTGTTCGTCCAGCGCGGCGAGCACGTCGTCGGCTTTCACCCCGCCGAGCACCTGCCCGGCGGCGTCGACGGCCACGCCCAGCCCCGACGGCGAAGACAACGCCGCATCCAGCGCCAGCCGCAGCGTGCCGTCGGGCCGGAACAGTGAGCCCCCCGCGATCGTGCTGTCGTAGAGCGATCCGCCGTTGCGGTGCAACTCGACTCCGTCGGCGTCGATCCATGCGTACGGCGCGCCGTCGGGACGGGTCACCAGCACCCAGTCCCCCGCTCCGAGTGCCAGCGCATCGATCTCGGGCTCCCCGACATGCCGGATGTCGTGCAGCGGCAGACCTGTCGCGTGGTAGAACTGCAGCCCGCGGTAGCCGCGGTCGGCCCCGACGAACGCGGCGACGGCGTCGTTGGCCGGATTGGACAGCAGCCGGGCGGGTGCGTCGTACTGCTGCAGCACTCCGCCGCGGCCGAACACCGCCACCTTCTCCCCGAGCTTGAGAGCTTCGTCGATGTCGTGGGTGACGAAAACGATCGTCTTGTGCAACTCGTTCTGCAGACGCAGGATCTCGGTCTGCAGATCCTCCCGCACGACCGGGTCGACGGCACTGAACGGCTCGTCCATCAACAGGATGGGCGGGTCCGCGGCGAGCGCGCGGGCCACCCCGACGCGCTGCTGCTGACCGCCGGAGAGCTGAGCCGGATAGCGGTCGGCCAACTTCGGATCCAGCCCGACCCGCTCCATCACCGCGATCGCAGATCTTCGTGCGCTGCGCCGGGATTCACCGCGTAGCACCGGGACCGTGGCGACGTTGTCGACGACACGCAGATGCGGCATCAGCCCGGCGCTCTGGATCACGTAGCCGATGCCCAGACGCAGCTTCACAGCGTCGACCTTCGTGACGTCCTTCCCGTCGACCGTCAGCGTGCCCGAGGTCGGGTCGATCATCCGGTTGATCATCCGCATCGACGTGGTCTTACCGCAGCCCGACGGCCCCACGAACACCGTCAGCGTGCCCTGCGGGACCTCCAGCGACAGGTCGTCGACCGCCACGGTGCCGTCGGGGTATTTCTTGGTGACGTGCTCGAAATTGATCACGACTCACTTCCCCATCGGCTGGTCGAAACCGTTCTCGGCGATCCACGTCGCCGCGGCTTCGTCGGGATCCACACCCTGATTCCCCTCCACGGAGGTGTTCAGTTCGATCAGCGCTTCGGTGGTCAACTTGGCACTGACGGCATCCAGGACGGTCTTAAGTTCGTCGGACATCTTCTGCGACGCGACCAGCGGCACCACGTTCGCGGCCAGGAACACGTTCTCGGGGTCCTCCAGAACCACCAGCCGGCTCTGCTCGATGGCCGGAGAGGTACTGAAGATGTTGGCCGCGGTGACGGTTCCATTGGTCAGCGCCTTGACCGTCGCGGGGCCGCCACCGTCGCTGATCGCGATGAAGTTCGCCGGCGCGATGTCGAGGCCGTACTTCTCCTTCAGACCGACCAGACCGGTCTGTCGGGTCTGGAACTCCGACGGCGCACCGACTTTCACCTCCGGTGAATAGGCGGCGAGGTCCCCGATCGTCCGGAGGTTCCAGCGCTGCGCGGTCTCCTCCGACACGGCGAGGGTGTCCTTGTCTTCCGCGGGCGAGGGATAGAGGATCGACAGACTGCCCGGCAGGACCCGCAAAAGGTCCAGCAGCACCTCGTCGGGCGTGGTCGCGGTGCTGTCGGCGTCGAAGTACTGCAGCAGATTGCCGGTGTACTCCGGGATCAGGTCGATCGAATGATCCTGTACCGCAGGGATGTAGGTCTCCCGGCTGCCGATACCGAAGTTGCGCGAGATGGTGAAGCCGTTGACCTCCAAGGCCTGGGCGTAGATCTCGGCGAGAATCTTCGACTCGGTGAAGTCGGCGGAACCGATCCGGATCGATTTCAGGTCTCCGGAGATCTCCCCGCCACCGAGCGGGTTGGAGCTGCCGCAGGCGGCGAGCAGCATGGCGATGACCGCGAGGACGGTCGTGACAACGGCAGGCCGGGTGTGCCGGGACCGGTTCATCCGCCTGACCTTACGACACCAGCCCGGGTGGTTTCATTCAATGCGTTTTCGGGCAATGATTGAGTAATGACCAGCGATCCGTCCGCGTCGTCGCCGGAACCGACCTCCTTCGACGCCCCCGCCACTCCCCCGACGGGAAGTGCGCCCAAGCGCGAGTCGGCGGTACACCGGACCAGAGCCGCGGCGCTGTGGGCGTCGTTGACGCTGGGCTTCCTGATCCTGATCGTGCTGCTGATCTTCATCGCACAGAACACCGAGTCCGCGGAGTTCGCGTTCCTGGGCTGGCGCTGGAGCCTGCCACTGGGCGTCGCCATTCTGTTCGCGGCCGTCGCCGGTGGCCTGATCACCGTGGCCGTCGGCGCGGTGCGGATGTTCCAGCTGCGCCGGGCCGCCAAGAAGAATCTCCTGGCGCACTAGGAGCGCGGTGCGCCTGACCCGGACCCTGCTGGGCGCGGGACCGGTCGCCGGTGCACTGTTGGTGTTCGTTTCGCTGGTTTCCGCGTTAACCCGGCCCGGCTTCCAGCCGGCACGCCACGCCAATTCTCAGCTGGCGCTGGGCGATTGGGGCTGGCTTCAGACCACCAACTTCATCGTCAGCGGACTGCTGATCGTTGCCTACGCGGTCGGGGTGTGGCGCGCCCTCGGCTTTCGTCGCGCCGGCCGGGTGAGCGCGGTGGGCCTCGGCCTGTACGGGGTGCTGGCGGGAGTGGTGGCGGGACTCAGTCCTACCGACCCGATGGCCGGTTTCCCGCCGGGTGCCTCGATGCCCGCCGCACCAAGCACGTCGGCGCAGGTGCACAGCGCGGCGAGTGCGCTCGGGTTCGTCGCCGTGGCGTGCGCTTGCCTGGCGTTTGCCCGGCACTTCGCGACCGTGGGTCGGCCCGGGTGGCGGTGGTCGTCGCTCGCCGCCGCCGCAGTCGTCTTCGCCGTCTCGGCGTATTTGGGCGTCAGTGCCGCGGTCACCGCGGACTCGGTGAACTACCTGCCGGTGTGGTTCGGCGGCGGGGCGTTGTGGGTCTACCTCAGCGCGGTGGCGTGGCGGTTGCGGCGCGACCTGTCATGACAGCTGTTCCAGTCCTGCCGCGATCAGCGGGCCGATGGCCTCGCCGACCTTGTCCGAGTCGTCGGTGACTCCGGCCTCGCGGGCCCGGTAGGCGATCCCGGCGCCGATGATGGCCAGTTTGAAGTACGCCAGCGCCATGTAGAAGTCCCAGTGGTCGAGCGGTTGGCCGGCGGCCTTCGAGTACTTCTCGGCCAGTTGGTCGGCCGGCGGGATCAGCGGCGACGCCCAGGCCGCGTCGACGTGGACGAGGTTGAACGTCGGATGCCGGTACACGCACATCAGCGCGGCGTCGCTGAGCGGGTCGCCCAGCGTCGACATCTCCCAGTCCAGCACCGCGATGACCTTGGTCGGGTCGTCGTTGTCGAGGATGGTGTTGTCGATGCGGTAGTCGCCGTGCACGATCGACGTCCGGCTCTGCGGCGGCAGCGCGTCGCCGAGCAGCCTGTGCAGCTTCGTGACGTCGGCGTCGCACGGGTCGTCGGGACGCTTGACCAGCTCCCACTGTGAACCCCAGCGCCGGACCTGGCGTTCCAGGTAACCGCTCGGCTTACCGAAGTCGCTCAGGCCGACCTCGTCGGGGTCCACTGCGTGCAGGTCGGCGAGCACCGTGATCAGCGCGTCGACGCAGGCGTGGATCGTGGATTCGTCGCCGAGCGCCTGCAGCTGGTCGGTGTGCCGCACCACCCGGCCCTCGACGTACTCGACCATCTGGAACGGCGCGCCGAGCACCGAGTCGTCGTTGCGCATCGTCACCGCACGGGCGACCGGCACCGCGGTGTCGGTCAGCGCGGCCACCACCCGGTACTCCCGCGCCATGTCGTGCGCCGACGGGGTGAGACCGTGCAGAGGCGGCCGCCGCAGCACCCATTTCGACGCGTCGTCGGCCACCAGGAAGGTCAGGTTGGACCGGCCGCCGGCGATCAGCTCGGCACGCAGATCCCCGCTGCGCGGCACTCCGACCTCCCGCAGATGGCGGTCCAGCGCGGTCAGATCGAGCCCGTCGAGGTCAGTCACGGGTGACTTTCTACCACCGCTTGTTTCTGGGCAATAAGTCCCACACGTGTTCGACGGCGTTGACCCCTGCCACCGACAACCCGAACTGCCGCGAGTGCAGCAGCCGCGTCACCGACGCGTAGTCCACGTTGAACGACAGCAGCCGTTCGGTGCGCAGGATCTGGTGCAACAGCACGTTGATCACCCCGCCATGGCTGAACAGCGCGACGGTGTCGTCGTGGTCGGCGGCGCCGACCAGATCGTCGACCGCGGCGCGGACGCGGCCCAGAAACTCGGCTTCGTCGACGCCGCTGGGCAGGTGGCCGTCGATCAGCCGCTGCAGTTCGTCCGGCCGCTCGGCCGCGATCTGCTCGATCGGGATGTAGTGCGTCAGGTCGCGGTCGTACTCGGCGAGCCGATCGTCGACCTCGACCGCGAGACCGAGCGCGTCGGCGAGCGGCTGCGCCGTCTCCACGGCACGTATCTGCGGGCTGCTGACCAGGCGGGTGATCGGGAAGCGGGCCAGCGCGTCGGGCAGGCGCTTGGCCTGCTCGACGCCCTCGGCGGACAGGCTGGGATCGGACCCCTGCCCGGGCTCGCTGCGCAGCGGCAGCGCATGTCGGACCAGAAGCAATTGCACCGTGTCACCATAGGGCGCGTGGGTGGATATGCCGATTCGCTGTTCGATCTGACCGGACGGGTGGTGCTGGTCACCGGCGGTAGCCGCGGGCTGGGCCGGGAGATGGCGTTCGCGGCGGCGCGCTGCGGCGCCGACGTGGTGATCGCCAGCCGCAAGTACGACGCGTGCGTGGCCACCGCCGAGGAGATCACCGCCGAGACCGGGCGTGCCGCGCTGGCCCACCAGGTGCACGTCGGGCGGTGGGACGAACTCGACGGCCTGGTCGACGCCGCCTACGACCGGTTCGGCAAGGTCGACGTGCTGGTGAACAACGCCGGCATGTCGCCGCTGTACGACTCGCTGAGCTCGGTCACCGAGAAGCTGTTCGACTCGGTGCTGAACCTCAACCTCAAGGGGCCGTTCCGGTTGTCGGTGCTGGTCGGCGAACGCATGGTCGCCGACGGCGGCGGGGCGATCGTCAACGTCAGCACCCACGGGTCGCTGCGTCCCGATCCGTCGTTCATCCCGTACGCGGCGGCCAAGGCCGGCCTCAACGCCATGACCGAAGCGCTCGCGCTGGCCTACGGGCCGACCGTGCGGGTCAACACGCTGATGCCCGGGCCGTTTCTGACCGACATCAGCAAGGCGTGGACCTTCGACACCGACAAGGCCTTCGGCGGCAGCGCGTTGCAGCGCGCCGGGCAGCCGCGCGAGATCGTCGGCGCGGCACTGTTCCTGATGTCGGACGCGTCGAGCTTCACGTCCGGATCGATCGTGCGCGCCGACGGCGGCATCCCCTAGCCCGATACGTCCGCGGGGGTGTCAGGGGGTGACGATCGCGAAGTTGGGATCCGGCTTGTCCAGCACCGACACCAGCGCCGCCAGCACCCCGGCATCGCCGGTGATCTCCACGCCCGGAGAGCTGGTGTCACCGGCGGCCAGGGTCAGCAGGCGCAGCTTGTTCTCCAGCCGGACGGTCGCCTGCGCGGTCGCCTCGTCGGCAGGGGTGTTGCGATAGACCAGCACACCGTTGCGCAGCGTCAGCCGATAGTTCGCCGACGTATCCGAGAAGGTGATGTCGAACGCCAGGTCCAGGTCCCACGCGCGAGGCCCGTTGACGCTGATCGCCAGCACGTCGAACATCTGCTCCGGGCTCAGTTGGCCGACCATCGACGTCGAGTTGGCCTGCACCGGCGTGCCGAAGTTCCCGTCGCGCAGCTCGGTCGCGCCGCCGAGGAAGAAGTTGCGCCACGTCGCGGTCTCGGCACCGTAGGCCAGTTGCTCGAGGGTGTCGGCGTACAGCTGCCGCGCTCCGGCGTGGTTCTCGTCGGTGAAGATCGCATGGTCGAGTAGCGTTGCTGCCCAACGGAAGTCGCCGTCATCGAAGGCGTGCTGGGCGAGTTCGACCACCCGGTCGAGGCCGCCCATCGCCTCCACGTAGCGAGGGCCGATGGCCTCGGGCGGGTGCGGCCACAGCCGGGCCGGGTTGCCGTCGAACCAGCCCATGTAGCGCTGGTAGACCGCCTTGACGTTGTGGCTGACCGACCCGTAGTAGCCGCGGGCATGCCAGGCCTGCTCCAGCGCAGGCGGCATCGCGAAGTCCTCGGCGATCTCGATGCCGGTGTAGCCCTGGTTGAGTTGACGCAGCGTCTGGTCGTGCAGGTAGGCGTACAGGTCGCGTTGCAGGGACAGGAATTCCACGATGCGCTCGCGGCCCCAGGTCGGCCAGTGGTGGGACGCGAACACCACGTCGGCGCGGTCGGCGAAGGTGTCGATGGCCTCGGTCAGGTACCCGGCCCAACCGTGCGGATCGCGCACCAGCGCACCGCGCAACGTCAGCAGGTTGTGCAGGTTGTGGGTGGCATTCTCGGCCATGCACAACGCGCGGAAACGCGGGAAGTAGAAATGCATTTCGGCGGGGGCCTCGGTGCCGGGCGCCATCTGGAACGCGATCTCGATCCCGTCGATGGTGTGTTTCTCGCCGGTGGTGCGGATGTCGACGGTCGGGACGATGATCGCCACCTCCCCGGTCGACGGGGTCTGGCCGAGACCGCAGCCGACCTGGCCCTGGGGGCCGCGTTCGAGGACGGTGCCGTACATGTATGCGGCGCGTCGGGTCATCGCCGTGCCGGCGTAGACGTTCTCCTGCACCGCATGGGCGGTGAACCCCTCGGGGGCCAGCACCGCGACGCGGCCCGCGTCGACGTCGGCCTGCGTGGTGACGCCCAGCACACCGCCGAAATGGTCGACGTGGCTGTGGGTGTAGATCACCGCGCGCACCTCGCGGTCACCCCGGTGTTCGCGATAGAGCGCCAGCGCAGCAGCGGCCACCTCGGTGGACACCAGCGGATCGATCACGATGACGCCGGTGTCGCCCTCGACGAACGTGATGTTGGACAGGTCGAAGCCGCGGACCTGGTAGATCCCGGGGACCACCTCGTAGAGCCCCTGCTTGGCCACCAGCATCGACTGCCGCCACAGGCTGGGGTGCACCGTGGCCGGCGCGTCACCGGTCAGGAACGCATAGACGTCGTTGTCCCACACGACGCGGCCGTCTGCGGCGGTGATGACGCAGGGTTGCCGGGCCGCGATGAATCCGCGGTCGGCGTCGGCGAAGTCACGGGTGTCGTCGAACGGGAGCCTCGCGTGTTGCTCCCGGTGTGCGGCTTCGATCGTCGGTGTGGGCGGCTTGCTGTTCATATGTGCAGATTGCCACGCGAGCCGTCCGACCGGTGTTTGACTGACGCAATGGACATCCGCCGAGTAGTGACCGGGCACGACGCGTCCGGGAAATCCGTGTTTGCCAGCGACGAGAAGGTCAGTCCCCGAAAGCCCGCGCTGCTCAGCGGATACGAGTTCACGATGCTGTGGGGAGGCGACGAAGCGCCTCGCTTCCCCGATGACGGGTCGATGCCGAACTGGCACACCTACTTTCCGCCCGTCGGCGGCTTTCGTTTCTCGATGTTCACCATTCCGCCCCGAGGCTCGGAACCCCCGGATCTCGCGCAGCTCGACGCCGAGGAGACAGTGGCCGACGCCGAGGACAAGTTGCCCGGGCTGCTGTCCTACATGGAGCTCGAGGACCCGGGCATGCACACCACGGACACCATCGACTTCGAGGTGGTCCTGGAAGGCACGGTGGTCCTCGAACTCGACGACGGCGCCACGGTGACCCTGCATCCGGGGGACACCGTGGTGCAGAACGGCACCCGGCACCGGTGGCACAACGGCGGGGACACTCCGGCCCGGCTGGCACTGTTCGTGTGCGGCGCCCACCACGCCAACGTCGAGCGCGGCTAACCCCGCTCGGCGAGCCACCTCTCGGCGCGCCGCTTCGACGCGCGGGACAGCCACGCGTCCTGGATCAGTTCCTGCAGTTCGCTGACGTCGACCTCACCGAGGCGGCCGCCGCGCACCAACACCGACAGGTGACCGTCGAAATGCGGGGTCGTGAAGAACGGCGAGGCGGGATCCTGGGTCAGCGCCAGCTTGTCGGCCTCGGACTCGACCCAGATGACGATGACGTCGGTGTAGCGCTCCCCGGTGTCGGGATCGAACGCATCCGGGCGCGGTGTACGGAAGAACACGAACGACTTGCCCCCGACCTGATAGATCGGGTTGGCCGCCTTCGATCCCTCGACCCGGGTCACGTGCGGCAGGGACGACGCGATCCGGTGCACGTCCTCGACGGTCGCCGGCCGGTCAGCCACGGCGCTCGAGCCGGTGCAGCACGACGTCACGCAGCACCCCGGAATGCACTGTCGCGGTCATGTACGTGCAGTGCGGCTGGCGGCGCCGGTCGGTGGGGGACCCGGGGTTGAGCAGCCGGAGCCCCGTCCGCGCGGTGGTGTCCCACGGGATGTGACTGTGACCGAACACGAGCACATCGGTGTTGGGGTACTGGCGGGCCATTCGCGCCTCGCGGCCGGTCGCGGCGCCGGTCTCGTGGGTGACGGTGAACCGCACGCCGTCGAGGACGACGTCGGCGCGTTCGGGCAGCCGCCGGCGCAACTCGGCCCCGTCGTTGTTGCCCCAGCACGCCACCAAACGGTTGGCTCTGGTCTGCAACTGGTCGAGCAGCCCGGGATCCATCCAGTCCCCCGCGTGGAACACCACATCGGCGGCGTCGACCTCCGACCACACCCGGGCAGGCAGGTCTTTGGCGCGGTGGGGAACGTGCGTGTCGGCGATCAGCAGAAGGCGCACGGGTTCAGGATAGGGCGGCGGGCGAGCGCGGGCCTGCCCGGAGCAGCCCGTTGACCAGATCGAGAGTCGACGTGGTCGTTTGCACCAGCGCCCGGTGTTGCTCCGGCCCGAGGGAGCCGCATATCCAATCCCAGTGGGCGGCCACCATGTCACCCGGTGCGGGACGCGGTGCCAGCGCGGTACCGTCGACGCCCCGCCATCGCACCGTTTCCGGCGTCGGGGCACCGAGCAGCAGCTGACCCGCCTCGAAGCCCAGGGGCTGCGAAGTCAAGACGGCATGCTCGTCGCCGACCGCGTCGACGACGCCCCACCGGATCCGGCATTGCTGCAAAATCTTCAGCGCCGGACCGGCACCGGCAGGACGCCGGGCCAGGATCGGCACCCACGGATAGACCACGAACACCTGGAAGCTGTGATGGGCGAGCAGACGGTCGTCGGGCACGGCATCCAACAGGCCGGTGGGCTGGCCCTGCAACGCGCAACGCAAGCGTTGCGCCAGCCGGGCGCCGTCGACCCCGGACTGCAGCTCACCTCCCAGCCAGTACGCCTGCACCACGTCACTGCGCAGCGGTTCGGCCCCGCCGGCGGCCGCGGCGAGTTCCACCAGATACGGCCACGCGCCGTCGAACGCCCGCGCCCGGGTCACCCGGTCGGATCCGTCGTGCCGAAGCAGCAGCGCCGGGTCCGGCGGTCCGCAGTAGCCAAGCTCGTTGGGCGGGTAGGCAAAGGCGACGAACATCGCCCAGCCGTCACTCGACGCCGTCATCGCGGCCCGATCTCAGCAACTCCAGACCCGACATGGCCTTCTGCGCACCGGCCTGGTCTGTCTTGGCCACGGCGAAGCCCATGTGGATCAGGACCCAGTCACCCGGTGCGAATGTCAGCTCGGGCAACATACCCAGATTGACCCTGCGCGCCTCGCCGGCCACCTCCACCAACGCGAGCTGGCCCGCGTATCCGTCGAGCACCTCGACCACGCGCCCCGGGATTCCTAGACACATGGCGCGGCCCCCTTCAGCATCGCCACAGCGCGGCGGACGGCGCGTAGCGCCTCCGGCACGGCGGCCGCGACCGGGGCCGACAGGCCGATCCGTGCACTGATCTCGGCGACCTCGCACCCCACCACCACGGTGCGCGGTGGACTGCCTCCCAGGGCACGCAGACTGGCGAACACCGCGCCGGGGTCCATGGCGTGAGCGTCCAGACCCGTTGGTAAAAAGCCCGATTCGTGGTCAGCTTCGAATACCCGAAGCCGGCCGGGGCTTCCCTGATCGGGTATGGCGTCCACGAGCACCAGCGCATCCCAGCCGTCGAGTAGATCGTAGGCGAGGTGCATACCCCGAATTCCGTAATCCACACCTCGGACGCCGATGCCATCCAGACCGGCGCCGACGTGGCGCATCACCTCGGGGCCGAAGCCGTCGTCACCGAGAAAAATGTTGCCGATACCGGCCACCAGGATGGATGCCGACACGATGATCCGATGTTACTCGCGCTTGCCGACGAAGTGGCGCAGCCAATCGATCCAGGCATCCATCCCCTCGCCGGTGCTCGCGCACACCGGAAGAACCGTCACCGACGGATTCACCTCGCGGATGTTGGCGATGAAGCTGCCGAGGTCGACGCCCAGGTACGGAAGCAGATCGATCTTGTTGACGAGCACGAGTTCCACCGCCCGGAACATCACCGGGTACTTCAGCGGCTTGTCCTCCCCTTCGGTCACCGAGTAGACCATGGCCTTGGCATGTTCTCCGACGTCGAACTCGGCCGGACAGACCAGGTTGCCGACGTTCTCGATCACCACGAGGTGCAGACCCGGCAGGTCGAGACCCTGCAACGCACGAGCGACCATCGGCGCATCCAGATGGCATTCACCGCCGAAACCGTCGCCGGTGTTGAGCAACGAGATCTGGGCACCACGCCCGGCGAGCTTCGCCGCATCGAGGTCGGTGGCGATGTCGCCCTCGATGACGCCGACGGCGACCTCGCCGGCGAGCGCATCCAGGGTGGCAGCGAGCACCGTCGTCTTGCCGGCTCCCGGTGAGCTCATCAGATTCAGAGCGCGAATACCGTTTCTGTCCAATGCTTCCCGGTTACCGGCTGCATGCATGTCGTTCTCGGCGAAGATCGACTCCAGCACGTCGATACGCTGAACCGCCGACCGGTATCCACTGTGATCACCATGATCATGATCGTGCTGGTGGTAGTCGTGGCTGTGGGCGGCCGCGCCTTCGTCGTGGCGGTGAAATCGGCCCATGACAGTACCTTTCGCGTGGTGCCGGCGTACGCGCCGTTCTCAGCTGACATCCAGCGAGGTGACGAGGAATTCGTTGCCGTGCAGCACCTCCACATCGGCGCTTGCGCACACCGGACACAGCACCGACCACCGGGACACGATTTCCGACCGACGGCTGCAGTCTCGGCATCGGACCTCGGCCGGCACCCATTCGAGCTCGAGTTCGGCGTCGGGCATGCTCTCGTGATCACGAACCAGTGACCAGCAGAACGTGAGCGACTCCGGGACGACCTGGCGCAGCGCACCGATGCGGACCCGAACGACCTCGACATGGCGGCCGGCCGTGTGCGGGCGCACGACCCCCGCGATCGCTTCGCACAGGGCGAGTTCGTGCATTTCTCCATGCTGCCCCTAGACGCGGTTCGGCGCATGCGAAAAGTCCCTTCGATCTTCACAATCGGCGTCCTTCCGCGCTACGGTGGTGGCAGGTGTTCAGTCCACACCCGCCATCTGCCGAAGCGCAGGGAGGGCGATCCCAGCGTGCAAATGAATCCTGCGAATGTACGTCTCCGCGTTGACATCACCGGGGTCGTGCAAGGCGTCGGATTCCGTCCCGCCGTCGCACGGATCGCCGCCCGGCACGGCCTCGGGGGTGTCGTCTTCAACGATGCGGGCGCGGTGCACTGCGAGCTCGAGGGCCCGCCCGGCGCCGTGGCGGCCGCGGTCGACGAGATCCACCATTGCCCGCCCCCCATGGCGCGGATCGACTCGGTCGCTACCACCACCGGCACGCCGCTGGGCCAGCGGGACTTCCGCATCGTGGCCAGCCGGCCGGCTGACGAGGGCACCCGAACCCTGATTCCCCCCGATATCGCGGTCTGCGCCGACTGCCTTGCGGAGATGCGCACGCCCACCGACCGACGGTACGGGCACCCGTTCATCAGCTGTACCAACTGCGGACCGCGCTACACCGTGATCACCGGCCTGCCGTATGACCGGCCCGCCACGACCATGGCGGCGTTCCCGATGTGTGAGGCCTGCTCCGCGGAGTACCACGATCCGACCGACCGGCGCTATCACGCCCAGACCGTTGCCTGCCCAGACTGTGGACCGACGTTGGCATGGTCGGGCCCAGGAACCGGAACCGGTCCCCTGGCCGCGGCGGCGGCGGCGCTGGATGACGGCGCGGTGGTCGCGATCAAGGGCATCGGCGGGTACCACCTCGCGTGCCGCGCCGACCTCGGCGCCCCGGTCGATCGGCTGCGCAGGCGCAAGGACAGACCGGCCAAGCCGTTCGCGGTGATGGTCGCCGACCTCGACGCCGCCCGGCGCGTCGCTTACGTCGGTGACGCCGCGGCGGCGCAGTTGCGCTCACCGGCGGCGCCCATCGTGCTGGTGCCGCGGCGTGAACACGGGGTGCGCGACGCCGTGGCGCCCGGACTGCGCAGTCTGGGGCTGATGCTGGCGTACTCGCCGGTGCACCACCTGCTCTTCGACCGGTTGGGGCCGGTTCCGCTGGTCATGACGTCGGCCAACCAGGGCGGTTCGCCGATCGTCTTCCGCGACACCGACCTGGACTGGCTCGACGGGCTTGCCGACGGTGTCCTGACGCATGACCGGCGCATTCACGTGCCGTGCGAGGACTCGGTGGTGTTCGTCGCCGATGGCGGCACTGCCCCGATCCGCCGGTCACGCGGGTATGCCCCGCTGCCGGTGCGGGTGCCCGGAGTGCACACCGAGTCGGTGGTGCTGGCCACCGGCGGCGACCTTAAGACCACCTTCTGTCTCATGGGCCCCGACGGCCGTGCGCACATGTCCGCCCATCTGGGCGACATGGCCGACCCACGCACCCAGGTGTGTTTCGACGACGCACGCACGCATCTGTCGGCGATGACCGACCGGCAACCGGCGGTGATAGCCCATGACATGCACCCGACGTATGCCACCACCCACTGGGCGCGGCGCCAGCACGTCCAGACCGTCGCCGTCCAGCACCATCACGCACACGCTGTCGCGCTGCTCGCCGAACACGGGAAACTCGGGACCCCGGTGTTGGTGGCGGCATTCGACGGCACCGGGTACGGCACCGACGGAACCATTTGGGGCGGTGAGCTGCTCACGCTGACCGACCCCACGGAGTTCACCAGAGTCGGGCATCTCGCGCCGTTCGCACTGCCCGGCGGCGACGAGGCGGCGCGTCATCCGGCCCGCATCGCGTTGGATCTGCTGCACCGGGCGGGCATCGGCTGGGAGGCCGACCTGCCGCCGGTCACCGCAGTCGGCGCTGACGGCGTACACGTTCTGGAACAACAGATTCCGCGCGGGCTGGGCTGCATGACGACCACGAGCACCGGTCGGCTGTTCGATGCTGTCGCGAGCCTACTCGGGGTGTGCCAGACTGTGACCTACGAAGGACAGGCCGCCGTAGAACTCGAACATCTGGCGCGCGACGCGCGGGCGGCCCACGTGGAGTTCGACGTGCGGGCCGGTGTCATCGACCCGCTACCGGCGATCACCGGCCTGGTGGCTGGGTTGCGGGCCGGCCGCGCCGTGCCCGAGTTGGCTGCCGGTTTTCACGCCGGCCTGATCAGCGCCACCGCGACAGCGATCGGTCAGTGCGCCGCGACCACCGGCATCGGAACCGTAGGCCTGACCGGCGGCGTGTTCGTCAATCAGATACTGCTCGAGGGGCTCCGCAAGACACTGCTGCACAGCGGTTTCGACGTCCTCACTCATGCTGCGCTGCCGTGTACCGACGGAGGTATCGCACTGGGCCAGGCGGTGGTCGCCGCCTTGTGCCGGCGCTCGGCGGCACATCCGTCGTCAGAAGAAGGGAGGGCGGCATGTGCCTCGGCATCCCCGGCCAGGTGATCGACGTCTGGGACGACGCGGGCACCCTGATGTCGACCGTCGACTTCGGCGGCACCACCAAGACGGTGTGCCTGGCCTACCTGCCCGACCTGCAGATCGGTGAGTACGCCATCGTGCACGCCGGTTTCGCGATCACGCGTCTGGACGAGGAATCGGCGAACCGCACCCTGCAGGAATTCAAGAACCTCGGCGTATTGGACGAGGAGCTGGCCGGGACGGCCGGCCAACCGGCGACCGCCGGCCACGACAGCAAGGAGCCTGCGTGAAGTATCTCGACGAATTCCGTGACCCGCAGGCCGCACTGGCGTTGGTCGACCGGATCAAGCACCGCGCGTCGCGCCGCTGGACCGTGATGGAGGTATGTGGCGGCCAGACCCATTCCCTCATCCGCAACGGTATCGACCAGTTGCTCGACGGCGTGGTCGAGTTCATCCACGGACCCGGCTGCCCGGTGTGCGTCACCCCGCTGGAGATGATCGACCGCGCCCTGGAGATCGCCGCCCGCGACGACGTCATCTTCTGCTCATTCGGCGACATGCTCCGCGTCCCCGGCAGCACCCAGGACCTGTTCAGCGTCCGCGCCAGGGGTGGCGACGTGCGCGTCGTCTACTCCCCGCTCGACGCCGCCCGGGTGGCCGCCGACAACCCCGACAGGGAGGTCGTGTTCTTCGGCGTCGGTTTCGAGACCACCGCACCCGCCAATGCCATGGCCGTCGTACACGCGCAGCGACTGGGCCTGACCAACTTCTCGGTGCTGATCTCGCACGTGCTGGTACCGCCCGCGATGACGGCGATCCTGAGCTCGCCGACCAACCGGGTCGAGGGCTTTCTCGCCGCCGGACACGTCTGCACCATCATGGGAACGTCCGAGTACGGACCGCTGGTGGACCGGTTCGGTGTGCCGATCGTGGTGGCCGGGTTCGAGCCGCTGGATCTGCTCGAAGGCGTGCGTCAACTGGTGGAGCTGCTCGAGGACGGCACACCCGAGTTGCGCAATGCCTATCCGCGCGCGGTGCGCACCGAGGGCAACGTCGTCGCTCAGCGGACCCTCGCGGAAGTGTTCGCCGTGACCGACCGGCAATGGCGCGGGATCGGCATGATTCCGCAGTCGGGCTGGACGCTATCGCCGCGGTACGCGCAATTCGACGCCGAGAAGAGGTTCGGGGTCGGCAATCTGCAGGTGTCGGAGTCCACGGAGTGTCACGCCGGCGAGGTGCTGCAGGGGTTGCTCAAACCCAACCAGTGCCCGGCGTTCGGCACCGCCTGCACGCCCCGCACCCCGCTGGGCGCCACCATGGTGTCGGCTGAGGGCGCCTGCGCCGCCTACTACCAGTTCCGCCGGCTGGAAGCTCCGGTCCATGCCTGAGCCGCCGGTAGCCATCGATCCCGCCGACTGGGTGTGCCCGCTGCCGCTGCGCGAGACCGGGCGTATCGTGCTCGGCCACGGTGGCGGTGGCGTGCTGACCGAGGAACTGATCGAGAACCTGTTCCTGCCGGCGTTCGGGACCGGAGCCCGTCCCGCGCGGGACTCGGCGGTGCTGGACGTCCCGGCCGGACGCATCGCGCTCACCACGGATTCCTATGTGGTGCAACCGCTTTTCTTCCCGGGCGGTAACATCGGCGACCTGGCCGTGCACGGCACGATCAACGACCTGGCATGCAGCGGGGCCATGCCGATAGGTCTCACGGCCGGGTTCATTCTCGAAGAAGGACTCGAGCTCGACGTGCTCGGCGCCGTCGCCCAGACGATGGGCAAGGCCGCGGCCGACGCCGGTGTCGACATCGTCACCGGCGACACCAAGGTGGTCGGAAAGGGTGGTGCCGAACAGCTTTTCATCAACACCGCCGGTGTGGGAGTGGTGCCGGCAGGGGTCGAGATCGGCCCGGAGCGGGCCCGTCCTGGTGATCACGTCATCGTTTCGGGCAACATCGGCGAGCACGGCGTCGCCATTCTGAGTGTGCGCGAGGGCATCGATTTCGGCACTGTGGTGACCACCGACAGTGCCCCGTTGCACCACCTCGTAGCTGCGATGCTGGCGGCGGTACCGGACACCGCTGCGGTGCACACGCTGCGCGACCCCACCCGGGGCGGCCTGGTGGCAGCGGCGGTGGAGATCGCTCGTTCGGCAGCAGTGGGCATCGAACTCGACGAAGCACGCATCCCGGTGCCCGGGACGGTGTCCTCGGCGTGCTCATTTCTGGGTCTGGACCCGCTGCAGGTGGCCAATGAAGGCAAGATGGTGGCGGTGGTCGACCCGGCGCACAGTGCGGCGGTGCTCGACGCGATGCGTGCTCGCCCCGAGGGCGCCGGTGCCACCATCATCGGCCGGGTGGTGGCCGAGCATCCCGGCATGGTGGTGGGCAGGACCGCGTTCGGTACCAGACGCGTGATGGAACGCGAACTAGGCGAACAACTTCCACGGATCTGTTGATGTGTGACGTGGCCGCCGAGCAGCATCTCGTCCGACAGACGTCGGAGAGCGAACCGCTCCGGCCACCATGGCACGCGGGTCGTGGGTCGGAGGCAAACCAGCGGTTCCACTCTGCCCAAGCGGTGGCCGACGCGGTCCTCTACGAGGGTTATCTGCTGTACCCGTACCGGCGTTCTTCGCAGAAGAACCGGGTGCGTTGGCAGTTCGGTGTGCTGGCGCCGCGGCAGTGGCTGCATCCGTCGGCGCGGGAGGACGATTCGCTGAGCGGGTCCGCGGACGGCTGGTATCAGCAGACGGAGTGCCTGCTGGAGGCGCCCCGGGACGCCGAGGTGCACGTGCGACTGCGGTTCCTGCAGACGGTGCGTCGCACGGTGGAACAGGCCGGCGCCGACGGAGGATTCGTGCCCGTCGACCGGCTGACCGTCGACGACCGCGACTACCTGACGTTCGATGAGGCAATACCCCGCGAATTCGACATCACGACCACCCTCAGGGCGCTGATGCAGGGCCCGGTTGTGCGCCACATCGACGTGCCCGGCGGCGAGAGCGTCGAGGAACTGGTCCGCGGCGCCGGCCGGATCGTGCGTAGCTCGGGTCCACTGTCGGCCGTGCTGGCCCTGTCCGTGGCCGCCGCGACGGCCCCCTTTCCCGTGTGGAAGCTGCGCGTTCGGACCGAGAACCACGACCAGTCCACCGTCCCCGGCGTGTCGCGGTCCGAGGCGCTGCGCGCGTCGCTGATTTCGACCCACACCGTGATCGGCCTGACCGGTGGCGCTTTCCTGTCCCGGATCGACCCACCGGAGTGGGCCGCGCCCGCGGCGAAGGCCTGCCGCAACGTGCACACCTTTCCGGTCCTCGCCGGTGATCCGGCTCGGCGGGACGTGATGCTGTCCGCCCCGATCGTGATGTACGACCATCCGCAGGTCAGCCCGGAGAGTCCGGGGGACCTGTTCGACGCCACCGAGATCGACGAGATCCTGTCGCTGCGCACGGGCACACTGACCGACGACGAGAAGCGGGAGGCGCGGGCCACCGATCCGCGCGCCGCGGCCATCATCGACCGCGTCGAGCAGCTACCGCCCGAGGTGATGGACCGCCTGCACGGCGCGATCCGGGGACTCCAGCCGCGGCAGCCGACAGCACCCGAGACCGTGATCGTCGATGGTGCCCGCATCGGGGCGGGAAGCCGCGTACGGCTACGCCCCCGCCGGCGGGGTGCCGACGCCCACGACATCTTCCTGACCGGCCGGACGGCGCGGGTGGAGAAAGTGCTCACCGACATCGACGGCGAGCGGCGGATCGCCGTGACCGTCGATGACGACCCCGGAGCCGACCTGCACCAGTGGTACGGCCGCTACTACTACTTCGACGTCGACGAGGTCACCCCGATCTACGACCTCATCGCGCCGAAGTACGACCCGCTGCGCGACCGCCTCGGAGGTCGCCCGCAGACCTGACCGCCTATCACTGAAGGGACCGACCATGACCGCGACACAGCCCCCGCGCCAAGGTTTCGACGAAATGCACATCCTCTGGATCTCGGAGGGGATGAGTTGCGACGGCGACACGGTGTCCATCACCGCGTCCAGCCAGCCGGCGATCGAAGATGTGATCAACGGTCTCATTCCTGGTCTGCCCACAGTCCATCTACACAACAAGGTGCTCTCGCCGACCGTCGGCGGCGAAGAGTTCCTGGCGCCGTTCCGCGCGGCCGCCAGGGGCGAACTCGAGCCGTTCATCCTCGTCATCGAGGGCTCCATCCCGAACGAGAACATCAACGGCGACGGCTATTGGACCTCGTTCGGCAACGACCCGGACACCGGTGAGCCGCTGACGCTGAACTGGTGGCTCGACCGTCTCGCCCCGAACGCCTGGGCGGTGGTGGCCATCGGCACCTGTGCCACTTACGGCGGCATCCATGCCATGGCGGGTAATCCGACCGGCTGCATGGGGCTGGCCGACTATCTCGGCTGGGACTTCAGATCACGCGGCGCACTGCCCATCGTCAACGTGCCCGGCTGCCCGGTGCAACCGGAGAACTTCATGGAGACATTGACCTGGGTGCTCTACCACGCGGCGGGCTCGGCACCACCACCACCGCTGGACAGCCAGTTGCGGCCGCAGTGGCTGTTCGGCAAGACCGTGCACGAAGGGTGTGACCGGGCCGGCTACTACGAGCAGGGCGACTTCGGCCACGACTACAACTCCCCCAAGTGCCAGGTACACATCGGATGCTGGGGCCCGGTGGTCAATTGCAATGTGCCCAAACGGGGTTGGATGAACGGTGTGGGCGGCTGTCCCAATGTAGGCGGCATCTGTATCGCCTGCACCATGCCCGGGTTTCCGGACAAGTTCATGCCGTTCATGGACCAACCTCCCGGCGGCAGTTTGTCGTCGATGATCGTGCGGCCGTACGGCGCGTTCATCCGCAGAATGCGCGGCATCACCAACAGCAGCGCCAACAAGGAACCCAAGTGGCGCCACAACAAGGACGCGCTCACCACCGGATACAACCCACGCTGGCGTCCGTGAGGCCGCTGTCCATCACCACCCACCCGGAAGGACCCTGACATGACGGCCACCGAACGTCCACGCACGCAACGCAAACCGCCTGAGACCATCGAGATGTCGTGGGATCCGATCACCCGGATCATCGGCAACCTGGGTGTGTACACGAAGATCGACTTCGCCAATCGCGAAGTCGTCGAGTGCCACAGCACCTCGTCACTGTTTCGCGGCTACTCGGTGTTCATGAAAGGCAAGGATCCGCGCGACGCCGGCTTCATCACCAGTCGCATCTGCGGGATCTGCGGAGACAACCACACGACCTGCTCGGTCTATGCGCAGAACATGGCCTACGGCATCAAGAACCCGCCGATGGCCGAGTGGATCGTCAATCTCGGTGAAGCGGCCGAATACCTGTTCGACCACACCATCTTTCAGGACAACCTGGTCTTCATCGACTTCTGCGAGGCCATGGTCAAAGACACCAATCCCGGTGTGTTGGCCAAGGCCGAGAACGCCGAGGCCCCAGGCGCCGGCATGCACGGCTACCGCACGATCGCCGACATCATGCGGGCTTTCAACCCCTTCGAGGGGCAGATCTACAAGGAGGCGCTGCGGGTCAGCCGGATCACGCGAGAGATGTTCTGCCTGATGGAAGGTCGCCACGTGCACCCCTCCACGGTGTATCCGGGCGGGGTCGGCACCATGCCCGAACCGAGCTTGTTCACCGACTACATGTCCCGGCTCATCGACATCATCGACTTCGTCAAGGAGGCGGTCGCACTCAACGACGACGTGTTCGACTTCTGGTACCAGGCACTGCCGGGTTACGAGGAGGTCGGTCGTCGCCGGGTCCTGCTCGGCTGCTGGGGAGCCTTCCAGGACCCCGACGTCGTCGACTACAAGTACGAGAACATGACGAACTGGGGCCGGTCGATGTACGTCACTCCCGGGATCGTGGTGGACGGCAAGCTGCTCACCACCGATCTCGTCGACATCAACCTGGGTATGCGGATCTTGCTGGGCAGTTCCTACTACCACGATTGGGTCAACGAGGATCCGTTCGTCACCAAGGATCCGCTCGGCAACTCCGTGGACATGCGCCACCCCTGGAACCAGACCACACTGCCGGACCCGGGCAAGCGCGACTTCGACGACAAGTACAGCTGGGTGATGAGTCCCCGGTGGTTCGACAAGACCAGCGGGGAGCACCTCGCACTGGACACCGGCGGAGGTCCCTTCGCGCGGCTCTATGCCACGGCGCTGGCCGGCTTGGTTGACACGCCCTACGTCAAGTCGACCGGACACAGCGTGCAGATCTCCCTGCCCAAGAGTCGCAAGCTGCCCGAGATGACGTTGGAGTGGTCGCCGCCGGAGTGGTCCAACGCTATCGAGCGCGACCGGGCGCGGGTCTATTTCATCGCTTATGCGGCCGCTATGGCGCTGTACTTTCTCGAACGCGCCATGGAACGGATGCGTGGCGGAGACACCCGTGTGTTCACGAACTTCGACGTGCCCGATGAGGCGATCGGGTGTGGATTCCACGAAGCCGTGCGCGGCGTGCTGAGCCACCACATGGTGATCAAGGACGGCAAGATCGCCAACTACCACCCATATCCGCCCACGCCGTGGAACGGCAGCCCGCGGGACATCTACGGCACCCCGGGCCCCTACGAAGACGCGGTGCAGGACATGCCGATCTTCGAGGAGAACGGACCGGACGATTTCCGGGGTGTGGACATCATGCGGGCCGTGCGGAGCTTCGACCCGTGCCTGCCGTGCGGTGTGCACATGTACGTCGGTGGTGGACGGACGATCGAGAAGATCCATTCCCCGGCGGGGTGGAACGGTCATGGCTGAGGTGGATCAGAGGCCACCACGCCTGTCCGACGACGACGTCGGCGCGCAGCTGCACCGGCTCGACGAACTGCTCGCCGGACTGGAGGAGACGCCGGGCCCGGCAGGTGAGCTCGCCATGGACGCGGTCGCCGCACTGGCGCGCATCTACGGCGAGGCACTGGCCCGGGCGCTGAGCTGTGTCACCGGTACGCCGCACCTCGCGGATGCGTTCCTGCGCGACGAGTTGCTGCGGCACCTCCTGGTGCTGCACGACATCCACCCCGAACCGGCCGAGGTCCGGGTCGGCCGCGTCGTGACCGAGATGGCCGGCTCAGTACGTGAACATGGTGGCGAGATAGCGCTGGCCGGTGTCCACGACGGCGTCGCCACCGTCCGGCTGTCCGTGGGTGGGTGCGGCTCATCGGCGGCGGGCATCGCCGACGCCGTCAAGGAGGCCGTCCTCGCGGTCGCTCCGGAGTTATCGGACGTGGCGGTGGTGTCGGCGAAGAGGCGAGACACCGCGTTCATCCCCCTCGACCTGCTCACCAGGCCACCGTCGGCGTCCGGAGCGCACCCGTGACCAGCTCAGCGCTGAAAGCCGCCGGGACGTCGTCACCGCTGCGACGCGCGATCCGACGACCGGAGCGGACTGGCCGTCAGGACCTGAGCTGTCAGCTGTGCGGGGCCGGCGTCGCCGATCTGCACCGGCATCTCTTTGACGATCACAGCGGCGAGCTGCTGTGCGCCTGTCATCCGTGCACGGTGTTGTTCGACCGGGATGCCGCCGGCGGAGAGCACTACCGGCTCATACCCGACCGGCGCGTGCGCCTCGACGCATTCGCCGCACAGGGACTGGGCATCCCGGTGGGGCTTGCGTACTTCGTGGTGCAGCGCGACGGCGCCGTGGTCGCGAACTATCCGAGCCCGCTCGGCGCCACCACCTATGAGGTGGAGCCCGCGCAGTGGCGAGCGGTGATCGACCAGTGCGCTGACGTCGCCACCGTGTCCCCGCTCGTCGAGGCGGTGTTGATCAACACCGCACGGGGCGCACGCGAGCATTGGATCGTGCCCCTCGACGACTGTTACCGACTGGTGGCGATCATTCGCCAACACTGGCGGGGGCTGTCCGGCGGTAGCACGGTGTGGCCGGCCATCGAGGAATTCTTCGCTGAGCTGGAGACGGGCAACCGTCACTTCGGGATCTGAGACCACAGCACGGAAAGGACCTGACAATGGGCGAGATCCGCGTCGGCAAGCCCGACATCCAACCGGACTCCACGGCACACATCCGACGCGTCCATCAAGGCAACGCGGGCCGTCACGACAGTGCGCCCGGACACCACGGCGACGGCACCGCGGACGCGCGCCGGTCCACCGGCATCCAGCCGGAGAAGCACAACGCCATCCTGCCGATCATGCCGAACCTACCGCCGGGATGACGGCTGCCGGAATCCAGCAAACCTACGGAGGAAACGGTGAATCTTCTCAGGCCCACACTCATCGCTGTCGGGATCGCAGGCATCGCGTGGTTCGGGTGGCGCGAGTATCCCGCGCTGAGGCGCTACCTGAAGCTGTCCCGGATGTGACCCGAACGGATCGACGGCTCGGTGCAGAAGCGCGCCCGAAGGGATTCGAACCCCTAACCTTCTGATCCGTAGTCAGATGCTCTATCCGTTGAGCTACGGGCGCTTCGGTACTGCATATTCACTTGTTGACGCCGGCGAGCCGGCAGTTCAACCGCGGAGGCGAGAGGATTTGAACCTCCGGTCCCCGGTAAGAGGACAACTCATTAGCAGTGAGTCCCATTCGGCCGCTCTGGCACGCCTCCCGACGTTTACCGCCGCTGCGACAGAGTACACAGGGCCCGCCGCGGGAAGCAAAGCAGATGCCGAGCCGCCCTAAACTGTTCGGGTGTCCGTGCGTCTGCGCCCCGAACTGGCCGATCTCCCCGCCTACACGCCGGGGCGAACGGTGCCCGGCGCCATCAAGATCGCCAGCAACGAGACCGTGCACGGTCCGCTGCCCAGCGTGCGCGCGGCGATCGAGCGAGCCATCGACAGCCTCAACCGCTACCCGGACAACGGTTATGTCGAGCTCAAGGAGCGCCTGGCCAAGCACGTCAACTTCGCGCCCGAGCACATCTCGGTCGGGTGCGGGTCGGTCAGCCTGTGCCAGCAGCTGATCCAGATCACCTCGACCGTCGGCGACGAGGTGCTGTTCGGGTGGCGCAGCTTCGAGATCTACCCGCTGCAGGTCCGCACCGCCGGAGCGACACCGGTGCAGGTCGCGCTGACCGACCACACCTTCGACCTGGACGCAATGGCGGCCGCGATCACCGACCGCACCCGACTGATCTTCGTGTGCAATCCGAACAACCCGACCAGCACGGTCGTCGACCCCGACGCGTTGGCGCGGTTCGTCGCCGCGGTTCCGCCACACATCATGGTGGTGCTCGACGAGGCCTATATCGAGTACGTCCGCGACGGGATGGTGCCCGACAGCTTCGGGCTGGTCCGCGCGCACCGCAATGTCGTTGTGCTGCGCACGTTTTCGAAGGCCTACGGGTTGGCCGGCCTGCGCGTCGGCTATGCGGTGGCTGATCCCGAGATCGTCACCGCGCTGTCGAAGGTCTACGTCCCGTTCACCGCGACCAGCCTGTCGCAGGCTGCCGCGATCGCCTGCCTGGACGCCGCCGACGAGCTGCTCGAGCGCACCGACGCCGTCGTCGCCGAACGCGGCCGGGTCTCGGCGGCGCTGCGCGACGCGGGCTACCAACTGCCGCCGTCCCAGGCCAACTTCGTCTGGCTGCCGCTGGTCGGGCGGGCCCAGCAGTTCGCCGCCGACGCGGCCAACAGCCGCATCATCGTGCGCCCGTACGGCGAGGACGGCGTGCGCGTGACCGTGGCCTCCCCCGCCGAGAACGACGCCTTCCTCGAGTTCGCCGAACGGTGGATAGGAGAAGCCTGAGCAGGTCCGTCACCTGTACGTCTGTCTCGAACCCGGGTGGCGCGCTTATCGTGGCGGGATGAGAACGCACGCACGGGTCACCGCGGCGACGCTGATCGGCCTGACCATCACGCTCGGGCTGACCACCGCGTGCACGCGAACCACCGAGGGCGTCGTCGCGCAGACCACCCAGCCAGGCCCGGCCCTGACGTCGGCGCCGGGCATGCCCGGTGTGCCGGGGGGCCCGCAGGCACCGAGCATCCCGGGACTGCCCGATTTCACGATCCCTAACCTGCCGCTGCCGACCCGCGACACCGATGCTCCCGACGTGCCTGCGCCGGCCAACTCGCTGACCATGGAATGCGGGGAGTTCAACGACCTCGACGAGGACACCAAGCGTGCGGTGGTCGAAAAGATCATGGAGGAGAACGGCACCCCGTTCGGCTCCGACGGGTCGTTCATCGAGCAGATCCTGGCCGACACCGGCTGCCAGCTGATGCCGACCGCGACGGTCAGTGAGGTCCTGTCGGGATCACTGCCCGGGTGAGTCGCTAGCCTTTCGATCATGAGCACGTACGAATCGGTGACCGTCGACATCGCCGACCACATCGCCGAGGTCACGCTGATGGGTCCCGGCAAGGGCAACGCGATGGGTCCGGCGTTCTGGGCTGAGATGCCGGTGCTGTTCGCCGAACTCGACGCCAACCCCGACGTGCGGGCGATCGTGCTCGCCGGTTCGGGCAAGAATTTCAGCTACGGCCTGGACCTGGCCGCGATGGGCAACACGCTGGGCTCGATGATGACCGAGGCGTCGTCGTCCAAGCCGCGCGCCGAGTTCCACCAGCGGCTCAAGACCATGCAGCAGGCGATCACCGCGGTCGCGGACTGCCGCACGCCGACCATCGCGTCGGTGCACGGATGGTGCATCGGCGGCGGTGTGGATCTCATCTCCGCGGTGGACATCCGCTACGCCAGCGCCGACGCGAAGTTCTCGGTGCGTGAGGTCAAGCTCGCCATCGTCGCCGACGTCGGCTCGCTGGCCCGGTTGCCCTTCATCCTCACCGACGGGCACCTGCGGGAGCTGGCTTTGACCGGCAAGGACATCGACGCCTCCCGCGCCGAGAAGATCGGCCTGGTCAACGACGTCTTCGCGGATCCGGACGCGTCGCTGGCCGCCGCGCGCGCCACCGCGGCCGAGATCGCCGCCAACCCGCCGCACACGGTGCACGGCATCAAAGACGTGCTCGACGAGCAGCGCACCGCGGCGGTGGCCGCGAGCCTGCGGTACGTCGCGGCATGGAACTCGGCGTTCCTGCCGTCGAAGGACCTGACCGAGGGCATCCAGGCGATGTTCGAGAAGCGTCCGCCGAACTTCACCGGCGAGTAGCCGTCGGGAGTGCGGTGGCGGAGGGATTTGAACCCCCGGACGGTGTTAGCCGTCTCTCGCTTTCAAGGCGAGTGCATTAGGCCGCTCTGCCACGCCACCGCGGGACAGTCTAGACGCGGCCCAGCTTGGCGGTCTGGCCCCCGGCGGTCAGTCCCGCGCTGATGCGCCGGCAGTTCTCCCCCATCGCCACCACCTGCGGCCGGGACAGGCGCGCCAGGAAGTGCGCACGCACTCCGGCGCCGTAGGTCTGCATCGCCGTGGTCAACGCCTCCCGGCCCTCGGGCGTGATGCTGGCGAGCACGCCGCGGCCGTCGTCCGGGCTGGCGCCGCGCACCACCAGCTTCTGTACCTCCAGCCGGTGGATCTGGCGCGTGACCCGGCTCGGCAGCGACAACAACGCCTCGGCCAGGTCCCCCATCCGCGCCGAACCCGTCGCCGACTTGGCCAGCAGGTCGAGCAACCGCACATCGTTGAGTGTGAGCCCGTGCTCGTCGACCAGCGACCGATTCATCGTGGCGTAGAGCCGCAGCGCCGCGTCGAGAAAGTTCTGCCACGCCTTCTCTTCGGCGATATCCAGTCCGGGCGTGTCACTCGCTGTACGCCCCGCAATAGTCCCCGCCATGTTCCTACCCCCTCGCTACCTGCTCAATAGTAGGACTGCAGGGCATTGCTGGTGGTGGAAAGCGCCGGTGTTTCCGCAGCGTAGTAGCGTTTGACGGATGCACGCGATCGTGGCCGAGAACGGTCGGCTCAGCTGGCAGGCGGTACCGGACGTCACCCCCGGCCCCGGGGAGGTGCTGATCAAGGTCGACGCGGCCGGCGTCAACCGCGCCGACCTGTTGCAGGCCGCCGGAAAGTATCCGCCCCCACCGGGTGCCAGCGACATCATCGGTCTCGAGGTCTCCGGAACGATCACCGCAGTCGGCGACGGAGTCACCGACTGGTCGACGGGCCGAGGCGTGTGTGCACTGCTGGCCGGTGGGGGCTACGCCGAATACGTATGCGTGCCTGCGGGTCAGGTCCTCGACATCCCCGACGGGGTCGCGCCGGCCCATGCTGCCGGGCTTCCCGAGGTGGCCTGCACGGTGTGGTCGAACCTGGTGATGACCGCCGGGATGCGGGCACCGCAGCTGGTCCTGTTACACGGCGGCGCAAGCGGAATCGGCACCCACGCCATCCAGATCGCGCGAGCGCTCGGCTGCCGGGTCGCCGTCACCGCAGGATCCCGCAACAAACTGGACCTGTGCGCCGAACTCGGCGCCGAGATCACCGTCGACTACCACAACGAGGACTTCGTGGAGGTGGTCCGCGCCGCCGGCGGCGCTGACGTGATCCTCGACATCATCGGGGCGGCATACCTCGACCGCAACGTCGACGCCCTGGCCGATGACGGTCGCCTGGTGATCATCGGGATGCAGGGCGGTGCGAAAGCCGAACTGAACATCGCCAAACTCCTTGCCAAACGGGGCGGCGTGTTCGCGACGGCGCTGCGGGCGCGCCCGGTCGACGGCGCCGCCGGCAAGAGCGCGATCGTCGCCCAGGTGCGCGACCAGGTGTGGCCGCTCATCGCCGACGGTCAGGTGCGCCCGGTCATCGGCGCGGAGTTCCCGATCGCCGAGGCGCAGGCCGCTCACGAACTGCTGGACTCCGGTGACGTGTCCGGGAAAGTCATTCTGCGCGTGGGTGACTGAAGCAGAGTGCTCAGCCCAGCGACGCCAGCGCCCGAACCAGTTGGTCGACCTCGGCCGTGGTGCTGTAGTGCGCCAGTCCGATCGTGACCGCGCCACCGATGTCGTTGACGCCGATCAGGTCCAGCACGCGGGAATTCGCATGGGCGATCGCCAGGATGCCGTTGTCGGCGAGCCGCTGCACCACCCGTTCGGCGGGCACGTTGTTCATCACGAAGCTGACCACCGGGACCCGGACCTCGGGATCGCCGAGCACCATCACCGTGGGCAGTGACCGCAGCGATGTCAGCAGATAGTCGAACAGGCCGCTCAGGTATCCACTGGCCGAGCGCATCGAGATCTCGAGCCGCTCCCTTCGCGTACCCTGAGCTGAATCATCCAGGGCCGCAAGGTATTCGACGCTGGCGACCACGCCGCCCAGCAGACCGAACTGGTGTGCCCCCACCTCCAACCGGGCGGGACCGGTCGCCGACGGGTCCAGCGAAATCGACCCGAGCGCGTCGAGCAGCGACGGATCCCGGAACGCGAGCGCGCCGATGGGCGGCCCGCCCCAGGCCAGCATGTTCACCGCGACCACGTCGGCGTCGACGTCGTCGATGTCGAACAACCGGTACGGAGCGGCCGCCGAATGGTCGACGATGACCAGACCACCGACCTCGTGCACCAGTTTGGTCACCTCGCGCAGGTCGGTGACCGTCCCCAAAGTCGAGGACGCAGAGGTGATCGCGACCAGACGGGTGGGCCGGGTGACCAGGTCCTCCCACTGCCAGGTCGGCAGCTCCCCGGTTTCGATGTCCACCTCGGCCCACTTGACCTTCGCGCCGAAGCGGTTGGCCGCGCGCAACCACGGCGCGATGTTGGCTTCGTCGTCGAGCCGGGTGACGACCAGCTCGTACCCGAGCCCGACCCGGGTGGAGGCGGCGTCGGCCAGCGCGGTCAGCAGCAGCGCCCGGTCGGCGCCCAGGACGACCCCGGCGGGGTCGGCGTTCACCAGATCGGCAACGGCCTGGCGCGCGGCGGCCAGCACCGCGGCGCTGCGCCGGGACCCGGGGTGCGGACTGTCGACGGTGGGCATCGAGCCGCGGAACGCCGTCGACACCGCACGCGCCACCGTGTCGGGCAGCAACATGCCGTTCTGCGCGTCCAGATGCACCCAGCCATCGCCCAATGACGGGTGCAAACCCCGCACCCGGGCGACGTCGTATGCCATGGCAGCCCACCTTAGTGCGTCGAGGAACCCCGTTGACCCTCCCGACGGCCGGGAAATCAGCGGATACCCGACCTCGCTGTCGGTGCCCGCTGTACCCATCAACGGGCCATCTGCGCAGCCATACTAGTCGAGGTACCTGAGCACATCGGGCGCTACATATCGGATCGTTGCTGGTCGCGGTGTTGACAGGTGTCCTAGCAGTTGATCACCGAGCCACGCGGATTCGCTCGGTTGCGGACCGTGGCCGCGGCGACGTCGAGACCGGGGGCGGCGGGCGGGCCGTGGTGGAAAAATCGTCGCGCTGAGAGAAGATCAACCTGACCAACGGCAGGCCGCGGTCGGGTCGACCGCAACGAGCACGGGACGCTGAGGCACTCTAGGACGATGACGAGCAACACCGACGACGACAACATCGAGATCATCGGCGGCGATCAGGACGGCACCGAGGACGAGCGCGGCGCCGACGGCCGGTCCCTGACCGACCTCGTCGAACAGCCGGCCAAAGTGATGCGCATCGGCACGATGATCAAGCAGCTGCTGGAGGAGGTGCGCGCGGCACCGCTCGACGAAGCCAGCCGAGGTCGTCTGCGCGACATCCACCGCACCAGCATCAGCGAGCTCGAAGACGGTCTGGCTCCGGAGCTGCGCGAGGAACTCGAGCGGCTCACGCTGCCGTTCACCGAAGACGCCGTGCCGTCCGATGCCGAACTGCGGATCGCGCAGGCGCAGTTGGTGGGCTGGCTGGAGGGCCTGTTCCACGGCATTCAGACCGCGTTGTTCGCACAGCAGATGGCGGCCCGCCAGCAGCTGGAACAAATGCGTCAGGGTGCGCTGCCGCCGGGCCCGGGGATGCCGGGCCAGCGGGGCACACCGGGCCACCCCGGCACCGGCCAGTACTTGTGAGACCCGGCGTGGCCGCTGATCCCGAACCCTTCATCCAAACGCGTAACGCCTGGGTCGAGTTTCCGATCTTCGACGCCAAGACCCGGTCGCTGAAGAAGGCGTTTCTGGGCAAGGCCGGCGGGGCCATCGGTCGCAACGAGTCCAACGTCGTGGTCATCGAGGCGCTGCGTGACATCACCATGTCGCTGAAGATGGGGGACCGGGTCGGACTCGTCGGGCACAACGGCGCCGGGAAATCCACGCTGTTGCGGCTGCTGTCGGGTATCTACGAGCCGACCCGCGGGGTGGCCACGGTACAGGGCCGCGTCGCCCCGGTGTTCGACCTCGGCGTCGGGATGGACCCGGAGATCTCCGGCTTCGAGAACATCATCATCCGTGGCCTGTTTCTCGGCCAGACCCGCAAGCAGATGCTGGCCAAGGTCGACGAGATCGCCGAGTTCACCGAGCTCGGCGACTACCTGTCGATGCCGCTGCGCACCTACTCGACCGGCATGCGGGTGCGGCTCGCCATGGGCGTGGTCACCAGCATCGACCCCGAGATCCTCCTGCTCGACGAGGGCATCGGTGCGGTCGACGCGGAGTTCCTCAAGAAGGCGCAGAGCCGGCTGGCCGAACTGGTGCAGCGTTCCGGCATCCTGGTGTTCGCAAGTCACTCCAATGAATTCCTCGCGCGGCTGTGCAACACCGCGATGTGGATCGACCACGGCACGGTGAAGATGGAGGGCGGTATCGAGGAGGTCGTGCGCGCCTACGAAGGCGAGGACGCCGCCCGTCATGTGCACGAGGTGCTCGAGGAGAACGCGCGTGACCGGTCCTGAGAAGGTCTGCACGGTCGTCGTCACCCACCGCCGTCCCGACGAACTGGCCAAGTCGCTGGATGCGATCACCGCGCAGAGCAGACGGCCCGACCATCTGATCGTCGTCGACAACGACTTCTCCGATGACGGGGACCCCCGGGTCCGTGATCTGGTGACCGGTCAACCCATGCCCACCACCTACCTGGGGTCACGCCGGAACCTGGGCGGCGCAGGCGGTTTCGCGCTGGGGATACTGCACGCGCTGGCCCTCGGCGCCGACTGGGTGTGGCTTGCCGACGACGACGGGCGCCCGCAGGATCCCGAGGTGCTGGCCACCCTGATCGCCTGCGCTCAGCGCCACGATCTTGCTGAGGTGTCGCCGATGATCTGTGATCTCGCCGATCCCGAGCGGCTGGCGTTCCCGCTCCGGCGGGGGCTGGTGTGGCGGCGCCGGGTCAGTGAGTTGCGCACCGACGCAACGCTTCCCGACTTCATGCCCGGTATTTCGCACCTGTTCAACGGAGCGCTGTTCCGCGCCGCCACGCTGGAGGCGGTCGGCGTGCCAGACCTGCGGTTGTTCATGCGCGGCGACGAGACCGAGATCCACCGCCGCCTCCTGCGCAGCGGCTTGCCGTTCGGGACCTGTCTGAACGCGGTGTATCTGCACCCCCAGGGCAGCGACGAGTTCCGGCCCATCCTGGGCGGGCGCATGCACACGCAGTATCCGGACAACGAGGCCAAACGGTTCTACACCTACCGCAACCGCGGGTATCTGCAGTCCCAACCCGGCATGCGCAAGCTGATCCCCCAGGAGTGGCTGCGCTTCGGCTGGTACTTCCTGATCACCCGGCGTGATCCGGCCGGCCTGCGGGAGTGGATCAGGTTGCGGCGGTTGGGCCGACGGGAGAGGTTCGGGGCTAGATGACCATCATGGACGCCGCGGCGCAGTCGAGGACCTTCACCCGCGCATGGGGTGATCTGGTCGAGGGCTACCGCAAACGGGAGCTGTGGCTGCACCTGGGTTGGCAGGACATCAAGCAGCGCTACCGGCGCTCGGTGCTCGGTCCGTTCTGGATCACCATCGCCACCGGCACCACCGCGGTCGCGATGGGCGGGCTGTACTCGATGCTGTTCAAACTCGAGCTCTCCGAGCATCTTCCGTACGTGACACTCGGTCTGATCGTCTGGAACCTGATCAACGCGTCGATACTGGAAGGCGCCGACGTCTTCGTCGCCAACGAGGGACTGATCAAACAGCTGCCGACGCCTCTTTCGGTGCACGTCTATCGGCTGGTGTGGCGGCAGATGCTGTTGTTCGCGCACAACATCATCATTTTCGTGATCATCGCGATCATCTTTCCCAAACCGTGGCATTGGACCGATCTCAGTTTCATTCCGGCGCTGGTGCTCATCGCGGCCAACTGTGTCTGGGTTGCTCTGTGTTTCGGCATTCTGGCCACGCGTTACCGCGACATCAGCCCGCTACTGGCCAGCCTGGTGCAGCTGCTGTTCTTCATGACGCCGATCATCTGGAACGAGTCGACGCTTCAGGCGCAGGGTGCGGGCGGCTGGGCCAAGATCGTCGAGCTCAACCCGCTGCTGCACTACCTCGACATCGTGCGCGCCCCGCTGCTGGGCGCCGACCAGGAGTTACGGCACTGGGTTGTCGTCCTGGCGCTCACCGTGATCGGCTGGACGTTCGCTGCGCTGGCGATGCGCCAGTACCGCGCGCGGGTCCCCTACTGGGTGTGACGGGTCAGCTGCTCAGTTCGGTGGCGTCGGGCTCGGGTCCGAACACGAAACGTCGGCCCGTCATGCTCTGCGGAGTGATCCGGACGAACCGTGATTTGGCGGTGGCGACCCACGGATACAACCCGGCCCGGTTGGCCTCCGCGGTTTCCGTCGCGCCGGACAGCAGCCGGGCTTTGCCGCGGACCACCACGCTCCACCCCTCGACGACGTTGTGGTCGTCGGCCTCGAACACCACATGCTCGTTGAGCACCGCGGTCAGCAACTTGGTGCCCTCCGCACTGCGGAAGAGCAGGGTCTTGCCCTGCACGACGAAGTTGACCGGAAAGATCTCGGTCCAATTGTCCACGGTCGTCACGAGCCTGCCCAGCGACACCCCGGCCAGCCGTTCCCAGCACTGGCCCTCGGTCAGCTCGGTTACCGGGGCCTCGGATGTGGTCGCGTCCATAACTTCCATGGTGTTCGCCCATAGGTGCTGTTCGTAGGGTCCAATGGCACTTTCCGGCACCCGGCGGCGTCAGCGACGCGGCAGCGGTGACTGGGCCACCGCGTTGATGCGGTTCCAAGCGTTGATCGTCACGGCCATCGCGACCACCTGCGCCAGTTCACGATCCGAGAACTCGGCGGCGGCCTGACGGTAGATCTCGTCGGAGACCCCGCCGTGGCCCAGCACCGTGACGGCCTCGGTGAGCGCGAGCGCCGCCCGCTCCCGTGCACTGAAGATGTCCCCGGCTTCGTCCCACGCCGCCAGGACATCGAGCTTCTGTTCGCTGACCCCGAGCTTGCGCGCGTCGCGGGTGTGCATGTCGAGGCAGAATGCGCAGCGGTTGAGCTGTGATGCGCGAATCTTGATGAGCTCCCCCAGTTCCGGATCGACGACTTTGGCAGCGGCGGTGGACAGCGTCATCATCGCGTCGTAGAGCTCGGGCGACGCCTTGTAGATCTTGAGTCGGGGTGGGGCCATCGTCTGTGTCATGCCCGCAACGCTAACGGTGCAGTGTCCCACTTAAGTGGTTTAATCAGCGCGTGACTTCGTGGGCCAATTCCAGCAGCCTCGATCTGCACCTGGAGGTCGGAGCAGATCTTGCGCCAGGCACCCGCGGCGCCAAGAACACCCTGATCACCGCGCTGCGCGACGCCGTCCGTTCGGGCCGGTTGCCGTCCGGCGCGCGGCTGCCGCCGTCGCGGGCACTGGCCGCGGATCTCGGTCTGGCTCGCAACACCGTCGCCGACGCCTACGCCGAGCTCGTCGCCGAGGGGTGGCTGGGCGCGCGGCAGGGTGCGGGCACCTGGGTGATCAGCGCGCCCCGCCCCATGGCACCCGCACGCCCCCGCGGCGTTCGCGGCGCGCCCGCCCACAATCTGATGCCCGGGTCCCCGGATGTGGCCGAGTTCCCGCGCAGTCAGTGGGTCGCATGTACGCGCCGCGCCCTGTCCCGTGCACCGAATGACGCTCTGCGGATGGGTGATCCGCGGGGACGGCCCGAGTTGCGAGAAGCCCTCGCCGAGTACCTGGCGCGGGCCCGGGGCGTGCGCACCTCCGCGGAATCGATCGTCATCTGCGCCGGCGTCCGACACGCGATTGAGCTGCTTGCCCGAGTGCTGGGTGGTCGGATGGCGCTGGAAGCCTACGGACTGCATCTTTTTCGTGACGCGATCGCGGCGTGCGGGGTCGACACGGTGCCGATCGGGGTCGATGACCACGGGGCCTGCGTCGAGCAACTCGACGCGCTGGACGTCGCCGCGGTGCTGCTGACCCCGGCGCATCACAATCCGCTGGGGATGGCGCTGCACTCATCGCGCCGCGCGGCTGTGGTCGAATGGGCGCAACGCACCGGCGGTTTCATTCTCGACGACGACTACGACGGGGAGTTCCGGTACGACCGCCAGCCGGTCGGTGCGCTGCAGGCGCTGTGCCCGGCACGGGTGGCGTATCTGGGTTCGACGAGCAAGAGTTTGTCGCAGGCACTGAGGTTGGGGTGGATGGCGCTGCCCGGCGAACTGGTCGACGCGGTGGTGGACGCCGCTGGCGGGCAACAGTATTACGTCGATGCGATCAGTCAGCTGACGTTGGCCGAGTTCCTCCGCAGCGGCTCCTACGACCGCCACATTCGCCGCATGAGATTGCGTTACCGGCGCCGACGCGACCTCCTCGTCGCCGCTCTGGAGCCGTTCCGGGTGTCGGTGAGCGGTCTGGCCGCGGGCGTGAACGCTGTGGTGACGCTACCGGCGGGGGCAGAGGCAGAGGTGCTGCGACGAGCCCGGGGCGCGGGCATCGCCGTCATGGGACTGTCGCTGATGCGCCATCCCGACGCCGATGCCGCGCTGGGAAATCCAGATGGCTTGATCGTCGGTTTCGCGGCGCCGGCAGAGCACGCCTTCGCCCCCGCGGTGACCGCGCTGTGCGCCGTCCTGCGCGACAGCGGCTTGTAGCCATGAGAAAAGGGGCGCCTCGGTGAGGCGCCCCTTCTCCGGTGTTCTGCGGGCTCGGATTACTTGACGTCGACGAAGTAGGTGCGCCCGGCGGGGACCTGGATGCGGTCATCGCCTTGGGCGTCCCACACCCACTCGGTGAACTCCGGGCCGGGGCGCACCGAGACCACGGTGGCCTCGCCCAGCGGGGTGCTGCCCTGACGGTTGACGATGACGCGGTTGCCCTCGGCCTCGAGCGCGCTGATGGTGGCCCCGGCGTCCCCGGAGCCCGACGGCGCGGCGGCAGCCGGGGCGGCCAATCCGAGCACGGCGATCGACAGTCCGGCGGCGGCGGTGGCGGCGATGGTGAAATTCTTCATTGCTCTATCCCTCGTTCGGGTCTCAAGCCGTGGAGCGAATCACGCGGTTTCGACATCTGGTGCGATCGTGATCGATCTGACCTGTTAAACCGGCAGGTCAGCGCTTTCATTCCACTGGCAGCAATTGGTTGCCGGTTGGCGGGATCTTGATTTTTTTGAGGCGCCGTGGTGTCGGTGGGCGGTGGCATAATCGAACACATGTTCGATATGCCGGGGGTGGGTGTAGTCGGGTCGCTGGATGCGGCCGGGCTGATCGACGCCGCCGGTGACTTCGCGCGGGCGGAGAACATGGCCGCGGCCCGCAAGCTGGCGGTGTTGGCCGAGTTGTTCGATCGGCGCACCGGGTTGGCCAGCGCGGCCGAGCGCAGCAGCTGGTGGCTGGATCCCGATGCCGCGGTGGCCGCCGAGTTGGCCGCCGCGATGGGGATCAGCCAGTCGCTGGCGTTGGTGCAGACCCACCGCGCGGTGGCGCTGCGCGACCGGCTGCCCAAGGTGGCGGCCCTGTTCGCCCAGGGCCTGATCAGTGACCTGCTGGTGCGCACCATCGTCTATCGCACCGAGTTGATCACCGACCCGAGTGCGATGGCCGCAGTCGACGACGCGGTGGCCCGTCAGGTCGGGTTCTGGGGGGCGTTGTCGCGCACCAAAACCGAGCAGGCCATCGACGCCACGGTCATCACCCATGATCCAGCCGCGCTGCGCGCGGCCAAGGACCACACCCCCGACCGCGCTGTGCAGTTCGGCAGCCCGTCTGATCCGGTGGGATTGGTCAGCATGTGGGCGCGCATGCACCCCGGCGACGCCGCAGCACTGCACGAACGCATCAACACCATCGCCCACACCGTCTGCGAGGCCGACCCCCGCACACTCGAGCAGCGCCGCAACGACGCCCTGGCCGCGATCGGCTACGGCCTCGACGCCCTGACCTGCAGCTGCGGCCTGCCCGACTGTACCGCCGCCGGCCACCCCCGCCCGGCACCCAACACCACCATCTACGTCATCACCGACACCACCACCCCTGAGCCCGCAACCGAGGCCGAGGCTGAGGCTGAGGGCGAGGGCGAGGGCGAGGGCGAGGGCGAGGGCGAGGGCGAGGGCGAGGGCGAGGCTAAGGCCGATGCCGATGCCGACGGGGATGAGGCTGGGCAGGCTGATCCCGACGTCGTGCCTGAGCCCGCACCAGCACCCGCACCGGCGCCCGCGTCGGTCGCCGCGCCTACGTCGAAGCCGGCGTTCCTGTTCGGCAAGGGCGTGCTCGCGCCCGCGGCGCTGCATCCGCTGCGCGACAACGCCCGCATCCGCGAGATCGTCCACCCCGGCGACAGCCCCGCCGAACCCCGCTACCTGCCCTCACGCGCGCTGGCCGAGTTCATCCGCTGCCGCGACCTGACTTGCCGCTTCCCCCACTGCGACATCGCAGCCACCCGCGCCGACATCGACCACACCGTGCCCTACCCCTGCGGACCCACCCACGCCTCAAACCTCAAATGCCTGTGCCGCTTTCACCATCTTCTGAAAACCTTCTGGACCGGCCCCGACGGCTGGTACGACCGCCAACACCCCGACGGCACCGTCGAATGGACCAGCCCCACCGGACACACCTACCTCACCAAACCCGGCAGCGCCCTGCTCTTCCCCACCCTGTGCACACCCACCGGCACCCTCTGGAGCAACGGCCCACCACCGACCCCCACCCCCGACCAGCGACGCGGCGCCATGATGCCCCGGCGCCGACTCACCCGCGCCCAAGCCCACACCCGCTACCTCACCGTCCTACGCAGACTCAACGGCGAAGGCCTCACCAAACCCGGCAACACACCGCCGTTCTGAGCGGCCCCGTAAGCTGCCCGGGTGGCCGAGCCCCCGATCTCACCGCAGTTGAGCCTCACCACCCAGGTCTGGCGCTTCCTGGTCACCGGCGGGCTGGCAGCCGTCGTCGATTTCGGCCTCTACGTGGCATTGCTGGCGGCCGGACTGCACGTCAACGTGGCCAAGACGCTCAGCTTCATCGCGGGCACCACCACCGCCTACCTGATCAACCGACGATGGACCTTCCAGGCTCCCCCGAGCACCAGAAGGTTCGTCGCGGTGGTGATCCTGTACGGCATCACCTATGCCGTCCAGGTCGGCATCAACTACCTCTTCTACATGGAATTCGAGGATCAGCCCTGGCGGGTGCCGGTGGCGTTCGTGATCGCACAGGGCACGGCGACGGTGATCAACTTCCTCGTGCAGCGCACGGTGATCTTCCGGCTCCGCTGAACGGCGGGCGGTTACCGGTACCCTCTGTGACGATGTTTGGCACCGAAGTTCCGACGACCCCGCGACGGCTCAGCGGATGGGGTCGCACCGCGCCGACCGTGGCGCAGGTGCTCGCGACGCCAGACCCCGAGGTCATCGTCAAGGCGGTCAGCCAAGCCGCCGACTCGCCCGACCGCGGTGTGCTCGCCCGGGGGCTGGGTCGCTCCTACGGCGACAACGCGCAGAACGGCGGCGGCCTGGTCGTGGACATGACCGCGCTCAACCGCATCCACACCATCAACTCCGACGACGCGCTGGTCGACGTGGATGCCGGCGTCAATCTCGACCAGCTGATGCGGGCCGCGTTGCCACTGGGGCTGTGGGTGCCCGTGCTGCCCGGTACCCGGCAGGTCACCGTCGGAGGTGCCATCGCCTGCGACATCCACGGCAAGAACCACCACAGCGCCGGCAGCTTCGGCAACCACGTGCGCGCCCTGGACCTGCTGACCGCCGACGGGCAGGTCCGCCACCTGACCCCCACCGGGGACGACAGCGAATTGTTCTGGGCCACCGTCGGCGGCAACGGACTGACCGGCATCATCCTGCGTGCCACCATCGCGATGACACCCACCGAGACCGCGTACTTCATCGCCGACGGGGACGTCACCAACAGCCTCGACGAAACCATCGCGTTCCACAGCGACGGCACCGAGGACAACTACACCTATTCCAGCGCCTGGTTCGACGCGATCAGCGCTCCGCCGAAGCTGGGCCGGGCGGTCATCTCCCGCGGCTCGCTGGCCACCGTCGACCAGCTGCCCCGCAAGCTTCAGAAGGCGCCATTGAAATTCGATGCCCCGCAATACTTCACGGCGCCCGACGTGTTTCCCAACGGGCTGGGCAACAAGTACACCTTCGGCACGATGACCGAGCTGTGGTACCGCATGGGCAAGACCTACCGCGGTAAGACGCAGAACCTGACGCAGTTCTACCACCCCCTCGACATGGTCGGGGAGTGGAACCGCGCCTACGGCAAAGTCGGTTTCGCGCAGTACCAGTTCGTCGTACCGACCGAGGCCGTCGACGAGTTCAAGCGCATCATGGTCGACATCCAGCGCTCCGGATTCCCGTCATTTCTCAACGTGTTCAAGCTGTTCGGTCCCGGCAACGAGGCACCGCTGAGTTTCCCGATCCCCGGGTGGAACGTCTGCGTCGACTTCCAGATCACGCCCGGACTCAACACCTTCCTCAACGGTCTCGACAAGAGGGTGCTCGAGTTCGGTGGACGGCTGTACACCGCCAAGGATTCCCGCACCACCGCGGAGAACTTCCACGCCATGTATCCGCGCATCGACGAGTGGATCTCGGTGCGGCGCAGCGTCGATCCCGATGGGGTCTTCGCCTCCGACATGGCCCGACGACTGGAGCTGCTCTAAATGGTCTTCGACGCAACAGGCAACCCGCAGACGATCCTGCTGCTCGGCGGTACGTCCGAGATCGGACTGGCGATCTGTGAGCGCTACCTGCGCGACGCCAGGGCCCGTGTCGTGCTGGCCTGTATGCCCGGCGATCCGCTGCGCGACGCGGCCAAGCAGCAACTGGAGGCGGCCGGCGCCAAAGAGGTCGAGGTGATCGACTTCGACGCCGTCGCCACCGACACCCACCCGGCGGTCATCGCGCAGGCTTGGGCCAGCGGAGATGTCGACGTCGCGATCGTCGCGTTCGGCCTGCTCGGCGACGCCGAAGAGCTCTGGCAGGACCAGCGCAAGGCTGTGCAGATCGCCGAGATCAACTACACCGCAGCGGTTTCGATCGGGGTACTGCTCGGCGAGAAGATGCGCGCGCAGGGCTCCGGACAGATCATCGCGATGAGTTCGGCTGCCGGAGAACGGGTCCGGCGATCCAACTTCGTCTACGGTTCCACCAAGGCCGGGCTGGACGGCTTCTACCTCGGACTCGGCGAAGCGCTGCGCGAGTTCGGGGTCCGGGTGCTGGTCATCCGGCCGGGGCAGGTGCGCACCAGAATGAGCGCCCACGTCAAGGAAGCACCGCTGACGGTGGACAAGGAGTATGTCGCCGAGCTGGCCGTGACATCGGCCGCGAAGGGCAAGGAGCTGGTCTGGGCGCCGGGCGCCTTCCGCTACGTGATGATGGTGCTGCGCCACATCCCGCGGCCGATCTTCCGCAAGCTGCCCATCTGATGCGCAGCGCCCTGGCCGCGCCGGTGAAAGTGGCCGGCCAGATGGTCGTCGCGGCTGCCGTGGCGGTGGCCGTCGCGGTGGTCAGCCTGCTCGCGATCGCACAGGTCGACTGGCCGGCCTACAACTCGTCGAATCAGCTGCACGCGCTGACCACCGTCGGTCAGGTGGGCGCTCTGGCCGGGCTGTTCGCCAGCGGGCTGCTGTGGCGGCGCGGCCGCCGGACCCTGGCCCGGATGGGCGCGCTGCTGTTCTTGGCGGCGTTCTCCGTCGTCACCCTGGCCATGCCGCTCGGCGCCACCCGGCTCTATCTGTTCGGCATCTCGGTCGACCAGCAGTTCCGCACCGAATACCTGACGCGGCTGACGGATTCGCCCGCCCTGAACGACATGACCTACATCGGGCTGCCGCCGTTCTACCCGCCGGGATGGTTCTGGCTCGGCGGTCGGCTGGCCGCGCTGACCGGCACGCCGGCCTGGGAGATGTTCAAGCCGTGGTCGATCATCTCGATCACGATCGCCATCGTGGTGGCTCTGGTGTTGTGGGCGGCCATGATCCGCTTCGAGTTCGCCTTGGTGGTGTCGGCGGCCACCGCCGCGGCCGCGCTGGCGTACTCCCCCGCCGAGCCGTACGCGGCGATCATCGCGGTGCTGCTGCCCCCAGTGTTCGTCCTGGCGTGGTCGGGGCTGCGCGGCAAGACCCGCAACGGCGGCTGGGCCGCCGTCGTCGGTACCGGCATCTTCCTCGGCGTCGCCGCGCTGTTCTACACCCTGCTGCTGGCCTACGCCGCACTGACGCTGACGGTGATGGCAGTGCTGGTGGCCGGGTCGCGCCGGCACTGGGAACCGCTGCTGCGGCTGGCTGCCATCGCGGCAATCTCGGGCCTGATCGCGTTGATCGGTTGGGGACCCTTCCTGCTGGCCGCTTCCCGCGGCACCCCCGCAGAGACCGGAACCGCCCAGCACTACCTGCCCAAGGACGGCGCCGAGCTCTCGTTCCCGATGCTGCAGTTCACCCTGCTCGGTGCGCTGTGCATGCTCGGCACGCTGTGGCTGGTCGTCTATGCGCGCACCTCCACCCGCGCGGGTGCGCTGGCCGTCGCAGTGCTGACGGTCTACCTGTGGTCGCTGCTGTCGATGCTGACCACGCTGGTCGGCACCACGCTGCTGTCCTTCCGCCTGCAGCCCATGCTCACCATCCTGCTCGCCGCCGCCGGCGCGTTCGGCTTCCTGGAAGTCACCCGCGCGGCAGCGGCACGCGTCCAACCGGGCAACGCCCACCGTGTCGTCGCCGTGGCCACCACCATCGGTGCGCTGGGGGCGGTGACGTTCAGCCAGGACATTCCGGACGTGCTCCGCTCCGACATCGCCGTCGCCTACAGCGACACCGATGGCTACGGCGACCGCGCCGACCGTCGGCCGCCCGGCGCGGTGCAGTACTACGGGGAGGTCGACGAACGCATTCGGGAAGTGACCGACCGGCCCCGCAACGAGACGGTGGTGCTCACCGCCGACTACAGCTTCCTGTCCTACTACCCGTACTACGGCTTCCAGGGGCTGACCTCGCACTACGCGAACCCTCTGGCGCAGTTCGAGGAGCGGGCCGCCGCGATCGAGCGGTGGGCCGAACTCACCGATGCCGAGGCGTTCGTCGAGGCTCTCGACACCCTGCCCTGGGAACCGCCGACGGTGTTCCTGATGCGCCGCGGCGCCAACGACACCTACACGCTGCGGCTGGCCGAGGACGTCTACCCGAACCAGCCCAATGTGCGGCGCTACCACGTGTCGTTCGACGAGGCGCTGTTCGACGACGAGTACTTCGACGTGTCCACGGTCGGCCCGTTCGTGCTGGCCATCCGCAAGCCAATTACCATCTAGCCCCGTGGTCCGACAGCCTCGCTCGGCGGAGCCGATGCCGCGAACAGGCACCAACCACCGCACCGTACGGCTGATCGCGATCGTCACGGGCCTGCTCGGCGCCTTGCTGGCGATCGCCACCCCGCTGCTGCCCGTCACCCAGACCACCGCGCAGCTCAACTGGCCCCAGGGCGGCGAGCTGGCAAGTGTCGACGCCCCGCTGATCGGCTATGTCGCCACCGACCTGACCGTCACCGTGCCGTGCAGCGCGGCGGCGGGTCTGGACCGGCCCGGCCGCACCGTGCTGCTCTCGACGGTGCCCAAGCAGGCGCCCAAGGCGATCGACCGCGGCCTGCTCATCGAACGCGTCAACGACGACCTGCTCGTCATCGTGCGCAACACCCCGGTGGTCAGCGCGCCGCTGGACCTGGTGCTCGGACCCGACTGTCAAGAGCTGACGTTCACCGCGCACGCCGACAAGGTGACCGGCGAGTTCGTCGGCCTGACCCAGGGCCAGGCCGACGCCACCACCGAGAACCCGGACGAGCCGCTGCGCGGCGAACGCGGCGGCTATGACTTCCGCCCGCAGATCGTCGGCGTGTTCACCGACCTGTCCGGCCCGGCGCCCCCGGGCCTGGAGTTCTCGGCCACCGTCGACTCGCGGTACAGCACATCGCCGACCGTGCTGAAGCTGCTGGCGATGATCATCGGCGTCGCGATGACGGTGACCTCGCTGGTCGCGCTGCACATGCTCGACCGCGCCGACGGCCGCCGGCACAAGCGGTTCCTGCCGTCCCGCTGGTGGTCGCTGTCGCCGCTGGACGGCCTGGTCACCGCGGTACTGGTGTGGTGGCACTTCGTCGGCGCCAACACCGCCGACGACGGCTACATCCTCACCATGGCGCGGGTGTCGGAGAACGCCGGCTACATGGCCAACTACTACCGCTGGTTCGGCACCCCGGAAGCCCCGTTCGGGTGGTACTACGACCTGCTGGCCCTGTGGGCGCACGTGTCCACCGCCAGCGTGTGGATGCGGTTGCCCACTCTTCTGATGGCTCTGGCGTGCTGGTGGCTGATCAGCCGCGAGGTCATTCCCCGGCTGGGCTCGGCGGTCAAGCACAGCCGCGCCGCCGCGTGGACGGCGGCCGGCCTGTTCCTGGCGTTCTGGGTGCCGCTGAACAACGGCCTGCGACCCGAGCCGATCATCGCGCTGGGCATCCTGCTGACCTGGTGCTCGGTCGAACGGGGTGTGGCCACCAGCCGGTTGCTCCCCGTCGCGGTGGCGATCATCATCGGTGCGCTCACGCTGTTCTCCGGACCCACCGGCGTTGCCGCGATCGGGGCTCTGCTGGTGGCCATCGGTCCGCTGAAAACGATTGTCAGCGCCCATGTCTCGCGATTCGGCTACTGGGCGTTGCTGGCTCCGATCGCCGCGGCCGGCACCGTCACCCTGTTCTTGATCTTCCGGGACCAGACACTGGCCAGCGAGCTGCAGGCCAGCAGCTTCAAGTCGGCCGTCGGCCCCAGCCTGGCCTGGTTCGACGAACACATCCGCTACTCCCGGCTGTTCACCACCACCCCCGACGGCTCCGTCGCCCGCCGGTTCGCGGTGCTGACGCTGCTGCTCGCGCTGGCCGTCGCGGTCGCGATGTCGCTGCGCAAGGGCCGGATCCCCGGCACCGCGCTGGGGCCGAGCCGGCGCATCATCGGCATCACCATCATCTCGTTCCTGGCGATGATGTTCACCCCGACGAAGTGGACCCACCACTTCGGGGTGTTCGCCGGGCTGGCCGGCTCGCTGGGTGCGCTGGCCGCCGTCGCCGTCTCGGCGGCCGCGATGCGTTCGCGGCGTAACCGCACGGTCTTCGCCGGAGCAGTGCTGTTCGTCACCGCGCTGTCCTTCGCGACGGTCAACGGCTGGTGGTACGTCTCCAACTTCGGGGTGCCCTGGTCCAACGCGTTCCCCGAGTGGCACTTCGGCTTCACCACCATCCTGCTGGGCCTTTCGGTGCTGACCCTGCTGGTGGCCGCGTGGTTGCACTTCACCGGCCGTGGCGACCCTCCGACCAACGGCGGGCGCCGGTGGCGGTCGGTGGCGCAGGCCCCGTTGGCAATCGTCACCTGGGCGCTGGTCGCCTTCCAGGTGGTGTCGCTGACCGTGGCGATGATCGGGCAGTACCCGGCCTGGACCGTGGGCCGCTCGAACCTGCAGGCCCTGACCGGCAAGACCTGCGGCATGGCCGAGGACGTGCTGGTCGAGCAGGACCCGACCGCGGGTCTGCTGTCGCCGATCGGGGCGACGGTCGGTGACGCGCTGGGCGCCGAGACCGCAGAAGGCTTTCGCCCCAACGGCATTCCGTCCGACATCTCCGCCGACCCGGTGATGGACCAGTCGGGCGCGACCAACTTCGCCGACAGCGACAACGACAGCGGGACGGGCACGGGCGGCGAAACCGGCACCGAAGGCGGCACCACCGTCGCAGCCGGCGTCAACGGCTCCCGTGCGCGGCTGCCCTACGGCCTGGATCCCGCGCGGACCCCGGTCCTGGGCAGCTGGCGCGCCGGTACCCAACAGCCGGCGTCGCTGCGCTCGGCCTGGTATCGGCTCCCCGACGACTGGCGCGACCGCGACCGCTCCGACTCGCTGCTGGTGATCGCCGCGGCCGGACGCTTCGATTCCAGCGAGGTCGTCGTGCAGTACGCCGGCCCCGACGGCGAACCGGCGGGCACCGTCGAGTTCGGCGACGTCGGCGCGGCGCCGGCCTGGCGCAACCTGCGAGCCCCGCTGACCGCCATCCCGGCCGACGCCACCCAGATCCGGGTCGTCGCCAGTGACGACGACCTCGATCCGCAGCACTGGATCGCCGTCACCCCACCGCGCATCCCGAGCCTGCGCACGCTGCAGGACGTGGTCGGCTCGACCGATCCGGTGCTGCTCGACTGGCTGGTCGGCTTGGCGTTCCCGTGCCAGCGGCCGTTCGACCACCGCAACGGCGTCATCGAGGTGCCCAAGTGGCGCATCCTGCCCGACCGCTTCGGGGCCGAAGCCAACTCGCCGGTGATGGACTACCTCGGCGGCGGCCCGCTGGGCATCACCGAACTGCTGCTGCGTGCCACCTCGGTGCCCACCTACCTCAAGCACGACTGGTTCCGGGACTGGGGAGCGCTGCAGCAGCTCACGCCGTACTACCCGGACGCCGAACCGGCCCGGTTGGATCTCGGTTCGGCAACGCGCAGCGGCCTGTGGAGCCCGGCGCCGCTGCGGCTGAGCTGACGGCGTCTACCATCGAGCCTCGTGCCCGCCCCGACCGCCCGTCTTGTCGCGTTCGTCGCCGGGCTGCTCGGAATTGTGCTGTGCGCGTTGACGCCGCTGCTGCCCGTCACCCAGACCACCGCGACCATCCCATGGCCGCAGGCCGTCGACGATGACGGATTCGTCGAGGACATCACCGCCCCGCTGGTGTCCGGGGCGCCGCGCTCCCTGAGCCTGACCATTCCCTGCCGGGCCGTCGCGAGCATGCCCGCCGACGGCGGGGTGGTGCTCTCGACGATCCCGGCCGGCGGCATCGACGCCGGCCGCAACGGACTGTTCGTCCGGGCCAACGACGACGTCGTCTACGTCGCGTTCCGCGACACGGTGGCCGCGGTGGCGCCGCGCGCCGAGGTGGACGCCGGTGCGTGCAGCGAGCTGCGAATCTGGGCCGACGTCGCCGCTGTCGGCGCCGACTTCGTCGGCATCCCGGGCGCCACCGGCACACTGAGCGTCGACAAGCGACCGCAGGTGGCCGGTGTCTTCACCGACCTGGAGGTCGGCACGGACGCCGGGCTGGCCGGCCGGATCGAGGTGGACACCCGCTTCATCACCTCGCCGACCCCGCTGAAGACCGTCGTGATGGTGCTCGGCGTGCTGTGCGTGCTCGCATCGATCGTCGCGCTGGCGCTGCTCGACCGCGCCGGGGGCCGACGCCCGCCGACGCGGTGGCGCCGGGTCGGGCTGTCGACCTGGCTGGCCGACGCCGGCGTCGTCGGTGCTCTGCTGGTGTGGCACGTGGTGGGCGCGCAGTCGTCCGACGACGGCTACAACCTGACGATCGCGCGGGTGTCGTCGGAGGCCGGCTACCTGACCAACTACTTCCGGTACTTCGGCGCGTCGGAAGCGCCGTTCGACTGGTATCAGAGCGTGCTGGCCCAGCTGGCGGCGGTGAGCACGGCCGGCGTGTGGATGCGGCTGCCCGCCACCCTCGCAGCCATCGGGACGTGGCTGGTCATCAGCCGATGCGTGTTGCCGCGGCTGGGCCGCCGGATCGCCGACAACAAGATCGCCGTGTGGACCGGCGCCGCGGTGTTCCTGGCGGCCTGGCTGCCGTTCAACAACGGGCTGCGGCCCGAACCACTGATCGCGTTCGGCACCGTCGCGGTCTGGATGCTCGTGGAACGAACAATCGGTACCCGGCGGTTGTGGCCCGCCGCGGTGGCGGTTGTGGTCGCGATGTTCTCGATCACGCTCGCTCCGCAGGGTCTGATCGCGCTGGCACCGCTGCTGGTCGGGGCCCGGGCGATCACCCGGGTGATCTCCGCGCGCCGGGCCGTGGCCGGCGTGGGCGCCACGGTGACGCCGCTGGTGGCGGCCGCGTCCCTGGTGTTCGTGATCGTGTTCCGTGACCAGACGCTGGCCACGGTCGCCGAATCGGTACGCATCAAGTACGTCGTCGGGCCGACTCTGCCGTGGTATCAGGAGTTCCTGCGCTATTACTTCCTCACCGTCGAGGACAGTGTGGACGGGTCCCTGTCGCGGCGCTTCTCGGTGCTGATCCTGCTGCTGTGCCTGTTCGGCCTGATCATGGTGCTGCTGCGGCGCGGCAAGGTGCCCGGCGCCGTCGGCGCGCCGCTGTGGCGGCTGACCGGTACCACCGCGGTGGGGCTGCTGCTGCTCACGCTGACGCCGACCAAGTGGGCGGTTCAGTTCGGCGCTTTCGCCGGCCTGGCCGGCGCGCTCGGCGCGGTCACCGCGTTCGCGTTCGCCCGGGTGGGACTGCACTCCCGACGCAACCTGGCGCTGTATGTCACCGCGCTGCTGTTCGTGCTGGCCTGGTCCACCTCGGGAATCAACGGCTGGTTCTATGTCGCCAACTACGGGGTGCCGTGGTTCGACAAGCAGCCGGTGATCTTCGGCTACCCGGTGACCACGATCTTCCTGGTGCTGGCCATTGTCGGCGGCCTGCTGGCCGGCTGGCTGCACTTCCGGATGGACTACGCCGGGCACACCCAGGTCGCCGACACCGGCCGGAACCGGGCGCTGGCCTCGACGCCGCTGCTGATCGTCGCGACCATCATGGTGGTGCTCGAGCTCGGCTCGATGGTCAAGGCCACCGTGGGCCGCTACCCGGTCTACACCACCGGTGCGGCCAACCTGGCCGCGTTGACCTCCGGACTGCAGGGCACCAGCTGCGGGATGGCCGACCACGTCCTCGTCGAGCCCGATACCAACGCCGGCATGCTGGAGCCGGTCCCCGGCCAGCGGTTCGGCGAGTACGGTCCCCTCGGCGGCGAGGACCCGATCGGGTTCACCCCCAACGGGGTCAGCGACACTCTCGAACCGGCCGAGCCGGTGGCCGCCAACCCCGGCACCGTGAACTCCGACGGCCCGGTCGACAAACCCAACATCGGCGTCGGTTTCGCCGCCGGCACCGGCGGCGGCTACGGCCCCGAGGGGGTGAACGGGTCGCGGGTGTTCCTGCCGTTCGGCCTGGACCCCGACCGCACCCCGGTGATGGGCAGCTTCGACGAGAACACCCTGGCCGCCGAGGCCACCTCGGCGTGGTATCAGCTGCCGCCCCGCACCCCGGACCGGCCGTTGGTGACCGTCGCCGCCGCGGGGGCGATCTGGTACTACGAGGAGGACGGCTCGTTCAACTACGGCCAGTCGCTGAAGCTGCAGTGGGGGGTGCACCGCCCGGACGGCTCCTACCAGGCGCTGGGCCAGGTGCAGCCGATCGACATCTTTCAGCAGAAGGCGTGGCGCAACCTGCGCTTCCCGCTGTCGTGGGCGCCGCCGGAGGCCAACGTGGTGCGCATCGTCGCCGACGACCCGAACCTGTCCGAGGACCAGTGGTTCGCGTTCACCCCGCCGCGGGTGCCGGTGCTGCAGACCGCCGGCGAGTACCTCGGGTCGCAGACCCCGGTGCTGATGGACATCGCGACCGCGTCGAACTTCCCGTGCCAGCGGCCGGCTTCCCAGCACCTCGGCGTCGCCGAGCTGCCCGAGTACCGGATCCTGCCGAACTTCAAGCAGGTGGTGGCCTCGTCGAACCAGTGGCAGTCCGCCGAGGACGGCGGCCCGTTCCTGTTCATCCAGGCGTTGCTGCGCACCGCGACGATCCCGACCTATCTGCGCGGCGACTGGTACCGCGACTGGGGTTCGATCGAGCGCTATCTGCGGGTGGTGCCCGCTGACGAGGCGCCGAACGCGGCGATCGAGGAAGGAACGACGCGAGTGTTCGGCTGGAGTCGCGGCGGACCGATCAGGGCGCTGCCGTGAGTAGGGACGTCAAGACGGCGCGGTGGGTCGCCACGATCGCCGGCCTGCTCGGGTTCCTGCTGGCCGTCGCGACGCCGCTGCTGCCCGTCACGCAGACCACCGCGACGCTGAACTGGCCGCAGGGCGGGCAGCTCGACAACGTCACCGCGCCGCTGATCAGCCAGGCGCCGGTGAGCCTGACCGCGACGATCCCGTGCTCCGCGGTCGCCGACATGCCCGCCGACGGCGGGCTGCTGCTGGGCACCGCGCCCGCCGAGGGCCGCGACGCGGCGCTGAACGCGATGCTGGTCAACGTCACCGACGAACGCGTCGACGTGATCGTGCGCAACGTCGTGGTGGCCAGCGTCGACCGCGAGCGGATGGGCGGTTGCTCGACCATCGAGATCACCTCGAACCTGGACGGCACCTACGCCGACTTCGTCGGCCTGACCCAGACCTCCGGTGAGGACGCCGGTGCGCCGCAACGCACCGGCTACTCCGACCCGAACCTGCGGCCGGCCATCGTCGGCGTGTTCACCGACCTCGTCGGGCCGGCCCCGCCGGGTCTGTCGCTGTCGGCGACCATCGACACCCGTTTCACCACCCAGCCGACCCCGCTGAAGCTGGCCGCGATCCTGCTGGCGATCGTCTGCACCGCGGTGGCGCTGCTGGCGCTGTGGCGGCTGGACCGCCTCGACGGCAGGCGGATGCGACGGCTGATCCCGACCCGCTGGCGGACCGCCAGCCCGGTCGACGGGGTGGTCGTGGGCGGGTTCGCGCTCTGGTATGTCATCGGCGCCAACTCCTCCGACGACGGCTACATCCTGGGCATGGCCCGGGTGGCCGAACATGCCGGCTACATGTCGAACTACTTCCGCTGGTTCGGCAGCCCGGAGGACCCGTTCGGCTGGTACTACAACCTGCTGGCGTTGATGACCCAGGTCAGCACCGCCAGCATCTGGATCCGGCTGCCAGATCTGGTGTGCTCGCTGATCTGCTGGCTGCTGCTGTCCCGCGAGGTCCTGCCCCGGCTCGGGCCCGCGGTGCTGGCCAGCCGTCCCGCCCTGTGGGCAGCCGGGCTGGTCCTGCTGGGCGCGTGGATGCCGTTCAACAACGGGCTGCGCCCGGAGGGCCAGATCGCCACCGGCGCGCTGATCACCTATGTGCTGATCGAACGTGCGATCAGCTCGGGCCGGCTGACCCCCGCCGCCTTCGCGATCATCACCGCCGCGTTCACCCTCGGTATCCAGCCGACCGGCCTGATCGCGGTCGCGGCCCTGGTGGCCGGCGGCCGGCCCATCCTGCGCATCCTGATGCGCCGCCGGCAATGGGTGGGTACCTGGCCTCTGCTGGCACCGCTGCTGGCCGCGGGCACCGTGATCCTGGCGGTGGTGTTCGCCGATCAGACGTTGGCAACGGTGCTGGAAGCCACCAGGATTCGCACCGCGATCGGCCCCAGCCAGGAGTGGTACACCGAGAACCTGCGCTACTACTACCTGGTCCTGCCGACCGTCGACGGCGCCATCTCGCGCCGTTTCGCGTTCCTGTTCACCGCGATGTGCCTGTTCCCGTCGCTGTTCATGATGCTGCGACGCAAGCGCGTGCCCGGCGTGGCGCGTGGTCCGGCCTGGCGGCTGATGGGCGTCATCTTCGCCACCATCTTCTTCCTGATGTTCACGCCGACCAAGTGGATCCACCATTTCGGGTTGTTCGCCGCGGTCGGTGCGGCGATGGCCGCGCTGGCCACGGTGCTGCTGTCACCGGCGGTGCTGCGCTCCGCGCGCAACCGGATGGTGTTCCTGGCGTTGGTGTTCTTCGTGCTGGCCTTGTGTTTCGCCTCCACCAACGGGTGGTGGTACGTCTCCAACTTCGGTGTGCCGTTCAACAATTCGGTGCCGCAGCTGGGCGGCGTCACGGTCAGCGGGGTGTTCTTCGCACTCTTCGCGCTCACCGCGTTGTGGGCGTTCTGGTTGCACGTCTTTCCCGGACGCCGATCCCGGGTGGTCGACAAACTCACCGCCGCCCCGATCCCGATCGCCGCGGGATTCATGGTGACGGTGTTCGTGGCGTCGATGGCGGTGGGGGTCGTCCGCCAGTACCCGACGTACTCCAACGGCTGGGCCAACATTCGCGCCTTCGCGGGCGGCTGCGGACTGGCCGACGACGTGCTCGTCGAACCCGACTCGAACGACGGCTTCCTGCAGGCGCTCCCGGGTCAGCCGTCGGGTCCGTTGGGCCCGCTGGGCGGGGCGAACCCGATGGGCTTCTCCCCCAACGGCGTTCCCGAGCGGATCATCGCCGAGGCGATCCGGCTCAACAATCCGCAGCCCGGCACCGACTACGACTGGAACCGTCCGGTCGAGCTGTCACGACCGGGGATCAACGGCTCCACCGTGCCGCTGCCGTACGGCCTGGACCCCACCCGGGTGCCCGTCGCGGGGACCTATTCCGAAGGGGCGCAGCAGGAGAGCAAGCTGGCCTCGTCGTGGTACGAACTGCCGCCGGCCGACGATGCGCACCCGCTGCTGGTCATCACCGCGGCGGGAACCATCGCCGGACGCAGCGTCGCCGAAGGATTCACCTCCGGGCAGACCGTGGAACTGGAGTATGCGACCGCCGGGCCGGACGGTGCGCCGATGCCCGCGGGGCGGGTCAGCCCGTACGACATCGGCCCCACCCCGTCGTGGCGCAACCTGCGCTACCCCCGCGCGCAGATTCCCGCCGACGCGGTCGCGGTCCGGGTGATCGCCGAGGACCTCGATCTCGGGCAGGGCGACTGGGTCGCGGTGACGCCGCCACGGGTGCCCGAACTGCGCTCGGTCCAGGAGTACGTGGGCTCCGAGGAACCGGTGCTGATGGACTGGGCGGTCGGTCTGGCGTTCCCGTGCCAGCAGCCGATGCTGCACGCCAACGGGGTCACCGAGATCCCGAAGTTCCGGATCTCGCCGGACTACTACGCCAAACTGCAGAGCACCGACACCTGGCAGGACGGCCTCAACGGCGGGTTGCTGGGCATCACCGATCTGCTGCTGCGGGCTTCGGTGATGTCGACCTATCTGTCCCAGGACTGGGGCCAGGATTGGGGCTCGCTGCGCCGCTTCGACACCATCGTCGACGCGGAATCCGCCGAGATCGAGTTGGGCGAGGCCACCCGCTCCGGGCTGTACTCGCCCGGTCCGATCCGGATCCAGCCATGACCGTGGGTTAGGGTCACCTCCGAGACGAAGGAGTGATTCGCCCGTGGGCGCCCGCCGATTTGCTGTTGTCCTGGCCCTGTTGTGGGGGGCTCTGCTCGCGGCGCCGCCGGCGGCCGCCCAGCCGGGCACCGAGACCGCCGATCCCGAACCGGTGACCGTGGCGATCCATCCGCTCGAGCCCTTCGTCATGGAGACCAGCGGCGGGGAGCTGACCGGGTTCAGCATCGATCTGTGGAACGAGATCTCCAACCGCCTGGACGTGCCGACCGAGTTCCTGCGCACCGACAACGTCGCCGGCCAGCTGTCCGCGGTGGCCGACAACCGCGCCGACGTGGCGATCGGTGCCATCTCGCTGACCGCCGATCGCGAGCAGCGCTTCGACTTCTCCCAACCGACGCTCGACGGCGGGCTGCAGATCATCGTGCCCGTGCACGATACCCGGCCCGCGGTGCCCGGTCTGGGCGGGTACCTCGATCTGCTGTTCTCCCGCACCATGTTGATCTGGCTCAGCGCGGCCGTGGTCGTCAGTGTGATTCCGGCACACGTGTTCTGGCTGCTCGAGCGCCGCGTCGCCAAGCCGGTGGTGTCACGGTCCTACTTCCCCGGCATCTTCCAGTCGTTCAGCTGGGGCATCGGCTCGCTGGTCGGGAAGAACAGCACCACCGCGACGACGACGATCACCCGGTCACTGGCGATCCTGTGGGGATTCGCGGGCATCGTGTTCATCTCGTTCTACTCGGCCAACCTCAGCGCCACGCTGACGGTGGCCAAGCTGGACGCCAAGATCACCGGTCCGGCCGACCTCTACGAGAAATCGGTGGCCACCGTGACCGACACCACCGCGGCGACGTTCCTGCGCAGCATGGGCATCGACGCCACCGAGACCGACACCATCGAGGACTCCTACCACCTGCTGCGCGAAGAAGGCTACGACGCGGTGGTGTTCGACTCCCCCGTGCTGCGCTACTACGTGGCCCATCGGGGCGAAGGCGTCGCGGTGCTGGCCGGGCCGGTCTTCCAGGAGGAGAACCAGGGCTTCGTGTTCAACATCGACAGCCCGCTGCGCAAACCGATCAACCAGGCGCTGATCCGGATGCGCGAGGACGGCACCTACAACATCATCAAGGAGAAGTGGTTCGGCGACGACGTCGCCGCCACCGCCGGCGACACGAACTGACCGCGCCCGCAGTCAGCCGTCGTTGGCGCCCGGATTCGCGTTCTCCTGCAGGATGTCGTCGTGACAGTCGACCTGGCTCTTGCCGGTCTGCTCCATGCACACCAGTACCGGGGTGTCACCGTTCGAGACGGGCGCGGCGCTGGGATGGGCGATCTGCCCGGGATACAGCGACCACAACGGCTCGCCCGACGAGGCCAGGCGCGCGCAATAGGCCGGCTGGCCGCCCTCGGTCAGGCCCGCGGCGCCCAGCGTGGCGCAGTCCGCGCCGACCACCACCACCGGTAGCGCGACCCCACCCGGCGTCGACGGGGCCGCCTCGCTGCGGCCCTGCCGCCGCTCGTACTGCGCCAGGAACACCACCGCGGCGATCGCGGTCAGCGCCAGCACCGCGGCGGCCGAGATCACCAGCCAGCGGCGTGATCTCGGCGCCGCCGACCGGGTCCGGGAGTGCCGGGGGCCGGTCTCGGCGACGGCATACCGGGTGGCATCGGGATCGGCGGTGATCGCGCTGCGGTTGGCCAGCGCGCGGGCGAAGTCCACACAGCGGTCGAACCGGTCAGCGGGCACCTTGGCCAGGGCCTTGGCGAACACCGTTCCCAGCGAGGACAACTCGGGGCGATGGTCGGAGATCGACGGCGGCTTGGCGGTCAGGTGCCGGCTGATCACGATGGCCGGGTTGTCGTGCTTGAACGGCGGCGCACCGGTCAGCAGCTGAAACGCCGTGGCCGCCAGCGCGTACTGGTCGGCTCGACCGTCGATGTGCTCGTCGGCGGTCAACTGTTCGGGCGCGGAGTAAGCCACCGTGCCGACGGTCATGTCGGTCCCGGTCAGGGCACTGACCTCACCGAGGCGGCGCGCAATCCCGAAGTCGGCCAGCATGATCCGCTCGTTCTCGGTTTCCGGATCGGCGATCAGGATGTTGGCCGGCTTGACGTCGCGATGCAACAGGCCGCGTTGGTGGGCATAGTCGAGCGCCTCGGCCACGGCGGTGACGATCCGGATCACCAACTCCGGCGGCATCCCACCGGGGTACCGCTCGGCGAGCAGTTGCGCCGCGTCGGTGCCCTCGACGTGGTCCATCGAGATCCACAGTCGCCCGTCGAACTCACCACGGTCGTGCACGGCGACGATGTGGGGGTGCCACAGCGTGGCGGCGATCTCGGCCTCCCGGTGGAACCGCTGCCGGTACTCGTCGTCGGCGCAGACGGCGGCCGAAAGCACTTTGAGCGCGTCGTAGCGCGGCAACCTCGGGTGCTTGGCCAGATACACCTCACCCATGCCCCCCGACCCCAGCAGCCGGGCGATCGTGTATCCCGAGATCACCTCGCCGTCACTCAGCGGCATGTCACGACCGCTCACGGAATCGCTGCCGGAAACCGCGCGCCTCGACCGGGACGGGGCGCGCCTCCTGCCGGATCAGTGCGCGCAGGTCCACCCCGTCGATCACCTTGTTGGCCAGCCCGACCAGGTCCATCCGGGCGATCACCGCGTCGAAGGTCTCGGCGGTGATCCGGTCACGCACCAACCGGTCCACGTCGAGTTCCTCGACGACCACCGCGACGGCCAGCGACACCAGTGCCCTGGCTTCGTGACGGCCCCGGGTGAACAGACCCCCGACCACAGGCAGCGCCTCGCACGTCCGGTACGCAGCGACCAGCGCGGACTGCGGTGCGCCGGGATCGTCGTCCATGTCCTCAGGTGGGGGCGCCGAGATAGGGGAACTCGGAGAGCATTCCGGCCGGGGCGCCGTGGCCTGCGAACCCCTTCTGCCCGTGGGTCAGGAACTTCGAGCGATAGTCGGCGACGTCGTCGGTCAGCGTGCGGCCGTTGGGGTACCTGACCGGCTTGGCCGGGTTGTAGGTGAGCATGTCGGGCAGCGTGCCTTCGGCTTCGATCGCCGCGACCGCTTCCTCGCGGCTGTAACCGCCGGTGCGGGCCATCAACTCGATCAGGTGCGCCATCCACCGCGCGCGGTCCCGGTTCGGCTCGCCGGCGCTGTACTCCGCGAGGTCGTCCTCGGTCGAGAAGAACCCGCTGACCCATGGGTGGCCGACCCGGTCGGCGTGCACCCACCGGCCGTCGCGCAGCAGGCTGCAGCGGGCCCAGACCCGGACATCGGGCGCCGCGCCGAGGTAGGCGGTCGGCAGCTCCACAGCCATCGCGAGGACGTTGGTGTCGGCGAAGAACGCATCGGCGCGGGCGCCGGTGAACAGCGAGTACGAACCGGATTGCCACATCCGCGGGTGTTCGTCGAACGACACCTCGACGTCGCCGAAGATCCGGGATCCCGCCGCGGCGTCCACCCGGGCGTCGGCCTGCAACGCCAGGTAGACGTCGACGCGCTGCCTCGGCGCCGCCGGACTACCGGTGACCTCGGTGAACACGAAATTGAACGCGATGTCGTTGCGCAGGTCACCGTCGTTGTCGATCGCGATGCGATAGACCGCGCCGGGACACATCGGGCCGGCGTGCGGGTTGGCGGTGAGGATCAGCGCGGTGCGCGTGGGGTCCTTCGGGGACGGAAAGACGTACAGATCGCACAGGTCCAGCCGCGGGTCACCCAGCGGCGCACCTCGTCGCAGCCCGGTGAAATCAGTCGACACGAGCTTCATCCAACCGCACCCCGGCGCCTAGATCGGAGTCAGGCCGTGTTTACGCTGCACGCGGCTGATCTGCTTGTCGCGCAGCAGGTGCAGCGACTTGCGCAGCAGCAGCCGGGTTTCGTGGGGCTCGATGACGCCGTCGATGAAGCCACGCTCGGCGGCCACCCACGGCACCGCCATCGTGGCGTTGTAGCCCTCGATGAAGTCGGCCTTGATCTTCTGCACCTCGGGCGCAGTCGGATCGGGGAACCGCTTGACCAGCAGCTGCGCGGCGCCCTCGGCGCCGATCACCGCGATGCGGGCGGTCGGCCACGCGAAGTTGAAGTCGGCGGTCAGCTGCTTGGAGCCCATCACCGCATACGCCCCGCCGTAGGACTTGCGGATGGTGATGGTGATCTTCGGGATGTCGGCCTCGACGACGGCGTTGAGGAAGCGGCCGCCGCGCTTGATGATGCCGCCCTTCTCCTGCTGAACGCCGGGCAGGAAGCCGGGCGTGTCGACCACGAACACCAGCGGGGTGTTGAACGAGTCGCAGAACCGCACGAAGCGGGCCGCCTTGTCCGAGGCCTCGTTGTCGATCGCACCCGACATGAACATCGGCTGGTTGGCGATCACCCCGACCGGGCGGCCGTCGACGCGGGCGAACGCGGTGATGATGGCCGGACCGGACTGCTCGCCGACCGGGAACACGTCCCCGTCGTCGAAGATCCGCAGCAGGATCTCCATCATGTCGTAGGCCTGGTTGTCGGAGTCCGGCACGATCGAGTCCAACTCGAGGTCGTGCGGCGTGATCTCCGGCTCCAGGCCCGGGTTGACGATCGGCGGGTCGTCGAACGTATTCGCCGGCAGGAAGCTCAGATAGTCGCGCACGTACTGGAACGCCGCGGCCTCGGACTCGACGACCTGGTGGATGTTGCCGTATCGGGCCTGCGCATCGGCGCCGCCGAGTTCGTCGAGGGTGACGTCCTCACCGGTGACGTCCTTGATCACGTCGGGGCCGGTGACGAACATGTAGCCCTGGTCGCGCACCGCGACGATCAGGTCGGTCTGGATCGGTGAGTACACCGCACCGCCGGCGCACTTGCCGAAGATCAGCGAGATCTCGGGCACCAGGCCGCGCAGCAGCTCGTGGCGACGGCCCAGCTCGGCATACCAGGCCAGCGAGGTCGCGGTGTCCTGGATGCGCGCGCCGGCGGAGTCGTTGATGCCGATGATCGGGCAGCCGACCATCGCGACCCACTCCATCAGGCGTGCGACCTTGCGGCCGAACATCTCCCCGACCGACCCCTGGAACACCGTCTGGTCGTGGCTGAACACCCCGACGGGTCGGCCGTTGATGGTGCCGTGGCCGGTGACCACACCGTCCCCGAACAGCGCATCCGGATCACCGGGCGTCTTGGCCAGCGCCCCGATCTCGAGGAAGCTGCCCGGGTCGAGCAGGGAGTAGATCCGGTCCCGGGCGCTGGGGATGCCCTTCTTGGCGCGCTTGGCGACCGCCTTCTCGCCGCCCGGCTCCTTGGCCTGTTCGAGCTTCTCGCGAAGCTCGGCGAGCAACTCGGCGGTGGTCTTCGTCGTCACTTACCTTCAGCTCCGTCCGAATTGCTCCTCGCGTGCGCGTCGATCTCGTTGACGGCCGCGCTCATGTGTGCACCGACCTTTGCAATGTACGGCTCATCGATGGCCTGGATGTGTTCACCCCCGATCGGCACCACCTCGAGGTCGCTGACGAACTCACCCCAGCCGCCGTCGGGCTGACGGATGCCGTAGCGCGGCTCGAAGAAGACGGCGTCGTCGTGGTAACGGTCGGCCATGTACAGCGTGACGTGCCCGTCGTACGGCTGGATTTCCGCGGTCTCGAGCAGACGGTTGTCCAGGTAGGACGTGCGCTGGTGCTCGATGATGCCGCCCGGGATGTCGACGCCGCTCTGCTTGACCGCGTCGAGGATGAACTTCACCTGCCCCTCGTCGTCGAGCGCCTCGAGCTCCTCGTACGGGATCGGCGGCACCTCGACGTTGAAGGTGCGCTGAGCGAACAGCGCGTAGCGGTCCCACCTCGCCCGGGTTTCCTCCTTGGTCTGCGGGATCTCCTCACCGGGACGCACCGTGTCGATCAGTCCGACGAAACGCACGTCGCACCCATTGGCTTTGAGCCCGAGGGCGCAGGCGTAGGCCAGCGCCCCGCCCAGCGACCAGCCGGCCAGGATGTAGGGGCCCGTGCCCTGGATCTCCATCAGCTTGGGCACATACTGCGCGGCCCGCTCCTCGATGGATCCCTCGACGCGCTCGATGCCGTAGACCGGCGTGTCCGGCGGCAACCGCTTCAGCAGCGGCTCGTAGACCACCGTCGACCCGCCCGCCGGATGGAACACGAACACCGGGACGCTGTCCGAACCATCCTTGGGCGCTCGCAGGGTGCGGACGAACCCGTCGACCACGCCGGCGTCCATCAGCTCGCGCACCTCGGTCGCGAGCTGTTCGATGGTGCGGGCGGCGGTGACCTGTTCGGCGGTGATGGTGCCGTCGGCCCGCTCCGAGAGCCGCTCGGCCATCTTCTCGGCGACGTCGCCGGAGATCGACGGCAACTCGTTGAAGATGCCGCCGGGCGACTTACCGGTCACGATCGCCCACGTCGCGAACGTGACACGTTCGGCGGCGTCGCGGGGCGGCACGTCGGCGCCGAGCGCCTCGGTGACCGCCTCCTGGGTCAGCACCTTCGCCGCCGTTGCGGCAGCCGAGGACGTGTCCTGGCCGTTGGGGCCCGACGGGTCGGTCGGCGGAGCCGGGATCGACGGGCCGCTCGGGTCGGTCGGCGGAGCCGGGATCTGCGCCTCCACCGCGTCGGTGGCGATCGTCTCGGGCTTCTCCGCGGCGATCGGGTGCCCAGCCTCGGCCAGCTTGGCCTCCAGCTCGGCGACCGTGCTGGCGCCGCCCATCAGCTCGGCCTGCTCGGCGGCGATCTCCTCGGCGCTCTTGCCCTTCTGCGACTCGGCGATCTCGCCGACCTCGTCGCGGTGCTCGACCGCGTAGGCGATCAGCTTCTCCACGGCGTAGAGGTTCGCGTCGCGCACCGCGGTGAGCTGAATCGGGGGCAGGTCGAAGTCGTACTCGACCCGGTTCTTGATCCGCACCGCCATCAGCGAATCCAGACCGAGCTCGATCAGCGGCACCTCCCAGGGCAGGTCCTCGGGGGCGTAGCCCATCGCCGCGCCGACGATCGCTCCGAGCCGGTCGGCGATCGTCTCGCCCGAGTTCGGGGACCACTTCGCGAAGCCGGCCGCCAGACCCGCGCCTGCGGTGAGGTTGTCGTGCAGGATGTCGGCATCCTCGTCCGCGGGTTCCTCGGGAGCCGGGGCGGCGGTGACCGTCTCGGCGATCGTGCCGGCGCCCACCGCCGTCGGCAGCGCGGTCTGCGCACCGGCGCGGGTCACGATCGCGTCGTAGACCAAGGTGAAGGACTCCTCGATCCGGGCGTGCACCTGAACACTCGCCCCGCCCGGATGCCGGGTCAGCGTCGTGACCAGACGCGCGTCGTCGGCCGGCACCGCGCGCTGCTCGGAGGCGGTCAGGGTGGCATCCGGAAGCACCGCTGCGGCAGCGGCTTTCACCAGCGCCGCCAGATCGGTCGCGCCGCGCGGGCTGTACTCCCACACGTGCCGGCCGTCCGGGGTGGCGACATGGTTGCCCGGCGTCACCGTCGAGCTGTCCCCGGTGAACCGGGCCTCCAGCCAGTGCGGCTTGCGCTTGAAGCGGGTCGGCGGGATGTCGGCGAAGTCCAGCGCCCCGGCCAGCCCGCGGGAACGGCGCGGGAACAACGTGCGGAAATCCAGATCATGGCCGTGCACGAACAGGTGCGCCATCGCCGTGGTCATCGAATCGACCTCGTCCTGCTTGCGCGCCAGGGTCGGAATCAGTTGCGCGTCATGCAGTCCCGCGTCGGCGGTGGTCAGCCCGACCTGCATCAGCGCAACCGGGTTGGGCGCCAGTTCCAGGAAGGTGGTGTGGCCATTGTCGACGGCGTTGCGGATGCCGTGCGTGAAATAGACGCTGTGGCGCAACCCCTTCTTCCAGTAGTCGACGTCGTGGATGGCGTCCGACCCGGCACGGATCAGGCTGCCTTCGTGGACGGTCGAGTAGTACGGCACCTGCACCGGATGCGCCTCGATGCCCTGCAGTTCGGCGGCCAGCTCACCCAGCAGCGGATCCATCTGCGAGGTGTGGCTGGCGCCCTTGGTCTGGAACTTGCGCGCGAACCGGCCCTCGGCCTCCGCCCGCTCGATGATCGCATCGATCTGGTCGGGCGGGCCGCCGATGACGGTCTGCGTCGGAGCGGCGTACACGCACGGCTCGAGGTTCTTGAACTCCCCGAACACCGTCTCGATCTCGTCGGGTGAGTACTCCACCAGCGCCATCAGCCGGATGTACTCACCGAACAACATCGCTTCGCCCTCACCCATCAGGTGCGCACGCGAGCAGATGGTGCGGGTGGCGTCCTCCAGCGACAGACCGCCGGAGAAGTACGCGGCTGCGGCCTCGCCGAGCGACTGCCCGATCAGCGCACCGGGCTTGGCGCCGTGCGCCTTGAGCACCTCACCGAGCGCGACCTGGATCGCGAAGATGACCAGCTGCACCTTCTCGATGGGGAGCTCGGTGGTCTCGTCGGTGTAGTCGACCGCGTCGTCGAGGATGAGCTCGAGGATCGAATGCCCGCGCTCGTCCTGAATGAGGCTGTCCACCTTGTTGATCCACTCGGCGAACGTCTCGTCGCGCAGGTACAGGCTCTTGGCCATCTTGCGGTGCTGAGCACCGAAACCGGCCAGCACCCACACCGGCCCGTTGGTCACCGGCCCGTCGGCGGCCAGCACGCTCGGGTGCGGCTTGCCGTCGGCCAGCGCGCGCAGCCCGGCGACGGCTTCGTCATGGTCGTGGGCCAGCACTACCGCCCGGGACCGACCGTGGTTGCGCCTCGACAGCGAGCGGCCGATCGCCTCCAGCGACGACTCGCGCCCGGCCGGGCTGTCGATCCAGTCGGCCAGCTCCGCGGCGGTGGCCCGCTTGCGCGACGTCAGGAAGCCGGAAACCGCCAGCGGGACCAAGGGTTTGGACGGGTTCTCGGCCTCGGCAGCGGCGAGCTCCTCGCGTGCGACCTCCAGCAGCCGCAGCGCCTCGTCGGTCAGGCCGGGCAACTCCGGTTCCTCGTCGGCGGTCCGTCCGTAGAACTCGTCGTCGCCGCGCTCGTCATCGTCATCGTCTGACAAGAACTCGCCGTACTCGTCCATCCGCACCCCGCCGACGTAGACGGCCTTGGCCTCGTCGTTGGCCGGGGTGACGACTGCGACGTCCGGCTCGGGGATCGGCTCGACCAGGTCGGTGGGCAGCACCTCACGCAGCACCAGATGCGCGTTCGCGCCGCCGAAGCCGAACCCGGAGACCCCTGCGATCGCGTGGCCGCTGTAGCGCGGCCAGTCGGTGACGGTATCGGCGACCTTGAGATGCTCGGCGTCGAAGTCGATGTACGGGTTGGGCCCGGCGAAGTTGATCGACGGTGGAATCTTGTTGTTCTGCAACGACAACGCCACCTTGGCCAGGCTGGCGGCGCCGGCCGCGGACTCGAGGTGCCCGAGGTTGGACTTCACCGCACCCAGCAGGGCCGGTGCGTCGGCGCTGCGGCCGCGGCCGATGACCCGGCCCAGCGCGTCGGCCTCGATCGGGTCGCCCAGGATGGTGCCGGTGCCGTGTGCCTCGACGTAGTCCACGGAGCGGGGGTTGATGCCGGCGTCCTTGTAGGCCTTGCGCAGCACGGCTTCCTGCGCGTCGGGGTTGGGCGCGAGCAGACCGTTGGACCGGCCGTCGTGGTTGACCGCGCCGCCGGCGATCACGGCCAGGATGTCGTCGCCGTCGCGGCGCGCGTCGGCCAGCCGCTTGAGCACCAGCATGCCCCCGCCCTCGGACCGGGCGTAGCCGTCGGCGTCCGACGAGAACGACTTGATCCGGCCGTCGGGCGCCAGGACACCGCCGACCTCGTCGAATCCGACGGTGACCAACGGGGTGACCAGCGCGTTGACACCACCTGCGAGCACCACGTCGGCGTCGCCGGCGCGCAGCGCTTTGACGCCTTCGTGCACGGCCACCAGCGACGACGAGCAGGCGGTGTCGATGGCCATCGACGGGCCGCGGAAGTCGTAGAAGTAGGACACCCGATTGGCGATGATCGAACTCGCGGTACCGGTGATCGCGTACGGGTGCGCGGTCGACGGGTCGGCCACCCCGAGGAAGCTGTAGTCGTTGGTGGAACTGCCGACATAGACGCCGACGTTCTCACCGCGCAGGCTCGACGCCGGAATCCGGGCGTTTTCCAACGCTTCCCACGTCAGCTCCAACGCCATCCGCTGCTGCGGATCGATGTTGTCGGCCTCCATCTTCGACAGCGCGAAGAACTCGGCGTCGAAACCTTTGATGTCGGAGAGGTAGCCGCCGCGGGTGCGCGCCTTGGCGACCCGCTCGGCGACCCGCGGCTCGGAGAGGAACTCCGACCAGCGTCCCTCGGGCAGGTCGGTGATCGCGTCGCGGCCCTCCAGCAGCGCCGCCCACATCTCGTCGGGAGTGTTCATGTCGCCCGGGAAGCGGGTCCCCACACCGACGATGGCGATGTTGAGCCGGCCCTCGTCGCCGTCGCGCGACCAGTCCTCGGCGTCGAGTTCCGCGGTGTCGGGTTCGGGTTCGCCTTCGACGATGACCGTGGCCAGCGCTTCGATCGTCGGGTGCCGGAACGCCACGGTGGCGGTCAGGGTGACCCCGGTGAGGTCCTCGATGTCGCTGGCCATCGCGACCGCGTCGCGCGACGACAACCCGAGCTCCACCATCGGCGCGGTTTCACTGACCGAGTCCGGTGACTGACCCGTCGCGTTGCCGATCCAGTTGCGCAGCCACTCCCGCATTTCCGCGACAGTGAGGTCGGGCCCGTTCACCGGCGCCGCGGGCGATACCGAATCTTGTTGTGGATCAGTCATGTTCACATAACCTCACGATCGGCGGCCAGGGCAGCCGCCGTTGCCGTTGATGTAGTTGACAGCGTCAGTCCGACTCGTCGGGGAATGCGTTGGCGATCTTGCCGCTGCGCAGACTCCCGTCGAGATAGGCCGACCGGCATGCGCGCCGGCCGATCTTGCCGCTGGACGTGCGCGGGATCGCACCGGCCGCGGTCAGCAGCACATCGCGCACCGTCACGCCGTGGCGTACCGCGATCGCCGCACGAATGTCGTCGGCGATCGGGGCCATGTCGAGTTTGTGGGCACCGGGAGCCCGCTCGCCGACGATCACCAACTGCTCGGAAGTGTCGTCGGGGTCGCGCTTGAGACCGGCGTGCGCATCGTCGAAGACCTCGTCGGGCAGCTGGTTGGCCGGCACCGAGAACGCGGCCACGAAACCGGTCCGCAGCGCCTTGGTGGCCTCCTGTGCGGAGTACTCCAGGTCCTGCGGATAGTGGTTGCGGCCGTCGATGATGACCAGATCCTTGACGCGTCCGGTGATGTAGAGCTCGCCGTCGTGGTACGCGCCCAGGTCACCGGTCCGCACCCAGGTGGCGTCGTCCGGGGCGCCCTGGGCGTGCGACGGGTCGGTGCGCGACTTGAGGATGTTCTGGAACGTGGCGATCGTTTCCTCCGGCTTGTTCCAGTAGCCGGTGCCCATGTTCTGCCCGCTGATCCAGATCTCGCCGATCTGGCCGTCGGGCAGCTCGGTGGCGGTGTCGTTGTCGACGATCACGGCCCACTCGGCCACGCCGACCTTGCCGGCCCCGGCCTGCGGCACCGCCTTCGGCGAGTCGTCGGGCACCGGCACGAAGCGGTGGTTGTTGAGCTCGTCGCGGTCGACGGAGGTGATCGTCGGTGGCTGGTCCATCGGCGTCGTGGACACGAACAGGGTGGCCTCGGCCAGGCCGTAGGACGGCTTGATGGCCACCTCGCGGAAGCCGTACGGACTGAAGGCCTCGTTGAAGCGGCGCACCGTGGCCGCCGAGATCGGCTCGCTGCCGTTGAGGATGCCCTTGACGTTGGACAGATCCAGCGGCGGCTCGCCGTCCTTGGGCACACCGCGCGCGGCGGCATGGTCGAACGCGAAGTTCGGGGCCACGGAGATGGTGCCGCCGGTGTCGCCTTCCTGGCGGGCCATCGCCCGGATCCAGCGACCGGGGCGGCGCACGAACGCCGCGGGCGTCATGAACTCCACATAGTGGCCGATCATCGGCGACAACAGCACCGTGATCAGGCCCATGTCGTGGAAGAACGGCAACCAGGACACGCCGCGGTCGCCCTCTTCACCTTCGAGGGCCTCGATCACCTGCACGACGTTGGTGGCCAGGTTCAGGTGGGTGATCTGCACGCCCGTCGGGATGCGGGTCGACCCCGAGGTGTACTGCAGGTATGCGACGGTGTCGTGGGCGACGTCGACGGGCTCCCAGGTGGCGCCGACCTCGTCGGGCACCGCGTCGACGGCGATGACGCGCGGGCGCTGGTTGGCCGGCCGGGTGCGGAAGAACTTGCGCACGCCTTCGGCGGCCGCCGTGGTGGTCAGGATGGCCGACGGGGTGCAGTTGTCCAGGACCGCGTGCAACCGGCCGACATGCCCGGGCTCGGACGGATCGAACAGCGGCACCGCGATCCGGCCGGAGTACAGGGTGCCGAAGAACGCGACCAGGTACTCCAGGTTCTGCGGGCACAGGATGGCGACGCGGTCGCCGGGCTGGGTGACCTGCTGCAGCCGGGCACCGACCGCGCGGTTGCGGGTGCCGAAGTCGGCCCAGTTGAGGTCACGGGCCACCCCGTCACGTTCGGTGGAGAAGTCCAGGAAGCGGTAGGCCAGCTTGTCGCCACGCACCTTCGCCCATCGCTCGACGTGTTTGACCAGGCTCCCGTTGTCGGGGAATTTGATCAATCCGTCCTTGATGAACGGGTTGTGGAAGGCCATCTTCTCTCCAATCAAGCAGGACGGTATCCCGCGGAAATCCCTGCGTAATCTTCATCCCGAACGCGAAGATCGTACCGGGGAGTAGGCCCCCCACCCCATCAGCCGCCGGCCGCCGCTCTTAGATTTTCCTTAATCTGGTGGTAATGCTAAGCGACCTGCGCGGGCGTGCCAAATTACGGCTCGTTCGTGTCGGTCACGGGTCAGCCATGTTTTGGCTGCGGCGCGTTATCGACGAGACCCTGCGCCCAGTTCAGCGTCCACTGAGTGGCCGAGAGCCCGTCGACAGACCAGAACTGCGGCGTGGCGTACATCGCATGCACCGGCTGGCCCGCACCGCCGGAGAGCACCTCCAGTGTCTTGGGCAGCGCCGTGATGTTGAAGGCCGACTCCGGCGCCGCGCAGATCAGGTCGCCGCGTGCGCAGATCTCATAGGTGCGGTTGTCGAGCGCGCCGAAGCCGCCCGGGCGGGGGCCGGACATCGTCAGCCCCAGCGCCGACAATGTCGGCACCTCGTGCAGGGTGATCTCGGCGCCCTGCCCCGGCGGGTTGGGGCCCACGTCCTGGCCGACGCCGGGCTCCCGCCGGCCGTCGGCGATCAGCACCGCCCCCAGCACCAGGTCCTGGTCGACGGGTCCGCGTCCATTGCCGATGTCGCTGGCGATGTCACCGGCGATCACCGCCCCCTGCGAGAAGCCGACCAGCACGTAGCTGGTCAGCGGGCAGCGGTTGTTCATGTCCGTCATCGCGGCGACGGCCGCCCGCGTGCCCTCGGCCCGGCTGTCGTTGTACGACATCTGCTGGTCGGCCGACAGCGGATTGTGGAACTGTGCGGTGTAGGGGACGGTGAACACTTCCAGGCGGTCACTGCCGAACTGCCCGCGGATCGGGTTGGTGACGTTGAGCAGCAGCGCGGCCGGGAACTGCACCGGGTTGAACGGGTCGAGCGACACCGAGGACTCCCAGGTCCCGGGGATCGACACCAATTGGACGTCCGGGCAGCTCGCGTCCTGGAAGTCCGGCCGCGGCTTGGAGGTCGGCGGCACCGCGGTCGGCGGCACGGCCGACGGGGGCACCGCGGTCGGCGGTGCGTCGGGCCGGCGCAGCACGACGATCACGATGGCCACGATGAGCACCACCACCAGCCCCACGGCGCCGGCGGCGGTGAGCGCGAGCAAGCGGTGGCGTTTTCGCCGGTTGGTCTTCGGCATGAAAGTCAGGCGCTCCTGTTAGCAGAGTCGGTCGGTCGCGATGCGAATGTAGTCGGCCGTCGTGTTCTGGAACGCGGGGTCGTCCGGGTCGCTGGCCACCATCGGCGCGATGAAGTCCCACACGGCCTGGTCAGGCTGCTTGGCCGCGCGAGCCTGGCACACGTAGGAACCGATGCTCAGCGCGGTCAGGTCACTGGCCGGTTCGATGCCGGCCGCGTGCAGGGCGTCGAGGTAGTCCTGCTGGCGCGGCGTGACCACCAGGGCGTTGGAGTTCGCGTCGGCGTCTGCGGGGCCGGGCGGCCGCGCAGGCGATTCGCCGTGCACCGGAGCGGGTTCCCGCTCGGAGGTCAGCCCCGACATCATGTCGTCGCTGAACGCGCACCCGGTGAGCCAGGCGGCCGGCAGAGCGACGAGCGCGGACAGTCCTGCCATCCCTGCGATCGTCGACCGTGACCCGTGCTGCACGCAGTCCAACCTACCGGCCGGTTGCTGAGGATCGGCTGAGTAACCCCGGCGCTCAGCGCAGAACCGCAGCCAGCTCCCCTGACATCGCGGCCAGCTGCCCACTCCAGGAACCCCAGTCGTGGTTGCCCGAGTTCGGGAAGTCGAAGTGCCCGTTACCGCCGCCGGTGGCGCGGTAGTGCTGGTAGAACGTGCGGTTGCTGCCCTGCGCCTGGTCGCAGTAACCGATCATGGCCGCGGGGTCGGTGCACGTGGTGGCCGACGGGCTGTACACCCACAACCGGGTGTTGTTGTTCACCAGCAGCTGCACGTGCACGTCGGGGTCGTGCCACTTCCACCGGCCCAGCTGCGGCAGCCCCCACATGTTGCGGGTGTCGACACCGCCGAAGCGGGCCAGCCCTGCGGTGATCGCGCCGTTCATCGCGGTGGCCGACGGGGTGAGGAAGCCCGACAGCGAGCCGGCGTAGCGGTAGCGGTTGGGGTGGAAGGCCGCCATGGTCAGCGCCCCGGTGCCGCCCTGGGCCGCGCCCACGATGCCGTGCCCGCCCGGAGCCAGGCCCTTGTTGGCGGCCAGCCAGTTGGGCAGCTCGTCGGCCAGGAAGGTCTCCCACTGCTTGCTGCCGTCCTGCTCCCAGTTCGTGTACATGCTCCACGCCCCACCGGCCGGCGCGACCACCGAGACGCCGGACCCGGCCAGCGTGTTCATCGCGTTGCCCGCGGTCACCCAGTTGCTGACGTCCGGGGCGGCGTTGAACGCGTCGAGCAGCACCACTGCGTGCGGACCGCCGCCCTGGAAGGCGACGGGAATGTCGCGGCCCATCGCCGGGGACGGCACCATCAGGAACTCGACCCCCTGGGCGTGCGCGGGCGGTGTTCCCGGGGCTCCCGGGAGCACTCCCGCCGACCAGAGTGCGAGGACCGCCACCGCGGCCAGGACCGAACGCATCACCGCACGCATCACATTCACCTTCGTCTCGACCGGGTCCACCGCAAAGTAGTGAATCACACCACTGCGACGGCCCGGGTGTGAAAAGAGCGACGGCGGCGCCCCGGGTGGGGCACCGCCGTCGTCGGGGTCGAGACCTAACCGCCCGAGGAGACCGGCTCGGCGGGGGCAGCGCCCTCAGCCGGTGCCGCCGGTGCCGACGGCTGCGGAACCGCGCCGAGCACGCGCTGGATGTCCGGCTTCATCTGCTGCAGCTGCTGTCCCCAGTAGGGCCAGTCGTGCGTGCCGCCCGCCGGGAAGTTGAAGACACCGTTGCGGCCGCCCGCCGCGATGTACTCCTCCTGGAAGGTCTTGTTGGTGCGCAGCGTGAGGCTCTCCAGGAACTTCGCGGGCAAGTTGTCGCCCGCGACCGTGCCGTTGACCTCGGCCGGCTTGCCGTTGCCCGCGTAGACCCAGATGCGGGTGTTGTTGGCGACCAGCTTGCCGATGTTGACCATCGGGTCGTTGCGTTTCCAGGCGCTGTTCGGGTCCTCGGTGCGGCCCCACATGTCGTTGGCGTCGTAGCCGCCCGCATCACCCATCGACAGGTTGACCAGCATCGGCCACCAGCCCTCGGAGAGGTTCAGGTAACCCGACAGCGATCCGGCGTACTGGAACTGCTGTGGGTAGTAGATCGCCAGCGTCAGCGCCGCCGAACCGGCCATCGACAGACCCACGGCCGCGTTGCGGTTCGGGTCGACGCCCTTGTTCGCAGCCAGGTAAGCGGGCAGCTCCTGGGTCAGGAACGTCTCCCACTTGTAGGTCGAGCAACCGTTGTTGCCGCAGGCCGGCTTGTACCAGTCGCTGTAGAAGCTGGACTGGCCGCCGACCGGCATGATCGTCGCGAGCCCGGAATCGAGGTACCACTCGAACGCCGCGGTGTTGATGTCCCAGCCGTTGAAGTCGTCCTGTGCGCGCAGGCCGTCGAGCAGGTAGAGGCCCGGTGCGTTGGCCCCACCGCTCTGGAACTGCACCTTGATGTCGCGGCCCATCCCGGCCGACGGCACCATCAGGTACTCGACCGGCAGACCGGGCCGGGAGAACGCCCCGGCCGTCGCCGAGCCGCCGACCGTACCGATCAGAGCCGGCAAGACGGCCGCCACCAGGGCCGCCACCGTGAACCGGCGCCACGAGACCTTCGCTGCCCCGCGCAGCCTTCCAACCAACTTCATGCGTGTGTCAATCCAATCTGTCGTCAAGCAGCAGCAGGCCATCGGTGCTCGAAATGCTCCCGGCCGCAGTCTTGCCCGTTAGTCAACCACACCGTTGTGGCGATCTCTTCGCGCCGCGATCGGCTCGCGGCGCCCGTCACATGCCTTATCTGATCGACATGGCTCAAGTGTTACGTCGAGCATTACGAAAGCAGAAAACCCGCCCCGGCAACAAATCGGCACGGGCGTGCCTGAAATTCTCACGGGCCCGTGGCGGGGAGTCCCGTGTAGGTCGGGTTGACCGGTTCGGGCACCGGCAGACCGCATCGTCGGAGTTCGTACAGCGGCACCCGGTCGATGCGGTAGCTGGTGAATTCCGCCGCGTTGAGCAGGTTCGACAGGAACCTGCGCGGGCCCATCGGCGCCCGCCGCGCTTCCAGCATCTCTTGGGTCTGCGGACATTTCAGCGCCGCCTCGGCCTGACGGATCCAGTCCTCGTCGAGATACTGCGGGATGTACGGCCGCTCCTTGAGGAACGGCCCCTCGGCGACCGCCCAGTCCGGAAAAAGGTTCTTGTCGTGGCCGATCCGGCCGTCGGTGAGGCGTTCGGTGTGTGCCGCCAGCGGATTGGCCAGGCCGATCTGGTCGATTACGCGCACGTCCAGTCCGACGTTCATGCCCATCATGCCGAGATTGGTGAAGAACACCGTCTGCGGGCCGCGGTAGTCGGGGGTGCGCAGTTCCGGCGGAGGGGGGATGGCGGGCACCACGTCCCACATGTCGTAGTTGCCGGCGGGCAGCCACAACGCGCCGTCAGGGGTGTTGTCGATGGCGGTCAGCACCGCGCGCATGCGCGGATAGTCGAGGTAGTCGGCCGCGGTCAACGGATGCGCGTGCCCGGTGGCCTGGGCGTAGAACCGACGTTCGTCGACGATGCCGCTGTAGGTGACCCGGGTGGCGTCGGGACCCATGCCCGGCGAGTTCGCGGCCCACAGCGCCCATCCGGCGACCGCGACCCACAGCAACGCGGCGGCGCCGGTGTACAGGTAGCCGGCGCCGCGGGCCATCCGCGACTTGTCCGGCAGCATCAGGGGCACCAGCGACACCGGGGCCAGCAGGCAGAACAACGGCGTCAACAGCACCCGGCCGTGCATGAAGTCACCGCCTTGGCGGACCCAGTACACGGCCTGCAGCAGACCGCTGACGAGCATGAAAACGACGACGGCGGTGGGGTTCTGCACGATCCGGGCCCAGCGTCCGGTGCCCTCGGGGGCACGGCGGTTCACCCAGGCCGGTCGCCCGCGCAGCAACATCACCATCAGCGCCAGCCCGATCAGCAGCACCGCCGGCGCCCACAGCAGGTAAGGCTGGTTGAAGTTGGCCAGATAGGCCAGTCCCTGGTTCCACTTGGCACCCGAGGCGTCCTTGGCCACCGCGGTCCCCGGGACCAGTAGCCCGTAGTAACCCATCCGGAAGATCTGGTAGGCCACCGGGAGCAGGCCGCCGGCGACGATGAGCACGACGCGACGGCGCCAATCGGGTGCGGCCACCAGCATCATCACCAGAGCCGCACCCCCGACGAGCGCGAGTTCCGGACGCACCAGCACGGAGAACCCGGCGACGAAAGCCAGGGCGGTGTCGAAGCTGCGGCCGCCGCCGGGCGTGCGGGTCCGGCCGCGCAGCGCTTGCGACCAGCGCACCATCATCCACCACAACAACCCGAGATAGGCCAGCACCAAACCGTTTTCCAGGCCTGACGTGGCGAAGTCACGCGCCGGCGGCACCGCGATGTAGACCAGCGCTCCGGCGGGCAGCAGCACTGCGCGGCGACCGGCCAGGCTCGGTGCGTAGAGCCGGGCGGTCCCGAGCATGACGAGCACCATTCCGGCCACCGAGAGCACCAGAGCGAGCACCAGCACCACGTACTCCAGCCGGGCCGACCCGGCGACGAGGCTGGCCAGGTACACCAGATATGACCACGCCGTCGACGTGTTGGCCTCGACACGCTCGCCGGCGTTGAAGACCGGACCGTTGCCGGCCAACAGGTTCCGGATGGTCCGCAGCACGATCAGGCCGTCGTCGGCGATCCACCGGCGCTGCCAGGCCCCCCACCCGAACAGCACGGCCACCGTGAGCACGGACAGCCACAGGCTCAGCCGCACCGAGGCGGTGTAGGGGAAGGTCGGCCCGTGCCGCAGGAATCGGTCCACCGGCGAACCGACGGGCGCCGCACCGGATCGGCGGCCCGCTGTCGAAGTGGCCGATTGGCGGTCAGCTAAGGAAAATTGCGCCACCGAGGGTTCCGATCCACGCGACCGCGAGCATCTGCAGCACCCGGTCTTTCAACGCGATCTCTTCCGGCTCACCGGCCATGCCGCCGTCGACGTCGACGGCGTAGCGCAGGATGGCGACGACGAACGGCACCATCGACACCACGAACCACGAGGTGTCGCCCATCGCGTCCCGTTCGAAGGCCCACAGGCCGTAGCAGAGCACCAGCGCGGTCGCCGACAGCGTCCACACGAAGCGCAGGTAGGAACTGGTGTAGGCCTCCAGCGACCTGCGGATCTTGGCACCGGTCCGCTCGGCCAGCTGCAGTTCTGCGTACCGCTTACCGGCCGCCATGAACAGCGAACCGAACGCCATCATCAACAGGAACCATTGCGACAGAGGCACATCGGCGGCCACACCGCCGGCGATGGCGCGGATCAGGAAGCCCGACGACACGATGCAGATGTCGATCACCGGTTGGTGCTTGAGCCCGAAGCAGTAGGCCAGCTGGATCGCGATGTAGACGGCCATCACCAACGCCAGGTTCGGTGTGACCATCCACGAGATCACCAGCGACGCAGCGCCGAGCGCCACCGCCAGGCTGTAGGCCAGCCATTCGGGCACCACTCCGGCGGCGATGGGGCGGAACCGTTTCGTGGGGTGCGCGCGGTCGGCCTCGACGTCTCGGGCGTCGTTGACGAGATATACACACGATGCCGCGAGGCTGAACACCGCGAACGCGAGCAGCACCCGGATCAGGACTTCGCGGTAGTCGTAGGCGTAGCGGTCGTCGCCGAGGGCGGCCACCGGGGCGGCGAAGACCAGGACGTTCTTGACCCACTGACGGGGGCGCAGCGCCTTGACGATTCCGGCGGCCAGGCTCTTCGGCGGCCCGACGGTGGTCCCGCTGTCCTGGCCGACCTGCGATGTGCTCATCGGGACCCTCCTTCAACCGTGCCGGCCCGCCGCGCGACCCGGTCCACGGACTTTCCGACGACGGCGCCGACCACGATCCCGGCGAGCACGTCGCTGGGATAGTGCACTCCGAGCACCAGACGCGACAACGCCATGGGCGGCACCAGCAGCGCCTGCAGCGGCAAACCGGTGGGCCGCGCCAGCAGCATCGCAGCAGCCGTCGTCGACGTGGCGTGTGCCGACGGGAAGCTCAGCCGGCTGGGGGTGCCCACGTTGACCGCGATCGCCGGGTGGCTGGGCCGCGGTCGGCGCACCACGCGTTTGATCACCACCGCGGCGGCGTGTGCGAGGAACGCGCCGACCCCGGCGGCCAGATACTCGCGGCGCCGGGCCGGGGCCACCGCGGCGCCCAGCCCCGAGACCACGAGCCAGCCGAGGCTGTGCTCGCCGAAGTGCGACAGACCGCGTGCCACGGGCAGGATCGCGGGCTGTTTGGCCAGCGCCGACTGCACGGCCACCAGCACGGCGTCCTCGCCGTGCGGGTGCTCATCCATGAGCGGGTTCCGGCGCGGGGTTGAGCACGTCCTCCCACTTCTGGGTGCTGGTCAGCATCGGCAGTGCCGCCCGGTACTGCTTGCGCAGCTTGTCGAATCGGCGCACCAGCAGTGCCTGGCGTTTGAGTGACTCGCGCAGCAGGTCGGCCATCATGTCCCGGTCGCGCTGCCGATAGACCACTCCGCGTCCGTCGGCCGTGGTCACGGTGACGCCGTCGACCTTGCACAACGTGAACCAGCGGGCGTCCTGGGTGGCCACGTTCAGCTCGGGCCGGCGGTGATGCTCGGGATCGTGCGGCTTGAGCTGGTGGATGACACCGCGGGACAGGCGCCACAGAATCGCCGGCGGGTTGGTCGGGATCTTGACCGGTCGGCGCCTGCGGTCACTCGGCGGGGGCAGCGCGGTGGCGCCGGGCAGCACCACCGCGTCGGGGAACTCCTCACGCATCGCGCGCACCTGCGGCAGCGCCGACTCCAGGATGGAGAACAGGTTCTCCGGCCCGGCCAGGAAGTCGTCCATCGCCTTGTTCTGGATGGCGACGGTCGAATACTCAAGGCAGAGAAGGTGTTTCATCGTCGCCTTGAAGTGGCTGGCGACCAGGCCGCGGATGTTGCCGTCCCAGTGCAGGGCCGCGACGATCAAGCGGTTGCGCAGATGGAAGTAGGCCTGCCAGTCGATCGCATCGTCTTTGTCGCTCCAGGCCATGTGCCAGATCGCCGCTCCGGGCAGGGTGACGGTCGGGTAGCCGTGCTCGCCCGCGCGCAAGCCGTACTCGGCGTCGTCCCATTTGATGAACAACGGCAGCGGCTGGCCCAGTTCCTCGGCCACGCGGCGCGGGATCATGCACATCCACCAGCCGTTGTAGTCGACGTCGATGCGCCGGTGCAGCAGCTGGCTGCGCGGCTCGTCCTCGTCGGCCAGCGGATATTTGGCGAAGTTGTGGTCGTACTCGGTGTTCAGCGCGTTGGTCCACATGAAGTTGGCCTGATCGACCATCTCACCCATGACGTGCAGGTGTGACGGCTCCTGCAGGTTGAGCATCTGACCGCCGACCAGCATGGGGCTCTTGGCGAAGCGGTTGAGCGCCAACGCCCGCAGGATCGAGTCGGGCTCGATGCGGATGTCGTCGTCCATGAACAGGATCTGTTCGCAGTCGGTGTTCTTCAGTGCTTCGTACATCACCCGGCTGTAGCCGCCGGAGCCACCGAGGTTGGGCTGGTTGTGGATGGACAGCCGGTCCCCGAGTGCTGCGGCCGCGGCCGCGAAGTCGGGATGGTCCTTGGCTTTCCTGGTGCCCTGATCGGAGACCACGACGGCACCGATCACCGCGTCGACCAGCGGGTCGGAGGTCAGCGCCGCCAGCGCGTTGACACAGTCGGCGGGCCGGTTGAACGTCGGGATACCGACGGTGACGTTGGCCCGGCCCGGCGCCGGCACCGGTGCGTACCACCCGGCCGCACGCAGCGTCGACGCGGAGTCCGTGGTGACGTCGAACCACACCCAGCCGCCGTCCTCGAACGGCGTCAGGTCGATCTCGAACTCGACCACCCCGGGCTCCTCGGAGCCCGCGGCGCTGACGACCGGCGCACCGCCGACGGTGATCCGCGCCCCGGTCGATTTCGAGCGGTAGACGTCCACACGCGCGCTGCCGGTCAATTCGACCCGCAGCACCACCGTGTCCAGCGACGACCAGCGGCGCCAGTAACTGGCCGGGAACGCGTTGAAGTAGGTGGCGAACGACACCTCGGAGTCGGCGCCGATCTCCAGCGTGGTGCGCGACGGCGCGTGCGCCCGCCGCGCGTTGGTGTCGGACTCCTCGATGTAGAGCTTGCGGACGTCGAGCGGCTCACCGGGCCGGGGCAGGATCACGCGCGCCAGCAGGCTCGCCGCGCGCGACTGCCCGGCGGCCAGGGCACCGGACGGGATGTCACTCATTGTCGGTTGCTTTCTGTCTCGGGATCGCTCAGCGGTGCCCCGTCGCGCAGGTGCGGCGCGAGCGTGTTGTCGTACATGTTCAGCGCGCTGGCGATCGCCATGTGCATGTCCAGATACTGGTAGGTGCCCAGCCGACCGCCGAACAGCACGCGCGACGATGCGGTCTCGGCCTTGGCGCGCTCCCGGTAGGCGGTCAGTATCGCGCGGTCGGCATCGGTGTTGATCGGATAGTAAGGCTCGTCGTCGTTCTCGGCGAACCGCGAGTACTCGCGCATGATCACCGTCTTGTCGGCCGGGTAATCACGCTCCGGATGGAAGTGCCGGAATTCGTGGATGCGGGTGAAGGGCACGTCGGCGTCGTTGTAGTTCATGACGGGGGTGCCCTGAAAATCCCCGGTGTCGAGCACCTCGAGCTCGAAGTCCAGCGTGCGCCAGCCGAGGCGGCCCTCGCAGTAGTCGAAGTACCGGTCCAGCGGCCCGGTGTAGACGACGGGCGCCTCCGGGGACGCGGCACGCAGTTCGTCGCGGACGTCGAACCAGTCGGTGCCCAGCCGGACCTCGATGCGCTCGTCGGCGGCCATGTTCTCCAGCCACCGGGTGTAGCCGTCGACGGGCAGACCCTCGTAGGTGTCGTTGAAGTACCGGTTGTCGAACGTGTAACGCACCGGCAAGCGGGTGATGTTGCTGGCCGGCAACTGCTTGGGATCGGTCTGCCACTGCTTGGCGGTGTAGTGCTTGACGAACGCCTCGTAGAGGGGGCGGCCGATCAGCGAGATCGCCTTCTCCTCCAGGTTCTGGGCGTCGGCGGTCTCGATTTCGCTGGCCTGCTCCTTGATCAGCGCCCTGGCCTCGTCGGGGGTGTAGTACCGGCCGAAGAACTGGCTGACCAGCCCGAGACCCATCGGGAACTGGTAGGCCTGCCCGTTGTGCAGCGCGAACACCCGATGCTGGTAGCCGGTGAAGTCGGTGAACTGCCGCACGTAGTCCCACACCCGGGTGTTGCTGGTGTGGAAGAGGTGGGCGCCGTACTTGTGCACCTCGATACCGGTGCGGGGCTCGGCCTCGGAGTACGCGTTGCCGCCGATGTGGTCACGACGATCGACGACGAGTACCCGCTTGCCCAGCTGGGTGGCCACCCGTTCGGCAATCGTCAGACCGAAGAACCCGGAACCGACGACGAACAGGTCGAACGCACCAGCGGTGGGGCGGGGATCAGGAGAGATCATCGGCAGCAAGGGTATCGGACGGCGCCGGCGCGGCCCGATTCGGCGCAACGGCGCAGGTCGCGATTCGCTCACGATTCCATATCGCCACTCTAGTCACAGCTGTCACGTCAGTAACATCGATCGCGTACCGAGTATCACGCGTCCCACCTGCATTAAGTCGAAATGTAGTCCATGTATTGAGGAGACTTCCGTGCCGAACCGACGTCGACGCCGGCTCTCGACAGCCTTGAGCACAGTCGCCGCTCTGGCAGTCGCGGGTCCAGTTGCTGTTGCAGCCGTGTCCGAGTTGTCCACCGGACCCCAGCACCGCGAGTTCGTGCAGGCCGCCACGATCACCGATCTTCCGGGCGAGTTGATGTCCGCCCTGTCGCAGGGACTCTCGCAGTTCGGGATCAACCTCCCGCCGCTGCCGACGGGACTGTTGACCGGGACCGGCTCCGCCTCGCCGACCACACTGACCCCGGGCCTGGGGACCGGGCTGGGCACCGGGCTGACCACCCCGACCCTCACCGACCCGGCCCTGGCCAGCCCCGGTTTGACCAACCCCGCGCTGACCGACCCGGCGTTGACCAGCCCCGCAGGGCTGACTCCGGGCCTGGCGACGCCCGGGCTGACCGACCCGGGTCTGGGGACCCCCGCGCTGACCGACCCGGGCCTGGCGACACCGGGCCTGACCGATCCCGGCCTGGGCACCGCCGCCCTGACCGATCCGGCCCTGGCGACGCCGGGACTGGCCACCCCGGGCTTGAGCACTCCACCGGCGCTGACCGATCCGGTCCTGGGCGCCGCGCCGATCTCCACCTCGGGTCTGCCGCTCACCGGCGAGGTGCCGATCTCTGCGCCGGTCGGACTCGACCCGGCGCTGGGCAGCTACCCGATCCTCGGCGACCCGTCCCTGGCGGCCACCCAGCCGGTGGCCTCCAGTAGCGGCGGCCTCCTCGGCGACCTGACCAGCGCGGCCAACCAGCTGGGCGCCGGCGAAGCCATCGACCTGCTCAAGGGCATCGTGATGCCGGCGATCATGTCGGCGGTCAAGCCGCCCGCGCCGGTACCGCCGGCAGCGCCGATCTCGACCGCCGCCGGGGAGGCACCGCTGGGTGCCGCGGAAGCGGCGCCCGCGGCCGACGGGGCCGTCGAGCCCGGCGCCTGATCCCTCCCTCAGGACGGCACCGCAGATGCACTTCGCTCTGCGGTGCCGTTGCCGTGTGAAATTGCTTGCCCGCAACGCCGTGTCGCAACACAAGCATCAATTGGCACATACGTAACATCGGGCCGTGCTGTGTCGGCGCCCCGCACCATCGATCCTGTTCACCGCAATCGCGGCGACGGTGATGCTGCTGCCGTGGGCGATCAACGGTCTCCCCGGTGACGACGGCCGGCAACCTCCGACGCTGGGCGCCCCGCAGATGGTCGAGCAGCCGTTGCCCGACCTGGGTGGCGGCGAGACGATCCGCGAGCTGCACCAGGACGTCCCGTTCTCGATGGTGGCGCTCACGGCCGACGATCTCACCGGGACCACCGCGCGGATTCGGGCCCGGCAGGACGACGGTTCCTGGGGGCCGTGGTACGACGCCGAGCCGATGGAGGGGGTGGGCGCCGACCTTCCCGGTCCGCGCGGCACCGAACCGGTATTCATCGGCCGCACCACGGCCGTGCAGATCTCGGTGACCCGGCCCGCGACAGCGCCGGCCACGGGGCCCCGGCCCGGAGACAGCGATCTCCCCGACGACCGCCCCGAGCTCGGCTACGTTCCGGCCAACGTCGAGCAGCCCTTCGGCGAGAACCTCAACGCCGTGCTGATCAGTCCGCCGGAGGCCCCGGCCGACCTGCTTCCGCTGCCCAACGCGGCCACGCCCCCCGGCCAGCCGCCGCACATCATCAATCGTCCGGGGTGGGGCGCCGACGAGTCGATGCGTTGCGGAGAACCCCGCTACGACAGCAGGATCCAGGCCGGCGTGGTCCATCACACCGCCGGCAGCAACGACTACAGCCCCCAGGATTCGGCGGCGATCGTGCGGTCGATCTACGAGTACCACACCCGCACACTGGGCTGGTGCGACATCGCCTACAACGCGCTGGTCGACAAGTACGGGCAGGTCTTCGAAGGCCGCGCCGGTGGCATGACGCGGCCCGTCGAAGGCGCGCACACCGGTGGCTTCAACCACAACACGTGGGGGGTGGCGATGCTCGGCAATTTCGATGTCGAGCCGCCGACACCCATCCAGTTGCGAACCACCGCAAGGCTTCTCGGTTGGGTGCTGGGCCAATCCGGCGTCGATCCGCTGGCCGCGGTCACGCTGCCGTCCGAGGGCGGGTCGTTCACCAAGTTCCCGTTCGGGGCCGCGACGACGCTGCCTACCATCTTCACCCACCGCGACGTCGGCAACACCGAGTGCCCGGGCAACGCGGCCTACGCGCAGATGCAGTTGATCCGCGACATCGCCGCGCGTTTCAACGACCCCCCGGGGCCGGAGCAACTGGCCGAATCGCTGCGCGGCGGGGCGATTTTCGCCAAGTGGGACTCTTTGGGCGGCATGAACAGCTTCCTGGGCCGGCCCACCTCCCCGGAGGCTTCCGGTGCGGGCTCCACCCGCTACGTCACCTTCGAACACGGCGCCGTCTACTGGTCGCCGGAAAGCGGTGCCGAACCGGTGACCGGTGAGCTCTACAAGGCGTGGGGCTCGCTGGGTTTCGAGCGGGGAGCACTGGGTCTGCCGACCAGCGCCGAGATCGCCGAACCGCTGTGGATCGTGCAGAACTTCCAGCACGGCACCCTGAACTTCGACCGCGAGAAGGGGACGGTGACCCGCGTGATCGACGGTGTGCCCGTCGAGTTGCCGCCCGCCCCGGCCGATATGACGCCGGTCCAGCTCGAGCGCTTCACGCCGCCCGTCAACCCCGTCTGACGGAGCTACGCCGAGTCGCGCCAGTACCGTTCGAGAACCGCAGCGACGCCGTCCTCGGCGTTGGTGACCGTCACCTCGTCGGCGGCGGCCAACGCATCGGGATGGGCGTTGCCCATCGCGACACCGATCCCCGCCCAGGACAGCATCGGCACATCGTTGGGCATGTCACCGAAGGTGATCACGTTGGCCGCCGAGATGCCCAGCGGTGTGGCCACCTCGGCGATGCCGGTGGCCTTGCTGATGCCCAGCGGCACGATCTCGATCAGACCGTTGTTGGTCGAGTAGGTGATGTCGCCGGCGTTGCCGACGTGACCGGCCAGCACCGCAGCCATCTCGTCGCTGCGGGCCCCTGCCTTACGGATGAGCAGCTTGACCGCCGGCGCGCTGAGCAGATCCTCCAGTGAGACCTCGGTGTTGTCCGGGTTCAGCCAGGCGTGCTCGTAGCCCGGTGAGCTGACGAACTGCGGGGTGGCCGCGTCGTGGGCGCTGCGCCCGACCCGCTCCACCGCCAGGCCCGCGCCGGGGATCAGGCGGGTCGCGATGTCGGCCAGTTCGGCGAGCGCCTCCGCGGACAGGGTGCGCGCCGAGACGATGCGGTCGGTGCCCGGGTCGTAGACCACCGCCCCGTTGGCGCAGACCGCCATCGGTGCGAATCCCAGCTGGTCGACCACCGGCGCGACCCACCGCGGCGGCCGCCCGGTGGCGAGCACGAACTGTGCCCCCGCATCGACGAGGGCCTTGACGGCCGCGCGGGTGCGCGGCGTCACGCGCTCGTCGTCGTCGAGCAGCGTGCCGTCCACATCGGTCGCGACCAGCTCTGGCGTCATGACCGGTCGGTCCGGTTGCGCGCCCGCCGGGCGCGTTCGGCCGCATCGAGGAGCTCGGCCTCCTCCGGCGTCGGGGCGGCACCGCCCAGCCGGCGCGGAACCCAGAACGCACCGGGCGGGTGGTGGTGCTCCGCCTGGGCGGAGTGCAGCAATTCGGTCATGTCCCTCCGCAGCATCGCCAACAGCTCCTCGACCGTACCCCGCGGTGCGATGGGCGCACCGACCGCGACGGTGACGTCAAAACGCCTACGTCCCAGTGCCCGAGGATGGTCCTTGGTCCAGATCCGCTGGGCACCCCACACGATCAGCGGCACCACGGGCGTTTGGGCCTCCAGCGCCATGCGGGCCGCCCCGGTCTTGAAGTCCTTGAGCTCGAAGCTGCGGCTGATGGTGGCCTCCGGGTAGACGCCGACCAACTCCCCGCTGCGCAGGGCACCCACCGCATCGGCGTAGGCGCCGGCGCCGGCCTGCCGATCGACCGGGATCGTGCCGGTGTGCTTGATCAGCCAGCGCACCACGCGCACGTCGTTCATCTCGGCCTTGAGCATGAACCGCAGCCGGCGGCGACGCCGAGCCACGGCCAGACCGGCGGGCACGAAGTCGACGTAGCCGGTGTGGTTGATGGCCACCACCGCCCCACCGGAGGCCGGGACGTGCTCCAGTCCGCGGAAGCGGATGTTCGTCCCGGTGGCGGTGACCGCCAGCGCTGCCGTGGCCTCCAGAGCGCGGTAGACCGGCTCCATGGTCTACCCCGGCGCTCCACCTGATTCGCGGCCTCCGGCACGACGGGCGGCCTTCGCAGCGGCCTCCTCGGCGTCCATCCGGCCGGCCTCGGCCAGCGTCGGCGCTCCCCCGCCGAGCCGATGGGGCACCCAGAACTCGCCGGCCGGGTGGGGCCCGTAGTCCTCCTGCACCCGCTCGAGCAGATGCTGCATGCGGGAGTGCAGCAGCGCGGTCAGCTCGGGTGCGGGCAACGTCGGCTCGATCGGTTTGCCCACGGCGACGTGGATGGGCACCTTGGGCCGCCACAGCTTCTTCGGATGTCCCTTGGTCCAGATCCGCTGCGCTCCCCACACGATGTGCGGGACGATCGGCACACCGGCGGCGATGGCCATCCGCGCCGCCCCGGACTTGAACTCCTTGATCTCGAAGCTGCGGCTGATCGTCGCCTCGGGGTAGACGCCGACGAACTCCCCGGCGGCCAGCATCCGGCATGCCTCCTCGAACGATGCGGCGCCGCTGTCGCGGTCAACCTCGATGTGGCGCAGGCTGCGCATGATCGGGCCGGTGATCTTGTGGTCGAAGACCTCGCGCTTGGCCATGAACCGCACCTTGCGGCCCAGGCCCTGCCGGTAGGCGGGCAACCCCGCGAAGGTGAAGTCGAAGTAGCTGGTGTGGTTGATCGCGATGACGGCCCCGCCGCTGCGCGGCAGGTTCTCCACTCCGGTCACGGTGAACTTGAGCCCTTGTACCCGCCACGCCAGGCGAGCGAGTTGGATCACTGTGCCGTATACCGGTTCCACAGCCCCTCAGCGTAGTGCTCGCGCGCGCGGCGTTGCGCCGGACCGACCGACCGGCTGCGCGCGGCTAAGCTGCTTACCGGTACCGCAGTCACCGGGAAGGATCTTTGTGCAGGTCACAAGCGTTGGACATGCAGGCTTCCGGATCGACACCAGGGCCGGGAGCATCCTGTGCGACCCGTGGGTGAACCCCGCGTACTTCGCGTCGTGGTTCCCGTTTCCGGACAACAGCACCCTGGATTGGGCGCAGCTCGGCGACGTCGACTATCTCTACGTCTCCCACCTGCACAAGGATCACTTCGATCCGGAGAACCTGCGCGACCACGTCAACAAGGACGCCGTGGTGCTGCTGCCCGACTTCCCGGTGCCCGACCTGCGCCGGGAGCTGGAGAAGCTTGGATTTCACCGCTTCTTCGAAACCACCGACTCGGTCAAGCACCGCGTCAGCGGGCCCAAGGGTGACCTCGATGTGATGATCATCGCGCTCCGGGCACCCGCGGACGGTCCGATCGGGGACTCGGGGCTGGTCGTCGATGACGGTGACACCGTCGCGTTCAACATGAACGACGCGCGCCCGGTCGACCTCGACGTGCTCCACGCCGAGTTCGGTCAGATCGACGTGCACATGCTGCAGTACTCGGGCGCGATCTGGTACCCGATGGTCTATGACATGCCCGCCCGCGCCAAAGAGGCGTTCGGCACCCAGAAGCGCCAACGGCAGATGGACCGCTGCCGCCAGTACATCGCCCAGGTCGGGGCGCCGTGGGTGATTCCGTCGGCCGGGCCGCCGTGTTTCCTGGATCCTGAGCTTCGCGATCTCAACGACGACCACGGCGATCCCGCCAACATCTTCCCGGACCAGATGGTGTTCCTGGGCGAGATGAAGGTGCACGGGCACGACGGCGGGTTGTTGATGATCCCCGGGTCGACCGCCGACTTCACCGGGTCAGCGCTGAACTCGCTGACCCACCCGCTGCCCGACGACGAAGTCGAGGCGATCTTCACCTCCGGCAAGGCCGACTACATCGCGGCCTACGCCGACCGCATGGCCCCGGTGCTCGCCGCCGAGAAGGCGCGCTGGGCGCCGGCGGCCGGCGAGCCGTTGCTCGAGCCGCTGCGGGCGGTCTTCGAGCCCATCATGCTGGCCAGCGACCAGATCTGCGACGGCATCGGTTATCCGGTCGAATTGCGGATGCGGGGCGGCGGCCATGACGAGACGGTGGTACTGGACTTCCCCAAACGGGTTGTCCGCGAACCCATCCCGGACGAGAAGTTCCGCTACGGGTTCGCGGTCGCACCGGAGCTGGTTCGCACCGTGCTCCGCGACCAGGAGCCGGACTGGGTCAACACCATCTTCCTGTCCACCCGGTTCTCGGCCTGGCGGGTCGGCGGCTACAACGAGTACCTCTACACATTCTTCAAATGCCTGACCCCGGAACGGATCGCCTACGCCGACGGCTGGTTCGCCGAAGCGCACGACGACAGCGCGTCGATCACCCTGGACGGCTGGGAGATTCAGCGCCGCTGCCCGCACCTGAAGGCCGATCTGTCCAAGTTCGGCGTAGTGGACGGCACGACACTGACCTGCAACCTGCACGGGTGGCAGTGGAACCTGACCAATGGCAGGTGTCTGACCACGAAGGGCCACGAGCTGCGGTCGGAGAAACTGTGACCGGTACGCAGGCCTTGTATTACGACGACGGACGCATCCAGCTCGACAAGGAAGCACTGACGTTGCGGCGCTACGACTTTCCGTCCGGTACGTCGCGCATCATCCCGCTGCGCAACATCCGTGGCTACGCCACCGAACCGCTGGGCACCCTCCTGCACCGGTTCCGGGTCTGGGGCACCTCGGATCTGCGGCGCTGGCTGCCGCTGGACATGACCCGCCCGTGGAAGTCGACGCTGGTGACGCTGGACGTGGCCGGTACCCGCCTCAAGCCGGCGTGCACCCCTGCCGACCCCGACGAGTTCATCCGGGTGCTCGACGAACTGCTCGCCGCGCGGTAGTCCCGGCCGCCGGCACACCGCAAAGCCACACCTGAACAGCCGGTCGGAGTGACCCGCAGGAAATTGTCGCTCCGGCAGTTATAGGGAAATCCCTGATTACTCGGACCGCGCCCGCACCTAGCGTCGGTACCGCAGCCGGTTCCTGACACATTTCGTGGCCAGGACGGGCTTCGGCATGTTCATCGACGTGAATGGCGGGGACGCAATGAGTGCGACACGTAATGACCGGCTGTATCCGAGTGCCGTCCCGGGCGGAGCCCACATCGGACGGGTGGGCGCGCTGGCGGCCGCTCTCGGCGTGGGAGCGGTCCTGTTCGTCCTGCCCTGGTCCGCGTCGGCCGACACCGGTGAATCCACGACCTCGGGGGACAGCAGCTCGGCGTCGGCGTCGACCGCTTCGGCGGGCTCCCCGTCCAAGCGGAGCCGAGACGGCGGATCCACCACCCAGCGTTCCCTGACCAGGACGTCAGCCGGTACCGCGGACGCGCAGACGGACGACTCTGACGAGCCTGATCTCGAGGCCGAGGGGGAGCTCGAGGTCGAGGTCGAGGAGGTCGATGACGAGGTCGAGGTGGAGGCCGAGGTGGAGGTCGAGGTCGAGGTCGAGCCCACACCGGCACGTACCGAGCGTTCCCGCCGCGCCCCGGCCTCATCCGGCGCGGCGCCGATCGGGACCCGCGGTCGGGACGACTCCGAGGTCGAGCGCACCGCGGAGTCGGAGGTGCCGGCCGACAGCTCACCACCCGCGCCCGCGCCACGTTCGGCATCGGTGAGCCTGTCCTCGCCGGAGGGCCGGATGGACAGTCGGGTTACGGCCGAGCGGGCCCCGGTCAAGGCGCTGCAGGCTGCGCCGGGCACCTTCATCGGCGTCGCGTCGTCGATGTTGACCACGGCCATGGCGCCGTTGACCACCTCGACGCCGCCCGCGGGGCCGTCGGCCACGCCGATCATGTGGGGCGTGCTGTCGTGGCTGCGCCGCGAAATCGAGGACACCTTCGCCAACTTCAGCATCTCCGTCGGCGGCCGCCAGCTCGTGCAGAACGGCACCGCCTACGCCACCTCAGACGGGTTCGGATCCTTCGCGATCGCGTTCGGCGAGAACGCGGTGGCCACGGCGTCGGGTCTGTTCAATGCGGTCGTGGTGCGCGGTGAAAACAGCACCGCCACCTCGGAGGGCAACTTCACCCGGGTGCGGGTCCGCGGCGACGACAACACCGCCGGGGCCTCAGGAGCGGGCAACCGAACCTCCGTCTACGGCGCCGAGAACTCCGCCACCGCCGGCGGCCACCACAACACCGTCTACATCCGAGGCAACGCCAACACCGCCGACGCTCCGGGCATCGCCTACAACACCGTTCGGATCATCGGTGACGGGAACACCGCCGTAGGGTCGGGCTACGGGAGCTCCCTGCGGGTTCGCGGTGACGGCAACGAGGTCGAGAGCGCCGGGGTCGGTAACCGCGCCTCGATATGGGGCACCGACAACGACGTCGAGCTCGCCGGCCTGGACGGCCCCGCCGCAGCCCGGGTGATCGGCCACCGAAACGGGGTCACTGCCGTCGCCGACGACGGCCGGGCCCGTGTCGTGTTGACCGGCAATGACAGCGACGCCACCGCGCTGGCCACCGACGGCTCGCGAGCCGAGATCACCGTGCGCGGCGACGAGAACAGCGCCGCGGCGACGGCCGACCAGGATTCGACCGCGCGGGTGCGCATCGTCGGCGACGGAAGCACCGCGGTCGCCAATGCCGGTGCAGACGGCTACGCTGCGGCGCAAATCACCGGCGACTCCAATGTGGCCTCCAGCGAGGCCGTCGGTGCGACCTCGATCGCCCGGATCGTCGGCGATAACAGTGCCGCCAGCGGCAACGTGACCCAGGCCCGTGCCGAGGCCACCATCCTCGGAGACGGCAACGCCGCCGAGGCAAACGACGGCAAGGCCGTGATCGTCGGTGACAGCAACTCGGCCACCGCCACCGGGCCGGGTAACGTCGCCCGGATCTGGGGCGACACCAACAGCGCCACCGCGCAAGGCGAGGACAACACCGCGTTCGTCTGGGGTTCGGAGTCGATCGCGATCGCCGGTCCCGGCACCGACAACACCGCGATCGTGCTGGGCGACAACCTGGTCGCGAACACCGGTCCCGGCGACGGCATCACCGTCTACGGCCGACCGTTCGACCCCGACAACCAGGCTCCGGTCGCCGGCACCCCCGGCGAGCAGACCGTGACCCCCGAAACCGGTTCTGTCACCGGCACACTCGGCTTCACCGACCCCGACGGCGACGAACTGACCTACACCGTCACCGACGGACCCGACAACGGCACCGTCACCTTCGACCCCGAAGCCGGCACCTACACCTACACCCCCACCACCCGGCCCGCAGCGGGCGAACCCAACGGCGAAGACATCTTCACCGTCAGCGCCTCCGACGGTCAGGCCACCGCAACGGTCACCATCGACGTACCGGTCGCGGCCCTTCCCGAACCCGGCAACCAGGCTCCGGTCGCCGGCACCCCCGGCGAGCAGACCGTGACCCCCGAAACCGGTGCTGTCACCGGCACACTCGGCTTCACCGACCCCGACGGCGACGAACTGACCTACACCGTCACCGACGGACCCGACAACGGCACCGTCACCTTCGACCCCGAAGCCGGCACCTACACCTACACCCCCACCACCCGGCCCGCAGCGGGAGAACCCAACGGCGAAGACAGCTTCACCGTCGCAGCCACCGACCCCGCCGGCCTGTCCGCCGGCACCGAGATCACCGTCCCGGTCACCGCCGTCACCGACGACCTGCCGAACACTGTCGTCGGCACGGTCGACGTCGGCGAGAACCCCAACGCGGTGAGCGTCACCCCAGACGGCACCCGCGCCTACGTCGTCAACGGCGGCAATCTGTTCAACGAGGACAACGCCTCGGTCACCGTCATCGATGTGTCCGATCCCGACAATCCCACAGTGCTGCAGACGATCCCGTTCGAGATCTACGGACCGGACGACATCGAGATCAGCCCGGACGGCCTTCGTGCCTACGTCGCCTACGACAACGTCGTCGGCGGCAACGGCCACCTGCTGGTCATCGACACCGACCCCACCAGCGCCACCTACAACACTGTCGTCGGCGAACCGATCGAGGTCGGCGACGGGCCCACCGATATCGAGTTCACTCCCGACGGCAACCGCGCCATCATCCTCAACCAGTCCAGCCTTGACGTGGTCGTCGTCGACACCGACCCCGACAGCCCGACGTTCCACACCGTGATCGGCAGCCCGATCAGGGTCGCGAACTCCTCGCCGCGGGCCATGGCGCTCACCCCCGACGGCAACCGGGCCTACATCACGATCCCCAGGTTGGGTGCTGACACCGTGGCAGTACTCGACATCAACCCGGACAGCACGGGTTACGGCACCCTGATCGAGGCCGGGATCGCAGTCGGGGACACCCCCAGCGACATCGCGATCTCGCCCAACGGCGCGCGCGCCTACGTCGTCAACGCGGGCGACGACACCGTCTCGGTCATCGACACCAACCTGTTGAGCGCCACCTACAACACGGTGATCGGCGACCCGATTCCGGTCGGCGACCTTCCGCAGGCCATCGCATTCACCCCGGACGGCACCCGCGCCTACGTGGTCAATGCTTTCGACGGCGAGGTGGTCGTCATCGACACCGACCCGAGCAGCGTCACCTTCAACTTCGTGATCGGCGACCCGATCGACGTCGGAGCCCGGCCGGACGCGCTGGCGGTCGACGCCGACGGCACCCACCTCTACGTCGTCAACGACAACGACGAAACCGTGTCGGTAATCTACCTCGGCGCGCCCACGAACCCTTTCAACAACGCCCCCAGCGCGGAGGACGACACCTTCGTCACCAACGAGAACACGGCGCTCATGGGCGATGTGCTGGCCAACGACACCGACTCCGACATCGACAGCCTCACTGCGCAACTCGTCAGCGGACCCGGAAACGGCACCCTGTCCTTGAGCGCCGACGGCACCTTCACCTACACACCTGACGCGGGCTTCGCCGGCACCGACAGCTTCACCTACACGGCCAGCGACGGCGACCTGACCGATACGGCGACGGCGACCATCACGGTCACCGCGGTAGGTTCCGACCCTGTCGCGCTAGGGACGGTCGCACTACCGGGCGAAGCCGTCGGGCCGCTGGTGATCGGCGCGGATGGCCTGGCCTACCAGACCGCCGAAACCGACGAGGCCACCCACGTGACGATCGTCGACCCGGCCGACCCGACCAGCGCCACCACCATCGAACTGCCTGGGACTGCAACGGGCCCAGTGCAGTTCGGCGCTGACGGCACCGCCTATCAGATCAGCGACAGCGGCGATGGAACCTATGTGGCCGTGATCGACCCGGCCGCGCCCGCCGACGCCACCATCCTCGAGGTTCCCGGTGACTTCGAGCACACCGTGTTCGCCGGCGACATCACCTACCTGGTCACCGGAACCGGAAGCACCACCACCCACGTGACGGTCATCGACCCGGCCGACCCCACCGACGCCTCCACCGTGGACCTGCCCGGTCAACCCGCCGACCCGTTGGTGCTCGGGCCCGACGGCCTCGTCTACCAGACCACCCGCAGCGTCTCGGGAAATGATGACGTCACCCACGTGACAGTCATCGACCCGGCGAACCCGACAACCGCCACCACCGTCAATCTGCCCGGATTCTCCACCGAGCCGGTGGTTTTCGGTCCCGGCTTCGGCTATCAGACCACCTCCGCCGGTAGCTTCTCGACGGGTGACATCACTCATGTGACGCGGTTCGATCTGGGCAGCCTCGCCAGTCCCACCACCATCACACTGGCCGAATATCCCGATGGATCGGTGGTGTTCGGCCCGGACGGCACCGGCTACCAACTCCACGGCGACTTCGACGCGTCGTATGTAACGGTCATCGATCCGCAGGACTTCACCAACCCGACCACCGTCGAACTACCCGGTGATCATGTGGGAGAGGTCGCCTTCGACAGCAACGGTGCCGCATATCTGACCAGTAGGACCGGAACCACCGCGACTCATGTGACGGTGATCGATCCGACCGATCCGGGCAGCCCAACCGACATCGATGCGCCCGGAATGCCGGACGAGTCGGTGAGGTTCTTCCCCAACGGCACTGCCTACCAGTTCAGCGAAACCCGCACCCCGGGCACCGACGAGTACGTCACGCATCTCACCGTGATCAATCCGGCCGATCTCGCCGACTACACCACCGTGGACCTGGCCGGCGAGTCAATCCTGCCCAGCGTTGTCGCCGCCGACGGCACTGTCTACCAACGCCTTCGGACCGGCGACGGCACCGGCACCGACATTTTCCGCGTGGCGGTGATCGACCCGGCCGACCCCACCGACCCCACCGTCATCGAGCTACCCGGTTACCCGGTCGGTGAGCTGTTGATCGGTAGCGACGGCACCGCGTATCAGACGAGCTACTCCGGCGGAGAGGACAACGTCTACACCGTGCATGTGACGATCATCGATCCGAACGATCCCGCCACTCCCGCGACCGTGGAGCAGACCCAGTACGACCCGTTCTTCGAATACTCGCTCACCAACGGCTATGACCCGGGTCTACGGGTCGGGACGGACGGCACGGCCTACCTGACCACCACTGCCACGGACGTCGACGGCATCGACTACCCGGTGGTGACCCGGGTGACGGTCATCGACCCGACCGATCCCGCCAACGCCATGACCGTCGACATCGCGGGGAATCCGGACGGCGCGGTGGTCACCGCCGCCGATGGCACGGCCTACCAGACCGTGGGCACCAACACCAGTGACTTCATCCCCACGTTCTTCACCCACGTGGTGGTGATCGACCCGAACGACCCCGGCAACCCCGTTGTCGTCGACGTGTCCGGTTCCGCGGTAGGGCCGGTGACGGTCGGCACCGCCGGCGTTGTCCATCAGTTCACCGAGGCCGTCGAAAACGGCTCACGCACACTGCGATTGACCACCATCGGCGTCGCAGGTGCCGCCCTGGAGGTCTGACCGGCCCGGTCAGCGCGGCGCCAGCACATCCGTCCCGACATAGGGCACCAGCGCTGACGGCACCCGCACGCTGCCGTCGGGCTGCTGGTGGTTCTCCAGGATGGCCACCAGCCATCGCGTGGTGGCCAGCGTGCCGTTCAGCGTCGCCGCGGTCTGCGGTTTGCCGCTGTCGTCGCGGTAGCGCACCGACAGACGCCGCGCCTGGAACGTGGTGCAGTTCGACGTCGAGGTCAGCTCGCGGTAGGTGTGCTGCGTCGGCACCCATGCCTCGCAGTCGTACTTGCGCGCCGCCGAGGAACCGAGGTCGCCGGCGGCGATGTCGATCACCCGGTAGGGCACCTCGATGGCCGCCAGCATCTGGCGCTGCCAGTCCAGCAGCCGCTGGTGTTCGGCCTCGGCCTGCTCGGGCCGGCAGTAGACGAAGCCCTCGACCTTGTCGAACTGGTGCACCCGGATGATGCCCCGGGTGTCCTTGCCGTAGCTGCCGGCTTCCCGGCGGAAACACGTCGACCAACCGGCGTAGCGCAGCGGCCCGGCGGACAGGTCCAGGATCTCGTTGGCGTGGTAGCCGGCCAGCGGGACTTCCGAGGTGCCGACCAGATAGAGGTCGTCGGCCTCGACCCGGTAGACCTCGTCGGCGTGTGCGCCGAGGAAACCGGTGCCGGCCATGATCTCCGGGCGCACGAGCACCGGCGGGATCATCAGCGTGAAGCCGTTCTCGACGGCCGTGCGCACGGCGAGCTGGAACAGGCCGAGCTGCAGCAGCGCGCCGGGGCCGGTCAGGAAGTAGAACCGCGAGCCCGACACCTTGGCGCCGCGTTCCATGTCGAACAGGCCCAGCGATTCGCCGAGCTCGACATGATCTTTTGGATTCTCCAGCGCGGGCGGTTCGCCGACGGTGTCGAGCACGACGAAGTCGTCCTCCCCGCCGGCGGGGACCCCGTCGATGATGACGTTCGAGATGGCCAGGTGCGCGGCGGTGTAGGCCTGCTCGGCATCCAGCTGAGCGGCTTCGGCGGCCTTGACCTTCTCGGCGAGTTCTTTGGCCGCAGCCAGCAGCGCCGGTCGCTCGTCGGGGGAGGCTTTGCCGACGAGCTTGCTCGCCGATTTCTGTTCTGCCCGCAGGTTGTCGGCGGCCGATATCGCAGCCCGGCGGGCTGAGTCGGCCTCGGCCAGCGCGTCGACAAGGCCCGGGTCCTCACCACGGGCCCGTTGCGAGGCGCGTACGGCATCGGGGTTTTCTCGCAGCACCTTGAGGTCGATCACGGCCACACCCTACGGGGTGACCGGGCGCTCCGAAGCAGCTGTCGCCGCCACGGCTGCTGCAGCCGCATGACATTACAACTGCAACACTTGTCACAGCACCCGACACGCCTGTCACAATGGAGCGGATGTCCGAACCGAGTCCTGATTCCGTGCGCGACGCGCCCGCACCTTCTTCGCGTGGCGCCTCGCGCGGATGGTGGCGCAGCCTGCAAGCCGAAGCGACCCGGCGCGCGCTGCTGCTCACCGCGCTCGGCGGCCTGCTGATCGCCGGGGTCATCACCGCCCTGCCGCAGACCGATCGGGCCAGCGGACTGACCGCGAACTCGATCTCGCTCGGGCCGCGCGGCAATGCCACCTTCGACAACGCCACCAGCGGTGACTGCCTGACCTGGCCCGATCGCACGCCGGACGCGGCCGAGATCGTCGACTGCGCGGCCGAGCACCGGTTCGAGGTGGCCGCGTCGGTGGACATGCGGACCTTCCCGGGCAGCGAGTACGGACCGGAAGCCCCGCCACCGTCACCGGCGCGCATCCAGCAGATCAGCCAGGAGCAGTGCACCGCCGCGGTGAAGCGCTATCTCGGTCCGCGCTTCGACCCCAACAGCCGCTTCACGGTGAGCATGCTGTGGGCGGGAGAGAAGGCCTGGCGGCAGTCCGGCGAGCGCCGCATGCTGTGCGGGCTGCAGCTCCCCGGACCGAACAACCAGCAGATGCTGTTCACCGGCCGCGTCGCCGAGATCGACCAGTCCAAGGTGTGGCCGCCGGGGACCTGCCTGGGCATCGACCCGGGCACCAATCAGCCCACCGACATCCCGGTCGACTGCGCCGCCCCGCATGCGATGGAGGTCACCGGCGCCGTCAACCTCGCCGAGCGGTTCCCGGACGCGCTACCGCCCGAACCGGAGCAGGACACCTACATCAAGGACACCTGCACGAAGCTGACCGACGCGTACCTGGCGCCGATCCAGCTGCGCAACACCACGCTGACGCTGATCTACAGCACGATCTCGCTGCCCAGCTGGGCGGCGGGTAGCAAGCAGGTGTCGTGCAGCATTGGCGCCACCCTCGGCAACGGCGGGTGGTCGACGCTGCTCAACAGCGCCAAGGGCCCGCTGCTGATCAACGGTCAGCCGCCGGTGCCCCCGCCCGACATCCCGGCAGAACGCCTCAACCTGCCGCCGATCCCGATGCCGGACGACTCGGAATCGTCGTCGTCGTCATCCTCGTCCTCGTCCTCGTCCTCGCAGTCGGGCAGCTCGTCCGGATCGTCGAGCCAGAGCGGTTCGTCATCCAGCCAGAGCGACACCGGCCAGGACACCCAACACATGCCACAGATGGCGCCCCCGCCACCGGCCCCTGAGCCGCCGCCCGGCGCCGCGCCGCCGCCCCCGCCGCCGGCTGCACCGCCACCCCCGCCGCCACCGCCTTTCGGGCTTCCGCCGCCCCCACCGCCGCCCGCGCCCGCGCCGGCGCCGCCGGCCGATCCGTTCGCGCCGCCCCCACCCGCCCCGTAGCCGATGGCCGTGCGGATGAGTTCGCGGCGGTTCGACGAGTTGGTGGGCGACGCACTCGATCTCATCCCGCCCGAGCTCGCCGCGGCGATCGACAACGTGGTGATCCTGGTGGCTGAGCGCCACGACGAGGAACCCGACCTGCTCGGGCTCTACGAAGGCGTCGCGCTGACCGAGCGGGACTCCTGGTACGCCGGCTCGCTGCCCGACACGATCACCATCTATCGGGATGCGCTGCTCGACATCTGCGACACCGAGCAACAGGTCGTCGACGAGGTCGCCATCACCGTGATCCACGAGGTGGCCCACCATTTCGGCATCGACGACGAGCGCCTGCACGAGTTGGGCTGGGCCTGAATCCGGTCGCTGACCAGCCGGCGCGCGCGGCAACCACAAGGTGTCCGCCGCGGATGCTATGAACGGAACATGACCACAGCGTGCCGCGCCTGTCAGGCAGGTCTGGAGCACTGCCACGGGGCCCTCATCCACCACGCCTACCAGCGCGACGAATGCACGGAGCCGGACTGCTTCGCCGCGCATGCCGCCCACGACGTCCATCTGGACTGCAGCAGTGTCGGATGTGTCTGCGACGAGGTGCTGACCGGGTTCGGCTCAGCCCATCGGGTCAGCTGACGACGGCGGGTCGGTGACCACCACCGGCTCCGGGTCGAACGGCGGCACCAGCGCGCCCCACTGCACACAACTCCACCGGCCCGCGCCGGTCGGCGTCAGCACGACCGCCTCGGTGTTGGCCAGATGGTGGTCCACGGCGAATCGGCTGTCCAGGCCGGCCAGCACGGCCGACACCAACCGGATCGCCGCACCGTGGCTGACCACGACGATGTCGTCGTGCCACGTCTCGTGGGCGAGGTACTCCGCGCGGAGCTCCTCGAGCACCGGCACATAACGGTCGAGCACGTCGCGCCCGGACTCGCCACCGGGCAGCGCAACATCGAGCTCGCCGGCGTGCCAGCGCCGGTAGATCGCGTTGAACTCGTCGTGGGCTTCGTCGTCGTTGCGGTTCTCCAGCGCACCGACCTGCACCTCGTGGATGCCGTGCACCTCGCGGGCGGCCGTCCCGGCGGTCACACTGATCATCTGATGGATCTCGGTGGCGGTCTGCACCGCCCGCGTCGCGATCGAGTGGGCGATCAGGCCCGGCCGCCGCGCCAGCCCCCGCGCGAAAGTGCGCGCCTGCTCACGGCCCAGGTCGGTCAGCTCGGCTCCCGGGGGCAGGGTGTCGAGCCGGCGGTCGACGTTGCCGCGCGACTGACCGTGCCGTACCAGCACCAACCGTCCGCTCACGGGGTACCGTCCCGCAGCCGCCGCAGCCATGCCGACGCCTCGTCGAACGCCGGCGGCGCGGCACCCGCCAGGGCACCGGTGGGCCAGGACCCGAGATACCGCAGATCGGCGCAGCGCCGATGCAGTGCACGCAGCGCTTCGGCCACCGGCTCGTCGTCGATGTGACCGACGAAGTCCAGGAAGAAGACGTAGGTGCCCATCTCGGTGCGGGTGGGACGGGACTCGATCCTCGTCAGGTCGATGTCGCGGATCGACAGCTCGGTCATCGCCGATACCAGCGCACCCGGCACGTTGTGCAGCCGCAGGACCACCGAGGTGCGGTCGGCGCCGGTGCGGGCCGGCGGCGGGCCCGGCGGTCCGATCAGCACGAAGCGGGTGCGCGCGTTGGCTTCGTCGACGACGCCGGCCGCCAGCTCGTCGAGCCGATAGCGCGCCGCGGCCAGTGCCGTGGTCACCGCGGCATCGGCCCGGCCCGCCGCGACATCCTGCGCAGCCGCGGCGTTCGAATTCGCCGGGACCAGTTGACTTTCCGGCAGATGCTCGGCGAGCCACCGCTTGACCTGTGCGGCCGCGACGGGAAACGCGGCGACCGTGCGCACCTGCGTCCGGTCCAACTGCGGCCGCGTCGCGATGGTGAAGGACACGTCGAGGGTGAGCTCGGCGTAGATCTGCAGCGGTGTGCCCTCGGCGAGGCTGTCCAGGGTCGGCAGCACCGAACCCTCGATCGAGTTCTCGATCGGCACGCAGGCGAAGTCGGCCTCGCCACTGCGCACCGCGGCCAACGCGGCGTCGGTGCTGTCCTTGGTGATCGGAGCGACGGGCGCTGGTCGACCTGGCGCGGCCCCGTTGACCGGGATCAGTCCGTCGGCCTCGATCGCGCGCAGCGCGGCCTCGGTGAAGGTTCCCTCGGGTCCGAGATAGGCGATGCCGGGCACCGCAACAGCCTATCGGTAGGCCCCGGTAATCCCATTCCCCTGCGAGGAAGGGGTTGCGCGACACCTTGCGAGCTAGTTAAGTTAGGCAAACCTTACCACTTATGAAAGGCGGCGAGATGGCTTCCCCGGTACCGAACAAGGCACCGAGCACGGCAGAACGAATCCGCAGCCTGTGCGCACGGCCGTGCAGCGCGATCGTCGCGGTCGAAGGACTCGACCCGACCCCGACGCCGGTGCACCATCTGCTACGGGATGGGTCGTTCGCGATCACCGTCCCCGTGGGCGACGCGTTGCACGAGCGGGTCATCTCCGCTGGGCACGCCGGTATCCAGGCGGTGCTTGAGATGACCGACTACGCGCCCCTGCCACTGCGCGAACCGGTGCGCTCCCTGGTGTGGATTCAGGGCAGGGTGCGCGAGGTGCCCGGCAGCGAGGTGTCCGTCATGCTCGACCTCATCGCCGCATCGGACCCCAACCCCGCTCTGCTACAGGTGAACTCGGACCACGCTTTGATGCGCCTGGAGATCGAGTCGGTCGTGGTGGCCGATTCCACCGGCGCCGAGTCGGTGCCCCTGTCCCGGTTGCTCGGCGCGCGACCGGACCCGTTCTGCGCCATGGAGTCCGGCTGGCTGCAGCACCTGGATTCGGCACACCGGGAGATCGTCGACCGCCTCGCAGCCCGCCTGCCCCAGCCGTTGCGGCGGGGCCGGGTCCGGCCGCTGGGACTGGACCGCTACGGCGTGCAGCTGCGTGTGGAGGGCCAGGACGGCGATCACGATGTCCGGTTGCCGTTCACCAAACCCGTCGACGACGTCTCGGGGCTGAGCCAGGCCATCCGCGTGCTGATGGGCTGCCCGTTCCTGAACGGATTGCGCGCCCGCGGGGTCTAGCCTGGCTCCGATGAGCGGCGGCCCCGACGACCTCGACGCGACGGCGCGGCGTGCCCTGCGCATCGAGATCGTCGTCGTGCTGGCGGTCACGTTCGCGCTCAGCGCATACACCGCGTCGCTGCGGCTGATCGAGGGCGTGCTGCTGGGCCTGTCGGAGCAGACGGTCGCGATCAATCCCCGCCGCTCCCCGTTCGACCTCATCGATCTCGGATTGAATCTGGCCGCGCTGTTCCAGCTGCTGGCCTGGGGTGCGCTGGCCGTGTATCTGTTGTGGCGCAGCGGCCACGGCCTCAGTCGCATCGGCCTGGGCCGGATCCGGTGGCGCAAGGACGTCCTCGGCGGGGTGGGCCTGGCCCTGGTCATCGGCGTGCCCGGCCTGGCGCTCTACCAGATCTCCCGAATTCTCGGTGTCAACTCCGCGGTCGAGGCCGCCGAGCTCAACGACACGTGGTGGCGCATCCCGATGCTTTTGCTGCTGTCGTTCGGTAACGGCTGGGCCGAGGAAGTGGTCGTCGTCGGGTTTCTGTTGACCCGGTTGCGGGAGCTGCGCGTCAATCCGTGGATCGCGCTGGTGGCGTCCAGCCTGCTGCGCGGGGTCTACCACCTGTACCAGGGGTTCGGCGCCGGACTCGGCAATGTCGCGATGGGCCTGGTGTTCGGTTACGCATGGCAGCGGACGGGCCGGCTGTGGCCGCTGATCATCGCTCACACGTTGATCGACGCGGTGGCTTTCGTCGGCTACTCCCTGCTGGCGGGGCAACTGGGTTGGCTGCGCTGAGCCGACTAACCTTTTTCTGTGACCGGAGACGGTGCGCCCGACCGGCGCGAACCACCGCAGGCGATCCGGCGCGACCCGAACCACCGGCCGGCGTGGCCGCCGAACCCAGCCACCCCGCCTCGCCGGACGACGTCCCCGCCTCCGGCGCCGCCGCGCCGCGAACCGCCCCGTCAGCAACCGCCGCCCCCACCGCCCCGACGGCCCGTCCCCCCGCGTCGCCCCGCGCCTCCGCGTCAGCAACCGCCGCCTGCGCCGCCCCCGCCGCGCCGTCCGGCGCCACCCCCGTCTCCGCCGTCGCGAGCGTCCCGACGCCGCCGGCGGCGCTGGCCCCGGATCGTGCTCGTCTGCCTGCTACTGCTGGTCGCCGGTTTCGTCGCGACCGGCGTCTGGCTTGATTCGTCGTTGCAGCGGGTCGCCGCCCTACCCGACGCGGCGGACAGACCGGCCTCGGCGGTCGGGACCACCTGGCTGCTGGTGGGCTCGGACAGCCGCAGTGATCTGACCCCTGAGCAGCAGGCCGCCCTGACCACCGGCGGCGACCTCGGCAACAGCCGCACCGACACCATCCTGCTCGTCCACCTGCCCGGCCTGGGTTCATCGACCGCACCCACCGTGGTGTCGATCCCCCGCGATTCCTACGTCGAGATACCCGGCTACGGCAGCGACAAAATCAACGCCGCGTACACCGTCGGCGGCGCACCGCTGCTGACCCAGACCGTCGAGCAGGCGACCGGCCTGCGCATCGACCATTACGCCGAGATCGGCTTCGGCGGGTTCGCCCGCCTGGTGGACGCGGTGGGCGGGGTCACGATCTGTCCCGCCGAACCCATCGACGACCCGCTGGCCGGCATCGACCTGCCGGCCGGCTGTCAGCGCGTCGACGGTCCCGCCGCCTTGGGGTTCGTGCGCAGCCGAGCCACGGCCCGCGCGGATCTCGACCGGATGATCAATCAACGCCAGTTCGTCTCGACCCTGGTGCAGCGCGCTGCCAGCCCGGCGGTGTGGCTCAACCCGCTGCGCTGGTATCCGATGATGCGCGCAGTGGTCGACACGCTGACCGTCGGAGAGGGTGAGCATGTCTGGGACCTGGGCCGGCTGGCCTGGGCACTACGCGGCGACGTGGTCACGGTCACCGTGCCGATCGGCGAGTTCACATCCAACGGCTCCGGCGCCATCGTGGTGTGGGACGACTCGGCCGCCGGCCAACTCTTCGCGGCCCTGGCCTCGGACTCACCAATCCCGCAAGCCGTGCTCGACGCCGCGACCCCCTAGCGGCCTCGCCGCAACCGCCCGCGACGAGGGCGACTACCTCGACGAGCAATTCGTGCAGTGGTTCCTCAAGGAGCAGGTCGAAGAGGTCGCGTTGATGACGACTCTGGTCCGGATCGCCGAACGTGCGGGCGCCGACCTGTTCCATCTCGAGGACTTCGTCGCCCGGGAGATCGCCATGCCGTCGGCCGATCCGACCGCACCCAAGGCCGCCGGCGGAGCGCTGTAGGACCCAGGCCGGGGTCAGTCCCGGCCGGCGCCGGTCAGGCCGTCCTGCAGCCAGGCTTTCGTCCGGCCCGGGTGATTCGTCGCGATCCACCCGACCCCGAGGTCCCGGCAGTACTGCACGTCCTCGTAGTGGTCGACGGTCCAGCAGTACAGCGCCCGGCCCTGCGCCGCGGCGCGGTCGACCAGCTCGGGGTGCTCGCGCAGCGTCGCGATCGAGGGTCCCACTGCGGTGGCACCGACGGTGGTGGCCGCGCTGCCCCCGACGTAGCGCGAAGTCTCCCCCAGCAGAACCGTCGGCAGCAGCGGCGCGGCGCGGCGGATCCGCCACACCGCGGCCGCCGAGAACGACATCACCACCGCGCGGGACAAATCCGCCGACGGCGGTGCGGCGATGCCGTAGCGGTGCAACAGCGCCAGCACCTTGGTCTCGACCAGCGCGCCGTAGCGGACCGGATGCTTGGTCTCGATGAAGATCTTGACCGGGCGGTTCCAGTCGAGCACCAATGACACCAGGTCGTCGAGCGTCAGCAGACCGGTGTCGCCGTGGCTACCGTCTTCGCGCCAGCTCGGATGCCACGCGCCATAGTCCAGCTCCCGGAGCTGATCCAGGGTCATCTCACTGACCAGCCCGGTACCCGTCGAGGTCCGCTCCAGCCGACGGTCGTGCACGCAGACCAGGTGGCCGTCGCGGGTCAGGCGCACATCGCATTCGACCCCGTCGGCGCCTTCTTCCAGAGCGCGCTCGTAGGCCGCGCGGGTGTGTTCGGGAAGGTCCCCCGAGGCACCGCGGTGGGCCACCACGAACGGGTGGCCTCCGCCGGCCTGGGCAGGACTCATAGGCCTATGCTGCCGGGTTCCGGTCTCGAGCCTCAAGCGCCTCGCCGTCGTCGGCCGGTTCTTCCGGACCCGCCGGGGTGTGCGCTGATTCGCGGTCCGGGCCCGGGTCGACCGCGACCGGCACCCACCGCTTCGACGGTCGTTCCACCGGCTGACGCTCGAACCCGAAGAACACCTGCAGCGCCAACAGCACGGCCGCGAGCCCGAACAGATAGGCCACGATGGCGGTCACCGTGTTGTCGGCGATCCCCTGCGCATCCGAGGTGAAGCTGGTCGCGATCGAGAAGATCGACAGCGCGGTGGCGGCCACCCACACCAGCCACCACGCCAGGATCGGACCCCGCAGCCACTTCTGCCGGGACTCGGCGGCGGCGAGCTCGATGACGAAGACCGGCGCCCAGGCCAGATTGACCACCGGGATCAGGCAGCCCGCGCGCAACATCCACACCGACCGGGGCTCCTGCTGACCGAGATGCGCGAACGCGGCGGCCCGCCGGGCAATGAGCCAATTCGTCAACACCACCGCGGCGGCGACCACCATGAAACCCGCGACCACGCTGACGACGACGCCGCCCCAGGTGGCCGCGCCCGCCACCCACGGGTTGAGCAGCACGGTGCGATTGATGATCAGCAAGATGTAGCGCACCAGGTGAACGAACGCCGCCGCGCCCAGCACCGCCATCGCGGTCACCAGGGTCATCCGGACCACCGAGAGCGACGGCCCGGTCCGCACCGGTTCCTGCGCGGCGGGCTGTTCGAACTGCTCGACCAGACCCCACCGCGGGATGCTCGTGTAGCGCGGTGTCGGGCCGAGGTCCCGACGCCGGCGGCGCGGCGGCGGCGGGGCGCCCGGGCGCACCGCGACCCACCGCAGACCGGGAGGAAGCGATGGGCGACCGCCGGCTCGGGGGGCGCCGGTGGGTTGAGGGGGCCGTCCCCAGCCCGCGGTCGGGGCGCTGCCCGTCGGCGCCAGCAGGGTGCCGCGGCAGCGCGGGCACCACACCCGCTGCCGGTCCCGCACGTTCCACCGCGTCCCGCACTGGGAACACACTTGGATCATCGGACCAGGATAGAGCGAGGGCACTTGTCGGTGACCGGTCAGCGGCTCGCGCGGGGTCCGGTCACACCGTGCCCGCGACGCCGTCGTCGGTGACCACCGCGCGTCCGGCGCCGGCCCACGCCAACATGCCGCCTGCCACGTTGATCGGCTCGAAACCGCGCTGGGCCAGGTACTGCGCAACCCGGTGGGAGCGGCCCCCCACGTGGCAGATCACGAACAGTTGCGCGTCGCGGTCGATCTCGTCGAGTCGTGCCGGGACCTCACCCATCGGCATGTGACGGGCCCCGGGGGCGTGACCACGCTGCCACTCGTCGACCTCACGCACGTCCAGCAGCGTCACCGAGGCACCGAAATCGGTCGGCACCTCGCCGATCTGCGCCTGCACCACACCTGTTTCGTCGGGCCCGTCCATGACGTCATGCTGACACGCCCGACGTGGCCCAGGCCACACTCCCCGGCAGCAATTGTGTGCCCGGCCCGAACCTATCCACAGTTTCCACAGGTTCATCCACAGGATGACGAGCCGGTGGGCCGACGGCGGTGCCGGTCAGCGGTGCCTGGGGATTGCTTCGTTGTGGATAAGGACAAATTGACGCGGGCTGTCTTTCACAACCGGGAGCCGGAACCGAGCGAAATCGCTTGCTCACCTAACCAACAAGTCGGCGGTCCGCAACGTCGCGCCACCGATTTCACCGCGGCTCACCGATGGGGTTATGATCGGCGCCACTCGAGTCAATGTGTGATTGATCTCACTGAATCTCGGGCAAACTGGGGGAGGTAAGTAAGCGTGCAGGTGAGGAGCTTTTGATGTCGTCATCGATGGGTTCGGGGTCGGCTTTCCCGCCCTCGGAGTGGCAATCGTCCTCGCGCGCCTACACCCGCAGCCAGCTGATGGCACTGCTGCGGGCCGGCCTGATCGCCCTGGTGCTGCTGGGGATTCTGGCCCTGATCATCCTGTTCTGACCGGTCGGGTTCGCACGACGCGGACCCGCCAGCCGCGCACCGCCAAGACCACGCGATACGAGTCGGCGGCCGGCACCCAGCCGAAATGCCGCGAGTCGGTGACGCCCGGCGCCCCCGGGTTGTCCGACCGGGCCTCGAACGTCGCTGAATCCCCGGCACGCCGCACCGCGCCGACCCGCTTGACCAGATACCTCGCGCCGTCCCGGGGGTCTGCGAACACCCGCACCTGACCGGGTTCGACGTCGCGTGCACGCACTGCCAGCAACCCGTCGCCGGGTTGCAGCAAGGGCACCATCGAGTGCTCCACGACCACGAAGCGGCGTGGCGACCACAGGGGCCATCGCAAGGACCGGAGCCCATGGTGCCGACGCATACGCTAAGGGTAAGTTGGGGTCATGCTGCATCGACTGTTCAACAACGCGACCCCCGCCCATGCCCACTGCGATTTGTTCTGCGGTGTCTACGATCCCGCGCAGGCCAAGATCGAAGCGCTGTCCTGCCTGAAGACGATCCAGAAGTACCACGACTCCGACGACGAGCACTTCAAGACCCGCGCGATCATCATCAAGGAGCGCCAGGCCGAAGAGGTCAAGCACCATCTGATGGTGCTGTGGGCCGACTTCTTCACCAAGGACCACTTCGAGCAGTTCCCGAACCTGCACCAGTTGTTCTGGGAGGGTGTCAAGGGCGCCGGTGACGTCAAGAAGTCGCTCGACGCCGCGGTCGCCGAGAACCTTCTCAAGACCATCGATCAGATCGCCGACATCTTCTGGCAGACCGATAAGGGCAAGCAGATGGGCGTCTACCCGCCATCCTGAGCCCTCTCCCCCGCCGTTCGACGAACCCGGCTCGGTCTCTAGACCGAGCCGGGTTTTGTTGCGTTAGCAGTCATGTCCACTTGCGTGCCAGCGGGCACCTACCGCATTCTGAGCAAATCGACCCATAGTCGTGTCGGGCATTGCGGACAGAATGCCGGGAGGCGAAAGTGGATTTCGAGTCCAGCCGGGCGATCGGTATCGCCCCGTTTCATTCGCGTGGATCCCTGAAGGGTTTCGTGGTGTCGGGGCGGTGGCCGGATTCCACCAAGGAATGGGCGCAGTTGCTCATGGTCGCGGTGCGAGTCGCCTCCCTGCCCGGGTTGCTCTCCACCACAACGATTTTCGGTGCACGGGAGGAGCTGCCCGACGACCCCGAACCGGGAACCGTCGGCTTGGTGCTCGCCGAGGGTCCGGTGGTCGGCGAATCCGCCGTGCCACCCGGGCATTTCGCCGAGTGCCAGCCCCCGGCACTGCTGATGTTGCATCCGCCGTCGGAGACCACGCCGTCGCTGCCCGAATGCAACGGCGCGGCGTCGGGATGTGTGTTGCTTCCCGGACTCCCCCACCTGGGCCTGGAACACCGTGCGGCGTGGGTGGAAGCCGAGGCCGACGGCACGGTGACCTCGATGGTCAGCCGTGTCGGCGTCGATCCGATCAGCCACCCCGACACCGCGATCCTGGCGATGCTGCTTGCCGCATAAGGGTATTCGAAGTGTTCGATTCGCCTCTCCGAACCAGTTGTTCGGGTACCCGAAATCGGCTCGCCCACTGGCATTCTCGGCCGACACTGGTTAGGCTCGGTTAAGTAAGCGAAGGGGAGTAGCCGCCAATCGCCGTGTCGACATACTGGCGCAAGCCCGGCCGGCGAACCACAGACCGTGGTGGGCGAGACCTTCGACCGAAGTCTGACAGGACCGCGGTCCTGTCGGCGGCGTGTCGAAAGGTCCTGCCGTGCTTCCTGCAGTTCTCGTCAGCCTGGTGGTGGTGTTCTTCGCCGAGCTCGGCGACAAATCCCAGTTGATCGCGATGACGTACTCGTTGCGGCATCGCTGGTGGGTGGTGCTCTCGGGAGTGGGCATCGCGGCCATGCTGGTACACGGACTGTCGGTGGCCATCGGGCATTTCCTGGGCCTGACGCTGCCGCAGCGTCCCATCGCGTTCGCGGCCGCCATCGCGTTTCTGCTCTTCGCGGTGTGGACGTGGCGAGAAGGGCGCGATGACGGCGACTCCGACGAGGAGCCCCGCATCGCCGAGCCCCGCTTCGTCGTCGTCGCGATCGTCTCGTCGTTCGTGCTCGCCGAGCTCGGCGACAAGACGATGCTGGCCACTGTCGCCCTGGCCAGTGACCGCAACTGGCTGGGAGTCTGGATCGGCGCCACGATCGGCATGGTGATCGCCGACGGGGTGGCCATCGCCGTCGGGGCGCTGCTGCACAAGCGCCTGCCCGAGCGCTTTCTGCACGCGCTGGCCAGCGTGCTGTTTCTGCTGTTCGGTTTGTTCCTGCTCTTCGACGGCGCACTGGGCATGCGCTGGGTGGCGTTGGGCGTCACCGGCGCGACGGCGCTGACGGCGCTCGTGATCGCGGTTGTCGTCTGGCGCCGCCACCGACGCAATCTGTCACCGGTGCGTGACCGAACTGACACCTGTCGGTCCGCCACTGGCTACTGACAGTCTCCTCCACCCCCGATTACCTGCCCAGGCTGGGAGTTTGCCGCGCGACATGGCGTGGAGCCTGTCCGAGGGGGGCGTGCGGGGAGGGGCGCGACCTTCTCTCAGCAAATTTTAAGGCAGCCGCTTCCGTCGTTACCTGGCATTGCCGGGTGAACCGCCGGCCCCAGCTCGGTCCGGGCCGCTCAACTGGCGCAACAGTCCCGTCTGCCCAGCCGTTATTATTTGCCTAGCTGCACCTCGTATCGAAACTGTGAGATGCGCATATCGACGTCGTCGACAACACAGCGGCGTCGCCACGTACAGACCGGAGGAACAATTCCACCGTTTGCACTTGGTTGTCGACCTAACTGTCGCTACCATAATCAGCAAATACGCCGCCCCTAGCACCCGCTCAGCTTCACCTGGAGGTCGCCCCGATGAGCAATACGTTTGCCGCTCGCTTGAACCGCCTGTTCGACACCGTCTACCCGCCCGGACGTGGTCCGCACACCTCCGCCGAAGTGATCGCTGCACTGAAGGCCGAGGGCGTGACGATGTCCGCGCCGTACCTGTCGCAGCTGCGATCCGGCAACCGCACCAACCCGTCGATGGCGACAATGGCTGCGCTTGCCAACTTCTTCCGCATCAAACCGGCGTACTTCACTGACGACGAGTACTACGAGAAGCTCGACAAGGAGCTGACCCTGCTGGCGGGCATGCGCGACGAAGGGGTCCGGCGGATTGCCGCGCGCACCGTCGGGTTGTCCGCCGAAGCCAAGCAGGACATCGTCCAGAAGGTCGACGAGCTGCGTCGGCGCGAGAACCTCGATTAGCTCGGGTCAACCGCGCTGCGGTAACGGCGAACGCTTCCGCACCGGCGGGGCCGGCTGACCTTTTCCGCGGTCGATCGCCCGGTACTGGCGGGCGATCTCGAGAATCCACTCGCGGTCGGAGTAGTCGGACGGCTGACGCAACCACGCCAGACCGGGGAAACCGCGGTGCCGTGCGGCGTCGTCGCCGGAGCGGCCCTGATGTATCCACCCGGCGACCGTTGCGGCCTGGTCGCGGGCCGACACGTCGGGCTCGTCGGATACGTCGGGCTCGGGGCGCCCGGCCGACTCCCCGGCGTCTTCGGGGGCAGCGGCGGCCGACGGGGCGTCCTCATCGGTATCGGCGACGTCGTGGTCCAGCCGGCGGGCTCCCGCCGCGGCGGTGGCCTCCAGGTAGAGCGCGTCGGAGATCAACGACATCCGTTCGGCCACCCGGAAGACCAGGGGTCCGCGCGGGCGCACCCCGATGCCGACGTCGGGATGCCGACGGCCCAGTTCGTCGAGCAGCGGCGCGATCGCGCGCAGCTCCCGTCGGGCCCCGAACCAGTCCTCCAGGCTCGGCAGCAGTGATCCCGCAGCGACGATGAGCATCGCGATACCGAGCATCGTGGCACCGGTACCCACGGCACGCAGCAGGAAGAACGCCAGCGCCAGCGCGATCAGCACGATGCCGATGGTGAAGACGAACAGCGCCCGGCCGCGGCGTGACCGGTTCGAGTGCCGCAGCCCGGCCCACACCACCAGGCTCAGCGCCAACAGGACATAGAGCAGCGGCAGCAGCCACGACACCGAGATCGCGTCGGCCCCGACGTTGTGCCGCAGGTACTCCTGCGGCGACATCTCGGCCTGCCGACCGGCCGACAGGAACGCGGCCAGGCTGGCCGTCGCGATGACGGCGGCGACGCTGTACTGCACGATCGCGATCTTGCGCGCGGCTGCCGGGCTGCGCACCGACGCCACGGTGGTGATCATGACGCAGCTGCCCGCCGCACACCCGATCAGCGCCACCTGGCTCAGGCCCATCGAGATGTTGGGCCACCCCAGGGCGGTGTCGACGAGCAGCGTCAAGGGCTGCCAGTTCAGGGCCGCCACCGCGCCGAGGCTGCCCAGCGCCAGAATCATCGCGGTACTGACCACGGACTGCTTGTTCACCAGTGCCCACCCGATGCGCAGGCCGGTGGCCAGCCCGAGGAGTCCGGCGATGACCCAGACGATCAACCAAATGCCTCTCCGAGGCGCACTTGCACGATCGACGCCCGATCCGACGGCAACCGTCCCAGCCGGAAGATCAGCAGCGCCGCGAAGTCCTCGGCTTCCTGCTCGAGGTCCTCACCGTTGGGACCCATGCACCCCGTGCGCTGATTGAGCATGTAACCGATCAGGTCGGAGGTGGCGAGTTCGGTGCTCTCCCGCGCGGCCTGCGCCACCGGGATGCCCTCGTGCCCGAGCACCAGATGACCCAGCTCGTGGGCCAGCGTGCGGTCCCAGGCGGGCAGTCCCTCCTGGATCAGGAACACGTCGTGGTCGTTGTACTGCCGCCATTGCCCGCAGACCCCGGCCGGGAGTTCTGCGGTGGTGAGTTCGATCGGTCGGCCACGGTCCTCGCTGACCGCCTGCACCAGCCGTGGCAACGTGATCTCGCCGTGCCGCGGGGCCAGATCCAGTACCTCGCTGACCGCGCGGGTGACGCGTCGGCTCGCAGGCATCAAACCCCCTTCCTCGGGTCCACTATGCGCCGCTCACCGCTCGCCGGTGCGCGGTTTGGTCAGTTCATGAAACGCGTGGCGCCGCGGACGGCGATCACGCGTCCCGCTTTGGCCTGGCGGTATCCGAGCAGTCCGCCTGCCCCGGTGAGCACCAGTATCCCGGCCAGGCCGGGCAGCGCGATCGCCGCGATCTGCGGCAACCCGGCGCCGCGCAGATAGTCGGGATAACCCACGCGAAACGACGGCGGCCCGGACACCGGTCCCGCGGCCGGGGTGGCGCCCGGTGCCGTGGCGGGTTCCGGGGCGCGCGCGGGTCGCGGGTCGCCGGCGCTCTGCCGGGGCGGCGGCGCCTGGGGCCGCGGGCCCGGCCCCGCCGGCGCCGCGGGACGGGGCGCGGCCAGCGCGGGGACAGGCAGCACCGGCACGCTGATCGGGGCTCCGACGGGGGAATTCAGCGGCAGACCGACCCCGGGGACGGTGTCGATGAGGTCCGGGACCTGCGGCTCGCCGAGGGGCGGCGGGATCCGCGGCATCTCGGGCAGCGGGGCAGGTCGACCGGGCAGCACGCCGGGCAGACCGCCGCCGTCATTGCTGTCCGACGACGGCGGCGCCTCGGGCGCAGGTGGGGTGCCGAGCCCACCGCATTCCGGGTCCCGGCGTTTGCAGCGCGGCCGACGGGGTTGGTCGCCGGTCGGTTTCTCGGCCCGGGCGGCGCTTCGACGTTCGGACACCGTATCCGCGGTGTCGCTGCCGGTGGCGCGGTCGGTTCCCGGCTGCGGGTCGGCGCCGGCGGTGCCTCCGGTCAGCCCGGAGAGGGTGCCCGCTGCCAGCAGGGCCGCCGCAGTGAAGCGCGCTCGCGAAGCCACGTCCTCACCGCCCTTCCGGGATAGGGCCCTACACAGCGGTTGTCCGACGATTCTCGCACAGGCCGTTTTGCGCAGGGAAGGTCGATTCAGGCCCGGGGCCGGGGACGAGCGCATCCGGTCCGGGCGACGAACGATACTGTTGGCGGCGTCCCCCGGATCATGGGCGGGGACACCGACGAACCAACCGGGAGGCTGTAGGGATGGGTCTGTTCAAGCGACGCAAGTCCCGCGCTACCCGCAAGGCCGAAGCTCGCGCGCTCAAGGCCAAGGCCAAGCTCGAGGCCCGGCTGTCGGCCAAGAACGACGCACGTCGGTTCAAGGCCGAACAGAAGGCCCAGTCGCGGGCGCTGGCAGCGCAGTTGAAAGCCCAGCGCGACAGTGACCGCGCCGCACTGCGGGTGGCACAGACCCAGCTCAAGGCCGCTCAAGAGGGGAAGTTGCTCTCCCCCAGCCGCATCCGCCGCACGCTGACGGTGACCCGACTCCTGGCCCCGGTGGCGGTACCGCTGGTGTACCGGGCCTCGATCGCCGCGCGCGGGCTGGTCGACGAGCGTCGTGCCGACAAGCTGGGCATCCCGCTCAGTCAGCTCGGGCAGTTCTCCGGGCACGGTGCCGGATTGTCGGCGCGGATCGCCGGTGCCGAGCAGTCGCTGCAGGTGCTGACCGAGAAGAAGCCCAAAGACAGCGAGACCCGTCAATTCGTCGCCGCGGTCACCGAACGGCTTGGCGAGCTCGCCGCTGCCGTCACCGCCGCCGAGAACATGCCATCGGCCCGCCGCCGCGCCGCCCACGCCGCGATCGCCGAACAGCTCGACGGAATCGACGCCGACCTGATGGCGCGGCTCGGAGTGTCATGAGCACGGTGGCAGCACCACGCTTCCTGCTCGCCGCGCTGGCGGCGGCCGTGCTGCTGGTCACCGCCGGCGCCACCGCCGGACCCGCGTGGGCGCACGCCGCGCTGGTCGGCACCGACCCGGCCGCGGACGCCGAGGTGGCACGGCCGCCGGCACGCGTCAGCGCGACGTTCAGCGAGACCATGCAGCCGCAGTTCGCGGCGATGACCGTGGTCGGCCCAGACGGCGCGCAGTGGGGCGACGGGGAACCCCGGGTCGACGACACCGTGATCAGCGTCGGGATCCGGGCCGGCGCCCCGGCCGGCGAGTACACGGTCAACTATCGCGCCACCTCCGCCGACGGCCACGTCGTCAATGGGTCGTGGTCATTCCGGGCCAACGCTGACGCACCCGGTTCGGCGACGGCGGCACCGCCGCCTCCGGACGCTCCCCCGGTCGACGACGCCTCCGGTGACGGGCTCCCGGTGTGGCCTTTCCTGGCGGCGGGCGCGGTGGTGATCACCCTCGGCGCTGCATGGGCGGTCCGGCGCCAGCGGTGACCCGACCCCGCGCGGTGGCCGGCGCCGCGCTGGTCGCCGTGGTGACATGCCTGACGGCCTGGGCGCTGGCGTACCCCGCCGCACCGCTGGGTGCGACGGTGGTGCGGGCGGTGGCCCTCGGCGCGGCGGTGACGACGCTCGGACTGGCGGTGGTGCCGGCACTCGACACCGGCCGGTACCGCGCCGAACTCCGCCGGCGCGCCGCCGCACCGCTGGTCGTCGCTGCAGCGGTCTGGCTGGTCGCCGAACTGGCGCGGGTCCTGACCAGCACCGCTTCCGCGGCCGGCACACCGGTTCTGACTGTCGGCTGGCACACCGCCGCCGACTTCCTGGCGACCACGTCGGCCGGGCGGGCCGCGTTGCTCACGATCGCCGCCGCGGCACTCGTCGTCGCGCTCGCGGTGCTGGCTCCGGTGCCGGGGCCCGCCGGTGCCGTCGTCGCCGGAGCCGCGGCCGTCGGTCTCGTCGGGCATTCGGTCAGCGGGCACCTGGCCGGTGATCCGGTGGGCAGCGTCGCGGTGGCCGGTCACACGCTGGCGGCGGCGCTGTGGTGCGGTGCCCTGGCCGCGCTCTCGCTGACCGTCGAGCACCGGGGTCAGTGGTCGCGGGTGCTGCCGCGCTTCTCGCAGCTGTCCCTGTGGTGTGTGATCGCGCTGTTGGCCGCCGGCGTGACGGCCGCAGCCATCCAATTGCCTTCAGCCGGAGCGCTTTTCAGCACCGGCTATGGACGCGTGCTGACCTTGAAGGTGGTGTGCACCGCGGTGTTGCTGACCCTGGCCTGGCGCCATCGCAGCGTGTGGGTGCCCGCGGCGCGGGGACACCGCAGCACGGCGGCGCTGTCGCGACGCCGAGCCGTCCTCGAGCTCGCGGTGATGGCGGTGGCGCTGGCGGCAGCCGCGACGCTGGCCGTGACGGGTTGAGCTGATGCCGCCCCCGGCAGGTCGCCTGGCATGATGGGGGCCACTGCCGGGTGCAGAAACTCAAAGGAGCAACGACATGGCAGAGCAGCCGGATGGGCCAGAGGAACGGCCGGACGCCGCGACCCCGCAGCCCGATCCGCCGGCCCCGCCGGTGAAGAAGACCCCGGCCAGGAAGACTCCTGCGAAGAAGACACCGGCCAAGAAAGCGCCGGCCAAGAAGACTCCGGCGAAGAAAGCGCCGGCCAAGAAGTCCGTCGCCAAGAAGGCACCGCCGGCGAAGAAGGTCGTCCCTCCGGCCACCGAGGACGCGGTGACCTCAGCCGCCAGAGAGGCTGCCGCACAAGCCAAGTCGACGGTGGCCACGGCGAGCAACGCGATCTCGGCGCCGGTCGCCGCGCCGGCCGAGCCGTCTTCGTCACGGCTACCGGTGACCGTCGCCGTGGTGACCGGACTGCTGGCGCTGATCGTGGTGCTGCTGGCCGCCCGCCGCGCCGGCGGTCAGGCCGACGACTGAGATACTGACGCGGTGACTGTGCACCCGCGTCCGACCGCTGACCTCGTCGACGACATCGGCCCCGACGTCCGCAGCTGCGACCTGCAGTTGCGGCAGTTCGGCGGGCGGGCAGAGTTCGCCGGCCGGATCACCACTGTGCAGTGCTTTCAGGACAACGCGCTGCTGAAGTCCGTGCTCTCCGAGCCGGGCGACGGCGGCGTGCTGGTCATCGACGGCGCGGGCTCCCTGCACACCGCCCTCGTCGGTGATGTGATCGCCGAGTTGGGCCGGTCCAACGGCTGGTCGGGTCTGATCATCCACGGCGCTGTGCGCGACGCGTCCACACTGCGCACGCTCGACATCGGCATCAAGGCCCTGGGCACCAATCCGCGTAAGAGCACCAAGACCGGCCAGGGGCAGCGCGACGTCGCCGTCGAGTTCGGCGGGGTGGTTTTCACCCCCGGCGACATCGCCTACAGCGACGACGACGGGGTTGTGGTCGTCGCCGCAGACGACTAGTCGGCCTCGTCTCAGGCTGACGTCGCCACCGGCGCACGGTGTCTGGTGAACTGCAGTGCCTTGTCGTCGACTTTGCCGCGGCGGATCAGCGCGATGTCGAGCAGGTAGTTCTGCTTCAGTCGCCACGGTGCCTTCGACCCCGACTTGGGGAGCCGGTCGATGGCGCGCTGGATATAGCCCGAGGTCAAGTCGACGAACGGGAGGCGCTCCACGTCGGCGCCCGGCTCGCGCGGCACCACCGTGGTGTAGCCGTGGCCGTCCATGTAACGCAGCAGTCGGGCGACGAACTCGGAGGTCAGGTCGGCCTTCAGCGTCCATGACGCGTTGGTGTAGCCGAAGGTGAACGCCATGTTCGGCACGCCGGAGAGCATCATGCCCTTGTAGGCGACGCTGTCGGCCAGGTTGACCGGCTCGCCGTTGCGCCGCACCTCGGCACCACCGAAGAACTGCACGTTCAACCCCGTGGCCGTGATGACGATGTCGGCTTCGAGCACCTCACCGGATGTCAGCAGGATGCCTTCGGGGGTGAAACGTTCGATGGTGTCGGTCACCACGTCGGCTTTGCCTTTGCGAATGGCCTTGAAGATGTCGCCGTTGGGCGCCAGGCACACCCGCTGATCCCACGGCTTGTAGTCCGGTGCGAAGTGCCGGTCGTAGTCGAAGCCCTCGGGGAGACGGCGCTCGGCCATGGTGCGCAGTGTCTTGCGGAAGACGTCCGGGAAGGTCCGCGCGGTCTGGTATTGCGCGGTGGCCTGCAGGATGGCCTTCCAGCGCGCGGCGGCATAGGCCGCCTTCTCCGGCAGCAGCTTGTACATCCGCGCCGCGAACGGGTCCTTGTCCGGCAGTGAGCCCACGTAGGTGGGCGTGCGCTGGAGCATGGTGACGTGTCCGGCACCGGTGTCGACCATGGCCGGGATCAGCGTGATCGCGGTCGCGCCGCTGCCGATCACCACGACCTTCTTGCCCTGGTAGTCGAGATCCTCGGGCCAGTGCTGCGGGTGCACGACGGTGCCGGCGAAGTCCTCGAGGCTCGGGAACTCCGGCGCGTAGCCCTTGTCGTAGTTGTAGTAGCCGCTGCAGGCCCACAGGAAGCCGGCGTGCAGTTCGACCTGCTCGCCGCCGTGCTCGACGGTCAGTTCCCAGCGCTGGTGCTCATCCGACCAATTGGCCGCCACCACCTTGTGGCCGAAGCGCATGTGCTTGTCGATGCCGTTCTCGACCGCGGCCTCGTTGAGGTAGTTCCAGATCGACGGTCCGTCGGCGATCGACTGGTCGGTGGCCCACGGCTTGAAGTGGAAGCCCAGGGTGTACATGTCGGAATCGGAGCGGATGCCCGGGTACTTGAACAGATCCCAGGTGCCGCCGAGCTGGTCCCGGCGCTCCAGGATCAGGTAGCTCTTGTCCGGGCAGGCACCCTGCAGATGCCAGGCGGCACTGATGCCGGAGATGCCGGCTCCCACGATGACGACGTCGACAAATTCGGTCATGGCGTCAAGTTATCAACGCAGTGTCGAACTAGTCAACACCCTGTTGAAACTTTCAACACCATGTAAAGTCGTCACCGTGACTGCCGCTAGCCAGGCCCGCCCCGCCCGCGGACGGCGCGCCGCCCGCCCCTCCGGCGACGATCGGGAACTGGCGATCCTCGAAACCGCCGAGCGCCTCCTCGAAGACCGCTCCCTGGCCGAGATCTCGGTCGATGACCTGGCCAGAGGCGCCGGCATCTCACGGCCCACGTTCTACTTCTACTTCCCGTCCAAGGACGCGGTACTGCTGACGCTGCTCGAACGGGTGATCGCAGAGGCCGACACCGCCCTCGAGGAGTTGATCGCCAACCGGCCCGCCGACCGGCGCGCGATCTGGCGGCGGGGTATCGACGTCTTCGTCCGCACCTTCGGGGCCCATCGAGCGGTGTGCGCGGCCACCGTCAGCGTGAAGAACACGAATTCGGCGGCCCGCGAGGTGTGGTCGCGCTCGATGCAGCGCTGGATCGATCACATCGCCGCGGTGATCGAAGCCGAGCGCGCCGACGGACACGCTCCGGTGACGGTGCCGGCGATCGAGTTGTCGACGGCCCTGAACCTGATGAACGAGTCGGTGATGACGGCGGCGTTCGCCGGCCACGAACCGGCCATTCCCGATCACCGAGTGCTCGACAACCTGGTGCACATCTGGACGACCAGCATTTACGGCGACTGCCGCTGAGATGTCCCCCGCGGATGCGAACATGTGTTCGTGTCCGGTGGTGATCCGGCGAGCATCCTGCACGCCGACCTCGACTCGTTCTACGCGTCGGTCGAGCAACGCGATGACCCGTCGCTGCGCGGGCGGCCGGTGATCGTCGGCGGCGGCGTCGTGCTGGCCGCCAGCTACGAGGCCAAGGCCTTCGGAGTTCGCACCGCGATGGGCGGCCGGACCGCTCGTGCGCTGTGCCCGCACGCCATCGTGGTGCCGCCCCGCATGTCGGCCTACACCCAGGCCAGCCGCGCCGTGTTCGACGTGTTCGCCGACACCACCCCGCTGGTGGAGGCGTTGTCGGTCGACGAGGCGTTCCTCGACGTGTCCGGGCTGCGCCGGGTGGCCGGCACACCGGTGCAGATCGGTGCGCGGCTGCGCGAGCAGGTCCGCGACCGCGTCGGACTGCCGATCACCGTCGGCATCGCGCGCACCAAGTTCCTCGCCAAGGTCGCCAGCCAGCAGGCCAAGCCGGACGGGCTGCTGTTGGTTCCCCCGGATCGTGAGCTGGCGTTCCTGCACCCACTGCCGGTGCGCGCGCTGTGGGGGGTCGGCGCCAAGACCGCCGAGCGGCTGGGCGCGCACGGTATCGAGACCGTGGCCGACGTCGCCGAACTCAGCGAAGGCATGCTGGCCACCCTGGTCGGCGGCGCGATGGGCCGCCAGCTCTACGCCCTGGCCCACAACATCGACCGGCGCCGCGTCGTCGCCGGAGCCCGCAGGCGCTCCGTGGGTGCGCAGCGCGCGCTCGGCCGTGGAGGCAGCGCGATGTCGGCCGTCGAACTCGACGCGGTCGTGGTCAACCTGATCGACCGGATCACCCGCCGCATGCGCGCCGCCGGCCGATCGGGACGCACGGTCGTGCTGCGGTTGCGGTTCGACGACTTCAGCCGCGCGACCCGTTCCCACACCATGCCGCGGGCCACCGCGTCCACCGACGTCGTTCTCGGGGCCGCGCGCCGACTGGTGGCCGCCGCCCGGCCGCTCATCGCCGAGCGTGGCCTGACGTTGGTGGGTTTCGCGGTCGGCAACATCGACCGCGACGGCTCCGAGCAGCTCGAGCTCCCGTTCACCGATCGCCCCGACACCACCGGCATCGACCTGACCGTGGATGCCATCCGGGGCCGCTACGGCAACGCAGCGGTGACCCGCGGAGTGCTGGTGGGGCGCGACCCCGGCCTGGAGATGCCGATGCTGCCGGACTGAGTCAGGACTGATTCACGACGAAGCCCAGGCCAGCAGCTCGTCGGCCGGCCAGGTGTTGACGATCCGCTCGGCAGGCAGGCCCGCATCGAGGGCGCGCTGCGCGCCGTAGCCGAGGAAGTCGAGCTGCCCGGGCGCGTGCGAGTCGGTGTCGATGGCGAACACGCACCCGATGTCGATGGCGAGCTCGAGCAGGCGCGTGGGCGGGTCCCGGCGCTCCGGGCGGGAATTGATCTCGACGGCGGTGCCGCTGTCGCGGCACGCCGTGAACACCTTCTCGGCGTCGAACTTCGACTCCGGGCGCATCCCGCGCCCGCCGGTGACCAGTCGGCCGGTGCAATGCCCCAGCACATCGGTGTGCGGATTGGCCACCGCCTTGAGCATGCGCCGGGTCATCGCCGAGGCGTCCATGGCCAGTTTCGAGTGCACACTGGCCACCACCACGTCGAGCCGCTCGAGCAGATCGGGCTCCTGGTCGAGCGACCCGTCTTCGAGGATGTCGACCTCGATGCCGGTGAGGATCCGAAGCGGGGCGACCTTCTCGCGGATCTCGTCGATGACGTCGAGTTGCTCGCGCAGTCGATCGGCCGACAGTCCGTTGGCGATCTTGAGCCGCGGTGAGTGATCGGTCAGCGCGCAGTACTCGTGACCGAGGTCGCGGGCGGCGGTCATCATCTCCTCGATCGGCGCCGAACCGTCCGACCAGTTGGAATGGACGTGCAGATCACCGCGCAACGCGGCCCGCAGTTCACCGCCGCCGAGGTCCTGCGCGCCCTCCCGAAGCTCGACCAGTACGTCGGGTTCCCGGCCCGCCCAGGCCTGGGCGATCACCGTTGCCGTCTTCGGGCCGATCTTGGGCAGGGACTGCCAGCTGTTGGCCGCGCCGTGCCGCGCGCGCTGCTCGTCGGTCAGCGCGGCGACGACATCGGCGGCGTTGCGGTAGGCCATCACCCGTCGGGGATCCTCGCGGGCGCGGTCCTTGTAGTAGGCGATCTGGCGCAGCGCGGTGACCGGGTCCATGACACCAGTGTGCCGGGCAGCTCCAGGCGCTGGGCGCGCCGTGAGTCTCGGCACATTCGTCGGCTTTCGGGACTTCGCGAGGCTACTCTGATTGAGAAATCATTCAATCCGTCAAATCATAAAGGTCTGCCGATGCCCGATCGCTTCCCCGCCGACGCGCAGCGGCCGCTCTACGAGATCAAGGCCAATCTGTTCAAGGCGCTCGCCCATCCCGCGCGCATCCGGGTGCTCGAGATCCTCTCGGCCGGCGCCGGCCCCACCCCGGTCAGCGACATCCTCGCCGAAACCGGAATCGAGGCCACGCTGCTCTCCCAGCACCTCGCGGTCCTGAAGCGTCACCACGTGGTGACGGCCCGGCGGACCGGCAACGCGGTGTTCTACGAGCTCGCCCACCCTCTGCTGTCCGAACTCCTCGTCATCGCCCGCACCTTCCTCGCCGACACCCTCGCCGGTCAGCGTGAACAGCTGAAATCCCTCCAGGCGCTGCCGCCCCTGGAGAACAGTCCGTGATCGCCCGCACCCTGGGCCGGCTGCTCCCGAGCCGGCGCGACTACGCCGACCTCCCCCGGTCCTGGCGGCGGGACATCATGGCCGGCGTCACCGTCGGCGTGGTGGCCCTGCCGCTGGCCCTGGCCTTCGGCATCAGTTCCGGCGTCGGCGCGGCCGCCGGGCTGGTCACCGCCGTGGTCGCCGGTCTGGTGGCCGCGGTCTTCGGCGGCTCGTCGGTCCAGGTCTCCGGACCCACCGGCGCGATGGCCGTCATCCTCGCGCCGATCGTGGCGAGCCACGGTCTCGGCAGCATCGCCCTGGTGACCGTGCTCGCCGGCGTCATCGTGCTCGTCGCCGGCGTCACGGGACTGGGCCGGGCGGTCACCTTCATCCCGTGGCCCGTCATCGAGGGGTTCACCCTGGGCATCGCCGCGATCATCTTCCTGCAGCAGATCCCGGCGGCGTTCGCCGCCACCGCCTCACCCGGGCAGCGCACCCTGCCTGCCGCGTGGCATGTCGTCACCCACGCCGACTGGTCCCAGGCCGCGAAGACGCTCGGCGTGATCGCGTTGGTCGCCGCCCTGATGCTCGGGCTGCCGCGACTGCACCGCGCCATTCCGGGATCGCTGGCCGCCGTCGTCGCCGCCACGCTCGCCGTGACGGTGCTCGGGCTCTCGGTCGCCACCATCGGCGAGCTGCCGTCCCACCTGCCGGCCCCGGCGCTGCCCGGCGTCGACCTGGGCGCACTGCGGGATCTGATCGGCGCGGCGCTGGCGATCGCGGCGCTGGCCGCCATCGAATCGCTGCTCTCGGCGCGGGTCGCGGCCACGATGTCGCCCACCGGCCCCTACGACCCGGACCGCGAGCTCGTCGGCCAGGGTCTGGCGTCGATGGCCTCCGGCGTCTTCGGCGGCATGCCGGCCACCGGCGCGATCGCCCGCACGGCCGTCAATGTGCGCTCCGGCGCCCGCACCCGCGTCTCGGCGATCGTGCACTCGCTGCTGCTGCTCGGCGTCGTCTACCTGGCCACCGGCCCGGTGGCGGCCATCCCGCTGGCGGCGCTGGCCGGGGTGCTGATGGTGACCTCATTCCGGATGATCTCGGCGACGACGATCCGCCGGATCCTGACCTCGACCCGGTCCGATGCCGTGACGTTTCTGCTGACGGCCGCGGTGACGGTGTGCTTCGACCTGATCGAGGCAGTCGAGATCGGCGTGCTGGTGGCGGCGTTCTTCGCGCTGCGCAGCGTGGCCCGCCGTAGCAGCGTGGTCCGCGAGGAGCTGCCGGCGCCCTACCGTCCCGGCGACGAGGAGATCGCCCTGCTGCGGCTCGACGGCGCGATGTTCTTCGGTGTGGCCGAACGGATCTCGAACGCGATCATCGACGCCGACCATCCGCGGACCTCTGTCGTGATCATCCGGATGTCCCAGCTCGGGATGCTCGACGCCACCGGCGCCAACACCCTGGCGCAGATCTGCACCGAACTGGAGTCGCGGGGCATCACCGTGATCATCAAAGGGGTGCGGCCCGAACACGCCGCGCTACTGGCCAACGTCGGCGTCTTCGAAACCCTGCGCCACGAGAACCACCTGGTGGACACCCTTGATGAGGCGATCACGCACGCCCGGACGCACGCCCGGGGTCAGCCGCACTGAGTCAACCGGCAGACCACGCCGGGTCCCGGCCGGTCAGCGCCAACACCCGGTCGAGCAGCGGCGCGTCGTCGGGCACCGGGACCGGGGCGTCGAACAAGCCCTCGACGGGATCGGCGGCGAAAGCCGACACATGGGGCAACAGCACCTGGAGTACCCCGTCGTCGACGGTGTAGGGCAGCCCGGCCGCGGCGGCGACGTCCCACCCGTGCACCACGACTTCGCTCAGCGCGATCAGCCCGCCGAGCTCGGCGGGAAAATCGACGCCACCGGCACGCGACATCCCCTCCCACGCGGCCGGATCCCGCCACGCCTGCGCCAGCTCGGCCAGCCGCGCCGGGTAGAGCTGCCGCCACCCCTCGTCGGGCTGTTCCACCAGGTGCGGCGGTGTGTCGGTGAGCGGTCCGAACTCCTTGCGGGCGGCCGCGGTGAACGCCGGCGCCAGACCACCCACGTGAGCTATCAGTGCGGCGAGATCCATGTCGGAACACGGCGTCGCAGCGCGCAATTGGTGCTCACCCACCTGCCCGAGTACGGCGGCGGTGCGGGAACAGGCCTGCGTCAGATCGATCATGTCGGTACTGACCGCCGCCGCCCGCCGAACTCATCGGCCTACAGTCGATGAAGTGAGATTCGCGTTCAAGACCTCGCCGCAGAACACCACCTGGAAAGACATGCTTGCAGTGTGGCAGTTCGCCGACGACATCGACGTGTTCGATTCGGGCTGGACCTTCGACCACTTCTATCCGATTTTCTCCGACCCGGCAGGCCCGTGCCTGGAGGGTTGGGTCACGCTGACCGCGCTGGCCCAGGCCACCGCGCGGCTGCGGATCGGGGTGTTGGTGACCGGCATCCACTACCGGCATCCCGCGGTGCTGGCCAACATGGCGTCGGCCCTCGACATCGTCTCCGACGGCCGCCTGGAACTGGGCATCGGCGCCGGCTGGAACGAGGAGGAGTCACAGGCCTACGGGATCGAACTCGGCACGGTCAGAGACCGCTTCGATCGCTTCGAGGAGGCCTGTCAGGTGCTCAAGGGGCTGCTCGCGGAGGAGACGACCACATTCCACGGCAGGTTCTATCAGCTCACCGACGCCCGGAACGAGCCGAAGGGGCCACAACGGCCGCACCCGCCGATCTGCATCGGCGGCAGCGGAGAGAAACGCACGCTGCGGATCACGGCGCGATACGCCGATCACTGGAACTTCGTCGGCGGCACACCAGCGGAGTTCGCCCACAAGCGCGAGGTCCTGGCCCGCCACTGCGCAGATGTGGGGCGGGATCCGGCGGAGATCATGACCTCCGCGCACGTGCGGTTGAGCGCCGACCTGGATGTCGGCCGGGCCGTCGACGAGGCGGCCGCGTTGGGCGCTGAAGGTCTGGACCTGGCGATCATCTACCTGCCCGCGCCGCACCACGTGGCGGTGCTGGAACCGCTGGCCGCGGCGATCAGCCAGTCAGGCCTGCTGAGCAAACCGTCGTAACCGGGTCACAGATCGATAACAGTTGGGCAAACCCGCCGTCACCCGTGTGACTGATCGCGGTCAGCGTTCGCTAGACGCCGTATCTGAGCAGTTCGTCAGCGGTGATCAGCCGCTCCGCCTTCGCGGGGAACTCACGGCTTTTGACAGGATGACGAAGCAATGACCAGGCAATTCGACCCATTCGGGTCCGAGCTATCGGGTTGATATACACGGTGATAACTCCCGAGGTTTACCAGATTGCTGAACCGTGGAGCCACCTTACCGCAGCCCCCTCACCGAAGTCATTAGACACCTGCGAGCTGGCAAACTACCCACGACTCGCCGGTTCGAGTTGCGAAAGTTTCTGATGTGGCCTATGGGGCAGAAGTGACTGGAGTGATTTAAACCGGCCCACGCCCGCGAGCGTGCGGCCAGGGCGGAAACCGGCGCTTGGATTCAAGCGGTCGTTGCAACAAATGTGGACGGGTCTGAGAGTAGCCGGTTAAGTTCCTCGGCGGGGGTGCGCCAGTTGTGGCGTTTGCGGGGTCGGGCGTTGAGTTCGGCGGCGACCTCGTCTAGCCAGCCGGGGCCGTAAAAGGACAGGTCGGTGCCTTTGGGAAAGTACTGCCGCAAGAGTCCGTTGGTGTTTTCGTTGGTGCCGCGCTGCCAGGGGCTGTGCGGGTCGCAGAAGTAGATCGGCAGGCCGGTGGCTTCGGTGATCTTGGTGTGCAATGCCATCTCGCTGCCTTGGTCCCAGGTCAGTGAGCGGCGCAGGATTTCGGGGATTTCGGGGATCTTGGCCGACATGGCCTCGGCCAGGGTGGCTGCGGTGCGATCGGCGGGCAGATGCAGCAGCACCACGAACCCGGTGGTGCGTTCGACCATGGTGCCGATCGCTGAGCCCGAGGCGGTACTGCCCAGGATCAGATCGCCTTCCCAATGACCCGGGATCGCGCGGTCGTCAGCTTCAGCAGGTCGCTGGCTGATGTTGACCATGCCCTTGAGCTTTCCGGTGCCAGTAGGGGTGCGGCCCTGTGGTTTTCGTTGAGTGCGGCCGGTGCGTAGCGCGGTCTTGACCAGCCGGGCAAGCTCCCCGCGAGGCTGGACATACATGGACTGATAAATCGTTTCGTGCGACACCCACATCTCCGGGTCGTCGGGGAACTCTTCGCGCAGCCGGCCCGCGATCTGCTCGGGGCTGTGCCGATGCTTCAAGCGTTGCACAACCTGGTCGAGCAGGACGGGGTTGGTGTCGAGTTTGCGTGGCTTGGGACGTTTGGCGTGGGCCTCAACGCTGCCCTGCCCGACGCGCGCCCGGTATCCCGAGGCGGTCTGCCCGCGACGGGTCTCACGACTGATCGTGGACCGATGTCGCCCCAGCAATGCTGCGGCCCGAGCCGGTGAATGCCCCGTCTCCAGCAGTTCTTCTAACCGACAGCGTTCAAGAAACGACATCGGCCCTGCCGGTGATGACGCGGTGTCGAGATCGCTAACCACAGCAAGAGGTGTTCTGGGCACGTAACCAGCCTGTTGGACCCACCGCAGGGCCGTGTGCTCCGACACGCCGGCGAACACCGCGGCCTGCGTCGGCGAGGACCCCGACCGCAACGCGGTCCAAAACGCGTCCCGAGCCTCTTGCGAATACCGTGTGCCGTAATGCTTCTTAGTGGTCTGATAACCGGCGTCTCTGGCCCATTTGCGACCCGTGGCACCAGCCACCCCGGCCACTGTCGCCGCCGCCGTCGGCGACACCCCCGACCTCAACGTTGCGAAGAACACCTCGCGGACAGACTCTGGCACTTGTTTGCAGCCATGCATCCGAAACCCCATCGAGCAACAACCCTCCATAAGCTCAGGTGTTGCAGCGACCACTTGAGATCAAGGCGCTTCAGACCGCCCTCAGCTCACACTCGGCGCGCCAGACCGCCCCCAGCGCACACTCGGCGCCGAGGAACGGCGCGTTCAGCGCTGCGGGACGGCCGTCGGCTTGATCGGCGCGGGCAGTGCGGAGCTGCCCATCAGGTACTCGTCGACCGCCGCGGCCGCAGCCCGGCCCTCGGCGATCGCCCACACGATCAGCGACTGACCGCGGCCCATGTCACCGGCGACGTAGACGCCCGGCACTGAGGTGGCGAATGCGTCGTCGCGGGAGACGTTGCCCCGCTCGTTGATCTCGACCTTGAGGTCGGTGAGCAGACCCTCGCGCTCCGGGCCGGTGAAGCCCATCGCCAGCAGCACCAGATCGGCTTCCATCTCGAAGTCGGTGCCCTCGACCTTCTCGAACTTGCCGTCTTTCATCACGACCTCGTGCCCGCGCAGGCCCTTGACGTGCCCGTCCTCGCCGAAGAACGCTTCGGTGTTGACCGAGTAGACCCGCTCGCCGCCCTCTTCGTGGGCGGAGCTGACGCGGTACATCAGCGGATAGGTCGGCCACGGCGTGGAGTCCGCGCGGGTCTCCGGCGGCCGCGGCATGATCTCGAACTGGTGCACGCTGGCCGCGCCCTGGCGGTGCGCCGTGCCCAGGCAGTCCGCACCGGTGTCGCCACCGCCGATGATGATGACCTTCTTGCCCTTGGCCGTGATCGGCGGCTGGCCGTCGGCGTCGACGACCGGGTCGCCCAACTGCACGCGGTTGGCCCACGGCAGGTACTCCATCGCCTGATGGATACCGGTGAGCTCGCGGCCCGGGATGGGCAGGTCCCGACGTGCGGTCGCACCTCCGGCCAGCACCACCGCGTTGAAGTCCGCGCGCAGCTGCGCCGCGGTGATGTCGACACCGACGTTGACGCCGGTGCAGAACTCGGTGCCCTCAGCCCGCATCTGGTCCAGGCGCCGGTCGATGTGGCGCTTCTCCATCTTGAACTCGGGGATGCCGTAGCGCAGCAGCCCGCCGATGCGGTCGTCGCGCTCGAACACGGTGACCTGATGTCCGGCCCGGGTCAGCTGTTGAGCCGCGGCCAGTCCGGCCGGCCCCGAACCGATGACGGCGACCTTCTTGCCGGTCGGCCGGTCGGGCGGCAGCGGCACGACCCAGCCCTCGTCGAAAGCCCTGTCGATGATCTCGACCTCGACCTGCTTGATCGTGACCGGATCCTGGTTGATGCCCAGGACACAGGAGCCCTCACACGGCGCGGGACACAGCCGGCCGGTGAACTCCGGGAAGTTGTTGGTGGCATGCAACCGCTCGATGGCTTCGTGCCAGCGATCGGTGCGGACCAGGTCATTCCACTCCGGGATCAGATTGCCCAGCGGACAGCCGTTGTGGCAGAACGGGATTCCGCAGTCCATGCAACGGCTTGCCTGCACCTTCAGCGTGTCCGGGCTGAACTCTTCGTAGACCTCTTTCCAGTCGCGCAACCGCAGGTCGACCGGACGCCGCTGCGGCGTCTCCCGGTGGGTGTACTTCATGAAGCCGCGGGGATCAGGCATTGGCGGCCGCCATGATCGCCTCGGCAATACCGTCCTGGTCGGCGCCCTTGGCTTCCGCCTCCGCGATCGCTTCCAGTACGCGCCGGTAGTCGCGCGGCATGACCTTCTTGAAGTTCGCCAATTCGCTGTTCCATCCTGCCAGGATCCGTTGACCCACCGCAGAATCGGTGGCGTCGACGTGCGCCTGGATCATGTCGTGGACGTACACGGAGTCCTCGGACTCCACGCCGCCCATGTCTTCGATGTTCACCATCTCGGCGTTGAGATTGCGTTCGAGCGTGCCCGCGGGGTCGTAAATGTAGGCGATCCCGCCCGACATGCCGGCGGCGAAGTTCCGACCGGTTTGGCCGAGGATCACCACCCGCCCGCCGGTCATGTACTCGCACCCGTGGTCACCGACGCCCTCGACCACGGCGTGCGCCCCGGAGTTGCGGACCGCGAACCGTTCGCCGACCTGTCCGCGCAGGAACATCTGCCCGCTGGTGGCGCCGAACAGGATCACGTTGCCGGCGATGATGTTGTCCTCGGCGACGTAGTCCGCCGGTGCGCTGTCCGACGGCCGGACGACGATCCGCCCGCCGGAGAGTCCCTTGCCGACATAGTCATTGGCGTCGCCGTAGACCCGCAGCGTGATGCCCTTGGGCAGGAAGGCGCCGAAGCTGTTGCCTGCCGAGCCGTCGAAGGTGATGTCGATGGTCCCGTCGGGAAGCCCCTGACCGCCATAGGCTTTGGTGACCTCGTGACCCAGCATCGTGCCGACGGTGCGGTTGACGTTGCTGATCGTCGTCGAGAAGCGGACGGGCGACTCGCTGTCGAGTGCCTCGCGGCACTGCACGATCAGTTGTTGGTCGAGCGCCTTGTCCAGCCCATGGTCCTGCCGGGAGCTGCAGTACAGGTCCTGGTTCATGAATGCCGACTCGGGCTCGTGCAGCACCGGCGAGAGGTCCAGCTTGTGGGCCTTCCAGTATTCCGCCGCCTGGGTGGTGTCCAGCGCGCCGACCTGTCCGACCATCTCGTTGACGGTGCGGAAGCCCAACTGCGCCATCAGTTCCCGGACTTCCTCAGCGATGAACATGAAGAAGTTCTCCACGAACTCGGGCTTACCCGCGAAACGCTGGCGCAGGATCGGGTTCTGCGTGGCCACGCCCACCGGGCAGGTGTCGAGGTGGCACACCCGCATCATGATGCAGCCCGACACCACCAGCGGCGCCGTCGCGAACCCGAATTCCTCGGCGCCGAGCAGTGCCGCGACAACCACGTCGCGACCGGTCTTGAGCTGCCCGTCGACCTGCACCACGATGCGGTCGCGCAGCCCGTTGAGCAGCAGCGTCTGCTGCGTCTCGGCCAGCCCCAGCTCCCACGGCGCGCCGGCGTGCTTCATCGACGTCAGCGGCGTCGCGCCGGTGCCGCCGTCGTGCCCGGAGATCAGCACAACGTCGGCGTGGGCCTTGGAGACGCCGGCCGCGACCGTGCCGACGCCGTTCTCGGAGACCAGCTTGACGTGCACCCGAGCCTGCGGGTTGGCGTTCTTCAGGTCATGGATCAGCTGCGCGAGATCCTCGATCGAGTAGATGTCGTGGTGCGGCGGCGGGGAGATCAACCCGACTCCGGGCGTGGAGTGCCGCACCTCGGCCACCCACGGATACACCTTGTGCCCCGGAAGCTGTCCGCCCTCACCGGGTTTGGCGCCCTGGGCCATCTTGATCTGGATGTCGGTGCAGTTGCTCAGGTAGTGGCTGGTGACACCGAAGCGACCCGAGGCCACCTGCTTGATCGCACTGCGCCGCCAGTCCCCGTTCTCGTCGGGGTCGAAGCGGTCGACCGCCTCGCCACCCTCACCGGAGTTGGACCGCCCGCCCAGGCGGTTCATCGCGATCGCCAGGGTCTCGTGGGCTTCGGCGGAGATCGAGCCGTAGCTCATCGCACCCGTGGAGAACCGCTTGACGATCTCGCTGGCCGGCTCGACCTCGTCGAGGGGCACCGGCTGGCGGACACCGTCACGGAACTTGAGGAGTCCGCGCAGCGAGGCGATGCGCTCACTCTGGTCGTCGACCAGCGCGGTGTACTCCTTGAAGATCGAATACTGTCCGGTGCGGGTGGAGTGCTGCAGCTTGAACACCGTGTCGGGATTGAACAGGTGGTACTCGCCCTCGCGGCGCCACTGGTACTCGCCGCCCACCTCGAGCTCGCGGTGGGCGCGCTCGTCGGGCCGGTCCAGGAAGGCCAGCGCATGGCGCGCGGCGACGTCGGCGGCGATGTCGTCGAGATCGATGCCGCCGACCGGGCAGGCCAGCCCGGTGAAGTACTCGTCGAGCACCTTCTGGCTGATGCCGATGGCCTGGAACAGCTGGGCACCGGTGTAGGACGCCAGCGTGGAGATGCCCATCTTGGACATCACCTTCAGCACGCCCTTGCCGGCGGCCTTGACGTAATTGTTCTTGGCTTGATCACTGGTCAGGCCGCTGCCATCCCCGCCGATCACGCCGCGCTCGATCATGTCCTCGATCGACTCGAAGGCCATGTACGGATTGATCGCCGCGGCGCCGAAGCCGCACAGCGCGGCCATGTGGTGCACCTCGCGGGCGTCACCGGCTTCGACGACGAGCCCGATCTGGGTGCGGGTGCGCTCCCGCACCAGGTGGTGGTGCACGGCCGATACCGACAGCAGCGACGGGATCGGCGCCAGCTGCTCGTTGGACTCGCGGTCGGACAGCACGATGATGCGCGCACCGTCGCGGATGGCCGCCGAGACCTTTGCGCGCACGTTGTCGAGCGCTTCCTTGAGGCCCTGGCCGCCCCGGTTGACCGGGTACAGGCAGCGGATGACCGCGGCGCGCATCCCGTGCTTGTTGCCGCGGATCTCATGGTCGGGGTCGACACAGATCAGCTTGGACAGCTCGGCGTTGCGCAGGATGGGCTGTGCCAGCACGATCTGCCGGCACGACTCGGGACCGGGGTTGAGCAGGTCGCCCTCGGGCCCCACCGCCCCTTGCAGGCTGGTGACCACCTCTTCGCGGATGGCGTCCAGCGGAGGGTTGGTGACCTGGGCGAACAGCTGCTGGAAGTAGTCGTAGAGCATCCGCGGACGCGCCGAGAGCACCGCGATCGGGGTGTCGGTGCCCATCGAGCCCAGCGCTTCGGCGCCGGTGCGCGCCATCGGGGCGACCAGCAGGTTCAGTTCCTCGTAGGTGTAGCCGAAGATCTGCTGGCGCAGCACCACGCGGTGGTGCGGCATCCGGACGTAGTCCCCGGGCGGCAGCTCGTCGAGGTCGAACAACCCGGCGTCGAGCCACTCCTGGTACGGGTGCTCGGCGGCCAGCTCGGCCTTGATCTCCTCGTCGGAGACGATCCGGCCCTGCGCGGTGTCCACGAGGAACATCCGGCCCGGCTGCAGCCGCAGCTTCTGCACCACGGTGGCGGGGTCGATGTCGAGCACGCCGGCCTCCGACGCCATCACGACCAGGCCGTCCGCGGTCACCCAAATGCGCGACGGACGCAGACCGTTGCGGTCGAGCACGGCGCCGATCACGGTGCCGTCGGTGAAGCACACCGAAGCCGGACCGTCCCACGGCTCCATCAGCGAATCGTGGAACTCGTAAAAGGCGCGTCGCGCCGGATCCATGCTCTCGTGCCGTTCCCACGCCTCGGGGATCATCATCAGCATGGCGTGCGGCAGGCTGCGTCCGCCCAGGTGCAGCAGTTCGAGCACCTCGTCGAAACGTGCGGTGTCCGACGCACCCGGTGTGCAGATCGGGGTCACCTTGTCCAGGTCCTGACCACCGAAGACGTCGGTCTTGATGAGCGCCTCGCGGGCGCGCATCCAGTTCTCGTTGCCGGTGACGGTGTTGATCTCGCCGTTGTGCGCGACGCGGCGGAACGGGTGGGCCAGCGGCCAGGACGGGAACGTGTTGGTGGAGAACCGCGAGTGCACGATGCCCAGCGCGCTGGTCAGCCGCTCGTCCTGCAGGTCGAGGTAGAACGCCTTGAGCTGCGGGGTGGTGAGCATGCCTTTGTAGACGAACGTCTGCCCGGACAAGCTCGGGAAGTAGACGGTCTCGCGACCGGGTCCGTCCTGACCGGGGCCCTTGGTGCCGAGTTCGTGTTCGGCCCGCTTGCGGACCACGTAGGCGCGGCGCTCGAGATCCATCCCGCTGGCGCCGCTCAGGAACACCTGCCGGAAGGTCGGCATCGCGTCACGAGCCAGCGCCCCGAGCGACGAGTCGTCGGTGGGGACGTCGCGCCAGCCGAGCACCTGCAGCCCCTCGGCCTCGGCGATCTTCTCGACGGACTCGCAGGCGGTCGCGGCGTCCTTGGACGACTGCGGAAGAAAGGCGATGCCGGTCGCGTAGCTGCCCGGCTCCGGCAGCTCGAAGTCGCAGACGGCGCGGAGGAACTCGTCGGGCACCTGCAGCAGAATGCCGGCGCCGTCGCCGGTGTTGGGCTCGGCGCCCTGCGCCCCGCGGTGTTCGAGGTTGAGCAGCGCGGTGATCGCCTTCTCGACGATGTCCCTGCTGCGGCGCCCGTGCATATCGGCCACCATCGCCACGCCGCACGAATCGTGCTCGAACGCGGGGTTGTAGAGCCCTTGCTTTTCGGGCGCCATTCCCACCTACCTTATTTGTGTGCACACACCCCGATGGAGACGATGAACACGACATCCATGAACGGGAGCGCTGGCCGGTCTTGGCGATGGAGCGCCTTCGTGCAGCACTGAACGACGGCCCTTGTCCCACACGCCTCAAGTGCTGAAAACGATATGACAAAACGCCGCCGACATGCCAACTTAGCACTACCTAACTTGGTTCGCCGGTTCTCATACCCGGGGCGTACGCCAATGCCGCCGTTCCGGACGAATAACTCTGGCACGCTTCGTTTTTCAGCGGACCGCCGCAGCCCGCGCGGTGATGAGCGATGGATCACAGTATGAACCGTACCGGCATCCATGTTTGCTGAGGTCCTGCTTACATCGACGTTTTCATGGTTAGATAGAGCGCTGAGAATTTGCTGAAAGCTTATTCGGATTCTTAGAAAAGTGGTTCGCGCCACAGTGCCGCCCTCCACCGGGCGCCGACCACCGCAGCAGCTCCGGGACCGCACCGCGCCGGCACCGTCAGATCACGTTGCCTTATTGTGCGACAACATCTTTCGGATTCCACGCCAGACACCGGGAGAGGCGCCTCCACCACAGGCCCGGACGGGAACACCGACGCATACCCGCCGGGGGTATAGCGAAAGGTTTGCGGGCGTCACTCTGATCGGGTGCCCTACCCCCTGAATACGCCCCTCGGCCGGTTCGGCGTCGAAACCCTCGAGGACGGTGCCGAGCGCTGCGTGGCGACGATTCCGGCCGCCGGGTTGACCAACCCGCTGACCGGTGCCGCCACCGTCGCTCCGCTGGCCATGTTGGTCGACCACGTCTGCGGCCTGGTCAACCATCGTCGGCGAGGAACAGACGAATGGACGGTGTCGAGCGAACTGAGCCTGGAGATCGCGCCGGACGCCGCCCACGCGATCGCGGCCGCCCCTCAGGAGCGGGTCACCGGTATCGCGCAACCGCTGGGCGCCAAGTTCGACGTCGCACTGGCACAGTGTCGACTGTCGGTGGCCGGACACGACGTCGCGACTGCGACGGTGCATTCGTTCTACATCACTGCGCCGGCCGGGCTGTCGGCGTGGCCCGAGGAGTCCCACGGCAGCCTGCCGGGGCCCGACCTCGCGTCTCTGATGAGCTTGGAGCGCGGCGAAACCGGCGGAGCGGCAGTCGTTCTCATGCAGAAGACAGATGACGCCCTGAACAACAGTGTCGGAGTTGTGCACGGCGGTGTTTCGGCGATGGGCCTGGAGCTGGTGGGCTCGGCGGCCGTGTGCGCGGCCGCCGATGCGGCGTTTCGCACGGCGTCGTTGCGGGTGAATTACCTGAGGCCGTTCCACAGCGGAAGCGGCGCACACTACGAGGCCACCACGCTGCACGTCGGGCGGAGCAGCGGGGTGGCCGAGACACGGGCGGTGGGCCACGACGGCAGGGACGCCCTCGTGGCCCGACTCACCGCGTACCGCTGAGGTTCTAGTCCTTCTTGGCCTTGCTGGCCGCCGCCTTCTCGGACGAGGCGCCGGCACTGACGAGTTCGCCGCCGGCGTTCTCGAGGTGTGCGCGCACGAACCACTGGAACTTCTCCAGCTCCGCGGCATGACCGATCAGCATGTCCTCCGAGACCGGGTCGATCTCGCCGAGGCGCTCGATCGACTTGCGGGTGTCCTCGATGACCCCGTTGTAGACGAGGTTGAGGGCCGCCAGGTGCGCCTGGGCGGTGTCGCGGTTGACGGAGTAGTCGTCCCAGGTGCGATCGCTCTCGATCGCACCGGGAGTGCCCTTCGGCGACGCCCCCAGCGCCGCGATGCGCTCGGCCGCCTCGTCGGCGTAGCCGCGGACCAGCTCGACCTGCGGGTCGATCATCTCGTGCACACCGATGAAGTTCGGGCCGACGACGTTCCAGTGCACGTGCTTGAGCGTCAGGTGCAGATCGTTGTAGCGGCTCAAGGCCTTCTGCAGCAGCTCGGCGACTTCGGCGCCTTCCTTGTCGGACAGGCCGGGAACGGTGTAAGAGGACTTGGGCATGACTGTGGACTCCTTCGCTCGTCTCGGGCGTCGGGTACCCGGCGCCGCATCCCGATAATCATGATCAGAAAGCGTCACATTTTGGCCAGATTCGGGATCGGCACCCGCGGACCGAACCGCGCATAGACCGCCATCCCACTGGCTTCGAGGACGCGCACCGCCCGATGCCGGTGCGGGGCGAGCGGCGCCAGCAGGTCGAGCATCTGCGCATCGTCGATCGGGTGTCCCAGCAGCGTCCGGCCCACCACCTTGGCCAGGTGGTAGTCGCCGACCGACAGCGCATCGGCATCCCCGAACGCGCGCTGGGCCGTCTCCGCGGCGGTCCACACCCCGACACCGGGAAGGCTGGTCAACGCTGTTCGCGCCTGCTCGGGCGTCCGGCGCACCAGCCGCTCCAGCGAGTCGGCACGCTGGGCGCAACCGAGCACCGTACGCGCGCGGCCCGGATCGACATTCGCACGCTGGAACTCCCAGGACGGGATGCGTTTCCACGCTTCGGCGGTGGGGGGCACCCGCATCCGCTCCGGCGCCGGGCCGGGCGCCGGAGCACCGTAGCGGGTGACCAGGCGGCGCCACGCGCGGTGGGCGTCGGACCCGTAGACCCGCTGCTCGAGCACCGCGGGCACCAGCGCCTCCAACACCCGGCCGGTGCGCCCGAGGCGCAGATGCGGCACCCTTCGGTGTGCGCGGGCGAGGACGGGATGCTGCGGGGCGAACGACGAGGCGTCGTCGTCGACGCCCAGCAGCGCCGGCAGACCGTCGGTGAACTCCACCGCACCCGGTCCCCAGGCCTCACAGTCCACGGTCGTCGGCCCACCCCGGCTGATCCGTGCGGTGACCGGCCCGCTGGACATCAGGCTGGTGCGCCAGACGGTGCCGTCGACGTCGTCGCGGTAGCACGGGTCTGCGGGGCCGCGCCGCAGCGGCGCCAGTGTCAGCCGATAGCTGACCGGTCCGGTGAAACTCACGCTGACCGAGCTACGCACGCCGCCAGCTTAGGCGCCTGCACCGACACCCGCCCCGCGTCAGTGCGGGCGCCCGGCGATCCTGTCGGCGAGCACGGCGATCGGTGACGTCGAACGGCGATTGCGCGCTTCGTGCCGGTCGGCGGCGCGGTAGGCGAGGTACATTCCGCGCACCCCGAGCCAGCGCAGCGGCTCGGGCTCCCAGTCCCGGCACCGGTGCCCGACCCACGGCAGCGCGGTCAGCTCGCCGGCGCGGTCCAGGACCAGATCGGTCACCGTGCGTGCGGCCAGGTTTGTCGCGGTGACGCCGTGGCCCACGTATCCCCCGGCCCAGCCGAGTCCGCTGGCCCGATCGAACCCGACGGTGGCAGTCCAGTCGCGGGGCACCGCCAGTACCCCGCACCAGGCGTGGGCGACCGCGACGTCGGCGGTCTGCGGCAGGATCGTGCGTAACGTGTCGGTCAGGCTGCGCAGCGTCCGATCCGGGACCCGGCCGTCGCGGTCGATGCGCGAACCGAAACGGTACGGGACGCTGCGGCCGCCCAGAGCGATGCGGTCGTCGACGGTGCGTTGCGCGTAGAAGAAGCCGTGGGCGGTGTCGCCGAGGGTTTCCCTGCCCTCCCAACCGATCCGGTTCCAGAGTCGGTCCGGGAGTCGCTCGGTGACGATCATCGAGCTGTTCATCGGCAACCAGCGACGGCGCAGTCCCGGCAGGCGCGCGGTGAAGCCTTCGGTGCCGCGCAGGATCACCGGCGCGCGCACCGTGCCGTGCGGGGTGACGGCGCGTCCCGGGGTGAGCTCGGTGACCGGGGACCGCTCGTAGAGATCGACGCCGAGCCGGCACACGGTCGCGGCCAGCCCGCGGACCAGACGCGCGGGCTGGATCCGCGCGCAGTGCGGGTTGTGGTATCCCGCCAGCACTCCGTCCAGCGCGATCCGTTGCGTCACCTGCGCTGCGCTCAGCGGCTCGATACCGGGGACCTGCCAGCGGCGCTCGGCCGCGATGGCGGCGTGCAGCCGCTCGGCCTGGGCGGCGTTGCGGGCGACCTCGAGAGTGCCTCCTTTGACGATGCCTGCGTCGATCCCTTCCCGTGCTGCCACCGCGATGACCTCGTCGACGGTGTCGTTGAGAGCGCGCTGCCAGGCCAGGACGCCGTCGCGACCGTATCGGCGCGCCACGCGCTCGCGGTCCCCGGGCACCAGGCCGGACAGCCAACCGCCGTTGCGCCCGGACGCGCCGTAGCCGGCAAAGCGCGCTTCCAGCACGACGATGCGCAGCGCCGGCTCGGCCCGCTTCAGGTAGTACGCGGTCCACAGCCCGGTGTATCCGGCGCCGACGATGCACACGTCGGCATCCCGGCTGCCCGGTAACGGCGACCGGGCTGCCGGCACACCGTCGAACCAGTGCGATACGTGGCCGTTGACCGGCATGTCAGAATGCGTAGCGGTGGAACTGGGCGACGGTGCGCAACAACGGGACCCGGTTCAGCATGGCGGCCAGGTGCCGGTACCGGGGCGGCGCGGGAGCGAACACCTCGCGCTGGAACACCGGAACCCACTGCAGCAGCCGGGTGTTCGGCACTGCCGCCAAGATGTCGTCGGGCCGGTCGACACCCCAGGACAGGGTCGCTCCCGACCGGCGAACCACCGCGTTGCCCCATTGGGTCGCGATCCCGAACCGGCTGAACGCGTCGAATTGGATCTCGCCGCCGCCGAATCGGTCCACGACACCACCGAACAGCCGCAACCCGTCGTCGCGGGTGAGGTACATCGTCAATCCTTCGGCCAGGACCAGCGTGGGCCGGTCATCGGGAATCTGCGCGAGCAGGCCGGGGTCGGTCACCGATGCGGCGATGATGTGGTTGCCGGGTGCGGGCGGGTACACCTTCCGGCGTAGGTCGGCGACCTCGGGATAATCGATGTCGAACCACTCCACGCCGGGCCCGGGCTCGGTCCGCCAGAAGCGGCTGTCCAGGCCGCAACCCAGATGCACGACAACGGCTTCCGGGTGGGCAGCCAGGAACTGCCGGGTCCAGCCGTCGAAGTACGCCGAGCGCAGGGTGACCGACGGGGCGTTGCGTCGCGTCATCGAGGTCGCAGTCCAGTCGTAGTCGATGCGCTCCACGGCCTCGACGGCCCACGTGTCGTGCAGGATCGACGTCGGCGCCTCGGCGTCGAGCGCCTTGGCGTGCAACGTCGCGAGCATCGTCACCGGGGCACCGTGCAGGTCGACACGCACCTTCGCGCTCATCCGGCACGCTGACGGCGGGCCGCGCGCAGACCGACCCAGAACCGGGCGGCCTCGCGGATGGAATCCTCGACAGGCGCCGGGCGCCAGCCCAATTCGTTCCTGGCCTTGCTGCAGTCGACCGGCGCCTCGGCGCGCATCAACCGCAGCGAGCCCAGCGACAGCCGCTCGTCGGTGCCCCGGATCCGGCCCCGGAGGCTGCCCACCGCCGCCATCACCCACGACACCGGCAGCGGCACGGTGCGCGACGGCGGCTCCACCCCGGCGGCCTCGGCCGCGATCCGCACCACCTCGGTGTTGGGAATCATCTTCTCCGACACCAGGTAACGCTCGCCGACCCGTCCGCAATCGGCGGCCAGCAGCAGGGCGCGCGCGGCGTCGTCGATACCGACGGCTTCGAGTTCGATCCCACCCATGACGAACGGCAGCTTGCCGAATGCGGCGCCGGCGATGATCGCGCCATGCGGTGTGCGGCCCCAGTCCCCCGCCCCGTACGTGGTCGACACGCACATCGCGACCGCCGGCAGCGCACGGCGGTGGGCGTAGTCGAGCACCAGGTTCTCGGCCTGCACCCGTGACCGCACGTACGGCGTCAGCCCGCGCTCGGAGATGATGTCGGCCTCGGTGGCGACACGACCACGCTTACGTCCCACGGTGACATAACTGCTGGTGTAGACGAACTTTCGCAGCCCGGTCGCCACGCCGGGCTCGGTGGCGACCTCGCAGACGTTGCGGGTGCCCGCGACGTTGGTGCGGAACAGCGGCGCCGGGTCACGCAGCCAGCCGCGGGTGTCGACGACGCAGTAGTAGACCACCTCGGCTCCGGTCATCGCGTCGCGCAGCACGTCGGAGTCGAAGATGTCGCCGGTGAATCGGGTGACCGGCAGGTCGTCGATGCCGACGGTGTCGGCGCCGGGACGCACCATCACCCGCACCTCCTGGCCGTCGGCGACCAGCTGCCGGGTGACGTGGCTGCCCAGAAAACCGTTGGCGCCGATGACCAGTGCCGTCATCGCTGCCGTCCATAGGTGGCCAGCCACTCGGCGGCCTCGTCGGTCAGGGTGCCGCATGCTTCGGCCTTCTTGCACCACTTGACGGCGGCCGCGATGAAGCGCAGCGGGTTGTAGACGTCCTCCTGGCGCGACCACTTCCCGTCGCCGGCGTAGGTGAGGATCGAGATGTTGGTGGCGCTGATGACCGAGCCGTCACCGGGATCGCGCATCGGGTTGTCCAGCTCGCAGATGATGCGCCCGGTCGCGTCGTCGACGACATGCCACAGCGACGGGAACGAGGTCATGTAGCTGCCCGGAAAGCTCTCCATCGTCCGCCAGATCCACGGGCGCACTTCCTCACGGCCGCGCATGGTCCCGGCCGCGTGCTCGATGTAGAGAACGTCGTCGGTGTACTGGTCCACCCACGGATCCCAGTCGCGGGTGCGCGCGGCGCGGTCCACGGTGGCCTCGAACGCGGTGAACGCGTCGACGAGTTCGGCTCGGGTGAAAGTGTTGGCCGTCACAGACAAAAATAGAACACGTTGCAGCGCGGCTTGTCGAGAGCGGTTCAGACCGCGCTGCGCACGATCCGACCACCCAGCGGCTCCCGCAACTGCACGTCGATCGCCCCCACCAACGCGATCAGGATGCAAGCCCGGTCGACGGCGTGCGGCACCGTGCCGCTGCGCACGGTCACGACGACCTCGTCGGAACGCTCCTCGGCTGTCGCGCTCGCGCCGTAGCACTGCGGCGTTCCGCTGGTGAAGTACAGCCGCACCCTCCGGTCCTCGGGCAACCGACTGAAAGCCTGGGGGCGGGTCGGGTAGACGTTGACGATCGCCGGATCGTCGGCGAAGACCGTCACCGCCGGATCCGGCGGTACCTCCGGCACGACCACGGCGGGCTGCGCAGCGACGGGTGAAGCGCACGCCACGACAAGGATCGAGGTCACCAGCACAGACGACCGCATCTTCCGAGGCTAGCCCGCGCATCTGCCCGACGTCGGTAGCCTGGCTCTACAGCTTGGCCACGGCTCGAGAGGAGCACACGAGAGATGAGCGACCATAAGCGAGCGGTACTCGCCGGCGGCTGCTTCTGGGGCATGCAGGACCTGATCCGCCGGCAACCCGGCGTGGTGTCCACCCGCGTCGGCTACACCGGCGGCCGCAACGATCACCCCACCTACCGCAACCACCCCGGCCACGCCGAGGCCATCGAGATCGTCTACGACCCGGCCCAGACCGACTACCGCGCGCTGCTCGAGTTCTTCTTCCAGATCCACGACCCGACCACCAAGGACCGGCAGGGCAACGATGTCGGCACCAGCTACCGGTCGGAGATCTTCTACGTCGACGACGAGCAGCGCCAGATCGCGCTCGACACCATCGCCGACGTCGATGCGTCGGGGCTCTGGCCCGGCAAGGTCGTCACCGAGGTGAGCCCGGCCGTCGACTTCTGGGAGGCCGAGCCCGAGCACCAGGACTACCTGCTGCGCTACCCGAGCGGATACACCTGCCACTTCCCGCGTCCGGGCTGGAAGCTGCCGAGGCGCAGTGAGGTCACCGGCTAGCGGCGGCAGCTCGATTCGCCGCTCAGCGGCGGCAGCTCGATTCGCCGCTCAGCGGCGGCGGCGCACCACCATGCGCCCGCCGTCGGCGGGCGTATAGGCCACCCCGCGTGAATGGGCCTTTTCCCCGGGGGCGGTCGTCGTCTCGATCGTGAAGTGGCGCAGCACCGTCCGCAGCACCACATCCATCTCCACGTTGGCGAACACGGCTCCGACGCACCGCCGGGTCCCGCCCCCGAACGGGATGTGGGAGAACGTGTTCGGCCGCTGGCCGTAGAAGCGTTGCGGATCGAACCGCTGCGGGTCCGGATAGTCGTCCGACCGCTGATGCACCTGGTCGATGGCCACGACGATCGAGAAGCCGCGCGGGATCACCCATTCGCCGAGCTCGAAGGTCGGTGCATAGACGTGGCGTCCGGCGAAATCGATCACGGTGCGGGCCCGCTGCACCTCCAGCAGGACCGCCTGCCGGTATTCGTTGCCGTCGGTATCCGCCTCGGCGACAAGCTTTTCCAGCACCTCGGGATGACGGCTGATGCGCTCGAACACCCACCCCATGGTCGCGGCGGTGGTCTCGTGTCCGGCGGCGAGCAACGTCAGCAGCTCGTCTCCGATGTCCTGGCGCGACATCGACGAACCGTCCTCGTAGGTGCTGCGCAGCAGCAGCGCGAGAACATCGTCGCGCTCGTCGAAGTTCGGGTCGTCGCGGACGTCGTCGATCAACCGCCCGATGACCTCGTCGTAGCGGCGCCGGTAGGCCGCGAGCCGGCCCCACGGGCTGAACCGGCCGTAGGTGCGGCTCGGCGTCGGCAGCACCGCCAGCCGAGAACCCAGCGTCACCCAGGGCGGGATGATCCGGCGCAGCTCATCCAGATGGGCCCCGTCGGCGCCGAAGACCGCACGCAGGATCGCGTTCAGGGTGATGCGCATCATCGGCTCGAGGGTTTCGAACGACCGGCCCTCCGGCCAGTTCGCGGCCTCGCGCAGCGTCTCCTCCTCGAAGATCCGCTCGTAGTTCTTGATGCTGCGGCCGTGGAACGGCGGGGTGAGCAGGCGGCGCCGGCGCTTGTGGTCAGCGCCGTCGAGGGCGAACACCGAACCGGACCCGAGCACTCGCGACAAATTGGGCTGAATGTTGCCCACCGCGTCGGTATCGGCCATGAACAGCTGCTTGGCCAGCGCCGGGTCGGCGACGATGACCGTCGGGCCGAAGACCGGCAGCTTCATCGTGAAGGCGCCGCCGTAGCGGGGCACGAGCTTGCCGACGATCCACTTGCGTGACACCGAGAAGCCCACGGCCTGCAGGAAGTGCGGGACCGCCGGGGCCGGTGGCAGACGGACCTGCGACACCGGCGTTACGGCGGGCGTTGCGGCGATCGTTGATTCACTCATGGGGGCCTCCCCGATCGGCTCGACGGTACTGCGGTGTACCGCCCGTGTTTCCGGTACGGTACCGCGTAGTACCAACACCGCACAAGACCCGGTTCACAAAGGTGGTGGCGTGACGACGAGCCCGACACCGCCCTTGGTCGCCGACCGCCTGCTCGACGGGCTGGCCACCGCGATCGGCGAGCGCGGCTACCGCGACACCACGGTCGCCGATATCGTCCGGCATGCCCGCACGTCCAAACGCACGTTTTACGAACAGTTCTCCGGCAAGGACGAATGCCTGGTCGAACTGCTGCGGCGCAACAACGCCGATCTGATCGCCGCGATCACCGGCGCGGTCGACGCCGACGTCGACTGGCGGACGCAGATCCGCCAGGCCGTCGAGGCCTACGTCGGGCACATCGAAGCGCGGCCCGCCATCACCCTGACCTGGATCCGCGAAGCACCCGCCCTCGGCGCCGCCGCGGCCCCGCTGCACCGGCATGCGATGACGCACCTGACCGAGATGCTGCTGACCCTCAGCGCCAACCCGGGGTTCACCCGCGCCGGGCTGGCGCCGGTCTCGGCGCCGATGGCCGTCATCCTGCTCGGTGGGTTACGGGAACTGACCGCACTTTTCGTCGAAGACGGCCGGGACGTCCGCGAGCTGGTGGAGCCGGCGACCGCGGCTGCCACCGCGATGCTCGGGCAGCACTCAGCGCAGCATCAGCCGGGCTGACTTCTCCAGTCGGACCGCGATCTCCTGAAAAGGCCCGTGCTCCATCCCCGCCCGCACGAGCGCACCGGCATAGAGCATCTCCAGCGACTCGATGACGTCGGGGTCGGTGTCGGGGCCCAGCGCGGCGCTCAACCGGTCCCGGATGTCGCGGCCGATCCGCAGCCGCAGCGCCTCCACGTCGGGGTCCTTGCCCAGCAGCGCGGTGGTCACGGCACCGGCGAACTCGGGCTCGTCGGCCACCAGCATCGCGATGTGCCACAGCACCTCGACGACCCGGGTCACCGCGTCCGCGGACTCATGCGCCACTTCCGGCGAGTGGGCCAATCTCCGCCAGAACACCTCGGCAACCAGATGTTCCTTCGAGGAGAAGTAGGTGTACGCGGTAGCGGCTCCCACGCCGGCCGCCGCTGCCACCCGGCGCACGGTCATCGCGGCGAAGCCTTCCCGGGCGATCAGATCGACGGCCGCCTGTCCCAGCCGGTCCACGGTGTCGGCCTGGCGGGCGGTCAACCTGCGCCGAGTCGACTCCAGCGCCGGATCGGACACATGTCCGGACGCTACTACAACCACCTGCGGCCAGCAACGGCGCGCACCGGTAAGTTCGGGTGCGATGACTGAGACAAACGCCGCGCTTCCGGCCGACGCCGCTGCGCTGTTCGATCTCGCGGACCGCGTCACCGGCTTCATGGCCGCCGACGAGGGGCGCGCGCTCTACGACACCGCCCTGGCCTACCTCGCCGACGGGGTGGGTGTCGAGATCGGCACCTACTGCGGCAAGTCGACCGTGCTGCTCGGCGCGGCGGCCAAACAGACGGGCGGTCTGATCTTCACCGTCGACCACCACCACGGCTCCGAGGAGCATCAGGCCGGCTGGGAGTACCACGACGATTCCATGGTCGACCCGGTCACCGGCCTGTTCGACACGCTGCCCACCCTGCGGCACACCTTGGACGCCGCCGGCCTCGACGACCACATCGTCGCCATCGTCGGGCGCTCCCCGGTGGTCGCCCGAGGCTGGCGGACCCCGCTGCGGTTCCTGTTCATCGACGGCGGCCACACCGAGGAGGCGGCCAGCCGTGACTTCGACGGCTGGGCCAAGTGGGTCGACGTCGGCGGCGCGCTGGTCATCCACGACGTGTTCCCCGACCCGGCAGACGGTGGACAGGCGCCGTACCACATCTACCGGCGCGCGCTGGAGTCCGGTGATTTCCGGGAGGTCCGGGTGGTCGGATCGATGCGGATCCTGGAGCGGGAGTCGGGGCTGCCGGGATCGCTGCGCAGCGGCTAACGCTCGGTGGCGGCGCACTCGCAGTCGTAGTCGCTCTCCAGACCGCGGGGCAGGTCGGCGCCACGGAACAAGCCGCTGCCCGGCGTCGCCGACGACAGTGCGTCGGCCGCCAGGATCACCGCAGCGCCCGTCCAGGTGGTGCGCTCCACCGGCCAGCGCTTGCCGTCGGCGTACACCAGGCCCGTCCAGTACGAACCGTCCTCCTCGCGCAGATGGTGCATGGCCGCGAACTGCTCGTGCGCCCGGTCGTGCTGGCCGATGGCCTCCAGAGCCAGGACCAGCTCACAGGTTTCGGCGCCGGTCACCCAGGGCCGGTCGTCGACGCAGCGGATACCGAGGCCGGGGACGACGAAGTCGTCCCACCGCTCGTCGATGCGGGTGTGCGCGCGGTCGCCGCGCAACGCCCCGCCCAGGATCGGGTAGTACCACTCCATCGACCAGCGGTCCTTGGCGGCGAACGCATCGGAGTGGTCGGCGATCGCGTGCCCGAGCCGACCGACCGCCAACTCCCATTCGGGCTGGGCGTCTCCGAGGTAGTCCGCCAGCGCCAGCGCGCAGCGCATCGCGTGGTGGATGCTGGCGCAGCCGGTCAGCAACGCGTCTTCGGTGGGCCCCCCGGGACCGCGGCCCCAGACGATCTCGCCGGTGTCGCACTGCAATTCGAGTACGAAATCGATCGCCTTGGAAACCACCGGCCACATGGCCACCGCGAAGTCGCGGTCCCCGGTGACCAGCACGTGATGCCACACTCCGGTGGCGATGTAGGCGCAGAAGTTGCTGTCGCTGTTGGCGTCCTCGATCACCCCGTCGCGCAGCTGGATCGGCCAACTACCGTCCGCGCGCTGGTTGGCCCGCGACCACTCGAACGCCTTACGGGCGGGCTCGAGCAACCCGGCCGCGGTCAGCGCCATCGCGTTCTCGATGTGGTCCCACGGGTCGGTGTGACCGCCCACCGACCACGGGATCGCCCCGCTGGACTCCTGCGTGGCCGCGATCGACTCAGCCGTCTGCAGACACTGAGCCGCGGTGAAAACGCCGGGAACGCTGGGGATCTGGGGCATCAGCTCGATCGCGGCTTGTCGAAGTAGAGGGCCACACTCTTGCCGATCACCGGATTGAGCAACGACTCCGCGGTGCGGGTCAGCCACGGCTGATCGACCATGTCCCACACCAGCAACTTGTGGTAGGCGCCCACCGCGGGATGGTCGTTGTTCTCCGTCCCGACAGCACATTTGAGCCACCAATACGGCGAATGCAGAGCGTGCGCGTGATGGGAGTGGGTCAGCCGCAGTCCGTGCGCGACCACCTTGTCGCGTAACTCGTGGGCCCGGTAGATGCGGATGTGTCCGCCCTCGTTGGCGTGGTAGGAGTCCGACAGTGCCCAGCAGATCCGTTCCGGTAGCCAGCGCGGCACCGTGATCGCCAGGTGCCCACCGGGTTTGAGAACCCGGACAAGCTCGGCGATGGCCCGGTCGTCCTCGGGCACGTGCTCGAGGATCTCCGAGGCGATCACGCAGTCGAAGCTGCCGTCCGGGTAGGGCAGATCGAGCGCATCGCCCTTGACGGCTTCCGCCGACGCCGACGCCGGCACCTCGCCCTGCTGCTTCATCGCCTGCAGGATCTCGTCGACATCGTTGAGATCCGAGGCGTTCTGGTCGAATCCGATCACGTCCGCGCCCCGGCGGAACGCCTCGAACGTGTGTCGTCCCGCGCCGCAACCGACGTCGATCACCTTGGTGCCGGTACCGACGCCGAGGCGGTCGAAGTCCACCGTCAGCATGTCGCGACCCTCCCGCAGGCCCGTTCGTAGACCGCAACCGTCTGTGCGGCAACCGATTCCCAGCTGAAGACTTCCAGCGCGCGCCGGCGGCCGTTGTCGCCGAGGCGGCGCAGCTCGCGCGGCGAGTCCAACAGCCGGCCGAGCACCGCGGTCAGCTCGTCGACGTCGGCCGGGGTGACCAGCCGCGCGCACTCGCCGTCGGGTCCGACGACCTCGGGCAACGCGCCGGCCCGGCTGGCGACGATGGGGGTGCCGCTGGCCATCGCCTCCACCGCCGGCAGCGAGAAACCCTCGTACAGCGAAGGGATGCACGCCACTTCGGCCGATGACAACAGCTGCGCCAACTCGGCGTCGGACAGACCGCTGGAGCTGTGCACGATGTCGGAGATGCCGAGTTCGGCGATGAGTTTCTCGGTCGGGCCGTTGGGCTCGAGCTTGGCGACCAGCTGAAGTTCGAGATCACGCTCGACGCGCAGCCGCGCGACGGCGTGCAGCAGGTGGCTGACCCCCTTGAGCGGTACGTCGGCGCTGGCGATCGCGATGATGCGATTGCGCACCCGCGCGCCGGCCGGCTGGAACAGCTGGGTGTCGACGCCGAGCGGCACCACATGCAACTGCTCGGGAGCCACCGCGAAGTCCTCGGCGATGTCGGCCGCTGACGTCGAGGACACCGTGACCAGTTCCGGGATCTGCCGCGCGACCTGCTTCTGCATCTCGGCGAAGCCGTACCACCGGCGGACCAGCGGTTTGCGCCACCACTTGGCGGCCGCGACATCGAGGACGCGGTCGCGGGTGATGGGATGGTGCACCGTGGCCACCACCGGCAGCCCCGACTCGGCGATGGTCAGCAGGCCGGTCCCCAGGCACTGGTTGTCGTGCACCACGTCGAAGTCGTCGCGACGGTCGGCCAGCAGGCGCGCGACGCGCATGCTGAACGTCTTGGGCTCGGGAAAACCCGCCGTCCAGGTCGTCAGCAGCTCCTGCAGATCGATGCTGGTCCTGATCTCGTTGGGGCGCGGAATGCGGAACGGGTCCGGCTCGCGGTAGAGGTCAAGGCTGGGCACTTTGGTCAGCGTCACCCGCGGGTCCAGACCGTCGGGGTAGGGCTGCCCGGAGAACAGTTCCACCTCATGGCCCAGTTCCACCAGGCCCCGGCTGAGATGACGGACGTAGACACCCTGGCCACCGCAGTGCGTCTTGCTCCGGTACGACAGCAACGCGATGCGCATGTCAGCCCACCGCTTCAACATGGCGCACCAGGACGCCGGTCCAGGATGGGAAGCCGCCCTGAGCTGCCCGAATCATATGGAGCAAGGAATTCCGAACCCTCCTGGACATGTGTCCAGACTATAGTTTGACGTGCTAGCAGACGCAACGCGTGTGCTAGCACTGACTATCACAAACGCCGCTGACCGTCCTGCTCACCCTATGGTCAGAGCCTCGGAGGGGGCGGCGGAAACCCACCGGTCGCAACTGGTCCCCACCGTTGGGCAGTGACCCTGATCAGGCACTTACCCTGTTCGGCCATCGCGGTGCGGTACTCGTCCCAGTCGGGATGTTCTCCCGAGACGGCCCGGAAGTACTCGACCAGCGGTTGGAGGGCGTCGGGCAGACCGACGACCTCGGCGTCCCCGTCGATTTGGACATAGGGGCCGTCGAACTCGTCGGAGAGCACCACCACGCTGGCGCGCGGTCGCCGGCCGATGTTGACCGCTTTGGCCCGCTGCGGATAGCTCGCGATCACGATCCGACCTTCGGCGTCGACGCCGCCGGTGACCGGGGAACTCTGCGGCGACCCGTCGGCCCGGAACGTGGTCAGCACCATCCGGTGCCGCGGCCGGACGAAGTCGAGCAGTTCCGAGCGCGAAACCGGGTCGGCGGTGGCGTACCTGCGGGCCATCGGCTCAGCCTATCCGCGGCCACGGAAACCTCTGGCTACACTGCGCCCCATGCGGCAGCGCCTTTACACTTCGCCGCGCATCTGACAAGGGATCACGGTGGCGGAGAGCAACAGCGCAGCAATCGTCGAGTGGCGGCGGTTCGGCAAGGTGCCGATCGCTGCGGGCCTGGGTTACTCGATGGGGGTCATCCACGTCTACTGCCTCGGTGCGTTCATGGCGCCACTGCAGGACGAGTTCGGCTGGTCGCGGGCTCAGGCCTCGGCGGGTCTGACGATCGTCGGCATGGCCGCGGCGGTCGCGGCGCTGCCGATCGGGCTGATGGTCGACCGGTTGGGGCCGCGCCGCGTCGGGCTGTGCGGGGTGACGCTGATGGCGGCGACGTTCGCGCTGATGGGCAGCGCGACGGGCTCGATGGTCAATTGGATCCTGTTGTGGGCGCTGCTGTCCTTCGCGTCGTTCTGGGTGCAGACCACGGTCTGGACGTCGGCGGTGGCCAGCCGCTTCGAGGCCTCACGCGGGCTGGCCTTCGCGGTCACGCTGTCCGGCGGTTCGCTGGCCGCCGCTGTGTTCCCGCCGTTGGCGACCGCGCTGATCGGGATCTGGGGATGGCGCGGCGCGTTCGTCGGCCTGGGGTTGATGTGGGGCGCGCTGGTGCTCCTGACGGTCGCCCTGTTCTTCCGGGGCGCCCAGGACGAGCGTGCCGGCCGGGCCGGGGAACCCCCGGCCGCCGCACCCGGCCCCGTACCGGTGACCGCGCCGGCGGTGGAACTGCCCGGGGTCACTCTGCGCGCCGGGTTGCGCTCCCTGACGTTCTATCAACTCCTGCTCGCCGCGGGGCTTTTCGCGTTCACCACCCTCGGTGTGGTGGTGCATCTGGTGCCGATCCTGCGCGACGCCGGCGCCGAACCGTTGGCTGCGGCCGGTACCGCGTCACTGGTGGGGGTGTTCTCCATCGTCGGCCGACTCGGGGTCGGCCTGTTGCTCGACCGCTTCCCGGGCCGGGTGGTCGGTGCGGGTGCGTACCTGGTGCCGATCGCGGGCAGCGCGCTGCTGCTCTTCGACGGCGCCAACCCGGTGAGCCAGACCCTGGCCGCGGCGCTGTTCGGGCTCACCCTCGGCGCGGAGGTCGACGTGATCGCCTACCTCGCCTCCCGCTATTTCGGGCTGCGCAACTTCGGCGGGCTGTTCGGCGGTCTGGTCGCTGCGCTGTCACTGGGCACCGCGTTCGGTCCGCTGGCCTCCGGCGCGACGTCGGACCACTTCGGCAGTTACGCACCGTTTCTGGTGTCGACGATGGTGCTGATGGGCGTGAGCAGCGTGGCGCTGGCACTGCTTCGGCCCGCGCCGGACTGGAGCCTGGAACCGTCGGTGGATTTGTCGCCGCAGGTGGGTACAGACCCCTCGTAGACCGACCGACGAGGGGCGCACATGACCTTCAACATCACGCCCACGGCAGCTCAGCACGACCTGGCGCGGCGCACCCACCAGTTCGCCGAGGAGGTCGTCCGGCCGGTCGCCTCCGAGTACGACCAGCGCCAGGAGTTCCCGTGGCCGGTGCTCGAGGAAGCGGCCAGCCAGGGTTTTTACAGTCCGCTGTTCTACCGGGACCTGATCGGCGACCCGACGGGACTGTCGCTACCGATGTTCATGGAGGAGCTGTTCTGGGGCTGCGCCGGCATCGGGCTGGCGGTGGTGATGCCGGCGCTGGCGCTGTCGGCGATCGGTCAGGCCGCGTCCCCGGAACAGATGCTGCAGTGGGCACCTGAATGCTTCGGCACGCCCGGTGATCTCAAGCTCGCGGCGCTGGCGATCTCCGAACCCGAAGGCGGCAGCGACGTGCGCAACCTGCGCACGACCGCGCGCCGCGACGGCGATGACTGGATCATCGACGGTCACAAGATGTGGATCGGCAACGGCGGCATCGCCAACGTGCACGTCGTCAACGCGGTGGTGGACCAGGAACTGGGCCACAAGGGCCAGGCGCTGTTCATCGTGCCCGGCGGCACACCCGGTCTGGAACTGGTCCGCAAGCTCGACAAGCTCGGCTGCCGCGCGTCCCACACCGCCGAGCTCAAGTTCGACGGCGTCCGGATTCCCGGCGACCACCTGCTCGGTGGAGAGGAGAAGCTGGAGTACAAGCTGGCCAAGGCACGCGAGGCCGCTGAAGGACTGGCGGGGGCCGCGTCCAGATCCCGCTCCGCGGCGCTGGGCACCTTCGAGCAGACCCGGCCGATGGTCGCCGCGCAGGCGCTCGGGATCGCCCGCGCCGCGCTGGAGTACATGACCGAGTACGCCAACCGGCGCGAGGCCTTCGGGGCGCCCATCATCGACAATCAGGGCATCGCCTTCCCGATCGCCGACCTGGCCACCCAGATCGATGCGGCCCGCTTGCTGACCTGGCGGGCGTCGTGGATGGCGGCCACCGGGGTGCCGTTTGAGCGCGGTGAGGGCTCGATGTCGAAGTTGGCAGCCAGCGAGGTCGCGGTGAAGACCACCGAGCGGGCCATCCAGACGATGGGCGGCTGGGGCTACATCAAGGACCATCCGGTCGAGAAGTGGTACCGAGACGCCAAGCTGTACACCATCTTCGAGGGCACCAGTGAGATCCAGCGGATGGTGATCGCCCGTGCGCTGGGCGCCGCGGACGGCGCGCCGCCGCTACATGTCGACCTCGAGCCGACCGGCGGACCGCTCAACCGCTACTTCGGTCGCGGCACTCCGCTGCGCACCCGCGCCGCGGCGCGCGCGCTGGCGGCCAAGGACAGCGTCCCGCAGCCGGTCATGCAGATGGCGATGAAGGTGCTGCGCCCGCCGCGCAAGTAACGGCCGCGTGCCCACCCGCCGCGAAACAAAACCCGGTACCCCTGGTTTCACCTGATTCGTTTTTGGCAACATTACCGATCAGTCAGATAGCGGTCCGGTACGCAGAGCGATGGGGATGACGATGGGGTTTTCGTGGGCGTCTTCGCGGTATGACGTGTCCCTGCTGGCTCAAGGCGACGAGGGCGGCGGCGCCGCGCTCAATGAGATCATCGGCCTCTCGGTCGCGGCTGCGGTCATCTCCGCGGTGCTGGTCTGGATCGGCTGGTTGCACCGCAGCCACAAGATCACCTGGCTGACCTCGCTGGCCGACTGGACCGGCCGGCGCTTCAAGCGACCGCCCTGGGTGGCCCTGCCGGTCATCCTGTTCACCAGCTCGATCATCTGTGCTCTGTTCGGGTTCATCTGGGACGTCAGCCTGCACATCGGCGACGGTCGCGACGACGGCGCCCTGGCCAACCCGGCCCACTACTTCATTCTGATCGGGCTGTTCGGCATCTTCGTCGCCGGCTGTACGGCGATGGTGTTGCCGCTCGACGGTGCGCGGCCGGGACCGGCCGCGGTGCGCATCACCGACGACTGGTACGCACCGGTCGGTGGTCTGGTGATGGCCGGCTGCGGTCTGTACGCGCTGACGGGATTCCCGCTCGACGACATCTGGCACCGCATCTTCGGCCAGGACGTCACGCTGTGGGGCCCGACGCACCTGATGATGATCGGTGGCGCCGGCTTCTCGACGTTGGCCGCGGCCTTTTTGGAGTACGAAGGCCGACGGGCCGCCGGACCGGACGCGCCGCGCGACGGCCTCGGCCTCAAGTTCGTGCTGTACCTGGCCTTCGCCGGAGTGCTGATCGGCGCATCGGTCTACCAGATCGAGTTCGACTTCGGCGTCCCCCAGTTCCGCCAGGTGTTCCAGCCGATGCTGATCGCTGCCGCGGCAGCTCTCGCGCTGGTGATGGCCAGGATCTTCCTGGGCCGCGGCGCGGCGATCATCGCGGCGCTGATCGCGATCGGCCTGCGCGGCATCGTCGCGCTGCTGGTGGGGCCGGTGCTCGAGGCGCCCATCAACTGGTTCCCGCTCTATCTCGGCGCGGCGCTGGTCGTCGAAGTGCTCGCACTGACCCCACTGCTCAAGCGACCCGTGCTGTTCGGCATGGTCAGCGGTCTGGGCATCGCGACCGTCGGGCTGTGGCTGGAATCGCTGTGGATCAACGCGGTGTACCCGCTGACCTGGCCGGCCAGCATCTGGGGTGAGGCGCTGGCGATGTCGGTACCGGTGGCGATCCTGGTCGGTGCATGCGGCGCGATGGCCGGGATGGTGCTCACCGGGCAGCGGCTGCCGCGGCGGGCGCTCAGCATCGGTCTGGTGTCGCTGACCGTCGTGGTCATCGGCGCCGCCGCGGCCAACGGCCTGACCTACAACACCCCGGAGAACGCGACCGCGCAGGTCACCCTGACCGAAGCGCCGCCCGTCGACGGAAATCGGTTCGTCACCGCCGACATCCGGTTCAACCCGCCGGATGTGATCAGCGACGACCCCAACTGGGTCGCGGTGCTCGGCTGGCAGGGGGGCACGGACAACCAGCGCGGCATGTTCGTCGACCGTCTCGACCGGGTCGGCCCCGGACACTACGTGTCGACCGAGCCGATGCCGGTCTCGGGCACCTGGAAGACGCTGGTGCGGGTGCACGACGGCAAGACGTTGGCGGCGGTGCCGATCTACCTGGCCGGTGACCCCGGCATCGGCGCGGAAGAAGTCCCGGCCGAGCCGCAGTTCACCCGCCCGTTCGTCTCCGAGATCACCATCCTGCAGCGCGAACGCAGTCCCGACATCCCGGAGTCGCTGTGGCTGATCGGCTGCCTGGTGGTGCTCGTCTGCACGCTGGCGATGGTCGCCGGGATCACCTGGGGCGGCGGCCGGATCAGCAACAGCGAACCGCGGCAGGGTGCCGACCTGGAACCGGCAGGACAGACATGACGGAGAGGACAGACATGACCATGCCGCCCGAGGTCGTCGTGCTCGCCGACCACCCGATCTGGATCGCCGTGCCGGCATTCGCTCCGGCGTTCGTGGTGGCCGGCGTGGTGGTCTACATCGCGGTGCGCAACCGCAAGAAGCGCGAGGCCGGCGAATCCCGCGACAACTGAGAACCCCCTCTCGAAACACTGAACAGGTGATGACAATCCGAATCGACACAGCGTTGGCAATCGCTGCGGCGGCGGTGCTGCTCGCCGGCTGCGGAGGATCAGAGCCCGGGCAGGCCGCGTCCCCGACCGCATCGCCTCCCGGGGTCAGCGAGCCGGCGGGTTCCGCCGAACCGGCCCCGCAGCAGTCCGATCAAGTCGTCCTCGACGTCACGATCGAGGGGGGTTCGGTGACGCCCACCAACGAACAGCTGCAGGCAGCGGTGGGTCAGCCCATCGTGCTCCGCGTCGACAGCGACTCCGCCGACGAACTGCACGTGCACTCGACACCGGAACACACGTTCCCGGTGGCGGCACAGCAGGGGCAGTCGTTCGAATTCACCGTCGACATGCCCGGACGCGTCGACGTCGAGTTGCACAACAGCCACACCACGATCGCCACCATCCTGGTGCGGTGACCGAGCAGCTTCTGGCCCATGGGTTGGGCGGCTCGAGCGATCTCCCGATCCCGTTCACCTATGCGCTCATCGGTGCCGCGTGGGCGTTGACGTTCACCTTTGCGGTGGTCGCGCTGGCCTGGCGGAGCCCCAGGTTCGACCCCGGCAAACCGGGGCGTGCGCTGCCGCAATGGGTCACGACCGTCGTCGACGCGTCGCTGACCCGATGGGTGCTGGCCGCGCTGAGCCTGGTGTTCACCGGATGGGTCGCGATGGCGGCGTTCTTCGGGCCGCAGACCGCCGACAATCCGCTTCCCGGCGTGTTCTACGTGCTGCTGTGGGTGGGGCTGGTAGCGCTGTCGTGGGCGCTGGGACCGGTGTGGCGGGTGCTGTCACCGGTGCGCGCGCTGCACAAGCTGATCGGCGGGCGCAGCGTCGGCGCAGACTATCCGCGCACGCTGGGCTACTGGCCCGCCGCGGCGGGGCTGTTGGCGTTCGTGTGGCTGGAGCTGGCCAGCCCCGACCCCGGCTCGCTGGGCGCGATCCGCACCTGGTTGCTGGTGTACCTGGCGGTGACGCTGGCCGGTGTGGTCTGGTTCGGGTCGCGGTGGAACTCGAACGCCGACCCGTTCGAGGTGTACAGCGTCGTCGCGTCCCGACTGTCGGCGTTCCGCCGCCGCGACGATGGCCGGGTCGCGGTCGGCAACCCGTTCGATCACCTGCCGTCGCTGCCGGTGCGGCCCGGCGTGGTCGCAGTGCTGGCCGTGCTGCTGGGCTCGACCGCATTCGACAGCTACTCGGCCACCCCGCAGTTCCGCAATCTCGCCGGGGAGTTGACCGACTCCACCGTCGGGGCCACGCTGGTACGCACCGCGGGCCTGCTGCTGTTCATCGGGGTGGTCGCGGGCACGTTCTGGCTGGCGGCGCGCGCCACCGGCGGGGTGGACGCGGCACGGCGCCGCGAGTTGCCCGGGCTGATGGCGCACTCTCTGATCCCGATCGTGATCGGCTACGTCTTCGCCCACTACCTGACCTACCTGGTCGAACGCGGGCAGCAGACGGTGATCCAGTTGGCCGACCCGCTGGACCGCGGCTGGAACGTGCTGGGCCTGGCCGACGCTCAGGTCGGCTATGTGCTGTCGACGCATCCGGCGCTGCTGGCCACGCTCAAGGTCGGGTTCGTGGTGGCCGGGCACATCGCCGGCGTGGTCGCGGCGCACGACCGGGCCCTGGCGCTGCTGCCCAAACAGCATCAGCTCACCGGGCAGCTGGGGATGATGCTGGTGATGGTGGGTTACACGTTCATGGGGCTCTATCTGCTGTTCGGCGGATGAGTTCGCGGCCGGGCCGATAATGTCAACTCGTGTCAGGTGAAGATGCCCTGGAACAGGCCCTCGCCGGCGGTGCCCCACAGCGAGTCGGATGGTTCCGTTTCTATTTCGCCGACGAACGCTGGGAGTGGTCCGAGCAGGTGCAGCAGCTGCACGGGTACCAGCCCGGCACCGTCACACCGACCACCGAACTCGTGCTCTCCCACAAACATCCCGACGATCGTCAGCAGGTGGCCGCCACCCTCGACGAGATGCGCCGCACCCATCGCACCTTCTCGACACGGCACCGCATCGTCGACACCGGCGGCAAGACCCACGAAGTCGTGGTGATCGGCGATCGGCTCAACGACGGCGACGGCCGGCTGATCGGCACCCACGGCTTCTACGTCGACGTCACCCCCAGCGCGACGGCCGCCAAGGAACTGATGACCGCGGCACTGACCGAGATCACCGAGAACCGCGCGGTCATCGAACAGGTCAAGGGCATGCTGATGCTGATCTACCGGGTCGACGCCGATGCCGCGTTCGAGTTGCTGCGGTGGCGCTCGCAGGAGAGCAACGTCAAGCTGCGCGCACTCGCCGAACGCGTGCTCCACGACTATGCCGAGTTGGTCTACGAGGAGACGCTGCCCCCACGTGCCGCGTTCGACCACCTCCTGCTGACGGCGCATCTGCGGGTGGACCGCGGCGGCGATACCGTGAACAGATGAGCGATCCCGCGTCACACGTCGCGTTGATCATCGTCGACGTGCAGAACGACTTCTGTGAGGGCGGCTCGCTGGCCGTGGCCGGTGGCGCCGCGGTGGCCCATGCCGTCAACGACCTGCTGGCCGGACCGTCCGGCCGGCGCTACCGGCACGTGGTGGCCACCAAGGATTTTCACATCGATCCGGGCAGTCACTTCTCCGACGACCCCGACTTCGTCGACTCCTGGCCGCCGCACTGCGTCGCCGGGTCGGCCGGCGCGGACTTCCACCCCGACCTCGATGTCGCCCCGATCGAAGCCGTGTTCGCCAAAGGGCACTACAGCGCGGCCTACAGCGGTTTCGAAGGCACCGACGACTCCGGCGCGACGCTCGCGGACTGGCTGCGCGCCCACCACGTCGACGCGGTCGACGTGGTGGGCATCGCCACCGACTACTGCGTGCGCGCGACGGCCGCCGACGCTGCGACCGCCGGGTTCACCACCCGGGTCCTGCTGGACCTGACCGCCGGGGTCTCCCCCACCTCCACCGCCGACGCGGTCGAGTCGTTGCGGGCCGCCGGAGTCGATGTGGTGACCTGACCCACCCGACGGTTGTACTCGGCCCCGAATGGGCATCCCCTAACGTCGCAGCCGCGGCAAGGAGTTCAGGAGAATCCACTTGACCCAGATCAGCACCCCGGGTGACGCGCTTGACCTCGAGTTATGGCCGGGTAAGGCCTACCCGCTCGGCGCCACCTATGACGGGTACGGCACCAACTTCGCGGTGTTCAGCGAGGCCGCCGAGAAGGTGGAACTGTGCCTGTTCAACGCTGACGGCGCCGAGACCCGGATCCCGCTGCCCGAGGTGGACGGCTTCGTGTGGCACGGATTCATCCCCAGCATCGAACCCGGGCAGCGCTACGGCTACCGGGTCCACGGCCCCCACGACCCGGCCAACGGGCAGCGGTGCAACCCCAACAAGCTGCTGCTCGATCCGTACGCCAAGGCCATCGACGGGCAGTTCGACTGGGATCAACCGCTGTTCAGCTACACCTTCGGCGACCCCGACAGCCGCAACGACGACGACTCGGCGGCCAACATGCCCAAGTGCGTGGTGATCAACCCGTATTTCGACTGGGGCGTCGACCGTCCGCCGAATCACGAGTATGCGGACTCGGTGATCTACGAGGCCCACGTCAAGGGCCTGACCCAGACCCATCCCGACATTCCCGAGCAGATCCGCGGCACCTACGCCGCGGTCGCGCATCCGGCGATCATCGACCATCTGCAGGCGCTGGGGGTCACCGCGATCGAATTGATGCCGGTGCACCATTTCGCCAACGACTCGACGCTGGTCGAGAAGGGGTTGTCGAACTACTGGGGCTACAACACCATCGGCTTCTTCGCGCCCGACTCGAAGTACAGCTCGAACCCGAACCCGGGCGGGCAGGTCCAGGAGTTCAAGGCGATGGTGCGCGCGCTGCACGAGGCCAACATCGAGGTGATCCTCGACGTCGTCTACAACCACACCGCCGAGGGCAACCACCTCGGGCCGACGCTGTCGATGCGCGGTATCGACAACGCGGCGTACTACCACCTCGTCGACAACGACAAGCGCTATTACATGGACTACACCGGCACCGGGAACAGTCTGAACGTGCGGCATCCGCACACCCTGCAGCTGATCATGGACTCGCTGCGCTACTGGGTCACCGAGATGCACGTCGACGGGTTCCGGTTCGACCTGGCCTCCACGCTGGCGCGCGAGTTCTATGACGTCGACCGGCTGGCGACCTTCTTCGAGTTGGTGCAGCAGGATCCGGTGGTCAGTCAGGTCAAGTTGATCGCCGAGCCGTGGGATGTCGGGCCCGGCGGCTACCAGGTCGGCAATTTCCCGCCCCAGTGGACCGAGTGGAACGGCAAGTACCGCGACACCGTGCGGGACTTCTGGCGTGGTGAACCGGCCACCCTCGACGAGTTCGCCTACCGGCTGACCGGATCGGCCGATCTCTACGAACACACCGCCCGCCGACCGGTGGCGTCGATCAATTTCGTCATCGCGCACGACGGCTTCACGTTGCGCGACCTGGTGTCCTACAACGAGAAGCACAACGAGGCCAACGGCGAGGACAACAACGACGGCGAGAGCCACAACCGCTCGTGGAACTGCGGTGTGGAGGGACCGACCGACGATCCCGAGGTGCTGGCGCTGCGCGCCAAGCAGGAGCGCAATTTCCTGACCACGTTGCTGCTGTCCCAGGGCGTGCCGATGATCTGCCACGGCGACGAGCTCGGCCGCACCCAGGGCGGCAACAACAACGGCTACTGCCAGGACAACGAGATCACCTGGATGCACTGGGACGAGGCCGATACCGACCTGCTCGAGTTCACCCGCGCGGTCTCCCAATTGCGCGCCGCACACCCGGTGTTCCGCCGACGTCGCTTCTTCAGCGGCAAGCCGCTGGGCCGCCGCGGTCCGGCCGGTCTGCCCGACGTCGCCTGGTTCACCCCGGACGGCACGGAGATGAGCGGCGAGGACTGGGGTACCGAGTACGCCAAATCGGTCGGGGTGTTCCTCAACGGTCACGGCATCCCCGACATGGACGCGCGCGGACAGCGGGTCATCGACGACTCGTTCCTGCTGTTCTTCAACGCCCACTACGAGCCGATCGAGTTCACGCTGCCGCCGGCCGAGTTCGGCCGTTCGTGGATCCCGGTGCTGTGCACGGCCGCCGAACCCGACCCCGAGGAGTCGTTCACGGCGGGCACACCGGTGACGGTGGACGCCCGGGCGACACTGGTGCTGCGGGCGGCGACCGACTAGGGCGGTGGCGTGACCGCCGTGAAAAACGTTGCGCGGCACGAGCCTTGAGGGTCCAGTTCAGCGAATTTCGCGTGTTCGTGTGTTAGCTTGAAGGCGCTGTTGCAACCGTGGCCGTCGAGTCGGCGTCGGGCGTTTCGCAACGTCCAATGCCACCGGCCTGGGCGGGCCGGCAGTAGGAGCCGAAGAGCGGCGGCGACCTACCCGACGGCCACGGTTGCCAGCCTCGGGTTCGGCGACCTCAGCCGAGGATGCGTGCGATCGAGCGCATCGGGATCGGTAACCAGGACGGCCGGAACCGCGCTTCGTAGGCCGCCTCGTACACCGCTTTGTCCAGTTCGTAGGCGGCCAGAACCTCGGCGGCGGAGCGCGGATCCGTTCCGGCGACCGCCGCGTAGCCGGCACAGAAGGCCGCGCTGTTGCGCGCCACCCAGTCCCGCGCTGCGGCGGCGCGCCCGGCGTCTCGGTCATCGAGTCCGACCATCTGCTGATACGCGGCGTACTCGAACGAGCGCAGTACCCCGGCCACGTCGCGCAGCGGCGAGTCGGGGCGGCGGCGCTCCTCGAGCGGCTGGCCCGGTTCGCCCTCGAAATCGATCAGCAACCAGCGCTCGGCGGTGCGCAGCACCTGTCCCAGGTGCAGGTCGCCGTGCACACGCTGCACCGAGATGGGCACCCCGGCCAGCCCCCGGAAGCGGGCCTCGATCGCGCCGGCGTGCTCCTGCAGTTGCGGTGCCGCGCTGACCGCCGAGCGGAGACGGTCGAGTACGGCGTCGAGCGGGAAGGGCTCGGCGCCGGTGCCGAGGTGCGCCGCGAGCATCGCGTGCACCGACGCGACGGCCTCGCCCAGTCGATGGGACTCGTTTGTGAAACTCCCACCCGACCCCCCGGCGAAACTCCCACCCGACCCCCCGGCGAAACTCCCACCCGACCCCCCGGCGAACAGGTCGCGAGTGTCCGCGGTGGCCATGTCCCAGCCTTCGGTACTGCCGGCCGCGAACTCGGCGACCATGCCCAGCGCGCACGGGAGCGAATCCGGCCCCGCCCACCACGTTTCGAACGACCCGAGCAGGCGGGCGACGTGCGGGTTACCCGCCCGGGCCAGCACCCGGTTCAACTCGATGTCGGGGTTGACCCCGGCAGTGACCCGCCGGAACGCCTTGAGCATGGCACGTTGATCGAAGATGACGCTGGTGTTGCTCTGCTCGGCACCTGACACGCGGGGTGTCGCGTCGAGCGGCAGGTGCGCCCCGGGTTCCTTCACGAACCGCAGGTGCGCGATCGTCGCCGACGCGTCGATCAGCGACAGCAGATGGCGCGCCGCCTCCGGGTCGAACAACGCGTCGTAGGCGGTGCGTTCCGCGCCGGCCCGGACCTCGGTGCCGATGACGGCGACGTCGGGGAGGTGCCCGACCGGACCGTCGGCCCAACGGATCAACACCTGATAGCGCTCGGCGGAGCCGTCGGTGTAGGTCACGTCGAGCAGCACGTGGTCGAGGTCGAGTCCGGCGTGCTCCGAGAGCGGAGTGACGCCGGCCGGCCGAACCTCGGCCAGCTCCCGGCTGCGCCCGGCATACCAGCGCTGCTTGCGCAGCCAGTCACCGAAAGGCAGTGTCATGACCTCATCCATAGCTGCTGTCAACCTACCCAGCACCCCGAGAAACGAACCATGCGTCGATCCGGGCCGGACTACTAGGCCAGGAAGCGCTCCGCGCCGGCGGTGCGCACGAACCGGACGCTGTTGGCCTGGCGATAACCCAGCACGCCGCCCCCGAACGTGACCAGCATCAGCCCCGCCAGACCGGGCAGCGCGACGGCGGCGATCTCGGCGAGCGTCGGACCCGTCAGCACCCGCGGATAGCCGGCCGGGCGCGGCATCTGTCCCGATGCGGACGCCGGCGTCACCGAGGTGCCGGGTGTCGGCGCCACCGAACCCCGGATCCTCGGCGTGCGGACCCCGGCGACACCCGGCGCGGTGGTGGCCTGTTCGACGGACGAGCCGGGCCGCGGCGCGCGGGCCCGCGGGCCGGCGCCGGCGACCGTCATCGCGCGGGGCACCGACACCACCAGCGGCGCCCGGAACACCGGCGTCTCAGCACTGCTGCCCCCGCCGCCGGTGCCTTCGCCCACGGTGCCGGTGCCGGCGTCGAGGACCGGGGCCTCCTGCTGGATGCGAATCGACGGACCGGGCGGCGGCGGTGGCGGTACCACCCGCAGCGCCGCGAGGAACTCCCCGAGCGTCGGCAGCGGAATCTCGACGGTGGTGTAGAAGGACGACACCGATGGCCAGCTGCCCTCCGGGATCTCTTCGGCGGCGGGCAACCGGAAGAACGGCAACGTCAGCGAGTTGCTGTACTCGGTCTTTCGCGAATCCTGCGGCGGGGGCAACAGCGCCGAGGTCGGACTCTCCCGGGTGGTGCCGCCGCCCGCGCCGCCGGAGCGGACCGGTTCGTCCCCGGCATCGTCGGTCACCCCGGCGTCGTCCGGCTCGACCTCGACGGTCTCCTCGTCGGTCCCGTCGTCGGGGTCGGGTTCGGTGGTCTCGGCCGGCTCACGGGATTCCTGCGTCGAACCGATCGTCGGACCCGCAGTGCCACCGCCGTCGTCCGTCGGATCCGAGTCCTGGCTGGAGCCGTCGGGGTCGGTGGGCTGGGCGAACACCGGCGCCGCACCCGCAGCGCCGCAGAGCACGCCGAGAGCGAGTACACCGGCGACAGCCACGGCGCGCAGCCCGAGCTCCGCCATGTTGCCCCCATCATCCGGGAATCCCCGTCGGCCGGTCACGTACCCCGACATTTTCGCACATCGCGCCAAATCTCCACGTGGAACAGGGTTTGCTGGGACCACGCCGAAATCAACGCAGGCGTCAGTTCTCGGCATGGTGGCAACCCCGCCGAGGTCCGCGCGTTAGGGTGCCGAGGTGACGTCCAGCGGCTCTCCTCGTGACCACGGCGACCCCGGCGACGCCCCCACCGTGCCGCCCCCGCTGACCGCCGCGCGCAACACCGCCCGGCCGTCGGCGGCCGAGGAAGCCCGCACCATCGCGGCGTCGGCCAACACCGCCACCCTGGCCACGCTGACCGCCGACGGCGACCCGTGGGCATCGTTCGTCACCTACGGGCTGCTCGACGGCGCCCCGGTGCTGTGCGTGTCCAACCTCGCCGAGCACGGGCGCAACCTGGCCGGCGATCCGCGCGCCAGCCTCGCCGTGGTGGCCCCGGCCGCCGAGGACGATCCGCTGGCCAACGCGCGCATCACCCTCGCCGGCCACGTCGAGCTGCCCGACGGGGCCGAACGCGAGGCCGCCCGCGAAGCGCACCTCGCCGCCGTCGCCGCCGCCAAGTACTACATCGACTACAGCGATTTCACGCTGTGGGTGCTGCGGGTGCACCGGGTGCGCTGGGTGGGCGGCTACGGCCGGATGGACTCCACCACCGGCGCCGCCTACGCGGCGGCCGAACCCGACCCGGTCAGCCCGCACTCCGCCGCCGCGATCAGCCACCTCAACGCCGACCATGCCGACGCGCTGCTGGCGATGGCGCGCACCCTGGGCGGTTACCCCGACGCCACCGCCGCCACCTGCACCGGCGCCGACCGCTACGGCCTGGATCTGCGGCTGGCCACCGGGCGCGGCGTGGCCTACACCCGCATCGGTTATCCGCAACCGATTCACTCGATCGCCGAATTGCGTTCGGCCGCCGTGGAGTTGACGCGGCTGGCCCGCACGTCCTGAACTACCATCTGTCGACATGGCTGAGCAGCGCGCGGCACCTCACCGACCACCGACCTGGCAGGCCGCGTTCGACCTCATCAAGACCCGCGGTTACGAACGCCGCGACGAGCCCTTCCGGCTGGCCAGCGGTCAGCTCAGCCACGACTACATCGACGGCAAGTTCGCCGTCGACACCGGCGAGCGGCTCACCATCGTCAGTCGCGCCGTGGCCGACCTGGCCGCCGCGCACGGCGTGGAGTTCGACGCCGTGGGCGGGCTGACGATGGGGGCCGATCCGCTGGCCCACGGCGTCGCGATGGTCACCGGCAAAGCGTGGTTCTCGGTGCGCAAGGAGCAGAAGTCCCGTGGTCGCGAGCAGTGGATCGAAGGCACCCGCCTGCAGCCCGGAGACCGCGTCCTGCTGGTCGACGACGTGATCAGCACCGGAGGATCGACCGAGATCGCGCTGGAACGGGTCACCGCGGTGGGCGCGGTGGTCGCCGGGGTGATCCCGATGGTCGACCGCGGTGACGTGGCCGCGCGGCGCTTCGCCAGGCACGGCGTGCCGTTCCACGCGCTTGTCACCTACCGCGACCTCGGCATCGAACCGGTCCAGGACGTCTGACCCGAACATCTCTAGGCTCAAGAGAGTGGCGGTCTCCGAATCCGCGGCGGCCCGGTTCCGCGCCGCACAGGTGGCGATGCTGGGCACCGTGCGGCCCGACGGCGCACCGCATGTGGTGCCGGTGGTGTTCGCGATGGCCGAGGCTCGGGATGTGGCCTACACCGCGGTGGACGGGAAGCCGAAATCGGGGCGGCGGCTGCAACGGCTGGCCAACATCGAGCACCACCCGGCGGTGAGCCTGCTGGTCCAGCACTACGACGACGACTGGTCGCAACTGTGGTGGGTGCGCGCCGACGGGGTCGCCGGACTTCATGACGGCGACGACGCCGGCGCCACCGGCCTGGCGGCGCTGCGCCGCAAATATCGGCAGTACCACGACGTCGAGCTCGGCGGACCCGTCATCGCCGTCCGCATCACCCGCTGGGTCGGCTGGCCGGACTAGGTGGGCTGATCCATGCGTTCGGCGGGTTTCGGCGCAGGCGCCAGCGCCTCCTCGTAGGCGCCTTCGTCGCGGCCCAGCGCGATGGTGCCCGCGAGCATCGCCGCGGTCGACAGCGCCAGCGCGACCGCGTCCCAGCGTCCGACATCGAGGTGCTCCCCCAGCACGACCGCGCCGAGGAGCACCGCGACCATCGGTTCGAGCACCAGCATGGTGGGCACCGACGTCTGCAGCGACCCGGCATGAAAGGCCGACTGCTGCAGCAGCATGGCCACCACGCCGAGCACCACCAGCAGGTACAGCACCGGGGTGGTCAGCACCGCGTCGACGCCGTCGTGGGTCAGCAGGTGCATGACCAGCTTGGTCAGGACGGCCACCACGCCGAACATCACGCCGACCGCGACCGCGAGCAGCACCGCGCGGCGCCAACCGACGGCCCGGGTCGCGACCACCACGCACGCCAGCACCGCAATGGTGCACACCACGGCGACGGTCACCGACGAGGACAGCGACGCCTGGTAGTCGCCCGGGTTGGCTTTGGCCAGCACCACGAACACGGCCAGCGCGACGGTCAGCAGCACCGCCCACGCCCACTCCCCACGGGTGACCCGCCTGCCCGCCCAGTGCGCGCTCAGCGGCAAGGCGAACAGCAGCGCCGACACCAGGATGGGTTGCACCAGCAGCAACGAGCCCTCGGCCAGCGCCAGGGCCTGGAACAGGAAGCCGGCGAGTGCGGCGGCGGTGCCGGCCCACCACAGCGGACGCCGGATCAGGGTTGCGAACATCACCGCACTGATGCCGTGTTCCGCGGGCACATCGAGGGTGGCCCGTTGGCGCACCACGATGCCCAGCGCGAGGAACACCGCAGCCAGAAGTGCCAGCAGCACCGTCAGTCCGTGGCCGATCACCCGACTAGGACAACACACTCGCCGGTGTGACGCCCACCCCGGTGGCCGGATGGCGCGTCACCGATCTTGTTTCGCGGAAGCGGAACTGGGCAATGACACGGAGCATGAAACTGCGACAGGTGTTGTTGGCGGCTGGTGTGGCGGCTCTGCTGGTCGGTGTCATCGCGTTGTTGGTACCGGTGTCGGTGTCCGGGCCGGAACAGAACATCGGGTGCGGGAACGGCATCTCCGCCGACCTGTCGGAGGCCCAGCGGGTCGACGACCAGAATCCGGCCAACCTGCCGATCATCGACCAGATCGTTCCGAGCCGCGATTTCGTGGCGGAGTGCGAGTCCGCGGTGTCGTCGCGCCGGTCCTGGGCCATCCCGGTCGCGGTCATCGGTGTGGTGCTGGTGGTGGGGTCGTTCTTCGCCGGCGGCCGCAGCGGGCGCGCAGCCACCTGAGGTTCGCGCCCGCCGCGGGCGACCTGACTCAGACCGCCTCGCGACGGGAACCGCTCGGCCGTTCGCCGTCGTCGACCACCCGCAGTCGGGGCCCCGCGCCGGGTTCCGGGGCGATCCGCTCGTTGACCGAGGCCACCACCGAGTCGACGCGGTGCACCGCGCGGTCACACAGACCGCGCACCCGGTCGCCGGCGGCGTCGACGTCGTCGGCTGCGCTGCGCAGGTAGGCCCGCAGGTTCACCCGTAGCCGCTCTCCCGCGCCCCGCAGGCGATGGCGCACCTGGTCATCGACCTCGACGGTGAGGTAAGGCAGCACCTGAAGCTTCATTGCGCGTCTCCCCTTCGTGGTTGCCTGCACCCAGCCTAATGGGGTCTCACTGCACCTGCGCCAGCGCGCGCCCGGCCGACTCCCGCAGGGTGTGCACCGTGGCCAGCGACACGAGCGCGGCCACGATCAGGTAGAACGCCGGCGCGATGGGGTCTCCGGTGGCGGCGGTCAGCCACGTCACTACATACGGCGTGGTGCCGCCGAAGATCGCCACGCACAGGTTGTAGCCCACCGAGAACCCGCTGAAGCGCACCCGGGTCGCGAACAGTTCCACGCCGGCGGTCACCGCCGCCGCGATGTAGATCGACTCGATGGCCGCCAGTGCGCAGTGCGCCACGATCGCCGCGACCAGCGACCCGGAGTTCAGCAGCAGGAACAACGGATAGCCCAGCACCGCGAATCCGAGCGACCCGGCGATCAGCAAAGGCCGGCGGCCGACCCGGTCCGAGAGCATGGCCAGCGGCAGGATCAGGACCAGCGCCACCACGCATGCCAACGTGATCGACACGAACGACGCGGTCTTCGAGAACTCCAGCGTTCTGATGAAATACGTTGGCAGAAACGCGAACACCACGTAATAGCCGATGTTGAACACGATGAACAGGCCCAGCACCTGCAGGATCTGCCGCGTGGACGTCGTCACCGCCTCGCGCAGCGGGGACGCGGAGGTCTTGTCGGCCTTGTCGAGTTCGGCGAACTGCGGCGTGTCGCCGAGGCGAAGACGGATGTAGAGCCCCACCAGGCCGAGCGGGCCGGCGATCAGAAACGGGATCCGCCACCCGTAGCTTTCCATCGCCTCGGCCGGCAGCAGCGCCTGCAACAGGGTCACCGTCAGCGAGCCGAGCAGGAAACCGACGACCCCGGACCAGGCCATGAAGGTGACGGTGACGCCGCGGCGACGGTCGCTGGCGAACTCGGCCAGGTACACCGCGCCGCCACCGTACTCACCTCCGGCCGAAAACCCCTGCAGGCAGCGCAGAATCAGCAGCAGCAGCGGCGCGGCCAGGCCGATGGTGGCGTAGGTCGGCAACAGCCCGATGCCCAGCGTGGCCGCCGACATCAGCAGGATCACCACGGCCAGCACGCGCTGCCGCCCGATCCGGTCGCCGAGGGGGCCGAAGAAGAACCCGCCGAGCGGGCGCATGAAGAAGGCCGCGGCGAATATCGCGAAAGTGTTGAGCAACGCCGCGGTGTCGTTGCCGGCCGGGAAGAACTGTGCGGCGATGAACGTGGCGAGAAAGCCGTAGATGGCGAAGTCGAACCACTCGACGGCGTTGCCGATCGAGGCTCCGGTCACCACTTTCCGGATGTCGGTTGTCATGCCACCTCCCGAATCTAAGCGGGGCGCTGAGTAATTCGCTTAGCACACCGCGGTGACCGGGCGTGCGCACGCAACATATCGCGGTGGGCTATCCGTTCGCGCGGCGGTAGTCGGCCTGCGCCTCCCTGACCGCGGCGGCGGCCTCTCTGCCGGCCTGTGTGGCCGCGTCGTAGGCGTCCTGCGCCGCGGTCAGCGCGTCCTCGGCCTCGCGCAGCCGGCGTTGCGCGTCCTGGTGGCGCAGCCGCGCGGTGGCGAGGTCGGCCCGCAGTTCGGTCAGTGCGTCGTCGGCCTCGGCCTTGGCACGTTGTGCGGCCAGCAGCGCCGCGCGGGCGCGCTGAGCGCGGCGGTGCTCGGCCTTCGGTTCCTCGGTGCGCCGGGCCGGCGGCGGGGGCGAGTTCTTCTTCACACTGGAAACCGCGGCCGCCGAGCCGAACTCACCGAACCCGGACCACTTTTCGGCCTTGGTCAGGCGGCCCAGGCGCGCCGTGACGTCGGGATCGGCGACGGCGGCCTGCAGCGTCGCGACGACGTCGTCCCGCACGGCCGCGGTGGGTGTGTCGAGACCGGTGAGGCGGAAGGCAGCCCGGGTCAGGTCATCGACCACGCGCCGCTGCTCGGCGGTCAGCGCACGGATCTCGCCGCCGTCCATCGCCGCGTGGGCGTCGCGCAGCCGGGCACCCAGGTCCGCCAGCTGCTCCCGCGCCCCGGTCTGCACCGCCAGCGCGTTGACCACCCAGGCCGCCGTGGTGGGTTTGCGGCTACCCGCGATCCGCCGCGAACCCGCCGGGTCGCCGCCGCGTTTGGCCGCTGCGGCCAGCCGGGTGCGCACCGCCGTGAAATCCTGCGGGCGAGTGGCGTACAGCTCGTCGAGCGCGCGCTCGACGTCGGTGCCGGCCACGGCCGTCAGTCGCCGCCACGGTCGCGTTGGCGGCCCAGCGGTTCCCGGCCGGGCGGCTGCTGCGGTGGCGGCAACAGCGGTACCCGGGGGCGCACCGGCACCCGGGTCGGTTCGTCGGTGCTCAGCTCGAGCTGCTCGCCGGCGTGCCGGATCAGCAACCGTGAGCGCGGACCGTCGCGCAACGTGTAGGTGACACAGTCGTGGTCGGTGTCGACGGTGACCCGGAACTCGCGCCACCGCAACCGGAACCGCAACCGGGAGATCCCGGACGGCAGGTGCGGGTCGAGCGCCAAGACGCCGTCGTCGTCGCGCAGACCGCCGAACCCGGCCACCAGCGCCGTCCAGCTGCCGGCCAGCGACGCCAGGTGCAGACCGTCGGCGGTGTTGCGGTGCAGATCGCGGAGATCGATCAGGGCCGCTTCGTAGGTGTAGTCGTGCGCCAGTTCGAGGTGGCCCACGTCGGCGCACATCACCGCCTGGGTGCACGCCGACAGCGATGAGTCGCGCGTGGTGCGCCGCTCGTAGTAGTCGACGTTGCGCGCCTTCTGTTCTGCGGTGAACGCGTGGCTCTGCAGCTGCATCGCCAGCACCAGGTCGGCCTGCTTGACCACCTGCGCCGGGTAGAGCCGCACATAGGGTTCGTGCAGCAACAGCGGATACCGGGTGTTGTCGTCGAAGTCCCACTCGCGCAACGTGGTGAAGCCGTCGCACTGCGGGTGCACGCCGAGTTCCTCGTCGTAGGGGATGTGCACCGCGTCGGCCGTGTCACACCAGGTGGCGATCTCCTCCAGACCGACCCCCAGTTCGCCGGCCGCGTCCGGGTTCCGCCGGCAGGCTTCGGCGGCCGCGCGCAGGTTGGCCGCGGCCATCAGGTTCGTGAAGACGTTGTCGCGTACCACCGCGGTGTACTCGTCGGGGCCGGTCACTCCGTCGATTCGCCAGCGACCGTATCGATCCCGATGTCCGAGCGAGTGCCACATCCGCGCGGTGTTGACCAGGACGGCCAGGCCACACTCCGCCTCCAGCGAGTGGTCGCCGGTGACCACCCGGTAGCGCTCGAAGGCCATCGCGATGTCGGCGTTGACGTGGAACCCGGCGGTCCCGGCCGGCCAGTACGCCGAACACTCCTGTCCGCGGATCGTCCGCCAGGGAAAGCAGGCGCCGTGCAGATCGAGTTCCTCGGCGCGGGCCTGCGCCATCTCCAGGGTCGACGACCGCCACCGCAGCGCATCGGCCGCCGCGGCGGGCGCGGTGTAGGTCAGCACCGGAAGCACGAATCCTTCAGTGTCCCAGAAGGAGTGCCCGTCGTAGCCGCTGCCGGTCAGGCCCTTGCTGGGAATGGCCCGGCGCTCGGCGCGGGCGCTGGCCTGCATCACGTGGAACAGCCCGAACCGCACCGCCTGCTGGCAGTCGGCGTCGCCCTCGACCTCCACGTCGGCGCAGTCCCAGAAGTCGTCGAGGTAGCGGCGCTGTTCGTCGAGCAGCCCTTGCCACCCGGTGTAGCGCGCGCTGGCGATCGCGGCGGCCGCCTGGTCCCGCAACGCCGGCCGGGACCGCAGGCTCGACCACCCGTACGCCAGATACTTCACCACGCGCAGTCGTTGCCCGGGTTCGAGGCCGCACACCACGGTGGTGCGCGCCCAGTCCTCGCCGGCGTCGCCGCTGAGGTCGAGCCGCCCCGGGGCCTCCACCACGTGGTCCATCGCCGCTGCCATCATCAGGCCGGAGGACCGGGTGCGGTGGACCAGCAGCGCGCCGTTCTCACTGACCTCATGCATCACCGGGGCCAGCGGATTGACCAGGACCGCCGCCACTCGCGGGTCGTCGGATGGCGACGGCTGGTCCTCGTTGGCGACGAGCTCGGACTGCAGCGTGACCCGCACCGGATCGTCGACGGCCTCGACCTCGTACTCGATGGCGGCCAGCCCGCGCTGCGCCAGCGACACCATGCGGACCGTGTTGAGCCGAATGTGCTTGCCGGCCGGGGATTTCCACTCGGCGCAGCGCCGCAGCACCCCGGCTCGCATGTCGAGGATGCGTTCGTGGGACAGCAGTTGGCCGTAGCGGGTGTCGAACGGCTCGTCGTCGACCAGCAACCGGATGATCTTGCCGTTGGTGACGTTGACGATGGACTGGCCGTCCTCGGGGTATCCGAAACCCGCTTCGGCGTAGGGCAGCGGACGGATCTCGTAGAAGCCGTTCAGGTAGGTGCCCGGCAGACCGTACGGTTCGCCTTCGTCGAGGTTCCCGCGGAGTCCGATGTGACCGTTGGACAACGCGAACAACGACTCGCTCTGCGGCAGCAGGTCGTGATGCAGTTCGGTCTCGCGCACCTGCCAGGGCTCGACGGGGAACGCCTCGTCCTTGATCATCATGACGTCAGCAACTCCCCGAGGTCGGTGACGACGATGTCGGCGCCGTTGTCGCGCAACGCATCCGCCTGACCCACCCGGTCGACCCCGACCACCACACCGAACCCGCCGGCGCGCCCGGCTGCGACCCCGGCGATGGCGTCCTCGAACACCGCCGCATCCTCGGGCGCCACGTCGAGCAGTTGCGCGGCGCGCAGGAACGAGTCCGGCGCGGGCTTGCCGGGCAGCTGCTCGTCGCGCAGCGTGACACCGTCGACCCGTTGCTCGATGTAGTCACCGAGGCCGGTCATGTCGAGAACCGCTGCGGTGTTGGCACTCGACGACACCACGGCGCGGCGCAATCCGGCTTCGGCGGCCGCCTGCAGATAGCGGCGCGAGCCGTCGAACACGGTCACGCCGTCGGCACGCAGCGTCCGGCCGAACTGCTCGTTCTTGCGCTCTCCGAGCTCGACCACGGTTTCGTCGTCGGCCACGATGTCGCGGCTGGCCAGAAACGACCGGACCCCGTCGAGGCGGGGCTTGCCGTCGACGTAGCGCTCGTAGTCCTCGCCCGCGTCGAACGGCCGGAAGTCGGGCCCCGTCGTCGCGCGCAGGTACTCGTCGAACATCGCTTTCCACGCGCGCCGGTGCACGCTGGCCGTGTCGGTGAGGACACCGTCGAGGTCGAACAGGCACGCGCGTATCCGATCGGGCAGACCCAGCATCCTCTCCTTCTTACCCGCTCGGGTGGGCGCCGACGCGCGGGCGCGCTAACCGAGCCCGAAAAGTGCCCGCAACTGCTCGGTGCGGAACCAGATCAGGCCGGCGACGATCAGCAGGACCGCCACGGTGGCCCCGGCCTGCACGGCGTTGCGATGCCGCGGCGGCGCGTACGCATAGGCGGCCGCCACGGCCGCGCCGGTGACCAAGCCGCCGAGATGGCCCTGCCAGCTGATGTTCTGCGAGCTGACCAGCGGCACGACGAAGGTGATCACCAGGTTGATCACGATGATCGCCATCACCCCGCGGACGTCCATGTTGAGCCGTCGCCCCACCACGAACGTCGCGCCGAACAACCCGAAGATCGCGCCCGACGCGCCCGCGGTCGCGGAGTTCAGCGATGACAGCAGGTACACCAGCACCGAGCCGCCCAACGCGCTGAGCAAGTACAGGGCCGCGAACCGCAACCGGCCCAACGCCAGCTCCAGCTGCGGGCCCACGATGTAGAGGGCGAACATGTTGAACAGGATGTGGATCATCCCGTAATGCAGGAACGCCGAGCTCAGCAGCCGGTAGAGCTCCCCGTCGGCGACGGCGGGCGCCCACAGCACCAGCTCGCGTTCCAGCGCCGACGACGTGGTCTGCAGGATGAACATCACGACGTTGACCGCGATCAGCCCGTAGGTCAGCACCGGCACCGTGGACGCGGCTCGGCGGCCACCCAACGCGGTCCGCACAACGGGGGCACTGCGCGCGGCAGCACCGACACACTCGGCGCACTGGTGCCCGACCGCGGCGCTGTGCATGCACTCGGGACAGATGAACCGGCCGCAGCGGGTGCACTGCACGTAGGTCGGCCGATTCGGATGGCGGTAACACGTCGGTGTCTGCGGTGGCGGCCCCGCTGGCTGATAGGGGTAGCTCACAGTGTGCCGAACAGTTCGATGTGGTTGCCGTCCGGATCGGCGACGAACATGAACCCCATGCCCGGCACCGGCGCGAACTCGGTCAGCGGCTCGACGATCGGGTGATCCGACGCCGCGAAGGCCTCGGCGACTCCGCGCAGCCCGTTCACCCCGATGGTGAAGTACCGCAGGCCCGCCTGGGCCCGCCCGCCGCCGGGAGCGACGGGAGCCGCGGGCGGGTCGGTGTAGGTGACGAGCTTGAGCACGCTGGTGCCCAGCGTGTAGCGCCGCTGCGAGCCGCCCTCGAACTCCAGGTCGCCCTGACATTCGAGCTCGAGGAAACCTTCGTAGAAGGCGACCATCGCGGGGAGGTCGGTGGTCACCAGCCCCACCTCGATGCCGGGGGTCAGCAGATCCAGCTTCACGCAGCCCACGCTAGCGGTCCCGCCGCAGCGCCTTGCCCGGTCACCGGGCAAGATCATCGATAACGATTCGGATACACCGCAGATCACGATCAGCTAAGGGACCCCGCCGAATCGTGAGAGATCTCAACGTGTGCTTGCCGAATTGCGCCGTCGGCGAACCGTTTCGGGGCTTTTTGAGGCGAACGTCACGTGCCGTGGATGTAACATTCCCGGTTTCGCCGCAGGTCCGGTGGCGAGCGCGTTTGAGCACGTCAGATCGCGGTTATCTTGGTTTTCGGGCGGGGATCTGAAAACCGATTCACTGATCAGAAGGACCAATCCACATGAATTCTCATGGTTTCACCGTGCCGATGTTCCGGCGCACGCTGGCCGGCGTCGGGGCGGCCTGCGTGTTCGGCGGTCTGGCCGCCACCCTGGCCACTCCGGCTGCGATGGCACAGCCGGCTCCGCAGTGCAGCGCCAGCGCCGTCGCCGACACCGTCAGCAACGTGACCGGCGCTGCCCGCGGCTACCTGAACGCCAACCCGGGCGCCAACCAGGCGGTCAGCGCGGCGATGACGCAGCCGCGTCCGGAGGCCGAGGCCAACCTGCGCAGCTACTTCACGGCCAATCCGTCGCAGTACTACGACCTGCGCGGCATCCTGGCTCCGCTCGGTGACACGCAGCGCGCGTGCAACATCGCCGTGCTGCCGGGTGAGCTGCAGTCGGCCTACGACACCTTCATGGCCGGCTGACGGACTCCGGCAGCCGGGCGAATCCCACGAGGCTGCGGCGGCGGGTGCCCACCCGCCGCCGCAGCACTTAGACTGACTTCCTATGAAGCGCACTCCAACGGCGGCCCTGGCCGCGGCCGCGGCGGTGGGTTGCTGCGCGCTGGCGCCCGCGGCGCAGGCCCAGCCCGATCCCGCCCCCGGACCCCCGGCCGACCCGCCGAAGACGTCGATCGAGGCCAACGGCACCTACGTCGTCGGAACCCAGATCGTGCCCGGCTTCTACCAGTCCGCGGGGCCGATCGAAGGCGGCGCCTGCTATTGGAAGCGCACCGCGGGCGCGGAGACGGTGGACAACGCACTGACCAAGAAGCCCGCGATCGTGCACGTGGAGGCCACCGACACCACCTTCACCACCAGCGACTGTCAGACCTGGCAGATGACCGACACCCCGCCCCCGCCGCAACCCGGACCGGGTGAGCTGCTGGGTCAGCTGACCCAGGTGATCGGCAGCGGCATGTTCAACGGGGGCCCGCGCTGACCGACGGCAGGATCGCAGTGGCCCGCGACCTCGACTCGGTCACCTCGATCGGGCCCGAGGAGCCCGGGGACGTCGACCCCGCCGCCCTGGAGCGGATCTGGGCCGCGGCCCGCCATTGGTACGCCGCCGGAATGCAGCCGGCGATCCAGGTGTGTCTGCGCCGCGAGGGCCGGGTGATCCTCAACCGCGCCATCGGGCACGGGTGGGGCAATGGGCCGGACGATCCGCCCGACGCAGAACGGATTCCGGTGACCACCGCCACCCCGTTCTGCGTGTACTCCGCGGCCAAAGCCATCACGACCACCGTCACGCACATGCTCGTCGAGCGCGGGCACTTCTCCCTCGACGACCGTGTGTGCGAGTACCTGCCCGGCTACACCGGCCACGGCAAGGACCGCACCACCATCCGCCACGTCCTCACCCACAGCGCCGGGGTGCCGTTCGCGACCGGGCCCCGCCCCGACCTCAAACGCATGGACGACAGCGCCTACGCGCGCGAGATGCTGGGCCGGCTCAAGCCCCTCTACCGGCCAGGGCTGGTCCACATGTACCACGGGGTGACGTGGGGCCCGTTGATGCGCGAGATCATCTCCGCGGCAACAGGACGCAACATCCGCGACATCCTGCACGCCGAGATCCTCGCGCCGCTGGGCTTCCGGTGGACCAACTACGGCGTGGCACCCGAAGACGTTCCGTCGGTGGCGCCGAGCCATGTCACCGGGAAGCCACTGCCCGCTCCGCTGGCCAAAGCGTTCAAGACCGCCGTGGGCGGCACGATGACGCAGATCATCCCGTTCTCGAACACGCGGCAGTTCCTCACCGGGGTCGTACCGTCGTCGAACACCGTGTCCAATGCCTACGAACTGTCCCGGTTCGCCGAGATCCTCTGCCGCGGTGGCGAACTCGACGGCGTCCGGGTGCTGTCCGAGCAGACGCTGCGCGAGGCCACCCGGGAATGCCGGCGGCTGCGTCCGGACATCGCGACCGGCCTGATGCCGATGCGCTGGGGTTCGGGGTACATGCTGGGATCGGCGCGGTTCGGCCCCTTCGGCCGGGACAACGCCGCCGCCTTCGGCCACACCGGTCTGACCGACATCGCGGTGTGGGCCGATCCGAGTCGCGCGCTGTCGGTCGCGGTGGTCAGCAGCGGCAAACCCGGACGGCACAAGGAAGCCGGCCGCTATCCGGCGCTGCTCGACCGCATCAACGCCGAGATCCCCAAGGTGCGCTCACGGTAGTCGCCGGACGGGAATCGCTACCCTGAGCGCACTTTCGCGGTGTCGGCGGGGTCGGCGCGCACGCCCCGGTAGATGCCCCACCGGACGATCAGCGGCATCAGCACCCGCTCGAACGACCAGGCCGGGAACCGGAAGGCCCGGCCGTTGGGCGCGAAGACCTGCAGGCCGTCGGGTTGGATGCCGAGCACCGACCCCCAGCGACGCGTCGGGGCGCGATAGGACTTGAGCGGCTTGCCCGTTGCCGCCGCGCGGATGTTGTGGGCCAGCAGCCCGTCAGCGCGGTTGCGCGCCGAGCTGCGCAGCGGGTCGGTCGCCGCGACGTCGCCGATGGCGAACACCTCGGGATGTCCGGGCACCTGCAGTTGCGGGGTGACCGGGACGAAGCCGCCGTCGTCGAGCAGTTCGGCGGGCAGCCAGTCGGTGTTGGGCCGGACCCGGCCGATCGCCCACAGCACGACATCGGCCGACGCGGGCGGCTGGCCGGTGCTCCACCGGACCTCTCCGCTGGTCAGCTCGTCGGCGGCGAACCCCTCGTCGAGTTCCGCGCGATGCCCGGGGTGCAGCCCGACACCGGCCTCGGTGAGCCTGCGCTCGATACTGCGCCAGGTGCGTGGATGGTGGCCGGGAAGCGCCCGCTCGCCGGGGAAGTACAGGTCGACGCGTTTGTCCGGCCAGGCACCGGCGATCTGGGCGGCGCTGCTGACCGCGGCCGCACGACCGCCGATCACGATCACCGAACCGGCCGCCGCGAGACGGTCGTGCGGTGCTCGCAGGTCGGAATCGATGTCGTCGGCCGACTGCAGCGTGGGACGGCGCCAGAACCCGTTGCTCACGCCGGTGGCGATCACCAAGACGTCGTAGGACACCGTGGCCCGGGAGCCGTCGGCGCGGGTGACGACGACATGGCGGGTGTCCAGGTCGACCCCCGAGAGGGTGCCGTGCACGGTGCGGACCCGGTCCAGACCCCGGAACTGCGAGAACGGGATCCAGTTGTGCCGGGCCCAGTGGCCGGGCCGGGCCAGCCGCCAACCGAGTTCCTGTCCGCTGACCAGTCCGGGCTTGCTCGAGATGCCGACCACATCGACGTGGCGGGCCAGCTTGATCGCGGTCAGCACACCGGTGTCGCCCAGACCGGCGACGACCACCCGCGTCATGCGTTGACCTTCGCCGGCGGGCGCGGGACGAAGCGCGACACCCGGTCGACGACGGCCTGGTACCCCGGTCTGCGCTCCAGGCTGCGGGACTCCATCATCGGGATGCTCGCACCGAGGAACATAGCCAGCATCGCCAGTGCACCGGCGAACAGCCACCACGCGTCTGCCGGCGAGGCCGCGACCCCGAACAGCGCGAGCGCGAACCAGAAGCCGAATTCGCCGAAATAGTTGGGGTGCCGCGACCACGACCACAGCCCGCGGTCCATCACCTCACCGGGCCGGCGGTCGGCGACGAACCGGTGCATCTGCGCGTCGGCGACGAACTCCAGGGCCACCGCGGCCATCCCGATCGCGAACGCCACCACCGCGAGCCACACCAGACCAGTGCCGGGTGTCGTCAGCGCGACATAGACGGGCACCATCGCGAGGAACACCTGCAGCGTGGGGATCAGGTGGATCGCCACCAGATCGACCGCGAACTCCCATCGACCCGCGCGGGCGCGGAACATCGGATAGCGCCAATCCTCGTGGTGCAGGCCGGGGAAGGCGTAGACCCAGTTGCCGGTCAACCGCACCGCCCACACCACGACGAGCACCGTGACCAACCAGGTCCGCAGCGGATCGGAGGCCACGTCGCTCTGGCTCCACCAGTAGAACAGCAGCAGCGGCGGGATCACGCTCCAGTACGCGTCATAGAAGCTCGAGTTGCGGTAGGCGCGGCTGAACCCGAAGATCACCAGCGTCGCCAGGATGTCGGCGATCAGCGTGTCCAGCCACAACCGCCCGGTCGACGGACCCCACCCCAGCCATACACCGGCCACCGCGATCGCGGCCACGTAGGCCGCGGTGACCACCGCCAACGACCCGGCCTTGCTCCTTGTCTGCTGCTGCACGGATCTGATCTTGCCCTGCCTAGCCGAGACGCACGCGGAAGGTCGTCGGCCAGTACTTGCCGGTGACCAGGAACTCGGCTCCCTCGACGTGGGCGATGCCGTTGAGCACCTGCGCCTCGGCCGGGATGCCGCGCTGCCACAGCCCCGAGGCGTCGACGACGAGGTCGACGGCGCCCGACGCGGGGTCGATGCGCACGATGGTGTCGGTGGGCCACACATTGGCCCACACCTGCCCGTCGACGCACTCGAGCTCGTTGAGGCCGCCCACCGGCCGGCCGTCACGGGAGACGTCGACACCCCCGATTTCGGTCATGTCGCCGGGGTCGTGGAAGCGCAGTCGGCTGGTGCCGTCGCTGCGGATCAGCCTGCCGCCGTCGTAGCAGAGCCCCCAGCCTTCGCCGTCGACCGCGACCTCCCGCCGCGGCGTCAGCGTGGCCCGGTCCCACTCGACGGCCACGCCGTCGCGGTAGGTCAGCTGCCAGACCCGGTCGCCGACGACGGTGATGCCCTCGGCGAAGTACCCGCCGGGCACGTCGACCGCGCGCCGCACCGCACCGGTCTGCGGGTCCAGCTCCCGCAGCTGCGACGCGCCGGCCAGCCCGGTGCCCTCGTAGAGCACGCCGCCGTCGATCTCGAAGCCCTGCGTGAACGCCTCCGGGTCGTGGGCCGTCTGGCTCACCACCACCGGCTCCACCACCGGTGCGGCCGGCACGGCCTGGGCATGCGGAACGCCGGCGCCGACGAGCCATGCCACCGGCAGCAGCGCGGCCCAGGTGCGCCACTTCGCGGCATCACGGGTCATACCGCCGTTCTACCGTGCGACGATGGCCTGCGTGAAAGCAGTCAGCTGTGCGCACGGCACCTTGGAGGTCGTCGACCTCCCCGATCCGCGGCCGGCCGACGGCCAACTCGTGCTCGACGTGCTGCGCTGCGGCATCTGCGGATCCGATCTGCACGCCAAGGATCACGCCGACGAGCTCACCGAGGTGATGGCCGAGGGCGGCTACCACGATTTCATGCGCGGGGACACCCCGACGGTGATGGGCCACGAGTTCTGTGGCGTGGTCCGCGAGCGCGGGCGCAAGGTCGGCAAGGGTCTGGCCGAGGGGACCCCGGTGGTGGCGATGCCGCTGCGGCGCGCCGCGGACGGGGTGCACCTGATCGGCCTGTCGCCGCTCGCGCCCGGGGCCTGCGCCGAGCAGGTGCTGACCGAGGCCGCGCTGACCTTCCCGGTGCCCAACGGCCTGGACCCCGCGACCGCCGCCCTCACCGAGCCGATGTCGATTGCGTTGCATGCGGTGCGCCGCAGCGACATCTCGACCAAGGACGTCGCGATCGTGATCGGGTGCGGCCCGGTGGGCCTGGCGATCATCTGCCACCTCAAGGCCCGGGGCGTGCGCACGATCGTGGCCAGCGACTTCTCCCCCGCCCGTCGGGAGCTGGCCCTCCGCTGCGGCGCCCACACCGTCGTCGACCCGGCCGTCGACTCGCCGTACGAGGCCGTGCCGCCCAAGCAGCGCGGCCTCACCGACCTGCCCGAGCTGATGCGGCTGGGGGTCGGGTCGATGGAGAAGTTGCGCAAGATCCCCGGCTGGGCCCACGTGTACCGGGTGGCCGACCGGCTGGGCGGCACGGCGCCGAAGCGTCCGGTGATCTTCGAGTGCGTCGGCGTGCCGGGCATGATCGACGGCATCATCGCGGCGGCGCCGCTGGCATCGCGGGTCATCGTCGTCGGGGTGTGCATGGGCGAGGACCGCATCCGCCCGGCGATGGCGATCGGCAAAGAGGTGGAGCTGCGGTTCGTGTTCGGCCAGACCCCGCTGGAGTACCGCGACGCGCTGTACATGCTGGCCGAGGGCACGCTCGATGCGTCGCCTCTGGTCAGTGCCACCGTCGGACTGGGCGGTGTCGGCGCCGCGTTCGACGCGCTGCGTGACCCGGAGGTCCACTCCAAGATCCTGATCGACCCGTCCAGTACCGCGACGCGGCCGTAGCGCCAGAGGCTCAGCTGTGCACCGCGTCGATCGCGCGGTAGATGCGCTGTTCGCTGACCGACCGGGCGGTGCCGAGCTGCTGCGCCCACAGGCTGACCCGGAACTCCTCGATCAGCCAGCCGATGTCGGCGACGTCGGCGGCGGCGGCCCGCGCCGGCGACAGCGCCGCCCGCAGGTCGTCGTAGGCGTGCTGCATTGCCGCGACCCGCTCCATGCGTTCGCGGTCCGCGGCCGGCGCGTGCGGGAGCCGGTCCAGCCGGCGCACCACCGCGGCCAGGTAACGGGCCAGATCCCCGAGCCGGGCCGCCCCGGCGGCCGTGACGAACCCCACCGGCAACAGCCGTGCCAATTGGGCACGGATGTCGGCGACCGCGTCGGCCTGCAGCGCGGTCGGCCGCGCCGGCAGCGCGAGCATGACCTCCCGCCGGCTCTGCAGCACGCGCTGGGCGCGACGCACCACGTCGACCGTGGTCTTCTGCAGTGACGCTGCCAATCGTGCTCCGGCAGCGTCGAATTCGGCCCTGGTCCACACCGGGCGCGCAACCAGCACCGCCACCGCGGCATCGGCGCAGTCCTCGAACAACGCGGTCAGTGAGCCATCGGGGTTGTCCCCCAACTCCAGGCGGGTACGGGTATCGAGGCTGCGCTCAACGGCTTTGAGCACGTTCGGGCCGGCCAGTCGCAGCAGCCGGCGGCTGCCCGGCCCCATCCGGGCCTCCTGTTCGGCCGGGGTGGCGAACACCTCGATGTCGACCGCACGGCCCGCGTCGACGAATGCCGGGTAGCCGCGCACCGGGTGACCCGCCGTACCGGCTTCTTCCACCACCCGGGGCAGTTCCTCTAGGTCGTCGGGCCAGCCGCGCAGACCGCGGCGGACCAGATCCCCGGCGACGGTGGCCGCGACGGCGGCCCGGGCCGGTCCAGCCAGTTGCTCCTGCAGTGCGCCCAGGTCCTTGCCGGACGAGACCACGGTGCCGTCCGGGCCTTCCACCGCGAACGTGACCCGCAGGTGCGGGGGCACCTTGTCGAGGTCGAAAGCGTCGACCGGCACCAGTATTCCGCTGCGCCGCTTGAGTTCCCGCTGTACGGCGTCCAGCAGCGGGCCATCGCCGGGAGAGATCGCGCGTAACAGCGCGCGTGCGGTGTCCGGTGCCGGCACGAAGTTGCGGCGCAGGTCCTTGGGCAGCGATTTGATCAACGCCACCAGCAGCTCTTCGCGCAGTGCCGGTACCTGCCAGGCGAATTGGTCGCCACCGAGGCGGGCCAGCACCTCGACCGGCACGTGCACAGTGACGCCGTCGTCGGCGGCGCCTGGCTCGAATCGGTAGGTCAGCGGCAGCGTGGTGTCCCCGGCCTGCCACGCGTCGGGCTGCTCGGCCTCGGATTCGCTGCGCAGCAGGTCCTTTCGGGTCAGCGTGAGCAGATCGGGGGTTCGGCGGCGGGTTGTGCGCCACCACCCGTCGAAGTGGCGCGCCGAGACCACCTCGGCCGGGATGCGGGTGTCGTAGAACGCGTAGATGTCGTCGTCGGTGACCAGCAGGTCGCGGCGGCGGGCCCGCTCCTCCAGCTCGGCCAGCTCGGCTCGGAGCCGGGCATTGTCGGCGAAGAAGTGGTGTCTGGTGCGCCAGTCCTGATCGACCAGGGCGTGGCGGATGAACAGCTCGCGCGAGACTTCCGGATCGACGTCGGCGTATCCGACCCGGCGGCGCGCCGCCAGCGTCAACCCGTAGAGCGTCACCCGTTCGAAGGCCATCACCGCGCCACGCTCGGCGTCCCAGTGCGGTTCGCTGTAGCTGCGCGACACCAGATGTCCCGCCAGTCGCTCCACCATCTGGGGCTCGACACGGGCCGCGGTGCGCCCGTAGAGCCTGCTGGTCTCCACCAGGTCGGCGGCCACCACCCAGCGGGGCGGGCGCTTGGCCAGCGCCGAACCCGGCGCGAGGACGAACTTCGCGTTGCGGGCACCCTGATAGATCCGACCGTCACCGTCGCGCATGCCTACGTGCGACAGCAGCCCGGCGGTCAGCGCGGCATGCACCCGGGACGCGTCGGCGGGCTCGTCGCCCTCGGTGATGCCCAGGTCCCGGCAGATGCCGCGCAGCTGGCCGACCAGGTCCTGCCATTCCCTGATCCGCAGATAGTGCAGGAACTCGTCGTGGCACATGCGGCGAAACGAGTTGCCGGAACGTTCTTTTCGCTGCTCCCCCAGATACCGCCAGAGGTTGAGGTAGGAGACGAAGTCGGAGTGGGGGTCGGTGAAGCGGGCGTGTTTGGCGCGGGCGGCGTCCTCGCGCTCGGCGGGACGTTCCCGCGGATCCGGAATCGACAGCGCGGCGGCCAGCACCAGGACCTCTCGCACGCAACCCTCGGTGTCGGCCTGCAGCAGCATCCGGCCCAGCCGAGGATCGACCGGGATCTGCGCCAGCCGCCGACCGACGTCGGTGAGTTCACCCGTGCTGCCGAACGCGCCGAGCTCCTGCAGCAGGGCCACCCCGTCGCGGACGCTGCGCGCGTCGGGCGGGTCGAGGAACCCGAACCGTTCGACGTCGCCGAACCCGAGCGCGGCCATCTGCAGGATGACCGCGGCCAGGTTGGTGCGCAGGATCTCCGGGTCGGTGTAGCGCGGTCGCGACACGAAGTCCTGCTCGGAGTACAGGCGGATACAGACCCCCGGTGCGGTGCGTCCGGCCCGCCCGGTGCGCTGCGCCGCCGACGCCTGCGAGATCGGCTCGATCGGCAGCCGCTGCACCTTGGTCCGCCTGCTGTAGCGGGAGATGCGCGCGGTTCCCGGATCGACGACGTACCGGATACCGGGCACCGTCAGCGAGGTCTCGGCGACGTTGGTCGCCAGCACCACTCGTCGGTTCTGGTGCGGGGCAAAGACCTTCTGTTGTTCGGCAGTCGGCAACCGGGCGTACAGCGGTAGCACCTCGGTCGGCGGCCGGACGTCGGCCAGCGCGGCGCGCAACGCCTCTGCGGTATCGCGGATCTCGCGCTCTCCGGACAGGAACACCAGCACGTCGCCGTCGGGTTCGGCCTGCAGTTCGCGCACCGCGTCGACGATCGCCTCGGTCTGGTCGCGCAATTCGGTGCGCACCACCTCGTGGTCCGGGTCGTCGGGATCGTCATTGTCGTCGGCGGTGACGGCGACTTCCAACGGGCGGTAACGGATCTCGACCGGGTAGGTGCGTCCGGACACGCTCACGATCGGCGCGGGACCGTGCTCGGCCCCGAAATAGGCGGCGAAGCGTTCGGGTTCGATGGTGGCCGAGGTGATGACGACCTTGAGCTCGGGCCGGCGCGGCAACAGCTCGCGCAGGTAGCCGAGCAGGAAATCGATGTTGAGGCTGCGCTCGTGGGCTTCGTCGATGATCAGGGTGTCGTAACGCAACAGGCGGCGGTCGCGCTGGATGTCGGCCAGCAGAATGCCGTCGGTCATCAACTTGACCAGTGTGCGGTCACCGGCCTGATCGGTGAACCGGACCGTGTAGCCGACTGCGTCGCCGAGCGGGGTGCCCAGTTCGTCGGCGATGCGTTGGGCAACGGAGCGGGCCGCCAGCCGGCGCGGCTGGGTGTGGCCGATCGTGCCGCGGATGCCGCGACCCAGTTCCAGACAGATCTTCGGCAGCTGGGTGGTCTTGCCCGAGCCGGTCTCACCGGCGACGATCACCACCTGGTGGGCCGCGATGGCCGCGGCGATCTCGTCGCGGTGCTCGCTGACCGGCAGGTCCGGATAGCTGATGGCCGGCAGCGCGGCCGTCCGCGTGGCGACCAGCGCCTCGGCCGCGGCGAACTGACGCTGCAGGCGCTCGAGTTGTTGAGCGGTGGGAGACCGCAGCTGGCGCAACCGGCGGCCCAGCCGCGCCGCGTCCCGGATCGTCAGGTCGTCGAGGCGTGCGCGCAGCGCCGCCACCTGGTCACGATGGGCGGCAGTGCTCAATCCGCGCCGAAGGTCGTGAGGCAGAACGGATGGCCGGCCGGGTCGATCATCACCCGCCACCGGTCGGGCTGCGGCTGGTGGTCGGCCCGCCGGGCGCCGAGCTGTTCAGCGCGTGCGACGGCGTGATCGAGATCGTCGACCGAGACGTCGAGGTGCATCTGCTGCAGCTGACCGGGTTCGGGCCACGTCGGCGCGACGTAGTCGTCGACGCGCAGCATGGCCAGCGTCTGACTGCCGTCGCTGATGGCCACGATGCTGCCGTCGGGCCGTTCGACGATGCGCCGCATCCCGAGCAGCGGCGCATAGAAGTCGGCGAGCGCAGCCGGATCGGGGCAGTCGATCGAGGTCGCACCCAGCCGCCCGATCGGTGCACGGTCCTGTGTCATGCCATCGCCTCGGTTGTCACGGTCGGTCCGGTGACCAGTACTCGAGCATTTCTGCGAAGGTCTCGAACGCGGCGGTGTTGACGCCGTAGGTGGCCTCGAAATGCACACTCAGCGGGAATCCGAGTTCGCCGACACCGTTGACCACCCGCTTGTACAGCTCGAGCATCAGGGCCCGGCGGTTGGCGGGGTCCGTGTCGGCCAGCGTCCGGACGAACTCCTGCTCGCGGGCCACCGCCTCGTTGCCGGGGTCCTGAATCAGCCAGTGGATCAGACCGACGCGGCTTTCCACCTTCGGAACGAACCCGAAGGACAGCAGGATCTCGGGGCGGTGTTGGGTGGTGGCGGCGAACTCGGTGAGGAAGTCGACGATCGCGTCGGAGTAGAGCAGCTGCGTCATGCCGTAAGTGGCGCCGCGGTCGCATTTGAAATTGAACCGGCCCTGCTCGCCCTCCCGGGTGGGGATCAGGATGACGCCGCGGTTGTCGACCACTTCGTCGAACATCGACAGCGCATCGGTCGGCGCCACGCCGGTGCCTTCGCCGTCGCTGAGCGTGCGCGGCACCCCGACGAACGCGATGCCCTCGAAACCGCTGTCCCGCAGCGCGGTCAGCCGGGTGCGCAGCGCCGCTTCGTCGGTGAACGCGGTGACCTGCGTGCACAACCCCTTGATACCGGGCAGCTGCGGTTTGATGATCTCCCAGAAGTCCAGCACGTCGAGCTTGGGCTTCATCTCGATCGGACGATCGCCGTCCTCCTCGATCATCCCCGGGATCATCACGTGGCGGACCCGGCCGGCCAGCCCGGCCTCCGCCGAACAGCGCAGTACCTTCTCCGCGTCCTCCAGGGCGCGCTCCCGTGCCCCGTCGACGTTGGGCGGCACCAGCTCGAGGGCGATGGTGTTCAAGCTCACAGCGATTGCTCCACATCTGTCATGCGACGTCGGCGCGGGCTCCCCAAACCCGCTCGTCGGCCCGAGATTCCCCCGCTCCCGGCGGGCATCACCATACCCAGTCGCCGTGTTCACGCGCCCGGCACGCACGGCACCATGGACAGCAGCCATGACTACACACGCCACTTTCCTGACGCGGTCGCGGTCGCTGCTGCTGCTGACGCTGGCGGTCGTCGCGGCCCTGGTCGCCGCCTGCACCGGCGTCGAGCCGGCGCCCGACCCGACGCCTGGCACCGAACCGAGCTCACCGTTCGACCCGACCACCACGACGACGCAGCCCACCGGCCCGCTGCTGGCCTACCGCGCGGCCGACGAGATCGGACTGGTCGACGGCACCCGAGTCGTCGCGACAGTGAAGGGCACCTTTCCGACGTCGAACGACCTGATCACCACCGAGGACCGCCGCTTCGTGTTCGCGCGCACCGAGGACAACCGACTGGCCACCCTGGACGTGGTGACGCGGCGCGGCAGCATCCGGCCGGTCACCGTCGGCCCCACCCTGGGCACCAGCGGGGACAGTGCCGTGGTGTGGTGGGAGCAGCCCGACCGGTTGATGCGCCTGGACCTGTCGGACCCGGACGCGGCCCCCCAGGTCGCGCAGACAGTCGCCCTCCCACCGGCGGCCGGGGTTCCGCCCGGCGCGCCCCGGCTGGTCGTCGCACGTGGCGGCACCGCCGTGCTGGCACGTGTCGAGGCGCCCCCGTCACCGTTCGGCGGCCCGGACACCCTCTACGCGGTCCGCGGTCCCGGTCCGCCCGCCCCGCTCGGGCAAGCCGACGCCAACAGCCCGGTGACCGTGGCCCGGCTCAGCCCCGACGGGGCGGAGCTGGCCTACGCGCTCTATCGCGCCGTCGACGGCGCCTGCGGCACCGCGGCGGTGGTGCAGTCCAAAGCCGACGGCACCCAGGAGACGTTCGAGGTGGCCGGCGCGGATCCCGCCGCCGGATCGCGCGTCACCAGACTGTGGTGGCCGACCGAGGGCCTGCCGGAGTTGAGCCTGTCGACGTGGCATTGCGGCGCCCCGCCGAGCGCACCTCCATTGGTGTGGCAGGTGGTCGATTCGACCATCGCGCAGCTCTCCCCGCCCACCTCGGCGTTGCAGACCGCCGAGCTGGAGCCGGGCAAGCGCGCACTACTGCTGCCGAACACCGACGATTACGCCGCGCCCGCGGGCACCCTGGTCTACGAGGACGGGGGCCGGCGGTTCCCGGTGAGAGAGGACGTCGACGGCATCGCGGTGATCCCGCCGGCTCCGTAGGCTGGATGGGGTGACCCTCGCACTCCACAGCCGGTTCGCCGGTGAACTGCCCGAGCTGGCGGTGGGCTGGAAGGCCGAGGAGGCCCCCGAGCCGACACTGCTGGTGCTCAACGAAACGCTCGCCGCCGAGCTGGGCCTCGACCCCGACTGGCTGCGCAGTCCCGACGGCATCGGGCTGCTGGTCGGCGCGACGCTTCCAGCGCAAGCCACCCCGGTCGCCCAGGCCTATGCAGGTCACCAGTTCGGCGGGTTCGCGCCCCGGCTCGGGGACGGCCGCGCGTTGCTGCTCGGCGAGGTCGTCGACGCTGACGGCCGAATGCGCGACCTCCACCTGAAGGGCTCGGGGCGGACCCCGTTCGCGCGGGGCGGCGACGGGCTGGCCGCCGTCGGACCGATGCTGCGCGAGTACCTGATCAGCGAGGCCATGCACGCCCTGGGCATTCCGACCGCACGCGCGCTGGCGGTCGTGGCCACCGGCCGCCCGGTCTACCGCGAGACGATCCAGCCCGGGGCGGTGCTGGCGCGCGTGGCCGACAGCCATCTGCGGGTCGGTAGTTTCCAGTACGCCGCGCTGGTGGCCCAGTCCACCGGTGACCCGGCGGTGCTGCGCCGGCTCGCCGACCACGCCATCGCCCGGCACCACCCGGCTGCGGCCGACGCGCAGAACCCGTACCTGGCCCTGCTGGACGCCGTCATCGCCGTCCAGGCCCGGCTGGTCGCGCAGTGGATGCTGGTCGGCTTCGTCCACGGAGTGATGAACACCGACAACATGACGATCTCCGGGCAGACCATCGACTACGGCCCGTGCGCGTTCATGGAGGCGTTCGACCCGGCCACCGTCTTCAGTTCGATCGACAGCTGGGGCCGCTACGCCTACGGCAATCAGCCGTCGGTGGCGCTGTGGAACCTGGCCCGCTTCGCCGAGACACTGCTGCCGCTGCTCGGCGAGGACACCGATGAAGCCATCCGGCTGGCCGAAGCCCACCTCGGGGCCTTCCAGATGCACTACGAGACACAGTGGTCGGCGGGGATGCGGGCCAAACTCGGGGTACCGGACGCCGCCGTCCCCACCGTCGAACCGTTGATCACCGACCTGCTCGAGCAGATGCAGCAGAGCCACATCGACCACACCTCGTTCTATCGGCGGTTGGCCACCGCGGCGCGCGGGGACGCCGAGCCGGTGCGCGGCGAGTTCGTCGACCTCGCGCGGTTCGACGAGTGGACACAACGCTGGCGCGCGCTGGGACCCGACGCCGAGGCGATGGATCGAGTCAACCCGGTCTACATCCCCCGCAACCATCTGGTCGAGGAAGCGTTGACGGCCGCCGCCGAGGGTGACCTCGCGCCGTTCGACCGCTTGCTGTCGGTGGTGCAGGCCCCGTACGTCGAACGCCCGGGACTCGAGCGCTACACCGAACCGGGCGACAAGGAGTTCACGACAGGTTTCCGGACATTCTGTGGAACCTGATCGTCCCGGCGTAACGTGACGTGGTGACCACCAAACGGCTCGGGTTGGAAGACCTTCTCTTCATCTACGGCGAGACACCGAGCTCGAAAATGCATGTGGCGGGGCTACTGCCGTTCACCCCGCCGCCCGACGCGCCCGCCGACTTCCTGCGCACGATGATCGACGAGGCGCGCACGCAGGAGGTGGTCGCCCCGTGGAATCTGAAGCTGGCCCATCCGCGGCTGCAGTTCAGTCCGCTGCACAGCTGGGTCACCGACGACAACTTCGACTTCGACTATCACGTGCGGCGCTCCGCGCTGGCCAGCCCAGGCGATCAGCGCGAGCTGGGCGTGCTGGTGTCCCGGCTGCACAGCAACCACCTCGACCTGACCCGCCCGCCGTGGGAGCTGCACGTCATCGAGGGTCTGGAGGGCGGGCGCTTCGCGTTGTACGCGAAGGTGCACCACGCACTCGTCGACGGGTACAGCGCCATGCGCATGCTGGCGCGCAGCCTGTCGCGCGACCCGGATGCCCGCGACACCCGCTTCTTCTTCAACATCCCGGCCCCGCCGCGCTCGGCGCGGGAGGCGCCCGAGCCTGCACCGGCCGGCGCGTCGAACCCGCTGACGTCGGCTGTGCGCGCGCTGACCGGGGTCGGGTCCACCGTGGCCGGCGGCCTCAACGCCGCCGCGGGGCTGACCTCCGCGCTGGTGAACACCCAGATCCGGCGCGACGGCGACTACCGGCACATCGCCGGGTCGGCGTCGGCGCCGCACAGCATCCTCAACGCCCGGATCAGCCGCAACCGCCGCTTCGCCACCCAGCAATACGACTTCGACCGGCTCAAGAAGCTCAGCTCTGCGCACGGCGCCACCATCAACGACGTGGCGCTGGCCATCATGGGCGGGGGCCTGCGCACCTTCCTCGCCGAGGTGGACAAGCTGCCCGACCGTTCGCTGGTCGCGTTCCTGCCGGTCAACGTCCGACCCAACGGTGACGAGGGCGGCGGCAACGCCGTGGGGGCGATCCTGGCGCCGATGGGCACCGACATCGCCGATCCGGTGCAGCGCCTCCAGGCCGTCACCGCCGCCACGCACGCCGCGAAGGCCGAACTGCAGAAGATGTCACCGGCGGCGATCATCGCCTACAGTGCCGCGCTGCTGGCCCCGGCCGGCAGCCAGATCGCAGGCGCGCTGACCGGCATCGAGCCGCCCTGGCCCTACACGTTCAACCTGTGCGTGTCGAATGTGCCCGGACCTCGGGAACCGTTGTACTTCAACGGTTCCCGGCTCGAGGCGACGTTCCCGGTGTCCATCCCGATCCACGGCATGGCCCTGAACATCACCCTGCAGAGCTACGCCGAAACCATCAACGTCGGCTTCGTCGGCTGCCGCGATCGGCTGCCGCACCTGCAGCGGTTGGCCGTCTACACCGGGGAGGCTCTCCAAGCGCTCGAGGACGCGACGCAGCGGTAGCGCGCCTGGAGATCAGTCGCCGAGTTCGCCGGCGATGTTGCGCTCCAAAACCGCGCGGGCCCGGGGCGGAAGCACCAGCAGGCCGTCGAGTTCGCGGCGCGCCAGCCGGTAGGCCCGCTCCCGCTCCTGCGGAGTGGCGGCCTCGTCGGCGGCGACACGCAGCAGGCGTTGGGCACGGCCCAACCGCTGCTGCTCCTCCGCGGAGTACCCGCCGTGGCGCCGGCGAATCGCTTCGGCCTCGGCGATGTCGAAAGCGGTCGCGTACTCGCCGACCGCGTCCAGGTACTCCTGCATCGCCGCCCGGTCGGCGACCAGATCCTCGACGTCAGCGGGCCGGTGAAAGTCGGCCCGCAGCTTGGCCCGGTGGAACCGCTCGGTGCGCGGATCCCGCATGTCGGTCATCAGCGGATACTCCAGTAACTTGCCGACGTCCAGTTCGTAGTCCAGCCAACGGGTGTCGGTGCGGTCGTGTTCCTCGACGGCGCGCGTCACCGCCCTGCGCTGCGCCGCAGTCGGATCGGTCGCCGGTCCCGGTTCCACCGCCGCGGGCCGCTGCCCGCGCACCGCCGCGATGCCCCGCCACGTCGCATAGCCCACGCCTGCCAGGGGCACCAGCAGCAGCAACAACTCGAGCAGCCGGAACACCAAACCCATTGAGCCAGGATGCCAGTTCGGCCACCCCGCTGCGCCGAGGGCGGCTGACAGCGGGTGCCGCAGCGGCCGAGGAATGGTTAGGGGCACCAAGTAAACAGGTTTCGAGCCGTGACCGACGGGCAATCTAACTGTCATGCGAAACAAGACATCGAAACTCGGAACCCTTGGATCCCTGGTCTTTGCGGGCGCTGCGGCAACTGCGATCGCTACCGCCCCGATGACCTTCGCGCAACCGGCGCCGCCGCCGTGCTTCAACCCGGACGGCACCCCGTGTGCCGTCAACGGCACCGCCGGACCCGGCGGCGCAGCGGGTGCGGTCCCCGGCGGCCCGGCGGGCGAGGCCGGGCCCGGTGGCGCCAGCGGCGTCATCCCCGGTGGACCCGGCGGCGCGGCCGGCCCCGACGGTGCCACCGGCGCCATTCCCGGCGGCCCCGCCGGCACGGCAGGGCCGGGCGGCGCGAGCGGCAGCCTGAGCCCCGGCGGCATTGGTGGCTCGGCCGGACCCGGCGGCGCCTCGGGCTGCATCCCCGGCGTGGGCTGCGCATCGATCCCCGCTCCGTAGTACGACACCCACCCATTCGCCACAGCGCGACTCCGACGCGGCGCCGCGGAAGCCGGGCCTGACCTGATCAGGCCCGGCTTCTGCACGTCGCACCGTGCGCCGTGCCGGACCTCCCACCATGTCCGGCCACCTCGGCGCTAACCTGTGGCCGACACGGGAGGTCTGTATGGGTGCGGCGAACGCTGCGACGAAGCGTCTGCTGATCAAGAACGTCCGGATCTTCGACGGCCGGACGCCCCGGCTGACCGACGGTCATGTGCTGGTGGAGGGCCGCACCATCGCCGCCGTCGAACCCTCACCGATCGCCGAGGCCCCCGGCACCACCGTCATCGACGGTGGTGGCCGGACGTTGATGCCGGGCATGAGCGACGCGCACGTGCATCTGGTGGGCATGGCCAACACGCTGCTCGACCTCGCGATGGGCACGCAGACCCTGTTGGCGGCCCGCACCCTGGCCCGCGCCAAGGACACGCTGCTGCGCGGCTTCACCACTGTGCGCGACATGGCCGGTGACACCGCCGGCATCAAGCAGGTCATCGACGAGGCGCCCGAGCTCGGCCCGCGGATCTATCCGAGCCAGGCCGCGGTGTCGCAGACCGGGGGCCACGGCGATTTCGGCTTCGTCTACGAGACGCCCACCGCGCTGGGCGGCGCGCCGTCCCGGGCCGAGCAGATCGGGTTCATGCGGGTCGCCGACGGCGCCGACCGGGTCACCGCCGCGGTGCGTGAGCAGCTGAAATCCGGTGCGGCGCAGATCAAGTTGATGGTGGGCGGCGGCGCGGCATCGCTGTATGACCCGCTCTACACGGTACAGTTCACTCCGGCCGAATTGCGCGCCGCCGTCGAGGCCGCCCGCGACTACGGCACCTATGTCGCGACCCACGTCTACAACGTCACCGGGATCCGGCGGGCGGTCGAGGCCGGCGTGCGGTCCATCGAGCACGGCCACCTCGCTGACGAGGACACCGTCGCACTCCTCGCCGAACGCGAAGTGTGGCTGTCCACCCAGCCGTTCGCCGAGCACGATCACAGCTTCCTCAATCCCGACAGCGCGGCCAAGAATCGGGAGATCTGCGCAGGCACCGACCAGCTCTACCGATGGGCCACCAAACACGGCGTAAAGGTGGCCTGGGGCACCGACCTGCTGTTCGAGCCGGAACGTGACGACGTGCAGAGCCAGATGCTGGTGCGGCTCGGTGAGTACATGACCACGTTCGAGGCGCTGACCATGGTCACCTCGGGCAACGCCGAACTGTTCCGCCTGTCGGGTCAGCGCGATCCGTACCGCGCGGCCCGGCTGGGCGAAATCACCCCGGGCGCTTGGGCCGACGTGCTGCTCGTCGACGGCGACCCGACGACCGACCTGGCTCTGCTGGGCGATCCGGCAGCCCATCTCGCCGTGATCGTCAAAGACGGCCTGGTGGTCAAGAACCAGTTGCCCTGACCCTGGGTAGGCTGTCGTGCCGTGCAGCCCATCCCCGTCATCGCGCTGACCGGTTATCTCGGGGCCGGCAAGACCACGCTGCTCAACCACGTGCTCCGTAGCCCGGGTGCCCGGATCGGCGTGGTGATCAACGATTTCGGTGAGCTCAACGTCGACGCGGCGCTGGTCACCGGTCAGGTCGATGAGCCGGCCTCGATCGCCGGGGGTTGCATCTGCTGCCTGCCCGACGACGGCGGCCTCGATGTCGCGCTGGCCCGGTTGGCCGACCCCAAGCTGCGCCTCGACGCCATCATCATCGAGGCCAGCGGACTGGCCGACCCGGTGGCGATCTCGCGCATCATCCGGTTCAGCGGCGTCGACCGGGTCCGGCCGGGCGGGGTGATCGACGTCCTCGACGCGGCACGGCACTTCGAGACCGTCGACCGTGACGCGGCCCCGCCGGCGCGCTACCGCGCGGCATCCCTGGTCGTGGTGAACAAACTGGACCAGGTCGCCGAGGCCGAGCGAGTTGCGGTGCTGCGGCGTGTCGAAGAGCGGATACACCCGAGCAACCCGCACGCACGCGTGATCGGTGCGGTCGGCGGCCGGATCGACCCCGCGCTGCTCTACGACGTGGCCGGCGGCGACGAGACGGGGCAGCTGACTTTTCGCGAATTGCTCTACGACAGCGAGGCTGCGGACGGCACGCATGACCACACCCACGCCGACTCGGTGACGGTGGTGACCGACGGGTGCGCCGACCCGGATGCGGTGTTCGATCTGCTCGAGGAACCACCGGCGGGGGTGTACCGGATGAAGGGCACGGTCGCGGTGCGGTACCGGTCGCAGACGCGCGGCTACGTCGTCAACGTGGTCGGCTCGTCGGTGCACGTGGCGGCCGCGTCAGGCGCGCGACCGTCGGGCAGCAGCCTGGTGGCCATCGGCATGGACTTCGACGCCGCGGCGGTGCGGACCCGGTTACGCGAAGCTCTGGCCGTACCGGCCGGCCCCGCGCCGGCGTCCGGAATCCGGCGGATTGCGCGGTATCGCCGGCTGAGCATCTGAGGTCGGCGCGATACTGAGGCGGTGCCAGAGCAACCAGAGCAGAATGTGCTCGGCGGACCGTTGACGCCGTGCGGTACCGACCCGATGACCGGTTTCTTCCGTGACGGCTGCTGCAGCACCGGCGAGCAGGACCTGGGCCGCCACACCATCTGTGCGGTGGTGACCGCGGAATTCCTTGCCCACCAACGCGGTATCGGCAATGACCTGTCGACCCCGATGCCGGTCTATCGCTTCCCCGGCCTCATGCCGGGCGACCGCTGGTGCGTGACCGCACGCAACTGGCTGCGCGCCCACCAGGACGGCTTCGCCTGTCCGGTGGTGCTGGCGTCCACCCATGCGCGCACGCTCGACATCGTGCCGCTGAATGTGTTGCAGGCCTATGCCGTTGACGTTCCCGATGACCTGACCGGGCTCTGAGGTCTATGATCATGAAATCCTGCTGACCCTGAATCGAGGCGATCATGACACCAGGACTGCGATCGGCACCGGCGTTGGTGTTGGCTGGCACCATCCTGGTGTTGCCGGCCTGCCAGATGTCGGTCTCTACGGGCGGGTTGGACTACGACAAGCTCGAGACCGCGATCACCGACGAATTGAACACCACCTACCAACCGATCGAGCAGCAGGTGTCGTCGCTGGAGTGCCCGCGCAAGTCGCCATCCCCGGGCACGGGGGACAAGCTGGTCTGCACCGCCGAGGTGGGCGGGCAGACCGTTCGGGTCGAGGCCACCGTGACCGACGACGACTACAACGTCGATTTCGCCACGCTGGACACCCTTTACAACCTGCCCGACACCGCCGCGGCGCTCTCCGAGGAGATCTCGAATCAGGTCGGCTTCCCGGTCACCGTGACCTGCGGAGCCGGGTTGCGTGCCGTGGAGGTCGGCAAGTTCCTGGATTGCACCGCAGCAGATGAGGCCGGGGTCGAACGCACAGTGCGGGTGACCGCCGCCCCGGTCGGCGAGAACGATCAGTGGGAGTTGCTCGATTAGGTTCGTCTAGCGGCCGGGATCTTCCTGCTCGGCGCCGTCGGGCGCGTCCATCCGGCGGGCCAAACCGGCCCGCGAGCGGATGCCGAGCTTGCGGTACACGCGAGAGAGGTTGACCTCCACGGTTTTCGGGCTGATGAACAACGCCGCGGCGACTTCGCGGTTGGACATTCCCGAAGCGACCAGCTCGGCGACCCGTCGTTCAGACTTGGTGAGCTGCGCGGCATCCTCGGTGCGGACGGCGGTGGCGCGGTCCAACTCGGCGCGGGCACGCACAGACCAGAGCGCACACCCGAGGTCATCGAAAACAGACAGCGCGTCACGGATGTTGGCCGCGGCAGCGTCTCTGTGCCGTTGCCTGCGCTGGAGCCGGCCCCACAACAACTGGGTGCGCGCACGTTCGAACGGCATCGGCAGTCGGTCGTGGTGGGCCAGCGCCAGCCGCGCGGCCTCGCTTGCGGCGTCCACGTGGCCCCCCGCCGCCAGCAACATGCTGCGGCAGCGTCCGCCGACGGCCAGCATCCGAGCTCGATCGAGCCGGTGCCCGCAGCGTTCGAGCCGCTCGACCAACGCTTCGGCTTGACCGAGCCGGCCCACCTGTATCAGGGCCTCGGCCGCATCGGCGACGAACGGAGCGGTGCAGATCTCGACGGCGTCCGGTGTTTTTTCGAGGACCTCGATCAGCGGGGAAAGCGTGGTCACCGCCGAGTCATAGTTACCCAGCGACAACTCCAACAAGCCCAGTGCGGTGATCGGCCACACCGCCAGGATCTGGGCGCCGCACCGCAGGCTGGCTTCCAGCGCGGCGTGGGCGTCGGCACGGGTTTCGTCCTCGCGACCGACATGGGCGAACAGCAGCGCGCGCATCGTCAGGGCGGTTGCCTGGGCCAGGTCGCCGCCCAGCTGGCGCGCGCGTTGCGTCGCTTCGTCGGCGATCACCTCGGCACGGTCGAGTCTGCCCAGCCAGAGCTCGATCTGAAAGCTGTGGAACGTGACGTGGATGAGGTCGTTCTCCTCGCCACGATCTATGCAGCGCTGCCGGATCGCGGCCGTCTCGTCGCGGGCGCGCTGGAGATCGCCGGTCCACGACGAGTACATCGCGCGGTGCACGCTGGGCCGGAAGGTCATCGGTACCGGCGCGTGCTCGTCCTCCAACTCGAGGGCGCGCTGCAGGCACTGTTGGTCAACGCCGTCGCCTCGCAGGAAGCGCACGTTGACGCGCAAACTCAACGCCTGACACAGCAGGTGCGGTTGGCCGGCGCGTTCAGCGGCGGCCACCGCGTCGTCGACTGTTCGCACTGCTGCGGTGAGTCGGCCGGCATGCAGCAACGCGAACGACAAGCTGACCAGAACCTGGGCGCGCAGCGCGTCGTCGTTCTCGGCCTCGTTCAGCGCGCGCTCCAGGAGGCTGACGGCCTGCTGGTAATCGGCATCGACCGCCCGCACGGCGGCGAGCTGGCTGAGTGCCTCTGCGCGCACTCTGCCGGCGTCGAGTTCCTCGACGGTGGCCTGCAGCAGCTCCTGGGATCGCCTCAAGTCTCCGGCGTCGCGGTGATTGTGCGCCGAGCGGATCCGCCGCTCCGGGGTGTCACCGCCCAGTCCCAGGGCCAGGTCCAGTAGTTCGGCGGCGGCTGCCGGCGCCCCCCGCGCACGGGCGATTTTCGCGGCCTGGTCCAGAGACTCCAGTGTCTTCGGATCAGCGCTGACCGACGCCAGAGCCAGGTGGCGCGCCTGGAGTTCAGGCTCCTCGACAAGGCCGGCCAACCGGCGATGCAACGTTCGGCGCCGGGAGCGGCCGGCCCCGGTGTAGACGCCCCTGGCCAACAGCGGGTGAGCGAACCGGATCTGGTGCCCGTCGATGACAACAAGGCCCTGGTCCTCAGCATCCTCGAGCAGCCGTGCGGTTTCCTCGGTGTCGGCGTCGGTCGCACCCGCGATGAGGTCGATGGTCGGCTCTTTCATGCAGGCCGCCGCGAGTAACGCCTCATGGACGTCGGAATCGAGCCCGCCGACCCTGGCCCGTACCAAATCGGCCAGCGTGTTCGGAAGGCCTGTTGCGGCGCCGGCCGGCTCCACCTCCATCGCCCGCGCCAACTCCAGCGCATAGAACGGGTTTCCGCCCGAAATCTCCGCGATCCGCACCATCGTCGGTCTGGACACCGACCGGCCCAACCGGTCGGACACGACCGCGCTCAGTCCACCAAGGCTCAGCGGACCGACCTTGACGCGCTCGAGGGCTTCAGGTCTGGGCAACTGCAGCCATGAACACGCACTGCCCGACGCCGGATCGATCCGCTCGGTGGCGAGCACCCCCACTCGCGCGGTCAGCCGCCTGGCAGCGAACGCGACCGCGTGCACGCTGGACGGATCGAGCCACTGCAGATCGTCGATCGCCAGCAGTACCGGCGCGTGTCCTGCCAGAGAATCGATCAGGGAACAGAATCCGGCGGCCACGGCGCGCTGGTCGGTTTCATGGCTCACGTCGTGGCTGTGCGACAGGACCCGTTCCAACGCCCGCGTCTGCGGCGCCGGCAGAGCCGCCCACGCCGCTGCGTCGACGTTGCCCAGCACGTCGGCCAAGCCCGCATAGGCCAGCACCGATTCGGCCTCGGCCGCCCGCGCCGACAGCACCGTGAAACCGCGCTGCCGCGCCCGGTCGATCGCAGCGAACCACACCGTGGTCTTGCCGATGCCCGCTTCGCCCTCCAGAATCAGCGCCGAAGGCCCGCCCGACATCCGGTCCAGAAAATCGGCGATTGCGCCGTCTTCGCCTGGACGGCTGACGAGACGAAGCGGCGTCACTGAAACGCTCCCCCTTCCGACCGACGGCGCCGGCAAGCGCTTCCCCGACGCATGGCAGGAGTGTGTGCCATGCGCGGTGGGTCGCTCGGCGACCTCATCGACCGTCCTTCCCTTTCAGCGATCCGCAAACGAACCGTATGGGGACCTGGGGTTACGAACCATTCTGACGAACTGGTCGCGACACTGCCCACGAACCGTGTGCTCAACCGCGTAGGCGGCGTGCGCGAACGCGGCAGTTCTCTGCCCGCATGTTTCGGCAACCTGAAGGTCTGGCCCAACTCGACTATCCCACAGGTCCGCTGCCCGGGTGGTGGGGACGGTCGGAGCGCAGCCAGCATGTACCAAGCACCACAACCGATTCCAACCATCAGAGGCGTTTCGGCGATGTGCGCAATCGCTCGGGGACCTGCTGTCGGCCAACATCATTGGATGCTGTTAGCTGGTGCTCATGGCTTCCGTTCTGACGGTCAACGTCGCGTCCGCGCCGGTGCAGCTGGGCCGGCTGCGTTCCGGGATCGACAAACGGCCCAGCCCGGGCCCGGTGCCGGTACGAGCACCCGGACCGGCGCGCAGCGGGCCGGGCAGCGGTCTGGCCGGCGACACCATCGGTAACCGCCGCTACCACGGGGGTGACGATCAGGCGGTCTACGCCTACGCCCGCGAGGATCTCGACCGCTGGGAGACCGACCTGGGCGGGGCCCTGACCAACGGGGTGTTCGGGGAGAACCTGACCACGTCCGGCGTCCACCTCACCGACTGCGTCATCGGGGAGCGCTGGTCGGTGGGCGACGACGGACTGGTTCTGGAGGTGACCAGCCCGCGCACCCCGTGTCGTACCTTCACGGCCTGGCTGGACCGGCCCGGCTGGATGAAGACGTTCACCGCCGCGAACCTGCCCGGCGCATACTTCCGGGTCATCGAACCCGGCACCGTCGCCGCCGGCGCAGCCGTCGCCGTGCTGGACCGGCCCGACCACGGCGTGACCGTCGGCACCGTCTTCCGGGCGTTGATGAGCGAGCCGGCGCTGCTCCCGTCCCTGCTCGTCGCCGACGCGTTGCCGGACAAGATCAAGAACAAGATCCGCAAGCGGCTGTGAGCTCGTCCGGCCCGACCGCCGCGAAAATGCCGAGCTGACCGGTCAGCTCCGTCGCTAAGGTGGCGCCGGTGAGCCCACTGCAGACCGCAGAGCAGCTCGCCCGACGTACCCGGCGGGCGTGCGCTGCGGCGCTGCGCGCGGCAACCGCCCTCGGGCTGTCGGCGACGCGCGCCCGCGTGCTGCACGACGCGTTCTCCGTGGTGGTGCAGCTCGAACCGGAGCCCGTCGTCGCCCGCATCCCGGTGGTGCTGACGGGAAGCTCCGATTCCGATGCGCAGCACAGCCGCCAGCAGCGCGAACTCGACGTCGCCGGTTGGCTGGCCGACCGGGGCGTTCCGGTGGTGCGACCGGCGGCTCAGGTTCCCCGCAGGCCGGTGCGCCAGGACGGCTTTCCGATCACGTTCTGGGAACTGGCCGACCTCGCCGAGGACCACCAGCCCTACCGCGGCGCCGATCTGGCCTACAGCGCCGAACTGCATGCGCGCCTGGCCGACTACCCGGGTCGACTGCCGTTTCTCGCGCCCTTCAACCTCGGCCTGCCCGAGCTGCTCGACCAGCTGCGGCCGGGCGGCCTGTTGTCGGCTGCCGATCTGGATCGGGTCTGGACGGAATTCCACGCGATGCGTGCCGTGCTGTCGACCGCCGAGGCGTTCCAGGCGGCGTTCCCGTCTGCCACCGTTCAGCCCATCCAGGGCGATGCACCGTCGCACAACGTGATTCACGCGCGGAACGGAATCCTGTTCAGCGACTTCGAGGATGTCTGCATGGGACCCGTGGAGTGGGACATCGCGCTGCTGGGTCGCGACGCCACCGCGCAGTACGACGCGGCGGCGGTGCGACGGGGCCTGCGCGCCACCGATCCGGATGTGCAGCAGCTGATGGACTCCGCGCGGCGCCTGCAGTTCGTCGGGTGCCTGCCGCTGATCGACGAGCTACCGATGCTGGCGCCCGGACTGGCCCAAGCGGTGCAGGAATGGCGGAACAGCCCCGGCTGGAGTGATCAGACCGGCAGCTGGTAATCCATCGGTGGCCCGTCGGGTCCGACCGCGCGCTCGTCGGCGATCGCCGTGGCCACCGCGACCCCGTCGCGGACGATGCCCAGCACCACCACGCTCTGCGCGGGCGCGAAGGTTTCGGCGCCGGGCACGGTGATCCGCGTGGTCTGCGGCGTGACCCGGAAGGTGGTCAGCCGACCGTCGGTGGCCATGGTCACGGTGTCGTCGGACAGCGCGACGATCTGGCCGCTGCGCTGGAACTCCCGTGCGGGGGGCTGCGCCTCCGAACCGACCGACGCGGGCGCAGCCACCACGGCGGTGACCGGTCTGGGCGATGACGCCACCGGCTGCTCATCGACGGTGGCTGCCAGCCATCCGGCGAAGCCGGCCGCTACCATCGCCGAGGTCAGCGCAAGACGCCGGAGGGAGAGCGGGCTGCGACCACGGAGGTCGCGGTGGCCGGTGAGCTGTACAGATGTCATGGCAGTTGTCGTCCCCAGTCGGGTTCGTGTCGGTCCCGGGTCGGTTACCCGAGCGACCGAGCAAACAAACCCGTGCGTGTCAACGCCAGGCGAACACCGGTTGTTCCATCTCGTCTACGGGGTCGGGACGACCTTCGAGCCCCAGCCACCTCAGCTGCAACAGCACCGCCCCGGTCGGGGCATGGATCAGGTCGTTGCCCAGCGGGATCTGCACGACGGGACGGGGGCTCTCGGCGATTTGCACGAAGCGCGGGGAGTCGGCGCGGGTGAGCTGATGTAGCCCGACCCGGTAGACGGCCACCACCTCGTCGGGCGCGGGGCGCGGGTCCAGCCGGCCCCCGCCCCACATCACCACCGGGGTGATCACATAACCCGAGCGGGTCGGGTAGTCGTCGAGTTGGCCCAGCACCGCCGACTCCGGCAGCTGCACGTCGAGTTCCTCGTGCAGTTCCCGTCGCGCCGCGTCGACGGCGTTCTCGCCTGGGTCGAGGCGACCACCGGGCAGCGCCCACTGCGCCGAGTGCGACGAGAGCCGGGCGGCCCGCCGGCACAGGAAGAACGCGGCGCCGCCGGACACGTCGACCATGCGTCCGTCGAGATCCTCGGGCATCGGCCGCCCGGCGATCCAGTCCTCGACGGGTGCGGGATCGACGCGGTCCTCCCCGACCAGGGAGTCCACCAGTACCACCGCGACCGCGGCGCGCCGCTTGCCGGCATCGGTGACGACACGGCGCCGGTGCCGGGCCAGCCGCTCCCGGATGCCGTCGCGCAACGCGTCGTCGTAGGCGAGTGTCACCACGAGAAGATTACGCAGCGGTCCGGCACCCGGGGTTCACGGTGTCCCGCGACCGCCGGGGCCGGGCGGGTCAGTACTTGCCGAAGACCAGCGCGACGTTGTTGCCACCGAACCCCAGCGTGTTGCTCACCGCGTAGCGGTAGTCGCCGGGGCGCGCCTCTCCGGTCACCACATCGAGGTCGATCTCGGGATCGAGGGTCTGCAGGTTGCGCGTCGGGGCGACGACGCCGTCGCGGACCGTCTGCACGGTCAGTACGGCCTCGATGGCCCCCGCGGCGCCCATGGCGTGCCCCAGCGCCGCCTTGGGGGCCGTCACGGCCGGCTGATGGTGACCGAACACCTGACGCAGGGCGCGCGCTTCGGTCAGGTCGCCGACCTTGGTCCCGGCGGCATTGGCGTTGACGTGGTCGATGTCGGTGGGAGCCAGCCCGGCCAGCGTCACCGCATGGCTGATGGCGGCGGCTTCCTGCTCGCCGGAGGGGTCCGGTTGCAGCAGGTCGTACGCGTCGGACGTGGTGCCCACGCCCATCAGACGGGCCAGCGGCGTCGCGCCGCGCGCGGCCGCGTGCTCCTCGGACTCGACGAGCAGCAGCGCCCCGCCCTCGCCGAAGACCATGCCGGTCCGGTTCTGGTCGAAGGGCCGGCACGCGCCCTCGGGATCGTCGTTGTCGGTGGCCAGCATTCCCATGTTGTTGAACACCACGATCGGCAGCGGCTCGATCTTCGATTCCACGGCACCGCAGATGGCCACGTCGGCTTCACCGAGGGTGATCAGCCGCCACGCTTCGGCGATGGCCGACGCGCCGGAGGCGTCGCCGACGGTCGGCGCGATCACGCCGGCTTTGGCCTGGCGGTCCAGACCCACCGCGGCGGCCGGAGCGTTGGGCATGTGCATCTGCACCGCCAGTGGGGAGATCGCCCGCAGACCCCGGCTCTTGAATTCCTCGTACCCGGTCCACAGGTCGCGGGTGCTGCCGAAGGCATGGCTGATCGACACGAGAAGGCGGCGTGTCTCCACCTCCGGATCGCCCGCCGCCGCCCACAGCCGCCGGCTCAGGACCAGGGCCATCTTCTGCATGTACGACAACCGGCGCACTTCGACGCGGCTGAGTTCGGCGTCGAAATCCTCGGTGACCCGGCCGCCGATGCGGACCGGCAACTCGACGTCGCCCGGCAGGAACTCGGCGATCGACCCGATGCCGCTCTTACCGGCCTGCAGCTGCGACCAGGTGGACTCGGCGTCGGTGGCCAGCGCGGTGGTGGACGCCACCGCGGTCACCACGACCGCGGGCCGACCGCCCTTCGATGTCGCCACGTTCGACCCCCTCGTGTCGTTGCCCCGATCATCATCTCAACACGGACTTCTCTAATCGGCAGTTCGACACTTCGTCAAGGGACATACCTGCCAGCAACCCTGGTCACCGGCGTTTGCAGGTCTGGAATTACAGAGCTTTCCACCATCTGACCGGTGAGGACGGCTCATTGCTCCATGCCGGCGGCGGGGGCTGTGACGTCGTGCGCAAATGGCCCACCAGCCGCCGCAGGGAGTCCCTGGCCGCACCCAACACCCCCGGATGACCGGCGATGGCCGATCGAGAAACTGACATGACGCCTCCCACCCGCAGGACCGGCGACAGCCACCGGTCGGAGGTCAGGCGGGTACCCGCATTACCCGTCGTCAAACGCACCGAACCGGTGCGAGCACGTGGCTCGCACCGGTCGGCAGCGAAGGGACGTCAGCTGATGCCGACGACCTCCTGCGCGATCGCGGCGAGGCGGGCCTGGGCCGCCGAGACCACACGCTGACGGTTCTTGTGGGCTTCCTCGTAGGCGATGATCACCCGGATGTCGGCCGCGTCGGTCAGTTCCTTGACGGCGTTGCCCGCTTCGGTGACGGTCAGGTCGTCGTAGTCGCTGATCGGCAGCTCGCCGGGTTCGAGCGTCCCGGTCGCCCCGCGGGCGGCGTGAATCGCGTCGGCCGCGTCCTCGGCGCCCTGCTCGCGGGTGATCCGTTCGGCCGCTTCCAGCGCCGAATCACGGGCGCCGGACAGCGCGCGGGCGGCGATGTCACCGGTGCGCGTGCTGCGCTCGGCCAGGTCGTTGATCGTCGGACGCACCGAGCGCAGCGCCTCGGCCGCGCGATCGGCGCCGCGGGTCGACCAGGTCAGCGGCAGGTTCACGACCTTCACCGCGAGGCCGGCGAGGGCCTGCATCGGGGTGCGCCGCAGCGCGGCGGGACCGCCCAACGCGTCCTCGGCCAGCACGGTGGTCAGCCACTCGACGGTGGCCGAGTGCGCCGTGATCAGCCGGGTCGCGAGCTCCTCGACTTCGGTGTTCTTGGCGCCGACGGCCAGCGCCTTGATGTAGCGCGCCCGGTCGAGCAGCTGGCCCTCGAGAGCGAGGTCGCCCAGCAGCGCCTCGTCGAACGGCTCGGCCTGCTCGGTGAGGGCCTTGACCGCCGCCGCGGCCCGGCCCAGGAACGGGCCGAGAACGTCGGGGAACCCGCCGAGATCGCGGATCGCCTGCTGGATGGCCTCGGCGCGGATGCGCGCGTTCTCGGCGTTCTCGGTGAGTTCGCGGCGTACCGCATCGGTGCGGGCCTGCGTGACGCGGGTCTCCGCGACCTGGATCTCGGTGTGCGTGAGATCGAGCACGGTGCGGAGCTGGGCGATCAGAGTCGCCGTCTCGTTGGTTCGGGCCTCATTGTTCTTGACGGTGGCCATATCTGTGTTTCACCCCTTCGAGTTGATGAGCAAGATCGGTGAGCACATCTTTTGTGCGCCTGCTCCTGGGTTACCCGTCCGGCCCGGATGCGATGGGTGATCCGCCGACATGTGAGAAAGGCGGCAAGATGTGTAGGCACCGGGGCCCGGTGGGTAAGGCGTCAGGGCTTCGAAAGCTTGTTTGGTTCTTGGCCTCCGGGGTACGTGAGTGCCGTGATGCCGACCCTGGTTCAACCCGTGCTGCCCGAGCCCCGCGGACCGATCTCGATGTCCGTGGTGGACCTGCTGGCCGAGCGGGCGCAGTTGCGCTACCTGACCCGTGTGGAGACCTCGCTGGCCGACGCCGATCCGGCCGGCCTAGACGTGCAGTTGGCGCTCTACATCTGTTACGAACTGCATTACCGCGGATTCGCCGGTGTGGATCCCGGGTGGGAGTGGAATCCGGGCCTGCTGTATCTGCGGGGGCGTCTGGAGGAGTTGTTCCTCGAGGATCTGCGCCGCGGGGTCGGGCACATCGGCCCCGACGTCAGCGCGCTCGAGGAACTCGACGCGCTGTGTGTGGAGCCGCTGCAAGGCAACGGTCCCTCGTACTTCTTGCGGGACGAGGGCACATGGGACCAGATGCGCGAGTACTTCGTGCACCGCTCGGTGTATCACCTCAAGGAGGGTGATCCGCACGCGTTCGCGATCCCGCGCTTGACCGGGCAGGCCAAGGCCTCGTTCGTGGCCGTCGAGTTCGACGAGTACGGCGCCGGCAAAGGCGCCCGACTGCATCAGCAGCTGTTCACCGACCTGATGGCCGCCGCTGACCTGGACACCACCTACCTGGGCTATCTCGACACGGTTCCGGCGGAGTCACTCGCGGTGGTCAACGTGATGTCGATGTTCGGTCTGCACCGCCGCTGGCGCGGCGCCGCGGTCGGGCACTTCGCCGCGACCGAGGTGACGTCTCCGCCCGGGTCGCGACGCATGGTGGCCGCGCTGGAACGCCTCGGCGCACCGCAGGAGTGCGCGGGGTTCTACCGCGAACACGTCGAGGCCGACGCGGTGCACGAACAGGTGGTCCGCACCGACGTGGTCGGTGACCTCGTCGCCCGCGAACCGGGGCTCGACCAGGACGTGGTGTTCGGCATCCGGGCGTTCGGGCTGGTGGAAGACCGGTTGGCCGAACACCTGATGAAGTGCTGGCTCGACGGTCACTCATCGTTGCGCCGTCCGCTGGACTGACCGCGACAACGGCTGTCCCAGAGCCCGTTTCAGGTGCCTCCGGCGGCAGAGTGGGCGCTCTGCTCGTCGCCGCGCTGGCGCCGCCGGTGGCTGGTGTCACACAGCGGGTAGGTCTTCGACCGGCGGCACGCGCAGATCGCGACCATGAAGCGATCGGATTCGACGACGCCGCCGTCGGGCAGCTCGATGCACACCGGTCCCTCGACGAGCACCGGCCCGCCCGGCACGACGCGTACCAGGCGGGCGGGTTGGTCGGTCATGGCGCGTCCGCGCGGATCACGACGATCCGCTCGCACCGGGCACCAGGGGCCAGCAGCCCGGACTGCATCAGCCACTGCGCCCGGGCAGTCATCACCGGGCCGAACGGAATGACCTGCTGGGCAACGACTTCCGCGCGCATACCGTGCACGCGCAACCCGCGCAGGGTCTGCTGCACATTGGAGCACTCCGAGTGCACGATCAGCATCGTGCCGCCCTCGTCGAGAAGCAGCGGGGCTGCCGCGCACAGCGGATCGAGTACCAGGCGCCCGTCGGTGCCGGCGTTCCACGCCTGCGCAGGTCCTGCCGTCGACGGGATCACCGACGTGTCGTCCAGCGGCGGGTGCGGTACATATGGCGGATTGGCCAGCACCAGGTCGTAAGGACCGAATTCGACTGCGCGGGCCCAAGATCCCCGATGCACCGACACATCCATGCCCGCGGCCGACGCACTGGCCCTGGCGTACTGCACCGCGTTGGAGCAGATGTCGAAGGCGGTCACCTCCGCGGCACCGGCCGCGGCCGCAGCGACCGCGACGACACCGCTGCCGGTGCACAGATCGGCGACCCGCGAGCCGGGGGCCAGACCCGCCTGTTCCATCGCCTCGACAAGAAGATAGGAGTCCTGCTGCGGTGGATACACCCCGACAGGCGTCGCGACAGTGTCGAAGTCGGTGTATGCGGTCGTCACGTGGGCTCCTTGCTGCAAATCTGCGCGACGCGGATACGACGTCGCCTCTCCTTCATGCCCCATTCGCCGCTGGTCAAACCCATCGGTAGGACGTTTGCCGTGTCGGCAGGCGGGAAACCGAGGTCCAGACAGCAACCGAAAGGACTCCCTGATGGCCATCTGCGACACCTGCGGCAACGACTACGACAAGGCGTTCACCGTGAACTGGCCGGACGGCCGGTCGGCGACGTTCGACAGCGTGGAGTGCGCCGCAGTGCAACTGGCGCCGGACTGCCGGCACTGCGGGTGTCGCATCCTCGGCCACGGCATCGAGACCGACGACGGCATCTTCTGCTGCGCGCACTGCGCTCGCAAGGACACCAACGCCGATGTCAACGACCGCTACCCGGTGCCGGCGGGGGGCTGAACGCCCCACCGGCACCGAGGGCGGGTCAGAGTCGCTCGATTGCGTACCGGGCCCCGTCGTTGACCTGCCCGTTCACCGGGTACAACGCGTGCGCCAGCGACGGACCACCGCCGGGGACGCCTGAGCAGATGCCGTCGCCGGGGGCGCACAGCCGCAGCGTCTTGTCCGCGTAGAGCGGGCCGATGGTGAGTGCCGGGGCCTGGTACTTGCTGAGGAACTCACCCGAGGGCGTGCCGAACAACACGACCGCTGCGACGTGGTCGGCGACATCGGCAGGCATCGGGGCAGGTGCGACCGCGGCGGGCACACCTGCCGGCACCACGTCGGAGGTGACGAAGCCGGAAACCACCGCGCCCTGGGAGTAGCCGCCGAGGATCAACCGGGTGTCCGGGCAGTTGGCGGCCATCGTCTGCACGCGATCGGCGCCGTCGCGGACACCGTCGATGACGGTACGGGCGAACTCCTCGCGGGCCGAGAAGTTGTCGCCCGCGGGGTAATTCACCGCATACACGCCCACGCTGCGCGGGGCGGCCTGCGCGCGCACCGCGTCGACGAACGCCTGACCCACCCCGCCGACGCCGGGAGCCTCGTTGGTGCCGCGCGCGAAGATCACCTCCACGTCCGGACACGGCTGCGCGGAGGCGACCGGCGTCGCCGCCACACTGGTCAACGCTGTCCACGCTCCGAACGCCACCGCGATGGCGCACCGCGCCACCCTTCGACCTGCCATCGCCGTCTCCTTCGACCGAATACGTCACACCAGCATTACCCGGCGGAGATACCGCCAAACGAGACGTCATACTTCTGCAGCGGCGCTGCTGCCGCGCCAAGCCGTCCACTGCATGGCCTGATCACGCTGCATGCCAGCAGGATTCGACGGCGGAGGCTGCAGCAGCCCGACTCCCCGGGTTCGCCGACGTCGGATACGGTCGAACGATGTCCAACGTTTCGTCCAATGACCGTATCGAAGACGTCGCCCCCGGCGACCTCGTCGTCGTCGACCGCGGCGCCGGTGAGCGGCCGTGCAAGGTGGTCCACGTCGATCGGGGTGATGCAGGGGGGTCCGACGTCTCCGCGTTCCGCATCACCTTCGAAGACGAGAACGCCGAGACGTTCCAGCTCGAGATGGCGGCCGGCACCCGCGTGACGCGCGCCCTCGAGTCGAAGTGGGAGTCGACCCAGAGCCCCACGCCGCACACGGAACACCCGTAACGGCGCGACCGATTCGATCGGCCCGCAGCGGGTAACCGGCAGCAGAGCCGATGAGAGGATCTGACATGCCGAACGAACTGCAAGGCCGAAAGATCGCCTTTCTCGCCGCGGACGGTGTCGAGAAGGTGGAGTTCGAACAGCCCCGCGACGCCGTGCTACAGGCCGGCGGCCAGATGGAGCTTCTGTCGGTGAAATCCGGTGAGATCGACGCACGCAACAGTGATCTGGAACCTGCGGGGACCATCCCGGTCGACCGTGAGGTCGCCGGCGCCCAGGTGGACGAGTTCGACGCGCTGGTGCTGCCCGGCGGCACCGTCAACGCGGACAAGCTACGCCTCGACGAGTCGGCGGTGTCCTTCGTCCGCGACTTCATGCGCTCCGGCAAGCCGGTGGCCGCGATCTGCCACGGTCCCTGGGCGCTGGTGGAAGCCGACGTGGTCAGGGACCGCACGCTGACGTCCTACCCGAGCCTGCGCACCGATCTGCGCAACGCCGGCGCCACGGTCGTCGACCAAGAGGTCTGCATCGACGGGAACCTGATCACCAGCAGGTCACCGAAGGACCTGCCGGCGTTCTGCCAGGCCATCACCGACCAGTTCGCCAACACCCCGGCCCACACCTGAGCGCTCATTTCGTGAGTTTGCCCTGACATTTATGTGTGCTATGCATATTTGGTGCCGCCGTCCTCCTATTCCCCCTTCGATGCGCTCGACGACCTGCTGACCCGGATCCACATCGCGCGCCTGCGGCCGAACTGGCGCCGACGGCTGCTCGACCCGGCCGGCCCGGTGGGCAGCGTCTCCACGCTGCGGGTGCTGCGGGCGGTGGAACAGTGCGAGCTCACCGGGGGTGGCGCGAGTGTGCGGGATGTCGCCGACTACCTGGCCGTCGAACAGTCGACCGCCAGCCGCACGGTGGCTGCGGTCGTCGCCGCCGGCCTGCTGACCAAGACGATGTCCGCCGACGATCAACGGCGATGTGAGCTGCTGCTGACCGAGGACGGGCGCGCGGCCCTGTCGGCGGTGACCGACCGGCGCCGGGAACTGGTCGCCGAGGCGGTGGCCGACTGGCCGCGCGCCGACGTCGAGACGTTGGTGTCGTTGCTCGACCGGCTGGCCGACCGTTTCGAATCGGCGGGGAGCCGATGACCGCGCAGACCACGCCGCCCGCCGCCGAGTTGCGCAGCCGCGGCGCGCTGGGCCTGATGTTCGACCCGGTCTTCGGCGCCCTGTTCTGGGGCAAGATGTTCTCGGTCGCCGCGGTGTGGACACACGGCATCGTCGCCGCGATCGTGATGTACGACGCGACCCGCTCGGCGCTGATGGTCGGCCTGGTGGGCGTCGTCCAATTCGCACCGCAGCTGATCCTGAGCCCCACCAGCGGCAAGTGGGCCGACACCGGAAACCCCGCCCGGCAGATCCTGCTCGGCCGGGTGCTGTGTGTGGCCGGGTCGGGGTCGATCGCCGTCTGGTTCTTCGCCTCCCCCGAGAGCGCCGGAATGTCGGCCGCGGCGCCGGTGCTGCTGGGCACGACGCTGGTGGGTTTCGGATTCGTCGTGGGCGGCCCGGCGATGCAGTCGATCGTGCCGAATCTGATCCGCGGCGGGGAGCTACCCACCGCGATGGCGCTCAACAGCATGCCGATGACGGTCGGGCGGGTGGTCGGTCCGGCCACCGGCGCCTACCTGGCGGCGCACCTCGGTCCGGCCTCGGCCTTCGCGGTCAGCGCGGCGCTGCACCTGGTCTTCGCGTTGGTGCTGATCACCGTGCGGTTCCCGGCGCCGCCGCAGCGGCGCGCGGGCGCCGATTACCGGGTCCGCGTGGCGGTGCGCTACGTGTTCCGCGATCGGCCGCTGCTGCTCGCGCTGATCGCGGTGACCACGATCGGCGTGGCCTCGGACTCGTCGATCACCCTGGCTCCATCGCTGGCCGACCGGCTCGGTGGCGGCGCCACGCTGGTCGGGACGTTGTCGGCGGTGTTCGGCGTGGGGGCCGCAGTCGGGATGGGCGCGCTGGCTCTGCTGCGCGGACGCATCGTGTCGGCCACGGTCTCGTCGATCGGCCTGGTCAGCCTCGGTGTCGGGTGCGCGGTGCTGGCGTTCAACTCGACCGTCGCGGTGGCCATGGTGGGACTCGGGGTCGCCGGTTTCGGTTTCGGGTGCGCCATGACAGGACTGAGCACGCTGGTGCAGGAGCGCGCCCCGGCTGAACTGCGGGGCCGCATCATGGCGCTGTGGCTGGTCGGGTTCCTCGGCTCGCGCCCGATCGCCGCGGCCGTGCTGGGCGGTTCCGCCGACCTGCTGGGGGTCTCGGCCGGGTTCGCGCTCGCGGCCGCGCTGACGGCGGCGGTGGCACTGTGGTGCCGGCCCCACCGGCTCACCGGGCCGCTGCCGGCGGACTAACCCAGCCGTCGTCGTCCGGTCAGTTTCTGGATCGTGCGTACCTCGTCGGGCCGATACGGCTTTCCGCCGGGCTGCAGCAGGTCGTGGAACCACAGGCCCGGCGGCCCGGTCACCGGCCGCTGCCACGAGTCCCACGGCAGGTAGGTCTGCGTCTTGCCCGCGACCAACCCCCAGGTGTACGCGCCGACGCGCTGACGCTTCGTGATCGGCAGGATCGCCTGGACCGTGCTGTCCAGGGACCGCGCCATGTACTCGGTGCACATCATGGGGCGGCCCAGTGGCGCCAACTCGGCGATGCGGGCTTCGAACTCGCCGGGACCGGCATAGCTGTGGAACGTGATGACGTCGGAGTTGTCCAACTGGATCGCGTTGATCTCGCCGCGCCGGGCCGGATCCGCCCAGACACCGTCCCAGACCCCGCTGGTCAACGGTTGACTCGGGTCGGCCGACCGGGCCCAGCCGAAGACCTGCGGCAACACCTCGGCAACGAGTTCCGCCTTGTCGGGACGCTCGATGCCGGAATACGCGTCGGCGGGGTTGTCGGGCTCGTTCCACAGGTCCCAGCCGAGCACCCGGTCGTCGGTGCGGAACCGCCGCACCACACCGACCACGTAATCGCGCATCAGGGTGCGGTATCGCCGGTCTGCCAGGTGTTCGGCGCCGGGACTCTGCACCCAGCCCGAGTTGTGCACGCCCGGGCGGGGCGCGCGTTGCCGGCCCAGCCGCGGGTGCGGATCCCAGCACGAGTCGAAGAGCACGAACAGCGGTTTGACGTGATGGCGCGCGGTGATGTCGAGGAACTGGCCCAGCCGGCGAAGGAATCCGTCGGGGTCCTGCAACCACAGCTGGTCGTGCAGAAACACGCGCACCGTGTTGAACCCGAGCCACCTGGCCATGTGCAGCTCGGTGTCGATCCGTCGGGGATCGAAAGTCCCGGGCTGGAACATCTCGAGCTGGTTGACCGCGTTGGAGGTGACGAAGTTGGCGCCAACGAGCCACCCCTGGGCCTGATACCAGCGGTGCGCGCGATCCGCCGGCCACCGCTGCGCCGCGGCCGACGACGGCGCCGCCAGGGCCACCCCGGCGCCCGCGAGGATCGGGAGTTTGAGCGCGGTTCGACGCGGCATCGGCATGAAAACGAAAACCCTTTACCTGGACAGGATTGCGTGCGACGGCGCGGTGCCGACCGAGACCTGCGTCGGCCCAGCGCGACGGGCGGGCCCGTGTGCCACAGGTCTTCTGGCAGTGTATCGACGCCGGCGCGGGTCGCGTTACGCCGACGGACGGGCCGGCTTCGGACGGCAAAGCGCCACTGCCCGAATCACTTTCGCTGACAGCTGGAGCAGCTCACGTGGAGCGTCCTCTGCGACTTTGCCTGTCGGAGAGCAAGGAATTTCTGCCTGCCGGTGATTCGTTCAGTCGTCGGCGTCGGGAATGCCTTCCGGGGGCGGGGTGGAGTAGGCCGGGTTGGCCGGTGGTACGTCGGTCTGACCGTCGGCGGTTTGCTCGGCGTCGATGCGATCCTCGGGAGACATGACCGTGGCGTACCCGTTCCACGGGGGCCTATTCGCCGGCCTGGTCCGAATCGCCGTCCACTGCGACCGCGCGACTTCGTCTGCGGGGTCGGCAGCAGGCGATCCACCCGTACGCCGCGGGCGCCCGGAAGTATGACGGTTCGCGGTCGCGCAATTGTGACGTTTGCGCTGGCCGCGCACATTTCCCGGAGACGAAATGACGGGCGGCCAATAGGGTAGCCGTAGGGCGATTTCCGCTGAGCGGATCGGGCTGCGATGCTCGAGTGATGGAGCGGGTGGGTTTCTGCGCGCTGCCGCACTCGTGAGCGGCGCAGCGTCATCCGCGTGAGGAGGTGGCATGAGGGACAACGCACCCTCGGGCACCGGGCTTGAAGATCTGTGGGCTGACGTGCCCCATCCCGTCGTGGTGGTCGATTCCGCCGGAGTGATCCGGGCCGTCAGCGGCCCGGCGGTGTTGGTGTTGCCCGACGTGGCCGCTGGGCGTGCGCTTGCCGACTGTGCGCCCGCCTGGCTGGTCGAGGCGCACCGGCCCGATGCGCGCCCGGTGTCGGGGCTTATAGACGGCCTGGAGTATGCAGCGCAGCCCAGCGCCCTGGCCGACGGCGACGTCGCCTGGTGGCTGATCGAGGACACCGCGCCCGCGGTTCGCGAGATGCGGACCGCGCTGGCCCGCGAGCAGGAGCGCGCAGCGTTCCTCGACGAGGCGTCGGCCGTGCTGATGGCGTCGTTGAACGTGGACCGCTGCATGGAGGCCACGGTGCGCATGGCCGCACGCCACATCGCCGACGCCGCCGTGGTGGTCACGCCGGCCACCGGCGGCCGGCTGCCGGTGGTGTGCTGCGACGACCAGGGCACCGTCGAGCACCGGCAGGTCAGCGCCGACCCGGCGCAGGTGGCCGGGCTCGGTGAGGCGCTGCGCGGGTTCCCGCCGGTACCGTCCCGGTGGATCGATGCGGCCTCGGTGCCGGACTGGCTGGTGCCCCGCGGCTTCGCCGGGTCCATCGGTTCGGTGGTCATCACCCCGCTGCCCGGGCACGGGGTGTCTGCAGGGGCGCTGGTCCTGCTCCGACGCGAGTCGGAGACCGTGTTCACCGCCGGGGAGGAATTGTTCGCCCGGTTGTTCGCAGCACGTGCCGGGGCGGCGCTCTCGGCGGCCCGGCTCTACGCCGAACAGTCCGCGATCACCCGGACCCTGATGCGCGACCTGCTGCCCCCGCAACTGCACCGGCTCGAGGGCGTCGAACTGGCCGGCGGCTACCGCGCATCGGAGGACCACGAAGCCGTCGGCGGTGACTTCTACGACGTCCACCCCGCCGTCGGTGACGACGGCGAGACGCTGATCGTGCTCGGCGATGTCTGCGGCAAGGGCCTCGAGGCCGCGGTGATGTCGGGAAAGATCCGCAACACGCTGCAGGCCCTGGCCCCGCTGGCGGGTGATCACGCGTCGGTGCTGGGGCTGCTCAACAGTGCCCTGCTGTCCCCGGTGGACACCCGCTTCGTGACGCTGGTGCTGGCCTCGGTGTCGTGCCGGGAGGGGTTGGTCACCCTGCGGCTGACCAGCGCCGGTCATCTGGCCCCGCTGATCGTGCGCAACGACGGCACCGTGGAGGAGGCCGACACCCGCGGCACCCTGGTCGGGGTGCTGCCCCAGGTCAACGCCCGCTCGTTCGAGACATCGCTGGCGCCGGGCGAGACCTGCCTGCTCTACACCGATGGCGTGACCGAGGCGCACGGCGGACCGCTGGGCACCGACATGTTCGGCGAGGAGCGACTCGCCACCGCGCTGACCCGCTGCGCCGGCCTGCCCGCCGAGGCTGTGGTCGAGCACGTGATGATGCTGACCTCGCAGTGGGTCAGTGAGCGCAGCCACGACGACATCGCCGTGGTGGCCATCACCGCTCCGCGTCGCACCCATCTCAGCGCGGTAGACGGGCACACAGCGGGTAGATACATCGCATGACCGTCGTCGGTGACAGCCCGGACCCCCACGAGGACCTCCGCGAGGCGCTGTGGGCCGCCGCCGTCGACGGCGACGAATACACCGCCGTCGGGTTGGTGTACACCGCCCTCGACAACGGGACGCCCGCCGAGGAGGTACTGCTCGAGGTGCTCGCCCGGGTCCAGCGGCGCGTCGGCATGGAATGGGCGGCCAACCGCATCACCGTGGCCCAGGAACATGCCGCCACCGCGATCAACGACCGGGTGATCGCCGCGCTGGCCCATCACCCCAGCGTCCGACGGCCCGCCTCGGCCGGCCGCGTGACCGTCGCGTGCGTCGACGGCGAATGGCACGCGATGCCGGCCCGGCTGCTCGCCGAGGTCCTGCGACTGCACGGCTGGCAGGTCGACTTCCTCGGGGCGCAGGTGCCCACCCCTCATCTGATCTCACATATCAACCAGCACGGACCCGACGTGGTCGCGCTGTCGTGCTCGATTGCGACCCGGCTGCCCACCGCACACGCCGCGATCACCGCGTGCCACGTCGCCGGGGCGCCGGTTCTGGTCGGCGGTGCCGCGTTCGGTGCCGACGGCCGGCTCGCCGAACGCCTGGGTGCCGACGCCTGGGCTCCCGACGCGCGCTCGGCAGTGGCCCGGCTGGCGCAGGGCTTCGGGCCGGTGCGGGTCGCGCCCACCCACCAGGCCGTCGACGATCTGCCGCACCTCGCCGACCAGGAGTACACGATGGTCCGCACCTCGGCGGGCCGGCTGGTGCAGACCACGGTGAGCGACCTCGAGCAGAGCATCCCGGCGATGCGTGACTACACCGCCCAGCAACGCCAGCACACCACCGAAGACGTCGCGCACATCGTCGACTTCCTGGCCACCGCGCTCTACACCGACGACGACGAGTTGTTCACCCAGTTCATCGGTTGGACCGCCGACATCCTCGACGCCCGCGGCGTACCGGCCGCGTCGTTGCTGCCCTCGCTGGACTCGCTGGCGACCCAGCTCGCCGAGTTCCCCCGCGCCCAACGGCTGCTCGGCCATGCCCGCGCCAGCCTGCCCGTTCCCTTGTCCGCCGACCCCAAGCTTCCCGCATGAATCTCACCGTCACCGTTACCCACTCGGCCCCCGCCGCCCGCGTCCAGGTCGCCGGCGACCTGGCCTACGGCTCGACCGCGGCGCTGACCGACACCGTCACCGAACTGTGCAGGGACACCGCCGACCTCGATCGCCTGCACCTGGACTTCGCCGACCTGACCTTCTGCGACTCGGCGGGACTGTCGGCGCTGCTGCAGATCCACCGCCGGCTCTGCCTGGCCGGCATCGGATTGCAATTGGACCACCGCCCGGCGCACCTCGAGCGCATCCTCGACGTCACCGGGCTGCTCGACTACCTGACCACGACTCCGGTCCCGGTCCCGGTCACGACCCCGGACGAGACCGAGCTCGGCTGAGCAGCGCCGCCGTTTTCGGTCGCGGCAGACGGGGAACAGCACGGTTATGTCTGTGCGCGTCGCCGTCACCGGCCCCACCGGGGAAATCGGACTGTCCACCATCAGCGCACTCGAAGGCCACCCCGAGGTGTCCGAGATCGTGGGCATGGCCCGGCGCCCGTTCGACCCCGCCGAGCACGGCTGGACCAAGACCACCTACCGCCAGGGCGACATTCTCGACCGCGACGCCGTCGACGCCCTGGTCGCCGACGCCGACGTGGTGGTCCATCTGGCGTTCATCATCATGGGCTCGCGGGAGGAGAGTGCGCGGGTCAACCTCGCCGGCACCCGCAACGTGTTCGAAGCCACGGTGGCCGCCGCCCGGCCGCGCCGGCTCGTCTACACCTCGTCGGTGGCCGCCTACGGCTACCACTCCGACAATCCGGTGCCGATCACCGAGGAGGTGGCGCCGCGCGGCTCACCCGAGCACTACTACTCCGAGCAGAAGGCGGCCTGCGAGGCCACCCTGGCCGAGGTCACCGCGGGCTCGCCGCTCGAGGTCTTCATCCTGCGGCCATGCATCGTCGCCGGACCGAAGGCGACCGCGCTGGCCGACGCCATGCCGTGGAACCAGTTGCCGGGTCCGGTGCGACGAATCTCGCAGGCGCTGCCGCTGCTCAAGCCACCGTTCCCCGACCCGGGCACACCGCTGCAGCTGGTGCACCACGACGACGTCGCCGCCGCCATCGCACTGGCGGTCACCACCCGCACCGCACCGCCGGGTGCCTACAACATCGCCGGCGACGGAGTGCTGTCGATGTCCGAGGTCGGTGACGCGCTGGGGGCACGTCCGTTGAAGGTGCCGCGGGCCGCCGCGGTGGCGACGTCAGAGCTGATGACGCGGTTGCCGTTCGTCCCGTCCAGCCTCGAATGGCTGCATGCAGGCCGCACCTCGGTGGTGATGGACACCGCCAAGGCCCGCGACCTGCTCGGCTGGCAGCCGAAATTCACCGCAGCAGAGACTCTTTCCGCCCTGTCGAGCGCCGTGGGCGCGTGACGACCGAATCAGGAGGATGCGATCGATGACGTCTGTCGTGATCGTCGGCAGCGGGTTCACCGGCTTCGAGTGCGCCCGCCGGCTGGTCCGGATTCTGCGCAAACAGGACGCGCAGGCTGAGGTGACGCTGGTGTCGCCGGTCGACTACATGCTCTACACGCCGCTGTTACCCGACGTCGCCGGCGGCGTGGTCGACGGCCGCTTCGTCACCATCCCGCTGGCCAACGCGTTGCGCGGGGTCCGGTTGGTGCGGGGCCGGGCCACCGACGTCGACTTCGACGGCAAGACCCTGACCTACACCGACCCCGAGGACCGCGCCCGCGAGCTGCGCTGGGACCGGCTGGTTTTGGCTCCGGGTTCGGTGACCCGGCTCTTCGACATCCCCGGGCTGGCCACCCACGCACGTGGGCTCAAGTCCACCGCCGAGGCGCTCTATCTGCGCGACCACGTACTCGAGCAGCTCGAACTCGCCCATGTCGACGACGACCCGGACCGGATCCGGGCCCGCCGCACCATCGTGATCGTCGGCGCGTCCTATTCGGGCACCGAGCTGGCAGTGCAGTTGCGTGCGCTGGCCGATTCCGCGGCCCGGCAATTGGGTTTCGACCCCGCCGAGGTCCGATTCCTGCTGCTGGACATGGCCGAGCAAGTGATGCCCGAGGTCGGTGAGAAGCTCGGTGCCGCCGCGCTGGAGGTGTTGCGGCAGCGTGGAATCGACGTCCGACTCGGCATGACCCTCAACGCCGTCGAGGACGACCACGTCATCCTCAGCGACGACACGCGCGTCGACACCCACACCGTCGCGTGGGTCACCGGTGTCACCGGCGCCCCGCTGATCGAATCCCTGGGCCTGGACACCGAGCGCGGACGGCTCAAGGTCAACGCCGACCTGCAGGTGCCCGGTCACCCCGACGTGTTCGCCGCCGGTGACGCCGCAGCGGTCCCCGACCTCACCAAGCCGGGCAAAATCACCCCGCCCACCGCCCAGCATGCCACTCGGCAGGGAAAGGTGCTGGCGCGCAACGTCGCAGCCAGCTTGGGCTACGGGACCCGCAAGCAGTACAAGCATCGGGACATGGGTTTGGTGGTCGATCTCGGTCCGCGCTACGCGGTGGCCAATCCGCTCAACGTGCAACTGTCCGGCCGTCCGGCGAAGTTCGTCACCCGCGCCTATCACCTACTGGCGATTCCGCGGCTCGTCAACAGGTGGGCGGTGTCGCTGGCGTACCTGACCGATGCGGTGTTCGATCGGTCGGTGGTGTCGATGGGGCTGTCCACCACTGCGGACGCGAACTTCGCTGCCAGCGAGGGCATTCCGCTGCCGAAGGCGAACTGAGGCAGGCCGGGAGTGGCCGACCCGCCGCCACTGCTGCTGGCGTTGGACCTGACCGGCACATTCGCGTTCGGTCTCAATGGCGCGCTGACCGCGGTCCGCGCCACTCACCTCGATGTCGTCGGCGTGGTGACGTTGGGGATGATGACCGCGCTGGGCGGCGGGGTGATCCGCGACGTGCTGATCGGCGCGATACCGCCGGCGACGTTCGTCGACTGGCGGTACTTCAGCCTGGCGCTCGCGGGTGGTCTGATCGCGTTCCTGCTGAGCCGGCGGCTCGACCGGCTGGAGATGCCGATCACCGTGCTCGACGCGATCGGGTTGAGCGTGTTCGCCGTGATCGGCGCCGCGAAGGCCGTCGACTACGGGCTGGGTTTCGGTCCGGCGGTGCTGCTCGGCGTGGTCACCGCGGTGGGCGGCGGCACCATTCGCGACACCATGATCGGGCAGGTCCCCACCGTGCTGCGCAGTGAGCTCTACGCGATCCCCGCACTGGTCGCCGCCGTCGCCACGGTGGCCGCCATCTACCTCGACGTCTACAGCCTGCCGGTGGCGCTGGCGGCCGCGGCGGCGTGTTTCGTCATCCGGATGGTCGGGGTCCGGTTCCAGCTCAACGCCCCCCGCCCGCCCGGACACCGGTTCGACCGCTAGCCCGGCGCGGCGATGCGCGCCAGCGCGTCGCGCAGCGACTCCGGAATCGGGACGGCCCGCCGCGTGTCGCGGTCGACGAAGACATGCACGAAATGTCCATGGGCGACGGCGCGCTCCTCGGTACTGTCCGCGCGGAAGATGGCCACCCCGTAGGTGACCGAGCGGTTGCCGAGTTTGTCGACCCGCAGGCCGGCACGCAGCTCATCGGGGTAGGCGACCGGGGCGAGGTAGGTGCAGGCCGATTCCACGACCAGCCCGATGACGGGTCCGGCATGAATGTCCAGTCCCCCGACGGTGATCAGGAAATGGTTGGCGACGGAGTCGAAGTAGCTGTAGTAGGTGACGTTGTTGACGTGGCCGTAGACGTCGTTGTCCATCCAGCGGGTGGTGACGGGCACGAAGTAGCGGTAGTCCGCTGCGGAGGGCTGCGCGGTCATCACCAGTACCGCATGGCGTGGCGGAACGTGTCGGTCAGCAGCGTGTGGTCGACCTGCAGCGGAGCGTTGGACAGCAACCTCTGTTGTGGCAGGGCCCCGTCAGCCAGCGTGGCGGCGTCGGCGCTGCTGTAGCCGACCCCGGACAGTCCGTTGGGCATCGTCACCGCACGCATGATGTCGACCAGGTGGTCGGAGAGGATGTCGCCGGCATCGTCGGCGGCGACGGCGTCGAGCACGTCGGCACCGAGGATGCGCGCGGCCTCGAGGTGGCGCACCGGGTCGCTGGCGGCGGTGACGGAAAACGCGGCGGGCGCGTTGAGGATCACCGCCATACCATGCGGCACAAGGGGTTCGGTGCCGGGATAGCCGTCCGGATGGTATCGGCGGACCTGCCCGGCCACCGCGTAGGACATCGCGTGCGGAAGGTGCACCCCGGCGTTGCCGAACGCGATGCCGGCCAATGTCGCGGCCCACATCACCCGCTCGCGGGCCTCGCGGTCCGAGGCGTCGGCGACCGCCCGGGTCAGGTACTTCCCGAGCAACCGCAACGCTTCCCGGCTGCCGAGATCGCTCCACGGGTTGGCGCCCTGACTCATGGGGCGCTGGGTGGGACGCGGGGGCGCTGCGCGTCGGCGGTAGGGCCGCGCGGTGTAGGACTCCAGTGCGTGGGACAGCACGTCGAGTCCGCTGCACGCCACCACCGGCCCGGGCAGGGTGTCGGTGCTGTCGGGGTCGACCAGCGCCTCGGTGGGGCGCAACGCGGGTGCGGCGATGCCGGTCTTGGCGTGCATCTCCAGCAGGTCGAAGATCGCGATACCGGTGACCTCGCTGCCGGTGCCCGAGGTGGTGGGGCAGGCGATGTGCGGGCGCAGCGGTCCCGGCACGGCGACCCCCGCACCGATCGGCGCGTTGACGTAGTCGAGGAACCCGGCCGGGTGGGTGGCGTAGAGGTTGGCCGCCTTGGCGGTGTCGATCACCGAGCCGCCGCCGACCGACACGTACCCGTCGGCCTTGGTCCCCGTCGCGAAATCGATGGCCTGCCGGAAGGATTGATCGGTCGGCTCGACGTGGACGTCGGTGTAGGGCACCACGTCCAGACCGGCTGCGCGCAGTGCGCCCAGCGCGGTGGCGAACACTTCGAGCTGTGCGACGACGGGATCGGAGAACAGCGCCACCCGGGTGACGCCCAGCGCCGCGGCGCGATCCCCCACCTCCCGCAGGCACCCGCGGCCGAACGTCACGCGCGACGCGTCGACGGTGAATGCGGTGTCGTAGGAGTCGCCGGCGAGGTCGTGGTGGCAGGCCATCCCCCGATTCTGCCCCGTGGCGCCCGCCGGTCCGGTTCGGCACCCTGGAGCCATGGACACTGTGGAATACGCCCCCCGCCGGTTCGCCGATGTGTTCGGCGAACCGGGCGACCCCACCCTGCTGGTGTGGCACGGGACCCAGACCGACGCCCGCGGCACGGTCGGCCCGCTGTGCGAGCTGCTCGCCGAGCGTGGGTTCGCGGTGGTCGCCGCGGACTGGGACTCCCACGCCGAGGACCACGGCCGCGCCGATCTGCTGGCCTCGGCTGAGTTCGCGCAGGGCCGGTCGGGCGGGGCCTCAGGTCTGGCGGTGGTCGGCTGGTCGCTCGGGGCGGCCGCCGCCGCGGGTCTGACGCTGCGGGCGGCGAACTACAGCGTCTCGGTCAGCCACACCGTGTGTCTGGCCGGGGCGTTCATGGCACCGGACCCGATCTCCGGTGAGCCGTTGTCGGCGCTGCTGGCCACCGCACCCGTCGGTGCCGGGTTCACGCTGCTGCACGGTGTCGACGACGACGTGGTCCCGGCCGCGGCCAGCCGCGCGTTCGGCGACGATCTGCAGCAGGCCGGGTGGCCGGTCCGCGTGCTCGAGTTGCCCACCGACCACGGCGCGATCGCCGGGGCCCGGTACGACGCCGCCGTGGACCGCTATTTTCCCGCCACCGACGAGCACACCCACACCGTCGCCGCCGATGTCGCCGACCACATCGCCGCCGCGCTGTCCCCTGACGCGGCCTAGCCCTTCGCCGGGTACTTTCGGTGGAGTGGACCATCCGCCGAACAAAGTCGACGCCGGCTCGCTGACCGGTGTCTCGGAGACCGCGCTGCTGACGCTCAACGGTCGCGCGTTCCAGGCGCGGCATCCACGCGCCATCATCGACGACCCGATGGCGATCCGGCTGGTCGACTCAATCGACTTCGACTTCGACAAGTTCGGCCGCAAGGGTCAGGAGATGGCGCTGCGGTCGCTGGCCTTCGACCGGGCGGCGCGCGCCTACCTGTCCCGGTATCCGAAAGCCACCGTCGTCGCGCTCGCCGAAGGCCTGCAGACCAGTTTCTGGCGGCTCAGCGCCACCATCGCCGAGCCGCGATTCCGTTGGCTGACCGTCGACTTCGCGCCTGTCGTCAGGTTGCGCGAACAGCTGTTGCCGCCGTCGGACCGGATCACCGCCCTGGCCCAGTCGGCGCTGGACTACAGCTGGATGGACCACGTCGACACCAGTGACGGCGTGTTCATCACCGCCGAGGGACTGCTGATGTATCTCCAGCCCTACGAGGCGATGGGCCTGATCCGCGCCTGTGCCGGCCGCTTCCCGGGCGGGCAGATGGTTTTCGATCTGCCCCCGGTGCTGGTCAAGAAGGTCGCGCCCAAGGGCATGCGCTCGTCGCTGCGCTACCGGGTGCCGCCCATGCCGTTCAGCCTCAGCCCGGCGCAACTGGCCGACCTGGCGGATACGGTGCCCGGGGTCACCGCCGTGCACGACCTGCCGATGCCCCGCGGCCGCGGGATGTTCTTCGAAAAGGTCTTCCCCGCGTTCTGGCAGTTCAGACCTACCAAGCAGGTTCGGGGCGCCTACACGCTCCTCGAGTTCGGTGCCGACAGGAAGCGGGCGCGGTAGGCCGACAACCGCTCGGCCACCTCGTCGGGGTCCAGGCCGATGTCGCTCATGCGGTACTCGACACCGCCGTGCCGGCCGCGCGGATGGTCGCGGCGGAACCGCGCCATCGCGTCGCGCGTGTGCGCTCCGAAGGGTTGGCCGGCGACCTCGTAGATGTGCGCCAGCGTGGCCTGCTCGTCGGCCATGAAATCGTCGAAGCGGACGTCGACCGACTGTCCGGCCGGCAGCACCTCGCGGTCCCGGACGCAGCCGTTGAAAAGGTCTGCGACCCGATCGAGCCAGTATCGGCCCACCGCGGCCGGGTCCGGCCGCAGCGACGCCATCCGCGCCGCGTAGGCGATCATGGTGACCATGGACCGCGTCACCTCAGCCGGATCACGATGGGTGACAACGAATGTCGCATCGGGGAAGGTCTCGGCCAGTACCGGGAACTGTTCGAGATGTTGCGGTGACTTCAGGATCCACCGGGTCCCGCCGCGCAACCACTGCAACGCCTGCAGGCTGCGTTTGAGGTAGGCATAGGACGGCCGCTGGTCGTGGGTTTTGTAGTGCGCCGCGAAACTCGGTACGCGGTAGGTGGTTTCGAACAGCATGCCGGAGATGTCGTTGGCCAGCAGCTGAATCTCCTCGTGCGCGTGGTCGACGGTCATCTCGTGCATGCGCTTGAAGTGCGGCATCGTGGTGTCGATCAGGTCGAGGCCCGCTGCGCAGCGGTCACGCCGCGGCTGGTCATCGGTCTCGTCGGGCGCCGGGAACGGTTCCAGACTCTCCCAGTACGGCAGGTAACGCAGGCCGGGATCGGCGGCGATCAGATTGTGCAGATGCGTGGTTCCGGTCCGCGGCAGGCCGCAGATGATGATCGGGCGATCGACGGGCACGTCGAGGATCTCCGGTCGCGCGCTGATCAACGCTTCCAAACGCAGCCGGTTGACCAGATTGCCCACCAGCTGCTCGAACACCACCGCGGTTCCGGCGTCGGAGAGCCCGGCCTCGTCGCGCAACGCGGCGCACAGCACGTCGAGACGTTCGCGGAAGCCGTCGTCACCCCAGTCGCTGAGGCCGGTGCGCTCACCGGCAGCGGTCAGCAGGGCCGCGGGGCTGAGCTCGAGGGTCTGTCCGTAGGCTGCCAGCGCCTCGCGTATGGGTTGCGCCGCAGGCGGATACACCGGGTCAGCCAGATCCGTGAATCGGATCGCCGCCGGACGGGTCACCGCGACAACTCGCTCGCCGCGACCACCCGGCAACGGGGCCGGTCCGGTGTCCGTTCGGGGAGGAACCAGCGCAGCCAGATCAGGCCCTGCGACCGGCCGGCGGTCGAGACCCAGTTCGGGTGCCCGGGGTCTCGGTCGCTGACGACGATCTGCCAGGAACCGTCGGGCTGGTAAGTGATCTGCGCCCCGTTGATCGTGACCCGCTCGTAGGTGTAGTCGTAGGTGTGCAGGAACGGATTCCACAGGCACAGGTTCCAGAAGACGCATTCCGGTGAGGTGCCTTCGACGATCAGCGCCTGATCCGGCGCCAGCTCATAGGCGCCCATCGCGTAGGCGGCGTCGGCGGCCGACCAGCCGTAGGCGTGTTCGGGAACCGGAAAGGGCTCGTGGATCGAGTTGGGCGGGCCGATCCGGGTGGGCAGGAACGACACCTGTTCCCGCAGCCAGGTTTTCGCGAAGCGCAGCCGACGGGTCAGGTCCGCGGCACTGTCCCGGCGGCGGGCGGGCGGGTCGACGGCCTCGATCTTCCACTCCGGCCGGCGGCCGGTGACCGGCTCGGTCAGGTAGTCGCGGGTGAGGGCGAACTCCGCGTCGGCGTCGAGTTGAAGCCACGTGCCGTTCTGGGGATCGGGGCTGAGCATGAACTCGAAGTTCCCGTCGGCATCGAACTCGAGGCCGTGATCGTTCATCGTGCCGACGATTCGGTTGCTGTACTGCCCCTCGCCGGGGCCGCCATAGACGGTCATCGACAGATACACGGCGTCACCGCGGTTGCCGCGGACGCGGTAGGTGCGGGTCGGATCCAGCGGCGCGAGTTGGTAATACGCGTCGGAGTTGTCGCCTCCCCACTTCAGATACGGGCCGATCAGGTCGGTCAGGATGGGTTTGTCCCGGTCCCCCCAAACGTAGGCGTCGACGGCGACGCGCAGCAGGCTGAACGTCAGGCGGTAGCCGTCGAGCAGATCGGGCTCGCTCAGCGCCGGTTCGGTGGTGAGCATCTTGGTCTCGAAGGCGCGCAGTTCGTCGAGCAGCTCGCCGAACGCGCGGGAGAGCTCGGTTCGCTCGGTGTCGTTCACACGTCCTCCTCGACTCTGGGGGCTGCGCCCTGCAGCACCACCGAACAGATCCTGTCGACGAAATCGTCGTCGGCGCGGTGACCGAGCACCTGCACGCCGTAGAAAGTGCTGCCGATCAGCACGTCGTACAGCGCGTCACCGTCGACGTCGGGCCGGGCGGTGCCCGCCGCGATGCCGGCATCGACCAACGCGCGGAACTGCGCACGGGTGCTGTCGTCGAGCAGCTGTTGCGCCCGGATCGACAGGTCCGGGTCGCGGTGCCGCTCGGTGAGGATGCCCATCACCGCCGCCTCGACCACCGGGTCGGTCCAGAACCGGATCACCCGCTCGGTGAAACCCCGCACGTCCTGCGCGAAGTCGCCGCTGCCGACGACCTCTGCGCCGGCGGCGGCGTCGCCGAACGCGGCGTCGAACACGACGTGCACCTTCGAGGGCCAGCGCCGGTAGACGGTGGGCCGGCTGGTGTTCGCGGCCCGCGCCAGGGACTCCATCGACAGCTTGTCGTAGCCGTCGGTCACCAGCAGGCGCCGGGCCGCGGTCAGGATGGCCGCGTCGGTCCCGGGATCACGACGCCGGCCGCGCGCCGGCTCCGGGTCAGGCACCGCGGGTCCCGCTCACATCGCGTTACGCTACGTAACGTAATGCAACGCTGTCAATGTCTGTTCCGGGCCTAACCTGCTTGCGCGGCGACGCGGGCGCGTTCCCGCATCGAGGCGACCACGCCACCGTCGTTGAGGATGTCGGTCCCGGTGAGATAGCCGGCGCGGGAGCTCGCGCAGAAAGCCAGCAGCTCGGCCATCTCCTGCGGGGTCCCCCACCGCGGGACCGCCGCGTCGGTGACCATCGCAGCGGCACCGGCCTGCTCCTCGAGCCGGCCCATCTCGGTGTCGATCGAACCGGGCGACACCGACACGATCCGCTGCCCCCGGGTGTTGAAGCGTTCGGCCTGGGCGCTGCTGTACCACCGCACGAACGCCTTGCTCACCGCGTAGGCGACGCCGGAGCGCATGTCCTCGGGCACCACCTCGCACGCGGTCAGCATCTCGGTCAGGAAGGTGGACTCGTCGGTCAGGGCGAGCGCGTACTGCGCGATAGGCAACAGCTCTTCGGGCACCAGATACGCGGCCATCGACGCGACGTTGACCACGGCGCTGCCTGCACCGGCCGTGTCGTGGAAGACCTCGTCGACATAGAGCGTGCCCAGCGCGTTGGTGCGCATCACGTACTCCGCGTCACCCATGCTCGGACTCACTCCCGCGGTGTGGATCACCGCGCTCAGCGTGCCCAGACCGGCGGCGCGGTCGAACAGGTCGGCGACGGCCGCCCGGTCGGTGACGTCGCAGTGCACCGCTGTGACGTCGACGCCGAGGCCGGCGAGTTCGGCGGCGGCGGCGTCGAGCCGGTCTGTGCGGACGTCGGCGAGCACCACCTTGTGGTCGGTGCCGACGACTTTGGCTGTCGCGGTACCCATCCCGCCCGCGCCTCCGGTGATCACGATCACGTTCTGCATGATGCAGACGCTATACCGATGGCATTACCGGATGGACACTCAGGTCCGCACGTCGGCTAACCGCCCTCGACCAAGCGCTTCAGCCGCTCCAGTGTCTGTTTCATCAGGTGCGACACCTGCCGGGCGGCTACCCGGTCGGCGATCAGGCCCAGCAGACCGCCCGGGGCCTCGTAGGCCAGCCGGAAGGTGACCTTGGTCTTGCCGCCGTCGGCGTCGCGCAACCGGAATCGACCGCGCAGGGTCACCCCGGTCAGGCCGACCCAGGCCAGGTCGCGCCCGTCGTCGAACTCGACCACCTCGACGACGCCGCCGATCGGTACCGACCCCACCTTCCAGTGCACCGTGTAGCGCGAGCCGACCCCGACGACGTCCTCGGTGACGATCTCCCAGCGTTCCAGGCTGGCCATGAACTCCGGGTAGCACCCGGGATCGCTGACGTGCTTCCAGACGGCGTTCCGGTCGGCATCGACGACCACGCTGCGCGACAGCCTCATCCGAGCACCGGGAAACGACGTTCGGCGGAGAGTCGATCGACGGCGGCCTGCAGGACACCCTCGACCTTCTCGTGGACGACCTCGTCGTCGGCGGCTTCGATCTCGTCGGCCGCGATCGGGTCCTGAGCCTCGACGACGATCTTCGACGGCAGCGGGATGTGGCCGTAGAGATCACTGACCACCAGCCCCCACGGCGGAGCCAGCGCGATCGGCACGCTCTTGAGCCGGAAGAGTCTGTCCACGCCGAGGAGTCGGGCCAGCCACTGTCCTCGACTGAGGAAGAAGACGCTCTCCTGTCCGCCGACGGCGGCAATCGGAACGATCGGCACGCCGGCCTCTCGCGCCAACCGCACGTAGCCCATGCGCCCACCGAAGTCGACCTTGTTGCGCTCCCAGAACGGGCGGAACACCTCGTAGTCGCCGCCGGGGTAGACCAACAGCGCGGCGCCGGACTCCAGCGCGAGTCGGGCGTTGTCGGGGTTGGCGGCGACGGTGCCGAACTTGCGCAGCGACGCCAGCGGCGGCGCGGACACGACGAGGTTGTGGGCGAGTTGGTAGAACGGGCGCTCGACACCGAAGTAGGAGCAGAACGCCAGCGTGAACACGAACGTGTCGGGCGGGACGTTGCCGCCGCTGTGGTTGCCGACCATCAGCACCGGCCCCTCGGACGGAATGCGATCGAGGCCGCGCACGTCAGCGCGGAAGTACAGCGAGGCCAGCAGCCACAGGCCGGGCAATTGCTCACGGATGTAGTCGGCGTCGCGCTGGTCCAGGTCGGCCTTGGGCACGCGCGCGGCGACCTGCTCCTTGACCCATCCGAGTGCGTCTTCAAACCCCGCCATGGGTGGAAATATTGACCACGCTCGCTTCGGGCAAACCTGGCCGTGCCGAGCCGCCGCGACGCGGGGAACCGACGGCACCCCGGTCGACCGTTTTCTGCCGGCTCCGACGGCACCGCCTGTACCGTGAGCAAACACGCGTACGAGCCTCACGCCCGCGCGCGCAACGTCTCTTGGGGGAAGCGGCGAATGCATTGGTTAGCCCGGTGGTGGCACCAGCCCGACCACTTCGACTGGCTCAGTGGCTACCTGCAGGCTCGCGGTTTGGCCCGCCCGACGCGCCGGATGATGGTGCTGGTCGCCGCGTCGCTGGCGCTGGTGCCCTTGAACGCGGTGTGGGGCCCGGGGGCGGTCGACGACCGGATCACCATGGCGCTGGCCGTGTGCGCCGCGGTCGCCGGGCTGACGCTGGCGGTGTTGTGGTCCACGCGCTGGCCCAATCGCTGGGAGTCGATCCTGTTCGCCGCGGTGGGCAGTCTCACGATCGCCGGCGGCTGCCTGTCACAGTCCGAACCACTGATCGGGCTGATGTTCTGCACCGCCCTCGCGGTCTCCGGCGGGTACATCGCGTTCTTCCACACCGCCCGGTACATGCTGTTGAACTTCCTGCTGGCCGTGAGCGTCGGGGCCTGGCAGGCCTACCGGGTCGCCGAGGCCGGCGCGCCGATGATCGCGGTCACCGGATACTTCCTGGTGCTCGAGCTCAACATCGGGGTGCCGTTCGCGATTCAGGTGGTGGTCCGGACGCTGGGCGCCGACCTGTTGCGCACCGACCGCGATCCGCTCACCGGGCTGCTGAACCGGCGGCCGTTCACCGACTTGGTCGTCGGCCGGCTGGTCGCCCGTCGCGGCGATGCGTACCTCGCCCTGGCGCTGCTGGATCTCGACCGGTTCAAGTCGATCAACGACATCTACGGCCACGCCAGCGGGGACGAGGCCTTGGTGCAGGTCGCCCGGGCGCTGACGAAGGCCTGTCCCGGCACCGCCCTGCTCTGCCGGATGGGCGGTGAGGAGTTCCTGGTCGCCGACATCGTGGAATCTCCGGTGCCCACCGACTGGGCCCAATGCCTGTGCAGCGCTGTGGAATCGGTGTCCTACACCGTGACCGCCAGCGTCGGGACCGCGACGACGGCGTTGCATGATGTCGGCGCCGACCAGGCCGAGGCGATGTTCCACCGTCTGGTGCGCGCCGCGGACGCCGCCATGTATCGGGCCAAGCGCGAAGGCGGGAACCGGGTGCAGCACGCCGGCGCGGCATAGTCCGCCCGGCCGTCCGCCGAGTGTGCAATCAGGGCGGGATTGTCCCCCTATGCCGGAACCGACCGCCGAGGCTCTCGAGCCCGGCGAGCACCAAACCCGTCGTAGTGCATTCGTTACGAAGGTTTGTCCCATTTGCCACATGGGTAACTTTTGTCACAGGGCCGGGAAACGTCCGACCGGCTTCACACCGAGAAAAGAGTCGAATGGATCACCACGATGAACACAATCCTTTACTTCAGCACCAACGGCGCCGTTTATGAGACCCGGGCCTACAGTAAGGCCGACATCGACGCGCTGGTCTCCGACCAGGCGTTGCAGTCGCTGACCAGCAGCGATCACCAGTTCGACTTCTGGTTCAGCCCCACTACCCACCGGTGCCAGCGCCGCGTGAACCGCCGCGCCACCGAACTCCTGCTCGCGACCACCGGTTTCACCGCCAAGAACGTCCCGCTGCTGCACGGCTGCGTGGTCCTCGCCACGCATGACGAGGACGGCGACCTCGACGGGCTGAGCTGGCAGCAGCTAGACCTGCTCATCGAGCGCAGCCGGTCTCTGACCAAACGCGACGAGCGGGTGCTCAACCGCCGGATCAGCCGTGAGGACGCGCGCCGCCAGAGCACGGTGGCGGCGGTGGCCCCCGCCCCGGTCAGCTGCGCCCGACCGCGCACCCCGGTCCGCCACTGAGCTTCGCGTCACCCGCGCCGGTTCTCCCCTGCCGCGCTCCGCCGCAAGGGCACGATGGGAGCCATGCGCGATGCGGTCGCCGGACCCACCGGCTCGTCCCCCGCGAGACGACGTCCGCCCATCGTGCGGTGGTGCGCCGCAGGCATCCTCCTGATCGCCGTCGGCACCTCGTGTGGGCGGCCCCCGGCACCGGTGCCGTCGCCCACACCGACGGCAGCACTCACGACGACGCCCCCCACCACAGCGCCCGCGACGACGGCCGCCCCGCCGCCCGTACAGGCGATCCCCGGGGCGGATTTCACGGCGGTTTTCCAGCTGCTGCGCGAGGCCATCGCCGCTCACCGGCTACCCGGCGCGGTCGTCCAGATCGGGCACTCCGGCGCGGTCGTGTTCCGGGAAGCGTTCGGCGCGCGCAAACTGCCCGGTCAGCCCGGGCTGGACGGTTCGCCCGGGCCCGCAGAACCGATGACCGAGGACACGCTCTTCGATCTGGCGTCGCTCACCAAGGGCGTCGCGACCGCGACCGCCTTTCTGCAGCTCTACGAGCAGGGCCTGGTCCGGCTCGACGATCCGGTGCAGACGTATCTCCCCGGTTTCAACCCGGCGGCCGACCCGCGGCGCGCTCGGGTGACGGTCCGGATGCTGCTCACCCACACCTCGGGCCTGGCCGGTGATCTGAGCCTGGACGGCCCGTGGGGGCTGGACCGGCCGGCCAAAGCCGAAGGCCTCCAACGGGCCATGGCCGCGTGGGTGGTGTTCGAGCCGGGCGATTTCCATTACTCCGACATCAACTTCATCCTCGTGGGCGCGATCGTCGAGAAGCTCACCGGCGAGCCGTTGGACGTCTACGTCACCGACCACGTCTTCGCGCCACTCGGCATGACCGACACCCACTACCTGCCGGTGACGAAAGTCTGTGGACCCCATCGGGTCCGGGGGACGGCGGTGACCCTCGGAGACCACCTCCCCTGGCTCGCCGGCTGCCCGGCCGGGACGTGGAGCACCGGGCTGCTCCCGCGTGTCGCTCCGACGGCACGAGACGGCGACACCCCGGGCCTCAACCCCGACTTCGGGTTCCTGCTGCGCGGGACCGTGCACGATCCGACCGCGCGCCGGATGGGCGGGGTGACCGGAAGCGCCGGGGTGTTCTCCACGGCCGGTGACCTCGGACGCTTCGCCCAGGCGCTGCTCGACCGCCTTGCCGGCCGGCCGAGCACCTTTCCGCTGACCCGCTCCACCGCGCAGTTGATGACGACGCCGCAACAGCCGGGCGAGACGAACCTGCGCGGCCTCGGCTGGGACATCGACACCGCACATTCCCGACCGCGCGGCACGCGCTTTCCGGTCGGCAGCTTCGGCCATGCCGGCTTCACCGGTGTCACGCTGTGGGTCGATCCCGGGTCGGAGACCTACGTGATCGTCCTGGCGAACGTGATCCATCAACCGGGAGGTCCGCCGATCGTGAAGCTCAGCGGCGACGTGGCCACCGCGGCCGCCCATGCGCTGGGCCTCTACCCCGACTAGGTCAAGCGGCGGGCACGATGAGAGGCATGGACGTGGTGGTGGTCGGGGCCGGGCCCGCGGGGCTGGCGTTGGCAGGGGCGTGCGCGCGGCGGGGTCTGGTCACCGGGCTGCTCGATCCGGCCCCGGAACGGCCGTGGACGGCGACCTACGGCACGTGGAGCCGCGAACTGCCCGCCGACCTGCCGGCCTCGGTGATCGCTGCCCGTGCCGCCGGCCGGGTGATCGCGCGGACCGAACACCACCTCGGCTGGGAGTACGCCGTGCTCGACGTACCCGCGCTGCAGGCGCACCTGACCGACCGGCTCGCCGGGGTGCGCCGGTACACCGGTCGCGCCGTCGGGTCACCGCAGCCCGGCGTGGTCGCCCTGGCCGACGGGACGACTCTGCGCGCCCGGGTCGTCGTGGACGCCGGCGGACGGTGGCGCCCGTTGGATCGCACCGCGTCCCGGGGCAGACCGGCCGAGCAGACCGCCTACGGGCTGATCCTCGACAGCGCCGCGGCCGCGCCGTGGACGCGCCCGGGAGACGCGCTGTTCATGGACTGGCGCGCCGATCACGGCGAAACCGGGTGGCCGACCTTCCTCTACGCCGTCCCGTTGGGCGGGGATCAGGTGCTGGTCGAGGAAACCTCCCTGGCGCGGCGGCCCGGGCTGCCGCTGTCGACGTTGCGGCGGCGGTTGCACGCCCGCTTGGCACGGCACGGCATCGCGGCGCCGAAAGACGCACGCAGCGAGAAGGTCTCGTTCCGCGTCGACCATCCCCGCCACCGCGGGCCCGGGGTGCTCGGGTTCGGCGCGGCCGCGCCGCTGATGCACCCGGCCACCGGGTTCAGTGTGGCCGCTTCGCTCACGCTGGCCCCGCGGGTCGCCGGCGCACTGGCCGACCGGCTGCCGCAGGGTCCGGACCAGGCGCTGGCGGCGGCACAGGCGGTGCTGTGGCCGCCAGCGGCACAGGTGGTGCACCGCTTCCGGCGGATCGGGCTGGAGGCGCTGCTGCGGATGCCGCCGGAGGAGATCCCCGACTTCTTCGAGCAGTTCTTCACCCTGCCGGACTCGCACCGCTGGGCTTACCTGACCGGCCGCGACGATCTCCGCGGCCATGTCGCCGCCCTGGGTCGTCTCTTCCGGATGGCCAGTCCGCGGCTGCGCCGCCGCCTCGTCCTGCCCGCGGTGCTGCCTCCGGTGCGCACCAACGACGCGCGCGTCACGACGTAACGCGTCGCCGGTTCCGTACGGTCGAACCGTGGACTTCGACGAATACCGCACCTACGACGCGACCGGTCTGGCCGAGCTGGTCGCCGACAAGCAGGTGACCGCCGACGAACTGCTGGACCTCGCCCGGCAGCGGGCGGCCGCGGTCAACCCACGCCTGAACGCCATCGTCCGCGATGTCCCCACGGCGTCCCAGCCGCGGCGCGACGGGCAGTTCACCGGGGTGCCGTTCCTGATCAAGGATCTCGCGCAGGACTATGCCGGTCTGCCCACCTCGGCGGGGTCGCGGGCGCTGGCGTCGGCCCCGGCCGCCGAACACGCCACCGTGGTGTCGCGCTGGCTCGACGCCGGACTGGTGATCTTCGGCAAGACCAACACCCCCGAATTCGGCGCCAAGGGCATCACCGAGCCCGACCTGTGGGGTCCGGCCCGCAATCCGTGGGACCTCTCCCGCTCTCCGGGCGGCTCGTCGGGCGGGTCGGCCGCCGCGGTGGCGGCCGGCATCGTGCCGTGCGCCGGCGCCAACGACGGCGGCGGTTCGATCCGGATTCCCGCCGCCTGTTGCGGTCTGGTCGGCCTCAAGCCGGGACGCGGGCTGACTCCGTCGGGACCGGCCGTCGGAGAGTCGATGCACGGCGCCGCCGTCCAGGGTGTGGTCTCCCGCACCGTCCGCGACACCGCGGCGATGCTCGACGTGATCGGCGGCGGCGAGCCGTGGGGACCGTACGCGCCCGCGATGCCGACGTCGTCCTTCGCCGACTGCGTCGGCGCGCCTCCGGGGCGGTTGCGCATCGGCGTGCGGGTACCGTCGGCGATCAATCCCCAACCGCATCCCGAGGCGCGGGCCGCCGTGGAGGCGACCGTGGCCGCGCTGACCGAGCTGGGCCACGAGGTCGAGGAGCTGGCCGCCGCGCCGTTCGACGACGCGGCGCTGGCCCGGGATTTCCTGTGCACCTGGTTCGTTCACGCCGCGTGGGAGGTCGCCGAGGCCAAACGGCTGACCGGGGCCGGTGACGAAGGCTTCGAACGCGACACCCTGCTGCTGGCCTCGCTGGGCCGGGCCACCAGCAGCGTCGACTACGTCGACGCCGTGGAGCGGCGCCACGCCCACACGCGCCGGCTGACCGAGTTCTTCGAGTCCCACGATCTGTTGCTGACGCCGACGCTGGCCACTCCCCCACCCAAGATCGGCGAGTTCGACCTGCCGGTGCTGCTGCAGCGCGCCTCCGAGTTGCTGATCAGGACGCGCACCGCCCCGCTGCTTCGCTTCACCGCGATCGTCGACGACATCGTCGACAAGAACCTGAACTGGGTGCCCTACACGCAATTGGCGAATCTGACGGGCCGGCCGGCGATTTCGGTCCCGCTGCACTGGACCGCCGACAGGCTGCCGCTCGGGGTGCAGTTCGTCGCCCCGCTGGCCGGGGAGTCGCTGCTGATCCAGCTGGCCGCCCAGCTGGAGGAGGCGAGGCCGTGGGCCGACCGGACGGCTCCGGTCTGAGCGCTCTGCGTCATCGGTAGCCTGGCGGCAGCGCCCCTGACCCGGGGACGTGCGGACGAGGGAGCAGTACCCGCCCAAGCCAAGACTGCCTTTTCGGGAGGTGGTGTTGTCATGGCCTGGTTGATCCTCGTCGGAGCGGGTCTGCTGGAAGCGGTGTGGGCGGTCGCGCTCGGCGCGTCGAGGAACTTCCGGCGCCGGCGTCCCACCGTGGTCTTCGCCATCGCGATGCCGGCGAGCCTGGTGGGCCTCGCCGTGGCCATGGACTCTCTTCCCACCGGGACGGCCTACGCGGTGTGGGTCGGTATCGGCGCGTCGATGACGGTGCTGTGGGCGATGCTGACCCGCCAGGAGGCCGCGTCGGCCGCGCGCATCGCGCTGCTAATGCTGTTGGTGGCCTCGGTGATCGGCCTCAAGGTGGTGAGCTAGCGATGCCGTGGATCGTGCTGACAATCAGCGCGGTACTGGAAGCGATCTGGGCCACCGCGCTGGGGCAGAGCGAACAGTTCACCCGGCCGATGCCCACGGTCGTCTTTCTGCTCGCTCTCGCGCTCAGCATGGCCGGCCTGGGCTGGGCCGCCCGGTCGATCCCGATCGGCACCGCGTACGCGGTCTGGACCGGGCTGGGGGCGGCCCTGACGGTCGGCTACGCGATGGCGACCGGCGAGGAGCCGGTGTCGACGGCCAAGGTGCTGTTTCTGGCACTGATCATCGCCGCGGTGACCGGCCTGCGCGTGCTGCCCGCGCGATCTCCGGCGCGAGCACCCTGACCCGGGGCAGCTGAGGCGTGGTTACCGTCGGCCGCGTGCGGGTACGGGACCGACCATGACAGCTTCGAACGACAATGTAACGCCCGAGTACGCCATCAAGGACGAGGACGAGTTGGCCCCGGCCACCCCTGGCGCGGAGGGTCTGCCGCTGCCCGACGATGCGGTGGAGAAGCCTTCCGAAAGCTGATCGCGCACGGCGGCCGGTCAGAGCCGGCCCTTGAGGATCTGGTGCCAGTACAGCTGCGGTAGGACGTAGCGATCGAAGACCCATGCGGAGCGCCGGGGCTTGGTGGCGTCGAGGAATGACGGCAGCGACGACGCCGGCGCCCCGGCGCGGTCGAACTCCCCGGCGATCAGATGATGCCCGTCGGTGGTGACCGGAGCGACGGTGTAGCCGTCGTATCCGGTCAGTGTCTGCCCGTGGCGGGCGGCCAGCAGGTTGTCGGCCAGCGTGGCGACCTGGCGGCGCAGCGCACCCCCGGAGGGGTCGGTGTCGACCGCGGCGCCGTCGCCGGCCGCCCAGATGTTGGGGTGGGTGCGATGCCGCAGGGTGGTCGCGTCGATGTCGACGAGGCCGTGCGGCGCCGAACCCGTCAGCCCCGACTCCTGCAGCCACGCCGGGCCCCGGAACGGCGGCACGAGGTGCAGCAGGTCGAAGTCGAGTGTCTCTGCTGTCGCGCCTGCGACGGTGATCGTCTGCCGGTCGGGGTCGACGGCCTCGACACGGGTTTCCGACAGCACCCGCACCCCGGCGCGCTGCAGCGCGTCGGACAGCCTGCTGTCGAGGTCGGGCACCCCGAGCAGATGCGGTCGGTCCACCACCAGGGTGAGGTCCAGTCCGGCGAGCCGTCCGGTACGACGCCAGTGATCAGCGGCCAGCAGCAGCGGCTTGATCGTCGTGCCGGTGCAGCTGACCGGTGGTCGCGGAACCGTGAACACCGCACGGCCACCGGGCCGTAACGCCGTGACGAGCCGCCAGGTCTTGTCGGCCCGATCGAGATAGTTGCTCGTCACCGCCGGGGCATCGACGACGGTGTCGATGCCGGGCAGGACGTCGACGTCGGGTACCAGCCCGGTGCCGATGACCAGGTCGGTGTAGCGGTAGCGCCGTCCGGACGCACACCGCACCGTCGCCGTGCCGGCGTCCACGCCCGTGGCGCGATCCTGGATCCACGTGCACTCGGGCGGTGTCACCGAGCGCTGCGTGCGCTCGGCGGTGCGCAACTCGGCTTGCCCGCCACCGACATAGGACAACAGCGGCCGGTAGGTGTGCACATGCTGGGGTTCGACGACCGCGACATCGCCGACACCTTTGCGGATCAGCCGGGCCGCGGTGCTGATGCCGGCGTTGCCGCCGCCCAGGATGAGAACGTCGAAATGGCGGTCGGCGTGAGACATCTCTAGGCGTTACCCCGGTCCCCGACCGGGTAACCGGAGGTGGCTCTGACGATCACGTGACGGGACGGGTATGACGAACGGCGAGGAGACGGGCCGGGTGGCGGTGCTGCGCCGGTATCCGGTGAAGTCGATGCTGGGTGAGCGGTGCACGTCGCTCGACGTCGGCGCAACGGGGGTGATCGGCGACCGCCGGTACGCCTTGATCGACGACGAATCGGGGCGGGTGGTCACGGCCAAGAACCCGCGACTGTGGCGCCGGTTGCTGGAGTGCACCGCCGCCACCGCTGATGACGGCGTGGTCGTGACACTGCCCGACGGCGCCACGATGCCGGTCAGCGACGCCGGGGCAGCGCTCTCGGAGCTGGTCGGGCGCAGCGTGCATGTGGCCGACGAGCGCTCGGCCGGAGCGGTGCTCGAACGGCCGGATCCCGAGGACGTCCTCGCCCGCGGTCTCGACGCCGAAACCGAGATCGTGCTTCTCGAACTGGCGCAGGGTGCGCCCGGTGGCGCGTTCGTCGACCATTCGCCGGTGCATCTGGTCGCGACGTCGACCCTGGACGCGATCGGCTTCGACCTCGATGAGTCGGTGCGCTACCGGCCCAACCTCGTCATCGAAACCCGCGACGGCACACCACCGTTCGTGGAGAACGACTGGGTCGGCGCCACGCTGCGTCTCGGTGAGGTGGTGTTGCGGGGCACATTGCCCACCCCGCGGTGCTCGGTGCCGACGCTCGAACACGGCACGTTGCCGCGGTCGCCGCATTCGGTGCGGTATCCGCAGGAGCACAACCGCGTGGAAGCAGGGGAGTTCGGCGTCCTGCCCTGCGCCGGCCTCTACGCCGAGGTCGTCACCGGCGGTACCGTCCGCGAGGGCGACCGGATGCGCGTCGGCTGACGAGCCCGGCTCAACCGACGAATTCGCGCAGGGCCCGCGCCATCGCCTCCGGTTGATCCTCGGGGATCAGTGTCCAGGAGTCGTCGACGAGCACGGTCCGGGCGTCCGGGAACAGCGCGGCCAGGCGGTCGGCGTGCTCGACGGGCATCATTCGGTCCTCCCGCGCCCACAGGACCAGCACCGGACGGTCGAACGCGGACAATCCGCGTGACATCTCGAGCAACCGGCGGCGCGACGGGGACCCGGTGCCGAACTTCACCAGGTCGCGGCGGATCTGGGCGCTGTCGACAGCAGGCCGGAACCACTCGTCGAACAGCGCGTCGGGCAGGCCGGACTTGGCCAGGCCGCCGTAGGCCTGTCGACTGTGTCGGAAGAACCGGGTGCCGAGCATCCGGCTGAGGACCCATCCGCCACCGGGCAGGCGGCACAGTGCCATTGCCGGACGGGCCGGCTTCGGCGGGAAGTTGTCGAAGGCCTCGCACGACGCGAGCACCAGACGCGCGACGCGCTTGTCACGGCCTTCGGTGATCACGAATTGCCCGCCGCCCCAGTCATTGAGCACCAGGGTCACGTCCTGCAGGTCGAGGGCATCGAGGAAGTCGGCGACGATGTTCGCCATGCCGGTCTGGGTCAGATCGGCGTCGGCGTTCATCGGTGTGCGGTGGGCGCCCATCGGCAGAGTCGGGGTGATGCACCGGTAACCCGTCAGCAGCGGGATGACCTTGCGCCACTGCCGGCCGTCCATGAGCAGGCCGTGCCCGAAGACGAGAACCGGCCCGTCGCCGCCCGTGTCGTCGTAGGCGATCGGACCGCAGGGAAGCTCGACCGAAAGCATGGCCACACTCCTAGATAGATCGTTCTACTGAACGTGACGATACGATGTCGTCGCACGGTGCGCAAGGAGGAGATGCCATGCCAGAACCTTCCACCCGCGACCGGATCCTGGACGCGACCGCGGAGCTTTATCGGCGACAGGGCATGCCTGCCACCGGGCTCAAGCAGATCTCGCAGGCGGCGCAGGCGCCGTTCGGCTCGATCTATCACCACTTCCCCGGCGGCAAGGAAGCCATCACCGTCGAGGTCATTCGGCGCGAGGGCATCCGCTACGGCGAGTTCGTCGGCGCGCAACTCGCCGATATCCATCCGCTCACCGGCATTCCGCATCTGTTCGAGAACGCCGGCAGGAACCTCCAAGCTCAGGACTACAGCGAAGCCTGTTCGATCGAGACCATCGCCCTGGAGGTGGCCAGCACCAACGAGAAGCTACGCGTGGAGGCCGCGGAGGTGTTCGACAGCTGGCTGTCCGGGCTGGCCACGTGGTTCGCTCCGCTCGGCCTCACCGACGCCGAGTGCCGGCGGCTGGCCACCATCACGCTCACCGCGCTCGAAGGAGCCTTCGTGCTGTGTCGCACGCTGCGCTCGGTCGAGCCGATGGTGTGTGCCGGGCACGGCGTGCAGGCCGCGGTGCAGGCCGCCGTCGGCGCGGTGTGAGGTCAGGACGCGACCGCAGTGCCGCAGATGCCGCAGACCTCGAACCGGCGCCGGTTCCAGCGCGCCACCGGGATGAAGAACAGCGTGAACTGTTTGAACTCCCGGACCCGCGACCACTGGGTGGTGTTGTGGCAGCGCGGACAGGTGCGAACCTCCCCGGGCCCCAGGTGCTTCTGCTTGGCCCCGTAACCGAAGAGGAAGAACAACACCCCGCCAGCGTAGGCGGGTTACCAGCCGGCGTTGCGGGCCAGATCGATGGCGTTCTGGCTCATGAAGGTGCCGGCGCTCGGGTAGCCGCGGCAGGCGCCGTCGGATTCGCCGGGGCGCTTGACCCACAGGAACGCGTCGATGCGGGGGTTGCCCGTGTCGGTGGTGGGCCGTGCACCGAGGGCCCGGCCGCTGGGGTTGCACCAGTACAGCGGGTCGCCCTCGACCGGTCCCGCGCCGTTGCGCGAGGTGTCGATCACGAAGGGCTTCCCGCCGGTCATGTTCGAGATGGCGTCGCCGTAGCCGGTCGACTCCGCGGTGGTGAAGAAGTTCGCGGTGTTGAGGCTGAAGCCGCGCGCTTTGGCGACGCCGACCCGGTTCAGCCGGTCGGCCATCACATCGGCGGCCACCCAGCGAGAGTGCCCGGCGTCGACATACACCGCCGTACCCGGGTTGCGGGTCAGGGTGTCGACGGCGTAGCCGATCAGGTCGAGGCGTTCCTCCTGCTGGCCGGGTGACAGACAGTCGATCATGGCCAGCGCGTCCGGCTCCAGGATGACCGCGGCGCGGCCCGGGCCGATGGCGGCGGCGACGCCATCGATCCACGCCCGGTAGGAGCCGGCCGATCCGAAGCCACCGGCGGCATAGCTGCCGCAGTCCCGGTTCGGGATGCCGTAGAGCGCCAGCACCGGAATGGTGCCGGCGGCCTGCGCGGTCTGGATGTACTTCGCGTCCACCGCCGGGGTGGAGATGTGATCCATCCAGTACGCCGTGGGGGTGTTGACGACCGCCTCCAGCAGTGGGTCGGGGGCGCCGGCCAGCGCGCGCATGCCCTTGGACTGGGGGTTCACGTAGAACGGCTGGCCCAACAGCGGGTTCGCCTCGCTGGTCAGGCGGATCTGCGGGGCCGGGGCGGGCAGCGGCGCGGTCACCGCACCGGTGGCCGCGACGGCCGCGACGGTCAGGACGGGGGCGATCCAGCGGGCGACCGTGTGGGCGGCAGAGGTCATCACCCCAGGGAATGTAGCGCCGCGTGCCGGGGGGCGGCCAATCCGGGGCCGACAGTGCGGGTTGACGGTGGTACGACGATGGAAGCCATGGCGGGAGTCCAGGTGGTCACCAGCCGGGCGGTGCCGCTCGGTGGGCCGCGGGCGATGACGGTCCGGCGCACGTTGCCCCAGCGGGCCCGCTCCCTGATCGGCGCGTGGTGTTTCGTCGACCATTACGGTCCCGACGACGTGGCACGCACCGGCGGCATGGACGTGCCGCCGCATCCGCACACGGGTCTGCAGACGGTGAGCTGGCTGTTCGACGGCGAGATCGAGCACCGTGACAGCACCGGGGCGCACGCGCTGGTGCGGCCCGGCGAGCTCAACCTGATGACGGGCGGCTCCGGAGTGGCGCACTCGGAGGTGTCCACCCCGACGACCACCACGCTGCACGGGGTGCAGTTGTGGGTGGTGCTGCCCGAGCAGGCCCGCCACGGTCCCCGCCGATTCGAGCACGCGGTTCCGCCGCCGGTCCCGCTGGGCGCCGCGACGGCCCGGGTGCTGCTCGGCACGCTCGCCGGTCACCGTTCGCCGGTCACCGCGCACAGTCCGCTCGTCGGCGCAGAACTGGTTCTCGCGCCGGGCTCGCAGCTCACTCTCGACGTGGACGCGCACTTCGAACACGGCGTGCTGGTCGACACCGGGCCGGTGACGCTCGACGGCACGACCCTGGCCCGCGGCGATCTCGGCTACCGCGCTCCCGGACCCGACCGGCTGGCCTTGACCAATCCCGAATCGCGGCCGGCCCGGGTGATGCTGCTCGGGGGTGTTCCGTTCACCGAGCCCGTGGTGATGTGGTGGAACTTCATCGGTCGCACCCACGACGAGATCGCGCACTTCCGGGCGGCATGGGAAGCGCAATCGGGCCTCTTCGGAACGGTCGACGGTTACCGGGGCCGGGTGCAGCGCCTGCCCGCACCGCCGCTGCCGTCGGTGCGTCTCAAGCCCCGGATGTCCCCGCCGGAGCACGGGGATCCCAGCGCCTGGGGTTAGCCGCCGGCGATGACGGGATGCCGCGCGGTCCGAAACCCTGCGACGCGCCCGGCCCGGGGTTCAAGATCGACTCAGCGGGCATCCACGGAAGGCACGCATCCGTTGGCCGTCGACAGGAGGAACGCACATGGCAACTCCCACCGGACAGGGCGCGCCCGGTTCGCGGCCGTCGGTGCTGCTGGCGGTGGCCGTCGCGGTGGCCACAGCGGCCACCCTGGTGGTCAACTACCTGGCCAACAGCCTACCGATCAACGGGCAGACCACCGGTGATGTGACCCGGCGCATCGAGGTCTTCTTCGTCCCCGCCGGGTACGTGTTCTCGATCTGGAGCGTGATCTACCTCGGGCTGATCGCTTACAGCGGCTACCTGGTCGTGTCGGCGATCAGAGGCCGCCGGGACAGCGGGGCGGCGCGGGCCGCGGCCCCGTGGTACCTGCTGACGGCCCTCGCCAACTGCGCATGGCTGTTCGCATGGCATCACAACGCCTTTCCGGTGAGCATGCTCCTGATGCTGGTCCTGCTGGGCTCGCTGATCTTCATTTACCTCCGGTGCGACGCACGACCGGCCGCATCAGCGGTGGAATTGTGGTCGGTGCACATTCCGTTCCGGGTCTATCTGGGCTGGATCTCGGTGGCCACGATCGCCAACGCGACCGTCACACTCGACGACGCGGGCTGGGACGGCTTCGGGCTGTCCGAACCGGCCTGGGGCACCATCATGGTCATCGTGGCCGCTGCGCTGGGTCTGCTGATGGTGTTGCGCCACAGCGATATCGCCTTCGGGCTGGTGCTGGTCTGGGCGCTGGTCGGTATCGCCGTACGGCTCAGCGAAACCACGTCGGTCCTGATCGCCGCGCTGTCCGGCGCGTCGGCCCTGACCGTGGCGGTCATCGTGATCCTGTTGCGGCGCAGTTCATCCCGTGCGCCTGCCGCCGCGCCCCGGCAGCAGTGACGCCGGGACGCCGCACCCGGATCAGGAAACGATCAGGTCGTCGATCTGATTGATCGCCGTGCTGGCGCCCTCGACGACACCCATCTCCAGCACCTTCTGCAAGGCCTCCGCGGATGCGTAGGTGCTCACGTAGGTCGCGCGCGTGCCACCGTCGTGGGCGGCGAAAGTGAACACACTCCGGGCGGCCGGCAGGCTCGGATCCGGGTTGAGATCAGCGTCGGCGAACCCGTCGACGAACGAGAAACTCGTCGGCTCATCGACTGCGGTGACCTCCCAGTAACCGCCGTACTTCTCACCGTCCGGACCGGTCATGTAGTACGTCACCCGCCCACCCGGAGTCAGGTCGTGGTCCACCACGGTGGCCGGGTGTGTCGGTGGCCCCCAGATCTTTTCGAGCTGGCGCGGGTCGGCGTAGATCTGCCAGATGCGCTGCACCGGCGCGGCGAACTCGGCGGTGATGGTCAGGGTCAAGGTGTCGAGATCGTGGGAAACGTCGGTCACGGGCATGGTCGGTTCTCCTCGTCCTGTTCTGCTGAGATGAGTTCGTCGATGCGCGCCACACGCCCACGCCACACCTGTTCGAGTTCGGTGAGCATGGCCGCCACGGAGCGCACCGCGGTCACGTCGCCACTGGCCAGTTGCTCGCGGCCACTGCGCCGCTTGGTCAGCAGACCGGCTTTCTCGAGCACGGCGACGTGTTTCTGCACGGCGGCGAAGCTCACGTCGTACTTCCCCGCCAGCGCGGTGACCGAGTGCTCGCCGGCCAGCACGCGGCGCATGATGTCGCGTCGCGTGCGGTCGGCGAGTGCGTGGAACAGAGCGTCGGCCCGGTCCTCGTCGATCACGGTCACCGGCCCAATATACAACCGATTGGTTGTATGTTGTCAACAGTCGTGTGACGGCCCACCGACATCCACGTTTTGCAGCGGAAGTGCGAGTAGGGGTGTGCAAAAGGTGGATTTCGGTGAGGCACCCACGGCAGCCAGACCGGATGCCCTGAAACGCAACGGGTTTCACGCAGAAGAGAACTCGACGCGCCCGCGCCACCCGCCGTTCGGTTCGGCTCAGTATCGTGTGCGGTTATGACTGCCGATCGGTCCGACGGGAGGCCACGACGCCGGCGTGCGGTGAACTTCGCGCTGCGGGGTCGCCGCGATCCTGCGTCAGGAGCCGGACAGCGCCGCCGCGTGGCTCACGGTGCCAGTGATCAGCACACCCGCAAAGTCCTCGACCTGACCATCCGGCTGGCCGAGGTGATGCTGTCGTCGGGGTCGGGCACCGCCGACGTCGTCGCCACCGCACAGGATGTCGCGCGGGCCTACCGACTCACCGACTGCGTCGTCGACGTCTTCGTCACCACCATCTTCGTCTCCGCCCCGCCGACGACCGACAGCCCGCCGATCACCATCGTGCGGGCCGTACAGGCCCGCTCGACGGATTACACGCGCCTTGCCCACCTCGACGAGCTGGTGCAGCGCATCACGTCGGGTGGCGTGTCCGTCGACGAGGCCCACGACGCGATGGACGAGTTGAGCGAGCAACCGCACCCCTACCCGCGGTGGGTGGCGACCGCGGGGTGGGCCGGTTTCGCACTCGGTATCGCGATGCTGCTGGGCGGGTCCTGGCTGACCTGGATCCTGGCGGCGATCACGTCGGTACTGATCGACCGGACGCTGCGGTGGCTCAATCGTCTTGGCACACCGACGTTCTTCCAACAGGCCGCCGGCGCGGCGATCGCGACTCTGGTCGCCGTCGGTGCCTATCTGTTCGCGGGCGTCGGTCCGTCGGCCCTGGTGGCCACCGGCATCGTGATGTTGCTGGCCGGGATGACGCTCGTCGGCTCGGTGCAGGACGCCCTGACGGGGTACATGGTCACCGCGGTGGCCCGGTTGGGGGACGTGCTGTTCCTGACCTTGGGGATCGTGGTCGGCATCCTCGCCGGACTGCAGGTGGCCGCGCTCGCCGGCATCGAGATCCAGCTCCAGGTCAACGTCACCGAGTACTTCGTGCTGCCGTCGCAACCGCTGCAGATCGCGATGGCCGTGGGCGGCGCCGCACTGGCCGGCGGGTGCCTGACCGTGGCCAGCTACGCCCGGCCGCGCGCGGCCGTCACCGCGGGCATCGTGGCGGGCATCGCCGAGGCGATGCTGATCGGCCTCGGCACGGCGGGCCTCGGGCAGATCGTCGCCACCGGCACGGCCGCAGTCGGCGTCGGCATCCTGGCCACGCTGATCTCAATCCGGCGACAGGCGCCCGCGCTGGTCACCGCGACCGCCGGCATCACCCCGATGCTGCCGGGTCTGGCGGTCTTCCGGGCGGTGTTCTACTTCGCGGTCGAACGCGACATCGGCGCCGGCATGGGCCAGGCACTGGCGGCCGCGGCCACCGCGCTCGCCATCGGAGCGGGTGTGGTGATGGGTGAGTTGCTCGGGTCGCCGCTGCGCTACCGGGCCGGGCGCATCAGCGAATTCCTGCGGGTGGAAGGTCCGCCCGGGGTTCGCCGGGCTGTCGGACGGGTGGTCGCGTTGCGGCCGGCCGCCGACCGCGACACGGCGCGTCCGCCCTATCAGCGGTCGTGGAGCATCGCGATGGAGCCCGAATCGGTGGACATGCACGACGACGAGGCCGCGGAGTCCTCGGCAGAGAGCGCGAACGACGCCGACGAGCGGTAACGTCAGCGACGGTGTGTGCGCCCGGTGATGGTCAGCCCACTCCGGCGCGGGCGGCGTCGCCCGGCCGGGGTGTACACGGCGCGGCACAGGCAAGCCCGTTCTTCTCCGCCGCCGTGGTCGCGGCGGCGCGAGTGCCGTCTGTGAAATCCGTGGATGGGTACACACCTCTTCCGAGCACGACATCGATCGATCGAGGAGGACCCCGTGCAATCCGGAGACCCCGCCAGTTCCGACACTGAGAACGAGCCGCCGCCCGGCGTCGTGAGACGCGCAGTCGGGGCGTCGGCGATCGGCAACGCGACCGAGTGGTTCGACTACGGCATCTATGCCTACGGGGTCACCTACATCTCCGCCGCTATCTTCCCCGGCGATGCCGGCGAGGCCACGCTGTTGGCATTGATGACCTTCGCGGTCTCCTTTCTGGTTCGTCCGCTCGGCGGCTTCGTCTGGGGCCCGCTCGGTGACCGCCTGGGCCGTAAGCAGATTCTGGCGATCACCATCGTGCTGATGGCAGGCGCCACGTTCTGCGTGGCATTGATCCCCACGTACGACATGATCGGCATGTGGGCCCCGTTCCTGCTGGTGTTCCTCCGGATGGTGCAGGGTTTCTCGACGGGCGGCGAGTACGGCGGTGCCGCAACCTTCATGGCCGAGTACTCCCCGAATCGCCGGCGCGGGTTCTTCGGCAGTTTCCTCGAATTCGGCACCCTCGGCGGGTTCTCGGCCGGTGCACTGCTGATGCTGGGCTGCTCGCTGGCCCTCAGTGACGAGCAGATGGGCTCGTGGGGTTGGCGATTGCCGTTCTTGGTGGCCGCCCCACTCGGCATCGTCGGCCTCTACCTGCGGTCACGCCTGGAGGACACCCCGGTGTTCCGCGAGCTCGAGAAGGAGGGTGGCACCGAAAAGGAGGTCTCGACGGAGTTCCGCGACCTGATCACCCAGTATTGGCGCCCGATCGTGCGGCTCGGCGGCCTGGTGGTCGCCCTCAACGTCGTGAACTACACCTTGCTGAGCTACATGCCGACCTACCTGGAGACCCAGATCGGGTTGACCTCCGACCAGTCTCTGATGGTTCCGGTGATCGGCATGCTGGCGATGATGGTGTTCGTCCCGTTCGCCGGTCTGCTCAGCGACCGGGTCGGACGAAAACCGTTGTGGTGGTTCTCGTTGATCGGCCTGTTCGTCGCCGGCGTGCCGATGTTCATGCTGATGGGCACCAACATCGCCGGCGCGGTGATCGGGTTCGCCGTGCTCGGACTGCTCTATGTGCCGCAGCTGGCGACCATCTCGGCGACCTTCCCGGCGATGTTCCCCACGCAGGTGCGCTACGCCGGGTTCGCGATCGCCTACAACGTGTCGACGTCGATCTTCGGCGGGACCGCGCCGGCGGTCAACGACTGGCTCACCAACTCCACGGGCGACATGCTGTTCCCGGCGTACTACATGATGGGTGCCTGCGTCATCGGGGCGCTGGCGTTGCTCAAGCTGCCCGAGACCTCACGCTGCCCGATCGGGGGGACCGTGACGCCGGGCACCGCCGAAGCGCCGGGCCCGGTCCCCTACGACAAGGCCGCCGCGTGAGATCGGCTCAGCCGGCCTTGCGGGCGGCGATCTTGGCCCGGACGTCATCCATGTCCAGTGCTCTGACCCGGCCGATCAGGTCCTCCAGCGCAGCCGGATGCATCGCACCGGGCTGGCGGTGAACCAGCACGCCGTCCCGGAAGGCCATCACCGTGGGGATCGAGCTGATCTCCAGCGTGGCCGCCAGGTCGCGCTCACGCTCGGTGTCCACCTTGGCGTGCACGACGTCGGGGTGGGCCTGCGACGAGCGCTCGAAGATCGGGGCGAACGCGCGGCAGGGTCCGCACCACGACGCCCAGAAGTCGACCAGGACAACCGAGTTGTCGGTGATCGTGGATTCGAAGTCGTCGTAGGTCAGGTTCCTGGTGGCCATGATCAAGCCAGTCCTTTCAACATCAGGTTCCAATACATGTACGGCAGCCCGTACTTCTTGAGGTACCAGTAGCCGCGGTGCGGCTTGGTCGGGTCGAGCAACGGAAACGACGGTGTCAGGTTCAGGTCGTAGTCGAACTCCGCGAGCAACATCGCATGCGAGGACGTCACGATCGGGCATGACCCATAGCCGTTGTACGACGCGGTCAGCGGCCGACGGGTCAGTAGGGCCTCGATGTTGTCGACCACCACCGGAGCCTGCTTACGGATCGCCGCACCGGTTTTCGAGTTGGGGGACGACCCGGCGTCGCCGAGGCTGAACACGTTGGGGTAGCGCACATGCTGCATGGTGTGCTTGTCGATCTCGACGTATCCGCCTGCCGCACCGGTCGAGACGGGGCTGGCCTTGATCCAGTCCGGCGCCGATTGACGTGGTACGGCGTGCAACACGTCGTAGGGCAGCGCGATGTTCGAGCCGCCCTCCGCGGTCACGGTCACCTTGTGCGCCGCCGCGTCGACAGCGGTCACTTCGGCGTTCGTGTGCACGGTGATGCCGTAGTCCGCAGCGACCGCATCGAGGCTGTCGGCGATCGCCGGGATGCCGAACAGTCGCGGTGTGGGCACCACCAGATGTACGTCGATGTCCTTCAGAACGCCCTGCTTCCGCCAGTAGTCACTGGCCAGGTAGGCGATCTTCTGAGGCGCTCCGGCACATTTGATCGGACCGGACGGCATCGCGAACACCGCTGTCCCCGAACGGAGATCACGGATGAAGTCCCAGGTCCGGGGCGCCAGGTCGAACCGGTAGTTCGACGACACACCGTCCTTGCCGAGCGCATCGGCCAGACCTTCGGTGCGGTCCCAGTCCAGCTGGATCCCGGGACAGACCACGAGCACGTCGTACTCGTAGTCTGTCCCGTCGGCGCAGGTGACCGTGTTGTTGTCCGGGTCGACCGCGGCCACCGCGTTTCTGATCCAGGTCGCATTCCTGGGCATCACCGAGGCTTCCGGCCGCGCCGTCGTCGACGCTTCAGCCTGTCCGCCGCCGACCAGCGTCCACAGCGGTTGGTAGTAGTGCGTCTCGGACGGTTCGATGACGGCCACGTCGGAGTAGCCGCGCCGCAGCAGGCGGGCCGCCACCGAGATGCCGGCGGTACCACCGCCGACGATCACGATCTGATGTTTCGCGGTAGCCATGATCTCTCCTGCCGCTCAGGCGTTCTGCCGAGCTTCATCCCAGGCGCCGTATCCGCCCAGAATGTCGCTGACGTCGCTGAAGCCGTTCTGTCGCAACAGGCTTGCGGCCACCGATGACCGGTAGCCGCCGGCGCAGTAGACGACGGTCGGGCGGGCCGGATCCAGTTCGTCCAGCCGGCCGGGCAACTGGCCCACCGGGATGGTGACCGCGTTGGGGATGGTCCCCGCGGCAACCTCGCCGGGATTGCGGACATCGACGATCTGCAGGTCGGTCAGCTCGGCTGCGCGCTGGTCGAACGCCTTGGCGGTCAGCCGGGACGCCGTCTGAACGTCGTCCTGGTGGTTGAACATCACCTCGAACGGGCGGTCCAGATAGCCGATCACCCGGTCGAAACCGATGCGCGCCAACCGGGTCTTGGCCTCCAATTCCTGGCCGGGCTCGGTGAACAGCACGATGTCGACGTCGCTGGGCACCACGGATCCGGCGAACTCGGCGTACCGGCCCTCCAGCCCGATGTTGACCGCGCCGCGCAGGTGACCCAGCGCGAACTCCTCCGGTCCTCGTCCGTCGACCAGCATCGCGCCGGCCTTCATCGCGTCACGCACCTGCTCGTAGGTCATCGCGGTCGGCATTTTGGTCTCGTCGAGCAGCTCGCGGTCCTTGCGGTTGAGCACTGCGTCGTAGACGAAGTAGCTCGGCGCGGGCGGCTGACCTTCGGTGACCAGCGCCATGAACGTGTCCTTGTCGGGGGCGCGCAGCGCGTAGTTCGTCTCCTTCTGCTCCCCGATCGTCGACCACCGCTCGGTGGACAGGTTCTTCCCGCACGCTGAGCCTGCGCCGTGGGCCGGGTAGACCCGGGTGGCATCCGGCAGGGTCATCAGCTTGTTGTGCAGCGAGTCGTAGAGCTTCTCTGCCAGTTCCTCACGGGTGAACCCGATCGAAGCCAGCAGGTCGGGGCGGCCCACATCACCGATGAACAGCGCGTCCCCGGTCAGCACGCCGTAGGGCACCTCATCGCCGGCGTGCTCGTAGACCACGATGCTCAGCGATTCCGGGGTGTGGCCAGGGGTGTGCCGGAACTCGAGCGTCACGTCGCCCAGCGAGTAGCGCTCGCCGTCGGCCACGCCCATCGACTCGAACTCGGTCTCGGCGACCGACGAGTACACGATCTTGGCGCCGGTCGCCTTGGCGAGCTCCAAGTGGCCCGACAGGAAGTCGGCGTGGAAGTGCGTCTCGATGACGAGCTCGATGCGGTAGCCGAACTTCTCGGCATCCGACAGGTACTCCGCCACGTCGCGCTGGGGGTCGACGACCACGGCCCGGCCGGTGGTTTCGTCGGCGATCAGATACGACGCGTGGGACAGGCAGTCCAGGTAGTACTGGATGAACTTCATGGCAGCGTTCCTTTCCTTCAGTGCTCGGGTGCGGCCTTCTGACCATCAGACTGCCGATACCCCTGTGGGTATGTCAAGTACCCTAGGGGGTATAAAAATTCCTTCTTGCATTTACCCCTGGGGGTATGTGTACGATGGCCCTCAGCATACCCCCAGCGGTATACGACCATGGGGGGTCACCCTTCCGGAAAGGATCGAAAACGATGACCGCACCTGCCACCATCGACTCGCACGACCTCAGCCAGATGCTCGGGTCGGCCACTCCGCCGCGCGTGCTCGATGTCCGGACCCCCGGCGAGTTCGAGACCGCCCACATCGCCGGCGCCTACAACGTGCCGCTGGATCTGTTGCGTGAACACCGCGACGAGATCATCAAGCACCTCGACGAGGACGTCGTCCTGGTCTGCCGGTCCGGCCAGCGCGCCGCCCAGGCCGAGGAGACGTTGCGCACCGCCGGGCTGACCAACGTGCACATCCTCGACGGCGGCATCACCGCCTGGGAGGCCAAGGGCTTCGCGGTCAACCGCGGCGCCGCGCGGTGGGACCTCGAACGCCAGGTCCGCCTGGTCGCCGGCTCGATCGTGCTGACCAGCATCCTGGGCAGCATCGCCGCCCCCAAACTGAAGTGGGTGGCCGGCGTCGTCGGTGGCGGCCTGACCTTCGCGGCGCTGTCCAACACGTGCGCGATGGGCATGCTGCTGGCCAAGCTGCCCTACAACCGCGGCGCCGCCTGCGACGCTCAGAGCATCGTGTCCCAGCTCGTGGACGCCAACCCCGCGACCGCGAAGTGAGCTGACCGACCATGATTGCGCTCGCCATCGGTCTGGCCGTCTTCGTCGGCGTCGCCCTCGGGTTGCTCGGCGGCGGCGGATCCATCCTGACCGTTCCGCTGCTGGCCTACGTGGCCGGAATGGACGCCAAGCAGGCCATCGCCACCTCGCTGCTGGTCGTCGGTGTCACCAGCGCGATCGGGGCCATCTCGCACGCCCGGGCCGGCCGAGTGCAGTGGCGCACCGGGCTGATCTTCGGTGGTGCCGGCATGGCCGGTGCCTACGCGGGCGGGCTGCTGGCCCGCTTCATCCCGGGCACCGTGCTGTTGATCGGCTTCGCGGTGATGATGATCGCCACCGCGGTGGCGATGCTGCGCGGCCGCAAGACCGTCGAGACCGCCGACGGCGACCATCGGCTGCCGGTCCCGAAGATCCTCGCCGAGGGTCTCGTGGTCGGGCTGGTGACCGGCCTGGTCGGCGCCGGTGGCGGGTTCCTGGTGGTGCCTGCCCTGGCCCTGCTCGGCGGGCTGCCGATGCCGGTCGCGGTGGGCACCTCGCTGATCGTGATCGCGATGAAGTCCTTCGCCGGTCTGGGCGGCTACCTGTCCAGCGTCCAGATCAACTGGACGGTCGCCCTCGCGGTGACCGCCGCCGCGGTGGTGGGCGCTCTGCTCGGCGCGCGGCTGACCGCGCTGGTCAACCCCGACAGCCTGCGGAAGGCCTTCGGCTGGTTCGTCCTCGCGATGTCCTCGGTCATCCTGGCCCAGGAGATCCATCTGAGCGTCGGGGTCGCGGCCGCCGCGCTGACCGCGATCGCCGCGATCATGACGGTGGCCTGTGCTCGATACGCCCGATGCCCGTTGCGGCGGCTCACTCGCCAGGCGACGCCGCGCGGCGCGGCGGCGTGAACCCCCACAGGAATACCCCCGCGGGTACCATTGCTGTATTCGTCCGTGGAAAGGAGACTCACCATGGTAGGTGACGAGGACGCGATCGCTGCGGTGCTCAACAGACTGCGCCGCGCGCAGGGTCAGCTCGCCGGAGTGATCTCGATGATCGAGCAGGGCCGCGACTGCAAGGACGTGGTCACGCAGTTGGCGGCGGTGTCGCGGGCACTGGACAAAGCCGGTTTCAAGATTGTCGCCACCGGTTTGCGGGAATGCCTGACCGGAGAGGCCGCCGATGGACAGCAGCCGATGTCCGAAGCCGAGCTCGAGAAGCTGTTCCTGGCGCTGGCCTGACCGGCCGGTGCGGCCGGCCGACACCAACCGGAGCGGAGGGACCTATGAGTTACGCACTGTCCACGACGTTGCACACCTCGTTCGAGGATGCGGTGGAGCGCACTCGTAAGGCGCTGTCGGACCAGGGTTTCGGCGTGCTGACCGAGATCGACATGAAGGCCACGCTGAAGGCGAAACTCGGCGAGGACATGGAGGATTACCTGATCCTCGGCGCCTGCAATCCACCGCTTGCCCATCGCGCGGTCAACGCCGATCGCCAGATCGGGCTGCTGCTGCCGTGCAACGTCGCGGTCCGTGCCGACGCATCGGCCGGCGGCGACACCGTGATCGTCGACGCGATGGACCCGCAGATCATGGTTCAGGTCTCCGACCAACCGGGTCTGCGCGAGGTTGCCGACGAGGCGGCCGCCAAACTGCGCGCCGCGATCGAGGCGCTGGAATCCGCCGACTCGGCCTAGGTGGTCCGGGGCCGCCTCGATCGGTCAGTCCACCGAGTACAGCAGCGCGCCGACGACCGCCGCGGCGAACAACACCGTCGCGCCGCCGATCGCCATCACCTCCGCGCGTGGTGCCAACGTGACGACTCGTCCGGCAACGACCGGACTGGCCCTGATCGCGCGGGACCGTCGGTAACCCAGCGCGAGCACCAGCAGGGCCAGCAGCGCTGCAATGGTGGCCAGGAGTGCCCGGCCCGGGCCCAGCGGCCCGTGTTCACGCAGCAGCACCAGCGCACCGCCCACCAGGAAGCCGAATGAGCTCCTCTCCCACGACAGCAGGGTGCGTTCCGCGGGCAGCCCGGGTTTGCTCGGTTCGCGCCGGGGCATCTCAGTTGCCGGCAGGCGGCCAGATGATCAGCACCACGAGCACCGCGACCGTGACGACGAAGATCGCGCCGCCGAGGAGCACCGGAACGTGGGTGGGGGGTAGGTCCTCGTCACGGCGCATCGCTGCCTGAACGTGCCACCAGCGCCGGACCGCCAGCGCCGCGAGCAGCCCGCCGCCGGCGGTCAACGCCACGCTCAGCGCGTGCCGTACGCCGGGGATCCCGAAGGACGGCACGAACTGGACGACGGCGATGCCACCGGCGATCAGCGCCAGCGCGGTCCGGATCCAGGCCAGGAATGTGCGCTCGTTGGCCAGGGTGAACCGGTAGTCCGGCTCCTGCTCGCCGGCATCCGCCGGATCTTCTGCTGCGCACATCGTCGGTCAGCCGGGGACGTTGGCCTTCAACGACGTCAGCGCCGCGGTGCTGAGCCGGGCCAGTTCGGTGACCTCGGCAGGCTCCAGCGCGGCGGTCAGGATCTCAGTCATCCGCCGGTTGGTCGCCTGCTCCACCTCGTCGTAGCGGTCCCTCTTGTCCGCGCCGTCCGGATAGGGTTCGGGCCAGCCGAACATCGCCGCGTATCGCGGGCCCTTGTTGAGCATGTGCGCTTCGATCGGGGCGATCCCGGCCAGTGCCAGTCCGCCGAAGTGCACCCCGGCGCGCAGCTCGCGCAGGACGAACATCACCTGCAGCGCCCGCGCGGGTGCATCGTCGGCCAGCGCCATCTCGCGCCAGCCCGCGAACAGTGGCAGCCCCGCGATGGGCGTCGCGGCGATGACCTTCTCCCCCAGTGCGGCAAGGCGATCCACCCCGTCGGCGTCGCCGAGGTACTTGCGGCCGAACTCCGCGGTCTGTTCCCAGTACACCTGCGCCGCACCGGCGGCGCCGCGCACCGCGACGCCTTCGTCCCACATCGCGGCGAGCCCGGTCGGTTCGAACACGGCGAAGACCGCGGCGACGGTGGTACCGCTGGCCTCGCCGAGGACCCCGCCCCGGCCCGCGACGTAGCCGGCGAGCGGATTCTCAAAGCCGGCAGCGACGCTGCCGCCGTACGTTTCCGGATGCAGCATGAACACGGCCACGGCCTGTTCGATGGCCGATCCGGCCGCGATGACCGCGTCCTGCAGGTCCGAATCGCTCATGTTGGGCCTCCTCTCGGGGTCAGGGCTTCGCGCCGGCGGCGTCCCGTCCCGAACAGTAGCCCCCTTCCGAAATCCGCCGCGCCGAGCGTGCGCTCATGGTGGCGGAGAGCCCGAGAGGCCGCCCTCCTCGCACATTCGACGTGCCCTATTCCATCGCCTGGTTGGGCTCACCGGCCAGTCGCAGCGGTTCGTGCTCGACGACGCGATCGGTTCCGGGCGGGTCGTCATAACGCCGCATGTAGGTGTCGATGTCGGTGACGATGTCCGGGCCGGGCACGCCCCAGCCGTCGCGGTAGCCGTACACCTCCGCGAGCGGCCGGTGCCCGCGGTCGCCGTCGAGAATCTCGACGGCGTTCGGGTGCAACATCGCCGGGTGGCGCACGCCGGCGGCTTCGGAGACCTTCAACAGATCGCGGCGCAGGGTCAACACGTAGTTGGCCAGACGATGCGACTTCTGCTGCGGGTCGAGGCCACGCGCCAGCCAGTGGTTCTGCGTGGCCACTCCGGTCGGGCAGCGGTCGGTGTGGCACTTCTGCGCCTGGATGCAGCCGATCGCCAGCATCGCCTCGCGCGCGACGTTGACCAGGTCGACGCCCATCGCGAACGCGACGATCGCGTTGGCGGGCAGACCGAGCTTGCCCGACCCGATCCAGGTGACCGTGTCGGCCAGACCCCGTTCGGCGAAAAGCTTGTAGACCGAGGTGAATCCGACCCGGAACGGGAAGGACACGTGGTCGGCGAAGACCAGCGGGGCGGCGCCGGTGCCACCCTCGCCGCCGTCGATCGCGATGAAGTCCACGCCGCGCTGGCCGTCGGCCATCCGGTCGGCCAGCTGGTGCCAGAAGCCCATCTCGCCGACCGCCGACTTGATGCCGACGGGCAGGCCGGTGGCCGCCGCGATGTCCTCGACGACATCGAGCATCTCGTCGACGTTGCGAAAGGCGGTGTGCCGGGACGGACTCACGACGTCCTTGCCCGGCTCCACGCCCCGAACCCCGGCGATCTCCGCATTCACCTTCGCGCCGGGAAGATGGCCTCCCAGGCCCGGTTTGGCACCCTGGCTGAGCTTGATCTCGATGGCCCGCACCGGCGCCGAGCCGACGACCTCGACCAGGCGGTCGAGGTCGAAGTTGCCGTGCGCGTCGCGGCAACCGAAGTAGCCGGTGCCGATCTGGAAAACCAGGTCGCCACCGTGACGGTGGTGATCGGACAGACCGCCTTCCCCGACGTTATGCAGAAAACCGGCGATCTTGGCGCCCCGGTTGATGGCCTCGATCGCCTGCGGGCTGAGCGACCCGAACGACATGGCCGACACGTTGACCACCGAGGCCGGGCGGAATGCGTGCCTGCGTCCGCGCGGACCGCCGAGCACCTTCGCGCCCGGCACCTCGATGTCGCGCAGGTGGATCGGCGAGGCCGGCACCACATCGGCGAACGTCGCCTGTTTGATGATCGGGTACGCCGCGTTCTCGATGTTGTTGTCGGTTCCGAACGAGAAGTAGTTGTTCTCCTTCTTGGCCGAGGTGTACACCCAGCGCCGCTGGTCCCGGCTGAACGGGCGTTCGGCGTCGTTGCTGGTGATGATGTACTGCCGCAGCTCCGGACCGACCGATTCGAGCAGGTAGCGCGCGCGGGCGATCACGGGGAAGTTGCGGCGCAGCGTCTGCTCTTTCTGCAGCAGGTCCTGCACCGCCAGGCCGGCCAGAGCGGCGGCGGGCGCGAGCGCGGCGATGGTCCGCTTCTTCATGTCGGCCACCCTGCCACAATCGTCCCCGGCCGGTGCCCGGAGATTTGCGCACCCCGGACCGCGGGCGGCGGAATGAGGGATCATCGGTCGGGTGGGGGCATCCGCCGATATCTCCCTGGATCCGTCGCTACGGGAACTCACAGAGGTCGCCCGCTGCGTCGCGGTCGATCCTGCGGTGGGATTGTCGACGGTCGAGGCCGGCCGCCGTCTGCGCCGCGACGGCCCAAACGAACTGCGTGCGAAACCGCCGGTGCCGGTGTGGCGAAAGGTCCTGTCCCAGTTTCAGGATCCGCTGGTTTACCTGCTCGTGGTCGCGGTCGCGATCTCCGTCGCGGCCTGGCTGGCCGAGGGCGCCGCCGGAGCACCGATCGACGCCATCGTCATCACCGCGATCATCGTCGTCAACGGCGTTCTCGGGTACGTCGAACAGGACAAGGCCGAGACCGCCGTCGCGGCGCTGCAGTCGATGACGGAGGCGACGTCGCTGGTGTTGCGCGACAGTGAGCTGCGCACGGTGGCCTCGCGGGCGCTGGTGCGCGGTGACGTGCTCGTGCTCAGCGAGGGCGACGCCGTCGGCGCCGACGCCCGGCTCATGACGGCGACCGCGCTACGCGTGTCCGAGGCGTCCCTGACCGGTGAGAGCGAGTCGGTGACCAAGAACACCGCCACGCTGGCACACCCGGTACCGCTGGGCGAACGCAGCAACATGGTGTTCCGCGGGACCACGGTGACCCAGGGGGTGGGCCGGGCGGTCGTCACCGCGACCGGCATGAGCACCGAAGTGGGTGCGATCGCCGAGATGCTCGAAACCACCACCGAGGACCTGAGCCCGCTGCAGAAGGAGATCGCGGGCGTCAGCAGGATGCTCGGCGTCACGGTCATCGTCATCGCGGCCGTCGTCATGATCGTCACCGCGGTCACCAACGACGTCTCCACATCCGCCGATCTGGTGACCGTGCTGCTGCTGGGGGTGTCGCTCGCGGTGGCCGCGGTACCGGAGGGGCTGCCCGCCATCCTGTCGGTGGTGCTGGCCCTCGGTGTGCAGCGCCTGGCCCGGCGCAACGCGATCGTCAAAACGCTGCCCTCGGTGGAGACGCTCGGTTCGGCCACCGTGATCGCGTCGGACAAGACCGGCACGCTGACCAGGAACGAGATGACGATTCAGCGCATCCGCACCGCCTCGGGCGAGGTGGAACTGACCGGCGTGGGCTACCGCCCCGACGGCCGGGCGCTGAGCGGCGGCCAGGAGCTCTGCGATCCGGTGCTGTCCGAAGCGCGCATGGTGCTCACCGGTGGCTCGCTGGCCAACAACGCGCAGCTGACCTGCCGCGAAGGCGAGTGGGAGATCCAGGGCGACCCCACCGAGGCGGCGTTCCTGGTGGCCGCCCACAAGCTCGACGGCGTCGTCGATCGTGCGCAGCAGTTCCGGCGCTGCGGCGAAGTGCCGTTCACCTCGGACCGAAAGATGATGTCCGCGTTGGTCACCGGCCTCCAGCCGGGTACCGCTGTGGTGGCCAAGGGTGCACCCGACGTGCTTCTGCGCCGCTGCGTGGCTGTGCAGGTCGGTGCGGAGGTGGTGCCGCTGGACCCCGACCGGCGCGCAGCCGCGGTGGCCGACGTCGACGAACTGTCCGCGCAGGCGTACCGCACCCTCGGGGTCGCCTACCGCCGGGCCGACGATGCGGACACCCTCGACGGGTTCGACGAGGACGACGAGCGGGACCTCGTCTATGTCGGTGTCGTCGGGATCATCGACCCGCCCCGTTCGGAGGCGGCCGCGGCCGTCGCCGAAGCCCGCCGGGCGGGTGTGCGCGTCATGATGATCACCGGTGACCACCCCGTCACCGCGGCCCGCATCGCCGAGCATCTCGGCATCCCCGCGCCGGGCGCCACCGCGATCACCGGCGCCGAGATCGACGCGCTGTCCCCGGAGCAACTGCGCGACGTGACGGCCACGACCGCGGTCTACGCCCGGGTCGCCCCGCAGAACAAGCTGCAGATCGTCGACGCACTGCAGGCCCGGCATGAGGTCGTGGCGATGACCGGCGACGGAGTCAACGACGCCCCTGCCTTGAAGTCCGCCGACATCGGGGTGGCGATGGGAATCACGGGCACACCGGTGACGAAGCAGGCGGCGAAAATGATCCTCGCCGACGACAACTTCGCCACCATCGTGGCCGCGGTGCGTCAGGGCCGGGTCATCTTCGACAACATCAAGAAGTTCCTGCGCTACCTGCTGTCGTCGAACATGGGCGAGGTCTTCACCGTCTTCTTCGGCGTCTTGTTCGCCGGGTACATCGGAATCACCGGCGGCGCGGACGAGACCATCGTGGTGCCGTTGCTGGTGACCCAGATCCTGTGGATCAACTTGATCACCGACTCGGGTCCCGCGCTCGCGATGGGGGTGGACCCCGAGATCGACGACGTGATGGCCCGGCCGCCACGGCGCTCGACCGACCGTCTCATCGACCCGCAGATGTGGCGGGGCATCGTCTCCGTCGGTCTGGTCATGGGCGCCGCCACGCTGCTGACGATGGACATCTGCCTGCCGGGCGGCCTGGTGGAGGGATCGGACTCATTGGACGTGGCGCGCACCGCGGGATTCACCACGCTGGTGTTCGCCCAGCTGTTCAACGCGTTCAACTCCCGTTCGGCGACCACCAGCGCATTCCGGCACCTGTTCAGCAACCGCTGGCTGTGGACGTCGGTGGCCCTGGCCGTCGTGCTGCAGATCCTCGTCGTCCAATTGCCCTTCCTGCAAACCGCTTTCGGCACGACGTCACTGGATCTGGCGCACTGGGCCCTGGCTGCGGCCATGGCGTCGGCGGTGCTCGGCTACGGCGAGCTGCGCAAGCTGGTGCTGCGCGGACTCGCGGCGCGCTAACGCCACCCCCGTAGGCTGGAGGTTTCCGACGCCGGTGCCTGAACAGGGAGGTCTGCGATGAGCAGCAAGGTGAGCGACCTGCCGTCGGTGCTCGCGGACGGTTCCGTCGAGCGCCGGCTGGCGGGGCGCAGGCCCGCGGTGTTCCTCGACTACGACGGAGTGCTGACACCGATCGTGGACCGCCCGGAGGACGCGGTGATGTCCGGTGACATGCGAACGACGCTGCGCGAACTCGCCGCACGCTGCCCGGTGTGCATCATCACCGGCCGGGACCGCACCGTGGCGCAGCAGTTGATGGGCCTCGACGATCTGGTCGTCGCCGGCAGCCACGGCTTCGACATCTGGACCCCGCAGCAGGGTTCGATCACCGACGACCGGGTCTCCGGCTATCTCGATCTGATCGCGACGGTGGCCGACCGGCTCCGCGACGAGGTCGGCGCGATTCCGGGCGTGCAGATCGAACCCAAGCGGGCCTCGGTGGCGGTGCACTATCGGCTCGTCGCCGCGGAGCATCGCGACCGCATCGCCGAGAGCGTGCAGCGCCTGCTCGCCGAGCACCCCGACGATGTCGCGCTCACCCCCGGGAAGATGGTCTACGAGCTCAAGCCGAACGTCGACTGGGACAAGGGCAGGGCGGTCCTGCATCTGATCGACGTGCTCGACCTCGGCAGCGACGACGTGGTGCCGCTGTATCTGGGCGATGACATCACCGACGAGGACGCCTTCCGGGCGTTGCGCGACAAGGGAATCGGAATCTTCGTCGGTTGTGCCGACGACCCCGAGGTCGGCGACCGCGAGACCGCTGCGCAGTTCGTGCTCGGCTCGGTCGATGAGGTCCGGCAGTTCCTGACCGCGCTGGGACGCTGAGCGCGCCGGCGCCCTACGTGTCGCGCAGTTCGGTGACCTGGTAGGCGTCGTCGGCGTAGCGCGCCCGGATCACCTTCTTGTCGTATTTGCCCACGCTGGTGCGGGGGATCTCGTCGACGAAGGTCCAGCGTTCCGGCAGCCACCAACGAGCAACCTTGTCGCTGAGGAACTTTCGCAGCTCAGCGGCGTCGGCCTGGGCACCGTCCTGGACGACGACAGCCGCGAGCGGACGTTCCTGCCAGCGGTCATCGGGTACGCCGACCACGGCGGCTTCGCGCACCGCCGGGTGCGCGATGAGGTGGTTCTCCAGTTCGACCGAGGAGATCCATTCGCCGCCGGATTTGATGACGTCCTTGGCGCGGTCGGTCAGCGTGATGTAGCCCTGGGCGTCGACGCGGCCCACGTCGCCGGTGCGCAGCCACCCGGACTGGAACTTCGACTCGTCGGTGTTGCGGTAGTAGGAGCCGGTGATCCAGGGGCCGCGGACCTCCAGTTCGCCGACGGCCTCGCCGTCGTGGGGCAGTGCGGCACCCTCGTCGTCGACGATGCGGGCCTCCACCCCGCAGATGGGTCGGCCCTGGGTTCCGCGGATCTGCCAGTGCCGGTCCTCCGGGGTGCCCGGCGGCGGCCAGGCCAGTGTCGCGACCGGGGAGGTCTCGGTCATGCCCCACAGCTGGCGGATCTGCACGCCGAGCTTCTCCTCGAACACCTGCATCAGCGACACCGGGACCGCCGATCCGCCGCAGCCGACCAGCCGCAGCGACGAGATGTCATGGCCGGGATTGCGTTCGAGGTGGTGCATGACGTCGTTCCAGATCGTGGGTACCGCGCCGGCGACGGTGGGCCGCTGCGTCTCGATCAGGTCGACGAGGCGCTCGGCGGTCATGAACCGGTCCGGCAGCACCAGGTCCGCGCCGGCCATCAGCGCGGCATACGGCAGACCCCAGGCGTTGGCGTGGAACATCGGCACGATCGGCAACGCCTTGTCGGAGAAGCTCAGGCCCAGACCGTTGCCCGCGCACACCGCCATCGAGTGCAGGTAGCTCGAGCGGTGCCCGTAGACCACCCCCTTGGGGTGGCCGGTGGTGCCGCTGGTGTAACACATTGCTGCAGCCGACTTCTCGTCGATGTCCGGCCAGTCGAACTCGGCGGACTCGGCCGCGAGGACGTCGTCGTAGCGCACCACCTTTTTGCCCGACGCCTCCAGCGGGGCCAGATCACCCTCGCCGACGGCGATCACGGTGTGCACGGTCTCCATCGACCCCAGCACCGGCGCCAGCACGGGTGTCAGCGACAGGTCGGCGATGACCACGCGATCTTCGGCTTCGTAGGCAACGAACTCGAGCTGTTCGGGGAACAGCCGGATGTTGAGGGTGTGCAGTACCGCGCCCATCGAGGGCACCGCGACGTAGGCCTCGAGGTGTTCCTGGTTGTTCCACATGAACGTGGCCACCCGGTCGTCACCGTCGATCCCGAGCCGGCGCAGCGCGTTGGCCAGGCGGGCCGCGCGCTCGCCGAGTTCGCGGTAGGTGGCGTGCCGGTAACCGTCGCCGGTTGCGGTGGTCACCGTGCGGTCCCCGTGCACCGTGGCCGCGTAGCGCAGAATCGCCGCGACGGTCAGAGGAACATCCTGCATCGTGCTGTACATCGTGAAAGCCTTCGCCCGTGCGGTCAGTTGGCCGCGATGCTAGCGCCCGGGCTCGCCGAGTTTCACCGTTTCACCCGGTCCCGTAAAGCTAAGGTCGGTAGCGCAGAGGAGGGGCTCATGCGGGTGCACGTGGACCGCGATCGCTGTGAAGGCAACGCCTTCTGCGTCAAGATCGCGCCGCAGGTTTTCGAACTCGACGACGACGAATACGCGATCGTGGTCGCCGATCCGGTGCCGGTCGACCAGGAGCCGGCCGCGGAGCAGGCGGTCGCCGACTGCCCTCGCGCGGCGATCACCCGCAGCGATTAGCCCGTCGTGAGCGGCCGGCGCAGCCGCGTCGGCGCGATGTCCGCCGACGAACCGAGGGCCTCGATGAGGTCTGTCGCCCAGCCGACCAAACCGTCGACGTCCACGGAGTGCGGCGCCGGCCGGGCGACCTCACCGAGCCGCTCGCACCCGCGCCGCAGCAGCGCCGACGCCCCGGCCGGGTTGCCGCGCTGGATGTGGGTGACCCCGACGGCGAGTTGCGCCAGCCCCTGCCACAGCGGCCGCTCCTCGGATGGCCGATCCTTCCACGCGGCCTCGAGCACCTCGTGGGCATGGAACGCGAAGCCGTTGTCCAGGAGATCCTGGGCGGATGCGAGGAACCCCGAGGGTGACAGGTGCAGATCGTCGGGGATCCTGGGCACACCGTCGCTGCCCGGCGGAAGCGGCCGCCCCAGCGCATCGCGGGGGCGCGCGTTACGCGGCCGGCCGGTCTCGTCGCGGGCACGTTCGACCATGTCCCCATCTTGCCGCGCCGGAGTAGGGTCGGGCCCATGGTGCCGGCCACCACGAGAACCTCGTCGGAGACCCGGTCCTCGGTCCGGGTCGTTGCGGCCGTCTGTGCAGCGCTGCTGGCGGCAGCACTGGTCGGCTGCTCCGGTGGCGGACGCGAGACCGCGACTACGCCGGTCGGCCCGGAACCCGCTCCGCAGGTGTCGGGGTCGGTGTGGGTGGCCGATGAGACCGGCAACAGCCTGACGGTGCTCGATACCGCAACTAACACGGTCGCGACCACGCTGACCGGAATCCAAGCGCCACACAACGTCCAGGTCGGCACCGACCCGGGCACGGTGTACGCGACCAGCGCCGACTCGTCGCTGGTCGCCGCCATCGACGCCGAGTCCTACAAGGTCATCGCGACCGCGCGGACCGGGCCGCACCCCGCCCATGTCATCGACGCGCCCAACGGCAAGGTCTACGTCGCCAACTCCGAGGACGGCACCGTCTCGGTCTTCCGACGCCAGAACCTGGAGCCGATGGGACGGATCGAGGTCGGCGGCATGCCGCACGGATTACGCGCCGCTGCCGACGGCTCGGTGATCGTGGTGGCCAATCACAGCGCAGGCGCGCTCGATGTGATCGACGCCGGGTCCGATTCGGTGCGGTTCTCGGTGCCGGTGGGCGACGGGCCCGCACAGGTCGCCGTCAGCGCCGACGGACGATTCGCCTACACCGGCACCACAGAGCCGGCCGCGGTGGTCAAGGTCGATCTCACCGCGCGGAAGATCGTCGGCAGCGCCCCGGTCTCCGCGCCTCCGGTACAGGTGTTCCTCACCCCCGACGACGCCACCGTCGTCTCGGCCGACCAAGGCACCCCGCAAGCCGCCGGGCAGAACGCCTCGGTGATCGACACGGCCACGATGACCGTCGAGGCCACCGTGCCGACCGGGGCGGGACCGCACGGCGTCGTGATCGATCCGACGGGCCGCCTCGCCTGGGTCACCGACAGCTACGCCGACACCGTGTCGGTCATCGATCTGCGCAGCCGCACGGTAACGGCCACGGTTGGGGTCGGCGCCGGCCCTAATGGGATCAGTTACTCGCCGCGGCCACCCTCGGCCGGCGCCCCGACCGTCGCACTCGACGTCCCCATTCCCGCGGAACCGGCGCCCGCAGCGGGCGAGAACGAGCAAGTACCGGGCCACCACAGCGAAGTTCCGCACCAATCGGGACATGGCTGAGCGGTCGGATCGGGTACCCGGCCCCCACGCGAAGGAGGTTCAGATGAGCGAGACCTGGGAGGTCGTGGTGGCCGACCTGTACGACCGCGGCGACCCGGCCAACGGAGCACAGGAGACGTCGGTGGTCCAGGGACCTGAAGCCGAGGCTCGCCGGGTGTTCGCCGACACGGTCGCCCAAGCCTCCGACCGTGGCCACGAGTACGTGCGGTTGCGGTGCAACGGTCGCAACGTGGAGTCGTGGCCGCAGGAGACGGGGTGGACGGTCTGACCCGCTGGGCCGAGTCCGGGGCGTTTCTCGCTCGGGCTCGGCGGGCAATCTAGCCGGGAATACCGGCGGTCTGCCGATCATTGGAGACAACGTGAGCGAACAAGCAGAGTTGAGTCCCACCGACTGGGTCCGCGAGCAGACCCAGCGCATCCTCGAGCAGGGCACCACCGACGGCGTCGAGGTCTACGACCGCCCCATCGTGTTGTTCACCACCACCGGCGCGCAGTCCGGCAAGAAGCGCTACGTGCCGTTGATGCGCGTCGAGGAGAACGGGCGCTACCTGATGGTGGCCTCCAAAGGCGGCGATCCCAAGCATCCGGCCTGGTACTTCAACGTGAAGGCCAACCCGGCGGTGACGGTCCAAGACGGCGAGCGGATCTTCGAGGGCACCGCCCGCGAACTCGACGGCGACGAGCGGCAGCACTGGTGGGAGCTGGCCGTCGCGGCGTTCCCTCCCTACGCCGAGTACCAGGCCAACACCTCCCGGCAGATCCCGATCTTCGTCGTCGAATAGGCCCGTCGAGCCGCTGGTCGGTAGCGCGAGAGTGCGCCGACGGTAGCGTCTGCGGTCCGGCGACGACGCTGCGTGCACTTTCGCCGACCGGGCGCGCGTTAGTGTCACCGTATGACTGCACCCGCAGAGACGTCGCCGCTCGAAGCCCGGGTCGGGCACCACTACCAGATGGCGGGCACCTATCTCGTCGGCCGTGAGAAGCTGCGCGAGTACGCCCGCGCGGTGCAGGACTACCACCCCGCGCACTGGGACGTCACCGCGGCCCGTGAACTGGGGTATTCCGACGTCATCGCGCCGCTGACGTTCACCTCGGCCCCCGGCATGCAGTGCAACCGGCGCATGTTCGAAGAGATCGTCGTCGGCTACGACACCTACCTGCAGACCGAGGAGGTGTTCGAGCAGCACCGCCCGATCGTGGCGGGCGACGAGCTGATCATCGACGTCGAGCTGTCCTCGGTGCGCCGCACGGCCGGCCGCGACTTCATCACCGTCACCAACACCTACACCGATCTGCACGGGGAGCGGGTGCACACGCTGCACACCACCGTCGTGGGGGTGACCGCCGAGGACATCGACGCCGGGGTCAAGACGGCCGTGCAAAACGCGATGATGCACGACATGAACATTCTCGACATCGGCGGCAACGACGCCGACTACGAGAAGACGATTCGCCCCGACGGCGAGATCAGGATCTCGCAGGGCACGCTGACCCGCACGCCGGGCACCGCGAACTTCGACGACGTGCAGGTCGGCGACGAGCTGCCGATCCACCACACCCGGCTCTCGCGCGGCGATCTGGTCAACTACGCCGGCGTCGCCGGTGACGCCAACCCGATCCACTGGGACGAGGACATCGCCAAGCTGGCCGGGCTGCCCGACGTGATCGCGCACGGCATGCTCACGATGGGGCTGGGCGCCGGCTTCGTATCGCGCTGGTCGGGCGACCCCGGCGCGGTCACCCGCTACGCGGTGCGGCTGTCCCAGCCGGCGGTGGTGTCGGCCAGGGAGGGTGCGGACATCGAGTTCAGCGGCAAGGTCAAATCCCTCGACCCACAGACCCGCAGCGGCGTCGTGCTGGTCGGCGCCAAAGCCGGCGGCAAGAAGATCTTCGGCCTGGCAACGCTGCACGTCCGCTTCCGCTGACCGTGGAATCCCCGCAGCACGCCGTCATCCTCTGGGGCCTGGGCGCCGTGGGCCGGGAGCTGGCCACCGCGATCATCGACCACCGACCCGACCTGCGCATCGTGGCCGCGCGGGTCTACTCCGGGGACAAGAACGGCGTCGACGTCGGGACGCTCGTCGGCCGTGACCCGGTGGGGGTCGCCGCGACCACCGACGTCGAGCAGATCCTCGCGCTGGACGCCGACTGTGTCCTCTACACGCCGCGCCGGACCGAGATCGCCGACGTCTGCGCCCTGCTCGCCAGCGGGAAAAACGTTGCGACGACGGCATTTCTGTTCCATCCCGAACGCAGCGACCGCACCGACCGCGACCGGCTGCTCGACGCCTGCCGCCGCGGCGGATCCAGCGTGCACGGCAGCGGACTGAACCCCGGGAACCTGTCCGGTGTACTGCCGTTGGCCCTGTCGGGCATGAGCCGCACCATCGACAAGATCACCCTGCAGGAGCGTGCCGACTGGTCGGTCTACGACAGCACGTCGATCACCTTCGACAACATGGCATTCGGGCGTCCTGTCGACGAGATCAGCCCGACGGCCAACGAGTTCCTGGCCTTCAACAGCGCCTTGTTCTCCGAGCAGGTGTGGTTTCTCGCCGACGCGCTGCACGCCGACATCGACGAGGTGACCGCGTCAGTCGATGCGGTGCCCGCCAAGGACGACCACCAGATCTTCGACCATGTGCTGCGGGCCGGCACCACCGCCGGGCAGCGTTGGCAGTGGCGCGGACAGCGTTCCGGGGAGACGCTGATCGAGATCGAGACTCTGTGGACGGTCGGCAACGAATATCCCGACCACTGGCCCACGCCGCAACACGGCTGGACGCTGACCATCGAGGGCGACCCGTCGATGCGGACCCACTTCTTCTCGCTGGCCAGTTTCCGCCGCGCGGCCGGCATGGAAGAGCACGTCCGCTCGGCCAATGTGGCCACGGCCATGCAGATCCTCAACGCCGTGCCGGCGGTGTGTGCGGCGCCGCCGGGGTTCGCGACCATGGCGAATCTGCCGCTGATCCGCAGCCATACCGGCTTCGGTCACGTCTGATTCAGGGACACCAGTTCGAACGTCCGGACCGGTCCGGCCACCGTCGCACTGCACTGCGAGAACAGCGACTCGGACATCTTGTCCCGCAACGTCACCTCGATCGGACCGGCGTGGTGCTCGAGCACCACCCGTCGCAGCCCCTCCCCCGCGTGCACGTCGAGGGGCGCGAGCGCGTCGATGCGGTCCTCACCGAGGTGCAACCGCGCGTAGTGCTGTGCCGCCTGCACCGCGTGCGGCAGCGAGGTACGGCCGCGCAGGAAGCTGGTGTCCAGCCGTCCGTCGAGATACCGGGCAACCAGAGCGGCCCCGTCGGCGGAGTCGACCCGGCCGTAACACAGGCCTTCGGGCAGGATCAGCATCGTCGCGGCGAACCGATCGCCGCCCAGATGTGAACACTCCCAGGTGATCTCCGGATAGGCGGCCGCGATCGCGGAGACGGCGGCGCGGCCCCGCACCGCGCAGCACTGGTCATGCTTGCCGTGCGCGCACACCGCGACCACCGGCTCGTCGACACGTCGGCCGTCGGAGCCGTCGAGAGCCAGCTCCAGATAATCCCGCGGGTCGCCGACCTCACCGTGATGCAGTGCCTCCGAACCCGGTTCGGCATCGGCGATATACCAGCGCCAGCGCGGTGCTGCGGAGCGTCGGCCGTGCCGGCGGATCGCAGCGATGCGCATCTTGGCGGATTCGGCACGTCGCACCACCGCCCGCCCCAGCTGTGGGTCGATGATGTTGGGAGATTGCAGGAAAGCCGAAGGGCCCCAACCACCCTCGAGTTCAAGAAGCAACCAGCGATTTCCGGCGGAGGCGGTGCCGTGCATGGGGTCCTGGCGCGCCAGCGAGGCGTCGCTGCACGGAGTGCGCTTCGGCGCGCCGGTCATGACCGATCCACCGGGACGAGAACCGCTTCGCGCAGCAGGCGGCGGATCACCACGGCGCCGTCGGCGGCATCCAGACCGGGCAGGTCGCCGGCGTCGGCGACGGTCCCGCGCTGCAGCGCAGCCAGCGCATCGGCGCACGCGTCGGGAAAGTCGATAGTGCGGTCCGGCAGGCGCATCCGCACCCGCCCGTCACCGCGTTCGAGAGTTGCGACCAGACCGCGGCGCCACCGGACCACCACGGTGTCGGCGTGTTCGGCGGCGACGAGTGACGCCAGCGGCCGCACCGCCACCGGACGGGTCCGCTCGGCGTACTGCTGTGCCAGGCGGGTGGCCACGGCATCGCTCAGGTCCGGCGCCCCGTCCCGCAAGGTCTCGGTCAGTTCGGCGATGATTTTCGTTGCGGTGGCGGCCATCTCGTCTCGGTCGGTCGGGTCGGTGGCCATCGGCAGCGACGCGCGGAACTGCTGGTGCGCGGACAACCCGTCGACGAGGGCGCGGATGACGTCGAGCCGGGTGGTCGCCGACACCCCGACGGTCAAGTGCACAGACACCGTGTCCAGCGCCCGGGCGGAATGGATCCAGCCCCGCGGCAGGTACAGCGCATCGCCCGGCGCGAGTACGGTGTCGATGACCGGGTCGTCGTCGGCGACCCGGTGCGCGACCGCGTCCCGGTGGTCGGTCCACGGCTGCGTCGGCAGCGGATCGACGTGCACGGGCGCGTGCACCGACCAGTGTTTGTGTCCGGCGGTCTGCAGCACGAACACGTCGTGTACGTCGTAGTGCGGTTCGAAGCCCCGGTTCGACGGAGGCGTGATGTAAGCGTTGGCCTGCACGGGATGGCCGAGGTCGTCGACCAGTGCGCGCACGAAGTCGATCACCGGAGGCCATAACCGGTGCAGACCCTGCAGCACGATCGACGCACCGGCCGCGAACTGCGCAAGCACCTTGGCCGGGTCCACCTGGTCGGTGACCTCGGCACCGAAGCCCGCCGGCCCGAGATAACAGTCGCGCGCCAGCACGCTGCCGTCCTTGGCAAGCCGGATGAACGGCGCGCGGACCCCGCGCTCGGCGAGCAACTCGTCGACCGCGTCGGCCGACAACAGATCCGAGAAGTCGCGCGGCAGCGAGGCGGCCGGGCTGAACAGCGGCCGCCTCCCCCAGTAGCTCTGCGCGAACTCCTGGGGGTCGGCGCCGATGCAGCGACTCAGCATGGAGTCTCGTTACGCGGTGCCGTCGGCCCCGCCGTCGTGGCCCTCGGGATTCGAGCCGCCGTCGGCGGTGCCCTCGCCGCCGGCGGTTCCGTCGGCGCCGCCGTCGTGACCCTCGGGGTTCGAGCCGCCGTCCGCGGTGCCTTCGCCGCCGCCCGGCGTCGTGGTGATGTCGTCGTCGTTGATGGCCATGGGATCCTCCTTCGTCAGCCCGCGCCTGCCGGCGCGGTCTGGCGAGAGTTTCCCGGGCTGTCGCTGCGTAAACAGCCGCCGGTAGATAATCGGCCGAATGACCGCCGCGCTGTGGATCGTCGTCGCTGTCAGACCGCCGGACTGATCGCGCTGGCGATCCTGTTGCTCGTGTCGCGGCGACAGCTGACCAGCGCGCGCCGCGCACTCAACCGCCGGCAGCGCGCCGACGACGGAGCGCCCCGACGGCGCAAGCCGGTCGGGGTCGCACCGCTGGCCGTGCGTGCGGTGACCAATACCGTGCAGACCGCCGACGCCATCGTTCGCAAGGGAATCGGCGGCCAGGTGCGCAGCTCGATCGAGGACATCGCCGGCTGGGCCCGCGTCGAGCGGCCGGACCTGGCGAAGATCACCGCGTCGGGATCGGTGGTGCTGGTCTTCTCCGACATCGAGGGCTCGACGCAGCGCAATGAGGCGATGGGTGACCGCGCCTGGGTGCAGCTGCTCGAAAGGCACAACCGGCTCATCGTGCGGCTCGTCGGCGAACACCACGGCTTCGTCGTCAAGAATCAGGGTGACGGCTTCATGATCGCGTTCGCCCGGCCGCTCGACGCGCTGCGGTGTTGCGTGGCGGTTCAGCGTGCACTGGCATCCGACGGGCCGCGGTGGGACGACATCCGGGTGCGGATGGGTGCACACGTCGGCACGTCGGTCCGGCGCGGGGAGGACCTCTTCGGCCTCGACGTGGCGCTGGCCGCGCGCATCGCCGACCTCGCCGACGGCGGGCAGATCCTGGTCAGCGCCGCACTGCGGGAGTCGCTCGACTGCCCGGACGACATGTCGTTCGGAGAGCCCCGACGGGCGGAATTCAAGGGCATTCAGGGGGCGCAGACTGTCTACGCGGTGAACGCGTGAGGTGATCGCCACGTCGATCTCCCCGGCGGGGATACTGCTCGGATGGCCGACTTTGGTTCCGAACCCTTCGAAGCGCTGGTGTCTCTGTTGGACTATCCGATGTTCGTGGTCACCACCCGCGCGGGCGACGATCGGTCCGGGTGCCTGGTCGGGTTCGCCAGCCAGACCAGCATCAACCCGTCGAGGTTCCTGATCGGCCTTTCCAAGAAGAATCGGACGTTCCGGATCGCCCGGGACGCCACCCATCTCGCGGTGCACGTCTTCGCCCGCGACCACCTCGACGTGCCTCGGTTGTTCGGCGGCGAAACCGGCGACGAGACAGACAAATTCACGCGTTGCGCATGGCACGACGGACCCGAGGGCGTCCCGGTCCTCGACGACGCCGGCGCTTGGTTCGTCGGTACGATCCGGGACCGTTTCGATGTCGGCGACCACGTCGCGCACGTCCTGCAGCCGGTGGCGGGCCGGGCCCCCGGCGAGTTCTCCGACTGGGTCACCTTCGCCGACGTCCGCGACCTGACCCCCGGCCACGAGGCGTGACCGTGCCGCAACTGCGCGTCGTCGCCGACCTCGCCGAACTGACCGGTTTCTACGCGACGCCGCCCTCCGGGGTGCGCGCCAACATGATCTTCTCGGCCGACGGCGCCGCGGCCTTCGCCGGCCGAGCCGGACCGCTGTCCGACCCACTCGACCAGGCACTGCTGCGCGAACTACGTCGCTTCGCCGATGTCGTGCTCGTCGGTGCGGGTACCGCCCGCGCCGAGCAGTACGGACCGGTGCGCCTGCGCGAACCCGGCGCCCGCGGCATCCCGCCGATCGCGGTGGTCAGCGGCACGGGAGCGCTTCCCGATTCGCTGTTCGCCGATCCGGCCCAGCGCCACATCCTCGTCACCACCGAACGCGCGGTCGAACAGTACCGTCTTGCTCCCGATGAGCGGCGCGACGTGCTGGTCGCCGGCTCGGACACCGTCGACGTCGGCGCCGCGGTCACCGAACTCCGCCGTCGCGGCCTGAATCACATTCTCTGCGAGGGTGGTCCGACGCTGCTGGACGAGATCACCGCGGCCGACCTACTCGACGAGCTGTGCGTGACCATCTCTCCGACATTGGCCGGCATCCAAGCGGTCGGCCACGGTGGTGCCGCGCTGCAGACCCCGCGGTCGATGGTGCTCGACCATGTGCTCACCCACGCCGACTACCTCTATGTGAAGTACTCGCGCCCGCCGGTCATTGCGTCGCCGCCGACGGTGCGCTGAGGGCGCAGATCGACGAAAAAATCCGCCACAGAAGCACGTTCGGCGCCGCGATACAGGACGTCAGTCCTCCGGCAGGAGCAGCCGCAGCATCATCTCGACGTGTTCGATCATCTGCCGGTAGCCCAGCAAGCCGGCACCCACTTGCAGCAGCGCCCCGCAGATCACGGTTTCGACGGTGTTGTTGATCTCGGGCCACGCACCGGATCCCAGTGCGGCGGCGATCCGTCGGCGGATCTCGGTCGACACCGCCTCGCGTACCGGCACGATGCCCGGGTCGTCGTTGCGCATCAGCGCGATGTTGCAGGCCAGGCCGAGATGCGGATGGTCGGCGAAGAGGTTGGCCACCAAGTGCACCTGGGCGGTAAGCCGGTCCACGACATCGCCGGTGGTGTCGACCTCGAGCGGCAGCGTTTGCAGCCGACGCAGGTAGATGCTGGCGATCAGCACGTCTTTGGTGGGGTACTGCCTCAGCAGCGCAGCGACCGAGGTGCCGCAGCGGGCGGCGACCGCGGGCAGGGTGACGCCCGGGTAGGAGGCTTCCGCGAGCAGCCCACTGGCGACGTCGAGGATCGACGCCGTCAGGTCTCGCCCCTCGCGGCGCGCCCGGCGCACCTCCAGCGACGACACCGCTGCCATCGCGTTCTCGGTGCGGGCCACCTCTGCAGGGTAGCCGCGGATGACGGCACAGTCTCGGTCCGGTGGCGATGTGATGTCACACCGAGGCGGATCGACGGCCTGCTGCCATCATCGGACGAATGTCACCCCGGACAGCGGCGAAGACGGACAGCAGGCTGGCAGCTCGTCTCGCGGCTCTCGCCTCGCTCGGCGCCGCGGTCATCCACTTCGCCGTGGTACCGGCGCACTGGCACGAGTGGATGCCGGCGGGACTGTTCTTCGTCGCGCTCGCGCTCGGCCAGCTGCTCTGGGCCCTGGTGGTGCTGGCCCGGACCACCCCGTCCGTGCTGGCCTTCGGCATCATGCTCAACGTCGGCGCCATCGCGCTGTGGACGGTGTCCCGCACCACCGGGGCGCCGTTCGGTCCGCACGCCGGCACCGCCGAGGTGGTGCAGGGCGCCGACCTGTGCGCGCTGCTGCTGCAGATCTACGTGGTGATGGGGGCCGGCTGGGTGGTGTACCGCGGCCTGCGTGGCGCGGCGATCCCGGCGTTCGCGAACGCCATGGTGCTGCTGGGCGCGGTCGGTGTGGTGACGCTCGCGTCCACCGTCGGTGTCGCGTCGGGGCTCCGGCACGACCACGGCCACGCGGAGTCACCTGGCGGCCACCACGGGTCCGGCGTCGAGCACACCGATGCTCAGCATGCTCACGTCGGTGAGCCGGCCGCCCCGGCACCCGTCGTCACGCCCCTCCGCGACCCCGCCGGACCGCCCCCGGGCCCCCAGTACACGCCGCAACCGGCGCCGCACTCCCATCACGACCACGAGCACTGAGGCGTCGCCGCACGTCCTACCGGTCGAGCACGGCGCGGGTGCTGGCGTCCGGGCTCAGGTCGAGCCGGCGGAGCAGCTGGGCGTTGAGCGCCACCACGATCGTCGACAGCGACATCAGGATCGCGCCCACCGACATGGGCAGCACGAACCCGATCGGGGCCAGCACCCCGGCGGCCAGTGGCACCGCGATCAGGTTGTACCCCGCGCCCCACCACAGGTTCTGCTTCATCTTGCGGTAGCTCGCGCGGGAGAGTTCGATCACCGCGAGCACCGAGCGCGGGTCCGAGCTCGCCAGGATGACGCCGGCAGACGCGATCGCGACGTCGGTGCCGGCGCCGATGGCGATACCGACATCGGCCTGCGCCAGCGCCGGCGCGTCGTTGACGCCGTCGCCGACCATCGCGACCTTCTTGCCCTCCTGCTGCAACGCGGCGACTTTGGATGCCTTGTCTTCCGGGCGGACGCCGGCGAACACCCGGTCAATACCGAGCTCGGCGCCGACGGCGTGTGCGACGGCCTCGGCGTCGCCGGTGATCATCACGACCTCGATGCCGAGTTTGTGCAGCGCGTCGATCGCCTCGCGGGATTCGCCACGCACCTCGTCGGCCAGTCGAAGGCCACCGATCACCGTGCCGTCCCGCAGGACGTGCAGGATGATGGCGCCCTCGTCACGCCATCCCCCTGCTGCTGTGACTTCCTGTGCGCCAACCTCTTCCAGCAGGCGCGGCCCCCCGACCCGGATTTCGTGTCCGTCGACGGTCGCGGTCACCCCCACCGCCGGCGATGAGGAGAAGCCCGCGGCGCGGGGCACGGTCAGCCCCTTGTCCTCGGCGGCCTTGACGATGGCCCGGGCCAGCGGATGCTCGCTGTCGGTCTCGGCCGCCGCGGCCAACGTCAGGACGGTGTCGGCCTCGACACCGCCAACCGGCTCGACCGCGGTCACGGTGGGTTCGCCTTTGGTCAGCGTGCCGGTCTTGTCGAACAGCACGGCGTCGACCGTGCGCATGCTCTCCATCGCGAGGCGGTCCTTGATCAGCACACCACCCCGGGCCGAACGTTCGGTCGCGATCGAGACGACCAGCGGGATCGCCAGGCCCAGTGCATGCGGGCAGGCGATGACCAGCACGGTGATGGCCCGGACGACCGACGCGTCGGGGTTGCCGACGATTGTCCACACCACCGCGGTGACCGCCGCGGTGACCAGGGCGAACCAGAACAACCAGCCTGCTGCCCTGTCGGCGAGGCGCTGCGCGCGCGACGACGAGTTCTGCGCCTCGGACACCAGCCGTTGGATACCGGCCAACGCGGTGTCGTCGCCGGTCGCGGTGATCTCCACGCGCAATCCGGAGTCGGTGGCGACGGTTCCGGCCGTCACGGTATCGCCGACGCCGCGGGCAACCGGCCGGGATTCGCCGGTGACCATCGATTCGTCCATGTCCGCGCCGCCGTCGACGATGCGGCCGTCGGCGGGCACACTCCCGCCGGGCCGGACCACCACGATGTCACCGAGCTGCAGGTCCGCCGGCGACACGGTGACGGTGTGGTCGCCCTCCACCTTCTCGGCTTCGTCGGGCAGCAGCGCGGCCAACGAGTCCAGCGCAGAAGTGGTCTGGGCCAGGGAGCGCATCTCGACCCAGTGGCCGAGCAGCATGATCACGATGAGCAGCGCCAGTTCCCACCAGAACTCGAGTTCGTGATGGAGCAGGCCCAGGCTCGCGCCCCACGAGGCCAGGAAGGCGACGGTGATGGCCAACCCGATCAACAGCATCATCCCGGGTTTGCGCGAACGGATCTCGCTGACGGCGCCCGTCAGGAACGGCCGGCCGCCGACGGCGTACATCACCGTCCCCAGAACCGGTGCGATCCAACGTAGTCCCGCGACGTCGGGGAGCTGATAGCCGATCAGCATCGCGAACATCGGCGAGAAACCAATGACCGGCACCGCGAGAATCAGACTGGTCCAGAACAGTTTCCGGAACTGTGCAACGTGATCGCCATGCCCGCCGTGGCCCGCATGGCCGCTGTGGCCCGCATGGCCGCTGTGGCCGCTGTGACCCTCGTGCGCCGTCGCTGTGGCCACTGCGCTGGTGTTGTCGTGCCCGTGTGCCATGTCGCTCCTTTGGGAAACAGCGGACCACGAATCACCGATCCGCCGCGGATAACGGCCACGTTATACCCCCATGGGGTATACCGCAATGGCCTTTCCGGTTACACCGACCCCGCCAAGGGCTGCGTCGGACGGAGCCGACCCCGACGGTCGAGTCGGTAGAGGGCGAGCGCCGACAGCAACCCGATTGCGCTCAGGAGCATCCATAACAGTTCTGGTGCGCCGAGGTCGCGTGCCGTCTGCATCAGAGCACCCGTGGCGAGATTGCCGCCCAGAATGCCGACGCCGACGACGGTGTTGTAGAAGCCGTAATGTGTTCCCACCAGTCGGTTTTCGGCCAGCGAGACCACGGTGTCCATTTCGAAGGGGAAGACCGCGACCGTACCGACCGCCAGGATCGCGGTGGCCAGCAGCAGCGCTGCCGCCGCGGCGACCCGCCCGGCCCGCGAGTCGTCCGGCAGCGCGATCAGTGGCGCGAACGACACCGCGAGGATCAGCATGCCGATCACCAGCGATCTCCCGGAGCCCCACCGCTGGGCGAACCATCGCGTGATGCGCAGCTGACCGACCACCGCCACCACCCCGGACACCACGAAGATCATCGCGGTGACGATCGTGTCGCTGCCGGGGAAGAGCTGGCGGGCCTGTAGCGGTAGCGCCAGGTAGACCTGGAAGGACAGCACGTAGGAGCCGATCATCGCCGCGGCGAACAGCAGGAACGATCTGTTGGTGACGACAACGCGCCAATCCTGCAGGACCGACGTCTTCTCTGCCGGGGGTTCCCCCACACGTTGGGGCAGGGCGAACAGCTGCGCGACGGTCAGGGCGGCGAACACCACCGCTGCGGCAGCGGCCGTCGTCCGGAAGTCGGCGAACATCAGCGCGAGTCCGACCAGCGGCCCGGCGAGGATGCCCCCCTGATAGAACACGTTGAACAGCGCGAACGCTTCGACCCGCCGCGGACCGGAGTCGGCTGCGAGATAGGCGCGCACGGCCGGGTTGAACAGAGCGCCCGCGAAACCCGTTGCTGCAGAGGCAATGAGCAACGCCGGCAGTGAGTCGGCGAGAACCAGCAGCGCGAACCCCACGGTGCGAAGGCCGCACCCGGCGACGATCAGCGGCTTGTAGCCCAACCGGTCGGCCAAGGTGCCACCGACGATGAACATGCCCTGTTGAGAGAAGTTCCGGACGCCGAGCACCAGGCCGATGGCCCACGCGGCCAATCCCAACGGCCCTGCTAGGTAGGCGGCCAGATAGGGCATCAGCATGTAGAAGCCGAGGTTGATGCCGAACTGGTTGATCATCAGCAGGCGACTAGGCCAGCCGAAGCTGCGGAAACTGGAGGCCAGATTCACCGGCGCGTCACCTCCTTGGGATTGACGACGGTGGTGCACCGACTCCAGCTGGCAACGGTCTGGCCGAGTGAATCGTCGATGGTGATGGGATGTTGCGGCGGCGGCTCCTCGAGCAGGCCGTGGTGACGGCAGTACTCGTCGTTGTACACGGTGTCGAAGTAGCGCTGCGGCCCGTCCGGGAAGATCGCCGCGACAGTTGTGTCGGGTGTGCTGTGCTGAGCGGCCCAGCCCGCCACCAGCGCAACCGCGCCGACACTCCAGCCGCCGCTGGCGTAATGGGTCGCCGCCAACGTGCGGCACGCCCACACCGCTTCTGCCGGCGCCACCCAATGGACTTCATCGAATGCCTTGTAGTCGACGTTGCCCGGATAGATGCTCGAGCCGAGTCCGCGCATCAGCCGGGTGCCTGCGGGTTGACCGAAGATGGTCGAACCCACTGTATCGACGCCGATCAGCCGGAGGTCGGGGTTGGTTTCCCGAAGCACCCGCGCGACGCCCGCAGAGTGACCGCCGGTCCCTACCGAACAGACCAGGACGTCGATGCGGCCCAGCTGCTCATTCAATTCCAGGGCCAATCCGCGATAGGCCTCGACGTTATCCGGGTTGTTGTACTGATCCGGATGCCACGCGTGAGCGTCGGCGGCGAGGATCTGGTTGACGCGGTCCCGGCGGGCTTGTTGCCAGCCACCCTCCGGATGTGGATCGGTGACCAGTTCCACCCGGGCGCCGAACGCGGTGAGCATGCGCTGGATCAAGGGCTCCAGTCCGGGATCGGTCACGAGGGTGACCGGGTGACCGTAAACCGTTCCGGCTAGCGCCAGCCCTAATCCCAGAGTCCCGCTAGTCGATTCGACGATCCGGGCGCCCGGCTGCAGGGTTCCGGCGGCACGGGCCTTTTCGACCATGTGCAACGCCGGCCGGTCTTTCATTCCACCGGGGTTGAACCCTTCGAGTTTGGCCCAGAAGCTGCGACCGGTATCGGTGAACGGCGCCGAGATCCGCACCACCGGTGTGTGACCGACCATGGTCGCCGGCCGACCGTGACTCCCGTGCCGGCACTGCGGGCTTGGTCGGTGGTATTGGGCAGAGTGAATGGACAGGACATGATTCATCGCTGTGTGTCGCTTCTGTTCACGCCGCGACCTGGCGCGGCTACTGATGGCGGGATGCGGTCGCCGGCCTCATCTACAGAGACGAGACCTGACGCTGGCCGGTCAGCGGCGCGCTATGCACAGCAGGCAGAGCAGAGCTCGGCCGCCGGATGATGCGGGTGTGCGACGAGGTGGTCCGCGTTCCGTGGCTACCGCGGCCTGCCGCCAGAGCAGAGGCACAGCCAGGACGGCGACGAGCGCGAACGCGATGAGTGCGAGTCCGGCACGCGGTACCACTGCTTCGGCCATAGCGTCGGCCGCGAAGTACCGATCGTCCGGGGAGACGTGCGGATGGTCGACCGACAACGAAGTCGCCGCGCCGGCCGGAGCCGGCGCCACGGCGTGATGGCCGTGCTCGGTCGCCGGGGCAGTCGCCTGCGGCGCCCAGCCCCCGGCGACCAGGACGGTCCAGAATGCGAACACCACCACCGCGACGACTCCGCGTCGGCGTTGTGAGGAGTTCGTACCAATCCAGATCACGATGTTGCCGACTGTAGCAGCGGACCGACGAATTACGATCCCGCGCCGGAGTTGCCGTCAAGTTGTGACGCGCCCGCGACTTTCTGCAGGTGGACGCGGCCGGTAACCGATGAGCGCTGAACTCAGTGTGACTAAATAGTTTTCGCGGAGAGCCGGCAGAGCCGGACGTTGCGAGCGACGGACACAACCCACGTTATCGGTCTTCATCAGTGGTACAGAGGGCGCGCGGCGATCCGGCGGAGCCGCGGCTCGGCACGTTTGCTGACCGGCTGTGGTCGGAGCAGCGGTGTCTCGTGCGCCGTCTATATCGAATCTTTAGAAAACGACTAGAGCCACGCTAAGGAGTCCGGGGAGGCTTGATGGGGTCGAAACCGTTGGCGAGAGGATGTTCGGTGAACAGGTCCAGAGTGGTGTCAGCAACAGTGGCCGCAGCAGCGATGGTTGCGGCGCTCACCGCGTGCGGCAATTCGGCGGACAATGAGGGAAGCCCGCCCGCTCCCGAAACTGTGCAGACTTCGAGCGATGACGCCGCCGTGGCGCACAATCAGGCCGATATGATGTTCGCGCGCCACATGATTCCTCACCACGAGCAGGCCATTCAGATCAGCGACATCGTCCTCGCCAAGCAGGGCATCGACCCGCGGGTGATCGACCTGGCGAATCAGATCAAGGCAGCGCAAGGCCCCGAGATCGCGCAGATGCAGGGCTGGCTGGATCAGTGGGGCCCCCACGACATGGAGGGCATGCCCGGCGACACGCCACACCACGGTGGCATGGACCACGGCGGGATGGATGACGGCGGGCCGATGATGCCGGGGATGGCCGGTATGGCGGGAATGCTGTCGCCGGAGGACATCCAGGCCTTGGAGGCCGCACAGGGCGTCGAGGCCAGCAGGCTGTTCCTCACACAGATGATCGCGCATCACGAGGGCGCAATCACGATGGCACAGGACGAGATCGACAACGGCGAGTTCCCCGAGGCGGTGACACTCGCCGAGTCGATCATCGCCAGCCAACAGCAGGAGATCGACACCATGAACCAGGTTCTCAGCTCGTTGTAGCCGCCGGCTCGCGCCCGTCCGGCCGGCCGGAGTTCCGCGATTCGGACACCGGCTGGCTCGGGATGGTCACCGTGAAAGTGGTCCCGCTACCCGGACCACCGCTACGCACACTGATGCGTCCGCCGTGAGCTTCGGTCAGCGCCTTGGCGATGGCCAGCCCGATGCCCGCTCCGCCTTGGTCGCGACTGCGTGCCGCGTCCGCCCGGTAGAAGCGCTCGAACAGATGCGGGAGGTGCTCCCCGGCGACACCTTCACCGTCATCGGCGACAACGAAGACCGCGTCGTCGTCGGTCACCGCGGCGGTCACGGTGACGTGCCCGCCGGCAGGTGTGTGCCGCAGCGCATTGTCGAGCAGGTTCGCCAGTATCTGAGCCAACCGCTGCTTGTCACCCCAGAAGTGCGGCCCAGAGCTGTGTGAGGCCAGTGCCACCCCTTTGGCAGCGTACCGATCGGTCACCGCGGCCCTCACCGCGTCCACGAGCCTGTCGGGGTCGACCCACCCCGGGGCGATGGTGGCGTGCGCCTCTTCGGCTTGCGCCAAGGCCGCGGCATCCGCCGACAGCCGCACCAGCCTGTCCGCCTGTTCTCGCAACATCGCAATAGTCTGGGAATCAAGGGTTTTGACATGATCCTCGACTGCTTCCAGGTAGGCTTCGAGCACCGCCACCGGGGTACGGATCTCATGAGCCAGATCACCGAAGAGACGGCGCCTAGTCGACTCCACTGCCTGGAGCCGCTGTGCCATCTGGTTGAAAGCACCTGCCAGCTCGTCGAATTCATCGCCGAGTCGCGGCGGTGTCACACGCGCGTCGTAGTGCCCTTCGGCCACGTCCGACGCGGCCCGCGACACTTCGGCCACCGAACGCCGGACCCGCCGACTCAGATACAGAGTCACCACGAATGCCGTCAACGCCGCGACCGTGATGGCCACCACGATGGCGATCGCCGTGGCGTGCCGGTAGGCCTGCTCGGCATGGAACTGTTCGTACGAGTTGTGCGGCACACCGGCTTGATGCAAGTGGTCACGAAACAGCGGTGGCCCGACGATCATCGCGACGAGCCACGTGGTGGCTCCGCTGGCCAGCAACACCACGCCTTGAGCGACGACGAGTCGACGCAGCAGGCCCCAACCGCCCGGTCCCCTCATCGACCGGTCCCCATGCGGTATCCCACCCCGCGCACCGTGACGACGAAGCGGGGCGCGGATGGATCGTCACCGAGTTTGCGCCGCACATGACCGATGTGGACATCCACGAGGTGGTCGTTGCCCACCCACGGCTCACCCCAGACCGCATCGATGAGCTGCCTGCGGGTCCAGACCACTGCGGGCCGTGACGACAACGCAGCGAGTATGTCGAACTCGGTGCGCGTCAACATGATCGGCTCGTCGTCGAGGTCGACCTGTCGGCCCGCGACATCGATCGTGAGCGCGCCGAACACCCGTGGCGCCGGGACCTCGGCCGGCGCCGGTGCCGACGTCGCCACCGCTCGGGGACGGCGTAGCATCGCGCGGATCCGGGCCACCAGCTCCCGCGGACTGAACGGCTTCGTCACGTAATCGTCGGCGCCGACCGACAAGCCGACGACGGTGTCCATCTCGGTGTCACGTGCGGTCAGCATCACCACATAGGCGTCGGAGAACGTGCGCAACTGGCGGCAGACCTCGACGCCGTCGAGACCGGGAAGCCCGAGGTCGAGCACCACGACATCAGGATCGACGTCGCGCGCCACCGCAAGCGCCTCGACCCCGGTGTGGCAGACGGTGACCTCGAAGTGTTCCCGATCCAGGTAACTGGCGATGACGTCGGCCAACGGTGCCTCGTCGTCCACGACGAGCGCACGATAACCCCGGTGCGCGTCATCTCGAGGGGCAAGCGCAACGCCGTCCATCACTCCATCGTGCCGCCGAATCGCCGCCATATCGACCGTTGAGGGAACCTTCACAGAACCGACACTCGCGCCGAGCCCTCCATGAGAGCTCTCTCATGGAGCTGTCATCTCCTTCTCCCGCGCGCCGTCCAGCCTGGACCCAATGATCGCCGCCGCCCTCGACCTGCTGCTGGGCCCGCCGGCACCCGGCGTACTGGGCGCGGCGGTCGCCGAGTACGGCGGCGAGCTGCGCTCGCTGGATCCGGTGACCGTCACGGTCAGGCCGGACGGTGCGGTGCTGGTCCGCTATCGCGCATCGGTGCGACGAACCGACGGCAGCCGCGGCCGCGAGGTGCTGGTCGCCGCCACCGGCTCGGCCCTGCCCGCCGGTGCCGCCGTCGTCGCCGGCGAATATCGCGGTCTGGATCTGCACGTCGGTGTGTGGCGCTGGCCGCAGGACCCCGCGCTGCCCGGCTTGGCCCTGCTCGATGACCCGGTCACCGGACTGCGGGAACTCGGAGTGTGCCCCACGGGTCCGGTACGCGCCGTCGTGCGGGCGTACCGCCCGGGACGGCGTGCCGTCGTCGAGATCAGCGATGGTACGCAGACATGGTTCGCGAAGGTCGTTCGTCCCGACGCGGTAGCAGCACTGCGCGCGCGGCATGACCTGCTGGCACCGTCGGTGCCCGTGCCCTCGGTGCTGGGGTGCTCCGATGACGGCGTGGTCGTGCTGCCACGCGCGCCCGGGACTCCGCTGCGCGACCTCCTCACCCGCGACGAGATGCCACTGCCCGGTCCAGCGCACCTGGAGGCGCTGTTGACCGCGCTGCCCGACCGGGTGATGACGCTGCCGGGCCGCCGCACGGTCCTCGACCGCGTCGACGACGCCGCGGCCGTGCTGCGCCTCACCGCGTGCGGCACTCCTGGTCTGCTGGGCACGCTGCGCAGGCTTCACGACGAATTGCGTTCAGCGGCGACTCCGCTGCATGCCGTTGTGCCGACCCACGGTGACTTCTACGAGGGCCAGTTGCTGGCCGTCGACGGGCGGGTGACGGGGCTGCTCGATGTCGACACCGTCGGGCCAGGGGAACGCGCCGACGACTGGGCCACCCTGATCGGCCACCTGTCGGTTGCCGGCCCGGCCGTGCCGCGGGCTCGGCACTATATGGATCAGATGCTTCGATTCGCCTGTCGCAGAGTGGAGCCCGCGGCTCTTCGACATCGGGTGGCGGCGGTGGTGTTCGGACTGGCCACCGGGCCGTTCCGCACCTGTCACCCGCGGTGGCCGCAACTCACCGCGCGGCGGCTCGAATTGGCGAGGACATGGCTCCACAGATGAGAGGTCACTCATGTCCGCCTCCTGGGCCCCTCATCTGATCAGGACACAGTTGCAGTGTCGGGAAACGATTGCGAGATAAGGAGACACACATCATGAGTCACATGCCCACCTGGAAGGTCGTCACCGTTGGTGCCGCACTCACCGGCCTCGGTGTCGTCGGCGCGGGTGCGGCGTCGGCCGCGTCCGAGCCGGTACCCGCGGCCCACGCAGCGATCGGCTCGTCGGCGCTGGACTGGGTCTTCGCCGATGACCGGTCGGTGGTGTCGTTCGCGGCGATGGACGATTCCTGGGATGACTCCTGGGACGACAGCCCCTGGGACGACAGCCCTTACGACGACTGACCCGGTCGCCGTTGCGCTGCCCGTTCCGGCCGACACCGGGACGGGCAGCTGTGTTCTCAGGGCAGCTCTTCGAGTCGATACCCCATACCGCGCAACGTGACGAAGCGGTCGGCGCCCAGCTTGCGTCGGAGGTAGCGGACGTAGACGTCGACCACGTTGGAGGCCGGGTCGAAGTCGTAACCCCAGACGTGGCTGAGCAACTGTTCACGGGTCAGCACCTGGCCGGGGTGCCGGAGGAACGTCTCGGCCAGTGCGAACTCCCGTGCCGACAGGTCGACGGTGCAGCCCCCGACGGTGGCGCGCCGGGTGCGCAGGTCGAGTGACAGCCCGCCACAGGACAACACCGTGAGTTCGGTGGGACGCTCGGCGGTCAGACGCAACCGCGTGCGCGCGAGCAGCTCCTCGAATCGGAAAGGCTTGGGCATGTAGTCGTCAGCGCCGCCTTCAAGACCGGCCACCGTGTCCTGCACGCTGTCGCGGGCCGTCAGCACGATGACCGGGATCCGGTTGCCTTCGGCACGCAGCTTGCGCAGCACGGTGAATCCGTCCATCTCCGGCAGCCCGATGTCGAGCACCATCAGGTCGAATCCACCGGTCATCGCGTAGTCGAACGCCGACGCGCCGTCGGCGACGGTGCTCGTGACGAAACCCGCTGAAGTCAGGCCCTTTTCGATGAAGGATGCGATTCTCGGCTCGTCTTCGGCGATCAGGATGCGGGCCATGGCTGCTCCAGGTAGGCGGGGATGGTGACGGCGAACGTCGCGCCGCGCCCGGGGATGCTGTCGAGATGGACCCGCCCGCCGTGCGCCACCGCGATCGCCGCCACGATCGACAGCCCCAGGCCCGCGCCGTCGGAACGCTGCCCGCCGGCGCTGCCGCGGGCGAAGCGTTCGAAGATCCGGCTGCGGTCCGCTTCGGAGACGCCCGGCCCGGAGTCCGAAACCCAGAAGCGCAGCCACCCCTCGTGCAGACTGGAACCGACGCCGATCCAGGCGCCGGTGGTGGTGTAGCGGCAGGCGTTGTCGGCCAGGGCGACCATGGCTTGGGTGATGCGCTGCGGGTCCAGCACCGACGACACCTCGGCCACCGACTGCAGGTCGTACCGGCGGTCGCCGAGCCGGGTCACCTTGTCGAAGATCTCGCGGGTCAGTATGCCGACATCGGTCATTTCGGGCTGCAGGAAGGACGGCTGTTCGGCACGGGCGAGCAGCAGCAGGTCCGAGACCATCCGGTTCATCCGCATCAGCTCGTCGTCGACGAGCGCGACCGTGGCCGCGACGTCGGCAGGGTCGCCGGCATCGAGCACCTCGAGATGGCCCCGGATGATCGTGATCGGGGTACGCAATTCGTGGCCCGCGTCGTCGATGAACCGCCGCTGCGCCGACACCGCGGCCTCGACGCGGTCCAGCATGCCGTTGACGGTGGTCACCAGGGCGTCGAGTTCGTCACCTTCGCCGCGCGACGGGATCCGCCGGGACAGATCCGTCTCGGTGATCTGGTTCGCCGTCTCCGTGACATCACGCAACGGAGCGAGGATCCGTCCGGCGATCAACCACGCTGCCGCAGTCGCCCCCAATACGGTGGCCGCGCCCACGATCAGCATCAGACGGGCGGCTTCATCGGCTGCGGCCCGCTCCGCGTCGCCGAGGTAGGCCGCGACGATGACCCCGTTCGCGGGATCGCCGGCAAGCCGCACGGGGATCGCCAGATAGCGCACCTCGCCCACCTCGGGGTGCTCGTAGCTGGACTGAACGGGGTCGGTCACCGAACCGACCAGTGCGGTGAAATCGGGGTCACCGGCCAGCACCTCGGGGATGCCGGGCTCCTGGCGGCTCTGCGTGTGGTAGCCGCCGTCGACGTAGCCGAGAAATTTCTCATTCGGGCGGGCGAGGTTGTAGGCGATGGCCTCCCGGATGACCTCGTCGACGCCGACGAACGGCTCGCCGGTACGCGGGTTGATGCCGGGGGCGGTCAACTCCGTGAACTCCTCGACCTCGTAGCGCAACGCCTCATCCATCCGGCCGTTGACCGTGGACACCATCAGACGCCAGGTGACGAATGTGACGATCAGCAGCGCGGCGAGCACCAGCAGCAACACCCACGCCATGATGCGGGTGCGGGCAGCCGAGGGCAGCAGCCGCCGCCACAACGGTCGCTGCTGGTCGGTGGAGGTCATGACGCCCTCCGGGATACCCGCCGCAGACGTGGACTCAGTCGTCGTCCCCTTCGTCCCCGTCATCATCCCAGTCGTCGTCATCATTCCCGTCGTCGTCGGAGTCCCGGTCGTCGTCCCCGTCGTCGTCCCTGTCGTTGATGCCGCGTTGCAGCGCCGGCGGCGGGGCCGGGACGTCGGCCTCGCGCGTGACGTGCGGTGGTGCCGGCACGGCGTCGCTCTGACCTGACTCGACTGTCGAGGCGGTCGCCGGGTCCGGCCCGGGTGGCGGAGGCGAAGGCGGGGCCTGTACGACGATCGGGCCGAGGGGCTCGTGGACCGAGGTCGAGCTGAACGACACCGCGGTGGCCACGACGAGACCGACCGCGGCTACGCCGGCGGCCACGGCCAACACCACGGGTCCTCGCATGTCCTGGAGTCTGCCGACAGGCAATGGCCGGGACATGAGACGGAGATGAGAGCACTCTCATCTCCGCCGATACCGTCCACGCTTGACGCGGTTGTCACTTAGTGACACAGTGGAGGCTGTCACTAAGTGACAAGGAGGTGAAGCCGATCGGTACCACTGAGCGGCAGGCGCAGGCACGCCTTGAGGTATCCCGGCACGCCTGCGAGTTGTTCTGGGAACGCGGCGTCAACGCCACCAGCGGGGATGACATCGCCGCTGCCGCGGGGCTTTCCACCCGCACAGTGTGGCGGTACTTCCGCAGCAAGGAAAGCTGTGTGGAGCCGGTGCTGGCGTTGTCGGCGCAGCGGTTCATCGCGTTGGCGGGGCAGTGGCCGGCGGAACTGTCGTTGGCCGAGCACATGGCCTCCTACACCAAGCAGCATCCGCTGTCTGACCAGGAGATCGCCGATGTCCGCCACGCACTGCGCATCACCACGATGTCGGTACACGAACCGGCTATCCGGACGTCGTACCTGATGGTGCACGATCAGATGGAGCGCGACTTCATCCCCGTTGTGGCCGAACGACTTCGGCTGCCACAGCAGGATCTCACGGTGCGCCTCTGCGCGGCTGCCGTTACGGGGGCGTTCCGCGTCATCGACGAGGACGTCGGGCGCCGCGTCATCGTCGACGGCGAGAAGGTCAGCCAGGAGGAGGCTCTCGACTTGATAGACCGCGCCGTGCGGGACGCCACCAACGGCAGATTCGGCGGACCCAGCACCTGACCGAAATCCACCGCACGACAACTTCACGTAGCACGCCGGCCGGGACCGCAGGACCTCGGTGGCTGATCGGACCCTGCCCTGCTCATCACTCGAAAGGCTTCTTCATGGCACTGCCCGAGTCCATCTCGGTCGAGGACTTCTTCAACCCACCCACCCGCGCCGGAGCGATGATCTCGCCCGACGGAACCCGGATCGCGTTCCTCGCGCCCTGGCGCAATCGACTCAATGTCTGGGTTCAGGACATCGAGTCCGACGAACCACGCTGTGTCACGAGCGACGACGTGCGCAGCGTGCACCACTTCGACTGGACCGACGACCCGCGCTGGATGATCTATCTGCAGGACACGAACGGCGACGAGAACTGGCACATCTACCGGATCGATCTGGAAGATCCGGCTGGGGCGCCAGTCAACCTGACACCGTACCCCGGCGTAATCGCCTCCCCGATCACCGATTTCGAGAACGGCAAGGCCGTCATTCTCATGAACAGGCGCGATCCGCAGTTGTTCGACGTGTACGAACTGCAGATCGCTACCGGCGAGACCTCCTTGCTCGCCCAGAATCCCGGACGAGCGTTCAACTGGCTGAGCACCGACGACGGCCAGCTGTTTGCCACGGCGCTGACCGACGACGGCCATCTCGATCTGTCCCGGTGGGACGACCGCACCGGGAGCTTGCAGAAGATCACAACCTTCGACGGATCCGACCACCCGGTGGGCATCCACCCGCTCGTCTTGACCCCGGACGGCACGGGCGTCTGGGTCGGATCCAGCCGCGGCAGCGACCACACGCGACTGGTCCGCGTCGACCTCGCCACCGGCGACGAGGTCGAAGTCGACAGCCATCCGGAGTTCGACCTCGACCACCGAGGCGCGGTCAGTCCGTTGATGCCGCAGCCTCTGATCCAGCACCGGCGCACCGGTGAACTGCTCGGCGTGCGATATCTACGGGAACGGCAGGTGATTCACGCGCTCGATCCCTACTTCGCCGATGTGCTGGCCGAGTTGGGAAAGCTCTCCGACGGGGACATCGGACGCATCACCTCCGACGAGGACGGCCGGCGGTGGGTGGTCAACTTCGTCCACGACCGCGATCCGCACGCCACCTACCTCTACGACCACGAGACCGGGGAGAGCCGCCTGCTGTACCGGCCCTTTCCGCACCTGGATCCCGGTCAGCTCGCTCCGATGCAGTCGGTGGCGATCACGTCACGCGACGGACTGACGCTGCACTCGTATCTGACCCTGCCCCTCGGCGTGGAACCGACGGGTCTGCCGCTGGTCCTTCTGGTTCACGGCGGCCCGTGGTTTCGAGACTCCTGGGAGTACCACCCCGGGGTGCAGCTGCTGGCCAATCGCGGTTATGCGGTGCTACAGGTCAATTTCCGCGGGTCACTGGGCTTCGGCTCATCCTTTCTCAAGGCAGCGATCGGCGAGTTCGCCGGCAGGATGCACGACGACCTGATCGACGGCGTGAACTGGGCGGTCGAGCAGGGGTACGCCGACCCCCACCGGGTCGCGATCATGGGCGGGTCCTACGGCGGCTACGCCGCGCTGGTCGGCGTCACGTTCACCCCGGATGTGTTCGCCGCGGCAGTCGACTATGTCGGCGTCTCGGATCTGGCGAACTTCATGCGCACGCTGCCGCCGGTGGCGCGTCCGCACCTGGCCAACAACTGGCACCGCTACGTCGGCGATCCCGACGACCCAGAGCAGTTGGCCGACATGCGAGCCCGCTCCCCGATCACCCGGGTCGACCAGATCCGCACTCCGTTGCTGGTCATTCAGGGCGCCAACGACGTCCGGGTGGTGCAGGCCGAGTCCGACAACCTCGTCAACGCGCTCCGAGCCCGCGATGTCGAGGTCGAGTATCTGGTCCAATCGGACGAAGGCCACGGAGCGGTCAACCCGGAGAACGTGATTCAGATGTACCGTGCCATCGAGGCCTTCCTCGCGCGTCACCTCGGCGCCCGCGAATGAACCCGGGCTACCTCACTTCTTCTGCCGCGGAATCCCGGTGGCCCACAACGCCCACGCGATCAGCACCGGCTGGAAGAGAAGCCGGATGAAGCGGCTGGTGTCACTGTTCAGACCGAAACCATCGGCTCCGTTGACGTACTGCGCGATGTTGCCGGGGAAGATCAGGATGAAGAACGCCGCCAACAGCCGACCCACCAGAACCCGGTCGCGATTGAGCACGGCCAGTCCGACGCCCAGGGTGATCTCGACCCCGCCAGAAGCCATGACGACGCCGTCGGCGTCCATCGGCACCCAGCCCGGCACCTGCGCCTGGAACTCTTCGCGGGCCCAGAACAGGTGGCTGAATCCGGCGAAGATCATCGCCGCGGCCAGGGTGTAGCGGGCCACGGTGCGAGCGGGCGTCGTCGGAGGCGGCGGCGGGAGTTCAGACACAGGGTCGACCTTTCTCTGGCGGGGTGTGACGATCAGGTGGTGTTGCGGGCGTGCAGTTCCGCGGTGATCAGGTTGAGCGCCTCACGCAGCGCCATCAGATCGGCCGCCGGGACGTCGGTCGAGCCGAGGAGTCGCTCGGGAACGCAGGCCGCGCGCTGCTCGAGTGCACGGCCCGCCGCGGTGAGAGTGACACCGACGCGCCGTTCGTCGTCGGCACTGCGCTCCCGACGCACCAGACCGGCCCCCTCGAGCCGCTTCAGCAGCGGCGACAACGTTCCCGAGTCCAGGTGCAGCCGCCGGCCCAGATGACCGACGGTGCACGGCTCCTCCTCCCACAACACGAGCAGCACCAGATACTGCGGATAGGTCAGGTTCAGCTCGTCGAGGATCGGACGGTAGGCAGCGGTCACGGCTCGAGACGCCGAGTACAGCGCGAAGCACAGCTGCTCGTCGAGACGGGGCGCGGACATACCGCAACACTACAGTGCGCAATTGAATTGTGCGCAACTGACCGCTGCGCGTAAGCCGTGGGAAGATGCCAGAGATGGGCGGACGGAAAGGGCGGCGATGACCAGCAGCACACCCGTCACCGGGCCGTTGGACGGGCAGGTGGTGATCGTCACCGGCGCCGCCCGCGGGGTCGGCAAGGGCATCGCCTCGGCGCTGCTGGCCCGCGGTGCGTCGGTGCTGCTCACCGACATTCTGGAAGACGTGCTTGCCTCCACCGCAACGGAATTCAAGCGGGCGGGCTACCGAGTCACCTCGGTGGTGGCCGACCTGCGCGACCCCGGCAGTCCCCAACGGATCGTGCAGGCCGCCCTCGACGCGTTCGCCACGGTGGACGCGCTGGTCAACAACGCCGTCGCCAGCTGCGGACCCAAACCGTTCGTCGACCTCACCGCCGAGGATTACGACCTGGTCTTCGACACCGGGCCGCGGGCGACGTTTTCCCTCATGCAGGCCGTCACCCGGTGATGGCCGGCAAGGGCGGGGGCGCGATCGTGAACATCGGCAGTGCCGCGGGCACCAATGGTGAACCGTTCTTCGGCGCCTACGCCGGGGCCAAAGAGGCCATCCGGGGGATGTCCAAGGCCGCTGCGCTGGAATGGGGCCGCGAGGGGATCCGCGTCAACGTGGTGTGTCCGCTGGCCGAGACCGACGGCTTGCGGGTGCTGCGCGACGCCGCTCCGAAGCACTACGACAGGGTCGTCAAGAGTACGGCGCTCAGGCGTATCGGCGACCCCGCCACCGACATCGGGGGTGTGGTCGCGTTTCTCGTCGGTCCCGACGCCGCGTACCTGACGGGTCAGACGTTGCTGGCCGATGGCGGGGCGGGCGCATTCCGCTGACCTTCTGCTATTGACCTCAAGTTTGGTTGAGGTTTTACCGTTGGCGCATGCTCGCACATAGGTCGGTCGGGTTCGTCGTCGAAATCTCCTCCGATGGAACGTATCTGGACGATGCCGTGACAATGGAACGGCTTGGCTACAATGCGCTGTGGATCAATGGCGGGCAGCTCGACCGCCTGGACCGGCTCACCGAGGTGCTCGCTGCGACGAGATCGGTCACCGTGGCACCGGCGGTCATCCCACCCGATGTGTTCGGCCCGCCGGCGGTCGAGCGGTTGTTCACCCGGGCCGAGGCCGCGGCCCCGGGCCGACTGCTGATCGGGCTCGGTTCCGCCCAGACCCCGGGGGCCATCGGCCGGCTCTACAGTGACGTCGACCAACTCGACGCCGGCATTCCACGGGAGCGCAGAATCCTCGCCGCGTTCGGGCCGCACAAGCTCGGCATTGCGCGGCGGCATTTCCTGGGCGCCGTCCCGATGCTGTTCACCCCGGCGTACACGCGCATCGCGCGCGAGCAGCTCGGTGCGGGCCCGGTGCTGGCCGTGGGCCAGTACGTCGTCGTCGACACCGATCCGGCCACGGCCCGCGAATCCGCCCGGATCCCGTTGCGGATGCTGTTCACCCTGCCTGCTTACGTCAACTCCGCGCTGCGCCAGGGTTTTTCACGGGCCGACATCGCCGCGCTGACCGACTCGGTCGTCGACGGGTTCGTCGCCTGGGGCGACCCGCAGCAGATCGGTGAACGCATTCGCCGCCATCACGACGCCGGTGCGGATCACGTGTACCTCAGCGTCGTGCACCGCGCCGGCCAACCCGACGCCGGCCAGGCCGCCCGACTGCTGGCGCCCTGGGTGTTGCCGCGGCGCTCGGCCCTTCATTCGATAGGCACGTGAAGTTCGTCGAGCAGGCTGCGGACTCGGGTGTCGATCATGTCCCGGATGGGCCGCACTGCCTCGAGGCCCTGTCCGGCGGGGTCCGGGAGATCCCAGTTCTCGTAACGCTTGCCGGGGAAGATCGGGCAGGCGTCCCCACACCCCATGGTGATGACAACGTCGGCAGCTTGGACGATCTCGTCGGTCCAGGGCTTCGGATACTCGGTGGTGATGTCGATGCCGACCTCGGCCATCGCGGCGATCGCGGCGGGGTTGATCTCGGTTCCCGGCTCCGATCCGCCCGACCAGGCCACGGCGGCCTCGCCGGCGAGATGGGTGAAGAAGCCGAGCGCCATCTGGGAGCGTCCGGCGTTGTGGGTGCACAGAAACAGCACGGTCGGTTTGCCGTCGCTGATCTTGCCTTCCACCCGCGCGAGCGCGTGGAGCCGTTGGCGGGCGAAGCGTTCGGCGAGCAGGGGAAGGAACTTGAGGATGGTGGCCCGCCCGGCGAATTGGTCGTAGGACGAGTGCAGAAAGCGTTCGATGGTCTCGGTACCGAAAGCGGTGCCGAACTCCGCCTGCAACCGCGTCGCCGCGGTGCGCAGCGCCAACTGTTGATCGATCGAGAGGTCGCGGGCGACCTGGCTGTCCGTCATCGTGGGGAATCCGTTCGTAGCGTCGAATCGTCGGGCAGATGCTGATTGGTGTGCTGGGTGAAGCGGCGTCGCAGCGCCAGGGACACGTAGACCAGGCCGACCAGCACGGGTACCTCGATCAGCGGGCCGACTACCCCCGCCAGTGCCTGTCCGGAGGTGGCGCCATAGGTGGCGATCGCCACCGCGATGGCCAATTCGAAGTTGTTGCCCGCAGCGGTGAAGGCCAGGGTGGTGGTGCGTTCGTATCCCAGACCCAGCAGCGCGCCCAGCAGATAACCGCCGCCCCACATCACCGCGAAGTAGACCAACAGCGGCAGTGCGATCCGGGCGACGTCCCACGGGTTGTTGGTGATCTGGTCCCCCTGCAGCGCAAAGAGAATCACGATGGTGAACAGCAAACCGTAGAGGGCCCAGGGGCCGATGCGCGGCAAAAACCGCGTCTCGTACCAGTCTCTGCCTTTCCGGCGTTCGCCGATCCGGCGGGAGAGGTAGCCGGCGAGCAGCGGGATACCGAGGAAGATCAGCACCGACTTGGCGATCTGCCACGGCGAGGCCGCGATGGTGGTCTGTTCCAGCCCGAGCCACCCGGGCAGCACCGACAGGTAGAACCAGCCCAGCACCGCGAACATCACGACCTGGAAGAGCGAGTTGAGGGCCACGAGAACCGCGGCCGCTTCCCGGTCACCGCAAGCCAGGTCGTTCCAGATGATGACCATCGCGATGCAGCGCGCGAGGCCGACGATGATCAGTCCGGTGCGGTACTCGGGCAGGTCGGGCAGCATCAGCCAGGCCAGGGCGAACATCAAAGCCGGTCCGAGGACCCAGTTCAGCAGCAGCGAGGACAGCAGCAACCGACGGTCACCGGTGACGGTGTCGAGGCGGTCGTAGCGGACCTTGGCCAGCACCGGGTACATCATGATCAGCAGGCCCAGCGCGATCGGCAGCGAAATGCCGTCGAGCTGAACACTTTCCAGCGCGGAGTCCAGACCAGGGATCCAGCGGCCGAGCAGCAGCCCGGCGACCATCGCGGCGCCGATCCACAGCGGCAGGAACCGGTCCAGGGTGGACAGTCTGGCGGCCACTGCCGGGGCCGCGGTGTCGGTCATCGTCGCGCTCCGACGGCGGCGTCGGAACCGATCAGTGCCGACAAGCTCTCCAGCGCACCGGGCGCCACCTTGTAGTAGACCCACGACGCTCGCCGTTCGGAGGTCAGCAACCCGGCGTCACGCAGCACCTTGAGGTGGTGACTGATCGTCGACTGCGCGACGTCGACGCCGACCGAGATGTCGCAGACACACGCCTCGCCGCCGGCGTGGCTGGCGATCGCCGAGTACAGCTGCAGCCGCACCGGGTCGGCCAGCGCTTTGAGCGTGACGACCATGTCGGCGGCGGCGGCCGGCGAGATCGGCTCGCGCAGTAGCGCTCCGGGGGGACAACAGTCATCCGGCATGATCGTCGGCGGCCGCGAATTCGACATGCATCGATATTGACAGGAATCGAATCAGCAGGCAAACGAACGTCCGGTGAACGATCGGGCCCCGGGCGGCGCCGGGACCCGACCGTCGGTCCTTCAGCAGCAGGTCGCAGCGGGCTCGTTGGCTGCTGCGCTGCCACAACACGGCGTCGCGTCGGCGTCCGGCTCGCGGTGCTGCGGGCTGGTTCCGAAGGTTTCCGAGTCGGCGAGCACGGTGTAGACCTCCCACTTCTCACCACCCGGCCCGGTCACCCACACCTTGTCCTGGGTGGCGAAGCAACACGTGGTGCCGATCTCCTCGTCCGTGAAGAGCCCTTCCCCGGTCAGCCGCGCGATCTCGGCATGCACCCGCTCACTGGATTCGACCTCGACGCCGAGGTGATTGAGGCTGCCGCCGGAGCCCGGGTTCTCCAGCAGGACCAGCTTGAGTGGCGGGTCGCTGACGACGAAGTTCGCGTAGGCCGGCTTGACCTTGGCCGGCTCGATGCCGAACAGCTTGGTGTAGAAGGCGATCGCTTCATCGAGATCCTCGACGTTGAGCGCGAGTTGTACTCGGGACATGACATCCTCCATGGTTGATTAGACATATATCGAACTGACGCGTCCAGCCCAGGATGTCACCTTTTCGATATATGTCAATAGCTGTGGCAGGATGGTGCCATGCCCAAAGCTCTGCCCGTGATCGACATGTCGGCCCCGGTGTGTTGTGCCCCGGTGGCCGCGGGCCCGATCAGCGACGACGACGCACTGGCGGTGGCGCTGCGACTGAAAGCCATCGCCGACCCGGTGCGGGTGAAGATCATGTCGTACCTGTTCAGCGCGGAGCGGCGCGAGGCTACCGGCGGAGGCCTGGCCGCCGTGCTCGGGCTGCGGGAATCCACCGTCAGCCACCACCTTGCACAGCTGCGCAATGCCGGGCTGGTCGAGGCCGATCGCCGCGGGATGAACGTGTTCTACCGGGTCAGACCTGAAGCGCTGCAGGCGCTGTGCGGCGTGCTCGACCCCACCTGCTGCACGTAGCGGGAACGCGACGAATCAGGACGGAGTGACGCGCATTTCGGCGCCCGGGTGTGAGCTCAGCGTGACGACGACGGTGCCGGGTCCGGTGGTGAACAGGGTGCTCGCGTAGCCGATGAACCCGTAGTGCCCGTCGATCGTCGACACCGCGGTGATGTCGCCGCTGCCCGACGCGCCGCTGTCGAGGTTTCGCCACGCCGCTGTCACGGTCAGCGCGCACGAGCCGTCGTAGCGGCCGGCGTCATAGTTGATCGCGACCCGCACACCGTTCTCGAAGCCGCCATTCACCTCGGTCGGCGCCACCTGGGCTTCCGCACTGACGCTGCCCGCGCACGTCGCCGACGCCGCCACTGGGACGGGGTCGAGCTGGGCCAGCGCCTCCGCCTGGACCGGTGCAGACCCCACCCAGGACGCAGCCACCGCGACGGATATTGCACCGGCGGCACGCAGCAGGGTCATGTCTCGATTATCGGCGCCGACCATGCCCGCGTTAGCGGGCTGCTGCTGCGACGCTCACCGCCGCACCCGGTAGCTCGACCCGCAACGCCGCATGCTGATCGAGGATGCGCCGCAGAACGGCATCCATCGGGCGGGCGGCGGTGAGGTCGCGTCCGAGACGGCGGTCGACGACGACCGCGGTGTTCTGACGCCGTTCGCCTGACTCCACCTGGTCGACGATCGGATCGAACAGCGTGGGCGGGGTAGCGACGAAGTACAGCGCGCGCCGCGCCGTACTCATCTCAGCCGAGTAGATCAGCCCGTGTTGGGTGATGACGAAGAACTCCATGGCGATCGGGGCGTTGGGGGCTTCGGTTCGTCCCCAGGCGATCGCGGCGCGCCGGCTCTGCTCCAGCGGGTCCTGGACCGCATCGGTCAGGGAGAACATCCGCTGCACGGGGCCCTCACCCCACGGCGGGTCGGTGTCGACTGCAGCACGGAAGTACCGCGCAAACAGTTCACCGACATAGTCATAGTGGAGCTCGTCCATCGGCGCCCCCTTGGGTTCGGCGACACCTTCAGTGTGCGCGCCGATCCGTCGACTGACCAGAGCCGGTCGCGATTTCCTAACCCCCGGCCGCGAGTGCCTGGTCGAGCCAGGTTCGTAGAGTCGCGACCGGTGCCGCGCCGGACCGACGGACCAGCACCGTGCCGCCGGACATCACGAGCAGGGTGGGAACCGCCTGGACCGAGAAGCGCTGCGCGGTCCGAGGCGCAGCGTCCACGTCGACCTTCACCAGCTTCAACCGCCCCGCGCGCTCGGCGGCGAGCTGCTCGAGCACGGGGCTGACCATCCGGCACGGACCGCACCAGGTCGCCCACAAGTCCACCAGGACGGGCATTTTCGCGCGTTCGGCAACCTCGGCGAAGTCGTCGTCACCGGCCACGGCAATCCACGGCAACGACTCGTGGCACTTGGCGCACCGGGGTGTGCCGTTGGCTGCCGCGGGGACCCGGTTGACCGTTCCGCAGTTCGGGCACTTCACGTTCGTCGGTGTCATGGCGCTCCTCGGTCGGACGGTGCTCGGGCGTCCTCCTCGATGGCCGAGGCCGCCTCGGCGATGATCGCGCGCATGGCCCGCTCGGCCGATTCCTCCTCACCCATCCGGATCGCACGAGCCACCTCATCGTGCAACGCGATGGCCGCGATGTTGGGCTTTTCCGGCATCATGCCGTGGTGGGTGCGACCCGCCAGCAGTTCGGCGACCACGCCGGTCAACGCCCGGAACATCTCGTTGCCGCTGGCTTCCAGCAGCGTCTGATGGAACAGCTCGTCCGCCGACAGGTATGCCTCGAGGTCACCGGTCCGTCCGTGCACGACCATGTCCGACACCGCGGTCGCCATGACCCGGCACTGGTCCGGGGTGGCACGGCGCGCTGCCAGGGCCGCCGCCGCGGGCTCGAACCCCAGGCGTAGCTCCGACAGCGAGACCAGTTGAGCCGCACGGTCGCCGACGTCAAGTCGCCAGCGGATCACGAGGGGGTCGAAGACATTCCACTGCCGCACCGGCTGGACGGTGATCCCGACCCGGCGCCGGGAGCTGACGAGGCCCATCGCTTCGAGGACGCGGACAGCCTCCCGGACGACGCTGCGCGAGACGCCGTGTTCGGCGCTCATCGCCTCCAGTGTGAGGACCCGCCCGGCCGGGTACTTTCCCGACACGACACCGGTTCCCAGCGCAGTCAGCAGACTGTCGTGGAGAGCGTCGGGCCGATCGTGCACGGATTGATCCTGCCAGACCGGCCTTCAGCGCGGAAACGAATGACTTAATTCATCTACCCCTTGCAATAGTCAGACTTTTGGTGAATGCTCTGTGATGTAACACACATAGATGGGGCTTAGGTATGGCAGTACCGATCGTCGTCATGGGCGTGTCCGGGTCGGGCAAGTCGACCGTGGGCGCCGCGCTGGCGCAGCGGTTGCGCGTTCCGTTCGCCGACGCTGACGACTTTCACCCGCCGGCCAACATCGAGAAGATGTCGGCGGGCGAACCCCTCGACGACGGCGACCGCTACCCCTGGCTGGAATCGATCGGCCAGTGGTTGGCCCAGCACCGCCAGGGCGGAGTGATGAGTTGTTCCGCCCTGAAACGCAAGTACCGGGACCAACTGCGCCGGCATTGCCCCGACGTCGAGTTCCTGCACCTGGAGGGCGCGGTGGAGGTCATCAGCCGACGCCAGGCCAGCCGGCCGGGACACTTCATGCCGGCCAAGTTGTTGGAGTCCCAGTTCCGCACCCTCGAGCCCCTCGAACCCGATGAGCACGGGGTCGCCATCAACGTCGACCAGAGCATCGACGACATCATCGAAAACTACGTCAGCGCAACCGATTCGAATGCAGCCGAGGAGCACCCGTGATTCAGGTCGTGGGTGTCGTCGCAGGGAGGGTACCTCGTGGAAGCCATTGATCCGGCATACGGAACCACCACGCTCCTGCTCATCGCCGCAGGCGCAGTCGCGCTGCTGCTGTTCCTGATCATCAGGGTCAAGCTGCACGCGTTCATCGCGCTGGTACTGGTCAGCGTGTTGACCGCGCTGGTGGCCGGCATCCCCGTCACCGATGTTCCCGACGCGCTGTCGTTCGGCTTCTCCAACACGTTGGGCTCGGTGGCGCTGTTGGTCGGCTTCGGGGTCATGATCGGCCGGCTCCTCGAGATCACCGGCGGTGCCCAGGTTCTCGCGGACACGCTGATCGGCCGCTTCGGTGAGAAGCGCGCCCCGCTGGCGCTCGGCGTCGCAGCGCTGTTGTTCGGTTTCCCGATCTTCTTCGACGCCGGGCTGGTGGTGTTCCTGCCGATCATCATGACGGTGGCGCGCCGATTCGGCGGATCGCTGCTGTTGTACGCGTTCCCGGCTGCCGGTGCCTTCGCGGCCATGCACGCTCTGGTACCGCCCCACCCGGGGCCGGTGGCGGCCGCCGAACTGCTCGGCGCGAACATCGGTCTGACATTGCTCGTCGGCGCACCGGTGGCCGTGCTGGCCTGGTACGTCGGCGCGTTCCTGGTGTCCCAGGCGATCGGCCGACGCGTCCACGTCGACGTTCCCACCACGTTGTTCGGTGAGATGAACGGCGGCCGCGAGGCCGACGACGACACCGGCTCCGGTGCGTCCGGCTCCGCCGGCACCGCGACCCGGACGGCCGCCCCTTCATTCGCGACGGTGCTCGGCGTGCTGCTGCTGCCGTTCGTGTTGATCTCGTTCAACACCGTGCTCACCACCTTGCAGACCGCCGGCGTGATCGAAGAGGGCGCCACCTGGGCGGAGTACCTCAAGCTGATCGGCAATACCTCGGTGGCGCTGTTGATCACGGTCATCGTGGCGACGCTTGTCCTGGGTCTGCGGGGCCGGTCGATGGTCACGGTGAGCGATATCCTGGACAAGGCCCTCGGACCCATCTGCGCGATCATTCTCATCACCGGCGCCGGCGGCATGTTCGGCGGCGTGCTGCGGCTCAGTGGCATCGGCGGCGCACTGAGCGGCTCCCTGTCGAACCTCGGGATCTCGCTGATTCTGCAGGCATTCATCATCTCCACCCTGCTTCGCGTCGCGCAGGGCTCGGCGACCGTGGCGTTGACGACGACAGCCGGCCTGCTCAGTGCCGCCGTCGGCGCATCGGATCTGGGCAGCCTTCAACTCACCGCACTGGTGCTGGCGATCGCGGCCGGCGCGACGGTGCTGTCGCACGTCAACGACTCCGGCTTCTGGTTGGTCAGCCGGTTCTTCGAGATGGATGTCAAGACCACGCTCAAGACCTGGACGGTGATGGAAACGACGCTGGGTCTCAGCGTCTTCGTCCTGAGCCTGGGATTGTGGGCTGTGGGCTGACTTTCCTGGCTGCGCCCCGTCCCACTCTCACTATATGGCCCGGGTGGGGGCTTGCGGCAAGACCCCGGTCGGCGGGCACAATCGCACCTCCATCAAACGGACGGGGGTTGTGACAGCGATGACGGATGCGTCTGAGTTCTTCGTGGTTCATGAATCGGGGGCGTACCTGCATGGCACGAGAGCCGATCTCGAGATCGGTGGACTGCTGGTGCCGGGGCGCCCGTCCAACTTCGAAGAGGGCCGGATCTCCAACCACGTCTACATGACACGGGTTCTCGCCGGGGCGGTGCTGGCGGCGCAGTTGGCGGCCGGTCCGGGGCGCGAGCGGGTGTATGTCGTCGAACCCCAGGGGTCGGTCGAGGACGACCCGAACGTGACCGACAAGAAGTTTCCCGGCAACCCGACCCACTCCTACCGCAGCCGGGAACCGGTGCGGATCGTCGGAGAAATCACCGATTGGGTCGGGCACTCACCCGAGTACCTGCAGGCGTTCCGAGACCGGCTGGAAGAGCTGCGGCGCAACGGACTTGCGGTCATCTACGACTGACGCCCCACCGCCTCGGCCGATTCCGCTGCAACAGTCGCCGGTATCGGCCGGGTCCGCGCGGCGCGGATGGCATTGAGGATCACCAGCACCTCCGCGAGTTCGTGGATGAAGACGACGGCGGCCAGGCCGAGTGCGCCCACCGCGGCCAACGGGATCAGCACGGCGATGATCGTGATCGACAGCCCGATGTTCTGCACCATGATCCGGTGCGCGCGCCTCGCGTGGGCGAACGTCTGGGGCAGATGGCGAAGGTCTTCGCCCATCAGAGCGACATCAGCGGTCTCGATGGCGACATCGGTGCCCATGGCTCCCATGGCAACACCGATGTCTGCTGTGGCCAGCGCCGGCGCGTCGTTGATGCCGTCGCCGACCATCGCGATCGGCCGCCCGGCGGCCAGCTCGGGCAGCAGCTTGGCCTTGTCCTCGGGGAGCAGCCCGGAGTGCACCGCGCTGATTCCGGCTTGCGTGGCGAGGGCCTCCGCGGCACGTGCATTGTCTCCGGTGAGCATCGCCACCCGAATTCCCTGTCGGCGCAACGCCGCTACCGCGTCGGCGGCTTCGGGCCGCAGTTCGTCACGAACCGCGATCGCGGCCATCGGCGCCTGGTCGCGTTCGAGCAGCACCACGGTGGCGCCGGTTCGTTCCAGCTCTTCCACGTGGTCACGCAGCGGTCCGGGAGCGACCCAGCCGGGTTTACCCAGGCGCAGCGTGGCCGAGGCGAGGCGGCCCACCAATCCGTGGCCGGCGACCGCGGTGACATCGACGGCCGCGGGAAGATTCGGCCCGGCGGCAGCCAGGATGGCCTGCGCCAGCGGGTGTTCGCTGCGCGCCTCGAGCGCGGCCGCGGCACGGAGGGCCTCGGCCTCGGAGACCCCACCGACGGTGACTGTGGCGATCACCTGGGGACGGTTGCTGGTGAGGGTGCCGGTCTTGTCGAGCGCCACGGTGTGAATCCGGCCCAGCGTTTCCATCGCGGCGCCGCCCTTGATGAGTGCGCCGTGGCGGCTCGCGGCGCCGACCGCGGCGACGACGGTCAGTGGGATCGCGATCGCCAACGCGCACGGCGACGCGGCCACCAGCACGACCAGCGCGCGCTCGAACCAGACTCTCGGATCACCCAGAAGTACTCCGAGCGTGGCGATGGCGGCGGACAGGATCATGATCGCGGGCACCAGCGGTCGCGCGATGCGGTCGGCCAACCGCTGTCCGGTGCCCTTGCGCTGCTGCGCCTGCTCGACGATCTGCACGATGCGCGCCAGCGAGCTCTCCGCAGCACGGGCGGTGACCTCGACCTCGATCGCGCCGCTGCCGTTGATGGCGCCCGCGTGCACCGGAGATCCGGGCCCGGCCTCGATCGGTACGGACTCTCCGGTGATCGCAGACACATCCAGGCTGGTGCGTCCGGCGGTGATCCGGCCGTCGGTGGCGGCCCGCTCCCCGGGCCGCAGCACCATCACGTCGCCGATGACGAGATCGTCTGGGGACATCGATGTTTCGGCACCGCCGCGCAGCACCGTGACGTCGGTCGGGATGAGCGTCAGCAGGGCACGCAGGCCGGCACGGGTCCGAGACACCGCATGGTGTTCGAGTCCTTCTGCGATGGAGAACAGAATGCCCAGCAGTGCGGCTTCGGCGACTTCGCCCAGCACCACGGCCCCGATGGCCGCGATGGTCATCAACGTCGCGACACCGATACGGCCGTGACGCAGACCCCGGACAGCGCCCGGCGCGAACGACGCCGCGCCGACCAGCACCGCCGCGTATTCGAGCAGGACTCCCGCGGTCGGCTGCCCCAGCCCCGCCACCCACCACCCGACGAGCAGCAGCACCGCCGCCGCTGCGGCGCACTGCAGCTGCCGCACGCGCCACCACGTCTCGACTCCGATCCTCGGCGGGGCGACGGTCTGCTCGTCACCGCAGCATGCGTCAGACACCGCGGGGTTCCTCGAGCCGGGGACCGAGCACCGCCGATGTCAGGTCCCGACCGCGGTCGGTGAGGCGGTACATGACCAACCGGCCGTCCCGGCGCGAGGCGACCAGTCCGGCCACCTTGAGTTGTCGCAGATGGTGTGACACCAGGTTCTGGGCCTGGCCGACCACCCACGCCATGTCGCAGACACAAAGCTCGTCCCCGGCCATCAGGGCCGTGGCGATGGTCAGCCGCGTCGGGTCCCCCAGCGCGCGTGCGCCGGCCGCGGCCTTCTCCGTCGTCTCCAGGGCAGGGAGGGCGGCCCGGATCGATTCGGCGTGCGGAAGGTCGAGGCAGAGCAGATCGCAGGCATCCGGCTGGGTCATTCTTATATGCTAATGAATGTTGATATGTATTCGAAAGGCCTACGACGCGGTGCGGGTGCTCGCCGAGAGTGGCCGCCGCGCCATCCGCCTCAACGACGGCATGCTGGAATGGCGCCTGGCCGGCCGCGCCGTGGTTGCCGGCTCAGACGAACAGAGGACATCGCATGACCAAGGCTGACTCGGCAGTGGACACCGGCTGGTTGTTCACCAGTCCCCGCCCCGCACCCGCCCGGTGCCGGCCGGACTTCTATCCGCTGACGGCGCCGGTCGAGGCGCGCTATTCCGACATGGACGTCAACGGTCACCTCAACAACCTGGCCCTCGAATCGCTGCACGAGAACATCCGGGCGACGTTGAACGCGCGGGTGAATCCCGGCATCTACGATCGGGCCCGCCGGGCTGTCCGGCTGGTGACCTCGCAGAACGTGGTGCACTTTCTGGCGGAGGCGCACTGGCCGGCGACGATTCACGCCGGGGCGGGGGTGGCGCGGCTGGGGACCACCTCGTTCGTGGTGTCGTCGGCGTTGTTCATCGACCAGACCTGCATCAGCGTGTGCGACACCGTTCTGGTCGCCGTCGACGTCGACGGCCGACCGGTGGCCATCCCGCCGGAGGCCCGCACCGCCATGGCCCAACTGATGGTCAGGTCGCCGGCGTAACGCGCTCAGTCGACAGCGGTGAACTCGATGTTGATCTCCGTAAGGCCCCGCAGGATGAACGTGGGTTCATAGACGTACCGGCGGTCGTCGGCGGGCCCGTGCTTGTCCTCGGCGACGGTGATGTCGGCCAGCCGGTCAAGGAGCCGTTCGACCGAGACCCGGCCCTCCACGCGCGCCAGCGGGGCGCCGGGGCAGGAATGGATGCCCCGGCTGAAGGCGAGATGCTCACGGACATTCTTGCGCTGCAACGAGAATTCGTGCGGGTTGTCGAACCGCTCGGGATCGCGGTTGGCCGCTCCGGGGCTGACCATCACGGTGCTGCCGGCGGGCACCGGGGTGTCGCCGAGGGTGGTGCTCTTGCGCGCCATCCGGAAGACGCTCTTGACCGGGCTCTCCATCCGCAGACATTCCTCGATGAAGACCGGGATGAGGCTGCGGTCGTCGCGGAGTTGCTGCTGGATATCGGGCCGGTCGCTGAGGATTCGCATCGCCGCCCCCAACAGTTTGGCGGTGGTCTCCTGGCCCGCGGCGAACAGGAAGGTCGCGGTGCGGACGACGTCGACGACCTCGGGCGTCGAACCGTCCGGGTACTTCGCGGTCGCGATGGAGGTCAGCACGTCGTCGCGCGGGTTCTCTCGGCGCTCCTCGATGTAGCGGGTGAACTTCTCGTCGGCCCATTCGAGCGGGTTGCTGGCGATCACCTCGTGATCGAGGCCGCCGATGTTGGAGCCGGGACGCTCGGCACCGAACGCCTCGCGGAAATCCTCGTGGTCTTCCTCGGGCACACCGAGCAGATCGGCCACCACGAGCAGCGAGAACGGCTTGGCGTAGGCGGCCAGAAACTCACACTTGCCGTCGGCGATGAACTCGTCGATGTGGCGGTCGGCGAGCCGCCACATGAAGTCCTCGTTCTCCTTGAGCCGCTTCGGGGTCAGCAGGCGAGACAGGATCGATCGCGCGTCGGTGTGCTGCGGCGGATCCATCGTGACCATGTGCTCGAACAGCGGGATCTCGGTGCGGTGCTGCTCGATCTCCGCGCAGATGTCGTCACCCTCGGGAGTGAACGGCAGCGGAGTGAACGGGCCCATCACCGCCACGCACGAGGAGTAGTGCTCTGAGTCCTTGTAGACGGTGTTGGCCGCCTGCCAGCCGGTGACGGCCAGGACGCCGTTGCTGATCGGACAGCACACAGGGTCCTTGGACCGGACGTGGTCGTAATACGGGTGCGGGTCGGGTATCAGCGAACTGTCGGTGAAGTAGTCGACGCCGTCGAAGTCGGTCATGAAAAGCCATCCTCTAGCGGGTGCTCACGTGGCCGGTGCCACCACCGCGTTGCGTATCACTTTAACAAGAATGTGTAACGCTATCGACTGTTCGGCAGGTGCCGAGTCGCCCACCGTGACGGCCTGGCCACGCCGCCGTGCGTATCCGGGGTCGCCGGTCACCTCGGCTTCAGGTACCGGCCGGTGCCCACCGTTTCGCCATAGCCTTCGACGAATTCCCCGTCTCGGAACACCACCGTGCCTGCGACGGCCGTGGCCACCACGGCGCAGTCGTTGCGGTTGACCATGCGCGACACGCCGCCGAAGAAGGGTGCGCGTTCTTCGTGGTACTCGTCGACAGCGTCATCGAGCCCGCCCGGGTCGATGATGACGAAATCGGCTCGGTCGCCCTGGCGCAGATACCCGGCGTCGAGCCCGAACCACGATGCGAGCTCGCCGGTGAGTCGATGGACTGCCGCGCCGAGCGGGAGAATGGGGCTCCCGTCGTTCAGTGCATCACGCATCCGCTTCAGGAACCGCAGTGGCATGTTGTAGAAAGCCATGTTGCGAAGGTGGGCCCCCGCGTCGGAAAACCCCAGCTGCACGGTGGAATAGCGGGCCATTCTGTCCAGCACGTGCTTTCGGTCGTTGTGCAACGTGGTGGTCCACCGGACGTTGCGTTCACCGTTTGCGACGAGCACGTCCAGGAACGCGTCGACCGGGTCGGCCGCCCGTTCATCGGCGACTTCGCCGAAGCTCTTCCCGATCAGTGAGGCGTCGGGGCACTCGACGATCGTGGCCTCGTAGAAGTCCCTGTTCCAGGAGCTGGGCCGCAGCCTGCTGGCGGTCAGATCCCGACGGAACCGGCGACGATACGTTTCGTCGGCGAGCAGGGTGTTGCGCTCGATCTGGTCACGCAGATGCAAAGCGGCGGTTCCCGCCCCGAACTCTTCGAAGACCGGGAGATCGATGCCGTCGGAGTACAGAGTGAACGGCACCGGCAGATGTTGGAATCTGACATTCGATCCGAAGCATGCATTTCCCAGCCGGGTTGCCACGCGCAGTATCTGATGGGCGCCCCGGGCGGTTTTGGTGTCAAAAGACACCAGCAGACTGACCGGTACCTCGTGGGGGCGAACCGAGAATCGGGTGCCGGATGCCAGGAAGAACAGGACTGCCGAGAGCGGGTTGTCGATGTTGGGAGCGCTCTGCAAAACGCCACCGTGGGCCCGCAGCACGTCGATCAGCCGCCACCGCTCGCGCCATCGCGCGTACGTGGAAGGAAGCGCCCGCGAGCGGTACCGGTCGCCATCGAGTTTGTCCAGCGCGGTGTCCATTCCCGACATGCCCAGCATTCCGGCTTCGATTGCCCGCGTGAGCAACTCGGCCATGGCGTCCAGTTCGCCAGGCGTCGGCCGGATCCGGTGATCTGTTGCGCGGCCGAGCCCCATCACCGCCGCGCGGAGATCCGAATGACCCAGGAAGGAGGCGACATTGGGCCCGAGAGGCAACCCGTCGAGCGTGGCGATGTAGCCCTCGGGGTCTTCCCAGTCGCGATGCGCCTGCAGCGCGGCAAGGACGTGTACGCGAGGCACCGCTTCGACCCGGCTGAACAGATCCGCGGCATCCTCGGACTCGGAGTACACCGTGGACAGCGAACAACAACCCAGCACCACGGTCGTGACGCCGTGGCGTACCGACTCACCAAGGCCGGGATTCATCAGCACCTCGGCGTCGTAATGGGTGTGGATGTCGAGGAAGCCGGGCAGCACCCACTTGCCCCCGGCGTCGATGACCTCCGCGCTGTCCGCCCCATTCAGCGGGTGCGGCGACACGACCGTGACCCGTCCGTTGGTAATGCCGAGATCGGCGCAGCGGGGCTCGTCGCCGGTGCCGTCGAACCACAGCCCGCGGCGCACGATCAGATCGAACATGACTGATCCTCCGCGCCGTGGTCGTCCGCACCGGCGTCCGTCCCGCCGTTCTCGGTGATGTGTGCGACGAGCATCGCTGCCACGTGGTCCGGTCGTTCATGGGGTATCCAGTGCGAGACCCCGTCGAGGACCACGAACCGGTAGGGGCCCTTGACATGGCGCTCGGTCAGTTGTGCCGCGGAGCGCCCGAGAAAGGGGTCGCCGGTGCTCCACACGTAGAGCGTCGGCACTCGGATACGGCCGGTCCGCGACGTTCGATGAAGCATCGCGCGGTACCAGTTCAGCGCTGCGGTGGCCGCGCCCGGTTCGCGCCAGAACTCGACGACACCGTCGATCGGCACGGCCGATCGCCTGCGCAGCAGCAGTCCCAGAATCCTCTCCGGTAGCCAGGGCAGCTGGACGGCGATCATGTACCACGACCTGAAGATCTGGCCGCGCACCAATGCGGCGATGAAAGCACGGGGGTGTCCAACCGACAGCGCCGTGATCGTGGCGATGCGGTCAGGGTACGAAGCAGCGAGCTCCCACGCGACCACCGCACCCCAGTCATGGCCCACTACATGGAACTCGGTCACTTCCGCCTGGTCGGCGAGGGCGATGATGTCTGCGGTGAGACGACCGATCGCATACGCTCGCACACCCTTGGGCCGGGCACCCGGCGAGTAGCCGCGCTGATCGGGTGCCAGCACTCGGAAGCCCTGGGCGGTCAGCGCGGAGATCAACGGACCGAAATTGCGCGCCCGATCGGGGAATCCATGCAGAACGATGATCACCGGGCCGTCGAGCGGGCCCTCATCGATCACGTCGAAGGTCAGCCCGTCATGGGCGTAGGAATGCACTCGGCGCGAGATCGCCCGAGCGGTCGCGCCTGAGGGTTCCACTTCGCTCCCACCTGTCGCAGCTACGTCGTCTTTACAGTCCAATTTGGACTATTGCAGACAGCTATCTCAGTGGCAAGGGTTTTGGGGTGCCGTGGCCCTAGACTCTTCGACGTGAGGTTGACGCCGACGTCGTATGTGCTTCTCGGGCTGGTGCGGTGGGCGCCGCGGTCCACCGCCTACGAGCTGGAGCGCACCATCGCCGCGACCGTCTCCCAGATGTGGACTATTCAGCGCTCGCAGATCTATCGCGAACCACCCCGCCTCGTCGACGCCGGCCTGCTCCGCGCCGAGGTCGACGACGACGGTCGTCAGAAGACCCGTTTCTCCATCACTCAGGCCGGGGAGCATGCGCTCGACACGTGGCTCGCTCAGGCCACCGACGAGATGCCCCAACTGCGCGACCTGGCAATCTTGAAGGTGTTCTTCGGCGCCGAGCCCGAGCACATCGCCCGCGTGAGGCTGCTGGCCCATCAGGCGCGACTCAAGAATTACGAATTGCTGCGAGAGGCCGGCGGCGTCAGTCAGCCGGGGCCGCGCCGGGCGATCGAAGCAGCGATCGCCCACGAGCGGACGTCGATCCGGTACTGGAGCGGACTCGCCCGAGCAGAAGGCACCGCTCAAGAGGAGTAGAACGTCGGCCGAGCGAGGTCAGTTGCGCACCGACGTGTCGACCTGCGGCACCTTCACCGACGGAAACAGCTGATCTAGCCACGGGTTGTTGCGGTCATCGCGGTTGTAGCCGTAGCCGTAGCCCCATGACCATCCGTCGCCGCGGTCCCCACCGAAGCGATAGCCGTCGTCGTCCGCTTGCGCCGGACCGGCGAAGCCGAGCACGGCTGCATACAGCGCGGCCGCGACAACGCCCGCGATCCCGAATCTCTTCATCGCAATCACTTCTTCCCTGCCGACTCATCAGAGCGGAGTACCGCCCATATGGGGTGGAACAGGCTGGACGGCAGAATGATTCCGGCGGTGCTAGTCCTGAACGGCTTTGGCGAGGACGATCAGCTTCGTCACCTCGTCCGCGTCGTCGAGCACCCCGGTGGCCCGGTGCACGATGCGCACGATGGTCCAGGCGCGGGCCCGGTCCTCGTCGTGGCCGGCCGCGTCGACGAGCGCGTAGAAGCGGCGTTGCACGCCGGCACGCACGCTGCCGGCGATGTCGCCCCAGCGGTGCCACAGCATCGGGGCGATGTCATAGGCCGGGTCGCCGTTGACCGGATCGGGAGAGATGGTGAGCCAAGGTTCGCGGTCGGCCGCGAGGACGTTGCCGTAGTGCAGGTTTCCGTGCAGCACGCTCTCGGCGGGCTCGGCGGCGAGGTCACGGCACAGCGCAGCGGCCTGCTCGACGAGCCTGCGCGGCAGCGGCGCACTGTTGGGCAGGGAGGCCAGCATGCCGGCCCAGTCTCCGAGAACCGTTGGCAGGGAGCATAGTTGCGGCAGGGCGGGAATGTGCAGGCTGCGGAAGAGGCCGGCGACCACCTCGCACGCGGCGGCGTCGGGCAGCGACTCGAGCGAGGTTCGATGCAGACGCTCGAGGAGGAGGGCACCGCGGTGCGGGTCGGCGCGCAGCAGCCGCGCGGCCCCGTCGCCGTTCCAACGGCGCAGGACCAGGTGCGCCTGCTCGGCGCCACCGAGCTTGAGGACCGCCGGGGTGCCGTCGCTGCGCACGGGCAGCACGGTGGCCCGGCCGGCACGGTGGACGTCGCCGTCGGGCCGCAGCTGCCAGTCGGCGACGACGTCGTCGAGAGCGGTCACCCCGCCAGGATGCCAGCGCACAGGCCGCCGCACGCTTCCCGACGGCACCGAGCGGGTACCAACCTCAGGTGATGCCCGTCACGACCGGACCGCACAGGGAGATACGGGCCGGCGAACTCTCGGAGGGAGAGACCGATGGCCGGGGAGCAGGCGGCGCGAGAGGACCTCGAGCGCAGCGAACAGGACCCGCACTTCGACACGGAGGTCGACGAGCAGTCCTCCGGTGAGCGTGCGCCCGCCGAGAGCACGTCGACATTCCGCAGGCGCTGGACCGGATTCGCCGCCGGCCTCGTGCTGGCAGCACTCGTGTATCTGGCGCTCCCGGCCGACCTGGCCCATCCGGCCAAGGTGACTGCGGCGATCGCCGTACTGATGGGTCTGTGGTGGATGACCGAGGCGATTCCCATCCCCGCCACGGCCCTGTTGCCCCTGGTCGTGTTCCCCCTTCTCGTCGACGACGTGAGCGTGTCCGACGTCGGCGCCTACTACGGCAGCGACATCATCTTCCTGTTCATGGGCGGGTTCCTCATTGCGTTGGCGATGCAGCGCTGGAATCTGCACCGGCGCATCGCGCTGCTGACGGTACGGGCGATGGGCACCGGTACCACCCGCGTGATCGCCGGATTCATGCTCGCCACGGCCTTTCTGAGCATGTGGGTGTCCAACACGGCGACCGCGGTGATGATGGTGCCGATCGGTGTCTCGGTCCTGATGCTCGCCGGAACGGTGTCGCGCCCCGCCGATACGGAGGAATCCGAGGAACCGGGCGCGGACGCAGAAGAGGTCAAAGAGCAAGTCAAGCAATCGAATTTCGGCACGGCCCTGATGCTGGGTATCGCCTACGCAGCCTCGGTGGGTTCGCTGGCCACGATCATCGGCACACCGCCGAACACCTTGCTCGTCGGCTACCTGCAGGACGAGCACGACATCACCATCAGTTTCGGACGGTGGATGCTGCTGGGCCTTCCGCTCGCCGCCGTGCTGCTGGTGATCACCTGGGTGCTGTTGGCCAAGGTCATCTTCAAGCCCGAGGTCGACGAACTCGCCGGGGGCAAGAAGCTGTTCAACACCGAACTGGCCAAACTCGGGAAGCCGTCCAGCGGGGAGCGGCGGGTGGCGGTGATCTTCGCGCTGGCCGCGATCAGCTGGATATCGTTCCCGCTGATCTGGGACAGTCCCCCGATCTCCGACGCGGGTATCGCGATCGCCGCCGGGCTGCTGCTGTTCATCCTGCCGGCCGGCGCGAAACTCGGTGTGCGGCTGCTGGACTGGTCCACCGCTGTGCAACTCCCGTGGGGCGTGCTGCTGTTGTTCGGCGGCGGGCTCGCGCTGTCGTCCCAGTTCAGCTCGTCGGGGCTGACCGAGTGGATCGGGATCCAGGCACAGAGCCTGCAGGGGATGGCCGTCCTGCTGCTGGTCGGCCTGATCACGGCCGGGGTGATCTTCCTGACCGAGTTGACCAGCAACACCGCCACGGCGGCGACGTTCCTGCCGGTGATCGGCGGGGTCGCGGTGGGCATCGGCCAGGACCCGCTGCTGCTGACCATCCCGGTCGCGCTCGCCGCGACATCGGCCTTCATGCTCCCGGTGGCCACCCCGCCCAACGCGATCGTCTTCGGCACCGGCTACGTCAACATCGGCAGCATGGTCAAGGGCGGAATCTGGCTGAACCTGATCGCAATCCTGTTGATCAGCGTCGCCACCACCACACTGGCGGTGTGGGTGTTCGACATCGCGACCTGACCTAGGTCAGCCGCTTCTGCTGCAGGACAGGGTTTTTCAGGACACGTAGATCGACTTGGTCTGCTGATAGGCGGCCAGGCCCTCGGGACCGAGTTCGCGACCCAGACCGCTGGCCTTGACACCGCCGAACGGTGCGCTCAGATCCAGGTTGTAGGCATTGATCCCGATGCTGCCGGTCTGCACCCGGCGGGCGACGGCGATGCCGCGGTCCTGATCGGCGGTCCACACGCTGCCGCCCAGGCCGTAGTCGGAGTCGTTGGCGATCGCGACCGCGTCGTCAACGTCGGTGTAGGGGATCACGGCCAGCACGGGCCCGAAGATCTCTTCGCGGGCGATGGTGTGGGTGTTGTCCACATTGTCGAAGATGGTGGGTTCGACGAACCAGCCCCGCTCCAGGCCGGCGGGCTGCCCGCCGCCGGTGGTCACCCGCCCGCCGTCGGCAAGGCCGCGTTCGATGTAGTTTTGCACGCGCCGTTGCTGATCCGCCGTGGCCAACGGCCCGATCTGCGTGCTCGGATCGAGTGCGTCACCGACGTTGAGCGCGCGGGCGAAGTCGGTCAGGATGTCCACGGTTTCGCGATAGCGCTCCTTCGGCGCGAGGACCCTCGTACCCAGGTAACAGGTTTGGCCGTTGTTCATCAGGGTCGCGGTGAAGAACTTCGACAGCAGCGACGGCAGGTCGGCGTCATCGAGGATGATCGACGCGGACTTGCCGCCTAATTCCAGGGTGACCGGCCGGATGAGCCGCCCGCACGCCTCGCCGATGGCCCGGCCGGCGGCGGTCGAGCCGGTGAACGCGACCTTGTCCACGCCGGGGTGCTCGACGAGGTAGGCGCCGACCTCGCGCCCGCCGGGCACGATGTTGACCACCCCGGCGGGGATGTCGGATTCCTCGAGCGCCTCGGCGAGGACGTAGGCGTCCAGCACGGTCTCGGGGGACGGCTTGATCACCGCCGTGCAACCCGCGGCCAGCAGCGGCGCCAGCTTGAAGAAGGTCAGGCTCTGCGGGTAGTTCCACGGCACGATCGCCGCGACGACGCCGATCGGCTCGCGGCGCACCAGCGTGGTGCCGCCGCCGAACGACGGTCGCTCCTCCTCGGTCGGCTGGTCGGCCGCCAGCTGCGCGTAGTAGTTCAACAGCGTCGCAGGGACGACGCCCTCGGTCGCCGACGAGATCGCGATCGGCATGCCGTTCTGCGTGCTGACCGCCTCGGCCGTGGCGTTCGAGCGCGCTAGTAGCGCGTCGGCCAACGAGGAGATCGCCGCGATCCGCTCGCCCGCGCTGCGCGTGGACCAGTCCGACCGGTCGAAGGCCCGCCGGGCAGCGCCGACCGCTGCGTCGACGTCGGCGTGCCCGGCCTCCGGGACGGTCGTGACCGGCTCTCCGGTGCTGGCGTTCCTGATCTCGATGCGGTTCGCGGTTGCCGGCGTCGCCCACGCACCGTCGATCCAGAAGGCCTTGGGTTCGGTGAAGGTCATGTCTCTCCTGTGCGGGTCCGGGTGCTCGGTGACATTCTCGCTGCTCCGCGCGCGGCCGGGCCGGCGGCCCTCCTGGTTTGGCGCGACGAGGACCTCCACAGCCCGCGGTGCGGCTCAGCCCAGTTCAGCCAGCTTCGGCACCGCCGGCGCCATCCCGTCGATCCAGGCCGCCGGGGATCCGGTGGTCGGCATGACGATCGCCGTGTGCACGCCCAGTTGCGCGTAATCGGCCATGCCGCGCACGAATTCGTCGATCGTGTCGGGCCCCGGCATCGGGTCGTTGGCCAGGATCGTCACCCGGATGTCGTCGAAGTCGCGGCCGACGTCGTCGCAATGGCGGCGCAGCACATCGAGTTTGTGGGCGACGTCGCCGGGCGAGGAGCCGAACAGGTTGCACGCGTCGCCGTACTGCGCGACCAACCGCAGTGTCTTGCGCTCACCACCGCCGCCGATGAGCACCTTGGGCCGGTTGATCGGCTGCGGCGAACACAGCGTCTCGGCGAGCTGGTAGTGCTTGCCCTGGTAGGGGCCGTTGTTCTGCGGGTCCCACATCTGGGCACAGATCTGCAACGCCTCCTCGAGGCGCTCGAAACGTTCCGACAGCGCGGGATAAGGCACCCCCAGACCGTGGTGTTCGCGATCGAACCACGCGGCGCCGATGCCCAGCGCGGCCCGACCGCCCGACAACACGTCGACGGTGGTGACGATCTTGGCCAACAGGCCGGGGTGGCGGTAGGTCACACCGGTCACCAGCAGCCCCAGCTCGATCGTCGTGGTGTGCGCGGCGAGGTAGCCCAGGCTGGTGTAGCCCTCGAGCATGTTGGCCTCGGCGGGCAGGCCGGTGGGCTCGATCTGGAAGAAGTGGTCCATGAACGACAGCCAGGTGGCGCCGGAGGCTTCGGCGGCCTCGCCGACGCGCGCCAGTTCCGCGGCGATCGCGCTGGTGCCGCCGTCGATGTCGAAGACAGGTACGTGGTATCCGAGTTCCATGTCGGAGTCCAAGTCGACGGCTGCGAGGCTCATTCCGGGGTTCTGCGGACTTGGCGTGATGTCAGCGCAGGTGCCGAATGCTGCCAGCCCGCGCTATTCCTCCGACCGACCGACGGAAGGTGCCCCGGTTCGTCGCTGCACGAGCGCGTGGCGCAGACGTTCTTCGGCGTCGTGGCCCGGCTCGACCCCGGTAGGGATGCGCAGCAGGAAGAAGGCGCCCAGCAGCCACCAGGCACCGAACAGCAGCCACGGCTGCGGGTCGAGGAACGCCGGCATGCCCGGCAGGTAGAGGCTCAACAGCCCGACGCAGAGGACGACGGCGGCCACGCCGATCGCTATGCCGGCATTGCCGGAACCGCCGACCCGCAGCGGACGGTCCATCTGCGGCTCCCGCCGGCGCAGGATCACGAAGACGATGGACACGAGCAGGTAGGCGATCACGATGCTCGGCGAGCCGGAGTCGACGAGCCAGCCGAGCATCGCCTCACCGAGGAACGGCGCCAGGAACGACAGCGCGCCGATGAACAGCAGCGCGTTGACCGGAGTGCGGAACCTCGGGTGCAGCGTGGCGAACCACGCGGGCAACATGCCCGAGCGCGCCAGCGAGTACATCAGCCGGGAAGCGCCCAGCAGCAGCGAGTTCCACGAGGTGAGGATTCCGGCGATGCCGCCGGCGATGAGCACCTTGGCCATCAGGTCGCTGTTGAACAACGCGCCGAACGCGTCGGCGGTGGCGATGTCGGCCGCGGCCAGCTCACCGACGGGCATCGCCGACGATGTGGTCACGATGGTGACGACGTAGAAGATGGTCGCGAGGATCACCGCGATGACGACCAGCCGACCGATCTGACGGGCGGGCACGTTCACCTCCTCGGCGGACTGCGGGATCACGTCGAATCCGACGAACAGGAACGGCACCACCACCAGCACGGCGACGAAACCCGCTGCGCCGCCGGTGAAGAACGGCTCCATGTTGTCCGTCGAGCCGCCGGTGAAGGAGCCGACGACGAGCATCAGGGCGATGACCAGCAGTAGCACCACGACGAACGTCTGCGCGACGCTGGCGAACTTGACCCCGAGGATATTGATGGTGGTGATGACGACCGCGGCGATCGCGCCGACCAACGCCCAGGTCAGATAGACCTCGCTGCCCGCCACCTCCCACAACCGGATCTGGTTGAGGTCGGGAAACAGATAGAGCGCGGTTCTGGGGAGGGCGACGGCCTCGAACGCGACGATGGTCACGTAGCCGCCGATGATCCCCCATGACCCGACGAACGACCATCGCGGCCCCATGCCGCGGAGCAGGAAATGGTGCTCGCCTCCGGCTCTGGGCATCGCGGCCGTGAGCTCGGCGTACGTCAGGCCGACGACCGCCATGATGGCGCCGCCGACGATCATCGCCAGCGCGGCTCCGAAGGTCCCCGCGGAGTCGATCCAGCCCCCGGTCAGCACCACCCACCCGAAGCCGATCATCGCGCCGAAGCCCAGCGCCAGGACGTCCCAGTTGCCGAGCACCTTCAGCAGCGAGGCCTCTTCGGTCCGATCGACCTTGCTGTCGCCCATGCAGACCACACCTCTCCGGTGCTCACGCTGCTGCCGCCTCGGGGCCGCAGTCACCCCTATTGATGCCCACGGCCACCGGTCCGCCAAACCGCCGACACGCAGCGCGTCCCTCGATACGGTCTCGTGGTGGATGCGACATCAGCAGGCCTGACGCCGGCCGACAAGGCGGCACTGACGAGTGGAGCGTCCTTCTGGCGGACCGAAGCCGCCGTCGGACTGCCCGCCGTGACCCTCACCGACGGGCCCCACGGCGTCCGGATGCAGCCGGGCTCGGCCGACCATCTCGGGCTCGGCCAGAGCGCGCCGGCAACCTGCTTTCCGCCCGCCGCGGGTTTGGCGCAGAGTTGGGACCACCGGATGGTCGAGCGCGTCGGCGCCGCGCTCGGCGACGAGGCCCGCGCGCTCGGTGTCGGCGTTCTGCTCGGACCCGGCATCAACATCAAGCGGGATCCACGGTGCGGCCGCAACTTCGAGTACTACTCGGAGGACCCCCTCGTCAGCGGTGTGCTCGGTGCCGCGTGGGTCCGGGGAGTGCAGGGCCGCGGTGTCGGAGCGTCGGTCAAGCACTTCGCCGCGAACAACGCCGAACACGACCGGATGCGATCCGACTCGCGCGTCGAAGCACGGCCGCTCCACGAGATCTACCTTCAGGGATTCCGGCGGGTCATCGCCGAATCTCACCCCTGGACCGTGATGTGCTCCTACAACAAGATCAACGGGGTCTACGCATCGGAGAACCGTTGGCTGCTCACTGATCTGCTGCGTACCCGGTGGGGTTTCACCGGGGTCGTCGTCAGCGACTGGGGAGCGGTCAGCGACCGTGTCCGCGCACTGGCCGCCGGGCTCGACCTGGCCATGCCCGGCGGTGATTCCGGGCTCGATGCCGAGGTCGTCACCGCCGTCGAGGACGGCAGACTCGACCCGGCTGCCGTCGACGCGTCCGCGGCGCGTGTGCTGGGCTTACTCGCGCGCGCGGCCCGCGCGCCGCATCCCGCGCCGGTCGACCTCGACGCACATCATCGGCTGGCCCGCGAAGCGGCGGCCCGCTGCATCGTGCTGCTGAAGAATTCCGGCGATACCCTGCCGTTGCGCCGGGACGCCGCGCTGGCTGTGCTGGGTCCGTTTGCTGCACACCCCCGTTTCCAGGGCGGCGGGAGCTCACATGTCAACGCCTCGCGCGTCGACATCGCGCTCGACGAGATCCGCTCCCGCTCCTCCGGCGACGTCACCTACGGCGCCGGATACGGCTCGGCCGCCGACCAGGAGCGGCTGCTCGAGGAGGCTCGGGCGGCTGCGCGCGCGGCCGACGCCGTGGTGCTGTTCCTCGGGCTGTCCGACCGCGACGAGTCCGAGGGCTACGACCGCGAACACATCGACCTGCCGGCCGAGCAACTCGATCTGTTACGGGCTGTCACGGAGGCTCAGCCCTGCACGATCGTCGTGCTGGCGCACGGCGGTGTGGTGCGCTTGGCGGAGGTGGACCGGTTGGCGGCCGCCGTCCTCGACGGAGCGCTGCTGGGCCAGGGCGGCGGAGCAGCACTCGCCGACGTGCTGTTCGGCGTGGTCAACCCGTCGGGCCGACTGGCCGAGACCGTGCCGGTGCGCCTCGAGGACGCGCCGTCGTTCCTCAACTTTCCGGGCGAGCATTCCCGCGTCGTATACGGCGAAGGGCTCTTCGTCGGCTACCGGGGTTACGACGCCCGCGGTACCGCGGTCACGTACCCGTTCGGACATGGGTTGTCCTACACCACGTTCGAGTACGGCGACGCCGCCGTTGTCACCGACGGAGAGGATCTCGCCGTCACCGTCGCGGTGACCAACACCGGTCCCCGCGCGGGCCGCGAAGTCGTACAGGTGTACGTCGCCAAGGCCGACTCCGCGGTGCTGCGGGCACCGCAGGCACTCGTCGCGTTCGAGGTCGTCGACCTCCCGCGGGGCGCGACGGAACCGGTGACCCTGCGGGTCCCGCGCAGCGACTTGGCGTATTGGGATGACCGCGTCGGGGACTGGGTCGTCGAGGGCGGCGTCTACACCCTGCGCGTCGGCCGGTCGAGTCGGGACATCCGGAGCTGCACGTCGATCGAGGTACCCGGTGACGCCGTGCACCTCCCGCTCACCGCGAACTCGACCATCACGGAGGTCTTGGCCGACCCCGAGGCCGGACCCCGGCTGATGTCGATGTTCGCCGAGACCATGCCGGCGGGCGCTGATGTGGCCGGCTTGGGCATGGACGTGTTCGCGATGGTCGCGTCCATCCCACTCAACCGGTTGACGGCATTCGTCGGCCGCGACGCGTCGGCGGCGCTGGAACAGATCCTCGGGCGACCCGAATCGACCATTGATTGAGCGGTCGCTCAGCAGATACCGTGAGCCGACCGACTGTCGGGGGATCACACATCTGGCACCGAAGAGTCGTGATGGGACCTCAACGGGGAGGCGGGCCACGGTGGTTGATCGGAACACGCTGGCGACGGCGCGGATCGCGGGACTGACCCTGGCTGTCGCAGCGTGCGCGGTGATCGCGGGCAGCGCGGCCGCCCCGGCGGCGGCTGACGACACCACCGCAGGCCGCGACTCGCGGGCCTCCACGTCGGAGGCGTCCGGTTCGCGGTCATCGGAGGCGCGCGCCAGACGATCCCACGCCGGACCGGGACCGCGCGCGTCCACCAGCCGACGCGATGACCGCACGCTGGTCGACGCCACGACGTCGGTCGATGACACCGACGCCGCACCGGACCTCGACATGGTCGAGGATGTCGCCGGTGCCACTGCGGTGCAACCGGTCGACCTCGCGGTGCCGCCGATCGATGACGCGCCGGCGGCGGCGAACGACGAGGAGACCGCCCCGCCCCCGGCTCCCCACGTGTCGCCGGCGGCGTGGACGCTGCTGGGCTCGGCAGCCCGCCGGCACACCGAGGAGTCGGTGACGCCGGCGCGGCCGGACACCACGGGCGAACCGGTCGACACCGAACGCGATGCGCAGGCAGCTCCCGACACCGGCGCCGCGGCGGTGACCGACCCCCTGGAGGACGTGGAGTCGCTGTACACGGGACGGCCGTCGTTCGTGCACAACGTGGTCTCGTTCGGGTTGTACGTCCTCAAGGCCGTGTTGAAGCCGTTCGGCGGTCTGCTGACGTTCACCAGTTTGAAGGTTCCGTTCTTCACCGACGGGGTCCCGCCGTTCTTCCTCACCCCGGGACTGGACGTCGAACGCTCCGAGTTCGAGGGCATGAAAGTCTGGACGCTGACGCCCCGCGCCAATCCGACCGACAAAGCCGTCGTGGCGCTGCACGGCGGCGCCTACATGGCCACGGCGAGCATCTTCCACTGGTGGACCTACGCCGACATGGCCCGCGACACCGGGGCGACGGTCATCGTGCCGCTGCAGACCCTGGTCCCGGCCGGCGGCACGGCCGCCGGCGAGGTGCCGCGGACCGCCGATTTCCTCACGACCGTGATCGATGCCCGGGGTGCCGAGAACGTCAGTGTCTTCGGCGATTCCGCCGGCGGCGGCCTGGCGCTGGCCGCGGTTCAGGAGCTGGTGCGCCGCAACACCCGCATCCCGGCACGGCTGGTGCTGCTGGCGCCGTGGCTCGACGTGTCGATGAGCGACCCCCGCAGCGCCGAGATTCGCGATCCGCTGCTCGACCGCCCCAACCTGGTCCGGTCCGGCGCGAGATGGGCCGGGGCAGCCGGGGCGGATGATCCGCTGGCGAGTCCGCTGTTCGGGTCGCTGGACGGACTGCCGCCCACCTACGTCTACAGCTCGTCGCTGGACATGCTCACCGTCGACACGCTGCGGCTACGGGATCGTGTTCTCGCCGAACAGATTCCCGACGTGACCTTCCGGCTGCGCAAGGGCCTGATCCATGACTGGTTCACGTTCCCGTTCCTGCCGGACGCGCACGAAGACCGCCCCAGCGTCTACGCCGATCTGTTGGGGCTCCGCCGACGGTGATGACAAACTCCGCGCGTCACTCGATCGTTTCTATCCGGCACCGAGGACCGGATGCCCGCGTGAGTCGGCTGTCCATTGTCAAAAGCGTGGCGTTCATCGCCTCTGCCAGCACGACGTAGAAGGCATCCCAGCCACGGACGGTGTCGCGCAGTTGCCACACACGGTCGAGCATCCATCGATGGGCGATCCGCTCCCCCGGCCAGTCGCGCAGATCAGCGACGGCCTGATCAGCCGCAGTTTGATCGAGCGCGCCGCGCAGGTAGTGAGCACGAATGACACCCAGCACTTCGACGTCGATCACCTCCGGAGCGACCTGATCAGGGTCGGCGGCCAGCCTCCGGGCAACCGCCCGCGAACGTCGCGTATCAGCCACCACCTCGAACAGACAGGAAGCGTCAACGACCAGCATCGGGCCACTCGCCGCGCCAACTGTCGAGCGTCTGCAGGATCTCCTCGGTGGTCACCTGCGACGGGCGACGGCCCGTGCGTCGCAACCACTCCGAGATCGACGGCCGAGCCGCCAACCGGGAGGCTTCGCGCCGCAGCAGTTCGGGCACGCTGACGCCTTCTTCGGCCGCCCGCCGAACCAACGCTGCGTAGACAGCGTCGTCGATGTCGCGAATCTGCACGGTTTTAGGCACGACTGCATGTTAACATGCACAAACGCATGTTTGCTGGTAGATGGTGGTTTCTGCGGTGCTGGCGACCGCTCAGTCACGGTCCGACCACCGGAACACCGCCAGGCAGCCGATCAGCCCGCCGATGCTCCACGCGGTCAGGACGAGGAAGATCCGCCAGTGTTCCCAACTGCCGGCGGGTTCGATGGCGACCATCTCAGGGGGCAGCAGAACCGACCGGAAGCCCTGCGCCATCCATTTGACCGGGAACAGCGACCCCACGATCAGCATCCACGTGGGCAGCGCCATCAACGGCACGTACGTTCCCGACAGGAACTGCAGGCCGACGGCGGGGCCGTTGGTGATGACTGCGGCTGACACCGCGTTGCTGGCGAGGTTGCTGATGAAGATGCCCAGCAACGAACAGCTGACGATGCCCAGTACGAACACCCAGGTGAGGGTGAACCAGCCGTAGAAGTCGCCGGGTAATCGCAGCCCGAAGATGACGATGCCGACCACCAGCAGGATCACGGCCTCGGCTAAGCTGACGACGGCGACCAGCACGATCTTGCCGATGAAGTACGACGTCGCGGTGGTCGGTGTCCCGCGCAGCCGACGCAGCGCCCCGGTGTCGCGGTCAGCGGCGATGCTGATGCCCAAGTTGATGAACGATGTCGACAGGATGCCGTAGGCGAGCATGCTCGCCGCGATGACCGCGCCGGTGCTGACGTCACTCCCCGGGACCTTCTCCGAAAAGATCGAACCCAGCAGCAGACAGATCACGGCGGGCATCGAGAATGTCAGCACGACCTGTTCGGGGCGGCGGTAGAACATCTTGAGTTCCGGCACGATCCGGGAAGACCCGATCTGCAGCGCGGAGGGCACCGGCGCGCCGCGGTGCCTCGCCGGCGCCGTGTCGGTGTCGCTCACGGCCCGCACTCCCTGCCGATCAGCCGCAGGTAGGCGTCCTCGAGGGTCGGGCGGGTGACGGTCAGCTGGGCGAGTTCGTGCCCATCCCTGCTGCGCTGCCGGATCAGCTCCGTGGGAAAGTCGGTGTGTTCGACGTGCACCCGATCGCCGTCGATCCACCGGACCGTCGCGCCCGCGTCGACGTGTTCGGTCAGCCGCGCGGGTGAGTCGACCGCGACGACCCGGCCGTCGGCGATGACCGCCACGCGGTCGGCCAGCGCGGCGGCCTCCTCGAGGTAGTGCGTGGTGAGCAGGATGGTGGTGCCGTCGGCGGCCAGAAGCCGGATCAGGTCCCAGAACTGGCGTCGGGCCGCCGGGTCGAATCCGGTCGTGGGCTCGTCGAGGAACACGAGGTCGGGCACACCGATGATGCCCAGCGCGACGTCGAGCCGGCGGCGCTGTCCGCCGGACAACGTGCGCACCCGAGATGCCGCCACGGTCTCCAGCCCGACGAGGTCGAGCACGTCGTCGACACGACGTGCATTGCCGTAGCACCGGGTGAACATGCGCACGGTCTCCGCGACGGTCAACGTGCCCGCGTCGCTCACCTCCTGCAACACGATGCCGATCCGGGCACGCCAGTTCCGGCCGGCTGTGCCGGGGTCTTCACCCAGCACGCGGACGTCACCGGCATCACGCACCCGGTTGCCTTCGAGGATCTCGATGGTGGTGGACTTGCCGGCCCCGTTCGGGCCCAGAATCGCGAAGATCTCGCCGTAACCGACGTCAAGGTCGAGATCCCGCACCGCGGCGACCGGCCCGTAGGATTTCGACAACCCCCGAACCTGTACTGCCGGGCGCGGATTCGTCGATGTCACCGTGTCACGCCGGCGTTCCGCCCGGCTCCGGCTCGCCGCTCTGCGTTTCCAGTTCGGCCAGCAGCTCCCGCAGCTGCGCGTCGGAGAGCTGACCGAGAAGCTGGTCCACGTCGGCTGCAGCAGCGGCATCCGCCGAATCATCGGTCGCGTCGGGGGCAGCCGGAGCCGGTTCGTCGGGTCCCGCGGTCCCGGCTTCGTGGATCGAGTGCAGTTCGGTGAGGACACGCTCGGCCAGCGAGTTCACGCTGACCCCGCGCAGTATTTCGAGCACCGGCAGGTCGATCGAGAACATCGTGTTGATTCTGACCCGGAAATCCATCGCCATCATGGAATCCAGGCCGATGTCGTCGAGCATGTCGTCGGGCTCGATGTCGGTGACCGCGCAGTCGAACACCCCGGCCACGATGCGACGCACATGCTCGGCGATCACGGTGAACCTGTCCGCCTCCGGAGTGGCTGCCAGCACGTCGAGAATCGAGGCATCCGAACCGTCGTCGCCTGTGGCGCTGTCACCTGCGTCGAGCTCGGAGAAGATCGACGGCAGCCGGCCACCCAGACCGGCGTGCCGAGCCCGCTGCCAATCGGCGGTGATGGCGACGACGCCGGCTGTCTGCTGGTGGATGAGTCGGTCGAGGATGCGTGCGCCGACGGCGGGGGTGATCAACTCGATGCCGCGGTGGGCGTACATCTTCTCGAGATTGAGCTCCTCGACCATCCCCACCGACCACGGACCCCATCCGATGGTCAGGGCGGGCCGGCCCTGCGCCCGGAGGTGATGGGCAAACGCATCGAGGAAGGCGTTGGCGGCCGCGTAATTGCCCTGTCCGGGCGCGGCGATGGTCGACCCCGCCGACCCGAACATGACGAAGAACTCCAGGTTGTGATCGGAGAAGGTGTCGTGCAGAGCCCGCGCACCGGTGATCTTGGGCGCGAGCACGGCGTTGAAATCGTCCTCACTCATGTTCACCAACAACTGGTCCCGGACGGTACCCGCGGCGTGGATGATGCCCCGGATCGGCCGACCGCCGGCCCGGTAGTGCTCGTCTCGCCAGGACCGCACCGCATCGGCGTCGGCGACGTCGACGGCGGCGGTGGTGACGTGCGCGCCGAGTCGCTCGGCCGCCCGGATCGCGGTGACCGTGGCGGCGTGCCGGTCACCGGCGGTCACCGCCGGCCACTGGTCGCGCAGCGGCAGCACGCTGCGGCCCAGCAGCACGATGTTCCGCGCTCCGCGCTCGGCGAGGTAGGTCAGCACGACGCGGCCGAGTGCGCCGGCGCCGCCGGTCACCACGTAGCTGGCGTCGGCGGCGAGTTTCGTCGGAAATGGTTTGGTCAGGGTGGCGCAGGGCCGCAGGCGTGGGACGTAGACCGTGTCACCGCGGACCGCGATCTGGTCCTCGCCGTCGGTGTCGTGCAGGTGGTCGGCGAGACAGCCTGCGGTCGCGGCATATTCGGCGTCGGCATCGATGTCGACCAGTCCGCCCCAGTACTCTGCGAGTTCCTGGTGGCCGAGGACGCGGCCGAGTCCCCAGAGGGTGGCCTGCTCGGGGTTGGTCAGCGGGGTTTCGGGCACCGGTTGCGCGTTGGCGGTGACCAGGTAGATGCGCGGTGTGGCGGAATCGTGTGCCGCGAGCGCCTTGACCAAACGCAGCACCGTGAGTGCGCCGAGGTCGTGACCCGCGCCGTCGGTCAGGTCCAGCGGCCAGCAGTTGACGATGCCGGCGAGCTCGCCGTCGCGGTGGAGGTGCGCGGCCAGCAGCTCGCCGACCTGACCCGGGCTGCGCGGGTCGATGCGGTACCCCCCTTCGTCGGCGATGAGGGCAGCGACCGGTTCGGGGCGGACGGTGTGGACGCGGTCACCGCGGCCGCGCAGCTCGTCGACCAACGCGGAACCGATACCGGTGTCGTCCAGAAGCACCAGCCAGGAACGCGTGTCGGTGGCGGCGGGGCTTGGCGTGGCGTCCTTCTCGCGCCACTGAACCTCGTAGAGGCCCTTGTCGATGCGCTCGGCCGACATCCGTGTCGACGCGCTCAGCGACTGGACGGCGAACCCGTCGATGACCGCGAGGGGGACGCCGCGACCGTCGGTGATGGTGATGTCACACTCGACTTCTTCTCGAGTGGCCGAGAGCACGCGCGCGTGCACCTTCATGTGTTGCTGGGGCGGTGCGTGGACGGCGCAGTGCCGTACCCGGGTCGGCAGGAACGGATCGTCGGTCTCCTCTTGGCCGAGAAACGGTGCGCCGAAGAGGGTTTGGAAGGCGCCGTCGATGAGGGCCGGGTGGAATCGGTACCCCCCCAGTTCGTCGGCGATGGAGTGGGGAACCGTCAGGTCCGCGACGGCCCAGTCCTCGCCGGCCGTCACGCGTTGCACGGAGCGGAACGCGTCACCGTAGTCGAAACCGATGGCTTCGGTGCGGAGGTAGAAGTCGTCACCGTCGATGGCGGTGATCGGCTCGGCGCCGCCCGGCGCGGCATTCGCGTCGTCGTGGCGGCGCGGCGCGGCGGGTAGCGGATTGAGTTCCGCGGTCGCGGTGACGTACCACTTCAGCTCGCCGTCCGCGGTGGCCGTGAGGGCGGAGAACTCCAGTGTTCCGTCGTCCTGGTTCAACGTGGTCCGCAGGATCGGGTCGCTGGTGTCGTCGAGGAGTACAGCGCGCCGCAGGGTCAGGTTGTCGACACAGTGGGTGGATCCGTAGATCTCCTCGGCAGCGGCGATGGCCATCTCCAGATAGACCGAACCCGGCACGACCACGCTGCCCTGCACCCGGTGCCCGCCGAGGAACGGATTGAGCGCCGTGCTCAATTCGGCCTCCCAGGTGGGGTGCACCGCGCTCACCGGTTGGCCGAGCAACGGGTGCACGGGCCTGTAGAACAGGGCCTCGGTGGCTTCCTGGGTCTCGTTCCAGAACCGCTTGCTCTGCCAGGGATAGGTGGGGAGCTTGACCGGGCGCGCCCCGGTGCCGGGCTGGAGGGTCTCCCACCCGATGTCGTATCCCTGACAGTGCAGCGCGCCGACACAGTTGAGCAGCATGCGGTTGTCGTCGTGGTCGCGGCGTTGCGCTGCCACTACGGAGACCCGTTGCGACCCTGCGGTTTCCAGGATGGACGCGGCCAGTACCGGGTGTGGCCCCAACTCGACGAAGTGCGTGTACCCGTCATCGATCATGCGGCGCAGTGCCGGTTCGAACAATACGGTGGCGCGGGTGTTCTGCCACCAGTACGCGGCGCCGGCGGCGTAGCCGTCCAGCTGCTCACCGGTGACCGTGGAGTACAGCGCGCATGCCGCGGGCTGTGACGTCAGCCCGGCGAGGGCGCCCACCAACTCGTCCTTGATGGCGTCCATGTAGTGCGTGTGGTAGGGGACCGCGCCCGAGAGGTAGCGGTGGAAGACGCCGCCGGTGGCCAGCTGTCGGGCGATGTCGTCGAGCACGTCACCGTCGCCGGCCAGTGTCACCGCTGAGGGGCTGTTGACGGCGGCCACCGAGACCCGCTTGCCGAACTCTGCGCGGGTGTCCTCGCCCAGCATCTGCATCAGGGTTTCGGTGTCGCTGCCGACGGCGAGCATCCGCCCCTGGCCGCTGGTGCGCTGCTGCAACCGGCTGCGGTGGTAGATGATCTCGATCGCCTGCTCGAAGGTCAGCAGCCCCGCCAGATAGTGCGCCGCGACTTCGCCTGCGCTGTGCCCGATCACGGCGTCGGGCCTGATGCCGAAGTGCGCGAGCTGCTCGGCGAGGGCGACCTGGATGGCGAAGTTGGCGGGTTGCGCGATCTCGGTGTCGCCCATCCGGGAGTCGGCTTCGTCGCGTCGGAGTTCGGCGAGCAATGACCAGTCGGTGTAGCGGGACAGTTCGCGGTCACTGCGCGCGACGCTGTCGGCGAAGACCGGGAACGTCGCGAGCAGTTCCCGGCACATCCGCCACCACTGTGGGCCCATGCCGGTGCAGACGAAGGCGAGTTTCCCCGGGGTCGAGCCCACCCGGCCTGCGGCGAGCTGGCCGCCGTCGACGAAGGCCTGCAGTTGTTCTCGCGCCTCGGCGATGCTGTCGGCGAGTACGGTGTGCCGGTGGTTGAGGTGGGCTCGGCGCCGGCCGAGCGTGTAGCCGAGATCGGCCAGCGCGAGGTCCGGGTGGGCGGCGAGGTGATCGGCCAACCGCGCGGCCGTCGCGACGAGCGCCTCCTCGCTGCGCGCCGAGATCGGCAGCAGAGCCACCGGCAACCGTGGGGTCCCGGTCGCGGCGGACCGGCTCGGTGTGGGCGGTTCGGCCAGCACGACATGGGCGTTGGTACCGCCGAAGCCGAACGAGTTGACGCCCGCGATGCGCCGCCGGCGTCCGGGGAACGGCCTGCCCGACGCGGGGATGTCGAGGTTCAGTTCGTCGAGGGACACGTGCCGGGTCGGGGTGCGCAGATGCAGGTTGGCCGGGATGAAGCCGCGGTCGAGCACCAGCGCCGCCTTGATCAGGCCCGCGACCCCGGCGCCCGCCTCGAGGTGGCCGATGTTGGTCTTGACCGAGCCGATCAGCAGCGGATCGTTGTCCGGCCGGTCGGAACCCAAAGCGCGGGCCAGCGCCCGTAATTCGATCGGATCGCCGACGGGGGTCCCGGTGCCGTGTGCCTCGACGTAGCCGACGTCGGCGGCATGCACTCCGGCGCGGTGCAGCGCGGTACGGATGGCTGCTTCCTGCGCCTCCTCGCGGGGCACCGTGATGCCGTCGGTGTGGCCGTCCTGCGACACGGCGGTGCCGAGGATCTGCGCGTAGACGACGTCGCCGTCCTCGAGCGCACGGCTCAGTGGTTTGATGACGACAATCGCTCCGCCCTCACCGCGCGCGTAGCCGTCGGCGGCGTCGTCGAAGGCCTTGGACCGGCCTTCGGGGCTGAGGAAGCCGCTGCGTGATTCGGCGATGGCGGTATTCGGCCCGAGCATCAGGTTCACGCCGCCGGCCAGCGCCAGCTCGCTCTCGCCGTTCCAGATGCTCTGGGCGGCAAGGTGAACGGCCACCAGTGAGCTCGAGCATGCGGTGTCGACGGTCATGCTGGGCCCGCGGAAGTCGAACGCGTGCGAGATGCGGTTGGCCAGCATCGTCATCATCATCCCGGTGGCCGAGTGGGATTTGAACCGGTAGCGGCTGGTGCGGCCCTGGTTCTGCAGCAGTTGGTAGTCCAGTGTGAATCCACCGACGAACACACCGACGTCGGTGCCCGCGATCCTGTCCGCGGGCATCCCCGCGTCTTCCAGCGCCTCCCAGGTCGTCTGCAGCAGCAGGCGCTGCTGCGGGTCCAGCGAATGCGCCTCGCGGGGAGAGATCCCGAAGAACTGCGGATCGAACTGGTCGACCTCGTCGAGGAATCCGCCGCGGCGCGTGACGATCTTGCCGATCTTGCCCGGGTTGGGATCGTGGTAGCGCCCGGCGTGCCACCGGGTCTCGGGAACCACGCGCGTCGCGTCGGTTTCGTCGCACAACAGCTCCCAGAAGCGCTCGGCCGAGTCCCCGCCGCCGGGGAATCGGCAGCCGATCCCGACGATGGCCAGCGGCTCACGGGTGCTGTCGTCTGTGCGCATGGTCATTCCTTCTGGCTTCGTACTTCCGGCCACTTGTCAGTGCTTCGTTACGGATACCCAGGCAAGTGGCAGTCGCCGGGCCGCGCAGGCATTCCGACGGCGCAGGTCACCGGGTCTGGAGTGCCGGCGCGGCCGTGACGATCCAGCTGCTGCTGAGCGGGTTCGCCGGCTGGTCCTGCCGGTAGACCGAGCGCAGTTCCCGCAGCAGCGGGTCCCGCTGCCAGGCCTGCACCTGCTGCATAACGCCGTCATCGTCGAACATGGCGGCCTTGTCGGCCAGGACGGTCTCGACGAGTTGTCCTGCCAGTTGCTTGAGCAGGCGGGCATTGGTGTGGAACTGCCCGGTGAAGTCGGCGGTGGGCGCCATCATCGCCCGGTGCAGGGGCTCCATGAAGTTCAGCGGCACATAGAGGTCGAAGAAGCAGGGCACCGGCGCGGCGCCGGCGTCGACGGCAGCCCATTCTCTGAAGAAGCGCTGTACCCGGTTGCTCAACGCGATGAGCCCGTCCAGGTGGGGAACGAACTCGTGGTCGTCGGCGACGCGCGCGAACCGGTCGTTCATGTAGAGCAATCCGATGAAGCCCCAGTAGAACGCGATGTCCCACACCACTTTGGCCGCCATCACGGTCGGCCTCCCCATCAACCGGTATTGATCCTGGTAGATCGCCAGCCACATGTCGGTCAGGGAGCGGAACAGGGTGTCGCTGATCTGGGCGCGCGCGAGGATGTCCTCCCCGTCGAGGTCGCGGATGACCATGTCGGTGATCAGACCGTTGCCGATCGCGACCAGGTCGAGCCCCGACGAGTACAGCGGGTCCAGGAACACCCCGGCGTCCCCGGTCAGGCACCAGCGCGCTCGGCCGTCGAAGATCTGTGTCACTCCGTGGCTGTACTTCTTCATCACGCGGAAGTCTTTGATGAGGTGCTCGGCCTCGGCCAGCACGTCCGCGCACTGCGGCTCGTGCGCGCGCAACCACGCTCTGGCCTTGTCCAGGGTGTTGAAGTCGTCGAAGGAGTGGAACGCGGGGTCGGCGACGATGCCGACACTCGTGGCGCCGGACCCGAGCCGGATCAGCCAGACCCAGTAGCCCTCACCCATCAGGTGGTTGGTCGACAGCGCCCGGTCACCCTCGACCAGCCGGCCTTGCCACGTCGCGTCGGCACTCCACGTCCCGATGTCGATCTCGGTGGCGACGCGTAACCATACGGCGTTGCAGTGGTGCGCGTTGGTCCGCTTCAGCTCCAGTTGCCGCGGCAGCATCCGGTTGCGGCCGGACGCGTCGACCACCCAGGTGGCGGTCGTCTCAGCGGTCGCCTCACCGTGTTGGTACGCGATTCTGTGCGGATTCCGGTCGGCACCGAATTCGACCGAACGCACACGGCCCTGCCTGATGGTCACACCGTGGGAAATGCACCGGCGATGCAGTTCATTCTCCAGACGGCCGCGGTCGATTTGGTACGTCACCTGCGGGACAAAAGCAGAACTTCCGACTTCCATGCGTTGCGAAATGTCGGTGTTTCCATTGTGTGAGAGGAACATCCGCAGGCCCATCTTACGAATGTGTGACGTGTTGAGGTGCTCGCCTAATCCGAGCCGGTCACGCAGATAGTGCGCCGACACCTCGACGGTGGATTCGCCCACGGTGTGGGTGATCTCGGGGACGGGATGCGCGTGCGGCTCGATGAGCAGGATCCGTGCCGCGGGCCGCTGGCCTCGGATCTCCAGCGCGAGCGTCAGCGCGGCCACGCCGCCACCGACGATGACGACGTCGTTCTCAGCTGCGGGAGACTCGCTTCCCGAGAGCTGGCTTCTGATCTTGCGCGCCAACGCTTCGCGTGTCCCGGCGTCCATTTGCGAGAGTTGAGCTCGCACGTCCACGCGTTTCCCCTTTTCCAGACCGGCTGACGATATGCCTGCGCCTTGGCAACGTTACAGCGGCGCCAATGCTGCCAACGCCGAAACCGGGCGTCGCGCGGGTGCGCTGAAACCTTTCACCCCCGGTCGGCCGTAGCCCGCTGCCGGCCGTAGACCCATTCGAATATCGGCGACGCCATCAAGGTGGTGACAATGGCGACCAGCACCAAAATGGTGAACAGCGTGGGCGTGATAATTCCGGCCTCCAGCCCGATATTCAGAAGAATCAATTCGATCAATCCGCGGGCATTCATCAACGATCCCAACGCCACGGATTCCCGCGCCGGCACTCTGCTCAGCCGTGCGGCAACGGCACACGCCACACCCTTGCCGGCGGTGGCGACGACGAGCAGGCCCAGCGTGAGGGCCCACAGCGCCGGGGTGTTGACCAGACCGATCTCGGTGTTGAGGCCCGAGTACACGAAGAACAGCGGCAGCAGCAGCGTGGTGGTCAGCGGCTCGAGGGTCGCGGTGAGCCGCTCTCCGAGGAACCCGGGCGGTACGGCCACGCCGAGGATGAAGGCGCCGAAGATCGCATAGATCCCGATCGCGTCGGTGAACCACGCGCAGGCCGTCAACGCGATCAGCACGGTGCTCAGCGTCGGTGCCGACAGGGTCTGGCGGCGCTCCGCGGTGCGGGCGAGGGCACCCAGGCCGCGCCGACCCAGCGTCAGCACCAGCACGGTGTAGACGAGTCCGCCGACGATGGCCGTGACCGCCAGCCCGGGGCTGCCCTGGTGGACCGCGAGCACGACCGCCAGGATGCACCAGGACACCGCGTCCGACACCGCCCCGCAGGCCAGCGCCAGGGTGCCCAAAGTGGTTCCGGCCAAGCCCTTTTCGAAGATGATCCGCGCGAGCATGGGGAAGGCGGTGATCGCGACGGCCGCGCCCAGGAACATCATCGCCATGCCGAGGCTGACATCGGGTCCGAAGAACCCGTCGGCGTGCAGCAGTGGGACGGCGACGACCGCGCCGAGCGCGAGCGGTGCCAGGGTGCCGGCGGCGGACACCGCGACCGCGGTTCCGCCGCGCTGCTTGACGTGGTCGACGTTGAAGTTGAGCCCGATGACGAACATGTAGAGCACCAGGCCGACCTGGGCCGTGGTGTAAAGGATGCTGTTCTGCACGCCTGGAGGAAACAGGGTGTCCTGGAGCTCCGGCGCGACGCGCCCGAGCAGTGACGGGCCGAGCACGACCCCGGCGATCATCTCGCCGATGACCTGTGGTTGGCCCAGACGCTGGGCGATCAGCCCCGCCAGCCGGCATGCCGCCAGGATGACGGCGAGCTGAAGGAAGAAGTGAATGGCAACCTCGGCGGGCACAGATCAACTCTCGGCTTCGGGCTGCGGCACGCTCGTAATCTAGCTGGCCACGTCCCGGCGTCGGCCGGCGGAAGCGGGGACGGATGTGTGACTTCCCGGGGGTAGATTCGTCGTCATGCGAGGATCGGCGCCGCGGGTACGTGCCGCGGCGGGGACGTTGGTGGCGCTGCTGGCATTGAGCGGGTGTGCGTCCGACGGACCCGCCCCGGCCGCGACGTCGCAGGCGGCCGAAGCGAGTTCGGTGCGACTCGTCAGTCCCGACGAGTTCGCCGCGGCGGTCGCCGAGCCGGGCAGTGTGACGGTCAACGTGCACGTTCCGTTCGAAGGCGATATCCCCGGCACGGACCTGTCGATCCCGTTCGACCAGATCGCCGCACAGGCCGGTCGGCTGCCCGCCGATCGGGACACCCCGTTGGCCATCTACTGCCGGTCCGGGCCGATGAGCGCGACCGCGGCGACGGCGCTGCGCGAGCTCGGGTACACCGACATCGTGGATCTGCGCGGCGGCATGCGCGCCTGGCAGGCCGACGGCCGCGAGCTGACCGGTATTTGACGCCCCACGGCGCGGCTCCGCTGTTAACAGCTGTCACGTTGTTAACATCCCGCGGTGCGGGAGACACCGTGGACCATCAGCGGCCGCTGCTCGCGCCCCATTTCCCGGCGTGATGCGCTGCGCTATGCGGCCGCCCTGTCGGCGATGGCCGGGGTCGGTGCCGCAGCCGCCGGCGCACCGACCGCCTCGGCCGCCGCCCCGACTCTGATCGACTTCGCGATGAAGCAGATCCCGGCGCAGGACATCAAGGCCGCAGGACACGCCGGGGTAATCAACTACGTCTCGACGTCGCGCCCCGGGTCGAACTTCGGCGCCAAGCCCATCACGCTGCCGTACGCCCAGTCACTGGCCGCCGCCGGTCTGGTCATCGTCAGCAACTACCAGTACGGAAAGCCCGGCGGCACCGCCCCGTCGGACTTCACCCGGGGTCTTGCCGGCGGCGTCGCCGACGCGCGCACCGCGTGGCGCCTGCACACCGCTGCCGGCGGTGCCCGCAACGCACCGATCTATTTCAGCGTCGACGACGACATCGACCGCCACGCCTGGAACACCCTGGCGCTGCCGTGGTTTCGCGGCATCAACTCGGTACTCGGCGCGCAGCGCACCGGCGTCTACGGCGGCATCAGGACCTGCCAGTGGGCTGCGGCCGACGGGGTCATCGGGCGTTCCCGCACGCCCGGCAAGGTATGGGCGTGGCAGACCCGGTCCTGGTCGCAGGGGCAGATCTACCCCGCGGCGGTGCTCTACCAGCGCATCATCGACACCGCGTCGAATCCGGGACCGGTGGTCGGCGGTATCCGCGTCGACGTCAACGATGTCCTGGCCCAGGATTGCGGCCAGTGGAATCTGCACCCGTGAGGGTCAGCCCCGCGGCAGGGTGGTGATGTGGACGTGGTCGAAGTGACCGTAACCCGTCGACTGCGGACCGGCCGGCGTGTAGTAGGTGCCACGCCAGATCACGTCCTGTAGCCCGAACCGACCCGCGTTGGCCATCGCGAACGCGAGAATCTCGTTGCCCAGTGCGATGCCCGCGGGGCTGCTGTGGTTGGGGATCATGATGTCGATCGCGAGTCCGCTCGGATGCCACGGCTTGGAGTCCGGCCGGACCCCGTCGATGCTGGCGATCTGCGGGAACCGCGCGCTGATGGCGCGGGCGGCGAGAACGGTGTTCGGCTGCAGGCCGGCCTCCCGCGCGACGCCGACGGGCAGGACCTCCGGCAGGTCTGCCGGTGCGGCCGCCGGCGGCGGGGCGGGCATCGCGGCCGGCGGCGGGGCGGCCGGGCCGGGTGCGGCCGGCACCGGCGGCAGCGTCGCGGCGGCGTTGTCGACGACGGCCTGCTGATTCGGAGTCAACGCGGCGTACTGCGCCTCCGCGGCGAGGATCTGGCGCTGCAGGTCACCCCACTTGGCCTGCAGTTCGGCGCGCACTGCGGACGCCTGCTCGGCGGCGGCGCGGGCCGCGACGGCCGACGCCTCCGACGCACGGGCCGCCTCGGCGGCGTGTTCACGTCCGGCCCGGAACGCGGCCATCTGCTCGGCCATGTACTCGGCCATCGTCCGCTGCAGCGACAGCTGATCGATCAGCTGTTGCGGGGACGCTGCGGTCAGTACCGCCGCGACCTGGCCGGTGCGTCCACTCATGTAGTGCGTCGCCGCCACCCGGTTGACCGCGGCTTGGTAGGGCTCGAGTTGGGCGTTCGCGGCCGCGAGCGCGTCCAGGTCGGCGCTGTGGCGGTCTTCGGCCGCGGACTGCTCGGCCAGCTTGGCCTCTGCGTCGCGCTGTGCCGCGGTGACGGCCTCGCGACTCTGCACCGCCGCCTGGGACAACTCGTCGAGCCGGGCCAACGCGTCGGCCGCCGGGTCCGCCCGCACGTCGGCGATCGACAGGGCCAGCACCAGCGAGGCAGCCGCCGCTCCGCACGCAGTTCGCCGCAGTGTGTGGCGCAGGGCGGTCATTCGGATGGTCACGATCCTTCTCTGCAGAGACCGACACTCGGCCCGGCGATGTTGCCTCGGACAGGCTACGAAGTGGCCCCGTCGATGTCCACCCGTGCGGGCCATCGGAGGCACTCGGGCCCGGCCCGAGATTAGGGTGGGTTAACCAGGGGTACAGCGTTGTCTCACCTGTCTGATCAGGCCTTGACGGAGGAACACATGCGGCGGCTGGCGAAGCGGGCGATGACAGGATTGGCGCTGGCCGGTGCGGCATTGCTGATCAACGGCTCCCCAGCCCAGGTCGCGGCGGCCCCGCCGGGGTTCGCCGGGCTCGACGCCCGCGTCCAGCAGGCCACGGCCGACGCCGCCGCCTCGGGGGCCGACATCGAGGTGGTGGTGCTGGACCGCACCACCGGACAGCGCGTCTCTCACGGAGGCAACACGGCGTTCCCGATCGCGTCGGTGGTGAAGCTGTTCATCGCCGACGATCTGCTGCTGCGGGAGTCGCAAGGCGAGACGCAGCTCTCCCCCGGCGACCGGCAGACGCTCGACGTCATGCTGCGCTCGTCCGATGACAGCGCGGCGCAGATGTTCTGGGACCGCAGCGGCGGTAGCGCCGTCATCGAACGTGTCACGTCCCGGTACGGGTTGGGCGGCACCACCGCGCCCTACAACGGGAAGTGGGATGTCACCCAGAGCACCGCCAACGACCTGGTCCGCTACTACGACATGCTGTTGAACGGCTCCGGTGGGCTGCCGCCCGAACAGGCTGACGTCATCATCGGCAACCTGGCGCAGTCCACGCCGACGGGAACCGACGGCTACCCGCAGCGCTTCGGTATCCCCGACGGCCTCTACGCCGAGCCGGTGGCGGTCAAGCAGGGCTGGTTCTGCTGCTGGAACGGCGCCAACCAGCTGCATGTGTCCACCGGTGTGATCGGTCCCGAACGCCGCTACGTGATGGCGATCAGCTCGCTGGACCCGACGGGTGAGGCCGCGGCGCGCGCGAACTTGACCCAGGCCGTCAAGACGATGTTCCCCGGCGGCCGGATCTAACCGGCCTCAGCCCGTCTCAGCCGGTAAAGCCCTCACCCGACGTCGACCGGTCGTGATGGGTGAACGTCAGCGGGATCTGCCGTCCCTGCGCGATCTTGGTCAGCATCGCGATCCGGGCGCGCGCGGCCGCCCCGGTCCGCTTGCTGCGCTCCCGGAGGGGATTGGAGAACGGCAGCCTGTCGGTGATCATCGCGACCCCGACGTTGAGGCGGGTCAAGTTCTTGAAGATCTGCACCCGGCGCTCGAAGTTGTAGCCCAGCGGTTCGAAGAGCGTCCCCTCGACCATCGCCTCGATCTGTCGGTAGCCGAACACGACGCCGGCCGGGGCCAGCGCGATAGTCGCGGTGATCTGGTTGGCGTAGCGCGCCACGAATTTCTTGACCCAGTCGGGCTGGGTCTCGGTCAGAGTCTCGATATGCGCGGGTCCGGCGATGGCGTCGACCAGTTCGGCCCGCCACGGGGACGGGTTGCCGCCTCTGGCCAGGACGTAGTTCAGCGACTTGATCAACTCCACGCCGTCCGCGGAATGGAGCTGCTCGGGCGCACCCCACAAGCGGCCCGAGTAGGACGAGTATTCAGCGAGATCCTCCAGCTGCTCTCGGGTCAGTCTGCGCCCGAACGCGTGGTCGACCAGGCGCCCGAGCAGCATGCCGCTGCCGAACCCGAGTAGCGACGTCACCGGAATGGGTTCGCCGAATTTGAGATAGAGGGCGTCGCCCCACTTGCGTCGTAACCCGCGGCTGACGATCGCGTGCATCAACCGCACCCGCACCACGTCCTGGAACGCGTCGGACTGCCGGTTGAAGATGTCGGGCAGCGTGAACTCCGCGAACACCCGGGCCGTCTCGATGAAGCGGCGCGGGCCGTCGTCGGCGAAGCGCCCAGTGGCACCGGTGGCCGCCGAGATGTCGCCGGTCATCGCGGTCTCGTAGAACGCCCATCCCTGGATGATCGTGGTGGCGGCCTTGGTGGCCGACATCGCCAGCATCCGGCCGCGTTCGGCGGCGACCAGATCGAACTGGTCCGGCAGCTGATCCAGATGGGCGAAGAGCTCGATGAACTCTTGCGGCGGATCGTCGAGCGTGTCGATGCCCTGAGTCAACGCCTGCTCGAACAGTGCACGGCCCCGTTCGTGGCCGAGGCGTTCGAACGCGTCGACCGCACCGATCATGTGCTCGTCGGCCTGCCAGAAGTAGTCGTCGCGCAGGCGGGTGAGGTCGTTCGGTTCGACTTCTTTGTCAACGTCGATCCAGGGGCCGAACATGAACTCGCGCATGTGCCGCCACTGCGCGGCGAAGTGATCGCGGCCCGGTGGGATCGGCCGCCACGGCTTGTCCGGATGGGCGCGCCGGTTGAAATCGACGTCCGCGAGCAGGATTTCTGGACGTTCCCCGGTGACGGTCATGCAGCGAATCCCATCTCGATGTCGCGAGTACTGTCTGCGACGCTAGCGCACGGCTTTCGTGATGTGAACCGCCGTTCGCGACTGCTTCGGGGGATGGGCCCGACAGCTGTACTCGCTGTCAAGCCGCCGCCGGTACCGCACAATCGGCGGTTCACTCGCATCGTGTCGGCATCGTGACCAGCGCCAACAGCGCGTCGCCGGGAGATGTCACTGTTGGCGTCTACGATTCCTGCGGCCCCTTCTCGGTATCGACACAAAAGGACCAGCAGTGAGTTACACCGCCGCCGACATCACCGAGCTCGATGATGTCCAGCACACCCGCCTGCGGCCGGCGGTGAACCTGGGGCTCGACGTGCTCAATACCGCGCTGCGCGAGCTGATCGACAACGCGATCGAAGAAGTCGCCGTCCCCGCTCACGGCGGCTCGACGGTGACCATCACCCTGCACCCCGATGGCTCGGTGAGCGTCGCCGACGACGGCCGCGGTCTGCCCGTCGACACCGATCCGGCGACCGGGAAGAACGGCATCGTCAAAACCCTCGGGACCGCACGCGCCGGCGGCAAGTTCGACGCCCACACCGACGCGGCCAGCACCGGGGCCGGCCTCAACGGAATCGGCGCTGCAGCGGCGGTGTTCATCTCCGCGCGCACCGACGTCACGGTGCGCCGCGCCGGCAAGACCTACCTGCAATGCTTCAGCCGCGGCTATCCCGGGACGTTCGAGGGCAAAGAATTTGACCCGGACGCCCCGTTCACCCGCAACGACACCCAGAAGCTGCGCGGCACCGGCAACCGCAAACCCGATCTGCACGGCACCACCGTCCGCATCCTGTTCGACCCGGCGGTGGTCCCGGACAACAGCATCGACATCGGCGAGGTGCTGCTGCGGGCCCATGCGGCGGCGCGGATGTCCCCCGGCGTGCACCTGGTCGTGGTCGACGAAGGCTGGCCCGGCGACGAAGTGGCGCCGGCACTGCTGGAGCCGTTCGACGGCCCGTGGGGCACCGACACGCTGCTGGACCTGATGTGCACCGCGGCCGGCACTCCCCCGCCCGGCGTGCGCGCCGACGTGGAAGGGCACGGCGAGTACACCACCGGGCGCGGCCCGACCCCGTTCCGCTGGTCGCTGACCGCGGGCCCGGCCGAGCCGGCGACGGTGGCCGCGTTCTGCAACACCGTGCGCACGCCCGGCGGGGGTTCCCATCTGACAGCCGCGATGAAGGGCCTGTCCGAAGCGCTGGCCGATCGTGCGTCCCGGATGCGCGACCTGGGTCTGGCCAAGGGCGAAGAGGGCCCGGAGCCACAGGATTTCGCCGTCGTCACCGCGCTGGCCGTGGACACCCGCGCCCCGGATGTCTCGTGGGACTCCCAGGCCAAGACCGCGGTGTCCTCGCGGTCGCTGAACGTGGCGATGGCGCCCGACGTGGCGCGAAGCGTCACCATCTGGGCGGCCAACCCCGCCAACGGTGACACCGTCTCGCTGTGGACCAAGCTGGCGCTGGAATCCGCCCGGGCACGGCGCAGCGCGGAAGGGGCCAAGGCGCGCTCCCGCGCCGCGTCGAAGGCCAAGGGGCTGGGCACGAACCTGTCGCTGCCGCCCAAGCTGCTGCCCAGCCGCGAGACCGGCCGCGGATCGGGCGCGGAACTGTTCCTGTGCGAGGGCGACTCGGCACTGGGCACCATCAAGGCTGCCCGGGACGCCACCTTCCAGGCCGCGTTCCCGTTGAAAGGCAAGCCGCCCAACGTGTACGGGTTCGCGCTGACCAAGGCCCGGGCCAAGGACGAATTCGATTCGATCGAACGCATTCTGGGCTGCGGCGTGCGCGACAACTGCGATCCGGAGCTGTGCCGGTATGACCGGATCCTGTTCGCCTCCGACGCCGACCCCGACGGCGGCAACATCAACTCCAGCCTGATCTCGATGTTCCTGGACTTCTACCGGCCGCTCGTCGAGGCCGGGATGGTCTACGTGACGCTGCCGCCGCTGTTCGTGGTCAAGACCGCCACCGAGCGGATCTACTGCCAGGACGAGTCCGAGCGCGATGCGGCGGTGGCCAAGATGAAGGCCACCTCCAAGGGTCGGGTCGAGGTGCAGCGCAACAAGGGTCTGGGCGAGATGGACGCCGACGACTTCTGGAACACCGTGCTGGATCCGCAGCGCCGCACGGTGATTCGGGTGCTTCCCGACGACGGCGAGAAAAAGCTGCATCACACGTTGTTCGGTGGACCGCCCGAGGGCCGACGCACGTGGATGGCCGATGTCGCCGCCCGTGTCGACACCGCCGCGCTCGATCTCGACTAGGACGTAGGTATTCACGATGACCGCCACCCTGGATGTGCCCGACCAGAATCCGGACCTGATCCTCGACCAGAGCGCCGACGACTACTGGAACCACTATCAACTGACGTTCGCGCTGTACAGCGTCAGCGACCGCGCGATCCCGTCGGCGTACGACGGTCTCAAGCCCGGTCAGCGCCGTCTGCTCTACCAGATGCACGAGTCGAAACTGCTGCCCGGCAACAAGCCGCAGAAGTCGTCGAAGATTTGCTCCGCGGTCACCGGGAACCTGCACCCCCACGGCGGCGCCTCGATGTACGGCGCGGCGGCACTGTTGGCCGCCGATTTCCAGCGCGTGAAAGTCATTGACGGACAAGGTGCGTTCCCCCGCATCCAAGGTGACATTCCCGCCGCCGACCGGTACACCGAGATGCGGTTGTCCGCACCCGGGGCAGCCCTGACCGCCGAACTCGACAGCCACGCGGTGCCCATGGCCGACACCTTCGACGGTGAATGGACCGAGCCCACGGTGCTGCCGGCGCAGTGGCCGGTGCTGCTGTGCAACGGCGCCGTCGGCATCGCCGAAGGGTGGGCCACCAAGGTGCCCGCCCACAATCCGCGCGAGATCATGGCCGCCTGCCGCGCGCTGCTGAAGACGCCGAACATGACCGACGACCGCCTGGCCAAGCTCATCCCCGGCCCGGACTGGGGTTGCGGCGCGTCCGTGGTCGGAACCGCCGGGCTGCGCGAGTACCTCACCACCGGCCGCGGCCAGTTCACCGTGCGCGGCACGCTGTCGGTGGACGGGAAGAACGTGGTCATCACCGAGCTGCCGCCCGGGGTGGCGAGCAACACTGTGCAGGAACGGATCCGGGCGTTGGTGGAGTCCGGGGAGCTGCCCGGCGTGGCCGACATGTCCGACCTCACCGACCGCCGCAACGGGCTGCGGATCGTCGTCACCGCCAAGCGGGGCCACAGCGCGGAGCAGATCCGCGACCAGCTGCTGGCGTTGACCCCGCTGGAGTCGACGTTCGCCGCCAGCCTCGTCGCACTCGACGAGAACCGGGTGCCGCGCTGGTGGTCGGTGCGCGAGCTGATCCGAGCGTTCCTGTCGTTGCGCGATTCGGTGGTGCTGCACCGCAGCGAGTACCGGCTGGAAAAGGTCACCGCCCGCCGGCATCTGGTGAGCGGCCTGATGACCATTCACCTCGACATCGACGCCGCAGTCGCGGTGATCCGCGGCTCCGACACCGTCGACGAGGCCCGCCAGGGTCTGCAGGATCGGTTCGATATCGACGCGGTGCAGGCCGACTACGTACTGGCGCTGCAGTTGCGCCGCCTGACCAAGCTCGACGTCATCGAGCTGCAGAAAGAGGCCGAGCGGCTCGATGCCGAGTTCACCGAGCTCACCGAGCTGGTGGCGAACCCGGACGCGCGCAAAGCGGTGATCGACAAGGAACTGGTGGAGACCGCGAAGCTGTTCAAGGGTCCCGAGTTCGACCGCCGTACCGTGCTCGATTTCGACGCCACCCCGGTGACCGCGGGCGCGTCCGATGACGGTGCCCGCGAGCGCAAGGTCAACGCCTCCTGGCGACTCGACGACCGGGGCGTGTTCTCCGACCGCCACGGTGAGCTGCTGACCTCCGGGCTGGGGTGGGCAGTGTGGACCGACGGCCGGGTGAAGTTCACCACCGGCGGCGGCCTGCCGTACAAGATCCGTGACATCCCGGTCGCGCCCGACATCACCGGGCTGCTGTGTTCCGGGGTACTGCCGGAGGGCTCCCACCTGGCAATGGTGACCCGGCGCGGCAAGATCCTGCGCATCGACCCCGCCGCGGTGAACCCGCAGGGCGTGGCCGGTAACGGCGTGGCGGGAGTGAAGCTCTCGGGTGACGACGATGAGGTGATCGCCGCGTTGCCGGTCTCGTGCGCCAACGGCGAGGCCATCCTGTCGCTGGCCGAAAAGAGTTGGAAGGTCACCGATCTCGCCGACATCCCGGTGAAGGGCCGTGGCGGTGCCGGCGTCGGATTCCATCCGTTCGTCAAGGGCGAGAACGCGCTGCTGGCGGCGTCGATCTCGGCGACCGGGTACGTACGCGGGAAGAAGGCGGTTCGGGCCGAGAATCGGGCCAAGGCGGCGATCAAGGGCTCCGGTCTGGACGTGACGCCGGCGTCGTAGCGACGTACACCGTGTTGGTCGAGTCCCCGCCGGTCAGCGGGTTGGCGAAGCGGACCACGAATGCTTGGGGGCTGTCGAAGACCTCGGCGAGGACCGCCTCGAATTCGGCGTCGGGAGGATCGTCGGACCACAACGCGAAGACCCCGCCCGGATACAGTCTCGCAGCGAGCTTTCGCAGTCCGGCGGGCGTGTAAAACGCGCGGTGGCTGGGGTGCAGCACGTGTCGCGGCGTGTGGTCGATGTCGAGCAGGACGGCGTGGAAGCGGCGGCCCGGGTCCTCGGGGTCGAACCCGCCGACGCTGTCGGCCATGGCGAAGAAGTCGCCCTGCTGCAGGCGGAGCCGAGGATCGGACACCAGCTCGGCGCTCTCGGGAAGGAGCGTTCGCTGATGCCAGTCGATGACCTCGCCGAGTGCCTCGACAACCAGCAGCGAACGCACACGCGAATCGCCGAGTGCGGCGTGCGCGGTACAGCCGAGCCCCAGTCCGCCGACGACGACATCCAGTTCGTCATCGACGGCGGCGGCCAGACCCAGACGCGCCAGCTCCACCTCGGCCACGGTGAACAGACTCGACATCAGGAACTCGTCGCCGAGTTTGACCTCGTACACATCGACATTCAGCGACGGCTCGATCCGTCGGCGCAGGCTGATGACCCCCATCGGGGTGTCCGCCCAATCCAGTTCCTCGAAACGCTTCTTCACGACACCTCACCGATCCGCCTGCAATGACGTTCCGCGCGAGTGCACCCTACCGCCGGGGTTCCCGGCGAGCTACCGGCTAGCCTGCACCAATGCCCTCGACCCCGATCCCCGTGGTGCTGGCCACGCTGGCGCTGCGCCGCAGACTCAAGCAGCTCGCCGACCGCATGGTGCCGCCACAGATCGCCATGCTCGACGTCGGCGAAGGAGTCGGTGGGGTCCAGGTCGCCGCGGCCATCGCCGAGCTCGGAATCGCCGACGTACTGGCCGCCGGACCGATGACAGCCGCGCAGGTCGCCGCCCGTGTCGACTGCGACGAAGACACCACCCTGCGCCTGCTGCGCGGCGCCGTCGCCGGCGGGCTGTGCACGATGAACCGTCGGACCGGAGCGGTGAAGCTGACCCGGATGGGCGCCGTGCTGCGCAGCGACCATCCGGCGTCGCTGCGGGCGTGGATGCGGTACAAGGGAATGCGGTCGACGATGGACGCCTGGGGCGGCCTGGCTGAGAGCGTGCGCACCGGCCGCAGTGCGTTCGAGATCGTGCACGGCATGTCGGTGTGGGAGTGGTACGCCGCGCACCCGGAGGAGGAGCACGTCTTCGCGTCGACGATGCGGCAGGCCACCGAGATCAGTGCCCGCGCCATCGCGCGGGTGTATCCGTGGCCCGACGGTGCTGTGGTGTGTGACGTGGCCGGCGGCATCGGCACGCTGCTGTCGGCGGTCGTGCGCGAGACCGCGCACCTACGCGGGGTGCTGGTCGACAGCGCGGCGATGACCGCCGTGGCGCGACCGTTCCTGGCCGACCGTGGCGTGGCGGACCGTATCGATGTGGTCGACGGCGACATCTTCGGCGTCATCGACGTCACCGCCGACGTCTACACGATCAAGGACGTCCTGCACGACTGGGACGACGAGCGCTGCCGCAAGATCCTCGGCGCGGTGGCGGCGAGCATGCCCTCGGGCAGCAAGCTGGTGGTGATCGAGTACCTGCAGCCGCGTCATCGTCCGAACCCGTATTCACCGCTGCTCGATCTCCACACGCTGACCCAGCGCGACGGCGGGCGCCTGCGCTCGCGGGCCGAACTGTCCGCTCTGCTGACCGACGTGGGCCTGCGGCCTACCGGCCGGACCTTCTCGGTGGTGCCTCACGACCTCCTCGAGGCCGAGAAAGTGTGACCACTGCGTGACGGCTGCCCCTGACAACCGGGCATGAGTCGGTACCGTTGAGAAGCACCATGACGATGAGGCGCAGTTTCGCGCGGTTGGCGCTGGTCCTGACGGGCTTGATGGCAAGTGCCGGGCTTGGGGCCGCGTCTGCCGCGGCTGCCGAACTCAGTGACTATCGCTGGGCACAGCGTCCCCTGCTGGTCTTCGCGCCCACCGACAGCGACCCCCGAGTCGTGGAAACGCTGGGCCGCATCGAGACCAGCCGGTGTGCGTTCGTCGACCGCGACATGGTGCTCGGCCTGATGGTGGCCGAGGGCACCAGCACCCTCGATGGGCACGTCGTCGACGCCGGCGAATCACGCCGCCTGGCGGACGAGTACGCGATCGCTGCGGACGACTTCGCCGTGGTGCTGATCGGAAAGGACGGCGGCGAGAAGCTGCGCATCAACGAGGTCCCCGATCTTCAAACCGTCTACACCGTCATCGACGGGATGCCGATGCGAAGCCGCGAGGCGGCTGCCGATCCGGATGGATGTTGAGGGCGTTGCGACTGGCCGGGATCGTGGTCGCGTGCTCGGCACTTCTGTTGGCGTCGTGCGGAAGTCCCGAATCCTCCCCCGACGAGGACCAGACCACCGACGCCGGTTCTGCCACGGCACTCGTCGACCTCGACGATGCCGGCGCGGTCGCCGGCTGGACGACGGTCAACGACCCCGTCATGGGTGGCAGGTCGACCTCGCGGGTCGCCTTCGGCGACGGTGGCCTGGTCTTCTCCGGCACCATCTCGCTGGAGAACAACGGCGGGTTCGCCTCGGCCCGCAGCCCAGAGAATCCCGAGATCGGGCAACGAGCAACCGGCGCGCAGTCGCTGAGCGTGCGCGCTCGGGGCGACGGTAAGACCTACCTGTTGAAGGTCGGTATCGGAGGGCAGCCGTGGTCCTATATCCAGCGTTTCGCCACCGAGGCCAACGTCGAGCAGACCTACGAACTGCCTGTCGAGGACTTCGAGCCGGTCGGCATGCGCCTCGATCCCGCACCTGACGCGCCGCAGACCCTGGACCCGTCCACCATCGATCAGGTGGCGATCTACATCCTCGACAAGCAGCAGGGCCCTTTCGAGATCACTGTGTATGCCATAGGCGCCAGGCCCTGAGATTCCTCCGCAGGCTTCGGCCGCCGGCACATGTCACCGATGATTTCGTCGCGTGCGTCGAGCAACGGCCTCGACTGGGTACGTCGTCGACCCCGATTTGGACAACAACTGCGCCGATTTGCTCGACAGCGTGGATGCCCAGATCTTCGGTCGGCCACCCGCATCGGTGACGACCTGACCACGGAGGTCGCCGCGCCCAAGCAGTAATCGGGCCGGCCACTGGTGCTCTTCGGCGGCGCCACTGGGCGGCGGGCAGGCGCTGTTCGTCGGGTCGACCAGCGGCGCGAGCTGCAGCTCGTCGGGATCGTTCCCTTTCCGAAATCCTTTGTGGTGCTGCTCCGCTACCGGCCGCAGCCGGCCCGAACGCACCCAACGGGGCACGCGCAGCTCTCAGCCCACGCGGATGCCGACGTCTGCCAGAAATGCGCGCGCGCGACCCAGTTGTCGGTCGTTGGAGAAGGCGTGCCATGGATCAGCGAGCCCCTCCTGCTGAACCAGGTCACGGAATCTTCTGAACGCACCTCTGCCCTCAATGGCATGCTCGAGGCGCTGGCGCAATGCCGGATCGCGCTGCCGGGCAGCGAACTCGGCCATGTCGTTCCAGCCGTTCCGGGACCCGACGCAGTCGAAGGCGAGCCACCGCTCGGGCTCCTTCTCGACGTCCACGGCAGCGTCCTCCCCCACCATCATCGGGTCGGTGCTGTTGACGTCGATCACCTCACCGGTGTTCAGGTCGAGATAACCACCGCTCGACATTGCCGGATCTCCTTCAAGAACCGCACCGAGCATGTCGAGATCGACTGGAATCACCCGCCCTGAGAGCGGTTCACCACGCAGACGAGCGAGGAGGTCCTCGGCCAGCACGTCGTCGCCGAGGCCGGCGCGCGAGGAAAGCCGGTTGATGATCGACAGCGTGACCGGCATGGCCTCATCCGGCCGCTGTTCGAGCGCCATCGGGAGACCGGCGCCCACCTGTTGGAGGACGTCATCGATGTCACATCCCCGTACCGCCGTCAGGAAGCGGACTGCATCTCGGGTTGCGATAGCCGCGCGCAGCTCCGCTAGGTCCAGCGCGGGTACCTGCACCAGGTCGGGCCAGACGTGCGAGAGCATCGGATCGCGCGCAGCGGGTCGCCCCGGAACCGGGCCTTCACCCACGTCATCGGCCCATCGGCGCCCGTACTGGTCCGGGATACTGCCCCATCCCCAGTAGGGCAACGGTTTCCGTGCTGTGGTGCCGAGAATCTCCATCGGATCGACCTTCTCGTCGCCGATCACGCAGCGGTGCACCCACTGGTCACCCAAGTCGAAGGTGTATTTGAACTCGTCCCCGGGGGCAAGATGCCGAGCGACTTTAGCTACCTCGATGTCCACCGGCTCTGTGATGGGGCCGTTGGCCCATTCGGTCATCTCCGCGCCCGTCTCCTCGTCGGTGACCACGCGCCCATCGGCAAGCGTGAAGACCGACAGGTGCGACCTGTCCCACCGGGCGAACGCGTCGTTGATGGCGTCGGCGAAATCCATGAAGGTGTGCGACGGTCCGACCGCGAAGATCCGCCCCGGCGGTGGCCACAGTTCCTCGCCGCGTCCGCCCAGCAGTTCCACCGTCACCGAAAGCCATGTGCGTGCCACTCGCCGAGGATGACATGCCCGGGCGATTGCTGGGTAGGCATACGGACATGCACGCTTCGGTACCTCCGACCATGTGCTCAGAGCGGTTATCAGCGCCGTGGCGTGGCAAAGCGCCCAGCCCCCGATGTTGCAGATGGACTCGTCGAGAGCGGCGGATGGCAACCGCTGCACCAGCTCTGGCAGCACCACACCTTGGGGTTGGGCGATCGTAACGACCATCGACATCGCGGCATCTGGACGTTGACCGGGGAGGAAGGGGCCGGTGATCACTCTGCCCGTGTCGGCCGTCAGATGGATGGTGTTCGCCAGGACGACGGCGCAGGCCTCATGGCTGGCGTCCTGCCACAGCGCGGCCGGGGTGCGATCACAGATTCACGTCGCGGTTGGCCTGATACATCGTGGCGGCGTAGTCGTCGACGTTCAGCGCCGGCACGGTGTGCGTGGTGTAGTTCTGCAGCGCGAGGCGGCGATGCTCGTAGCGCAGGGCCTGCTCGATGAGTTCGGAGCGGCTCACGTCGATCGCCTTGGCGTCCGGGTCGGCAGCTGCCAGCAGGTCGGCATCAACAGTCGCCGACACGTCCTGCTTACCCCGCAGTGTGGCGAGCTCATCGGACTGGAGTTGAGGCACCCCGAACAAATCAGCCACCCAGGAGAAGTACCCAAGCACTGCTACGCGCACCCTCCGCTAATCAGCGTTCCGCTGAACCTGTCTCACGTTTGGTGGTACCAATTGCCCCATTCGGTGGTCGTCTCAGATGGGATTCGGTCATGGAGCAACCAAAGCCACAGCTCATCACTGTCGAGATGCAACGAAGATGACGGGACACGCCTGGCTACTTTGACAAGAGTTCGGCGTGTCGCGGAGGCTTGTTAATCTTCGCTGCAAAAATGCAGCTCAGAGTGCTTTACGACCCGATATCTATCCTTGGCCGCAACTCCTGGCCAATTAACATGCAGGTGTACCGGCTCGGTGGTCTCATATATGGCTTCGGCGCGCGGTCATCTGGCTTACCAACTCCCCAGAAAGGGTCCTCATCGTGGTCGTTGTTCCCGACGGGCGAGTCGACTACGACAAACTTCTCGAGCTGCTCACCGAGACCGAAGAGAATCACCTGGACTTCAAAGCGGCTGTAAACATCGACCTTAAGGCCGACCAGCTGAAACTAGTTAAAGACATACTCACAATGTCAAGCCGCCCGCCCGGCGGCTACATCCTGATCGGCGTAGACGACGGTGGGAACCCTTGTATGCCGACGGGGACGATTCCAGATCGCCGACGCTACGACGGCGCGAAACTGGGCGACCTGGTCCGACCGTATATTGAAGGTCAGATCCACGTTCGCTCTCAGATCCACGATCACGAGAACAACGAGATCGTTGTGATATGGGCTGAAAATACCGGTCTACCAGTACCTTTCAGCAAACAAGGTGAGTACGAAGATCAAAACGCCAAGAAGGTAGCGGTATTTCGCACCGGTGACATCTTGGTGCGCGAAGGCGCCCAAAACGTCCCGATCCGCAACGCACACTGGCAAGACGTGCTGTCGGCCTACACAAAGCAAATTCGCGACGAGGCCAGTGATCTCGCCGAGACGGTGATGCGTGAATTCATCGAGCAGTCGCGTAACCATCCACCAGGTGCCCCCGCAGAGATCCCACTGCTGATCGAAATGGATGACGCTACGTTCGCCGCGGCGGTGGTGGCTCTCATCGAAGCTACGAACGATGTGCGGCTCCGCCAGTTCCTCCGCACACTGCGGCGACACGTCAACGCCACCAGCAGCGTTGACGACTGCGCGAATGCGCTCGATAAGTGGGCAATCTTTTGTGCTCAGGCAACGTTCTTCGAGCGGGACGACCTGACACGGAACGCGATAGACGCGCTATTTGCCGCCTACCGTGAACTCGGATCTGGGGACGACGCGACACAGAAGCGATTAGCGGTGGTCATCCGAATTTATGCCGTTGGCAGCCTTGCGGTCCGTGTCTCTGTCTGGGAGACAGTGCGTTCCCTGGTGCTTCGGCCCGCGGAAGATGCGACTGGGAACCCGGACTGGGTGTACGCATCGTGGATTAGGCACGCGCTGGTCGAGGCCAGCCGTGCCGGTCTCACCAAAGACGACCGCGGCGGCTTCGTGATCTCGGCGGCGCGCGAGTTGCTAGCCAACGATCCCATGATGCGGCCGGACATCGGCGACGACGAGATACCTCCACAAGATGCGGTCACCAACCGCGATGTGTTGCTAAACACACTGTGCCAGTTCGACTTTGCGTACTGTCTAATCGTCGCGGCCGAGGGAACCGGCCGGGGGGGTTTCTATCCGAGCTCGGCCGCATTCGACGAGAACCGCGTCCGACCTCTTGTGCTCAAGATCGTTGACGAAGATCCCGAAGTTCGACGGCGTCTTTTTCGAAGCTCGGACGATCGGCGCGTCAGCGACGCACTGGCGTTCGTCTACCACCACGCCATTAGGCAGTCAGCCACCGACCCGGGCAATCGTTGGTGGAGCACACCGAGTGCGGTTACGGCGTTCGACTCAAAGCACGGTCCGAGCGAGCCACGAATATTCGGCTCGGGCGATCAGATGTGACGGGTTGCCGATTTGGGCGTCGATCCACTCTTCCGCTCTAGCGTTCGTATCAGCTGTCGCCTATTAGCGTCGCGAGTCCCTACTGACCACGGTTGCTGACCCCGAAACACGGTTCTGTCAGTGGCGAAGGATACCTGCCCAAAGATACGAAGGAACGGAGGCACACAATGGAGCCGCCATCTGAGCATGAATGGGCGAGTATCGCCGAACATACACGGGCGTCTAATTGCGCGGGGGGTCTGATTCGGCTTCCCCCTTATCCGATGATGCTTGCCGTCCGGTCAATCGTGGGCTCCATCGAAGCAGTAACCGCGTCACATACCCTCGTTCGCTGGGCGCCAACGACTGCATGGCAAGCCTGGCTATTTACTTCGCATGCCCTCGCTTTCGTTGAGTGCATCTATCCAGAGCCAAACTATGACTACGACGAAGATAATGGAAGACGAACTCAGACCGATGCTTTCGACAAACCGCTTGACCCCGACTCATTTCAGGCGTGGGTGCGTCCCACCACTACCGTGTCGAAGTTCGGTATTGGCGCGGCGCACTATGTGCGCAAGAACCGACCGTTTCGTGAACCCTCCACCGAGTACTATCCGACATCGATTGACCTTGTGTTCTCTGATGGCACCTCGACTGCGATTGGGCTCGACGGACGCCTCGATCACCAGGACAAGCGAGAACGTTGGGAACGATTCTGCAACGCGGCTCGCCATTCTGTCATCGCAACGATTCGGCTGCCATAAGACTGCGCTTCCTAGAACGAAATCGAGTCGGCAAATCGTGCGATAAGTCCTTGCCAACGTCCCCGAACGACTCCGTCAACGGGCGCCCGTACCACGAATTCCGCACCGACCCGTAACTTCGAGTCGTTATGACGACCGCTTTCGCCCCGGATGCGATCGCCTGCCGTACACCCGAGTTTCTTTTTCTACCCGCCTCGCATTGAATGGGTCCGACGACGATGCTGACGGATTTCGTACGAGGCGGCCAGACGACTTCGGCAATTCTTATGGCGGCGGCAACGCCGGTTGAGCGGGCACAGATACGGACGACTCCGGCACCGTACTTACCACGGTCGAGGTAGATGCGGGTCCTTGCGGAGGAGACGTCGGTTGAGCGGACACAGGTGCAGGCGGCAACCCCGGCGCCGTGCTAACCACTATCGTCGTCGTCGCGGGTCCCTGCAGAGGAGACGCTGCATTCTTGTCCGCTGTGAGCGCTGCGGTGACGGCCACTCCGATTCCAAGCAGTAGCATTGCACTGTAGAAAGGCGCGATCGCCCACGACGTCCACACCGCCCGCGGGGGAATATACTTGTCGCGCAGCGCCTTCCATTTCGTTAAGGAAGGCGCATCGCCGTGTGGCGGCTCGTGAGCGTCCGCCGGGTCGAGCGTGAATCGAGGGGTAGCTCGTACAGAACGGCTGACCACGTTGTAGAGATTGCGATACGCCTTCTCGCTGCGGAGGTAACTGGCGTCGACGTAGGCGAATACGGCAGTCAGGAGCATCCCCAGCAGAGCGAGCAGCCAGACGTGCTGGGTGAGCGCGAAACCAAGAACTGCGGTGACGACAGGCAGTAGCCAGCCCTTCGCGGACGCTGAGGCAGCTGACTGCCGAGTCACGACGGCTTGGATGTAGTCAAGATGCTTGCGTCGGTCCTCCGGCGATAACTCCGGCTCCATGGGGGGTAGGGAAGACACGGCCAACTTGACCCGATTGAGCGCGTCGTCCTTCCGGTCCTCGGAGTAGTCCGTCTCTTGTGGCCAGATACGTCCCATTGCGTCACCATCATTCCTAGGGACGAGGTGAACGTGCAGATGGGAAACGGACTGCGTAGCGGACGCTCCGTTGGACTGAATGACATTGAGGCCCTCCGGGATGACTGCGGCGCGAACCGCCTCGGCGAGTCGTAGAACCACAGCGGAGAGTTGCGCCGCCTCCTCGGTGCCCAAGCTCCAGATATCCGGAACGTGGCGACGCGGGATCACAAGTGTGTGGCCCAGCACCGCCGGATTGGTCGGGAAGAAGGCGACGACGTTCTCATCGCGATAGACCTCTCGCACGTCAGGATCTTGACGCTCGACGATTTTGCAGAACGGGCACTCCGCCGGCTCCACTATGCGCGTGCCCTCGCCTGGTCCACCCAGCTAGGTAAGTTAGCAGCGAGGTGAGCGTACGTGGCTTTGGTGTCGACCCGGCCCAGATAGTCGCGCTTCGTGGGGTCGAATACAGGCACGCCCGTCACGCCGACAACTGCGTCGAATGGGTCCGCACCCTTGGTATCGGCAAGCCCCATAGATGACAGCCCGTGGATGTGAACGCCGATGAGAGGCTTTTTGCTGTCCCAAGCCTTCTCTATCTCGTATTTGACCCAGGCGCGGCTCGCAGTCTCCCGGCCAATTAACACGACCACAGCTCGCTTATACGCCATCTGCTTATCAATCCAGTTGACTATCGACTGTTGGCTTTTGCTCCGGACGGTCTCCCACTCCTGCGCTCCAAGAGCGGGACTTCCGTCTATCGCGCCGATGTTACGCACCAGCTGGACGCGGTGAACGTCGCGGATGTAGTGAAATGAATAGAACACCGTCCGTGTAGCCAATGCCAGCTCCTATCGTGTGCCAACCAAGTTGGCCGCCGCCGGTCGAGACTATCGGCCCACTACGACATTTAATGGCAGTCAACTCGAAGATCATTGATTCGAATGAGCACGTGCTGAGCGTGCGATGCTCGCCTTGTGCCAACGCTAGCCCGCCAAACGCGGGGAATCTGCATGCAGCTCAATAGGTGACGAGAGTCCGCCTAACGCAATGAACCGATGCGAAGAGCGAGCTTCGCCGTCAGCTCGTCAGCCACTTCATCCGTGTGCCTAGTTAGAGCTTCGAGTGATACGGCGTCTATAGGCTCGATTCGAGCAGTCGCGTCCGGAGTCATCACGAAAACGAACTGTGCGGAGTTTCGTTGAACGACCTCTGCAACCGCCCCGACAATCAACGTCGAAAGTGGCTCTACTGATACACCGATAGCTATCTGATCGCACTCAATGAGGCCGGTCTTGATATGAAGTCCAAGCATCGCTGCTAGTCGGCTAGTGACATCACTCTCATCGAACACGGCGCCCATGAAAGCCTTCGGCAACGGCGTCCAGCTCACGATCTCCCGATCTCGATAGACGGTAATTCCTTTTCCACCCTGATGTTCGACCGACTGGACTCCTGCGCAGTCCTCGGTAGCAGCCGTTTGAAGACCCTCGGATTGCTCGAACAAGCCACCTAGCCGAGCTGCGGCCGCCAACGATTCGGGCAGCACACGAAGCTGGCGCGACTCAAGCGCAGTGGGATTGATGCACAGCGTGTGAAGCTCCAACGTCGGACTGTCATAGCCAGCCCTTCTATCAGTTCTACGCCAACGTGTTTTCAAGGAATCATCGATGGGTCGCCACTCAAGAGTCGTCTCACTAGTCGCGCGCTTTGTCGGGGTTCGATGCCGTGTAATGCGTTCCGGAAATGGTGGCTCTGTCGCTGGTTTCGCGCGCCCCGGCGCGAGCTGGGCGAGTAGCTCTTTCTTCGCAGCGTCTCGATCTAGGCCGACGATCTCAATACGTATCAGCTGCTGTAGCAGTCCACTGGGTTCACACGGTTCGACGACAACGGGAATGACGGCGCGACGTATTCCCTGCGGGTCCTTCGCAAATTTCTCAGCCCACTCGGGCACTGTGTAGTTCGCACTCAAGTAGTGAGGCGACATGACAACTATCATTCGTTCGCACTGAACGAGGCCCCTATCCATTTCCACAACGAAGTTGCCACCAGCGCGAAAATCCCATGCCTCAATCACAACGGAGTAGCCGTTGTCTTCCAGAATCCAGGCGATCCACTGCGCTATGTCCGAATCAGCTTGGTTGTAGCTGATGAAGAAGTCTTTCTTGGCACTTGCCCCCATAATGGCGATCGTAGTTGTACGACCGGACAACCTAGGGAAGGGCGAAGAATCACGCATCGAAGATGCCTCTTACATCGAGCGCAGCGCCATCAGTGCAGGATGAGCGGCTCCCGGTCAAGCGGTAAACATGCCAGAGTCTGCTTAACGGCCTAACCGCCAAGTCACTCACAAGTCACTCACGTAAAGCATTGAGCTCTATCTCTAGACGCATCACAGCTTCGTACAACGCAGCAACTACGGTAGGGCCGCCAGGATCGAATCGATGGGCGACGTCCCATACTGCGGCTGCGATCGGCAAGTGGTCGGGTCTCGCTTCGTTCAATCCGCTCATGATTCAGTATCGCTAGCACGGAGCCAACGGGGATAGGAATCGAATCGTCAGGTGCCAACATGATGGCGTAGCACCAGCCGGTCGAAGTGCGTTCAGCATGCACCTGAGAAAAGGTTCGATTCGCAAATTCACAACAGACCACCACTACTGCTGACGCGCCATGTTCGCAAACCGCGACAGGTGCAGCTGGTTGGTCACGGTGATGGTCTTGGTCGGACCGTTACGGTGTTTGGCCACAATGAGATCCGCTTCTCCCCCACGCGGGTCGTCGCGGTCGAACGCATCCGGGCGGTGCAGCAGGATCACCATGTCGGCGTCCTGCTCGATGGCGCCCGACTCGCGGAGGTCGGACAGCATCGGTTTCTTGTCGGTGCGCTGCTCCGGTCCGCGGTTGAGCTGGCTCATCGCCACCACCGGGACTTCCAGCTCCTTGGCCAGAAGTTTGAGCTGGCGCGAGAATTCGGAGACTTCCTGCTGGCGTGATTCGACCTTCTTGCCCGAGGTCATCAGCTGCAGATAGTCGATCACGACCAGCCGCAGGCCGGCCTTCTGGCTCAGCCGCCGAGCCTTGGCGCGGATCTCCATCATCGTCAGGTTCGGAGAATCGTCGATGTAGAGCGGCGCTTCGCTGATCTCACTCATCCGCCGTGCCAGCCGGGTCCAGTCGTCGTCGCTCATCCGGCCCGACCGCATGTCGGCGAGCTTGATCTTGGCCTCCGCCGAGAGCAGGCGCATCACGATCTCGGTCTTGCTCATCTCCAGCGAGAACACCACCGAGGCCATCCGGTTCTTGATCGAGCACGACCGCAGGAAGTCCAGCCCCAGCGTCGAGTTGTGCGTCGGGATCATCGCCCGGCTCGCCAGGTACATGTGGCTGTCGTTGTCGACCTCCACACACCGGACCGGGACGCTGACGACCGGGCGAACGGCGACGATGAAACGCGAGCTCGACCGCACCGCACTGCTGGCACGAAGCTCCTTGTGCAGCAGATCTTTCCGGTGCAGACCGAACACCGAGTCGACAGTGGAGAAGTTGACTAGGTAGGCGGTCGATGACGCCACGGAGCGGCCCTTGACGGCCTTGGTCCGGGTCTGGCAGCGGTAACCCAGCGAGACGATCAACTCGGCCACATCGTCCGCAAGCCGCTTGTTGGTCACGCCGAATTGCACTGTCCCACCGTTGGTGACCGTGCCGTCGGTATCGAGCAAGCCGGCGAGGAGCGCGCGCCGCTGGGCTTCCGACGCGCGCAGATACTCATTCGGAATGTGCTTGGCGCCCAGTACACCGAGCGTACGCAGCCGACCTTCGAAATCCGCTGCGGGCCCCTCCCCCTCGATCCGCATCGCGATCTCGGGATCGTCGGTCCTGCCGTCACCCAACCACGCCCCCAACGTGTAGGGCGGAACCAGAAGTTCGGCGTCCGGGCCCTGCAGCGGCGCCGAGTTCACCACCGTGTGGTTCAGGCGCCGATCCGAGGTGGCACACCGCAGCGTCTCGGCGATCTCCCGTGTGGTGTGGATCGCGCCCGCTTGCGCCGACCTGCGCGAGGCCCGCGTCTCGGTGAGCCACTGATGCTCGGCATCGGCGGTGATCACCGTGCCGTCCGAGAACTCGACCTCGTAGCATGGCCGTCCGAGCATCACGTCGGTCGCGGCGACGACCCGCGTCGGGTGACCGTCTGGGCCGATGAGCTGATCACCGACGGCGACCTCGCCCATCGTCGTCCAGCCGGTCGGGGTCGGCAACGGCGTGTCCAGCGCCAGCGCCTTCCCCATACCGGGACGCGCCGCCACCACGATCATCTGGCCGGGATGCAGGCCGTTGGTGAGCTCGTCGAGGTCGTCGAACCCCGTTGGTACACCGCGTGACACGCCGCCTTGCGAGGCGATCGCGTCGATCTCGTCCATCGTGGGCTGCAGCAGCTCTTCGAGCGCGACGAAATCCTCGGCGGTGCGGCGCTCGGTGACGTCGTAGATCTCGGCCTGCGCGCGGTCGACGATCTCGGTGACGTCGGCGCCCTCGGCGCCGGCGTAGCCGTACTGCACCACGCGGGTGCCGGCCTCGACCAGTCGGCGCAGCAGGGCCTTCTCGGCGACTATGCCGGCGTAGTAACCGGCGTTGGCCGCCGTCGGCACGGTGGAGATCAGCGTGTGCAGATAGGGAGCGCCGCCGACCCGGCGCAACAGTCCACGCCGGTCCAACTCCGCGGCGACGGTCACCGCGTCCGCGGGCTCGCCGCGGCTGTAGAGGTCCAGGATCGCGTCGTAGACGTTCTGGTGGGCGGGGCGGTAGAAGTCGCCGGGCCGTAGGCGCTCGAGGACGTCTGCAATGGCGTCCTTGCTCAGCAGCATGCCTCCGAGGACGGCCTGTTCGGCCGCAGGGTCCTGGGGCGGCTGACGCCCGTAATCCTCGCTCGGCGGCGGCTCCACGCGGACCGTGTCACCGGATCGACCCAGGTCATCTACGACAGCCACGTAGTGCCCCACCCCCTCCATATTCGATTCGAACGCCTTTTCGAGGAACTGTAGGGGCGAGGTCTGACAATGGAGTCCGTGCCGCCGAATCGGTTCCTGCGACGGCCAACGCTAGACGTTGCTGAGAGGGACGCAAGTCGCCCCTGTTGATGGGCCTGTGGATGGCGTGTGGATAGGTCCGGTGGGCCATGTTGAGTCCTTGGGGAGAACTTGTGGATCAACGCCTCTGTTCATCCCGTTTACGCTGCTGAAAGCAGGTTAGACCGCGTGGACAACTGTGGATGGCAAATTGCTCGGCGTGTCGTGGTCGGCAACGGTTTCGGGCGTGTTGTGTTACCGCCTGGGGCCGGGGAGGTTAACAGCCGATGATGTTCGCTGTGTTCACTTTCTCCGGAAATGTTCGCCACAGCCGGCCGCAGGCACAGCAACGGCCGGGTGGGGACCTCTGTGGTCCCCACCCGGCCGTATCGCAGCTGTAGTGGTCCTCCGGCGACTAGCCGGCAACCACGCTCAGTGACACCGTCGCGTTCACATCCGGGTGCAGACGCACCGTGACGTCGTGGGTGCCGGTGTTCTTGATGTGCGCCTTGGGCAGGTGCACGGTGCGCTTCTCGAGGTTCGGTCCGCCGGCCTTCTTGATGGCCGAGACCACGTCGGCCGCGGTGACCGAGCCGAACAGCTTGCCCGAGTCACCGGCGGTCTTGACGGTCAGCTCCACGCCCTCGAGGGCCTCGATGGCCTGCTTGAGCTCGTTGGCGTGCTCGAGGCTCTTGACACCCTTGAGCTCCTGGGCCCGGCGGATGTCGTCGGCCTGGCGCTGCGCGCCGCGGGTGGCCACAATGGCCAGGCCGCGCGGCAGCAGGTAGTTGCGGCCGTAGCCGTCCTTCACCTCGACCGTGTCACCGGCCGTCCCGAGGTTCTCCACCTCGGCGGTCAGAATCAGTTTCATCGTTTCGTCCTGTCCTGAATCAACGCGCCGACGAGCTGAACGGCAGCAGCGCGACCTCGCGGGCGTTCTTCACCGCGATCGCGATATCACGCTGGTGCTGAACGCAATTGCCGGTGACCCGGCGGGCACGGATCTTGCCCCGCTCGCTGATGTAGGTACGCAGCAGCGCGGTGTCCTTATAGTCGATGTCCTGCCCCTTCTTGGAGCAGAACACGCACTTGCGCGTCTTGACCGGCTTCTCCGGTGCCGGGCGACGCTTGGTGGATTTCGCCATGTGTCTATCTCTTTCTCAAATTTCGCTATGAGTTGTGGTTCTAGAAGGGCGGCTCGTCGTCGGCGCCGCCGAACGAACCCGATGCGGGCGCGCTGCCCCACGGGTCCTCGGCCTGTCCGCCGCCGCCACTCGCCGCCGCGGCACGCGATCCGCCGCCACCGCCGCCACCGAACCCGCCGCCACCGCCGCCGCTACGGCTGGCCTTGTTGACCTTGGCCGTGGCGTACTTGAGCGACGGCCCGATCTCATCGACCTCGAGTTCGACCACGGTGCGCTTCTCGCCCTCGCGGGTCTCGAAGGACCGCTGCTTGAGCCGGCCCTGCACGATCACGCGCGACCCGCGGGTCAGGCTCTCGGCGACGTTCTCGGCCGCCTCACGCCAGATGTTGCAGCGCAGGAACAGCGCTTCGCCGTCCTTCCACTCATTGGTCTGACGGTCGAACATCCGGGGCGTCGACGCGACGGTGAAGTTCGCGACGGCCGCACCCGACGGCGTGAACCGCAATTCGGGATCGGCGGTCAGGTTTCCGACGACGGTGATGATGGTGTCACCAGCCACGAGTTCCTCCTGTGAGTGCTATTCGGCTCATCGCGCCAGCGCTCATCGCAGCGCGCATTGGGCGCGAGCCTACGCAGCGGTGCCGACGAACGGCAGCCTTTAGTGCTTGTCGGTCCGCATCACCTTTGTCCGCAGCACGGACTCGTTGAGGTTGAGCTGACGGTCGAGCTCGGACACCGTGGCCGGCTCGGCCTTCACGTCGACCACCGCGTAGATGCCCTCGGCATGCTTGGCGATCTCGTAGGCCAGGCGCCGCCGGCCCCAGATGTCGACCTTGTCGACCGAGCCGCCGTCCTTGCGGATGACGTTCAGGAACGTCTCCAACGACGGTGCGACAGTGCGCTCGTCGAGAGTGGGGTCGAGAATGACCATGATTTCGTATGGACGCATAGGAACCCATCACCTCCTCTGGTCTGATCGGCCGCAGCGTGTCCGCGGCAGGAGGGTCGCCTGCGTCGGCAACCGGCCCAGGCTACAGGAACGCCCGCTGATCTGCGAAATCGCGCCTCACCGGGCTGCGAGTTCGGCGTGATTCTCGTCGCTGGGCGACGACGAGCACGCCGAAATCGCGCGTGGGCGCGGCCGCAGCCAGTCCGGCAGCCAGCGCGGCGGCGCATCGGGAGCCCGGTCGAACACCCCGCCGGCGGGATCGTCGACCCCGGCCCCGCGCACCAGGTCCAGCGCGGGCCGGTAGATCTGGCGCACCACCAGCGCGCACAGCGTGAGCACCGCGAGATCGCGCAGCAGCACCGTGGCGGTGAACCACTGCTCGGGCAGGCCGCGGTTCTGCTCGCCGTAGAGGTACAGCATCCGTGGCACCCACACCAGCATGTCGATGGTCATCCACGCCAGCAGGATCCGCCGGTGCGGCAACGCCAGCACCGCCAGCGGCACCAGCCACAGCGAGAACTGCGGGCTCCACACCTTGTTGGTCAGCAGGAACAACGCCACCACCAGGAACGCCACCTGCGCCACCCGCGGGCGGCGGGGCGCGGTCAGCGCGATGTAGCCGATCGCGATGCAGCAGGCGGCGAACAGAGCCGCGCTGAACATGTTCAGCACCGTTGGTGGTTCCCAGAATCCGAGGCCGGGGTCGAAACCCTGCCAGCCGGTGAACGACTTGATCACGTTGTAGATCGAGTCCATGTCGTCGCCGCGCCGGGTGTTGAGCCGGAAGAACTCCGACCACCCGCGCGGGAACAGCACCATGATCGGCAGGTTCACCACCAGCCAGGCGAGCACCGCCGTCGCCGCGGTCTTGCCGACCTCCCGTAGCCGGCCGGTGCGAACGGCCAACAGCGCCAACGGGATCAGCAGCAGCAGCGGATACAGTTTGGCCGCCACACCCAGACCGATCAGCACCCCGGCCAGCGCGGGTCTTCGGCGCGCCCAGGCCAGCAGCGCGCCCGCGGCGAAAGCTGTTGCCAGCGCATCGAAGTTGGTGAAGATCTGGAAGACGACGATGGGTGAGGCCGCCACCAGCGCCGCGTCCCAGATGCGTCGTGGGCCGGCCAGCATCGCCGTCGCCCACACCGTCGTCAGCCACGCCAGGGCCAATCCGAACGCGGCGATGTTGAAGAACATCACCACCTCGGCCACGATCGGCGCCGAAACCAGCTTCGTCAGTGCGGTATACGTTTTCGCCAACGTCATCGACACGTACTGGTAGAGGCCGGTGAGCACCGGATACTCCATGTAGCGCACGGCGGGCCGGCCGTCGTAGGTGGTGTGCGGGTTGCCCTGCGCGTCGGTCTCCACCCAGCTGGACTTGTACGGGAACTTGCCGAGGTGCAGCAGCTCGGCGGTGTAGAGCGGCACGGTATCGGAGTAGCAGAGCTGGTAGTAGGCGCGGTTGTTCTCCCAGTTGCCGACGCGCTGGTCGGCGGTGCCGGTGCCGGTGGTCTGCAGGCACGCGGCCTTGGTCGAGTAGCCGAGCGCCAGAAAGATCAGCGCGATGACGAACATCACCCGCAGCGGCGTCCAGAAGCGGCTGCGCCCGATCAGCGCGTGCCGGCCGACCGGGCCGCCCACGGTTTCCGACAGCGCGGCGCCGAGAGTGTCGGTGCGGCTGGGGCAGTCGCGGTCGTCGAGGCTCCGGGTGTCGCCCGCGGGCGGAGCCGGCGAATCCAGCCCGGCAACAGGGCCCGGCGAATCAGCGCCGGCCGTCACGGGGGCGGCGGCGGGGGCGGCAATCCGGGCGGCGGCGGGGCACCGGGAGCCACGGGGGCCGGGGGCGCGCCGGGCGCCGGCGGTGCGCCGGGCGCGGGCGGGCCGGGTGGCGGCGGCGGGGCGATGCCATCGGGACTTGGCGGCACCCCGTTGGGGGGCGGCTGCGCGGGCACCGTCGTCGGCGGACCCCACGGAATCGTGATGCCGGGGGCGATCTCGAGCGTCGGCTGGATCACCGTCTCCGACGGGGTGGGTGGTGCGGTCGTGGTCGGCGGGGGCGGCGGAGGCGCCGGCACCCCCGCGTAGCCGCCGATCTCGGCCGGCTTGGGGAAGGACTCGTCATCGGTGCCCTCGAGGGCGCCGTCCATGGTGGCCTTCCAGATGTCGCTGGGCAGCCCGGAGCCGTACACCGGTGAACCCCACTGGTTCTCCAGCGGTTTGGTGCCCTCGCTGGTGCCGACCCACACCGCCGTGGACAGCGACGGGGTGAAGCCGACCATCCAGGCATCCCGGTTGGCGCCGGTGTCGCCGAGCTGGTTGGTGCCGGTCTTGGCCGCCGACGGCCGGCCCCCGGCCAGCGCGTGGCCGTTGGAGTAGGCGGCGATGGGCTGCATCGCGGCGGTGACGTTGTCGGCGACGTCGGAGTCGATGCGCCGTTCGCCGGAGTTGTCCTCCGCTCCGGCGTCGAAGAGCACCGTGCCCTCGCGGTTGACCACCTTCTGCACGAAGTGCGGCGTGCGGTAGATGCCCGAGGCGGCCAGCGTCGCGTAGGCCGAGGCCATGTCGATCACGCGGGACTGGTACTGCCCGAGCACCACGCCGTTGTTCGGCGGTCCGCCCTCACCGTCTTCGGACAGCGTGTGCTCGACCCCGGGGAAGCTCTCGGCGATACCCGCCCGGTGGGCGGCGTCGGCGACGTCGGCGGGACCGTTCTCCAGTTCCAGCATCAGCCGGTAGTAGCTGGTGTTCAGCGAGCGCTTCAGCGCCTCGGCGATGTTGCACCGGCCGCAGCTGCTGCCTTCGACGTTGCCGATCTCGATGCCGTTGACGCTCAGTGGCGAGCTGTCCACCTGGTAGCCCAGGCCCATGCCCTGCTCCAGCGCGGCGACCAGCGCGAAGACCTTGAACGACGACCCGGTGGGCAGGCCGGCCTGCGCATAGTCGAAGCCGTTGGCGTCGGACCCGCCGTAGTACGCCTTCACCCCGCCGGTCTTGGGGTCGATGGACACCACCGCGGCGCGCATGTCCGGGTCCTGCCCCTCGAGATACTCCTCGACGGCGTCGACGGCCGCGGACTGGGCCTGCGGGTCGATGGTCGTGGTGATCTGCAGGCCCTCGGTGTTCAGCGTCTGCTCGCTGATGTTGAACAGGTTGAGCAGCTCGGTGATCACCTGCCGCTCGATCAGCCCGTTGGGCCCGGTGGTCTGGTTCTGCGTGGTGGCCACGTCGGGTGGGATGGTCGCCGGGAACACCTGCGCGGCGCGATCCTGCGGCGACAGGGCGCCGATCTCGACCATCCCGTCGAGCACCCACTGCCAGCGGCGGTTCGCACCCTCGGGATCCACGGCCGGGTCGAGCACCGACGGCAGCTGGATCAACGCGGCCAGCAGCGCACCCTCGGCGACCGTGAGCTCTTCGACGGGTTTGGCGAAGTAGGCCCGCGAGGCTGCCGCGACCCCGTAGGCGCCGCGGCCGAAGTAGATGATGTTCAGGTAGGACTCGAGCACCTGATCCTTGGACCATTCGCCGGACATCTTCGTCGAGATGACCAGCTCCTTGGCTTTCCGGATCAGGCCGCCGACGCCCGACCGGGCATCGCCGACCAACGCGTTCTTGACGTACTGCTGGGTGATCGTCGACCCGCCCTGCAGGTCGCCGCCGAAGATGTTGTTCTTCGTCGCCCGCAGGAACCCGGTCAGCGAGAAGCCGGGATTGGAGTAGAAGTCGCGGTCCTCGGCGGCCATCACCGCGTCGCGGACGTGCACCGGGATCTGGTCGATGCTGACGTCGACGCGGTTGCCTTCCGGCGGAACGATCTTGGCGATCTCACTGCCGTCGCTGGCCAGGATCGTCGACACCTGCGCGGTGCGGATGTCACCCGGGCCGGGGACGTCGACGATCAGGTAGGCCATGCCGAACGTGACCATCGGCAGCACGATCAGTACCGCCACCATCGCGATCAGACCGCGCCGCAGCCACGTCCAGTTCAACTGCTGTCGCAGGCTCGGGGGCCGGTCGGACGGACCGCCCCCGGAGGGGCCGCCGCCACCGGTCGGCGGCCGGCCGGGCGGTGGGGGCGACGGAGGTTTGGGCGGGCGGCCGTCGAGCGCACGCTTGACCGCATCGATCGGGTCGCGCAGCTGGCCGGGGGGCTCGTCGCGCACCGGCGGCAGCACGGTGGTCCGCCGGTCGTCGGGGGCGCCCGGCCGGGGGCGCCGGGGAGACTCGGGGGGCCGGCGCTCGGCGTCGCCGTGGCGCCGGGGCGGCGGCTCGCGGCGCGGCGGTTCCGGTCGCGGATTCTGGGGCCGCGGCTGCTCCGGCCGGGCGCCGCCGTCGGCCTTGCGTCCGTCACGCGGGTCGTTGCCCGACCGGTGGTGGCGCCCGCCCTTGTCCGGGTTATTCACTGGCCGTCCGCGCGTTCGTGCGCGCGGTCCCGGTGCGACGGGGTCGGCCCGAACCCTTGGGCGGCGGCACCGCTCCGAGCACGTAGGACTTGACCAGGTGATTCCAGCTGCACGTGCGGCACACCTCCACCACATGGACGGAGAACTCGTCGAAACGGGTCGCGAGCAGGACCAACTCTTCTGCGGTGCGGGCCGAACCCGAGACCGCGCCCAGATGATCGCCGAACACCCACGACACCAGCGTCAACTGTTCCTTGCGGCAGATCGGGCACATCACCGAGCTGGGCTTGCCGTGGAATTTGGCGGCGCGCAGCAGATAGGGATTGGCGTCGCAGACCTCGCTGACGCCGGTGCGCCCGGAGTAGACCTCCGCGAGCAGGGACCGCCGCCGCAAGGCGTAGTCCACGACCTGTCGCTGCAATCGCACGCAGACCAGAGTACGTCGGCGACGAGGGCGCCGAGGCGGGACATGTCCGTCCAGCGCGTCCGTGCTGCGTCGGCGAGTGCCGCGCTCTTACGATCTACGGCGTGGCTTCGGGCAGCTCAAGACGGCGAACGTCATGGACACGCGCCAAGGACAGCGACCGCAACCAGACGTGCGAGATCCTCGACACCGCGCTGGCCGACGGGCAGCTGTCGATGACCGAGCACGGCGAGCGGGTCAAGACCGCCACCACCGCCACCACCCTGGGTCAACTCCAGGACCTGGTGTCGGACCTGCAGACCGATCGGAAACTCGACGTCCCGGTCATCACCAAGATCGTCAACCGCAGCGTTCCGGCATGGCGGGCCGGCTGGGGCATCAAGGCCGCCATCGCCGCCGTGCTGGTGCTGTTCGGGGTCGCGATCGGCTGGGGCCTCTACGGCAACACGTCCTCGCCGCTGGACTTCACCTCCGACCCCGGCGCCAAGGACGACGGCATCACCGCCACGGTGCTCACCGCGCCCCGCCAACTGCAGTCCCTGGGCGGGTTCACCGGCCTCTTCGAACAGATGCGCAAGAAGTTCGGCAGCACCATGGGCTACGAACTCGACATCCACTCCGACGTCGCCTATCTGGACCGTCCCGACCCGCAGGACAACCGGCGCAGCCTGTCCTACCAGTACCGGGGCGGCTGGGGCGTGCCGACCGGGTCCCCGAGCACGGTCGACGCCGACGACCGGCTGGTGGACCTGTCCGCGTTCGACTTCGAGAAGACGCTCGCTGTCCTGCGCGGCGCCCCGGAGACCGTCGGCATCGCCCGCGCCGACGTCACCGACACCTGGCTGCGCGTCAGCCCCGCCGAAGACCCCGCCACCCCCGAAGCCGTCACCGTCGAGATCATCGTCAACAGCGACTTCGGCACGGGCCGGATCGAGCTCTACGCGGACGCCAGCACGCTGGCGGTCTGGCCCGCGAACCGCTGACCTGCACAGAACCCCGGCGCGCAACCTTGCTGTAGCCAGCAATATATCGGCGCGATACTATTGCGCGAGGTGTTGGACCGTCCTAACGGCGACGACGATGGAGAGGGGTGTGCCCGATGCTGGAACTGGCAATCCTGGGCCTGCTCCAGGAGTCGCCGATGCACGGCTACGAGCTGCGCAAACGACTGACCGGGTTGCTGGGCGCGTTCCGCGCCTTCTCGTACGGCTCGCTCTACCCGGCCCTGCGCCGGATGCAGGCCGACGGTTTGATCGTCGAGGACGCAGCACCCGAGGGCACCGTGAAGGTGCGGCGGGCACGCCGCGTGTACCAGCTCACCGAGGCCGGCAAGCAGCGGTTCACCGAGCTGGTCGCCGACACCGGTCCCCAGAACTTCTCCGACGACGGCTTCGGCGTCCACCTGGCGTTCTTCAACCGCACCCCGGCAGAAGCCCGGATGCGCATCCTGGAGGGCCGCCGCCGTCAGGTCGAGGAGCGTCGAGAAGGTCTGCGTGAAGCCATCGCGCGGGCAAGCAACTCGTTCGACCGCTACACCCGCCAGCTGCACCAGCTGGGCCTGGAGTCCAGCGAGCGGGAAGTCAAGTGGCTCAACGAGTTGATCGCGGCGGAGAGATCGGCGCAGGGTCGCGCCGAGCAGACCTGACCGCGCCGCGTAGTTGCAGCAGCGAGAAATTCGAAAGCACTGAAGAAGGACAAGAGGGAGAAGCCGTCATGACCGCAAGCAATGACGTCCGGGTCGCGATCGTCGGCGTGGGCAACTGCGCGTCCTCGCTCGTGCAGGGCGTGCAGTACTACAAGGACGCCGACGAGAACGCCAGCGTGCCCGGCCTGATGCACGTCAAGCTCGGCCAGTACCACGTGCGCGACGTCAAGTTCGTCGCCGCGTTCGACGTGGACGCCAAGAAGGTCGGCTTCGACCTGTCGGAGGCGATCTTCGCCTCCGAGAACAACACCATCAAGATCGCCGACGTACCGCCCACCGACGTGGTGGTGCAGCGCGGCCCGACGCTGGACGGCATCGGCAAGTACTACGCCGACACCATCGAGGTCTCCGACTCCGACCCGGTCGACGTGGTCAAGGTGCTCAAGGACGCCGAGGTCGACGTGCTGGTGTCCTACCTGCCCGTCGGCTCCGAAGAGGCCGACAAGTTCTACGCCCAGTGCGCCATCGACGCCGGGGTGGCCTTCGTCAACGCGCTGCCGGTCTTCATCGCCTCGGACCCGGAGTGGGCCAAGAAGTTCGCCGACGCCGGTGTGCCGATCGTCGGCGACGACATCAAGAGCCAGGTCGGTGCGACCATCACCCACCGCGTGATGGCCAAGCTGTTCGAGGACCGCGGTGTCACGCTCGACCGCACCTACCAGCTCAACGTCGGCGGCAACATGGACTTCCTCAACATGCTCGAGCGCACCCGGCTGGAGTCGAAGAAGGTCTCCAAGACCCAGGCCGTCACCTCCAACCTGTCGGGCTCGCTGGCCGGCAAGGTCGAGGACAAGAACGTCCACATCGGCCCGTCGGACCATGTCGCCTGGCTCGACGACCGCAAGTGGGCCTACGTCCGCCTCGAGGGCCGCGCCTTCGGTGACGTGCCGCTGAACCTGGAGTACAAGCTCGAGGTGTGGGACTCGCCCAACTCGGCCGGTGTCATCATCGATGCGGTCCGCGCCGCAAAGATCGCCAAGGACCGCGGTATCGGCGGCCCGATCGAGGCGGCCTCGGCCTACCTGATGAAGAGCCCGCCCAAGCAGCTGGCCGACGACGTCGCCCGGGATCAGCTGGAGAAGTTCATCGCGGGCTGACCCCCACTCGTTCCACGACTGCGCCCGGGAGCGACGTGCATCTTGCACGTCCGCTGCCCGGGCGCAGTGTCGTTTTCGCGACCCGAAAGCTCGTCGTTCGGGGACTTTAGACACTCGTGTCGCACCCGTGCCGGGCTAACAGTCGAGAGCGGCTGCGACGGGAGGTCGTGTCGTGTTCACCTCACTCACTGCAAGAGGCGCCGGACTGTTGACGGCACTGGCGCTGGGACCGGCGGCTGCTCTGGTGGGCGCGCCGGTCACGTCGGCCGACGAAGTCAATCCGATGGCGAGCCTGGAAAAGTCGATCGTCTTCCTGCAGACGGACTGGAGCGGCTTCATCCAGGTCCCGCCGGATGTCGACGCCGCCGGCGAGGGTTACTGGACCGACAAGCTGACCTATTCGGTGACCTGTACCGGCTTTTACGTCAGCAAAACGGCTCAGATCGTCACCGCAGGACACTGCGTCGACCCGGCCGAGGGCCGCAAGGTGATCATCGACGGCTACCTGCAAGAGCAGCAGGCAATGGACATGGCCGACGTCGCCTATGCCAACTGGCCGGTGGAGGGTGAAGCCGACAACTCGCCCGTGGAACGCAGCGTCCGGGGCGTCCAGCCCAACGGTGTGGACGGCGCGACCATCACCTCGCCGACGACCGTCGAGGTGGTCGACTTCAAGGGCCCGAACGCAGGCGACGTGGCCCTGCTGCACCTACCGAACGTGACCAAGGAAACTCCGGCGATGGTGATCGCCCGCGATGCCCCCCAGATCGGTGCGGAGGTGACGTCGATCGGCTTCCCCGGCGATATCCAGGACATCAGCGATCAGAGCCAGATCGCGCGGGCGTCGTTCAAAGCCGGCACGGTGTCCAGCCAGCAGGTGACCCCGTCCGGGGTCGTGCAGATCGAAGTCAGTTCCACCTTGGCCGGAGGGATGTCCGGGGGCCCCACCGTGAACCAGGAGGGGCAGGTCATCGGCGTCAACAGCAGCGGTCTGATCGAAGCGCCGAACTTCAACTTCGTCACCAACACACGAGACCTTCGGTCCTTCCTGCTCTCGAACAACGTCGCCCTGGCCGAACCGCCGGCGCCGAGCCAGGGTTTTGGGCTGGGCATGCTCTGGTATGTCCTCGGTGCGGCGGTGCTGGCGCTCGCCGTGGCCGTGGTGGTGGTCGTGGTGATCGTGCTGCAGCGTCGCAACGCCCGCCGGGCCCCGACAGTGCCGTACTACCCCACCCCCGCGCAGATGCCGGCGCCGCCGGGGACAGCGCCGTTCGCGCAGACCCCGGGCCTGGGTGTCGGTCAATCGAGCGGTGGGGCAACGGTGCTCAGCCCGCCCGGACCGACAGTAGAGGCGAGATTCTGCCCCCATTGCGGCGCGCCACATCAGCACGCGGACCCCTTCTGCCCCGCCTGCGGACGCCCCGTCACCTGACGTCTCGCCCGGCGCCACCAGGAAACCGTCCGCCGAGCCGACATAGGTAAGGTTCCCCTATGGACGACACCGACGACGAGCTCGCCAACCTCGATGAGTTCATCTTCCTCAAGGAGAACGCGCGCCAGGCGGGTCTGACCGGTCCGCTGCCGAGCGCGGCGCGGATCGACGCCGGTCCCGTCAGCGCGCTGAAGTTCGGTGACGACGCCCCGCGGGTGGCGTTCCTGCACGGCGGCGGTCAGAACGCCCACACCTGGGACACCGTGGTGCTCGGTCTCGGTGAGCCCGCACTGTCGATCGATCTGCCCGGCCATGGTCGGTCGGCGTGGCGTGACGACGGCGACTACGGCCCCAAACCCAACGCGGTGACCGTCGAACCGGTGCTGCGCGACCTGGCCGGCACCGCCGATCTCGTGGTGGGCATGTCGCTGGGCGGTCTGACCGCGCTGCGGATCGCAGTCGCCGCACCAGATCTGGTGCGCAAGCTCGTGCTCGTCGACGTGACCCCGTCAGCGCCGCAACGGCACACCGAGATGACCGACGCGCAGAAGGGCACCGTCGCGCTCGTGCAAGGGGAGCGCACGTTCCCGAGCTTCGCGGCCATGCTCGAGGTGACGGTGGCCGCGGCTCCGCACCGCGACCGGGAATCGTTGCGGCGCGGCGTGTTCCACAACGCGAAACGGCTGCCCGACGGCACCTGGACGTGGCGCTACGACTCGATCCGCACCGGCGACGGATTCGAGGGGCTGTGGGACGACGTCCCCAAGCTCACCGCCCCCACCACGCTGATCCGCGGCGCCAACTCGTATTTCGTCAACGATGACGACGCCGACGAGTTCGCGCGCACCGCACCGGGATTCCAGCGCGTACACATCGTCGAGGACTCCGGTCACTCCGTGCAGAGCGACCAGCCGCTCGCACTGGTGCGGCTGTTGCGCGGCATCCTCGACGACTGACGTCAGCGCTGGGCGGGCGCCTTCTTCCGGCGCCGTCCGATCAGCACCAGACCGGCCAGCGCCCATGCCGGATGCGGTGTCTGCGGGACCACCGTGTAGCCCAGGTCGCGCAGGATCCCGATCTCGATCGCGCTCAGGGTCCGGATGCCGAGCCCCTTGTCGGTCTGGGCGTTCATCAGTTTCTGGTCGTCGCCGGTGAACGTCGCGTCGTCGAGGTGGCCCATCGAGCTGCCCTGTTCCCACTCGTCGGGGGTGTAGAGCGGGACGAGGTACCCGCCGTAGGCGGCGACGGCGTGCTCGCCGCCGAAGTACAGGCCGCCGGCCGCGCCCTCCAGGTTCGGGTCGAACGCGCTGTTCCAGCGGTAGAAACGGAACGGCGACCGGCCGTCCTCGTCGACGATGTAGCTGGCGTAGATCGACCAGTCGGTCTTGGCGTTGTCACCCGGCGCCGACATCCCGGCGGTGAAGCCGAACGCGTGCATCAACTCGTGCAGGGCGGTGGAGTCGAAGTCGTACTGGTCGGCGGTGACGTCGTCGCCGTATCCCCACGCCTTGCCGAAGTTGAATTCGATCTCGCCGTCGGCCTTGTCCCCGTTGGCGTCGCGTCCGGTGAGCAGCTTGTTCTGCACGGTCGTGCGCCAGAAGCCGGCCCGGCCACTGATGAGATCGCTGCCCGCCGAGGCCAGCGTGCTCGACGCGGCATCGTCCATTCCCTCGACATCGAAGGTCAGCACCACCGGCCGCTCGACGACGAAGTAGGTGGTGAGCTCGTCGGCCACCCGCTCCAGCGCCTCGCGCCGTTCGGGGGTCCACGCCTCACTGCCGGTGGTGTAGGTGAAGGCGTACTTGATCGCCCCCTGGTTGATGACCTGCCGGGCCCGGGTCCCGAGGCCGCGGAACGGGTCGAAGATGTTGATCCGCCAGCCGTCGACGGCGATCACCCGGAACACATCCACGCCGTCGAAGTCCGCATCGGGGGTGTAGGTGTAGGTGCCGTCGTCGTTGATGACGACGGTGCCCTCGCGCGGCCGCACGCTGATCACGTACCGCAAAGCGTCACCGTCGGGGTCGATCGCGCCGATCGTGCCCTCGATCGGCCCGGTGAGCTTGCCGCTGACCTGGATGGGCGCCACGGTCGGCGTCTGGTTCATCAGCGCGCGCCGTGTCGCCCACATCGAAGCTTCCAGCTCGGCCTTGCGCTCCGGGTCGACCGGCAGCGAATCGATCCACGCCTGCCGCCGGGTCGTCCAGCTGTCGATGATCCGGGCGATGCGCTGCTGACGGGCGGTACCCGGCGCCTCCTCCGGAACGTCCGCCGTCTGCAGGGCCGAGATTTCCTGCGCTGCGGCTGAATCCGCCACCAGCGAGGTGCGCGCCTCGGAATCGTCCGTGCCGGCGTGGCTGCGCCGCTCGCGGGCGGCGGGGGCGACCGTTTCGTCCGGGGCGTCCTCTGGCTCGGCGACCGTGTCCGCGGCGTCGTCGAGATCTGAGTCGTCCAGGTCGGCCTCAGCGTCCAGGTCGGCGTCGGTGTCGGACACCTCGACGGCAGCCTCGGTGCGCTCGGAGCCGCTGCTGCGATCGTCGCTGTCGGCACGCTCGGCGCTGTCGGCACGCGCGGCGCGACGGGTCTCGCGGTCGGCGCGCGGGCTGTCCGCGCTCGACGCACGCGACACCGACGATTCGGTGTCGGCGGCTGCGACGCCGGTCGACGGGCCCAGCAGGGAGTAGCCCAGCAACGCCGCACCCATACCGGCCGACGCCGCACCCAGCTGCAACCAGCGCCGCACCGCAAAGGTCTGGGAACGGTGCGCACCGTGATGCGTGGCCCGGTGTCTGCCGCGTTGGACTGCCATGAGTTGACCCCTCCGTCAAAGTGGATAACACCGTAACCCGAGCGGTCACCAATCGCAGCAAATTTGCTGTGCATTCTCATCCAGCGTTGGTCGCCGGGACGTTTCCGTCCGTTCACCTCGACGTCGTCGGGTGCTGGCCCAGCTGCCGTAACTTCCCGCGAGTTCGCGGCCCGCCGAGGCCGCGCCGGCCGGGAGGACATCTGGAGATGACGCTGATTCCGCTGAACCTGTTCGTCGCCCACGACGGCGCCTCGAAGCGACAGCACATCACCTGCGTCTACCGGTGCGGCAACGCGTGCTCGAAGCCCGTACCCAATCGCAGCGCCAACGCCTACTTCGGCGACATCGCCCGGGCGGTGTCGCGCCGAACGTTGCTACGGGCCGGCGGCGTGACCGTGCTGGCGGTGGGCGCGGGCTCGGTGCTGGCGGCCTGCGCGGGCGAGCAGGCACCCGCCCCGGGCACCACCGCCGCGCCCTACGCCGCACCCAGAGCGGGAATGGACTTCGCGTCGGTCGCGCCCAACACCGAGGACGCCGTCGTCGTCGCCGACGGCTACCGTCACGCCGTGGTGATCAGCTGGGGTGACCCGATCCTGCCGGACGCGCCGGCCTTCGACGTCACCCGCCAGACCGGCGCCGCCCAGCGCGGGCAGTTCGGCTTCAACAACGACTTCGCCGGCCTGCTCCCGATACCCGGCCGGCGGGACCGTTTTCTGCTGGTCACCAACTTCGAGTACGTGACACCGGAGTTCATGTTCCCCGGCTACGACGCCGCCGCCCCCACCCGCGAGCAGTTCGACGTCGAGATCGCCGCGGTCGGCATGGGTGTGGTGGAGGTGGAGCGCACCGCCGACGGGTTGCGGCCCGTCATCGATGCGCTCAACCGCCGGATCACCGCCGACTCCCCGATGCTGCTGACCGGTCCCGCCGCCGGCAGCGACCTGGTCCGCACCGACGCCGATCCGACCGGCCGAACGGTGGCCGGCACCTTCGCCAACTGTGCCGGCGGCGTGACCCCATGGGGCACGGTGCTTTCCGGGGAGGAGAACTTCCAGGACTACTTCGGCGCCGCGGAGGGCTCGCCGCCCCCACCGCCGGTGCAGGCCGACCAGATGGCCCGCTACGGGGTGTCGGCCGAGCCCACCGCACTGCGGTGGGAGACCTTCGATCCGCGCTTCGATCTGACCCGGACCCCCAACGAGCCGAACCGATTCGGCTACATCGTCGAACTCAACCCGTGGGACCCGCAATCGACCCCGGTCAAGCACTCCGCGCTGGGCCGGCTCAAGCACGAGGGCGCCACCGTCTACGTCACCGACGACGGAACGGTCGTCGCTTACACCGGCGACGACGAGCGCTTCGACTACATGTACAAGTTCGTGTCGTCGAAGAAGATGCGGGACGGTACTGGCCCGGACGCGATGGCGCACAACATGACCCTCCTCGACGAGGGCACGCTCTACGTGGCGGCGCTGTCCGGCGACGTCCCCGCCGCCCAGATCGACGGCTCCGGGCGGCTACCCGACGACGGCGCCTTTCGGGGCTCGGGGACGTGGATCCCGTTGTTGCGCAGCGGCGCTGACGGTCAGGGCGAGTCCCTGGTCGACAACTTCACCGCGGCGCAGGTGGCCGTGTTCACCCGTATGGCCGCCGACAAGGTGGGGGCCACCAAGATGGACCGGCCCGAGGATTTCGAAGCCAACCCCGCCACCGGCAAGGTGTACCTGGCCCTGACCAACAACACCAAACGGGGAACGGCGGGCGAGCCGGCCGCCGACGCGGCCAACCCGCGCAACGAGAACAAGAACGGTCAGGTCCTCGAGATCACCGACGACCACGCCGGCACCGCGTTCACCTGGGAGCTGCTGCTGGTCTGCGGCGATCCCCAGGCCGCCGACACCTACTACGGCGGCTTCGACAAGACCCGGGTCAGCCCGATCTCCTGCCCCGACAACCTCGCGTTCGACAGCCACGGCAACCTGTGGATCTCCACCGACGGCAACGCGCTGGACTCCAACGACGGACTGTTCGCGGTGGCGTTGGAGGGTCCGCAGCGCGGGGAGGTCCGCCAGTTCCTCACCGTCCCGCTGGGTGCTGAAACCTGCGGGCCGGTGGTCACCGACGACCTGGTCACCGTGTGTGTGCAGCACCCGGGCGAGAGCGACGAGCACTCCCTGGACAACCCGCAGTCCCGCTGGCCCGAGGGCGGCACCGGCACCGCGCGGCCGTCGGTGGTGGCGGTGTGGCGCGACGGCGGCCAGATCGGGGTGTGAGTCGGTTTGCGTTTGCTCCCGCAGGGAAAGACTGAGCCCATGACCTCCCCCTCTCCGCGGCCGATCCGCATCGGCGTGCAGCTGCAGCCCCAGCACGCGCCGCAGTACCGACAGATCCGGGACGCGGTGCGCCGCTGTGAGGATCTCGGCGTCGACATCGCGTTCAACTGGGACCACTTCTTCCCGCTGTACGGCGACCCCGACGGCGCCCACTTCGAGTGCTGGACGATGCTGGCCGCGTGGGCCGAGCAGACCTCGCGCATCGAGATCGGCGCGCTGGTCACCTGCAACTCCTACCGCAACCCGGAACTGCTGGCCGACATGGCCCGCACCGTCGACCACATCTCCGACGGCCGGCTGATCCTGGGCATCGGGTCCGGCTGGAAGCAGAAGGACTACGACGAGTACGGCTACGAGTTCGGCACCGCGGGCAGCCGCCTCGACGACCTGGCCCACGCGCTGCCGCGCATCAAGAGCCGGCTGGCCCAACTCAACCCGGCGCCGACGCGCGACATCCCGATGCTGATCGGCGGTCAGGGGGAACGCAAGACCCTGCGCCTGGTCGCCGAGTACGCCGACATCTGGCACGGTTTCACCGACCGCTCCACCTATCCCGGCAAGGCCGAGGTACTGGACCGGCATTGCGCCGACGTCGGCCGGGACCCGTCGGCGGTCGAACGATCCTCCGGGGTCCCGGAGGGTGCACCCGACGCAATGCTCGCCGAGGCCGACGCGCTGGCCGAACTGGGTGTCACCCTGCTCACCGTCGGCGTGAACGGTCCCGACTACGACCTGTCGGCCGCCGAGGCGCTCGTGCGGTGGCGGGACAGCCGCGGCTGAGCCCCCCTCCGCCCCTTCGCCCGCTACCTTGCTTGACGTGACGATCTTGCGGGTATCGCCTCGCCTGGTGAAGGCACTGGCGTGGGCGTTGACGGTGTGGCTCGTAGCGGCGATGGCATGGGCCGCGCCGGCCCGAGCCGATGTCGACCAGTGCGCGCCGCCGGGCCTGGAGAGTGCCAGCCCCCTGCCCACCAACCTGGCCGCCTCCACCGGCGGTCCCGACGCGGACCGCTACACCACGGACTCGGTGGTGCCGCTGGAGTCGGTCGACGTCGACGCGCTGGGCTTGATCCAACCGGGCACGCTGACCGTCGGCACGCTCTCGGACGCACCGCCGAGCATCTGCATCAACTCCGCCGGTCAGTTCACCGGCTACGACAACGAGCTCCTGCGCGCGGTGGCCGACAAACTCGGGCTGCAGATCAGGTTCGTCGGCACCGAGTTCTCCGGACTGCTGGCCCAGGTGGCGGGCCGCCGGTTCGACGTGGGCTCGTCGTCGATCACCACTACCGACGCCCGCCGCGACACCGTCGGCTTCACCAACGGCTACGACTTCGGCTACTTCTCCCTGGTGGTCCCGCAAGGTTCGCCGATCACCGGGTTCGACCAGCTCGCCGCCGGGCAGCGCATCGGCGTCGTGCAGGGCACCGTGCAGGAGGCCTACGTCGTCGACACCCTCGGGCTGCAGCCGGTGAAGTACCCCGATTACAACACCGTCTACGCCAGCCTCAAGACCGGTCAGATCGACGCCTGGGTCGCGCCGTCGCAGCAGGCGCAGGGCACGGTGCAGCCCGGTGATCCCACCGAGATCATCGAGAACACGTTCAGCTTGGACAATTTCATCGCGTGGGCGGTCGCCCAGGACAACCAGCCGCTCATCGACGCGCTGAACTCGGGACTGGACGCGGTCATCGCCGACGGCACCTGGGCGCGGCTGTATTCCGAGTGGGTGCCCCGCGCCGTGCCGCCGGGGTGGAAGCCGGGGTCGAAAGCCGCACCCGAGCCGCAGCTGCCCGATTTCAACGCGATCGCCGAGCAGAACGCCGCGCAGGCCGCCCCGGCCCAGCCCGCGCAGCAGAAATCGACGCTGGCGCAGCTCAAGGACGCGTTCGGCAACTGGGAGCTCTACAAGCAGGCCATCCCGGACCTGCTGACCACCGGGCTGCCCAACACGCTGATCCTGACGATCTCAGCCAGCGTGATCGGCCTCGTCCTGGGCATGGTGCTGGCCATCGCCGGGATCTCGCGGTCGCGCTGGCTGCGGTGGCCGGCGCGGGTCTACACCGACGTCTTCCGCGGGCTGCCCGAGGTGGTGATCATCCTGTTGATCGGCCTCGGTGTCGGGCCGGTCGTCGGACATCTGACCGGCAACAACCCGTATCCGCTGGGCATCGCCGCACTGGGGCTGATGGCCGCCGCCTACGTCGGGGAGATCTTCCGTTCCGGTATCCAGAGCGTGGACCCGGGACAGCTGGAGGCCTCGCGGGCACTGGGCTTCAGCTATTCGACGTCGATGCGGATGGTGGTGGTGCCGCAGGGCGTGCGGCGGGTGCTGCCGGCGTTGATGAACCAGTTCATCTCCCTGCTCAAGGCGTCGTCGCTGGTCTACTTCCTCGGGCTGATCGCCGACCAGCGCGAGCTGTTCCAGGTCGGCCGCGACCTCAACGCCCAGACCGGCAATCTGTCCCCGCTGGTGGCCGCCGGATTGTTCTACCTCATGCTGACGATCCCACTCACCCATCTGGTCAACTACATCGACGACCGGTTGCGGCGCGGGCGTGCGCCCGACGAAGAGGACCCGCTGGTGTCGTCGACTGCGCAGGAGATGAACTGATGTCGGCGCATCCCACCGTCGATGCGGTGTCGTTGGCGGCCAGCGACATTCATCTGGCGTTCGGCCGCAACCAGGTGTTACGCGGGGTCGACCTCGACGTGGCCGCGGGCAGCAGCACCGCGGTGATCGGGCCGTCGGGTTCCGGGAAGTCCACGCTGCTGCGCACCCTCAACCGGCTCTACGAACCCGACCGCGGCGACATCCTGCTCGACGGCAGGTCCGTGCTCGCCGACGATCCCGACCGGCTCCGTCAGCGAATCGGCATGGTGTTCCAGCACTTTCAACTGTTCCCGCATCGCAGCGTGCTCGACAACGTGACGATGGCACCCCGAAAGCTCAAGCGGCTCAGCACCGAACAGGCGCGCGACCAGGGGATGGCCCAGCTGGAGCGGGTCGGGCTGCGGCACAAGGCCGAGGCCCGGCCGACGACGCTGTCGGGCGGCCAGCAGCAGCGGGTGGCCATCGCCCGCGCGCTGGCCATGTCGCCGCAGGTGATGTTCTTCGACGAAGCCACCTCGGCCCTGGACCCCGAGTTGGTCAAGGGGGTGCTCGCGCTGATCGCCGAGCTGGCCGCCGAGGGGATGACGATGGTGGTGGTGACCCACGAGATGGGTTTCGCGAGGTCGACCGCCGACACCGTGGTGTTCATGGACCACGGCCAGGTGGTCGAGACCGGACCGCCCGAGCAGGTGTTCGAAGCCGCGGAAACCGAGCGGTTGCGGAGATTTCTATCTCAAGTGCTGTAGATTCGCCGAAGCCGGCGTCAATTTGCAGCACCACGGCGTCGGCAAACCCACGACAACGTCTCTTGACAGGCCCAGACAGGTTAGACTGGCTGAATTATGGTGGAAACAGACGCGCAGGTCAGCGAGCTCGCCGGTGAGCTCCAGCGAGTGCTGTCCAAGGTGTTGTCCGTCCTGCGTCACACCGGCAAGACCTCCACGTCAGGCGACCTGACGCTCGCGCAGTTGTCCATCCTGCTGACCCTGCTCGACCAGGGCCCGATGCGGATGACCGAGTTGGCCGCCCACGAGCGGGTCCGCACCCCCACCACCACCGTCGCGATCCGCCGGTTGGAGAAGTTGGGCCTGGTCAAACGGTCCCGCGACCCGTCGGACCTGCGGGCGGTGCTGGTAGAGATCACCCCGCAGGGCCTCCAGCAGCATCACGAGGCCCTCGAGTCGCGCCGGGCCCATCTGGCCGCCCTGCTGAGCAAACTCAGCGAGGACGAGCTCGACGCCCTGGCCAAGGCCATGGCCCCACTCGAGCGCATCGCCGAATAGCTCAGCCCAACCAGTCCAGGACCGCGGCCGCGGTCCACGACTGCTGCATGCTGCCCAGCGGCTCCCCGGTGAACGGTTCGTAGTACTCGGCGAAGCTCCCGTCGCTGGCCTGGCGCAGGCCTTCCCGTCGCAAGGTCGACGCGCGTTCGGCCCAGCCGCGCCGCGCGAAGCACCAGGAGAACAGCCACGTCATCACCGGCCACACCGGTCCGCGCCAGTATTCGCGCGCGCGGAAGTCGCGGGAGACCGGCGACGTCGACGGGATCAACGCGTAGGCCAGATCCGGGTGTCCGCAGAACCGGGGGCCCTCCAGCAGTCGCAGCAGCCTACGTTCACGGTCGTGCGGCAGCCCCCCGCACAGCAGCGGCGCGAACTGCGCGACCGTCTCGGTGGCGATCCACCCGTCCGCCCGGACATCGAAATCCTTTGCGGCACCCGTGCGTTCATGGGTGGTGGCGATCACACCGGCGCGGAACCGCTCCGCCCACGCGTAGAGGTCCTTGACGTCGGCGTGCGGACGCCGGTGGTCCTCGCCGATCTCGGCGAGCACCTGGCAGGCCACCGAGAAGACCGCCGAGACGAACACGTCCTCGACGGCGAAACTCATGGCGGTGACCAACTTCTCGTCGTCGTAGCCGACGGCCTTCATCTCCTCGAGCAGCCACAGGTAGCGGTCGTACTCGCCGTCGGTCGGGCGCTGGCTGGCGTCGGTGACGATGGTGGTGTCCTCCCGCTGATACGGGGGCACCTGACCGGGAACCACGTTGGCGTAGGCGCTGTCCCAGCGCGGCGAGTTGTCCATCCCGGACTCCCAGCCGTGGTAGAGCGTGATCCGGCCGTGCTCGTACTGATCCCGGCACTCCGCGAGCCAGCGGTGCCAGCGCACCAGGTCGTTCCATCGGCGGTCCAGGAAGGCCTCGGCCACCGCGCGGGTGGACCGCCCCCGCGTGCGGGCGTGGTCGAGGATGCGCTGCACCGCGATCGCGTGCACCGGCGGCTGCGTGATCCCGGAGGTGTGCCGCCCCGGGGGTGCATCCGCGGCGAGCACCGAGCACGCCCACCGCGCCGGCCCCGGGAAGTAGCCGTCGACTCCGTTGGCGAAGACGATGTGCGGGATCATGCCGTTGCGCCACTGCGCCGAGAGCAGGGTGTCCAGTTCCACGACGGCGCGCTCGACCGACAACGGCGCCAGCCCGATCGCCACGAACGCCGCGTCCCAGCTCCACATATGCGGGTACAGCAACGGCGCGGCGGTGGTCATCGTGCCGAGGTCGTTGCCGCGCAGCAGGTAGGCCGCACGGGCCGCGAGTTGGGTCGGGGTGAAGCTGGGATCGTGGGGCATCACCTCTCATCATGCGACGACGAGAGCGAATCGGCGACGTGAGAGAGCCGGTGTGGCGCACCGGTAGGCTGCGTTACGTGCCGACCGCGATGATCACCGGGGCCGGCGGCGGGCTCGGCCGGGCACTCGCCGCGGCACTCGCACCCACCCACACCCTGTTCCTGGCGGGGCGCCCGTCGCAGCGTCTCGACGCGGTCGCCGCACAGTACGGCGCCACCACGTGGCCGATCGATCTCGCCGACACCGACGGCATCGACGCCGTGGTCGAGCCCATCGTCGAACTCGACGTGCTGGTGCACAACGCCGGCGTCGCCTACCCGGGCCGGGTCGCCGAGTCCACCGTCGACCAGTGGCGCGCCACCATGTCGGTCAATCTCGTTGGCGCCGTGGCCCTCACGCTGGCGCTGCTGCCGGCGCTGCGCGCCGCCGACGGGCACGTCGTGTTCATCAACTCCGGGTCGGGCATCAACGCCTCACCCGGGCTGGCGTCCTACTCGGCGAGCAAGTTCGCGCTGCGCTCCTTCGCCGACTCGCTGCGCAACGACGAACCCGGCCTTCGCGTCACCTCGGTGCACCCCGGGCGCATCGCCACCGAGATGCAGGAGGACCTCGTGGCCTACGAGGGGCGCGGCTACGACCCCACCCGGTTTCTCAGCCCGGAGACCGTCGCCCGCGTGACCGCCGACGCGATCCACACCCCCCGCGACGGACACGTCCACGAGGTGATCCTCCGGCCGCGCTGAGTCAGCGGTCGGGTTCGGTCCGCGGACCGAATCCTTCCGGCGACTCCCCCTTGGTGGCGTGCCGCCCGACGTGCGCTTCGGCGCGCATCCGCTCCACCATGTGCGGATAGTGCAGCTCGAACGCCGGGCGCTCGGAACGGATCCGGGGCAGCTCGGTGAAGTTGTGCCGCGGCGGCGGGCAACTGGTCGCCCACTCCAGCGAGTTGCCGTAACCCCACGGATCGTCGACGGTGACCGGTTCGCCGTAGCGCCAGCTCTTGAAGATGTTCCACACGAACGGCAGCGTCGACAGACCCAGGATGAACGCCCCGATCGAGGACACGACGTTCAGCGCGGTGAAGCCGTCGGTAGACAGATAGTCGGCATACCGGCGCGGCATCCCTTCGTTGCCCAGCCAGTGCTGCACCAGGAACGTGGTGTGGAACCCGATGAACGTCAACCAGAAGTGCAGCTTGCCCAACCGCTCGTCGAGCAGCCTGCCTGTCATCTTCGGGAACCAGAAGTACACACCCGCATAGGTGGCGAACACGATCGTGCCGAACAGCACGTAGTGGAAGTGCGCCACCACGAAGTACGAGTCGTGGACCTGGAAATCCAGCGGCGGGCTGGCCAGCAGCACCCCCGACAGACCACCGAGCAGGAAGGTCGCGATGAATCCCACCGAGAACAACATCGGTGTCTCGAAGGTCAACTGGCCCTTCCACATGGTGCCCAGCCAATTGAAGAACTTGATCCCGGTGGGTACCGCGATCAGGAAGGTGGTGAAGGAGAAGAAGGGCAGCAGCACGGCACCGGTGGCGTACATGTGGTGCGCCCACACCACCATCGACAGCGCGGCGATCGCCAGGGTGGCGTAGATCAGCGTGGTGTAGCCGAAGATCGGCTTGCGGCTGAACACCGGGAAGATCTCGCTGACGATGCCGAAGAACGGCAGCGCGATGATGTACACCTCGGGGTGGCCGAAGAACCAGAACAGGTGCTGCCACAGCAACACCCCGCCGTTGGCCGGGTCGTACACGTGCGCGCCGAGGTGACGGTCGGCGGCCAGCCCGAACAGTGCCGCGGTCAGGATCGGGAACACCAGCAGCACCAGGATCGACGTCACCAGGATGTTCCAGGTGAAGATCGGCATCCGGAACATCGTCATGCCGGGCGCGCGCATGCACACCACGGTGGTGATCATGTTGACCCCGCCCAGGATGGTGCCCAGACCGCCGACGGCCAGGCCCATGATCCACAGGTCACCGCCCACGCCCGGGGAATGCACCGCATCGGTCAGCGGCGAGTAGGCCGTCCAGCCGAAGTCCGCCGCCCCGCCAGGGGTGATGAACCCGGCCAGCGCGATCAGCGCGCCGAACAGGAACAGCCAGAACGACAGCGCGTTCAGCCGCGGGAACGCCACGTCGGGGGCGCCGATCTGCAGCGGCAGCACCAGGTTGGCGAACCCGAACACGATCGGGGTCGCGTAGAACAGCAGCATCACCGTGCCGTGCATGGTGAACAGCTGGTTGTACTGCTCGTTGGACAGGAACTGCAGACCCGGCACCCCGAGTTCGGCGCGGATGAACAGCGCCATCAGCCCGCCGATGAAGAAGAAGGTGAAGCAGGCAACGACGTACATGATGCCGATCAGCTTGTGATCGGTCGTCGTGATGAGCTTGTAGACCAGGTTGCCCTTGGGGCCCAGCCGCGCCGGGAACGGCCGGCGCGGCTGCAGGGTCTGCGGCGTCGGTGCTTCTATGGCCATACGTGAGCTCCTCGGGCCTCCGGCGGCGTGTCAACCAGCGTCGAGATACCCAGCAACCTACGCCTTACACGGGGCTCCGCAAGGGTCTTTTGGCCGTAGCGTCCGCCCGGCGGCCCGCGTCAGACCACGACGTTGACCAGTCGGCCCGGCACGACGATGACCTTCTTGGGGGTCCGCCCGTCGAGGAACGCGACCACCTTGTCATCGGCCAGTGCCGCGGTTTCGACGGCGTCGGCGACGGCGTCGGCGGCCACCGTGACCCGGCTGCGCACCTTGCCGTTGACCTGCACCGGGTATTCGACCGTGTCGTCGACGAGGTACCGCTCGTCGGCCACCGGGAACGGGCCGTGCGCCAGCGACGTGTCGTGGCCCAGCCGCGACCACAGTTCCTCGGCCAGGTGCGGGGCCAACGGCGCGACCATCAGCACCAGCGGCTCCAGCGCGGCTCGCGCCGTGACCGACTGTTTGGTCAGATGGTTGGTGTACTCGATCAGCTTGGCCGCGGCGGTGTTGTTGCGCAGCGCGGCATAGTCCTCGGTGGCGCCCGCGATGGTGCGGTGCATCAGACGCAGCGTCTCTTCGTCGAGCGGCTCGTCGGACACGACGGTCGCTCCGGTGTCTTCGTCGACCACCAGCCGCCACACCCGCTGCAGGAAGCGGTGGGCCCCGACGACGTCCTTGGTCGCCCATGGCCGCGACGCCTCCAGCGGGCCCATCGACATTTCGTAGACGCGCAGGGTGTCGGCGCCGTAGTTGTCGCAGATCTCGTCGGGCGACACCGAGTTCTTCAGGCTCTTACCGATCTTGCCGAACTCCTGGTTGACCTCGATCTCGCCCTCCGGCCCGGACCAGAAGAACGTCCCGTCACGTTCGACGACCTCGGCTGCGGGTACGTATGCGCCGCGGTCGTCGGTGTAGGCGAACGCCTGGATGTAGCCCTGGTTGACCAGCCGGCGGTACGGCTCCCGGGAACTGACATGTCCGAGGTCGTAGAGCACCTTGTGCCAGAACCGCGAGTACAGCAGGTGCAGCACCGCGTGTTCCACGCCCCCGACGTAGAGGTCCACCCCGCCCGGGTCGTCGGCGCCGTGCTGCGCCGGCCGCGGCCCCATCCAGTACGCCTCGTTCTCCTTGGCGCACAGGGCCTCGCTGTTGAGCGGATCGGTGTAGCGCAGTTCGTACCAGGAGCTGCCGGCCCACTGGGGCATCACGTTGGTGTCGCGGGTGTAGGGCCGCACACCGTCGCCCAGGTCGAGCTCGACGTTGACCCAGTCGGTGGCCTTGGCCAGCGGCGGCGACGGCTCGCTGGCGGCATCGTCGGGCTCGAACAGCACCGGTGAGTAATCCGGCACGTCGGGAAGTTCGACGGGCAGCATGTCCTCCGGCAGCGCATGGGCGCGGCCGTCGGCGTCATAGACGATCGGGAACGGCTCACCCCAGTAGCGCTGCCGGGCGAACAGCCAGTCGCGCAGCTTGTACTCCACGCGCCCGCGGCCGCGGCCGTCGGCCACCAGCCGCTCGATCATCGCGGCTTTCGCGTCGTCCACAGACATCCCGTTTAGGAAACCGGAATTCACCATGACCCCGTCGCCGGTGTACGCGGCCTGCGACACGTCGCCGCCGGAGACGACCTCGACGATCGGCAAGCCGAACTCGGTGGCGAAGTCCCAGTCCCGCTGGTCACCGCCGGGCACGGCCATGATCGCCCCGGTGCCGTAACCGGCCAGTACATAGTCGGCGATGAACACCGGAATCTGTTGCCCGTCAGCCGGGTTCGTCGCATAGGCACCAAGGAAGACCCCGGTCTTCTGCTTGTTCTCCTGACGCTCCAGATCGGACTTCGCGGCGATCGAGGCCCGGTAGGCCGCGACCGCGTCGCGCGGGCTCGGCGCGTCGAACGTCCACCGCGGATCCACTTCGGCGGGCCAGGTGCCGGCGGCCAACCGGTCGACCAGCGGGTGCTCGGGCGCGAGCACCATGTAGGTCGCGCCGAACAACGTGTCGGGGCGGGTGGTGAACACCTCGATGTCACCGGCGTCCGTGGCGAACCGCACCTGGGCACCCGTCGAGCGGCCGATCCAGTTGCGCTGCATCGTCTTGACCTTCTCCGGCCAGTCCAGCACGTCGAGGTCCTCGAGCAGCCGGTCGGAGTAGGCGGTGATGCGCATCATCCACTGCCGCAGGCGTTTCCGGAACACCGGGAAGTTGCCCCGCTCGCTGCGGCCGTCGGCGGTGACCTCCTCGTTGGCCAGCACCGTGCCCAGGCCCGGGCACCAGTTCACCATCGAGTCGGCCAGGTACACCAGCCGGTGCGAGTCGACCACGTCGGCGCGCTCCCCCGCCGACAGTTCGGCCCAGCGGCGACCATCGTCCACGGTGCGGGTGCCGGTGTCGAACTCGGCGATCAGCTCGGCGATCGGGCGGGCCCGGTTGGTCTGCGGATCGAACCACGCGTTGTAGATCTGCAGGAAGATCCACTGCGTCCACTTGTAGTAGTCCACGTCGGTGGTGGAGAAGCTGCGCCGCGCGTCATGGCCGAGACCGAGCCGGCCCAGCTGGCGGCGGAAGTTGACGATGTTGGCCTCGGTCCGGGTGCGCGGATGGGTGCCGGTCTGGATCGCGTACTGCTCGGCAGGCAGACCGAACGCATCGAAACCCAACGCGTGCAACACATTACGTCCGGTCATCCGGTGGTAGCGGGCATAGACGTCGGTGGCGATGTAGCCCAGCGGATGGCCGACGTGCAGACCCTCGCCGGACGGGTACGGGAACATGTCCTGAACGAACATCTTGTCCGCGGGCACCGGCCGGCCGTCGGCGGAAGCCAGCGCGCCGACCGGGTTGGCGACGTCGAACGTCCCGCGCTCGGCCCACCGGCGCTGCCACGCACGTTCGAGGTCGCCGGCCAGCTCCGCGGTGTAGCGGTGCCGGGGCGTGTCCCCGACGGCGGGGTCGGCGGCAGACTGCGTGGTGGGCGATTCGGTCACGCCAACAGGGTATAAGCCCCCCGATCGCCGATTTCCCGGCCACGTCTTGATCTCGGTTCCGTTGCGGATGCGTCAGGGGTTGATTCCAGCTCGATCCCAGCCCTGGTGGGGGCGTGACAGCCGTGGATACATTCGTCGCCTGGCCCGGGCACCGACGTCCGAGCCGGATGGTCACACCGGGTCGGCAAGGATGGGGAGGAGTTCACTTCATGAGCGAAAACGCCCGCCGCTGGCGGGTTCTGGCAGGAGGAGTCGGGGCGTGCGCCGCCGGAGTCGCCGGCGTGCTCGGCATCTCGGGCACCATCGCCTCGGCGCAACCGGTGCCCGCCGTACCGGCGCTGCCTGCCCCCGCTCCGGGCCCCGCTCAAGCCCCCGCCCAGGCCCCCGCGACGGTGACCCAGACCGTGACCGTCATGCCCAACGCCGCACCCGCCTCCGCGCCGGGTGCCGGCCAGGCGCTCGCGCCGGGCGCCGGCCAGGCGCCGGTCACCGGCGGCGCCGCGGCGGTTCCGGCCGGCGTCAGCGCCCCGGCCGTGCCGGCGGCGCCGGCGCGCCCACCCAGCACGATCGCCCCGGCCAGGTCCGGCACGCTCACCGAGTTCTTCGCCGCCAAGGGCGTGGCCATGGAGCCGCAGTCCAGCCGCGACTTCCGCGCCCTGAACATCGTGCTGCCGATGCCCCGGGGCTGGCAGCACATTCCGGACCCGAACGTCCCCGACGCCTTCGCGGTGATCGCCGACCGGGTCGGAGGCAACGGCCTGTACACGTCGAACGCCCAGGTCGTGGTCTACAAGCTGGTCGGAGAGTTCGACCCGAAGGAGGCCATCAGCCACGGCTTCGTCGACAGCCAGCAGCGCCCGGCCTGGCGGACCACCGACGCGTCGCTGGCCGACTTCGGCGGGATGCCCTCGGCGCTGATCGAGGGCACCTACCGCGAGAACAACATGACGTTGAACACCTCACGCCGCCACGTCCTCGCGACCGCCGGCCCCGACCGTTACCTGGTGTCGCTGGCGGTCACCACCAGCATCGATCAGGTGGTCGCCGCCGCCGAGGCCACCGACGCGATCGTCAACGGCTTCAAGGTCGGGCTCCCCGCCGCGCCGCCGCCGCCGGCGGCCGCACCACCCGGCGCTCCCCCAGCACCCGCAGCTCCCGCAGTCCCCGCGCCCGCCGCGCCCGCGGTGCCGGCGGTGGCGTCTCCGCCACAGATGCTGGGACTGCCGGGATAGACGGCGTCGTCCCCCGGGCGAAGCCTGGCGCCCGGGGGACGGCGGCCCAATCCGACGCCGTATCCTGAGATCCATGCTGGTCGCCGCCGTGCTGTGTCTGTCAGCGGCCGTCGTCGCCGCCGCGTCCGGGGTCTGGTCGCTGACCCGGCGCCCCACCGACGACTACGTCCACCAGGTGCTGCGCGCGGTCGCGCCCACCCAACTCGCCGCCGCGGTCATGCTCGGCGCGGGCGCGGTGGTGGCGTTGACGGCCACCCCGCCGATGTCGGTGGTGATCCTCGTCGTCTGCACCGTCGGCGCGGTCGGCACCGTCGGCGCGGGATGCTGGCAGGCCGCCGCGGCCGTGGCGCGGCGCAACGCCGCGCACGCGGGTACCGCCGGCGGATGCGGCAGCAGCGACGGCACGGGGTGCGCGACCTGCACGCTGTCCTGCGGTCCTAGTTCCGGCTGAGGTCGATCGGGTGGGTCGCCAGCAGGCTCAGCGGCATCGGCTGCCGACGCAGCACCCGCGCCCACAGGTCCACCTTGGGCTCCACCAGCACATCAGACGGTAACGCCGACAACACGATCCAGTCGTCGCGCTCGATCTCGCCTTCGAGCTGCCCGATGGTCCAGCCGGAATACCCGGCGAAGATCCGCACCCCCTCGACGGCCGGCGCGATCGAATCCGGGTCGGCGTCGAGGTCCACCATCGCGATGCGGCCCTGGATGTGCCGCAACCCGGGCACGTTGTCGGCGTCCAGGCCGACCCGCACCGTCGCCAGGCACAGCGCCGCGTCGCGCTTGACCGGGCCGCCGATGAACATCGTCTTCGGTTTCGTGGTCAGCTTCGCCCACTGCGGCAGCACGTTGTACACCGCGGTCTCGCTGGGCCGGTTGAGCACCACGCCCAGCGTGCCGCCGTCGTTGTGCTCGACGACGTAGATGACGCTGCGGCGAAACGTCGGCTCCAACAGATCGGTGTTGGCCAGCAGCAGTGTGCCCGCACGTACCCGGTGTGCCGCAGGAGCGACGTAGTCCTCCGGATCCTCTGGCTGCCCCACGTTTCCCATCATGTCACCACCGCCGCGGTGCGGTGGCGATCCGAGCGGTCGGGGTGCCGACATTTGTACTGTGGGTCGCGTCGCGGCCGGGCTCACCCGTGCCCGCAGTCGACGGTCGACCACCACCGCAGCGAGGACGTGCACCGTGCCCGGAAAGCAGACGCCGCGCGCCGTGTGGCGTTCGGTGCGGGAGCTGCCCGAGTTCGGTCGGCTGCTCGAACTGCGCGCCGTCAGCCAGTTCGGGGACGGGCTCTTCCAGGGCGGTCTGGCCGGGGCCATCCTGTTCAACCCGGAGCGCGCCGCCGAACCATGGGCCATCGCAGCGGCGTTCGCAGTGCTGTTCCTGCCGTACTCGGTGCTGGGCCCGTTCGCCGGGGCGCTACTGGACCGGTGGGACCGCCGGCTGGTGCTCATCGGTGCCAACAGTGTGCGGCTGGTACTGGTGGCGACAGTCGGCGTGCTGCTGGCGTCCGGGGTGGCCGACCTCCCGATTCTGGTCGGCGCGCTGGTGGTCAACGGGTTCACCCGGTTCGTCTCGTCGGGGGTGTCGGCGGCGCTGCCGCACGTGGTCCCGCGCGACCGGGTGATCTCGATGAACTCCCTGTCGGTGGCCACCGGGGCGGTAGCGGCGTTCCTGGGTGCCAACTTCATGCTGGTACCCCGCTGGCTGTTCGGCGCCGGCGACGCCGGCGCGTCGGTCGTCATCTTCCTGGTGACCGTCCCGGTCGGGCTGGCGCTGTGGCTGTCGATGCGGTTTCCGCCGCATCTGCTGGGCCCCGACGCCAGCACCCGTGCGGTGCGGGGCAGCGTGCTCTACGCGGTGGCCACCGGGTGGACCCACGGTGCACGCACCGTGCTCGGCGTGCCCACCGTCGCCGCCACACTGAGCGGGCTGGCCGCCCACCGGGTGGTGTTCGGGATCAACACGATGCTGGTGCTGGTGATGGTGCGCCACACCGAACAGGCCTCGGTCGTCGGTCTGGGCACCGCGGTGCTGTTCGTCGCCGCCACCGGCGCCGGGTCGTTCCTGGCGACGGTGGTCACGCCGAAACTCGTGCGCCGCTGGGGCCGCTACACCGTGCCCAACGCGGCGCTGACGTTCGCAGCGGTGGTGCAGCTGGCCGGCACCGGGCTATATCTGCCGGTGATGGTGCTGTGCGGCTTCCTGCTCGGCGGCGCCGGGCAGATGGTCAAGCTGTGCGCGGACTCGGCGATGCAGATCGACGTCGACGACGCGCTGCGCGGTCACGTGTTCACGGTGCAGGATTCGTTGTTCTGGATGGCGTTCATCGGCGCGATCGGTGCGGCCGCGGCGGTCATCCCGCCCGACGGCCGGGCACCGGGGCTGGCAGCGGTCGGCAGCGCGGTCTACCTGGCCGGGCTGGCCGCGCACGCGACCGTGGCCCGCGGCGCCCGACTGGCGGACTAGGGTTGCGCCATGGCTGAGCTCGACTCGTTGATCACCGATCTGCGGGACGAGAGCGCCGAGCTGGACGCGCTGGTGGCCGCACTGGCGCCACCGGCATGGGCGACCCCGACACCGGCGCCGGGCTGGACGATCGCCCACCAGATCGCGCATCTGCTGTGGACAGACCGGGTGGCCCACACCGCGGTCACCGACGAGGCCGCTTTCGGTGACGTGCTGGCCGCGGCGGGCCGCAATCCCTCCGGCTTCGTCGACGCCGCCGCCGAGGAGCTGGCCACCACCGCCCCGCCCGAGCTGCTGGCCGAGTGGCGCACCGCCCGGGCCGCGCTGCACGACGCGCTGGCCGGCGTCGCGCCCGGACGCAAGCTGCCCTGGTTCGGCCCCCCGATGAGTGCGGCGTCGATGGCGACCGCGCGGTTGATGGAGACGTGGGCGCACGGTCTGGACGTCGCCGATGCGTTGGGCGTGGCCCGGGTGCCCACCGCGCGCCTGCGCTCGATCGCCCACATCGGCGTACGGACCCGGGACTTCGCGTTCACGCTGCACGGCCTCACCCCGCCGGCCGCCCCGTTTCACGTGAAACTGGCCGCGCCGCAGGGAAGTTCGGAAGCACAGTGGACGTGGGGTCCCGCCGACGCGGAGCAGCGGGTCATCGGCTCGGCTGAACACTTCTGCATGCTGGTAACCCAGCGTCGTCCCCGCGCCGATCTCGACCTCGAGGCCGTCGGCGCCGACGCGGACCGCTGGCTGGACATCGCGCAGGCCTTCGCCGGCCCGCCCGGGGCCGGCCGGTCCTGACCGTCACAGGTAGTCGGCGCGGTCGGCCCTGGTGTCGCTGTCGGAGTCGGTGAGCCGGACGTCCCAGCGTCCGTCAGCGTCGGTGTCCACCCACGCCCGCCCCGTGCCGAACGCCCGGTCGGCCAGCCCGTCCCCGTCGAGATCGGCCAGTCGTTCGGCAGCCGCGCCGTCGCCGTCGAGGTCGACCGCCGCCCCGGTGGCGGGCTGCTCGGCCCCGTCCAACCCGAACCACCGCAGCGGTGCGCCTCGGTCGGCGGCCACCGTCCAGGTGCCGGTGCCGTCGTCGGTGACGTAAGCCTCGGCGACACCGTCGTCGTCGCGGTCGAGCACCGCGTGCTCGGCTGTGCCGTCGCCGTCGAGATCGGCCAGCACGTCGTCGAGCAGCCCGTCACCGTCGACGTCCAGCCCGACCCCGTCGAGGCGCCCGTCCCCGTCGAGGTCGGTGTCCGCATCGACCGACCAGATCCGCGCCGAGCCGTCGGGCTCGCCCAGGCAGTAGTCCATACCGTTCGGACGCGCTAGGACCGCTCCCGGTTCCACCACGCGAGCAGTTCGTCGACGGCTTCCTCGCGGCTCAGCGGTCCGCGGTCCAGCCGCAGCTCCTTGAGATGGTTCCACGCCCGGCCGACCTGCGGGCCCGCCGGGATGCCGAGGATCTCCATGATCTCGTTGCCGTCGAGGTCGGGCCGCACCCGCGCCAGATCCTCCCTGGCCGCCAGCTCCTCGATCCGGCGCTCCAAGTCGTCGTAGTTGGCCTGCAGTCGCGCCGCGCGCCTCTTGTTGCGGGTCGTGCAGTCGGCGCGGACCAGCTTGTGCAGCCGACCCAACAGCGGTCCGGCGTCGGTGACGTACCGGCGCACCGCGGAGTCGGTCCACCGGCCGTCCCCGTAGCCGTGGAAGCGCAGGTGCAGGTACACCAGCTGCGAGACGTCGTCGACCATCTGCTTGGAGTACTTCAGCGCCCGCATCCGCTTGCGCGCCATCTTCGCGCCGACCACTTCGTGGTGATGGAAGCTCACACCGCCGTCGGGCTCGTGCCGGCGGGTGGCCGGTTTGCCGATGTCGTGCAGCAGCGCCGCCCAGCGCAGCACCAGATCGGGCGGACTTCCGGGCTCCTCCAATTCCATGGCCTGCCGCAGCACCGTCAGCGAGTGCTGGTAGACGTCCTTGTGCTGATGGTGTTCGTCGATGGCCATCCGCATGCCGCCGACCTCGGGCAGCACCACCTCCCCCAGCCCCGTCTCCACCATCAGGTCGATACCGGCCACCGGGTCCCGGCCGAGCAGCAGCTTGTCCAGCTCGGCAGCCACCCGCTCGGCCGAGATCCGGCCCAGTTGCGGCGCCATGTCCCCCAGCGCGCGCCGCACGCGCGGCGCAACCGCGAAACCCAGCTGGGACACGAACCGTGCCGCGCGCAGCATCCGCAGCGGATCGTCGCCGAACGAGACCTCCGGTTCTGCCGGGGTGTCGAGCACCCCGGCACGCAGCGCGGACAGCCCGTTGAGTGGATCGAAGAACTCGCCGGGCCCCTGCGCGGTGATCTGGACCGCCATCGCGTTGACGGTGAAGTCGCGGCGCACCAGATCGTCGGCGAGATTGTCGCCGAAGCGCACCTCCGGATGACGTGACTGCTGGTCGTAGCTGTCGGCCCGGAACGTGGTCAACTCGAGGCGGTCGCCATCCTTGCCCACGCCCAGCGTGCCGAATTCGATGCCGGTGTCCCAGAGCGCGTCGGCCCAGTCGCGCAGAAACGCCTGCATCTGCTCGGGGCGGGCGTCGGTGGTGAAGTCGAGATCGGTGCCCAACCGGCCCAGCAGCGCGTCGCGGACGCTGCCGCCCACCAGGTAGAGCTGGTGGCCGTGGTCGGCGAACAGCCGGCCGAGCCCGGCGAGCACGCGGGCATGCCGGTTCAGGGAAACCTGAGCGGCGGCCAGCAGTTCGACGTCGGACGGGCTGGGTTGCCTAGGGTCGGGCACGTCCGGTGAGCCTACTGGTCACAGCCGTGTCACCGACCGGCGAGTGTGGCGTGGGGTGCTGTTCATGCCAGCTAATATCGCTGAGGTGTCGGAAGGCGAGCAGCCCAGATCACGCCGGCGCCGAGGGCGTCGGCGCGGTCGGCGGGCGGCAGGGCCCCCTCCGGCGGGCACCGACCAGCCCCGAACGCAGAGCCAGGCGACCGCCCCGAACGCCACGCAGGAACAGAATTCCCGCTCCCCCAAACCCCAGAAGGCCCGTCCCCGGCGGACGCCGGACCGGCTGCGAACCGTGCACGAGACGTCGGCCGGCGGTCTGGTCATCGACGGGATCGACGGCCCGAAAGACCGTCAGGTGGCGGCTCTGATCGGCCGCATCGACCGGCGTGGACGCATGCTGTGGTCGCTGCCCAAGGGGCACATCGAGCTGGGCGAGACCGCCGAGCAGACCGCCATCCGTGAGGTGGCCGAGGAGACCGGGATCCAGGGCGACGTCCTGGCCGCACTCGGCAGCATCGACTACTGGTTCGTCACCGAGGGGCGCCGCGTCCACAAGACCGTGCACCATTACCTGATGCGGTTCTCCGGTGGCGAGCTCTCCGACGAGGACGTCGAGGTCACCGAGGTGGCCTGGGTGCCGGTCAGAGAGCTGCCGTCGCGCCTGGCCTACGCCGACGAACGCCGCCTGGCAGCGGTGGCCGACGAACTGATCGACAAACTGCACGCCGACGGGCCCGGTGCGCTGCCGCCGCTGCCGCGCAGCACGCCCCGCCGACGGCCGCAGACGCACTCGCACGTGCGCAACGGCAAGCCCGACCGCTCCGCTCAATCCCAGCCCGGCCGGCGGACGAACGGCTGCGGTCAGGGACCGTGAGCGTGCCGCTCGCACGACTGCTCGCCGCGGTCGTCGCGCTGCTGCTGGCGATCGCGCCGACAGTCGGCGCCCCGCAGGCCGACGCGCAACCCGTGCCGAAGCAGTTCCTGCAGATCCAGATCGACACCGTCTCTCCCGACCTGGTCACCACCACCAGCGACCCGCTCGTCACCGTCACCGGCAGGATCCGCAACATCGGCGACCGCCCGGTGCGCGACGTCGTGGTCCGCCTCGAGCGCGCCGACGCGGTGAGCTCGTCGACCGCGCTGCGCACCAACCTGACCGGCAACGTCGACCAGTACCAGCCGGTGGCCGACTTCATCACCGTCGCACCGGAACTCGCGCGCGGGCAGGACGTGCCGTTCCGGCTGGCCTACCCGCTGCGCGCGGCCGCGCAGTCGTTGAGCATCGACCAGCCCGGCGTGTACCCGGTGATGGTCAACGTCAACGGCACGCCCGACTACGGGGCGCCCGCGCGGCTCGACGATTCCCGCTTCCTGCTGCCTGTGCTGGGCGTCCCGCCCGCCGACGCCGACGGCTCGCCCGCCGACACCGGCTCCGTCGACTCCGCGGTGCCCCCCGACACCACCCGACCGGTGGCGATGACCCTGCTGTGGCCGCTGGCCGACCGGCCCCGGCTGGCGGCGGGCGCGCCGGGCGAAACCACGCCCGTCCGCCTGATCGACGACGAACTGGCGACCTCCCTGGCGCCCGGCGGCCGACTCGACACCATGCTCTCGGCGGTCGACTTCGCGACCGGCCCGGCGGTCGACCCGCGTGGTGAGCTCGCCCGGGCCGTCTGCCTGGCCGTCGACCCCGACCTGCTGATCACTGTCAACGCGATGACCAATGGCTATGTGGTCAACGCGGGACCGGAGGCCGGTCGCGGTACCGCCACCTATCCCGGCGCCGGGCGGCAGGCCGCGATCGACTGGCTGGCCCGGCTCCGCGCGGTGGCCGCGCGGTTGTGCGTCACCGCGACCACCTACGCCCAGGCCGACCTCGACGCGCTGCATCGGGTGGGGGACTTCGGCCTGTCGGCGATCGCCACTCGCGGTGCGGCCGACATCGTCGCCCAGATCCTCGGCGTGCCTGTCACCCGGGGCGCCACCCTGGTCGGCGACGGCCCGATGACCGCGGGGACGGTGCAGCTGCTCTCGGCGCAGGGTCCCACCGTCGCGATCGGCGCCGCCGACCTGTCGGGGCCGCAGGACGGTGACGGCAGCCGACCGCAGACCGCCGAGGTGTCGCCGGTGCGCTACACCCCCAATGTGGTGGCCGCGCCGTTCGACCCGGCGGTCGGCGCGGCGCTGGCCAGCGTGGGCGCCCAGCCGGAGTCGCCGTCCTACCTGAGCGCTTCGCTGGACACCCCGCTCAAACAGGATTCCGCGGTCGCCCGGCGCCAGGATGCGCTCGGGGCGATGCTGTGGCAGAGCCTCGACCCCGATGTCACGCCACGCACGCAGCTGTTGGTGCCGCCGCTCATGTGGGGCCTGTCCGGTGACGACGCGGCCGCGGTGCTCAGTGCGGTCGGCACCGCGATCCGCTCCGGGCTGGCCGTGCCGCGGCCGCTGCGCGCCGTGATCGACGAGGCCGCCGCGGTGCACGGCAGCGCTGAGCTGCCGTCCGGGACGACCGGCAATCCGCGGGGCCGCTTCGACGACGGGGTGGTGTCGGGCATCGCCGCGACCACGGGGCGGTTGTGGGGCCTGACGGCAGCGCTGGGCACCGATGAGCGCACCGGGTTGACCGGGGCCCAGTACACCGCTCCGCTGCGCGAGGACATGCTGCGGGCGCTGAGCCTGTCCGTGCCGCCCGACGCGCGCGCCGGGCTGGCGCAGCAGCGCCTGACCACCGTCAGCGCCACGGTGACCGACCTGTTCAACGCGGTGACCATCGTCAACCCCGGCGGCTCCTACACGCTGGCCACCGAACGCAGCCCCCTGCCGCTGGCGTTGCGCAACGATCTGCCGGTGCCGATCCGCGTCCGCCTCGACATCGACGCCCCGCCCGGCATGACGGTGACCGACATGGGCGAGATCGTGCTGCCGCCGGGGTTCCTCCCGCTGAAGGTGCCCATCGAGGTGCACTTCACCCAGCGGGTGGCCGTCGACGTCGCGCTGCGCACCGCCAACGGGTTGCCGCTCGGGGAACCCGCCCGGTTGTCCGTGCACTCCAACGCCTACGGCAAGGTGCTGTTCATCATCACCCTGACGGGCGGCGCGGTCCTGGTACTGCTCGTCGGCCGGCGCCTGTGGCACCGCTTCCGCGGCCAGCCCGATCCCGCCGACCTGGACCGTCCGGATCCGATCGAGGTCGCGCTGGCCTTCCCCGACGACCCCGCAGCCGACACCGCGCAGCCTGCCCGGACCACGGCCGGGCCGCGGCGTGCCCCGACCTCGCGCGGCGGCCCAGGTGACTGAACCGGCGTCCGCCGCGGGACGGGCCGCCCCGCGGGAGGAGCTCTCCGACTCCGCTGTCGTCTCCCGCTCGTGGGGCATGGCGGTGGCCACCCTGGTCAGCCGGCTGACCGGGTTCGCCCGCATCGTGCTGCTGGCCGCGATCCTGGGCGCCGCGCTGACGAGCGCCTTCACCGTGGCCAATCAGCTGCCGAACCTGATCGCGGCGTTGGTGCTCGAGGCCACGTTCACCGCGATCTTCGTGCCCGTGCTGGCCCGGGCCGAACGCGACGACCCCGACGGCGGCGCGGCGTTCATCCGGCGGCTGCTGACGCTGGCCACCACGCTGCTGCTGGTCGTCACCGTCGTCTCCACGGTGGCCGCACCGCTGCTCGCGGATCTCATGCTCGGGTCCGACCCGCAGGTCAACCGGCCCCTGACCACCGCGTTCGCGTATCTGCTGCTGCCGCAGATCATCTTCTACGGCCTGTCGTCGGTGTTCATGGCGATCCTGAACACCCGCAACATCTTCGGGCCACCGGCCTGGGCGCCGGTGGTCAACAACGTCGTCGCCATCCTCACGCTGGCGCTGTATGTGCTGGTGCCGGGCGAACTCTCGGTCGACCCGGTCGAGATGGGCAACGCCAAACTGCTGGTGCTCGGGATCGGGACCACGCTCGGCGTCGTCGCCCAGGCCGCGGTGTTGTTCGTCGCGATCCGGCGTGAACAGATCAGCGTGCGGCCGCTGTGGGGGATCGACGCGCGGCTGAAGAAGTTCGCGATGATGGCGCTGGCGATGGTGCTCTACGTGCTGATCAGCCAGGTCGGCCTGGTCGTCGGCAATCGGATCGCCGCCGGTGCGGCCGCCTCGGGCCCGGCCATCTACAACTACACGTGGCTGGTGCTCTACCTGCCGTTCGGCATCATCGGCGTCACGGTGCTGACCGTGGTGATGCCGCGGCTGTCGCGCAACGCCGCCAACGATGACGGGCCCGCGGTGCTGGCCGATCTGTCCCTCGCGACCCGGCTGATCATGGTGACATTGATTCCGATCGTCGCGCTGATGACCGTCGGCGGCCCGGCGATCGGCACCGCGCTGTTCGCCTACGGCAACTTCGGCACGGTCGACGCCGGCTACCTCGGCATGGCCATCACGCTGTCGGCGTTCACGCTGATTCCGTACGCGCTGGTGCTGCTGCAGCTGCGGGTGTTCTACGCACGCGAGGAACCGTGGACGCCGATCGCGCTGATCGTGGTGATCACCGTGGTCAAGATCGCGGCATCGCTGGCCGCGCCGCACCTGACCGACGACCCCGAGCTGGTCGCCGGGTACCTCGGCCTGGCCAACGGTCTGGGCTTCCTGGCCGGCGCGACCGTCGGCTACGTGCTGCTCCGCAGCCGGCTCGATCCGCCCGGCGGACACCTGATCGGCCTCGACGTGGTGCGCACCGTGCTGGTCACCATCGCCGCTTCGCTGGGCTCCGGTCTGGTGGCCCATCTGCTGGACCGTCTCCTCGGCCTGGACGCGCTGACCGCGGCCTGGGGCGGCCTGGGCTCGCTGCTGCGGCTGCTGGTGCTCGGGCTGGTGATGGCGCCGCTGCTGGCCGCGGTCATGCTGGCGGCAAAGGTCCCCGAGGCGATGGCCGCGGCGGATGTGGTGGGCCGCTACGTACGCCGCCTCAGCGGGCGCCGCCGGGCCCTCACGTACCCTGAGCTACACCCCGATACGAATTCGTCCCCGCGGAAAGGATCAGCCGTGAGCGACGAACACGCCAGCGGCGCCGAGACCGAGCGCTCTCAGCCCCCGGGCCCGGCGACGGAGTCGACCACCCGCCACGAGCGGCCGCCGGCCGACGACTTCCAGCCCGACGTCTCGCCGACCGAAGTGCTGCCGACGCCGCCCGCCACCGGGCTGGACACGCCCCCGGGCGGCGAGGAACCGCACCTGATCCCGGGAGCGACGCTGGCCAACGGCCGCTACCGGCTCCTGGTTTCCCACGGCGGCCCCGCACACCTGCAGTTTTGGCAGGCCCTCGACACCGCACTGGACCGCCAGGTCGCTCTGACCTTCGTCGATCCGGACGGGGCCCTGCCCGCCCACAAGGTGCAGGCCATCCTCGATCGCACCCAGCGGCTGGGCCGCATCGACATGCCCGGGGTGGCGCGGGTGCTCGACGTGTTACCGATCCGCACCGGTGGGCTGGTGGTCTCGGAGTGGATCCGCGGCGGCTCGCTGGCCGAGGTCGCCGAGACCGCGCCGTCGCCGATCGGCGGGGCGCGGGCAATCCAGTCGCTGGCCGCGGTCGCCGAGGCCGCCCACCGCAACGGGGTGGCGCTGTCGGTGGACCACCCCAGCCGCATCCGGGTCAGCATCGACGGCGATGTCGCGCTCGCGTTCCCTGCCACGCTGCCCGACGCCAATCCCGAAGACGACATCCGCGGTATCGGCGCGACGCTGTATGCGCTGCTGGTCAACCGCTGGCCGCTGCCGGAGTCCGGTACCCCCAGCGGGCTGGCACCGGCCGACCTCGACGCCGCCGGCCAGGCCGTCGAACCGCGCACCGTCGACCGCGACATCCCGTTCCAGATCTCGGCGGCCGCCGCCCGCGCGGTGCAGGAGAACGGTGGCATCCGCAGCGCCCCGACGCTGCTCAACCTGCTGCAGCAGGCCACCGCGATCGCCGACCGGACCGATCACATCGCCCCGGTCGACGACCGCCCGGCCGGCCCGGTGGAAGCGCCCTGGGAGGACGAACCCGACCCCGAGGCCGAGGCACGCCGCCGGAAGGGCCTGATCATCGGACTGACAGCCGGTGCGGTCGTGGTGATCGTCGCGGTGGTGCTGCTGGCCACGGTGCTCAGCCGGATCTTCGGTGATGTGGGTGACGGCCTGGGCGGCGACGCGCTCGGACTCAACGACCCGACCACGTCGCAGGAGGAAACCGCGGGTCCCACCGCCACCGGGTCGGCGCTGGACCCGGTGAGCGCCACCGTCTTCTCCCCCGGCGGCGGCGCCGACGCGCCCGAGCTGGCCGACCTGGCCATCGATGGCGACACCTCGACGGTGTGGCCGACCGACACCTACAGCGATGCCGTGCCATTCCCGAACTTCAAGAGCGGGGTGGGGCTGCTGCTGGAGCTGCCCGAACCGGCCACCATCGGCTCGGTCACCATCAACCTGAACAGCACCGGCACCGCGGTGCAGGTCCGGTCGGCATCGAGCCCGTCCCCGTCGTCGCTGGAGTCCACCACCGCGCTGACCGAGCCGACCACCTTGCGGCCCGGCTCCAACACCATCCGCGTCGAGGACGCCGAACCCACCTCCAACGTGCTGGTGTGGATCACCACGCTCGGGCAAGTCGACGGGGAGAGCCGCACCGACATCTCCGAGATAACGCTCAACGCCGCGTCCTGACCGGCCGGTGCCGCCCGAAACTGGTGTCGGGCGGTCCCCGGCGGCGCGGTTAGTGTTCGGCTGTGGGGATTTCCGGGGGGCGGTCGCGCAGCGACAAAGAGCTGCTCGCCGCGCATGTCGCCGGTGACCCGTACGCCTTCGAGGAGCTGTTCCACCGCCACCACCGTCAGCTCTACCGGCTGGCCGTGGTGACCAGCCGCAGCCCGCACGACGCGGCCGATGCGCTGCAGGACGCGCTGCTGGCCGCGCACCGGGCGGCCGGCGGTTTCCGGCACGACTCGGCCGTGAGCAGCTGGCTCTACCGCATCGTGGTCAACGCCTGCCTGGACCGGCTCCGGCGCAACAAGTTCTATGTGTACGAAGAGATCGACGACAGCCACTTCGACGCCGTGGACCCGACCTCGAAGGTGGATACCGCCGTGGCGGTGCAGCGCGCGCTGATGCGGCTGCCCGTCGAGCAGCGGGCCGCGGTGGTGGCCGTCGACATGCAGGGATACTCGGTCGCCGACACGGCCCGGATGCTCGGCGTCGCCGAGGGCACGGTGAAGAGCCGGTGCGCCCGGGCCCGAACCAAGCTGGCCGCCGCGCTGCACTACTTCGCCGCCGACGCCGCCGTGGAGTGAACGCCGGCGGATATCCTCTCAGCCATGGACGGCGGCGGGGGTTGCGAATCCCCAGACCCTGGCACCGGGGATGTGACCACGGACGTGCTGGCCGACCTGCAGGCCGGTCTGCTCGACGACGCGACCGCGGCCCGGGTGCGCCGCATCGTGCGCACCGACCCACACGCTGCGCAGACGCTGGCTGGTCTGGACGCCGTCCGCCGCCACCTCGCCGAGCTGGGCGCCGACCCCGACAGCGCGCCCGCGGTGCCCCCAGCTGTGCTCGCCCGGATCCGCGCCGCGCTGCGTGACGTGCCGCGGCGGTAGCCGCGCCGGGTAGCTGGGCAGGAACACACCCGCCTACCCTGGTGTTCAACCAAGCGGACGGCTTCGCACTCGTCGCCGGCAGAAAGGTGCTCATGACCTCCCCCACTCCAGTCCACGACCTGATCGTCATCGGTTCGGGCCCGGCCGGCTACACGGCCGCGATCTACGCCGCCCGCGCCCAGCTCAACCCGCTGGTCTTCGAGGGCAGTCAGTTCGGGGGCGCGCTGATGACGACCACCGAGGTGGAGAACTACCCCGGCTTCCGCGACGGCATCACCGGACCGGAGCTGATGGATCAGATGCGCGAGCAGGCGCTGCGCTTCGGCGCCGACCTGCGGATGGAGGACGTCGACGCCGTCGACCTGGCCGGCCCGGTCAAAACGGTCACCGTCGGCGACGAGACCCACCGGGCCCGCGCGGTGATCCTGGCCATGGGCGCCGCCGCCCGCCAGCTCGGCGTGCCGGGAGAGCAGGAGATGATCGGGATGGGCGTGAGCACGTGCGCCACCTGCGACGGCTTCTTCTTCCGCGACCAGGACATCGCCGTGGTCGGCGGTGGCGACTCCGCGATGGAGGAAGCCACGTTCCTGACCCGCTTCGCGCGCAGCGTCACCCTGATCCATCGCCGCGACGAGTTCCGCGCCTCCAAGATCATGCTGGAGCGGGCCCAGGCCAACGAGAAGATCACCATCCTGACCAACACCGCGGTAACCGCGATCGAGGGCGATCCGAAGGTGACCGGCATCCGGCTGCGCAACACGGTCACCGGCGAGGAGTCCGCGCTGGCGGTGACGGGCGTCTTCGTCGCCGTGGGCCACGATCCGCGCTCCGAGCTGGTCCGCGATCAGGTGGAGGTGGACGAGTCGGGATACGTGCAGGTGCAGGGCCGGACCACCTACACCTCGGTCGAAGGTGTCTTCGCCGCAGGCGATCTCGTCGACCACACCTACCGGCAGGCCATCACCGCGGCCGGAAGTGGTTGCGCCGCATCGATCGACGCTGAACGGTGGCTGGCCGAGCAGGCCGACCCCGGCGAAAGAACCTCCACCACAACCGATGACAGCGACTTGATCGGAGCCAACCAGTGAGCGACTCCAAAACGGTCACCGTGACCGACGATTCGTTCGCCGACGACGTACTGGCCAGCGGCAACCCGGTCCTGGTCGACTTCTGGGCGACCTGGTGCGGCCCCTGCAAGATGGTCGCACCGGTGCTCGAGGAGATCGCCGCCGAAAAGGCCGACGTGCTTAGGGTCGCCAAACTCGACGTCGACGAGAACCCCGCCACCGCGCGCGACTTCCAGGTGGTGTCGATCCCGACGATGATCCTGTTCAAGGACGGTCAACCCGTCAAACGCATCGTCGGAGCGAAAGGTAAAGCCGCCCTGCTCCGCGAGATCGGCGACGTGCTGTAGCACCCGATATCGGTCGGACACCTGTCCGATACGGCACTGTGGCCATAATTCACAACGCCGTTGGGCCTGGGGTTTTCCCGATTCCGTTGGCTGTCTGCGACAATCTGGCTATGTCGAGTCTGCGTCGCGGTGACCGCGGGGGTGCGGTCACCGAGATCCGGTCCGCACTGGCCGCGCTCGGCATGATCGAGGACGCAGACGCCGATCTGACCACCGGCAAGCACGTTGCCGTCGACGTCTTCGACGAAGAGCTCGACCATGCGGTGCGGGCGTTTCAGCAGCACCGGGGACTTCTGGTCGACGGGATCGTCGGCGAGGCGACGTTCCGGGCGCTCAAGGAAGCCTCCTACCGCCTCGGCGCGCGAATCCTGAACCACCAGTTCGGCGCACCGATGTACGGCGACGACGTCGCGACGCTGCAGGCGCGCCTGCAGGATCTCGGGTTCTACACCGGTTTGGTCGACGGGCATTTCGGCCTGCAGACCCACAACGCACTCACGTCCTACCAGCGCGAGTACGGCCTGTACCCCGACGGCATCTGCGGTCCGGAGACGTTGCGCTCCTTGTACTTTCTCGGTTCGCGAGTCACCGGCGGGTCACCCCATGCCATACGTGAAGAAGAACTGGTCCGCAGCTCCGGGCCGCGGCTGTCGGGCAAACGCATCATCATCGACCCGGGCCGCGGCGGCAGCGACCACGGCCTCATCATGACCGGACCCGCGGGGCCGGTCAGCGAAGCAGACATCCTGTGGGACTTGGCCAGTCGGCTGGAAGGCCGAATGACCGCGATCGGCATGGACACCTTCCTGTCGCGTTCGGTGCACAACGCGCCCACCGACGCCGAGCGAGCCGCCACCGCGAACACCGTCGGTGCCGACTTGATGATCAGCCTGCGGTGCGACACCCAGGACAGCCCGGCCGCCAACGGCGTCGCGTCCTTCCACTTCGGCAACTCCCACGGTTCGGCGTCGACCATCGGCCGCAACCTGGCTGATTTCATCCAGCGAGAAGTCGTGGCCCGCACCGGATTACGTGACTGCCGGGTACACGGTCGGACCTGGGATCTGCTCCGGTTGACCCGGATGCCGACGGTGCAGGTCGACCTCGGCTATCTCAGCAATACCGGTGACCGGGAGACCTTGGTGTCGCCGTCGGCCCGCGACTCGATCGCCGAGGGCATTCTCGCCGCGGTCAAGCGGCTCTACCTGCTCGGCAAAAACGACCGTCCCACCGGCACATTCACGTTCGCCGAATTGCTGGCCCACGAGTTGGCGGTCGATCAAGCCCGCCGCAGCTGACCCCGCACGCCGGCACCGGCACCCACCGGTTGCTCGAGTTGCGCGCTGAGCAGCAGCCGCTCCAACGCTTCCTCCACACCGGCTTTCCAACCCAGTCCCTGTTCGAGTTCCAGCCGCAGCCGCGGGAAGTACCGGTGGTGGGTCACCACTTCGAAGCCGGCATCGAGCAACAGATCGGTGGCCAGCACGCAGTTGCCCACCGCGCAGTCCCCCAGCACCTCGAGCACCGGCCGCACGTCGGGCGGAACCTCGGCCTCTTCGCTCAGTGCATCGACCTCTGCGGACCGGCCGAACGCCTCCAGGGCGCGCACGCCGCGGCTGACCAGGTCCCCGACGACGGCGGTGATCAGAGCTCGCGACAGCCCCTCGAGTTCCTGCTGGCCTTCCACGCCCAGCGTGGTCAACAACACCGCATCGGCGCTGACCGGTCCGGTCGGGAACCGGCGGGCCCGCGGCACGGTGCGCGGCGGTGCATAGAACACGTATCCCAGGCACGGCTCGTCCTCGACGTCGCAGTCCGCTCCACTACCGTGGGCGGCGCCGCGGTCGCGCACGGCCAGCTGACCGCACGACCCCCACTCCAGCATGACCATCGACAGCCAGGCTTCCTTCTCGAACTCCGGATCTGCCAGGTGATCGTCGCCGCCGACGGTCGTCGGGTCCACCTCCCAGTAGGTACAGCGCCGCGCATGCTTGGGTAGCTGCTCGAATGCTTCGAGCCGAAGAGGCGTGATGCGTGTGGTCACTACGCTCCCGGGGGTCTCCGCCGCGCCGAGTGACGAGGCTGCCCTACCAGGATAGAAGCCCGGCGCAAGTACGGCCCCGGCTGCGGCGCACCACCGCCGCGATTGCAGCCGAGCGATGAAATCGGTTGCGTCTCAGTTGGTTTGCCACGCGGTTGATCGTCGCCGGGACCGCGGGCACCGAGCGTGTCACAGTGACGTAATTCGCCGGTGTGGTCGGTCACTGCTTGGACGTGTTCATGAGCTCAACGATGCGCTGCAGATCGTCCACCGAGCCGAACTCCACGACAATCTTGCCTTTGCGCTTGCCGAGACTCACGGTCACCCGGGTGTCGAAGGCCGTCGACAGCTGCTCGGCGACATCCTGCAGGCCCGGCATCTGGATCGGCTTGCGCCGCGGTGCGGCCGGCGGGGTGTTGCCCTCCCGATTGGCCAGCGTGACCGCTTCCTCAGTCGCCCGCACCGACAGACCCTCGGCGACGATGCGGGCCGCGAGCTCCTCCTGGGCTTCCGGCCCACCTTCAAGCGAGAGCAGCGCGCGGGCATGCCCGGCGGACAGCACCCCGGCGGCGACCCGCCGCTGGACGGCAATCGGCAGCCGCAGCAGCCGGATCATGTTGGTGATCACCGGTCGCGACCGCCCGATGCGGGAAGCCAGTTCATCGTGGGTGACGCCGAACTCGTCGAGCAGCTGTTGGTAAGCCGCCGCTTCTTCGAGCGGGTTGAGCTGCACTCGATGGATGTTCTCCAGCAGCGCGTCACGCAGCATGCTGTCGTCGGCGGTCTCGCGGACGATCGCGGGGATCGTCGCGACCCCGGCCTCCTGGGACGCACGCCAGCGTCGCTCCCCCATCACCAACTGGTAGCGCTGAGCGCCCGCGTCCTGACCGTCCTCGACGGGCAGGGCCCGCACGACGATCGGCTGCATCAGGCCGAACTCCTTGATGGAGTGCACGAGTTCGGCAAGCGCCTCTTCGTCGAACACCTGGCGGGGCTGCCGCGGGTTCGGTTCGATCGCCGACAGCGCGATCTCGCGGTACACGGCCCCTGCGGGGTTCTCGGCCGGCGGCGGCGGTGCGCCGCCACCGAGCACGACGTCCGCGGCGGCGTCCCCCATGCGCGGCCCGGTGGTGGCGCGTTCGCCGCCCTCCGCGGGACCGGTGGGAATCAGCGATGCCAATCCCCGGCCGAGGCCGCTCCGCTTACGCGCCGCGTTGTTCATCGCTCCCCTTTTCTCTTGTCACCGTGACTGCTCCCGGCGACGCTCACCCTTCGAGCTCTCCACGCGAAGCCAGCTCGCGGCTGGCGTCGAGGTAGCTCATCGCCCCGCGCGAGCCCGGGTCGTAATCCATGATCGTCATGCCGTAACCGGGTGCCTCGGAGACCTTCACGCTGCGTGGGATCACGGTGCGCAACACCTTGTCGCCGAAGTGAGCGCGCACGTCCATCGCAACCTGGTCGGCCAGCTTGGTCCGCCCGTCGTACATCGTCAGCACGACCGTGGTCACGTCCAGCTCGGGATTGAGGTGCGCCTTGACCATCTCGATGTTGCGCAACAGCTGGCCGACCCCTTCGAGCGCGTAGTACTCGCACTGGATCGGGATCAACACCTCGGGTGCCGCGACGAGAGCGTTGATGGTGAGCAGACCCAGTGAGGGCGGGCAGTCGATGAAGACGTAGTCGAAGTCGTGGTGCTTGAGTTCCGCGAGCGCGGTCCGCAGGCGCCCTTCTCGGGCCACCATGCTGACCAACTCGATCTCGGCACCCGCCAGGTCGATGGTCGCGGGCACGCAGAAGAGCCGTTCACTGTGCGGGCTGCGCTGCAGCGCCTCCTCCACCGGGATGTCACCGATCAGCACCTCGTACGACGATGGCGTACCCGGCCGGTGCTCGATCCCGAGCGCGGTACTCGCGTTGCCCTGCGGGTCGAGATCGATGACGAGCGTGCGAGCGCCTTGCAGTGCCAGCGCCGCGGCGATGTTCACAGCCGTGGTCGTCTTTCCGACGCCGCCCTTCTGGTTGGCGACGGTGAACACCCGTTGCCGTTTCGGCTTCGGCAACTCACCGCGGGTCGCCGCGTGCAGGAGGCGCACCGCCCGCTCAGCCTCCGCACCGATCGGCGTGTCCACGTCGTGCGCGCTCCACGTTTCACGTGAAACATCGGTGGCGCCCGGCTTACCGGGGTTTGACATCACCCGCGTCTCCTTCCCGGCTGCCGTGGCGCCGACTTCTTCTCCAATGAGCCTATGACGACTGTCGCCGGTGGATCGACATATTGCGAACCACACACCGCAACCCGTATGTCGGCGAACCCGGCGGCAGCCAGTGCGCGGGAGTGCTCGGCGACCTCAACGGCCGCCCGCTCCCCCTTGATCGCGATCATCCTGCCGCCCTGCCGCAGCAATGGCGCACTCCACTGCGCGATCCGGTCCAGGGCGGCAACCGCCCGCGAGACCACTACGTCCATCTCCCCGACCTCGTCGCGCACCGCGCGGTCTTCGGCCCGGCCGCGTACGACAGCACAATCCACACCGAGCATCCCGGTCACTTCGCGCAAGAAATCGCTGCGCCGCAACAGCGGCTCTATCAGCGTCACCCGCACATCCAGTCGAGCCAGCGCCAGGGGTATCCCCGGCAACCCCGCTCCGCTCCCGATGTCGGCGATCCGCTCACCCGGCTGCAGAAGCTCACCGACCACTGCGCTGTTGAGAATGTGACGCTCCCACAACCGGTCCACCTCGCGGGGACCCAACAGTCCCCGCTCTACACCGGCGCCGGCCAGGACCTCCGCATAGCGCTGAGCGATCTCGGCGCGGTCGCCGAACAGCTCGCGCACGGCCGCGGGGGGCGGCGGCACGTCCGCACGTTTCACGTGAAACATCCTCCATCGAACGCGCCGGTACGAACTACATCGATGTAACTCTCAGTCGATCAGCACGACGACGCGGCGCGACGGCTCCACGCCTTCGCTCTCGCTGTGCACCCCCTGCACGGCCGCCACGGCGTCGTGCACGATCTTGCGTTCGAACGGCGTCATCGGCGCCAGCTCTTCGCGTTCCCCGGTCTCGAGCACCCGGTGCGCGACCTTGCTTCCCAGCGCGGCCAGTTCGTCACGCCGGCGCTTCCGCCACTGCGCGATGTCGAGCATCAGTCGGCTGCGCTCCCCCGTCTTCTGGTGCACGGCCAGCCGGGTCAGCTCCTGCAGCGCATCGAGAACCTCGCCCTTGCGGCCGACGAGCTTGTTCAGATCGGTGCCCCCGTCGATGCTGACGACCGCGCGGTCGCCCTCGACGTCGAGGTCGATGTCCCCGTCGAAGTCCAGCAGATCCAACAACTCCTCGAGGTAGTCGCCGGCGATCTCGCCCTCGGCGACCAACTTCTCCTCGAGGTCCTCTCCGGTGCCGCTGTCGGCGTCGACCCGCACGTCGGCGTCAGGTTCGGTGGTCTCGGTCTCGGTCTCGGTCATGTCTACCTCTTTCTCGTCCGCGGTCGACCCGCGTCTCAACGCTTCTTCTTCTTCGGCCGGGCACCGGGTCTGGGGCTGCGATTGGTCGCCCCTTTCGGACCGCCGGAACCGTTCGGCTTCTGCGCACCGCTCTGTGCCTTGGTCGCCGACTGGCCGCCGCGGCCCTCGCCGGGTTCTGCCTTGGCCGCCGCCTGCGGCGAATTTCCGTTTTCCGCCGACGTCACCTCGGGGGCCGAGACGCCGTCACCGTCGGCCTTCTTCTTCCGGCTGGGCTTCGCGCCGGGCGCGGGCGCATTGGCGGCGCGGCGCTCGATCGCCTCCTGCTTCTTGAGCTCTTCTTCCTTCTCGATCTTGCCGAAGACGTAGTGCTGCTGGCCGAAGGTCCAGATGTTGTTGGCGAGCCAGTACATGATCACCGCCAGCGGCAGGAACGGTCCGCCGACGACGACGCCGAGCGGGAACACGTACAGGGCGAGCTTGTTCATGATCGCGGTCTGCGGGTTGGCCGCAGCCTCGGGGCTCTGCCGCGCCACCGAAGCACGGCTGTTGAAGTAGGTCGCGATGCCGGCCAGGATCATGATCGGGACGCCGACCCCGATGACAGCGGCGCGGTTGAATTCGGTGAACGCGTCCAGGCCGCTGGTCTGGATCATCGTGGCGCTCAGCGGAGCACCGAACAGGTTCGCGTCGAGGAAGTTCGCCACGTCGGTCGGGCTGAAGAAGTAGTTGCCGGTCGCGCGGTTCTGCTCCACGGTCAGTTGCACCTGCCCGAAACCGCCCTGGGTCCGGTTGAACGACCGCAGCACGTGGAACAGGCCGAGGAACACCGGGATCTGGGCCAGCATCGGCAGGCATCCCAGCACCGGGTTGAACCCGTGCTCGCGCTGGAGTTTCTGCATCTCCAACGCCATCCGTTGGCGGTCCTTGCCGTACTTCTTCTGCAGCGCCTTGATCTGGGGTTGCAGCTCCTGCATCTGGCGGGTGGTGCGGATCTGGCGGACGAACGGCTTGTAGAGGATCGCGCGCAGCGTGAACACCAGGAACATCACCGACAGCGCCCAGGCGAAGAAGTTCGACGGACCCAGCAGGAAGGCGAAGACCTTGTACCAGACCCACATGATCGCCGACACCGGGTAGTAGATGATGTCGAGGCTGAAGAAGTTGAACACTCAGTTGACTCTTCTCTTGAGATACCGGTCGGTCCCGGTTTTCGCTATGCCACAGCCACATTCGGCCATTGCGTCACTGTGACTCTGGCAGTCCGGGTGCCGATCCGGGATCGGATCCCACCCTCCGTTATGCCACGGCCCGCATTTGAGCAACCGCACCGTCGCCAGCCATCCGCCCCGCAGCAACCCGAACTCGGTCAGCGCCTCGACAGCGTATTGGCTGCACGTCGGGGTGAACCGGCAGGTGGGTAACCGCAGCGGGGAAATCGTGTGGCGGTACAGCTGGATCAGATAGATGACCGCGCGTGCGGGCCGAGCGGTCATGACGCTTCTCCCCGACGCTGGCGGATGCGTTGGAGTGCGGTGCGCAATTCCTGCTCCAGGCGCGCGGACACCGCGGCGCGACTGCCCGGCAGCGCTCGGATGACGACCCGATCATCCGGGTCCAGTTCGGTGAGCACATTGCGCGCGACATGCCGCAGACGACGGGACACGCGATGCCGTTGCACCGCATTGCCCACTGCTTTGGAGACGACCAGGCCGATCCTCGGTCCGGGTTCACCGGTTGCGTCAGAGCGCAAGGTGTAGACCACGAGGTCCGGCTGTGCCGCCCGCACCCCGCGACTGACTGTGGCGCCGAACTCGGTCGACCGGGTCATCCGGTGTTGCGCCGGAAGCACCGTGTCAGACCTTGGACCGGATCACGCAGTCAGTGAACGACGGCCCTTGCGGCGACGATCCGACACGATCGCGCGGCCGGCCCGAGTGCGCATCCGCAGCCGGAACCCGTGCACCCGCGCCCGGCGACGGTTGTTGGGCTGGAAGGTCCGCTTGCCCTTGGCCACGGCAGTCACTCCTTGTTGAGTCTGGCCCCCGCGCAACCGCCCGCCACGTCACGTGGCACGCGTCGCGCGATCGGCCGTTGGTAAGCTCGTCCGTCTCGCATTGTTAGCCGGCGCGGTGCCCCGAGACCGGGTCGCAGCCGTATCGCCACGTACGGGCGACTGTTCGAGGGTACTGACGAGTTTTGGCTGGGTCAAACCTGCGTCGGCGGAGCCTGACCTGCTGCCCACACGGCTCCGGCCGCGCGTCGGCGGCCGCGTCTGCCCACCTCAGCGGCATCACAGATGTCACTGCCGTCACGCTTGCCTGGACCTATTGAGCCAGACCACATTCCGGTCCCACGCAATGTTGCCGAACTGTTGGCACCCGGAGAGAAAACTGTTAGCTTCTGGCAGAGCCGATTCCATACCCGGAACGGCGGACGACAACGAAGCGAGGACAACCGCCCCCGCCGCGAGCCCACTGAGCCCCATGTGCGACTGCTCCGACACGCGGTTTCCCCGCCGGTAGACAACCGAACGACGGCGACGTCCCTTCTCCACAGGTTGTGGATAACTTTGTGGACAGTTCGTCATCGTTCATTTGGCCGTTCTACGATGGCCGGCGAGGGGGTGCTTGTCATTGACGGCTGACCCCGACCCACCGTTCGTGTCCATCTGGAACAACGTCGTGGCCGAGCTGAACGGCAACGGCAACCCGTCCAACGGCTCACTGACCCCCCAGCAACGGGCCTGGCTCAAACTCGTGCAGCCGTTGGTGATCACCGAAGGGTTCGCGCTGCTCTCGGTGCCCACCCCGTTCGTGCAGAACGAGATCGAGCGGCATCTGCGTGAGCCGATCGTCGCCGCGTTGAGTCGCCAGCTGGGCCAGCGCGTCGAGCTCGGGGTGCGCATCGCCGATCCCCCACCGCCGTCGGACGACGGGCACAACGGATATTCGGAGGGTTATTCGGACGGCCATCCCGCCTCCGCCGACACCGGGGACGCGGCCGACGACCTGGTCGACGACGACCTCGCCGCACAGGCCAGCGCCGAGGCCAACTGGCCGAGCTATCTGTCCCAGCGTGCCAAGAGCGACGACAGCGACGACCCGACCGCGATCAATCTGAATCGCCGGTACACCTTCGACACGTTCGTCATCGGCGCGTCGAACCGGTTCGCCCACGCCGCATCCCTGGCCATCGCCGAGGCCCCCGCCCGCGCCTACAACCCGCTGTTCATCTGGGGTGAATCGGGTCTGGGCAAGACTCACCTGCTGCATGCCGCCGGCAATTACGCGCAGCGACTGTTTCCCGGGATGCGCGTCAAGTACGTCAGCACCGAGGAATTCACCAACGACTTCATCAACTCGCTGCGTGACGACCGTCGCGCGTCGTTCAAGCGCACCTACCGCGACATCGACGTGCTCCTGGTCGACGACATCCAGTTCATCGAAGGTAAGGACGGCATCCAGGAGGAGTTCTTCCACACCTTCAACACGCTGCACAACGCCAACAAGCAGATCGTCATCTCCTCCGACCGGCCGCCCAAACAGCTCGCGACTCTGGAAGACCGGTTGCGCACCCGCTTCGAGTGGGGGCTGATCACCGACGTTCAGCCGCCCGAGCTGGAAACCCGCATCGCGATCCTGCGCAAGAAGGCGCAGATGGACAACCTCGACGTGCCCGGCGATGTACTCGAGCTGATCGCCAGCCGCATCGAGCGCAACATCCGCGAACTCGAGGGTGCGCTGATCCGGGTGACCGCATTCGCGTCGCTGAACAAGACCACCATCGACAAGTCACTGGCCGAGATCGTGCTACGCGACCTGATCTCGGATCCGTCGACGATGCAGATCAGCACCGCGGCGATCATGGCGGCCACCGCCGAGTACTTCGAGACCAGCGTCGATGAGCTGCGCGGCCCGGGCAAGACCCGCGCGCTGGCGCAATCCCGCCAGATCGCGATGTATCTGTGCCGCGAGCTCACCGACCTGTCCCTGCCCAAGATCGGGCAGGCGTTCGGCCGCGACCACACCACAGTCATGTACGCGGAGAAGAAGATTCGCGCTGAGATGGCTGAGCGCCGTGAGGTTTTCGACCACGTCAAGGAACTCACCACCCGCATTCGTCAACGCGCCAAGCGCTGACTCGCCCTCCCCCCGTTTTCCCGCCGGCCGCGCTGGCCGGCATCTCCTTTCTGCGGCGTGTCGCGCTGTCGTGTCCCGGCGAGTCCGCGATCGGGACCAAAAAACTTGCGTCTCCCCCGTCACAACGGTCACATCTGGTCCTGTGCACGGCGTGTGGACAACCTGCTGATGAACGCCCGGAAAATGTCAGCACTCATGCACAGCCGCGTCGTCATCCCCACCATCGGCGCGGCCGTTCCGGGCCTGTCCCCAATCCACTCACACCCGTCGACCGGCGCTGGCCTGCGTGAAACGCCTGTTATCCCCAGAGTGCACAGGACCTATCACTATTACTCAGATATCTCTTTCACTTTCTTCTAGAAGAAGGCGGTTGGGGAAGGACCGGTCACACCCCTGTCCCGGCCCTCTTCGGCGCGGGAATGTCACCCCGATCGTTTAGCTTTCAGATTGACGCTGAAAGCTCTACGGTGGTTCATCGACAGCCGTTCCGGTCGTCGCGCTGCGCCTGGCCGGCGCGGCCTGCGCCGCCGTGAACTCGCTGCAAGAGGCTTATCGGGGTGTGCATCGAAGGGACGCTATGGACGTGGCGACGACAACGGCAGGGCTGACCGACCTGAAATTTCGGCTGACCCGCGAGGAGTTCGCCGATGCAGTCGCCTGGGTGGCACGCAACCTGCCGTCCCGTCCGACGGTCCCGGTGCTGGCCGGGGTGCTGCTGACCGGCTCCGATGACGGTCTGACCATCTCCGGATTCGACTACGAGGTGTCCGCAGAGGTCCAGATCCCCGCTGAGATCGCCTCTCCGGGAAGCGTTTTGGTCTCCGGGCGGCTGCTCTCCGACATCGTCAGGTCGCTGCCGGCCAAGCCGGTCGACGTCAGCGTCGAGGGCACCCGGGTGGCGCTGACCTGCGGAAGTGCCCGATTTTCGCTTCCCACCATGGCCGTTGAGGACTATCCGACGCTGCCCACATTGCCCGATGAGACCGGCGTGGTGTCGGCCGACCTGTTCGCCGAAGCGATCGGCCAGGTGGCTGTCGCGGCCGGACGGGACGACACGCTGCCGATGCTGACCGGTATCCGGGTCGAGATCGCCGGGGAGAAAGTGGTTCTCGCCGCCACCGACCGATTCCGGCTGGCCGTACGCGAGCTGACCTGGTCGACGGCCACGCCCGGCGTCGAAGCGGCGGTTCTGGTACCCGCCAAAACGCTGGCGGAAGCCGCCCGCGCCGGCACCGACGGCACCGAGGTGCACTTGTCGCTGGGCTCGGGTCCGACCGTCGGCAAGGAAGGGCTGCTGGGTATCCGCAGCAAGGGCAAGCGCAGCACCACCCGCCTGCTCGACGCGGAATTCCCGAAATTCCGGCAGCTGTTGCCCACCGAACACACCGCCGTGGCAACCCTGGGCGTCGCCGAGTTGACCGAGGCAATCAAGCGCGTTGCGCTGGTCGCCGATCGCGGCGCGCAGGTGCGCATGGAATTCGCCGACGATGTGCTCCGGCTCTCGGCCGGTGCCGACGACGTCGGCAAGGCCGAGGAGGACCTGCCGGTGCAGTTCTCCGGAGACCCGCTGACCATTGCGTTCAACCCGAGTTACCTGACCGACGGTCTCGGATCGTTGCATTCCGACCGGGTCACCTTCGGGTTCACCACCCCCAGCAGGCCCGCGGTGCTGCGGCCGGCCGGCGAGGACGACACCATCGCCACCGGCGCCGGCCCGTTCCCGGCCGCGCAGACCGACTATGTCTACTTGTTGATGCCCGTCCGACTTCCGGGCTGACCGATCACGACGACGAACGGGAGCGCAGGCATGCAGGTGGGTCTGGTCGGCCTGGGCAAGATGGGGTTCAACATGCGCGCGCGGCTGCGCGACGCCGGCCATGAGGTCATCGGCTTCGACCCGCGCCCGGAGGTCTCCGACGTCGCGTCGCTCGAAGACCTGGCCAAGGCGCTGTCATCCCCGCGGGTGGTGTGGGTGATGGTGCCCTCGGGCACGGTCACCGATCAGACCATCGTCAGCCTGGCCGGGATCCTGGGTCCTGGAGACCTGGTGATCGACGGCGGCAACTCCCGCTACACCGAAGACCAGCCTCACGCGAAGTTGCTGGGAGACAACGGAATTGCGTTCGTCGACGCCGGTGTGTCCGGCGGCGTGTGGGGGTTGACCGAGGGATACGGCCTGATGGTCGGCGGCGCAGACGAGGACGTGGCCCGCGCGATGCCGATCTTCGACGCGTTGCGTCCCCCGGGTCCGGTCGAGGACGGGTTCGTCCACGTCGGCCCGGTGGGGGCGGGCCATTTCGCGAAGATGGTGCACAACGGTGTGGAGTACGCGCTGATGACCGCGTACGCGGAGGGCTACGAGATGCTCGCCGCCGAGGACCTGGTGCGCGACCCGCAGGCGGTTTATCAGGCGTGGTCCAACGGCACGGTGGTGCGGTCGTGGCTGCAGCAGTTGCTGGCCAAGGCGCTGCGCGAGGATCCCGACCTGGCGCAGATCAGCGGATACACCGAGGACTCCGGGGAAGGCCGCTGGACCGTCGAGGAAGCGATCCGGCTGCGGGTGCCGGTCCCCAGCATCGCTGCCGCCCTGTTCGCCAGATTCCTTTCCCGTCAGGAAGATTCACCGACCATGAAGGCGGTGGCAGCGCTGCGCAACCAGTTCGGCGGGCATGCGGTCAAGCGCGTCAGCGAGTCGGGATGACGGAGTGAGTCGGTGTACGTCCGCCACCTCACCCTGACCGATTTCCGGTCCTGGCCCCGCGCGGAGCTGGAACTGCAGCCCGGTCGCACCGTCTTCGTCGGCCCCAACGGGTTCGGCAAGACGAATCTGATTGAGGCCCTGTGGTATTCGGCGACACTGTCGTCACACCGGGTCGCCTCGGACGCGCCGCTGATCAGGGCCGGTACCGAACGCGCCGTGGTGTCGACGATCGTGGTCAACGAGGGCCGGGAACTCGCCGTGGACCTGGACATCACCGCCGGTCGGGCGAACAAGGCCCGCCTGAACCGCTCCCCCGTACGGTCCGCCCGCGAGATCCTCGGGGTGCTGCGCGCGGTGCTGTTCGCCCCCGAGGATCTGGCGCTGGTGCGCGGTGACCCGGGGGAACGGCGGAAGTTCCTCGACGAGCTCGCCACCACCCGCAGACCCCGGATCGCCGGGGTACGAGCCGATTACGACAAAGTGGTGCGTCAGCGCACCGCGTTGCTCAAGACCGCGACGGCGGCGCGTTTCCGCGGGGACCGCTCCGCGCTGGACACCCTCGACGTGTGGGACGGTCATCTGGCCACCCACGGGGCCCAGTTGATCGCCGCCCGCGTGCAACTGGTCAACGCGTTGGCCCCCGAGGTGGAGAAGGCCTACCAGCTGCTGGCTCCGGCGTCGCGGCCTGCGGGGATTCGCTACCGCAGCGGAGTGGACATCATCGAAGCCGAGGCGTCCGCCGGCACCGTCGACCCGGAGGTGTTCGAAGCCGCGCTGCTCGACGCGTTGAGCCGCCGCCGCGAGGCCGAACTGGAGCGCGGGGTGTGTCTAGTCGGACCGCACCGCGACGACCTGGAATTGCGACTCGGCGACCAGGTGGCGAAAGGATTCGCCAGTCATGGGGAATCATGGTCGATGGCGCTGGCCCTGCGCCTGGCGTCCTACGAACTGCTGCGCGCGGAGGGAGGAGACCCGGTGCTACTCCTCGACGACGTGTTCGCCGAACTCGACAGCGCGCGGCGGCAGGCGCTGGCCCAGGTCGCCGGCACGGCTGAACAGGTGCTGGTGACCGCCGCGGTCGGCGAGGACATTCCGGCCGACTGGGATGCCCGGCGCATCGACATCGGTATGACCGACAGCGATTCCGGTCGGGTCTCGCAGGTGTCGGAATGACCGGCCCCGACGAGAACACCGCGGGTCCACCGGCTCATCTGGCCGGGTTGAAAGGCATGGACCTGGTGCGCCGGACCCTGGAAGAGGCCCGCGGCGCTGCGCGCGTACAGGGAAAGGATGTCGGTCGCGGCCGCACCTCCCCGGCGCCGCGCCGGACGCCGGCGGCGGGTCGACGACGCTGGTCCGGCCCCGGCCCCGACCACCGGGACCCGCAACCGCTGGGTGCGGTGACCAGCGACCTGGCCCGCACCCGCGGCTGGGCCGGGAAGGTGGCCGAGGGCTCGGTTTTCGGGCGCTGGCGCGCCGTGGTCGGCGACCAGATCGCCGACCACGCCGAGCCGAAGTCGCTGCACGAGGGTGTGCTGACCGTGACCGCGGAATCGACGGCATGGGCCACCCAATTGCGGATGGTGCAGGCTCAACTCCTCGCCAAGATCGCCGCCGCGGTCGGCGACGGGGTGGTGACCGCGGTCAAGATCGTCGGGCCGGTGGGGCCGTCGTGGCGCAAAGGGCCCTACAGCGTGCCCGGGCGTGGACCGCGCGACACCTACGGGTGAGATCGCTCGGTTGCCTGAGAGTCACCAGAACGAATCCGAATACCATCCACGCCGTCAAGACCTATCTCGATCCGAGAAAATCCGCGCACGGCGCGATCAGGTATGTGGAAACGCCGCCGCAGCGTCGGTCCTGACGGTCTTTACCGGTAGAGTGGTCTCCAGATCTGCGGGTGGTATGTGACCGCTCGCTTGCGAACCCCAAGGAGACGCGTCCAACGTGGCTGCCCAGAAGAAGAATGCTCCCAGTGAGTACGGCGCCGATGCCATCAAAGTGCTCGAAGGTCTGGAAGCGGTCCGTAAGCGCCCGGGCATGTACATCGGGTCCACCGGAGAGCGCGGCCTGCACCATCTGATCTGGGAGGTCGTCGACAACGCCGTCGACGAGGCGATGGCGGGGTACGCCACCAAGGTCGACGTCCGTCTGCTGGAGAACGGCGGGGTCCAGGTCACCGACGACGGCCGCGGCATCCCGGTGGCCATGCACTCCACCGGTGTCCCGACCGTCGACGTCGTGATGACGGTGCTGCACGCCGGCGGCAAGTTCGAAGAGGGTGCCTACCAGGTGTCGGGCGGTCTGCACGGCGTCGGCGTCTCGGTGGTCAACGCGTTGTCCACCCGGTTGGAAGCCGACATCCGCCGCGACGGCTTCGAGTGGTTCCAGACCTACGACCGCTCCGTGCCCGGCACCCTGCAGAAGGGCGAGAAGACCACCAAGACCGGGACCACGATCCGGTTCTGGGCCGATTCGGGCATCTTCGAGACCACCAACTACGACTTCGAGACGATCGCACGCCGGTTGCAGGAGATGGCCTTCCTCAACAAGGGTCTGACCATCGAGCTGACCGATGAACGCGTGACCGCCGAGGAAGTCGTCGACGACGTGGTCAGCGACCACGCCGAAGCGCCCAAGACGGCCGAGGAGAAAGCCGCCGAGGCCAGCGCTCCGGTGAAGGTGAAGCACCGGGTGTTCCACTATCCCGGCGGACTGGTCGACTTCGTCAAGCACATCAACCGCACCAAGAACCCGATCCAGCCCAGCGTGATCGACTTCGAAGGCAAGGGCGACGGCCACGAGGTCGAGATCGCGATGCAGTGGAACGCCGGCTACTCCGAATCCGTGCACACCTTCGCCAACACCATCAACACCCACGAGGGCGGCACGCACGAGGAAGGTTTCCGCGCGGCGCTGACGTCGGTGGTCAACAAGTACGCCAAAGACAAGAAGCTGCTCAAGGACAAGGACCCCAACCTGACCGGCGACGACATCCGCGAGGGCCTGGCCGCGGTCATCTCGGTCAAGGTCTCGCAGCCGCAGTTCGAGGGACAGACCAAGACCAAGCTGGGTAACACCGAGGTCAAGTCCTTCGTGCAGCGGATCTGCAACGAGCAGCTCAGCCACTGGTTCGAGTCGAACCCCGCCGAGGCCAAAACGGTGATCAACAAGGCGGTTTCGTCGGCCCAGGCGCGGATCGCGGCGCGCAAGGCCCGGGAGCTGGTGCGCCGCAAGAGCGCCACCGACATCGGCGGGCTGCCGGGCAAGCTGGCCGACTGCCGGTCCACCGACCCGAGCAAGTCCGAACTCTATGTGGTGGAGGGTGATTCGGCCGGCGGCTCGGCCAAGAGCGGCCGCGACTCGATGTTCCAGGCGATCCTGCCGCTGCGCGGCAAGATCATCAACGTCGAGAAAGCCCGTATCGACCGCGTGCTGAAGAACACCGAAGTCCAAGCGATCATCACCGCGCTGGGCACCGGTATCCACGACGAGTTCGACATCTCCAAGCTGCGCTATCACAAGATCGTGTTGATGGCCGACGCCGACGTCGACGGCCAGCACATCTCCACGCTGTTGCTGACGTTGCTGTTCCGGTTCATGAAACCGTTGGTGGAGAACGGGCACATCTTCCTGGCCCAGCCGCCGCTGTACAAGCTGAAGTGGCAGCGCAGCGACCCTGAGTTCGCCTACTCCGACCGCGAGCGTGACGGGTTGCTCGAGGCGGGCCGCGCCGCGGGCAAGAAGATCAACGTCGACGACGGCATCCAGCGCTACAAGGGCCTCGGTGAGATGGACGCCAAGGAACTGTGGGAGACCACGATGGATCCGTCGGTGCGGGTGCTGCGCCAGGTCACCCTCGATGATGCCGCCGCGGCCGACGAACTCTTCTCCATCCTGATGGGCGAGGACGTCGAGGCGCGCCGCAGCTTCATCACGCGAAACGCCAAAGACGTCCGCTTCCTTGATGTTTAACGACACCCCGCCAGTCACGAGGACAACTACATGACCGACACCACGTTGCCCCCGGGCGACGACGCCAGCGACCGCATCGAGCCGGTTGACATCCAGCAGGAGATGCAGCGCAGCTACATCGACTACGCGATGAGCGTGATCGTCGGGCGCGCGTTGCCCGAGGTGCGCGACGGCCTCAAGCCGGTGCACCGCCGCGTGCTTTACGCGATGTTCGACTCCGGCTTCCGACCGGACCGCGGCCACGCGAAATCCGCGCGCTCCGTTGCCGAGACGATGGGCAACTACCACCCCCACGGCGACGCGTCGATCTACGACACCCTGGTCCGGATGGCCCAGCCCTGGTCGCTGCGCTACCCGTTGGTCGACGGCCAGGGCAACTTCGGTTCCCCGGGTAACGATCCGCCGGCCGCCATGAGGTACTGCGTCACCGGCGACGCGTTGGTGCGGTTACCACTGGGGCGGTCGGTGCGCATCGATGAGGTCGTACCCGGAGCGAAACCCAACTCCGACAACGCCATCGATCTCAAGGTCGTCGATCGCCATGGCGATCCCGTGGCAGCTGACAGGCTGTTCCACTCCGGCGATCATCAGACATACACGGTGACCACCGCGGAGGGATATACGGTCACCGGTACCAGCAACCACCCTCTCTTGTGTCTGGTGGATGTCGGTGGTGTTCCGACGCTGTTGTGGAAACTGGTCGGTGAGATCACGCCCGGCGATACCGTGGTTCTCCAGCGCACTCCGCCAATGGAGTTCGGTCCGGCTGGATGGCAGGACACGCTGGAGGGCCTGCTTGCAGGCGCATTCATGAGCGAGGGCTTCGTCTCGGAGGAGCGAGCAGGGTTCAACAACCTCGACCGTGACTTCTTCAATAACGTCGTCGCTGCGTATGACGCTGTCATCGGTGGACGTCGATACGTCTCGAGTCGCCGGATCGCGTCGGGTTCGTTGTTGCACGAGTTGGATATCCAGAATCTCGAGTCGTTGCGCGGCTCGAAATTGGGCCTTGCTGTCGGGCAGCGGTCCGCGGACAAGTTCGTACCGAACTGGGTCTGGCAATCCCCGGCCGCAGTCAAGCGGGCGTTCCTCCAAGCACTGTTCGAAGGAGACGGTTCCTGCTCGAGCCTTCCTCGCAACACGGTGCAGGTCTCGTATTCGACTCGAAGCCGGCGATTGGCCGTAGACGTGCAGCAGATGCTGCTCGAGTTCGGTGTCGTTTCCCGCCGCTATCGGCATGCTGTCGGCGAATACAAGGTGGTCCTCACCAACAGAACCCAGGCGGAGCTGTTCGCCAGTCAAATCGGGTTCGGGGGGGCAAAACAGGAGAAGTTGCTGCGAATTCTGGCGGCACTGCCGAGCGACGCCGCCGGTCTTGATCGCGACTTCGTGCCCGGCCTGGCGCGATTCATCCGTGACCACGGGGGCGGCCGTTGGACCGACAAGGAGTGGCTGCGCAAGCACAACATCGACCGCATCTCGAGGTGGAAGCGTGGCGGCGCCGAGATACTGGGACGCATCGCCGACCCAGAGGTGCGCGCGATTGCTACGGAACTGACCGACGGCCGCTTCTACTACGCAACGGTGGCCGCGGTGGTCGACGCCGGCGTGCAACCCGTGTACAGCCTTCGGGTCGACACCGCTGATCATGCGTTCCTCACCAACGGATTCGTCAGCCACAACACCGAGGCGCGGCTCACGCCGCTGGCGATGGAGATGCTGCGCGAAATCGACGAGGAGACAGTCGATTTCGTCCCGAACTACGACGGCCGGGTGCAGGAGCCGACGGTCTTGCCGAGCCGGTTCCCGAACCTGCTGGCCAATGGCTCGGGCGGCATCGCAGTCGGGATGGCGACCAACATCCCCCCGCACAATCTGCGCGAACTGGCCGAGGCGGTCTACTGGTGCCTCGACAATCACGAGGCTGACGAGGAAGCCACACTGACGGCGGTGTGTGAGCGGGTCAAGGGCCCTGACTTCCCCACCTACGGTCTGATCGTCGGCTCCCAGGGCATCTCCGACGCATACAACACCGGTCGCGGGTCGATCCGGATGCGCGGCGTCGTGGAGATCGAAGAGGACAGCCGCGGTCGCACCTCGCTGGTGATCACCGAGCTGCCCTATCAGGTCAACCACGACAACTTCATCACCTCGATCGCCGAGCAGGTGCGCGACGGCAAGCTCACCGGCATCTCGAACATCGAGGACCAGTCCAGCGACCGCGTGGGTCTGCGCATCGTGATCGAGGTCAAGCGCGACGCGGTGGCCAAGGTGGTGCTCAACAACCTTTACAAGCACACCCAGCTGCAGACCAGCTTCGGCGCCAACATGCTCTCGATCGTCGACGGCGTCCCGCGGACGCTGCGCCTGGACCAGATGATCCGCCACTACGTCGATCACCAACTCGACGTCATCGTCCGGCGGACCACCTACCGGCTGCGCAAGGCCAACGAGCGGGCCCACATACTGCGCGGCCTGGTCAAGGCGCTCGACGCGCTCGACGAGGTGATCGCGTTGATCCGCGCCTCGGAAAGCGCCGATGTCGCGCGCACCGGCCTGATGGAGCTCCTCGACGTCGACGAGATCCAGGCCCAGGCGATCCTGGACATGCAGCTGCGCCGGCTGGCCGCGTTGGAGCGGCAGCGCATCGTCGACGATCTGGCCAAGATCGAGGCCGAGATCGCCGACCTCGAGGACATCCTGGCCAAGCCGGAACGGCAGCGCGCCATCGTGCGCGACGAGCTCAAGGAGATCGCCGACAAGTACGGCGACGACCGCCGCACCCGGATCATCCCGGCCGACGGCGACGTCGCCGACGAGGATCTCATCGCCCGCGAAGAGGTGGTCGTCACGATCACCGAGACCGGCTATGCCAAGCGCACGAAATCCGACCTGTACCGGAGCCAGAAGCGCGGCGGCAAAGGCGTCCAGGGTGCGGGTCTCAAGCAGGATGACATCGTCAACCACTTCTTCGTGTGCTCCACCCACGACTGGATCCTGTTCTTCACCACCCAGGGTCGCGTCTACCGGGCCAAGGCCTACGACCTGCCCGAGGCGTCGCGCACCGCGCGCGGTCAACACGTTGCGAACCTGCTGGCGTTCCAGCCCGAGGAGCGGATCGCGCAGGTCATCCAGCTCAAGACCTACGAGGATGCGCCCTATCTGGTGCTCGCGACCCGCAACGGGCTGGTCAAGAAATCGCGCCTGGTGGACTTCGACTCCAACCGGTCCGGCGGCATCGTCGCGGTGAACCTGCGTGACGGCGACGAACTCGTCGGCGCGGTGCTGTGTTCGGCCGACGACGACCTGCTGCTGGTGTCGGCCAAGGGCCAGTCGATCCGGTTCTCGGCGACCGACGAAGCGCTGCGCCCGATGGGCCGGGCGACGTCGGGTGTGCAGGGCATGCGCTTCAACGAAGAGGACCAACTGCTGTCGCTCAACGTGGTGCGGCCCGACACCTATCTGCTGGTCGCGACCTCGGGCGGCTACGCCAAGCGGACCGCCATCGAGGAGTACAGCGCCCAGGGCCGCGGCGGTAAGGGAATCCTGACGATTCAGTACGACCGCAGGCGTGGCACGCTGGTCGGCGCGTTGATCGTCGACGACGACACTGAGCTGTACGCCATCACCTCCGGAGGCGGCGTCATCCGGACCGCCGCCCGTCAGGTTCGCAAGGCCGGACGGCAAACCAAGGGCGTTCGCTTGATGAACCTCGGCGAGGGCGACACACTGATCGCGATCGCGCGCAACGCCGAAGCCGGCGACAGCACCGACGAGGTCAACACCGATGTCGACGCGACGGATGAGTGAGGAGTCGTAGGTGAGCTCACCCAACGAGCCGGGCCATTCCCGCGCCGGTGATGGTTCCGGCGGGGGTAACGGCTCGCCGACCCCCGCGAAGCCCGCGCCCGAGTCCGGCTCGTCCGGCGGCGACGTGCCCCCGTGGCAGCGGGGACCTGCGACCCGGGCCCGCCAGCATCAGGCGCCCGAGCCGACGGGCGAGGGCCGCCCGGGGACCAATCCCGGCGGTCTGGACGCGCGGTTGAACCGGTTCATGGCCGGCGGAGCGCCGCCGGAGACCGAGCAGGCCGGCCGCACCGCCGACCGGGCTCCGACCCCCGCGGAAAGGGCTCCCGACCGTCCGGCGGACCGGGCGCCGGAGCGCGCACCGGACCGTCCGGCCGACCGGACACCGGATCGTCCCGCCGACCGGGCCCCCGACCGCAACAAGGACACCCGCACCGAGACGATCCGTCCCGAGCAGGGCAAGCGGCCGGAGCCCGGGCCGGTGGCCTACGCCAGCGAGATCCCGGACCTGTCGGGTGCGGCTCCGCGCTCGGCACCGGCTGCGCAGCGCAAGCCGGCGGATCGGCCCGGCGCCGACCAACCTCCGCGGTCTCCCCGCCCGGCGCCGCCGTCGCGGGCGATCGAGGTGGCGTCGCGCCAGCAGCACCGGGGTCCGGTGCGGGCCAGCATGCAGATCCGGCGGGTCGATCCGTGGAGCACGCTGAAGGTGTCGCTGCTGCTGTCGGTGGCGCTGTTCTTCGTGTGGATGATCGCCGTCGCGTTCCTGTACCTGGTGCTGGGTGGCATGGGCGTCTGGTCGAAGCTCAACAGCAACGTCGGTGACCTGCTGACCAGCGCCAGCGGAAGCTCCGGTGGTGAGTTGGTCTCCAGCGGCACGATCTTCGGGGGCGCCGCGCTGATCGGTCTGGTCAACATCGTGCTGCTGACCGCGGCGGCGACCATCGGTGCGTTCATCTACAACCTGACCACCGACCTCGTCGGCGGTGTGGAGGTCACCCTCGCCGACCGGGACTGAACGCGGTTTGGGAGACAGGTTGCCGGTGAGGTAATCTCGTCGCTCGGCCGTGCGGTTTGACGGGGCTATAGCTCAGGCGGTTAGAGCGCTTCGCTGATAACGAAGAGGTCGGAGGTTCGAGTCCTCCTAGCCCCACGGAAAGGTGCCCATCGATGAAGCTGGTGCTTGCACTCGCCGCCGTGGCTGCGGCCGCCGCCCTGCTGATGCGGCGGAGTCAGCGCGGCGCCGAGGTCTGGCACACAGCGGACGCGCCTTCCTGATCCCCCCGGGGGCCTTAGCTCAGTTGGTAGAGCGCTGCCTTTGCAAGGCAGATGTCAGGAGTTCGAATCTCCTAGGCTCCACAACGTTCTCACTCCATCACCGCGTCGATGAATGAGTGAATCCGCTCGATATCGGGCCGCGTCCCGTCCGTCCAGGACTGCAGCGTCGTCGTCACCGCGCCCTGAAGGATCCGCAGGTACTCGGTCACCTCGGTCGCCGACAGCGTGTCCAGCCGTTCGGCCGCCTGCGGCAGCACCGGCTTGAGCGCGGTCGCGACGCTGGTGCCGCTGTCGGTGGCCGGTGCCTGAGCCAGCAGCGTGACGACGCGTTCGAGATCGGACCGGCTCAGTTCCGGGTACGCCGCGGCCAGATCCTGCTTGACGTCGTCTGTGGTGCTCATCGTCTGCCTTCCGATAGGGTCAGTCTCGCGGGTCAGCCATACCCCGCCGGGGCCGACCCTTACACCTGGGTCGGTCACCGGCCGCAACAGGTGACCTTCGACCCCTCCGGCACGCGCGTTTGCTGCGTAGCGTCAACGCCTGAACAGCAGCAAAGCTCCGAAGCGCCAGGAGTCGAACAGTGGTGTCAGCCGACGATGTCCTGCGACCCATTCGGTCTGTCGGGGGGTTCTACGCCATGGCGCTGGACACCCTCGTCGCGATGGTCAAGCCGCCGTTCGCCTGGCGCGAATTCTTCCTCCAGACGTGGTTCGTGGCGCGCGTGGCGGTCGTGCCGACGCTGTTCATGGCGATCCCGTTCACCGTGCTGGTGGTCTTCACCCTCAATGTGCTGCTGACCGAGTTCGGCGCCACCGACTTCTCCGGCACCGGTGCCGCGGGCGCCGCGGTCACCGAGATCGGGCCGATCGTCACGGTCCTGGTCGTTGCCGGCACCGGCGCCACCGCCATGTGCGCCGACCTGGGGGCGCGCACCATCCGCGAGGAACTCGATGCGCTCCGCGTCATGGGGGTCGACCCCGTGCACCGGCTGGTGGTGCCCCGCGTCCTGGCCGCCACCCTGGTGGCGGTGTCGCTGGTGTCGCTGGTCACCTTCGTCGGACTGGTCGGCTCGTTCGCGTTCGCGGTGTTCGTCCAGCACGTCACCCCGGGTGCGTTCGTCGCCGGCCTCACCTTGTTCACCGGGCTGCCCGAGATCCTGCTCGGGCTGGTCAAGGGCGCCCTGTTCGGCACGGCCGCAGCCCTCATCGCCTGCTACAAGGGCATGTCGGTGCGGCGCGGTCCGCAGGGTGTCGGCAACGCCGTCAACGAGACCGTCGTCTATGCGTTCATCGCGTTGTTCGTGATCAACATCGTGGCCACCGCGGTCTACTACGCGAGCGTGAAATGACGGCGGCACGGCGGTCGCCGGTAGCCCCCGGTGCGGTGCAGGCGCTGGTGCACGGCTGGAACCGGGTGGGAGAGCAGATCGCGTTCAACGCCGCGTCGGTGCGCGAGATCGGCACCGCGCTGGTGCGCTACCGCACCGAGATCCTCCGGCTGATCGCGCAGATGAGCTTGGGCACAGGCGCATTGGCGCTCATCGGCGGCACCGTGGTGGTCGTCGGCTTCCTCACCTTGGCGACCGGTGCGGTCATCGCCGTGCAGGGGTACAACGAACTGGCCGGTATCGGGGTCGAGGCGATGACGGGATTCATCTCCGCCTACGTCAACGTCCGCATCATCTCCCCGGCGGTGGCCGGGATCGGTCTGGCCGCCACCATCGGTGCCGGGGCGACCGCGCAACTGGGCGCGATGCGCATCGCCGACGAGATCGACGCCCTCGAGGTGATGGCGGTGCGCTCGGTCGCCTACCTGGTGTCCACCCGCGTGGTCGCCGGGGTGGTCGTGGTGATCCCGCTCTACTGCGTCGCGATGGTGTGCGCCTTCCTGGCCGCCCGGGTCGGCACCACCGGGTTCTACGGACAATCCACGGGCATCTACGACCACTACTTCAACACGTTCCTCAACTCCACCGACCTCATCTGGTCGTTCTTCACCGTGGTCCTGATGGGCATCGCGGTCATGCTGGTGCACACCTATTACGGCTACACCGCCTCGGGTGGGCCCGCCGGCGTCGGCGAGGCGGTGGGCCGATCGGTGCGCACCTCCCTGATCGTGTTGACCCTGCTGCTGCTGGCGGTCGCGATGTCGATCTACGGGCAGTCCGGCAACTTCCACCTGTCCGGGTAGCGCGCGATGGCCGAACGACGCAGGGAGGGAATGCATCCCGGATGGTGGACGCTGATGTTCGCCGTCGCCGTCGTCGCGACCATCGTGACCACCGCGATCCTGTTCTCCGGTGCTCTGCGCGCCTCCGTACCGGTGACACTGACCGCCGATCGCGCCGGCCTGGTGATGGGCCGCGGCGCGAAGGTGACCTTCCGCGGCGTCCAGATCGGCCGGGTGGGGCACATCACCGGTGACCGCGACCAGGTGCTCCTGACGCTCGAGATCGAACCGGATCAGCTGAGGTACATCCCGGCCAACGTTGGTGCGCGGATCCGGTCCGGCACGCTGTTCAGCGCGAAGTTCGTCGAACTGGTCTACCCGAGTGATCCCAGCGCCCAACGGCTCACCGAGAACGCGGTCATCTCCTCCAGTAACGTCAGCACGGAGATCAACACGCTCTTCCGCGACATCTCCGCCATCCTCGACCGCGTCGACCCGGTGAAGCTGCAGGCTGTGCTGGCCGCCTTGGCCGAGGGGCTGGGCGGCCACGGCGCGATGATCGGGCAGACCATCTCCGATACCGACGAAGTGCTCACTGCCCTCAACGCCCGCACGGACACCCTCGCCGCCGACCGTCGAGCGCTACGTACGATCAGCGACACCTACAGCGTTGCCGCACAGGACATCCTGACCGCACTCGACGCCGCCGCGACCACCGGCGCCACCGTCACCGACCACGCCCGGGAACTGGACGCCCTGCTCACCGGTGTGGTCGGGTTGACCAGCGGCGGCATCGAGCTGTTGGATGTCAGCCAGCCCGACATCACCACAGCGGTCAACGTCTTCGCCTCCACCGCCCGACTGCTGCTGAAGTATCAGCCGACGTTCACCTGCACCCTGGTCGGCGCCAAAACCGCCTTGGACACCGGCTATCTGGACGCCACCGGTGCGGCGAACGGCACCTCACTGATCCTCGACAGCGCGCTGCTGTTCGGTCCGGACGCCTACCGCTACCCACAGAACCTGCCCGTGATCGGGGCCCGCGGCGGACCGGGTGGACGGCCGGGTTGCGGCTCGTTGCCAGACGTCGCGGCCGATTGGCCGGTGCGCCAACTCATCACGAACACCGGATGGGGCACGGGCCTGGACATCCGGCCCAACCCGGGCATCGGATTCCCCGGATATGCCAACTACTTCCCGGTCACCAGGGCGGTCCCCGAACCGCCCAGCATCCGCTATCCGGGCGGCCCCGCCCCGGGACCCATCCCCTATCCGGGCGCTCCGCCCTACGGGGCGACGCTGTACGCCCCCGACGGAACACCGTTGTGGCCCGGCCTCCCTCCGGCGCCACCGCCGGGCGCGCCGCGCGAACCCGGCCCACCCCCGCCCGGCTCGGAACCGTTCGCGGTGCCCGCACCGGCGCACCTGCAACCCACGCCCATCCCGTCGCCCCCGACCCGCTGAGGAGATCCGCATGAGGGAGAACCTGACAGGCGCGATCTGGCGCGTCGGCGTCTTCCTCACGGTGTGCGCACTGGGCTTGGCGCTGATGCTGGCGGTTTTCGCCCAGTTGCGGTTCGAGGCCGAACAGACCTATACCGCCGAGTTCCGCACGGTCTCGGGCCTGGAGGACGGCAACTTCGTCCGCATCGCCGGTGTCGAGGTCGGCAAGGTCAAGAACATCAGGATCCGCGACGACGGGGTCGCGCTCGTCGAGTTCGGGGCCGACTCGACGGTGGTGCTGACCGAGGGCAGCCGGGCGGTGATCCGGTACCGGAACCTCATCGGGGAGCGCTACCTCGCGCTGGAGGAGGGCGCCGGCGGCACCCGGGTCCTGCCACCCGATGCGACGATCCCGCTGTCGCGCACGGCCCCCGCGCTAGACCTCGACGCCCTCCTCGGCGGTTTTCGCCCGCTGTTCCGCGCCCTGGACCCCGAGCAGGTCAACGCGTTGTCCGGTCAACTGATCGAAGCGTTGCAGGGCGAGGGAACGACGATCACGACGTTTCTGGCGCAGACCGCGCAACTGACCGGCAAACTCGCCGAGCGTGATCAGCTGATCGGGCAGGTGATCACCAACCTCGCGACGGTAGTGGGCACGCTGGGCGACAACAGCGCACAGCTGGCCGCGACCGTCGACGCCCTGTCGGCGTCCCTGAGGACGATGGCCGACCGGCGGCAGGACCTCCGCAACGGGCTCGTCCATGCGCGCGACGCGGCAGCGTCGGTTACTGACCTGCTGGCGCAGGCCCGGGCACCGTTCAGAACCGTTGTCGGCGAGGCGGATCGGACGGCGACCGCGATTCTCTCCGACCGCGAGTACTTCGAACGTTTCCTCGCGACGCTGCCCGAGGCCTACCGGATGCTCAACCGGCAGGGGCTCTACGGCGACTTCTTCAGCTTCTACCTCTGCGACCTGATCCTGAAGCTCAACGGTAAAGGCGGACAGCCCGTTTACGTCAAGGTCGCGGGGCAGAGCAGCGGAAGGTGCACCCCGAGATGAAGACGTTCGCAGAACGCGACCCCATCATGGTGGGCGTGGCCGGCGTCGCCCTGACCGTCGGCCTCGTCGCCGGCGCCCTGAACTTCGAGAAACTCCCCTTCGTCAACTCGAGCCGGGAGTACTCCGCCTACTTCGCCGAAGCCGGCGGGTTGCTGACCGGAGCCGCGGTGCAGGTGTCCGGCCTCGAATCGGGCGAAGTCACCGCCATCGACCTCGACGGCGCTCGTGTGCTCGTCACGTTCGAGGTCGACAAGGCCATCCGCCTCGGTGACCGCACAGCGGCGGCGATCAAGACCAGGAGCATCCTCGGGGCCAAGGTCCTCGAGCTCACGCCGAAGGGCAGCGGAACCGTCTCGAGCCCGATCCCCATGGACCGGACAACCTCGCCCTACCAACTCCCGGACGCCCTCGGTGACCTGACCACCACCATCAGCCGACTGGACACCGAGCAGCTGTCGGAATCGTGGCAGGTGATGGCCGACGAGTTCTCCGGCACCGCGCCGGCGCTCAAGGACGCGTTGCAGGGGGTGTCGCGTTTCTCCCAAATACTCAATGACCGCGACACCGAGTTGCGCAACCTGCTCTCCGCCTCGGACAGGGTCACCACGGTGCTGGCGGAGCGCAGCGGCGCCTTGGTGCAGTTGCTCGCCGACAGCGACGCCCTGTTGAGCGACCTGATGAGCCAACGCCGAGCGCTCGACGACATCTCCGCAACCCTCACGGCCATGAGCCTCCAGGTCAAGGACGCCATCGCCGAGAACCGGCAGACCCTGGCGCCCGCGCTGGACAAGCTGAATCAGCTGCTGACCATCCTCGACGACCGCAAGCAAGCGATCGCGTCGGCCATCAAGGGCCTCAACCAGTACGCGATGTCTCTGGGCGAATCGATGTCGTCGGGACCGTTCTTCAAGTTCTACATCGCCAACCTGCTGCCCGGACAGTTCGTCCAGCCGTTCGTCGACGCAGCCTTCTCCGATCTGGGTCTGGACCCCAGCGTCCTGACGCCCGCGCAGCGCACCGACCCGCAGACCGGTCAACCGGCCACCCCGGCGCTGCCGATGCCGTTCCCCCGGACCGGGCAGGGGGGCGCCCCCCGGCTGACCGTTCCCGACGCGATCACCGGCACTCCCGGCGACCCCCGCTACCCCTACCGGGAACCGCTGCCGGCGCCGCCGCCCGGAGGTCCCCCACCCGGCCCGCCGGCCGAGGAGCCGAGCCGATGACCACGCGCGGCACCCTCCGCACAGGTCTGGTCATGGTGCTGATCCTCACGTGCGCTGTGGCCGTCGCGCTGCTGGCGCGCACCGCCGGCGAGGCACCGCGTCGCACCGTCGTCGGATATTTCGCCAACAGCAACGGCATCTTCGTCGGCGACGAGGTGCGCATCCTCGGCGTCCCGGTGGGCAGGATCGACAAGATCGAGCCGGAGCCCACCCGCGTCAAGATCACCTTCTCCTACGACGGGCGCTACCGCGTGCCCGCCGACGTCAACGCGGCGATCCTCTCCCCCGCCATCGTGACCGCACGCGTCATCCAACTCACGCCCGCCTACACCGGTGGGCCCGAGCTGGCCGACAACGCGGTGATCGGCGAAGACCGCACCGCCGTCCCGGTCGAATGGGACGATCTGCGCGTCCAGCTGGAACGGCTCAGCGAGCTGGTCGCGCCCGCCGAACCGGGCGCCACGAGCACGCTCGGATCGGTGGTGCACACCACCGCGGAAAGCCTGCGCGGCCAGGGCGCGAATCTGCGGTCAACGATCCTCGAACTCTCCCAGGCGATTTCGCTGCTCGACCAGCACCGAGACGACATGTTCGGCAGCGTGCGCAACCTCTCGACCCTGGTGTCGGCGCTGCAACACAGCGGCGAGGTGATGCGGCGCCTCAACGACAACCTGGCATCAGCGACCGGACTACTGACCGACGACGGAAACGAAGTCGGCGAGGCGGTCGCCGCACTCGACGCGGTGGTGGGCGATCTGCGCACTTTCGTCGCCGACCACCGCGAGCCGCTCGGCGCGGCGACCGACAAGCTGGCCTCCGTGTCGACGACGCTGACCGCCAACCTCGCCGACATCAAGCAGGCGCTGCACGTCGCCCCGAACGCACTGCAGAACCTGATGAACACCTACCAGCCCGCGCAGGCCACGATGGGCGGGGCTTACGCCTTCAACAACTTCGCCGACCCGATCACGTTCCTGTGCGGGGCGATTCAGGCAGCGTCGCGGCTGGGCGCCGAGCAGTCAGCCAAACTGTGCGTCCAGTACCTGGCACCGATCGTCAAGAACCGCCAGTACAACTTCCCGCCGCTGGGCGAGAACCTCATCGTCGGTGCCGCCGCCCGGCCCAACGAGGTGACCTACAGCGAAGACTGGATGAGACCCGATTACCTGCCCCCGCCGCCGGCTGATACGCCTGCCGCAGAACAGGTTCCGTTGCTGCCCGCAGAGGCGCAACCGACCGACCCGGCACACGGGCTGGCCGGCCTGATGCTGCCCGCGGAGGGCGGATGACACACACCCCGCTGAGACGGGCGACGCTGGCCGTCCTCGCCGCGCTCCTCCTCGCCGCACCGGCGGGCTGCGGATGGCGCGGGCTGAACTCGTTGCCGCTGCCGGGAACCGCCGGTCGGGGCCCGGACGCCTACACGGTGCAGGCGCAGCTGCCCGACGTGCGCACCCTCGAGCCGAATTCCCGCGTCCAGGTCGACGATGTCACGGTCGGCACGGTCACCAGGATCGAGCGCGAGGGCTGGCACGCGCTGCTGACGATGAGCATCGACGGTGACATCGAGCTCCCGGCCAACACCACGGCCACCGTCGGCCAGAGCGGCCTGCTCGGCTCGCTGCATGTCGAGCTGGCGCCACCCACCGATGCCCCGCCCCGCGGCCGGCTGCAGGACGGCGCGGTGCTGCCGCTGTCGTCGGCCGGCAGGTACCCCTCGAGCGAACAGGTGCTCTCGGGAATCGCGTTGGTGCTCAACGGCGGTGGGATCGGCCAGGTCGGGGACATCACCGAGTCGCTGAGCACCGCGCTGGCCGGCCGCGAGCAGCAGCTGCGCAGCCTGATCGAGCAACTGGACACGTTCACCCGCTATGCAGCCGAGCAGGCCGACGACATCATCGCCACCACCGAGAGCCTCAACACGGTGGCCGCGCAGTTCGCCGCCGAGCAGCCGGTGGTGGACCGCGCCCTCCAAAGCATCCCCGCCGCCCTCCAGGTGATCAGCGACGAGCGGCAGACCCTGGTGGACGCACTCGACCAGCTCGGCGAATTCAGTTCCCGCGCCGCCGATGCGACCGATCAGACCAAGGACAGCCTGCTCGAGGAACTGCGCAGCCTCGGACCGGTGCTGCAGTCACTGGCCGATGCCGGGCCGGCGCTGACCCGGGCGCTGGGCCTGTTCGCCACCTACCCGTTTCCCACCGACAACATCGGCATCTGGCAGCGCGGGGACTACGCCAACCTGACCGCCGTGATCGACCTGACACTGAGCCGCCTGGACGCGTCCTTCCTCACCGGGACGCGGTGGGAAGGCGACCTGACCGAGTTGGAGCTGCAGTGGGGACGCACGATCGGTCAGCTGCCGAGTCCCTACACCGCGGGCAATCCGCTTCTCGCGCCGTACCGTTGGGACCAGGGACGCTGACATGCCCCCGCTGACGCTGCGCATCCGAATCCAGCTGGTGATCTTCGCCGTGGTCACCCTGATCTTCGCGGCGGCCATGGTCTTCGGATACATCAGGCTGCCGGCGATGTTCGGGATCGGCCGATACCAGGTCACCGTCGAACTCCCGCGGACCGCGGGCGTCTACCCCGGCGGCAACGTCAACTACCGGGGCGCCGAGGTCGGCCGCATCAAGGACGTGCGGCTGACCGAAACCGGTGTGGCGGCGGTGCTGTCCCTGACGTCGGGCACCCCGATCCCCGCCGACCTCGACGCCGAGGTGCACAGCCAGTCGGCGGTCGGTGAGCAGTACATCGCGCTGCTGCCGCGCCGGGACTCGCCGCCGCTGAAGAACGGCGACGTCATCCCCGCGGACCGCACCTCGGTGCCTCCCGATTTCGACTCGGTGCTCGACGCGCTCAACACCGGTCTCAACGCGGTCCCCCACGATGATCTTCAGACCGTCGTCGACGAGTCCTACATCGCGTTCGGCGGTCTCGGTCCCGACCTGTCCCGGCTCGTCACCGGAGGAGGCCGGCTCGCGGCCGGAGCGCGGGAGAACCTCGATTCGGTGCTGACGCTGATCGACCGCTCACCACCGATCCTGAACGCGCAGAACGACTCCGGGGCCGCGGTGCAAAGCTGGGCGGAACACCTGGCCACCCTCGGCCGGCAGGTGCAGGACCAGGATGCCGCCGTCGCAGACCTGCTGCGGCAGGGCCCGCCGGCGGTCGAGGAAGCGCGCCTGTTGATCGAACGCGTCCGGCCGACCGTGCCGATCCTGGCCGCCGACATGGTCAGCATCACGCAGGTGCTGCTGACCTATCAGCCGGGACTGGAGCAGTTGCTGGTGCTGCTACCCCAGGGGGCCGCCGTCGCGCAGGCGATCGTGCTGGCCAACCGGGACACCCGGCAGCCGTACCGCGGCGCATACCTGAGTCTGAACCTCAGCCTCAACCAGCCCCCACCGTGCACGACCGGCTTCCTGCCGGCGCAGCAGCAGCGCGCGGCGGTGCTGGAGGATCATCCGGAGCGGCCCCCGGGGTATCTGTACTGCCGGGTGCCGCAGGACTCGCCGCTGAACGTGCGCGGTCTGCGCAACCTGCCCTGCGTCACCCGGCCCGGAAAGCGCGCCCCCACCGTGGCGATGTGCGAAAGCGACGACACCTACGTGCCGCTCAACAACGGCTACAACTGGAAGGGCGATCCCAACGCCACGCTCTCCGGCCAGGGCGTGCCGCAGCTTCCGGTCGCCGGCGTCGAATACGATCCCGCCACGGGCGCCTACACCGGGCCCGACGGGCGCCGATACACCCGCGACGATCTGGCGGAAGGTGCTGGCCCGCCGGAGAACTGGCAGTCGATGCTGCTGCCCGGGGGCTGACGCGGCGCCGCAGCCCCGCCGGTCACGGTTTCGGCGTGACCTCCACGCTGGGCGGCCGCGGCGACGGCTCCGGCTGCGCGGACTGGCGCGCGACGGTGAAGACCGCCGCCGCACCGGCCACCACCGTGACCCCGACCCCGACCCACAGCAGCCGCTTGCGCCGCCGCTGCTTGGCGCGCGCCTTGGCCAGCGCCTCCGGAAGGCCCGCGACGACCTCCTGCGCGGCGCTGAACTCCGCGGTGAGGGCCTGCTGTGCCGAGGAGAGGTCGTCTTTGAGCTGGCGCGCGAGCTTGCCGTTGCGGTATCGGTCACCGGCCCACGCCGCCGACGAGCGCACCGAGTCGACGCCCAGTCCCACCGCTCCCCTGGTCACGTCGACCGGCCCGATCGCGGTGTACTTCAGGCCGCGGCTCAGCCGCTGCGTCGGGGTCATGCGCACACGGGTGCTGGAGCCCATCTTCGAACCTCTTTTCCGCCGGACGACATCGACGTCTCAGCCTGCCATCTCCGCGTGCGCGACGGTGCCGGGTTGGCCGTCGGGGACGCGTGGCAGACTGCTCAGCGTGACCAGTCCTATTCAGACCGCGACCGCGACCCTGCACACCAACCGCGGTGACATCAAGATCGCTTTGTTCGGGAACCACGCTCCCAAGACCGTGGCCAACTTCGTCGGACTGGCCCAGGGAACCAAGGATTACAGCACCGAGAACGCCTCCGGTGGTTCCTCGGGGCCGTTCTACGACGGGGTGATCTTCCACCGCGTGATCGAAGGGTTCATGATCCAGGGCGGTGACCCCACCGGCACCGGCCGCGGCGACGCAGGCTACAAGTTCGCCGACGAGTTCCACCCCGAGCTGCAGTTCGACAAGCCCTACCTGCTGGCGATGGCCAACGCGGGCCCCGGCACCAACGGATCGCAGTTCTTCATCACCGTCACCGAGACACCGCACCTGAATCGCCGGCACACCATCTTCGGCGAGGTCGTCGACCCCGAGTCGAAGAAGGTCGTCAACGCGATCGCGACCACGGCCACCGACCGCAGCGATCGTCCGGTCGATCCGGTCGTGATCGAGTCGGTCACCATCTCTTAGCGCAGCGGCGCGCGACCGGGCCCGGGTGCGAACCCGGTCTCGGTCAGTGCGTCGAGCACCTGCACCGGGTCCGTCCCGAGATCCCAGCGGCTGAGCACCAGCAGCCGGTCATCGGTGGTGTCGATCTCCAGGAGCCGGACCCGCCGCCCGATGCGGCGGAATTCCGTGATGCGGATCAGTGCGATATCGGAGCGGCCGATCGTGCGCTCGCGCCACCACCCGCGGTAGACGAGCGCATCCCCGGAGATTGCCAGTTTCGGTCGTGCCCACCACGACATCTGTGCGAACACAAGCAAACCCACCGCGGCAAGCCCGATGAGGATGCGGCCCGGCAGGTCTGTGACCAGCGTCACAGCACCGACCGCCAGCAGGACACCGGCCGCGGCGGTGCCGATGACGCCCGCCGTCGGGGGTGCCCACATTGTTTGCTGTGTGGACAATTCACAGCCTCCTAGCGCGACATTCGCAGTTATCCACAAGTGCTATCCCCAATGGGGATGAATCACACGCGTGTGATCCGGTAACGCGCAGGTTGCGGCAGGTTCACGGGAGCGGAAACGGTTGGGAACGGATTCCGGCGGACGTTTCGCCCCCGTCGGTCAGCGCCAGCGCATGGTCAGGAGCAAACCGGTGATCATGAAGGCGAACGCGATCGCGTAGTTCCAGACGTTCAGGTCGGCCATCCACTGCAGCACGCTGGGAACGTCCGGGCCACTGCCGGCGAGCTGGAAGACGATCAGCCAGATCAGCCCGATCAGCATCAGGCCGATGAACAGCACGACGAACCACATGCTCGACGGGCCGGCCTTGACCTTCACCGGAGTCCGGCTCACCGGGTTGATGGTGAAATCGTTCTTCTTGCGGACCTTGGACTTGGGCATGGGAACCTTCAGACGGTGCGACGATGGATAGTGAGAGCCTAACGCAGCCCGTGCTGCAGTTTTCCTAGGAGACGGCCCGTGCAGGACCCCGACGCGTCCGGATCGAAGCGCTCACCGTGGCGGTGGGGCGTCCCGGTGGTGTGCGCGGCGGCCGGACTGCTCCTGGGCGTGACCCACGGCGTCTCCGGCGGCGACGAGATCCGGCGCAGCGACGCGCCGCGGCTGGTCGACCTGGTCCGGGAGGCCCAGCAGTCCGTCGACCGGCTGGCCACGCAGCGCGACATCCTGGCCGGCGAGGCGCAGAACCACCACGGCGGGTCACCGGCGGCGGCCGACGCGCTCACAGCGATCACCCGGCGCGCGGATGCGCTTGCCGGCCCGGCGGGCCTGGTCCCGCTGCGCGGGCCGGGTCTGGTGGTGACCCTCAACGACGCGCAGCGCGACGCGCAGGGACGCTTCCCGCGCGACGCGTCGCCGGATGACCTGGTGGTGCACCAGCAGGACATCACCGCCGTGATCAACGCGCTGTGGAGCGCCGGGGCCGAGGGCATCCAGGTGCAGGATCAGCGCATCATCGCGACGTCGGCACCCCGCTGTGTGGGCAACACCCTCCTGCTCAACGGCCGCACCTACAGCCCGCCGTACGTGATCTCGGCGATCGGGGACGCGACCGCGATGCAGGATGCGCTGGCGGCGTCGAAGTTGGTGTCGCTCTACAAGCAGTACGCGGCGCGGTTCGGGCTCGGCTACCTGGAAGAGGCCCGCGACGTGGAGCTGGTCGGATACACCGAACCGGTGCGGATGCAGTACGCCCAGCCGCTCGGCCCGATGGGCTACTGACACACCAGCCCGATGGGCTACTGACATGACAGCTAAGTAAAAATTGCTGAACTGCCCCCGCGGCTAGCTCTCATTTGGTAATCGTTTACGTCGTGGTCACCACACGGTCAGGCGCTCAGCCTGCCGTGTCAATGATCTCGGGCACGGCTGGGGGAATGAGAAAGTCCTCGCTTCCGCTAGCGGAGCGGTTAGCTACCCCCTAACATGAGCAAAGTTCGGACGGGGGGGTGTCCCGACGGTCCGGCTCTAAGGAAACTCGGAGGGAATCCATGAACCGTCGACCCCGTCACCGTCGAGCCCGCCGGCCGCGTCGCGCCGCAGCAGCTCTGGCGTCCGCACTGTGTGTGCCGGCCGCCCTGGGCCTGACGCAGCAACCGGCCGCGGAGGCAGCGACCGTGCTGGGCGTCGAGGGCACCCTTCAGCCGCCGCGGACCACCGTGAAGAGTTTTCAGAACGCGTTCTGCGAGGAGAACACCTGCCGGACCGTCAACTTCTCCCCGGGGTTGGGCGACTCCTGGAGCGGCGCGTGGTCGCTGCAGGCGGCGGTGACGATGACCCCGGGAGACCTGATTCTGATGGGCTACTCGTCGGGCGCCGGGTCGATACACGACCGGCTGCGGGTGTGGCACCAGATGCCGTCGCTGGGCCCAGACCCCGACCGGGTGGTGCTCATCGTCACGATGGGTAACCCGGAGAACAAGTACGGCGGACAGGCCAGGCACTACTGGGGCACGGGCTTTCCCGACGACAACCCGTACAAGACCCTGAACGTGACCATGCAGTACGACGCCGTGGCCGACCGGCCCGACCGCTTCGGCTTCTGGTCGCAGATCAATCTGTCGTTCATCAACCACTTCGCCTACCGGAACATCGACATCAACGATCCCAACAATCTCGTGTACTACGACGAGGAGGACGGCGTCACCTACATGCTGGTGAAGGCCGAAGTGCTGCCGATGCTGCAGTGGGTGGACCCGTTCGCCAGCGACGAGCAGATGGCTACGCTCGACGCCATCTTCCGGCCGTTGGTCGAGCAGGACTACGACCGTCCTGCCTACGTCGAGCAGGGTGAAGGCGCGGACTGGGGCAATGGACTGCCGCCGGCGTCGCTGCAGGGCAGCGACCGGCAGGAGGAACGGCGGGCCGCCGGCGAGGACGACAGCGACGCAACGCCCACCGCCGAGGACGCCGTCACCGACGACGGGGAGCCGACCGCGTCGCCCGACGAGGTGGGGGAGCGTGTCATCGAAACCGTCTCCACGGACCAGCTCGACGACGCGCCGGTCGACGAGGAGCCGGTAGACGAGGAGCCGGTCGAGCCGGAGGAGGTCGACCTCGACGCGCTGACCGAGGATGCGCTGGCCGAGGAGCAGGCGGCGGAGGAGGCGGCCGAGGAGACCGACTCGAGCACGGTCACCGAGGCCGCCGAGGTCACCGAAGCCACCACCGAGGCCGGCGGGGGATCCGACGACGGCGCGGACTCCGGCAGTGAGAACCGTCGCAGCGAGCGGGCGTCCACTGCGGCCTGAGGTGCCCGCACGCTAGCCTGACCTGATGCGGGTCTTGGTCGTCGACAACTACGACAGCTTCGTGTTCAACCTGGTCCAGTACCTGGGCCAGCTCGGCGTGGACGCGACGGTGTGGCGTAACGACGACGCGCACCTGCTGACCGACGCGGACATCGCCGCGGCGGCCCGCGGTTTCGACGGCGTGCTGCTCAGCCCCGGTCCCGGGACACCCGAGCGGGCCGGGGCGACCATCCCGCTGGTCAAGGCGTGCGCCGCCGCGCGGACTCCGCTGCTCGGCGTCTGCCTGGGCCACCAGGCCATCGGGGTGGCGTTCGGCGGCACCGTCGACCGGGCGCCTGAGCTGCTGCACGGCAAGACCAGCACCGTGCACCACGCCGATCAGGGTGTGCTGCACGGCTTGCCGGACCCGTTCATCGCCACCCGCTACCACTCGCTGACGATCCTGCCGGAGACACTGCCGGCCGAGCTCACCGTCACCGCGCGCACCGAGGGCGGCGTCATCATGGGAGTGCAGCACGTCGAGCTGCCGATCCACGGCGTGCAGTTCCACCCCGAGTCGATCCTGACCCAGGGTGGCCACCGCATGCTGGCCAACTGGCTCGGCTACTGCGGCCGGCCGCCGTCGGAGGCGCTGGTGCGCCGACTCGAGGACGAGGTCGCCGACGCCGTCGAGGCGGCTACGACGCGAAGTTCAGCGTGATGCGGCTGCCGAAGGTCAGTGGACTGCCGGCCGAGGGTGACTGACGGACCACGGCGTTGGTGCGCTGACCGCTGTTCTGCACGTCGGGACCCTTGTCCAGCACCCCGGTCCAGCCCAGCGCCCGCAGCCGCGGTTCGGCATCGGTCCAGAACATGCCGGTCAGGTCCGGCATCACGAACTGATTGCCGCGCGAGACCTGCATCTGGATCACGGTGTCCTGCGGCACGGTCTCACCGGCGGCGGGTTCGCTGCCGACCACCTGGCCGGCCGTGACGGTGCTGTCCACCTCGACCGGAACCGCCTTGGTGAAGCCCGACGCCGCCATCACCTGCTGGCACACCTCGGTGGTCTGGCCCGTGCAGTCCGGCACCGTCGCGGTCGCCGGCCCGCGCCCGACCACCACCGTGATCTCGTTGGTGATCGCCGAGGTCTGGTTGGCCGGCGGGACGGTCGAGATCACCTTGTCGCGTTGTTCGGGCAGCGACGTCGACGTCGTCTGGCGGAAACGCTCGAAGCCGGCGTCGGTGAGTTCGCGGACCGCGTCGGCGTAGCTCAGGCCCGAGACGTCGGGAATCTCCCGCTGCTCGGGACCGGTCGACACGTTCAGCGTCACCTCGTCGCCCGCGGCGACGGCCGTGTTCGCGCCGGGTTCGGTGCTGATGACGTGGTCGGGCGGCACCGACGAGTCCGGGCGCTGCTGGGTGCGGGTGGAGAAGCCGCGGTTCTGCAGGGCCGCGATGGCATCGGCGGACGGCTGCCCGCTCACATCGGGCACCTGGACCTGGCGGGTCTCGCCGCCGAGCATGCTGATCGCGACGGTGACGACGATGGTCAGGACCGCCAGCACCGCCACGGCGGCCAGCCAACGGCTGACCGATCCCCGGCGCGGCGAATCGTCGTAGGCCGCGCGACGGCGCCGGCCCGCAGCGATCGGCTCGGTGTGCTGATGGCCCGGCGAAGCGGCCAGCAGGGAAGTCCGCTCGGCGTCGGTGAGCACCTTCGGCGCATCCGGCGCCTGACCGCCGTGCACCTTGACCAGGTCGGCGCGCATCTCGGCGGCGGTCTGGTAGCGGTTGTCCGGATTCTTGGCCAGCGCCTTGAGCACCACCGCGTCCAGGTCGGGGGAGATGCCGCCGTGCCGTTCCGACGGCGCCACCGGGTCCTCGCGGACGTGCTGGTAGGCGACCGCGACCGGGGAGTCGCCGACGAACGGAGGCTGGCCGGTCAGGATCTCGTAGAGCACGCAGCCCAGCGAGTACACGTCGGAGCGGGCGTCGACCTTCACCCCGCGGGCCTGCTCGGGCGAGAGGTACTGCGCCGTGCCGATCACCGCGGCGGTCTGGGTGACGGGGTTGCCGGCGTCGGCGATCGCGCGGGCGATGCCGAAGTCCATCACCTTCACCGCGCCGGTCTTGCTGATCATGATGTTTGCCGGCTTGACGTCGCGGTGGATGATCCCGTGCTGGTGGCTGAAGTTCAGCGCCTGGCACGCGTCGGCGATGACCTCGATCGCCCGCTGCGGGTCCATCGGACCGTCGGTGTGCACGATGTCGCGCAGCGTTACCCCGTCGACGTACTCCATCACGATGTAGGGCAGCGGTCCGGTCGGTGTCTCGGCTTCACCGGTGTCGTAGACCGCGACGATCGCCGGGTGGTTCAGCGCGGCCGCGTTCTGCGCCTCGCGGCGGAAGCGCAGGTAGAAGCTCGGGTCGCGGGCCAGGTCGGCGCGGAGCACCTTGATCGCGACGTCGCGGTGCAGCCGCAGGTCACGGGCCAGATGCACTTCGGACATGCCGCCGAAGCCCAGGATCTCGCCGACTTCGTAGCGGTCGGACAGGTGTTGTGGGGTCGTCATCGCAAGGTCTGTTCTGGTGCGGGCGGCGTCACCGCTGCCGGCGGTGAGCGGTCAAGGACTGTTGGTACCCAGTATCGGACAGTTTCACGGCCCGGCGCCGCCGCGGGCGTCTCGGCGGGCGGCGCCACCTCCGAGGTCGGGGTCTCGGTGACGGTCGGCGGCGGCGTGCGGTCGCGGCGGTCCTGCGCGTTGAGCACGATCAGGATCGCGATGACGATCGCCAGCGCGCCGAGCACCCCGGCCGCCCACAACAGCGCGCGCTGACCCGAGGAGAAGCTGCGTCGTGCCGGCGGAGCCGAGCGGTGGCTTCCGGTGGGGCGGGCGCGGGCCGCGGTCGCCGGAGCGCGCCCGGTCATGTCCGCGGCCGGGCGGGCCGCGATGGCCGGCGGCACCGCGGTGGGCGCGGCCCGCCCGATCGCCGGAGCGGCGTTGGGCCGCGGCGGGCGGCGCCCGGCCCGGACCGCGGCGACGGCGTCGGCGAACGCACCGCCCGACTTGTACCGCGCGCCCGGGTTCTTCACCAGGGTGATCTCGATCAGCTCGCGCACGTTGGGCGGCAGATCACCCGGCAGCGGGGGAGGAGTCTCTTTGATGTGTTTCATCGCCACCGTCAGCGCGCCGTCGCCGGTGAACGGGCGCTTACCCGAAACCGATTCGTAGCCAACGACTCCCAGGGAGTACACGTCGCTGGCGGCGGTGGCGTCGTGGCCCAGGGCCTGCTCCGGCGCGATGTACTGCGCGGTGCCCATCACCATCCCGGTCTGGGTGACCGGAGCGGCGTCGACGGCCTTGGCGATGCCGAAGTCGGTGAGCTTGACCTGCCCGGTGGGGGTGATCAGGATGTTGCCCGGCTTGACGTCACGGTGTACCAGTCCGGCGGTGTGGGCCACCTGCAGGGCCCGCCCGGTCTGCTCGAGCATGTCCAGCGCGTGCCGCAGCGACAGCCGTCCGGTGCGTTTCAGCACGGAGTTCAACGGCTCGCCGTTGACCAGTTCCATCACCAGATAGGCGGTGCGGCCCTCGCCGTCGATGTCGGTCTCGCCGTAGTCGTACACCCCGGCGATGCCCGGATGATTGAGCATCGCGACGGTGCGGGCCTCGGCGCGGAACCGCTCCACGAACTCGGCGTCGGTGGAGTACTCGGCCTTGAGGACCTTGATCGCGACGCGCCGGCCCAGCCGGGAGTCGACGCCCTCCCACACCTGGCCCATGCCGCCGGTGGCGATGAGGCGCTGCAGGCGGTAGCGCCCGGACAGCGTGACTCCGACGCGGGGGCTCATCGTTTGTCTCCGACCAAGGAGCTCATGAGCCCTCCCGCAACGCCGCGGCGATGGTGGCGCGGCCGATGGGGGCCGCCAGGGCACCGCCGGTGGCCGAGAGCCGGTCTCCGCCGTTCTCCACCAGCACAGCGACCGCGACCTTGGGTGCCTGGGCGGGCGCAAAAGCGATGTACCAGGCATGCGGAGGCGTGTTACGCGGATCCGTGCCATGCTCCGCAGTGCCGGTCTTGGATGCGATCTGCACGCCGGCGATGGCTCCCTTCTGCTGAGTCACCTGCTCGGCGGCGACCATCAAGTCGGTAAGTGTATCTGCGACGTCCTCGCTGACCGCCCGCTGCTCTTCGTTGGGCACCGTCGTGGCGATGTTGGACAGGTCGGGACCGCGCAGGTTGTCGACCAGATAGGGCTGCATCGTGACCCCTCCGTTGGCGACCGTCGCGGCGACGACGGCGTTCTGCAGCGGGGTCAGCGCCACGTCACGCTGCCCGATGCTGGACATGCCCAGCGCGGCGGCGTCGGCGATCGGTCCCACCGTCGACTCGGCGACCTGCAACGGGATCTCGGCGGGCGCCTCGTCGATGCCGAATCCGCGGGCCGCGGTGCGCAGCGCCTCGGACCCGGTGTCCAGACCCAGTTCGACGAACGCGGTGTTGCACGAGTGCGCGAACGCGTACTCCAGCGTCGCGGTCGGGCCGCTGCCGCACGCTGAACCACCGAAGTTCTGCAGCGTCGCGGTGCTGTCGGGCAACGGGATGCGCGGCACGGCGGTAAGCCGGGTGTCGGGGGTGGCGCCGCCCTGCAGCGCGGCCGCGGTGGTGACGACCTTGAACGTCGACCCGGGCGGGTAGGTCTCGGAGATCGCGCGGTTGAGCAGCGGTGAGCCCGGATCGTCCCGCAGCCGCTCCCAGGCTGCGGTCTGCGCGTCGAGGTCGTGGCTGGCCAACAGGTTCGGGTCGTAGGACGGCGCCGACACCATCGCCAGGATCTTGCCCGTCGCGGGCTCCAGCGCCACCACCGCGCCGCGGCACGGACCGTTGCAGCCGTTCTCCATCGCGTCCCAAGCCGCTTGCTGCACTTGCGGTTTGATGGTGGTGTTGACGTTGCCGCCGCGCGGGTCGCGCCCGGTGAAGAAGTCCGCGAGCCGGCGGCCGAACAGCCGCTGGTCGGACCCGTTGAGGATCAGGTCCTCGGCGCGCTCGAGGCCGGCGCTGGAATAGCTCAGCGAGTAGAAGCCGGTGACCGGCGCGTAGGTGAACGGGTTGGGGTACACGCGCAGGTACCGGAACCGGCCCGCGGTGGACACCGAGTAGGCCAGCAGCTGTCCGCCGGCCGAGATCTGGCCGCGCTGCCGGGAGTACTCGTCGAGCAGCACACGCTGGTTGCGCGGATCCGAGCGCAACCCGTCGGCGGTGAACACCTGGGTCAGTGTGGCGTTGGCCAGCAGCACCACGACCAGGGCCATGATCACCACCGAGATGCGACGCAGTGAGGTGTTCATACTTTCTCGATCACCTCGGTGTTGGTCGCGGCGATGTTGCCGGCCGGGAGCGCCTTGCTCTCGAGGGGTCGCCGGGCGTTGTGCGAGATGCGCACCAGGATGGCCAGCAGCAGGTAGTTGGCCACCAGCGACGAGCCGCCGTAGGACATCCACGGCGTGGTCAGGCCGGTCAGCGGGATCAGCTTGGTCACGCCGCCGACCACGATGAACAGCTGGATTCCCAGCGTGGCGGCCAGCCCGGCGGCCAGCAGCTTGCCGAAGCTGTCCCGCACGGCCAGCGCGGTGCGCAGCCCGCGGATGATCACGATGGTGTAGAGCATCAGCACCGCGGCCAGGCCGACCAGACCGAGCTCCTCGCCGACGGCGGCGATGATGAAGTCGGTCGACGCGGCGGGCACGGTGCCGGGCTGGCCGTTGCCCAGCCCGGTGCCGAAGATGCCGCCGGTGGCGAAGCTGAACAGCGACTGCACCATCTGGTAGCCGGCCCCGTCCGGGTCGGCGAACGGGTCACGCCAGGTCTGGACGCGGACCCGGACGTGGTCGAAGACGTAGTAGGCGACGACGCTGGCGGCCGCGAACAGCGCCAGCCCCAACACCACCCAGCTGAACCGCTCGGTCGCGATGTAGACCAGCACCAGAAACGACGCGTACAGCAGCAACGACGTCCCGAGGTCTTTCTCGAAGATCATCACGCCGATGGACGCGATCCAGGCGGCCAGCAGCGGCGCCAGGTCGCGCGGACGGGGCAGGTCCATGCCGAGCACGTGCTTGCCCGCGCTGGTGAACAGATCGCGCTTGGACACCAGCACCGCGGCGAAGAAGATCAACAACAGGATCTTGGAGAACTCGGCGGGCTGGATGGAGAAGCCCGGCAGTTTGATCCAGATCTTGGCGCCGTTCTGCTCCGACATCGACCGGGGCAGCAGGGCGGGGATCACCAGCAGGACCAGGCCCGTCAGACCGCAGACGTAGCCGTACCGCGACAGCGTCCGATGATCATCGAGCAGCATCACCACCGCCGAGAACCCGAGCACCCCGACCAGGGTCCACAACATCTGCTGATCGGCCGAGCCGCCCAGACCCTGCGCGGTGGTCGTGCCTTCGGCCAGGTCGAGGCGGTGGATCAGGACCAGTCCCAGCCCGTTCAACAACGCCACGACGGGCAGCAGCAGGGGATCGGCGTACGGGGCGAAGCGCCGGACCGCCAGGTGCGCGCCGCCGAACAGCGCCAGGTAGGCGACCGTGTACTGCGCCAGGTCCCAGTCCAGCCCCTGGTCCTGGTTCGCCTCGACGAGCAGCAGGGCCACCGTGGTGATCACCGCCGCGAAGCCGAGCAGCATCAGTTCGGCGTTGCGGCGGTTGGGCAGCGGCGGGGTCACCGCGACCGGGGACTGCGGGGTCGTCATGCCACTTCCCGGCAGTTCGTTCCCGGTTGCGGTGGTGGCGGCGGAAGCGCCGTGACCGTCGGCGACGGGGACGGCGGCGCGGGCGGCGGTGCCGGCGAGGTGACGGTGCGCGGTGTCTCGGGCGCCGGTCCCGATGCGCCGGGCCCGGGAGCCGGTGCGGCCGGCGTCGCCCGGGTCGTCGAGGTCGGCGTGGGTCCCGGCGCCGTGGGCGCGGTCGGGCTCGGTGCCGGAGGCCGGGAGGTGGTGGTGCGGGGCGTGCACACCGGGAGAACGGAGCTGCGGGCGAGTTCCTCGATCTGGCGGATGGCGTCGTCGAGCGACCCCGACGGCAGGCCGGCGATGACCTGGGCGCGTTCGGACGGCCGCATGTCGGCCACGGCCAGCAGCCGGCAATCCAGGTTGTCGCGGGACTGGCCGGCACTGATCAGGGAGAGTTCGTTGCGGGAGTTCAGACAGCCCAGCAGGTAGGGCTCTTGCAGCGGGAAACCGAGGAACGATCCCTGCACGCCGCGCATGATCGAGACGGTGCCGTCGTGCTCGGTGACGTAGTAGTTGTTACGGAGGATCTCCCGGCCGACGGCCAGGCCGGCCAGCACCAGCAGGACGACGACGGCGCCCGCGATGAACATCCGCCGCCGGGACCGGGGTCGCGGCGGCGGTTCTTCGGGTTGGGGCTCAACGCGTTTCGCGGCTGCCCGTTTGGGGTTGAAGGCCGAGGCGCGGCCGGCCGCGGTGTTCGGCGGTGCGCTCTGATCGTCGGCGCCGGACACGGCGCCTGCCAGGATCGGCTGGGTCTGGCCGTAGTCGTAGGACGTGACGTCGACGACGTCGGCGACCACCACGGTCACGTTGTCCGGCCCGCCGCCGCGCAGCGCCAGTTCGATGAGGCGGTCCGCACTTTCGGCGACGTCGGGCAGGCGCAGCGCTTCGGCGATCGTCTCCTGGCTGACCGGGTCGGACAAGCCGTCGGAGCACAGCAGGTACCGGTCACCGGCGCGGGCCTCCCGCATGCTCAGCGTCGGCTCCACTTCGTGGCCGGTGAGCGCGCGCATGATCAGCGACCGCTGCGGGTGGCTGTGCGCCTCCTCGGCGGTGATGCGGCCCTCGTCGACGAGCGTCTGGACGAAGGTGTCGTCCTTGGTGATCTGGGTGAGCTCGCCGTCGCGCAGCAGATAGCCGCGGGAGTCGCCGATGTGGACCAGTCCGAGCCGGTTGCCGGCGAACAGGATCGCCGTCAGCGTCGTGCCCATGCCCTCGAGCTCGGGATCGGCTTCCACGTGCTCGGCGATCGCCGAATTGCCTTCGCGCACCGCGGCGTCGAGCTTGCTGAGGATGTCGCCGCCGGGTTCGTCGTCGTCGAGGTGGGCCAGCGCGGCGATCACCAGCTGGGAGGCCACCTCGCCGGCGGCGTGGCCGCCCATGCCGTCGGCGAGCGCCAGCAGCCGAGCCCCGGCGTACACCGAGTCTTCGTTGTTGGCGCGGACCAGGCCCCGGTCGCTGCGGGCGGCATAGCGGAGGACGAGGGTCACGGGCGCAGCTCGATCACCGTTTTGCCGATGCGCACCGGTGTGCCCATCGGAACCCGCACCGCAGTCGTCACCTTCGCCCTGTCGAGGTATGTGCCGTTCGTGGATCCTAGGTCCTCTACGTACCATTCCGGACCTCGTGGTGAGAGCCGAGCATGGCGCGTCGAGGCGTAGTCGTCAGTCAACACCAGTGTGGAGTCGTCCGCCCGTCCGATCAGTACCGGTTGGGTGCCCAGCGGAATGCGGGTGCCGGCCAGCGCGCCCTCGGTGACCACCAACTGGCGGGGGACGTGGCGACGGGTCCGACTGGGCAGCAGCGAGCTGCGCAGCGCCAGCCCGCGGCGCACCATCACCGCGCCGGTGGGCGCGTAGATGTCGGTACGCAGGATGCGCAGCACCGACCAGATGAACAACCACAGCAGCAACAGGAAGCCGACGCGGGTCAGCTGCAGTACCAGGCCCTGCATCTGACGTCCTCTCCGTCTCCTGTCCCTACGGCACCGCCACCATACTGGGGGAGTCGACCGATACGACCGCTTCCGTGCGGCCTCAGTGAACGCGGACGATGATCTCGGAGTGGCCCAGCCGGATGACGTCGCCGTCTGCCAGCTGCCACTCCTGGACCGGCGCGTTGTTCACCGTGGTGCCGTTGGTGGAGTTGAGGTCTGACAATAGCGCGACCTGCCCGTCCCAGCGGATTTCGAGATGCCGACGTGACACACCCGTGTCGGGCAGCCGGAACTGCGCGTCCTGGCCGCGGCCGATCACATTGGTGCCTTCGCGCAGCTGGTAGGTGCGTCCGCTGCCGTCGTCGAGCTGCAACGTCACCGTCGCGCCGGCGCTCGGGTACTCGCCCTGCGGCGCGCCGTAGCCGCCGCCGTACCCGCCGGCGCCGTAGCCCTGGTCGTGGTAACCCTGGTCGCCGTACCCGCCCGCCGGCTCGCCGTAGCGGCCGTAGTCGGGCTGGCCGTAGTCCTGGCGGCCGTAACCACCCTGACCGCCGCCGTAGCCACCCTGATCGGGGTAGCCGCCCTGATCGGGGTAGCCGCCCTGGTCGGGGTAGGCCGGCCGCGGCGGCTGACCGTACCCGCCGTCGTCGGGGCGCCCCGGCGGGCGACCGTAGTCGTAGTCACCGGTCGGGCCGCCGTAACCGTGCTGGCCGCCGCCGTGCTGGCCACCACCGGGCGGGGGACCGTAGCCGCCCGGGCCGGGCCGGTAGCCCGGATCCGGGTAGCCGCCCTGCGGGGGGCCGTAGCCCGCCGGCGGGCGCGGGTCGTAGGACGGCGGCGGGTAGCCACCCTGATCCTGGTAGCCGCCGTGCTCGGGGTGGCCGCCCTGATCCTGGTAATTGCCCTGGTCGGGGTATCCGCCGCGCGGGGGGTAGCCGTGCTCGCCCTGCTGCGGGTAGCCGCCCTGCTCGGCCGGAGGCGGCGGCGGGTAGCCGCGGTCGTCGGGCCGGTTGTAGCGGTCGTCGTAATAGTCGTCCGCGGGCCGCCCCTGTCCGGGGCCGCCGCGGTAGCTCGGGTTGTCGGTCATCGGTGGTACTCCTGGTTCTGCGGGGGACGAGCCTGGTCGAGGCGGTGGGTCCGGTTGATCCGTGGTGGAGTCAGGATTGACCGCGCCACGCGCGCGAAACTGTCCGGTGTGCAGGTTGGGTGACTGCTCGAATCTGACGACCACATCACCATACGTTTGCCACCCCTGCTCATGGATGTATCCCTCCAGGTGCTTGGCGAACGTGGTCGAGGTGATGTCCGGATCGGCACTCACCTTGTGATAGTCAGGCACACTGAGGGTAATGACGTAGTCGTTCGGCGCCAAAATGTGGCCGCCGGGGATCTCCCGGGCACCGGTGTCGGCCTCCCGCCGCAGCAGCGCCTCCACCTCCCGCGGAACGATCGCGCCACCGAAGACGCGGGCGAAGGCATTGCCGACCGAATCCTCGAGCCTGCGCTCGAAACGGCCGACGAGTCCCATCGTTCCGATCTCCCTCCGTCGGCGAGCAGCTGGTTTGTGGATTCACCAGCGTGTCGGCTGGTGGCTGTGCTGCCTGCATGGTAGTGGCCCGGTGCGCCGCTACTACACCAACGGAATTCTGAGAATCGGATCCGGCCAGGTCAGAGCGTTGTGGGTGGCCGTTTTGGCGAAGTCGGGGGTGCGCCGATACGGTTGGGGAGTCGAGCGGAGTGCGTGATAGGCTCCCTCGGTCGTCCGGGCGAGTGGCGGAATGGCAGACGCGCTGGCTTCAGGTGCCAGTGTCCTTCGGGACGTGGGGGTTCAAGTCCCCCTTCGCCCACAGCGAGCGGTTCTTCTGGATCGCAGGCAGCAAGGCCGCGAACCTTCGGGTTCGCGGCCTTTGTGTTTGGCTGAGATCACACGCCGCGCTTGCCGGCCCGGCCCGTCACATCGCGTAGCGGCTCACCTTCTCCGGGTGGATGAGGATGCGCACCCACTCTTGGTCCAGCATCGCGGCGAGTTCTGCGGCTCGCTCGGGTTCGTCGGCGGCCCAGTAGCGAGCGGCCAGCCGCTTCAGCAGTTCGCGCGCCCCTTCTCGTTGGATGGTGACGGGTCCCGCGATCGAGACCCAACGCTCGCGCTCGCCCACCGGGGCGGCGACTATCAGAGATGCGCGACTGTCGCGTGTCAGCTGTCGCACTTTGGGACTGTTCGGGGCAGTGAACAGTTGGATTGCGCCGCTGCTGCTGACCTCGAACCAGACCGGTCGCGGCTGAGGTGGCGCCTCTCCGCCGGCCGCGGTGAAGAACCCGTGTAGCGGCCGTTGGAGCAACTCGCGATCTTCGGCGGTCAGGACAGCGTTCACCGCGACCACACTCCGCTCGCCGCAACCCGCAGGACATAGTCCTCGAACGCGCGAGCCTGGCGTCCGAGCACTGTGGCGACGTCATTCGTCGTTCCGGCCAACTGGGCACGCTCCATGAGCACGAACATCTCGGTGACGTGGTGTGCGTCGTCTGCGGTCAGTCCGTGCTCTTGCAGCAGCACGGCGTACTCGGCGGGGGAGATCCGCTCGTAGGCGACGGGGCGGCCCGCTGCGCGGGCGATCAGTTCGGCCGCCTCGGCAAAGGTGATCGCGCGCGGGCCACTCAACTCGTAGGTCTTTCCGCTGTGCCGGCCGGGCTCGGTGAGGACGGTGGCGGCGACGTCGGCGACGTCTTCGAGATCGACGAAGGGCTCCGGAATGTCGCCGGCCGGTAGGGCCAGTTTCCCGGCTTTGACCGGGGCGTGCCAGAGCTCCTCGTCGAAGTTCTGCGCAAAGTTGTTGGGACGCAACACTGTCCACTCCAACCCGGAACCCCTGACGGCATCCTCGGCATCGCGCATGTCGCGCCCGAAATCGGAGTCACCCCACGTGTCCGCGCCGCGTCCGGACAGCAGCACCAGGCGCCGGACGCCGACGTCGCGGGCATGAGCGACGAACTTGTGGACGGGCCCTACTGCGGCGGGGGCCACCACATACACGGCGTCGACACCGGTGAGGGCCGCGTCCCAACCGGCCGGATCCGACCAGTCGAACCGGGTCTCACTGGATCGGGACGCCGAGCGCACCGCGAGGCCGCGAAGCCGCAGGCGCGCGGCGACGCGACGGCCGGTCTTTCCGCTTGCACCCAGAACGAGGAAAGTTTCAGTGGTCATACCCCGATACAACCCGCACGGTGTGGACGATCCCATGGGCGAGAGGCCGGTATGCCTGTGAATTCGTCTAGTCTTGGTGAGATGGACGCGTTCGGGGACCTCTTTCGTGGTGTCCGCGCACACGGCTCGCTGTTCGGCAGCTCATCGCTGACTCCGCCGTGGGCATTGCACTTCGTCGACGGCGCGCCGTTGACCCTGTGCACGGTGATCAACGGATCCGGCTGGATCGTGCCGGAACATGGTCCCCCAGTGGAGGTGCGCCACGGTGACTCGGTTGTGGTGCGGGGCCCGGACACCTTCACTTTCGTCGATGCCGTGGACACGCCCGCGGATCCGGTGGCGTGCGGAGAGTTCTGCGCGACGCCCGATCAGGGTGGCACCAGGCATCGTCTCGGCTGGACTGACGCTGTCGCTGAGGGCACCGCAGCGGCGACGTTGATCGTCGGCGCCTACCTGGCGCGCGGAGAGATCTGCCGGCGCCTGCTCGACGCGCTACCGCCGGTGTTGCGCGTCGAGGGAGGAGGCGCCGGCGATTCCGTACTCGAACTCGTCGCCGCCGAGGTGGCTCTCGACGTCCCGGGGCAGCAGGTGGTGCTGGACCGCCTGCTGGACTGGCTGCTGGTGTGCACGTTGCGCGAATGGTTCGACAGTCCTGACGGCGAGCCGCCCGCCTGGTGGACGGCTCAGCGTGATCCGGTGATCGGGGAGGCGTTGCGGTTACTGCATGCCGATCCTGCGGCACCCTGGACGGTGTCCGCGTTGGCCGATCGGGTGGGAGTTTCGCGGTCGACGTTGGCCAAGCGATTCACCGACCTGGTGGGTGAGCCGCCGCTCACCTATCTCACCGGTTGGCGGATGACCCTGGCCGTGGATCTCCTGGTCGAGAAGGAGACGGCGACTGTGGCTGAGGTCGCCCGGACCGTGGGCTATCACGATCCGTTCACGTTCAGTGCGGCGTTCAAACGGGTCCGCGGCATCAACCCGAGTCAGTTCCGCCGCAATGCGTTGCGGCGTCTCGACACCGTGGCCGTCGCGGAGTAGACCGGCGGCCCGTGACGGCAGGGTGTCGCTCGATGAACCCACTGCCGGGATGGAGCCGCGGTTTCGAGTCCAAGGCGGCGCAGCTGCAGAAGCTGCTCACGACCGAGAGCGCCGAATTCCGGGCCGTGTGGGACAAACACGAAATCGGCATCAAGCCTCGAGAAGTCAAGCGCTACAACCACCCCGAAGTAGGAAGACTGGAGCTCAGCTGCCAGTTGCCGGCAGTGGTCGCGAATCAGTTGTCGCCCGGCGTCGGTGGCTCGTAGGGGTGGTACCACTTCCATTGGGCGCGTTCGCCGGTGGGGCCGCGGTAGGGCGGGACGTCGGGGGGTGGCTGGGTGGGTGGGCGGGCCAGGGAGCCGGGGCGTAGCGGTCGGCCTTGGCGGTCGGTGACGGTGATGGTCGGGGCGGGTCCGGTGATGGTGATGACCCCGCGGTGGTGTTGGCGGTGATGCCACGGGCACAGCAGCACCAGGTTGTCCAGCTCGGTGGCTCCGCCGTCCTCCCAGTGCTGCAGGTGATGGGCGTGCAGGCCGCGGGTGGCCCCGCACCCGGGCACCGCGCAGGTGCGATGGCGGTGCTCCAGGGCGCGGCGCAACCGTCGGCTGATGGTGCGGGTGCTGCGCCCGGACCCGATCGGTTCGCCGTGGCGTTGGAACCACACCTCGCAGGTGGCATCACAGCTCAGATAGCGGCGCTCGGCATCGGTGAGCAGCGGGCCCAGATGCAGCGAGGCGACCTTGTCCTTGACGTCGACGTGCACCACCACGGTGGTGCGCTGCCCGTGCGGGCGGGCCGTCACATCGGCGTCCCACCCCGCCTCGACCAACGCCGTGAACGCATCCACCCGCGTCGGCATCGGCGGCCGCACACCGACCGCATCCTCGTCATCGTCCTCAGTGTCGTCGGCGGAGTCCTCACCGGCGTGGTCGCGTTTCCACTCCGCGATCAGCCCGTCGTGCTGGGAGGCCAGCCCGGCCTCGAACGTCGCCGACTCAAGGGTCGACAGCGTGATCGTCCAGCAGACCAACTCTCCCTTAGACCTCTTGCTGACCTGCGGCTGCAATTGCGGGCGCGGCGCCGGCGCCGGTTGCGGCTCGACCTTGACCGCCGTGCGCAACTGCGCCACCGTCATGTTCTCGGCCAACCCGGCATAGTGGGCATCGGAGCCCTGCCCGCTGCGCTGGGCGATCACCCCGACCTGATCCAACGACAACCGGCCCTCCCGCAACAGGGCCGCACAGCGCGGGAACTCGGCCAGCCGGTCGGCGATCGCGGTCACGGTCTCGGCGTTGTTCGGCGAACACCCGATCTTCCACGCCACCAACGCTTCGATCGACCGGCACCCGGTGTTGCCCCACAACCGGTCCCCGTCGATCTGGGCCACGATCTCCACAATCCGGCCATCGATGGCATTGCGCTGCCCCGCCAACTCCGACAACTCGTCGAACAACGCATCCAACCGAGCCGCCCGACTCGACGCAGGCTCGACCTCGTCATCGGCCAACAGCGCGGTGGAAGACATGACCCCATACAAGCAGCAGGGTCTGACAATTCCGGACCTGTTGGCGGCTCACGGATTACGTCGCGGGACGCAGGCTGCGCAGGGTGCTCGTCAAGAATTTCTGCAGCGCGACGTCGCGTTCCGCCCGGGATTCTCCGGTGGTGGTGAGCAGCGCGTACACGCCGAGCAGGAAGAACGCCGCGCTGTGGTAGGCATCGACGTCGTCGTACAGCTCGCCGCGAATCCGCGAGCGTTCGATCTCGGCGGCCAGCAGCACGAACAGGGGATGGTTGACCCACTGTTCGGGTTCGGGTCGGGTGGGGGAGAAGTACAGGCTGATCACATCGTGGAACAGTGCTGAGCCCCAGCGACTTTCCAGGTCGAGCACCAACTCGATGATCGTTCGCAGCACGGCGGGCAGGTCGTGGCGCGTGTCCAGGAAGTGGCCGAGCTCGTTGGCGAGTTGCACCTCGTCGCGGCGGATCAGCTCCAGCAGCACATGTTCTTTGGTCGGGAAGTGGAAATAGAAGGTACTGCGCGCGACGCCTGCGGACTTCACGATGGCGTTGATGTCAGCCGATTGGGTGCCGGCGCGCTGGAACTCCACGATCGCGGCGTCGAGCAGTTTGGAGCGCGTGTGTCGACGCTGCTCATCCCGCCGGGTCGCGCTTTCTGGCACGCGCCCATTGTGCCCGATCACGGTGGCTGGCTGACCGTTGTCGGCCAAATTGCCGCGTCGAGACGGCCTAAAGCAGCTCTTTGCATAGACAACCGAGCCAATTCGTTGTCATCTGTCAGTGAACGTGCTAGACCTGTCGGGACACGGCCGAGACATCAGACAGGCGATATCGACGATGACGACGACGGCGATGAACATCCGGGGCCAGCGCATCATGTTGTGGATGGTGCCGCCGGCGGCGGGGCTGTTCGTGCTGGCCTACTTCTTGTTCCCGGTGTTCTGGCCGCCGCTGTCACCGACGATGACGCCCGAGCAGGTCGCGGCATTCTTCGGGGCCAACGTCACCGGCATCCTCGGGGTGGCGATCCTGTGCAACCTGATCGCGTGCTCGCTGGTGCCGTTGTTCGCGGTCACGGCCGTGCAGATGTCGCGGATCGGGACATCGAGCAACGTCTTCACCTACGCCTACATGCTGTGCGTCGGCGTCGGGCTGACCGCGTTCATTCTCGCCGATTACTGCTGGGGCATGGCCGCTTTCCGGCCTGACCGGGATCCGCAGCTGATCAGCCTGCTCAACGACATGGCGTGGTTCTTCTTCATCGCACCGGTGGGCACCATCGTGGTGCAGAACCTCTGCCTGGCGGTCAGCATCTATCTCGACTCCCGCCCCGATCCGATCTTCCCCCGCTGGGTGGCGCACTTCAACGTGGTGACCGCAATCCTGTTGATCCCGAGCGCGTTCTCGCTGCTCTACAAGACCGGGCCACTGGCCTGGGACGGGGCGCTGTCATTCACCCTGCGCCTGGCCGTATTTGCCTGCTACATCGCGGTGATGTTCGTCGTTCTGGTGCGCGTGGTCAACCGGCAGGGCACAACGCAGGAAGCCCAAGAGGCCCTGGTATGACCAAGAGCCTCGCGCCCGCCCCCGAGCCGGCCGCGCCGCGGCCGCGGAGGTGGCGCGATTCCAAGAAGCTGGATCAATGGATCGCCTTCTGGACGGTGCCGGTCTTCTTCAGCCTCTTCGGGCTGGTGTTCGTCCCGCTGAGCTGGATGATGCCGCCCCGTTCCCCGAGCGCTCCGCAGTCGGAGATCGTCGAGTTCATGCAGTCGCCCAACCTGCTGATCGCCTGCGTCATCTTGACGTTGGCGTTCGGGATGGCGCCGATTTCGAATGCGTGCTACCTCAACCAGATTCGCCGGATGTCGGTCAGCCCGGTGCTGCGCTACAGCCTGATGGCCGGCGCCATGACCGGCACCATCGTCGGAATGCTGTTTCCGATGTTCTGCTTCGGCCTCGGCGCGTTCCGTCCGGGCTACGACCCGGCGATCCTGGCCATGCTGTACGACTTCGGGTATCTGGCGTTCATCGGATCACTGGGCTGCTTCTGCATCATGTGGATGGCCTTCGGTCTGGCCATCATCCTCGACCAGAACAACGTCCTGCCCAAATGGCTTGGCTATTACACGGTTTGGCAGTACGTGACGGAGCTGATGGCAGCGCCGGTCTGGATCGCCAAGTCCGGACCCTTCGCCTGGGACGGCCTGATGACGTTCTGGTTCGCGATGGCGCTGTATGTGCCCTGGCAGATCATCGTCTACCTCTGCATCTACCGCGCCATCAAGAATCAGCCCGAGGACGAACTCGACAACGTCGACCTCGGTCCGCGAGTGGCCGCATGACCGAGGCGACGGCGCAGATCACCACCGCGCCCGCACCACGAGACGCCGGGCAGCGCAACCACCTGCCCGGCGCATCGAGTATGTGGTTCTTCGTGATCGGCGATCTGATCATCTTCGCCGTCTACTTCGTGGTCTACATGTACTACCGCGGTCAGAACCACGACCTGTTCCTGGACAGCCAAGCCAAACTGAACACCGACATCGGTGCGGTCAACACCGTTGTGCTGCTGACCAGTTCGCTGCTGGTCGCGCTGGGCACCTCGGCGGCGCGCGCGGGAAAGACCGCGGAAGGCCACCGGCTGTTCTGGCTCGCGCTGGGGTGCGGCGCGGTGTTCCCGGTGCTCAAGGCATTCGAATACATTCCCGAGGTCATCGCCGGCATCACCCCGGGCACCAACCTCTTCTTCATGTTCTATTTCGTGATGACCGGGATGCACCTGTGCCATGTGCTGCTCGGCCTGGCGATCCTCTACTTCGTCGTGCGCGATCTCCGCGGCCCCGCGCCGCGCATGTCCTTCGTCGAAACGGGTGCCACGTACTGGCACATGGTCGACCTGTTGTGGATCGTCCTGTTCGCGCTGCTGTATCTGATGAGGTGACCCTGTGACCGCCTACCTGCGCCACCCGCTGACCATCGTGTGGGCCGTGCTCACCGCGGTGACCGTAGCGTCGTGGCTGACCGCCCGCGACACCGCAGCGGTCCACCACATCGACACCACGGTGACCGTCATCGTGCTGCTGATCGCAGCGGTCAAGACGCAGTTGGTGATCTGGCACTTCATGGAGGTCCGGCACGCACCCGCGTGGTTGAAGGTGACGACGACCGGGTGGCTGGTCGTGCTCTTCGGCCTGCTGCTGGGCCTGTACTTCGCCGCGCTGTAGGACGCGGCCTTCACACCGAGGGGCGACGCGGATCGGGGACGGCTCTGATGGCGAGGAAACCGGTGGGCTCGCGGTTGAGCCGCTCGTAGCGTTCGAGGTCGATCGCTGCGGCCTGCGGCGTGGGGCGCGGTTCGAGCAGCCGCTCGATCAGGAAACCGGCGTGGTGCAGTTCCTCACAGGTCTGTTCGAGCGGAGACAGCCAGGACCGCAGCCGCCACCCTCGGCTCCAGGTCTCGTCGACGATCCGGGTCTGAAAGTAGTTGCCGCCGTGTCGTAACCAGTCGCCGGTCGGATGCGGACGTGAGACGACGAGGGCTCCGCCCGGACGAAGGACGCGGCGCAGCTCGGCCAGCGCGGCCACCCTGTCGTCGACGTACTCCAGGGCCAGCGCGAGCAGCACGGCGTCGACCGTGTGATCGCCGAGCCAGTCGAGCGGATCGGCCAGATCGTGGACGCGGAACTCACCGGAGGGGACGCGCTGTCGGGCCAGTTCGACCATGCGGGGACTCTGGTCGAAACCGATGACTCGCGCGTGCCGGCGGGCCAGTTCCTCGGCATACAGTCCAGGCCCGCACGCCGCGTCGAGAATCGTTGCTCCGGCGACGTCGCCCAACAGGGCCAGGCAGGCGGGGCGGTCGACGTGGGCGTTGAACAGACCGTCGCGGGCGTGATCGAGGAAGCCGTCGGCGAACACCTCGTATTGGGGTTCGGATCCGACCGCATCAGGCACCCGACCATTGTCGCGGCCCCTGCCGAGCCAGGCCCGCTCGGGGCTGTGAACCGTCCGAACGGTGCGCGGTTCCGAATAGGTGGTGACCGCCCGTCGGTGGGGCGGTCGCCAACGCATGGGCCGTGCGTGTCGAGAGGATGCCGTCCTGTTGGAGCGAGCAACCGCGTGGGCCACAGCCGCGCCGCGCCGCGTGGTCGCGATCGCCGTGCTGGTGATGATCGCCGCCGCGATCTTCGGCGTGCCTGCCGCCGGCAGCCTGTCGGCCGCCGGCTTCCAGGACCCGAACGCCGAATCGACGCTGGCCAGCCGCACCCTCGCCGAGGCGCTCGGCCGTAGCGATGCCCCACTGATCGTGACCGTCACCCACGCCGACAGCACCGACGCGGCCCGGGAGGCCGGCCTCGACGTCGTCACCCGCGCCCGTCAGGACCCGAACGTCGCCGACGTCCAATCCGCCTGGACCTCTCCGACACCGGCGCTGACCGCCGAAGACGGCCGGACCGGGCTGGTGATCGTGGCCTTCCGCGGCAGCGAGGACGACGCCCCCGGATACGCCAGCGCCCTCGCCGACGACATCGAGGCCACCGTCGTCCCGCGCCACGAGGACGTGCAGATCCTGGCCGGCGGTCCGGCGATGGTGCTGTCCCAGATCACCTCGCAGACGCTGCGCGACGTGCTGATCATGGAAGCCATCGCCGTGCCGCTGAGCTTCCTGGTGCTGGTCTGGGTCTTCAAGGGCCTGTTGGTGGCGGCCATCCCGATCGCCGTGGCGGGCTTGACGATCGCCGCGTCGATGGCCGTGCTGCGCCTGATCTCGATGGTGACCGACGTGTCCATCTTCGCGCTGAACCTGACCACGGCGCTCGGGCTCGCGCTGGCGATCGACTACACGCTGCTGATCATCAGCCGGTTCCGCGACGAGGTGGCCGCCGGTGCCCCCCGCGACGCGGCGCTGCACACCACGATGCGCACCGCGGGCCGCACGGTGGTCTTCTCCGCGCTGACGGTCGCGCTGTCGATGGTGACGATGGTGCTGTTCCCGATGCACTTCCTGAAGTCGTTCGCCTACGCCGGGGTGGCCACCGTCGCGTTGTGCGCGCTCGCCGCGCTGGTGGTCACCCCGGCGGCGATCGTGCTGCTCGGACCCCGGCTGCTCAGCCGGTCACGGCACGCCGCGACAACACCGACCGAGCAGAGGTTCTGGTACCGCTGGACCAAACTCGTCACGCGGCGGGCGCTGCCCGTGGGCGTGGCCGCGGCCGCGCTGCTGGTCGCCGCGGGACTGCCCTTCGCAGGCGTGAAGTGGGGGTTGCCCGATGACCGCGTGCTGCCCACGACCACGTCCGCGCATCGCGTCGGCGACATCCTGCGCGACCAGTTCCCCGCCATGGAGTCCACGGTGACGGTCGTCGTGCCCGACGCGGCCGGGCTGCCGGCCGCAGAACTCGACCGCTACGCAACGCAGGCCTCGCAGATCGCCGACGTCTCGCTGGTCACCGGGCCGACGGGGGTCTTCGCGTCGGGCCGCAAAGTCAGCGACAACCCCGACCCCGCCGCACGGGACCCCGACATCGCGGTGATCAGCGTCGGCAGCACCGCGCCGGTGTCCTCGCCGGCCTCGGAGCGTCAACTCGACGATCTCCGCGCTGTCCCCACGCCGGCCGACCGGCCGGTGCAGGTGACCGGAAGCGCGCAGATCAACCGCGACACCGTCGATTCCATCACCGAACGACTGCCGGCCGTGCTGATCGCGATCGCGGTGATCACGTTCCTGCTGTTGTTCCTGCTCACCGGCAGCGTGGTGCTGCCGCTCAAAGCCGTGCTGCTCAACGTGCTGTCTTTGACCGCGGCATTCGGGGCCCTGGTGTGGATCTTCCAGGACGGCCACCTCGGCGCCTTCGGCACGACCCCCACCGGGACGCTCGTGATCAACATGCCGGTGCTGCTGTTCTGCATCGCGTTCGGCCTCTCGATGGACTACGAGGTCTTCCTGATCGCCCGGATCCGCGAGTACTGGCTGCGCAGCGGGCGCACCCGCGCCGACAACGACGAGAGCGTCGCACTGGGTCTGGCGCACACCGGCCGGGTGGTCACCGCGGCGGCGTTGATCATGTCGATCTCCTTCAGCGCGTTGATCGCTGCCCAGGTGTCGTTCATGCGCATGTTCGGCCTCGGGTTGACGCTGGCCGTCCTGGTCGACGCGACCCTGGTGCGAATGGTGCTGCTGCCGGTGCTCATGCAGATGATGGGCCGGTGGAACTGGTGGGCGCCCGCCCCGCTGGCCCGGCTACACCAGCGCATCGAAGCGCGGGTGACCCATTCCTGAGCCGGGACCGCGCCCATCCGAGGCCACGGCTGCTCCGAATGCTGAGTGACGTATCGGTTCGACGAGGGGGCCCAGCATGCACGACCACCACCGCGAACACCTGTCTCGCGGCCAGGCAGGGCAGTGACGATGGCCGTCGTCCTCGCCTACATGTCCCCGGCGCTGGGTCACCTGTTCCCCTTCTGCGCGCTGCTCGGCGAACTCGCCCGAAGGGGCCATGAGATCCACGTCCGCACGCTGGCCTCCGGCGTGGCGCTGTGCCGGGAGCAGGGCTTCGACGCCCGCCCGGTGGACAGTCTCATCGAGGGTCTGCAGACCCTGCACACCACCACCAACGTGCTGCAGTCCGCGCGCGAGACCGTCGATGTGCTGACTCGCCGCGCCGAACTCGAGATCGACGACTTCTGTTGCGCGCTCGCCGATGTGGACCCCGACGTGGTGATCGTCGACGCGAACTGCTGGGGCGCGATGTCGGTCGCCGAGACGCAGAACCGCCCCTGGGTGGCGCTCTCGCCGTTCATCCCGTACCTGCGCTCGCCGGGTTCGCCGCCGTTCGGCGCGGGCGCGCGGCCGTGGCCCGGTCCGTTCGGCAGGATCCGCGACCTCGGGGTCGGCGCCGTGACCAGCCTGGTGTTCGACGTCCCGCTGCGGCGCGGCATCGGGCCGGTACGCGCGGCGCTGGGACTGCCGCCCGTGCACTCCGCCGACGAGCTGCTGCGCCGCGCGCCGAAGCTGTTGGTCGCCACCGCCAAACCGTTCGAATACCCGCACACCGACTGGGGCGACACGGTCGAGATGATCGGCCCGGCCGAATTCGACCTGCAACGCCCGGCGCCGGCGTGGCTGACCGAGATCGACCAGCCCGTCGTCCTGGTCACCACGTCGTCAGTGCCGCAGGCCGACGACGCGCTGATCCACACCGCGATCGAGGCTTTCCACGACGAGCCCGTGCATGTGGTGATCACCGCCCCGACCGCGGGCGGTGCCGCGACGAAGGTCGCCGACAACGTGACGCTGTCGGGGTTCGTCCCGCACTCGGTCCTGCTCGAGCGGGCCGTCTGCGTGATCACCCACGGCGGGCTGGGCATCACCCAGAAGGCGCTGGCGCGCGGAATCCCGGTGTGCGCTGTTCCCTACGGGCGGGACCAGTTCGAAGTCGCCCGACGCGTGGAGGTGGCCGCCGCGGGCGTCCGATTGCCCGCCGGCCGGCTGAGCCCGGGCCGGCTGCGCGACGCCGTGCAGACCGCGCGGACGATGGGCGCCGGCGCCGCGGCGGTGGCCGCTGGATTCGCTGCCTGCGGCGGCGTCGCGCGCGGGGCCGATCTGGTGGAGCAGCAGGTGCGCGAGGCGGCCCGGACATGGGAGCCGGCCGGCGCGTAGCGTTACGCGGCCGCGGTCAGGATCGCTGCCGCCCCGTCGGTGACCGCGATCGTGTGTTCACTGTGCGCGGTGCGCGAACCGTCCGCCGACCGGAGGGTCCAGCCGTCCGGGTCGTGGACGATCTTGTCGGTCCCGCGCGCGAACCACGGTTCCAGCGCCAGGGTCAGACCGGGCCGCAACCGCAGTCCGCGGCCGCGCCGGCCGACGTTGGGAACAGGTGGGTCCTCGTGCATGGTGCGGCCGAGCCCGTGCCCGCCGAACTCGGTGTTGACCGGGTAGCCGTAGGCGGCGGCCACGTCACCGATGGCCGCGGAGACATCGCCGAGCCGGTCGCCCGGGCGGGCCGCGTCGATGGCGGCGGCCAAGGCGCGTTCGGTGGCCTCGATCAGCCGCTGATCCTCGGCGCGGGGTGTGCCGACGATCAGACTGCGTGCCGAGTCGGCCACCCACCCGTCGATCGACACGGCCATGTCCATGCTCAGCAGATCACCGTCGCGCAGCGCATAGTCGTGCGGCAAGCCGTGCAGCACAGCGTCATTGACCGACAGGCAGATGACGTTGCGGAACGGCCCGCGACCGAATGAGGGGGCGTAGTCCCAGTAGCAGGACTCGGCGCCGCGCTCGGCGATCATCTCCCGGGCGCGGCGTTCGAGGTCGAGGAGGTTAACACCGACCCGCGCGCGAGCCTGCAGGTCGTCGAGCACCTGCGCGACGAAGGCGCCCGTCGTGCGCATCGCCGCGATCTCCGACGCGGTCTTCAACTCCACCATGCGTGCCTCCAGAATGCTGGTATAGAAATACCAGGCTAGCGGACCGCTCGGTATTTTCATACCGACTGACGTAGGGTGGTGCCCATGGTGCGATCTCCGTTGACACCGCAGCAGCTCGCCGCTGGGAAACGGCTGGGCGCCTACCTGCGCGCGGCCCGCGGCGAGCGCACCTTGGCCGATGTCGCACAGGCCGCGGGCATCTCGCCGGAGACGCTGCGCAAGATCGAGACCGGACGGTTGGCGACGCCGGCCTTCACCACGGTCGCCGCGCTGGCGACGGTGTTGGACATCGCCCTCGACGATCTCGGCCGCATCTGCCTGGCCGACCCGAGTCTGCAGGCTACGGCTCAGGGGCTCGCGTTATCCTCGGCCCGTGAGTAGCCGGCAGGTTCTTGGTGGGGTGGTGCACGAACTGCCGGCCGACCTGGCGAGCGCGCTCACCGGCAACGCGCCGGCGCTGGCCGCCTGGAACGACATCACGCCGCTGGCGCGCAACGAGTTCATCTGCTGGGTCGAGGATGCCAAGCAGGCCGCCACGCGGGAACGCCGGATCCGGCGCACCCAGGAGGAGCTCGAGGAGGGCAAGCGCCGGCCGTGCTGCTGGCCCGGATGCAAGCACCGGGAACGGACCGGCAAGCCCTAACGGTTGCGGCGCGACTCCCGGCGATTCTCCTTCTTGATCGCCGAGACCAGCTCGTCCTTGGTCATCTTCGACCGGCCCGAAATGTCCAGCCGTCGGGCGACCTCGACGAGGTGCTTCTTGCTGGCGTTGGCGTCGACGCCCTCCTGGCTCTCGCCGCTGGGCCGGGGACCGCCGCTTTCGGCGCGGTCATCGGACGGGCCACGCTGCTCCTTCTGCTCCCAGTGGTCGCCGACCTTCTCGTAGCTGTGTTTGAGCGCGTCGTAGGCGACGCGATGGGCCCGCTCTCCCTCGCCGTACTGTTCGGCGGCGGCGTCGTGGGCCTTGGCGAACGTGCGCTGCGCCTTGGCGTCGGATTTCTGCAGGGTGCTGGGCAGCTCGTCCTTCTTGGGCTTGCCGGACTTCGTCGTCTTGGGCACGGGATCACACCTCCGAGATGTCGGACTCTGTGGTGAGTTATCCGTCGCCGTCGCGTTGACACCCCGGCCCGGAGAGTCGAAATCGCGGGAACGGGTACTGGCTGGGAATGAAGATTCCTGATGCGGTCGCGCTGACCACCGGCGTCCAGTCGCTGCGGGCCACCGCCGGGGCCGTGTTGGGCGCGCCGGGCGGCCTGTTCGCCGGGCCGGCAGAGACGTTCGACGCGGTGCTCACGATCGATGACGACGCATCGGTGTCCGGCGAGCTGTTGACGCCGGGGGCCTCCCACCGGGCCGTGGTCACCGCCGGTCCGGACCGGCCCGGGTCGCAACCGCGCATGCTGTGCCTCAAAGTCCCCGACGCCTACGGCGCCGGTCGGGATCAAGACTTCCTGCTGGCCTCCTCGGGGGACGGCGCACCCCTGCACCACGCGGTGCTGCCGGCCGCGCCGGTCGCACCGCTGTATTCGTCGCTGTGGCTCTACCTCGCCGGGTGGGAACCGGTGCTGTTCGGGGTGTGCCCTCCGGTCACCGGTCACGATGTCCGCTTCGGTGTCGGTGACGAATTGGGGTTCATGGTCAGCCCGCCCGTGGGCCGGTTCCGCCGGGTCGGAGCGGTGAAGCTGACCGGTGTGGCGGAGGGCCGGCCTCCGTTCTCGGGGGCCAACAGCGGCGGCGGCATCCGCGCGCTGCCTCCGGTCCTGTTCTACTGACGCCTTGTGGGACCGGCCCGGCGCGCTACGCGCCCCGCCCGGTCTGCTGCTGCAGCGAGTCGATGAGCTCCGAGGCCTGCGCCTTGGTCAGGTCGTCGTCCACCTCGGTACCGGCCTCCTGGGCCAGCGTCTGCAGGTAGCTGCGCTGCGGGCCGGTCATCGGTTCCTCCCCGGTCACCCACTGCGACGTGTCTTTCTCGGCGTTCTCGCTCGGTGCCTGTCCGATGTTGTCTGTCATGTCGTGATCACCTCCGCCCGGGGGATGCCCATCGCAAGTATGTTCGAAACACGGTGGCGGTCTGTCGCTTCCCCGGGGCACCTGAAAACATGCATGCCGTGGGCAGAAACGAACGCGCGAAGATCGTCATGACCGACGGCGAGATCGCCGACTTCATCGAGCAGAGCCGGACCGCCACCATGGCCACGGTGCTGCCGAACGGCCGGCCGCACCTGGTGGCCATGTGGTACGCGGTGCTCGACGGCGAGATCTGGTTCGAGACCAAGGCCAAATCGCAGAAGGCGGTCAACGTGCGCCGCGACCCGACCGTGACGGTGATGGTCGAGGACGGCCTCACGTACGACACGCTGCGTGGGGTGTCGATCGACGGGACCGCGGAAATCTACGACGACCCGGAGACCAACCTGCGCGTGGGCATCAGCGTCTGGGAGCGCTACACCGGTCCCTACACCGACGAGATGAAGCCGTTCGTCGACCAGATGATGAACAACCGCATCTGCGTGCGGGTGGTGCCGTCGCGGACGCGCAGCTGGGACCACCGCAAGCTGGGCATGGCCGCCATGCCGCTGTCGGGCAGCACGGCCCAGTACCTCTAACCGATACTGCGCGACGGCGCGAAGCCGGGGTTGGCCAGTGCCGTCGCGGTGGCGGTGCCGATCGGTCCATCAGTGTCGACGAGCACCGCGGTGCCGGTGGCCACGCCGTCGTCGCTGTGGTGGGTCAGCGCGGCCAGCCCGAGGTACTCGCTGCGCCGCAGCCGGCTCAGCGCCAGCGTGTAGTCGGCGTTGATGAACGGCAATCCGTCGGCGCCGAAATGCGTCAGCGAGCTGGCCATGTCCCCGGCCATCGCCGCGCGGGTGAACGGTGTCAGCGTGACGCCGTCGACCAGCGGGATCAGGTCGCGCACCCACATGTGCTTGGGTCCGTCGTAGGCCCAGGCGCCCAGCCCGCGGCTCGGTGTCTTGCCGTCCTTGCCGTAGGTCCAGACCAGTGTCTTGACCTCGTCGTCGAGGTCCGGCGGGTCGGGCGGCAGCGGCGGCATGGTGACCGGGGTGGTCCAGCGGTCGCCGGGCGGCTGGTCGCCGCGGCGCAGATACAGCGCGCTGGCCCGGCCGACTTCGACGCCGTGCTGAACCATCGTTGCGTCGAGCAGGTGCAGGCGGCGCCCGGACCGGCGCACCGACGTCTGCACCTGTACCGGCTCCAGCGCCACCGGGCGCAGCAGATCGACGGTCAGCCGCGCCGGCTGCAACCCGTCGTCGGTGACCGCGTTGTCGACCGCGAAACCGAGCACCCGCCCACGTAGTTGCCGCTGACGGTCTGCCCCCACGGGCCCCGCGCCCACGGCGTGGGAACGAAGTGGTCACCGTCGACGACGAAGAAGGCCCGGCTGCTCATCGCCGATGACGATAGCGGGCGCGCCGATCAGCGTTGCGCGAGCAGCCGTTTGACGTCGTCGGTCACCGGGTCGGTGATGTCCTTGAACTCGGGGTGCTTGTCGATGTAGCCGGCCACCATCGAACACACCGCCACCACCCGCAGCCCGGCGTCGCGGGTCTGCTCGAGCGCGCCCGCCACCAGCAGGCTGCCCAGCCCGCGGCCGCTGAACTGGTCGTCGATCTCGGTGTGCGGGAAGATGCGCTGGCCGTCGCGGTCGACGTACTCGGTGAACCCGGCGCGCTGCCCGTCGACGGAGATGGTGAAGCGGTCTGCTTCGGCGGTCACCTCGGTGGGTGCGCCGGTCTTGTCGGTGCTCATTACGCCTTTCTCTGCAGCAGCCCCGCGAATTCGGGGTTCTTGTCGATGAATTCGGCGACCATCCAGCATTGCGGCACCACCTGCAGGCCCGCCTCGCGGGTCGCCTCGAGCGCCTCGCGGACCAGGATCGTCGCCAGACCGCGCCCCTGATAGGCCTGGTCCACTTCGGTGTGGGGGAAGACCCGGGCACCGTCGCGGTCGAAGAAGTCGGCGAACCCGACCGTCTTGCCGTTGACCGCGATGCTGAACCGGTCGGAGCCCGCGGTCACCAGCGTCGGAGCGCCCGTTCTGTCGGTGGTCATGAGTCCTCTATACCCGTGTTGCGCGCGCGGACACCGATGGGCCGGGCCCGTTATGCGGACATGCCGAGCGGGATCATCGCCGACCGGAGGATCTCGACGTCGTGATCGCCGATGCGGAAGCCCCCGAAGCGGAATTGATAGCCCCAGCGCGTCTTGTCCTCTATGAACTCCAGCCGGTCGATCAGCGGCCGGATCGGCGTCTCCACACAGCGCAGGAAGTCCACGCGCCGCCGCCACGGCCGGAACTCCGGCGCGACCTCGGCCTGATACGGGTCGCCGTCGGCGACCCGACCGATGGCGGTGAAGGCCTGCACCGGTGCGCCGCGGGGGTGTTCGGCCCGCGGCGAATAGCAGATGACCCAGTCTCCGGGCGCCATCGCCCGCACCGGAAACGCTCGGCCGTGGCCGGCCTGGATGAAGCGTCCCTCCACGGCGCGCAGCACATGGTCGCGGCTGGCGGTGATGATCCAATTCGTCATGTCCGCACGCTATGCCCGGCCTCCGACCGAAACCCCCGGTTATCCACAGCCCTGGGGATAACGGTCCCCGGCGGGTCACGGATACAGTCGCGCTCATGGGCGACAGTGACGTGACGGCCGAGGATCTGCGCAACGCGACGTTCGACAAGCCGCCCTGGAACAAGAGGGGCTACGAAGAGAAGCCGGTCCACGACTTCCTTGCGCTGGCCGCCCGCCGCCTCGACGGCCGCGGTCATCTGTCGGCCGACGACGTTCGGCACGTTCGCTTCAACAAGCCGCGGATCGGAAAGCGCGGCTATGACACCGCCCAGGTGGACGCGCTGCTGGAGAAGATCGCCGCGGCGATCGACCGCCTCGATGCCTGAGCCCGAGCACCCGATCCGCGACGACCTTGCGGAGCTGCGGCGCCGCCGCGCCCGGACCGAGGACGCCGCCCGGCCCGACGCCGTAGAGCGCCGCCACGCCGCGGGCGGACGCACCGCCCGCGAGAACGTCGACGACCTCGTCGACCCCGGCTCGTTCGTCGAGTACGGCCGGTTCGCGATCGCGCCGCAACGGATGCGCCGCGACGTCGAGGACCTGATCGCCCGCACCCCGGCCGACGGCCTGGTGGCCGGCACTGCCCGGGTCGACGGGCAGCCCTGCGCGGTGCTGTCCTACGACTACACCGTGCTCGCCGGCACCCAGGGCGCGATCGGGCACCGCAAGAAGGACCGCCTCTTCGAGCTGATCGAGCGGATGAAGCTGCCCACGGTGTTCTTCGCCGAGGGCGGCGGCGGCCGGCCCGGCGACACCGACTACCCGGTGGTGTCGGCACTGGACACCCGCGCATTTGCGTTGTGGGCCAAGCTTTCCGGTGTGGTGCCGCGCATCGCGGTGGTGCACGGACGCTGCTTCGCCGGCAACGCGGTGATCGCCGGCGCCGCTGATCTGATCGTCGCCACCCGTAGCGCGTCGCTGGGCATGGGCGGGCCGGCGATGATCGCCGGCGGGGGACTGGGGGAGGTGCACCCCGACGCGGTCGGCCCGATGGAGGTGCAGGAACCCAACGGCAACGTCGACGTCGTCGTCGCCGACGAGACCGAAGCGGTCACGGTAACGAAGAAACTCCTCGGCTACTTCCAGGGCCCCACCGCGGACTGGACCGCCGCCGACCAGACCGCACTGCGCGACGCGGTGCCCGAACGCGCGCGCCGGGCCTACGACGTCGCGCCGGTCATCGAGACCCTCGCCGACGAAGATTCGGTGACGTTCCTGCGGCCGCGCTTCGCCCGGGAGATGGTGACCGCGCTGGCCCGCATCGAGGGCCGGCCGGTCGGCATCATCGCCAACGACACCCGGTTCACCGCCGGGGCGATCACCGCGGCGGCCTCGGACAAGGCGGCGCGTTTCCTGCAGCTCTGCGACGCGTTCGGTGTGCCGGTGGTTTCGCTGATCGACTGCCCGGGCTACATGGTCGGGCCCGCCGCCGAAGCCGAGTCACTGGTCCGGCGTGCCTCCCGAATGCTGGTGGCCGGGGCGGCATTACGGGTGCCGCTGATCGCCGTCGTGCTGCGGCGGGGCTACGGGCTGGGCGCGCAGGCGATGGCCGGGGGCAGCCTGCACGAGCCGGTGCTAACCGTCGCGTGGCCCGGGGCGCACCTCGGGCCGATGGGCCTGGAGGGTGCGGTGCGGCTGGGCCTGCGCAAGGAACTCGACGCCATCGCCGACGACGCCGAACGCGAGCAGCGGGTGCGTGAGGCCACCGCGGCGGCGCAGGAGCACGCCAAGGCGCTCAACGCGGCGATGCTCTTCGAGATCGACGACGTCATCGACCCCGCCGACACCCGCGCGGCGATCGCGTCGACGCTGACCGCCGCCGCGACCGCCCCGCCTGCGGCACGGCGGCCCTTCGTCGACACCTGGTGACAAGCTTCGGTGTTGCCCCGCAGAACAAGATCAGCGTACGTACCATGGGGCAACCCGTTTCGGTGCTCTGAGGTGGCCGCGGTCGAATCTCACGGAGGTGTGGATGAGCGTCACGCATCAGGGGCGGGGCGCGGGTCTGGGCCTGCTGTTACAGGCTGTGCAGGAACTGTCGCTGGCGCGCAGCCTCCCCGAGATCCAGCGCATCGTCCGGAGCGCGGCGCGACATATGACCGGCGCCGACGGCGCGACCTTCGTCCTGCGCGATGACGGTCAGTGCTATTACGCCGACGAGGATGCCATCGCGCCGCTGTGGGCGGGCAAGCGTTTCCCGATGGAGGCCTGCGTCAGCGGCTGGGTGATGCTGCACCGGCAGTCCGCCGTGATCCCCGACATCTACGCCGATGACCGTATCCCGCAGGCCGCCTACCGGCCGACCTTCGTCAAGAGTCTGGTGATGGTGCCGATCCGCACGCTGGATCCGGTCGGCGCGATTGGCGCGTACTGGGCCGAACGACGCCATCCCACCGACGACGAGGTGTCGATGCTGGCGGCGCTGGCGGATTCGACGTCGGTGGCCATGGAGAACGTCACGCTCTACGCCGAGCTCGACCAGCGGGTGGCCGACCGGACCGCGGCGCTCGAGCAGGCCACCGAGGAGATCCGGCGGCTGTCGCTGACCGACGATCTGACGGGCCTGAACAACCGTCGCGGCTTCTTCGACCACGCCGAGCGGGCGTTGCGCCGCTGCCGCGGCAACGGGGGCCGGTGCCTGCTGGCGTTCCTCGACATCGACGACCTCAAGTCGGTCAACGACACCGACGGCCACGACGCCGGCGATTCGCTGCTGGTCGCCGCGGCCCGGGTGTTGCGCTCGCTGCTCGGACCCACCGACATCGCCGCGCGGCTCGGCGGGGACGAGTTCTGCGTGCTGGTGCTCGATGCCGTGCAGGAACCCGAGGATCTGAAAGAGCAGATCCTGACGGCGTTCCGCAACGACGTGGACGCCTGCCGGCAGCCCCTGGCCGTCAGCGTCGGGGTGATCGAAACCGACGCCGCCGACGGCGCCTCCATCGACGAATTGCTCACCCGCGCCGACGAACTGATGTATGTCGACAAGAAGGGCAAGTCCGGCCCGGTGGTCGACGCGCTCAACGTGTAGGGACGGTGTTCCCGCCGAGCCGTCCGCCGCCGACCCCCCGGGCTCGGCGGCGGACGGACCAGGTCAGGCGGTCTCGGCGTAGTAGACGCGGCGCTGCCGCACGGGATAGCCGTGCTGTTCTGCCAGCGACTTGAGCTGGCGCAGTGCGAAGGTGCGGCCGCGCCCAGCCTCCGGAACGTAGATCCCCGCCCAAAGCCCCTCGGCCCGGGGCGACTCGTAGGCCTCGCGCGCGCACGGCCAACGACGAGGACACGACCGACAAATGGCCTTCGCTTCGTCGTCAGCGGTGGTGGTCCACCGCTCGGGGTCCGCGGTGCACGCGCCGACCGGTGTCTCGTCAAACGGCGTTGCGTTCATCGTGTCGCTCCTCTGTGCCTGGCGGCGGGGTGCCGCGATATTTCGAAAGCTAGCGGACAAACCGTAGCGATGCAACAGTTACTGCAACGGATCGCCGGTGTGCTCCGCCGGGCGGCCGGGCCGCCTCCCGCCGTGCACCAGGCGTTAAATGTCAAACGACGTGCAGTTATGTTGCTCCGGCGATGCGATCGACACCGGACCTACCGGTGACGAAACACCGCAGCATTAATGCGGATTGTGTCTGCTCGAAGGTGTAGCTTTGACACAGAAACCACGCGGATTCGGTCACCCAAGTCGTAGCGGCCAGGGCCTGGCTCGTTACGATGACGACGCCGATCGGCTGAGCACATTGATCCGAGCAAGCACGAGGTATCCGGGCCAGATGACGAACGCGGAGTCGATCGACGGGTCGACCAGCGCACCGGATCCCGGAATGCTGCGTGCCGGCGCTGCCGCCGCCGCACGGCGCCGCGAACTCGACATCAGCCAGCGGCGCCTGGCCGCCGAGGGCATCATCAACGCCGGTGCGCTCATCGCGTTCGAGAAGGGGCGCAGCTGGCCTCGCCAGCGTACGAGGGCCAAACTCGAGGAGATCCTGCGCTGGCCGCCGGGCGCCATCGAGCGGCTGCGGCGCGGTGAAGCGGTGCATCCGTCGCCACGCCCCGAGATGTCCACCGCGCCTGCGGACGGGGACGAGATCTCGTTGATCGCGCAGGCCGTGCTCACCGCGGCCGGCACCCTGCGGACCACCATCGCGACGCTGCCCGCGACCGACGACCAAACTTTCACTCCTCGTGCGACATCGCTGCTGTCGGATCTGCGCCAACTCGAAGCCGTCGCCTCGCGCGCAGCACGCATCGGCCGGATCACCCCGTCGTTGATCAAAGCCCTCAGTGCGGTACGCAGCCTTTACGACGAGCTGATGCTGCGCGCGGCCGCCGCACCGTATGCGACATTGGGGCAGCGGCTGTACGCCGTGCGCCGCGCCGCAAACCTGACGATCGCGGAAGCTGCCCAGGCCGCGGGGGTGGCCGAAGACGCGGTCCGGCAGGTCGAGACCGAAGAGCCGGCGGCACCGGCCGATGTCGAGGCGCTCGCGGCGCTGGTGGCCCAGATCGGGTAGTGAGGCAGCAAACCCCGCCGCGGCACCCGGTGTCCGGTCCTCGCGGTACCGATGCGATGGGGACGCAGGCGCGGGCGGACTCCAGCGGTGGGACGCGAAGACTCCGGGCGTGATCACCACAAGATATTTGCCGGGAAACCTATTGGTAGGCATAAACAGCAGCTGAGGAATTGCTGAGATCTGCATTTCGAGGCGAATGGTAGCGCTTTCGCGCGCCGAATTACTGATCTGAAGGGGTCCTGGTCGCTGGTACTGTGCTCCTGGGAAGGGGTGGACCATATGGATCCGATCGACCATCTCGGAGGGTTGGGCAAATCCGGGTCGGGAGTTGGCGGGGACAGCGGCTCGGCAGCTGCGCCGAGTGCAGTGCGGTCTTCGACCGACGACACGTCGCTCAGGAAGGGCACCGCATCACCCATCCTGGATGCCGGTCAGATGGTGATCGCGGGGATGCGCTTGACCGCGGGATGGGGTCGACCGGAACAGGGTGAGCTGTTCGAACGCGCCGCCTACGACTTCGATTCCGCCGCAGGCACACTGGCCACGGCCCGTCCCAACGAAGACTGGGAGGGGGCGGCCGCGCAGAGCTATGCCTACGCGCACCACCGGCAAGCGGCCCGGGTCGACGCCATCGCGCTGCTCGATCGCCACGCGAGCCGGGTGCTCTCGCGCCAGGCGCAGCAAGTCGAGGTCCGTCGGGACAACCTCGACGAGCAGTCGGACTTCCTCGCTGACGTGAGCCGGACGACATGGGCGCTGGCGTCTGTGCCGGGATTCGGCCCCGCCGCGAAGACCACCGTCGAATTGGCGGCGGTAGCCACGGCAGTCCATCACAGTGGTCAGGAACTGGCGCTGCTGTCGCGGGAGTCTTCCCACAACGCGGGCGAGTTGATCCGGCTGGCGTCGCACTACACCGCGTTGGCTGTGCCGGAGGGCCCGCCGGCTCTAGACGGAGACCCTCTCCCCGACGAAGAACCCGCGGACGAGGTGCCGAAGGAATCCGAGGACTCCCGCTCCGACAGCGCATCCGACGACGTGGTTGGTCCCGGCGTCGTTGCCCCGGTCCCGGCCGCCGGCCGCAGTACCCGGGCCGACACCGACAACAGTCTAATGAGTGCACCGGTACTCTCGCCGCCCCCTGTGCCGGCTGCTGTGCCGGTCGGCTCGACCGCTTCGGGCGGACCACCAGCGGCCCCGGCGACGGATCCGATGTCGGGAATGGCGTCGGCGTTCGGCGCGCTCGGCGGGCTGATCGGCGCGATGGTGGCACCGCTGACCGCCACCGTGGCCGGCGCTGCCGGCGCCGTGGGGCAGTCCTTGTCGACGTTGACGGCGGGCGGGACCGAAATCCCAGATGCGGACGAGGGAATCCGCGACCACGACGCGGTCGGCGATGCGGACAGGCACCCGAATGGCGAGTCCGGCTCCGGTGAAGATGCCGACACCCGGGCGCCCCGAGCATCAGATGCGTTCGGCGGTGCTTCCCCGGCTCCAGAGGAGACGGAAGCAGAGGTAGCGATCCCACCGGCCCGGCCGGCCGATACCGTGCCAAGCGTTCCCGCACCGCCCGCCGCCACCAGGCCGCCGCAGTAACGAGCCGAAGGAACCACACGTGTCTCACGAAGCGCTCCGCGTCGCCACGTCCCATGTGCGCGCACTGGCCGCCAAGCACAGCCAGGCAGCCGAGGAACTCGGTGCGGCCACCCAACGAGTGAACGGTGTGCACACTCGGGTCCGCACCACGCACGGCGCCGTCGCATGGGCGTTCGCGGACGCCGTCGAGGCCCTCGAGCAGGCGAGGTCCACCGCGGCGCGCGCAATCGCCGAACGGTCCTGCACGTTGTCCGATGCTCTGGGATCGGCCGCCGTCCGCTACCGAACGACCGATGAATCCTCGGCGAGCAACCTGAACAAGCCGGTGAACCCCGACCGGATTCCATTTGCCCGGAGGCCGCGTTGACGGCGGCGCCTTTCCTCGGCGACGGCGAGCCCACGCACTACGACGACGTTGTGGGTGTCGAGCTCACCATCGACGGAATGCTTGTGGTCGCTGACCTGCTGCACCTGGTCGAGTTTCCACTCTCGCTGGGGATTCGGCCGAACATCCCGTACGAGGATCAACGCAAGATCGTCGCCGAACAGGTGGCACGCGATCTCACTGCGCAGGGCGTCTTGACGGCGTTCGGAGATCCTCATCCGGAAGTCGCGGCGATGGTCGACGCGCTGTCCCGTCCCGACCGGACGCTCGACTGCCGGTGGTGGCGGCGTGATCTCGGTGGCAAAATGGTGCGCTTCGTGGTCTGCCGCAAGGGGGAGCGTCATGTCGTGGCCGCGCGCGACGAGGAGATGTTGGTGCTGCAGCGTGTGGCGCCGCAGATCGGGCTCGCCGCGATGGTGAACGTGGTCATCGGAGACGAACGGGCGGCCGACGTCGAGCCGCTGACCGGGTTGGCCGACGAACTGTCCGGCGTGCGCACGGCAGACCAGCTCACCGGCTACGGACAGCCGCTCGCGTCGGCGAAGATCTATGCCGAAGCCACCGGCAAGCCGACCAGTTGGGTGGAGATCACCGCAAACGAGCGGCATCCGGGCGGTACATACTCCCGGGCAGGAGTGGGCGCAGGTGTGCTGGACTCCGCGCACGGGCGGATCGTGTCGATTCCTCGGCGGGTCAACGGAGAGCTCTACGGAAGCTTCCTGCCCGGCACCCCCGAAAACTTGCAGCGCGCGCTCGACGGATTGGTGGAGTTCCTGCCGTCCGCGACATGGTTCGACAACACGCCCGCGCGGGACAGCCCCGACGCGGCCCATCCCGACTGAACAGAAAGGCGACACAACGGTGGCCCACCCTCCGGCAGGCACCCCTGACGGCGCCGACGACGGCGCCGTCGACGACGGCGAACGTGATGACCTGGCGGCGCTGGATTTCAGCACCGGCGCCGATGCCGTGGGCGAGACCGACCTCGCGGTCATCTTGGGTGACTACTCGCCCGCTGCCGACCAGGACGACGCGGGTGTGGATTTCGCGATCGGCGATGTCCGAGGGAGGGGGGAAGACCCCATGCCCACCTTCACCGTCACCAATCCACCGGGAACGGTGACGGTGACCACCTTCATGGACGGTCGCGTGCACCAGATCGACCTGTCACCGCGGGTGACGTCGATGACCGAGCACCGGCTGGCCGACGAGATCGTCGTCATCGCGGGGCTGGCCACTCAGGACGCGCGCTCCGCGCAGTACACGTTCATGTTGGAAGGCATGAGCGAACACGGTCACGACGATGCCGCGACCCGCGACTTCCTCAGTCGCGAACTGGATCTGCCCACCCCCGAACAGGCGCAGGCCGCGCGCGCCGAACTGTTCACCACCCGTTACGCAGGTGAAGAATGAGCGAGCATCTGGCCAGCTTGTTCGGTACCGCCGTGGGCATGTTGCCGACCGCGCCCGCACGATCGCTCGAATTGTTCACCGAGATCACCGATCTGGACGAAGCCGCCTGTGACGCATGGGTCGGCCGTATCCGCTGTGGGGACACCGACCGCGTCACGCTGTTCCGTGCCTGGTACTCGCGCAACAACTTCGGCCAGCTCGCAGGCGCCGCCGAGGTCCCGATGATCAGCCTCGGTGCGCGGGTGCCGATCGGCGGGTTGTACGGCGACATCACCTATCCGGTGAACTCGCCGCTGGCGATCACGATGGGTTTCGCCGTCAAGGAAGCCGCGCTGGGCAACTACACGGACGCGCTGGAAGCGCTGGAGTCGATCCCGTCGACCGGTGCAGAGCACTTGGTCTCCTGGGGCAAGGCCGTGGTCTATGGGGCCGGACAGCGGTGGACCGATGTGATCGACGAGGTCCGTGCCGCCGCCTCGTGGCCGGACAGGTTTCTGGCAGCTGCCGCGGGGGTGGCCCACGGCGTCGCGGCAGCGAATCTGGGACTGTTCACCGAAGCCGAACGTCGACTGGTGGAGTCGAATTCGTCGCCGGCGGGCGAGGCGTGTGCCCAGGCGATCGCGTGGTACCTGGCGATGACGCGCCGCGGTCAGGGCAACGAGGAGGCTGCGCGGGCGCTGCTCGAATGGCTGCAAGCCACTCACCCCACCCCACAGGTCACGGCGGCTCTGAACGACCCGAACCATCGCCTACAGACCACGACGGCCGAGCAGATCTCCGCGCGTCGGGACATCTGGGATCCCGACAGCGTGGAGGCCGACACCACCGGACGGGACAAGCTGCTCGCCGACGCCCAGTCCGAACTCGAGCGGCAGATCGGGCTGGCGCGTGTCAAGGAGCAGATCGAGCGCTACCGGGCCGCCACCCAGATGGCGAAAGTGCGTGCGGCGCGGGGCATGAAAGTCGCCCAGGCATCCAAGCACATGATCTTCACCGGCCCTCCGGGTACGGGCAAGACGACGATCGCCCGGGTGGTGGCCAACATCCTGGCCGGGTTGGGCGTGATCGCGGAGCCCAAGCTCATCGAGACGTCGCGCAAGGATTTCGTGGCCGAATACGAGGGTCAGTCGGCGGTGAAGACCGCACGCACCATCGACCGCGCGCTGGGCGGGGTGCTGTTCATCGACGAGGCCTACACCCTGGTGCAGGAACGCGACGGGCGAGCCGACCCGTTCGGCACCGAGGCGCTCGACACACTGCTGGCCCGGATGGAGAACGACCGGGATCGCCTGGTCGTGATCATCGCCGGCTACAGCAGCGACATCGACCGACTGCTGGAGAGCAACGACGGATTGCGCTCGCGGTTCGCCACCCGCATCGAGTTCGATTCGTACGCGCCGGAGGAGATCGTCGACATCGCCAAAGTCATTGCCGCGGGTAATGACTCGGCCCTCAGTGACGACGCGGCCAAACACGTGCTGGAGGCGGCGACGCTATTGACTACGAGCACGGTCAATGGCAAGCCGGCGCTGGACGTGGCCGGCAACGGCCGCTATGCGCGGCAACTGGTGGAGGCCGGTGAACAGACTCGCGACATGAGGTTGGCCCGCTCGCTCGACATCGACGCGCTGGCCGACGACCAGCTCAGCGAGATCAGCGCCGATGACATGGCCGCGGCCATCGTGTCGGTCCACGCTCGACTGAACATCGGCACGTAACCATGGCGGGATTTCGGCTCACCACCAAGGTGCAGGTCAGCGGCTGGCGCTTCCTGCTGCGCCGAGTCGAGCATGCGATCGTGCGCCGAGACACCCGGATGTTCGACGACCCGCTGCAGTTCTACAGCCGTGCCGTGAGTGCCGGCATCGTGATCGCGGTGCTGATCTGCCTGGGGGCCGCCCTGCTGGCCTACTTCAAACCGTTGGGCAAGCGCGGCGGCGACAACCTGCTGGTGGACCGGGCCACCAATCAGCTCTACGTGGTGCTGCCGGACAGCGGTCAGCTGCGGCCCGTGTACAACCTGACATCGGCCAGGCTGATCCTGGGCAGCAACGGCACCCCCGCAGCGGTGAAGTCCGAAGAACTGGACAGGATGCCCAAAGGACAGCCATTGGGGATTCCCGGCGCTCCTTATGCCACCCCGGTGTCGTCACGCCCGGAGTCGCAGTGGGGACTCTGTGACACGGTCATCAAGCCGCAAAGCGTTGCGCCCGAGGTGCAGACGTCGGTTCTGATCACACCGCTGGCACTGGATGCCTCGGTCGGACCGATGCGCCCGGACCAGGGCATGCTGGTGTCCTTCGACGGACAGGACTGGCTCGTCACGGCAGCGGGCCGCCACGCCATCGACCTGTCCGACCGTGCTGTCACCTCTGCGGTGGGCATCCCCGTGACCGCCCGATCGGCTCCGATCTCACAGGGACTGTTCAACGCGCTACCCAACGCCGGGCCGTGGCGACTGCCCGAGATCCCCGCCGCGGGGACACCGAACACGGTCGGCCTGCCGCCCGAACTGGTGGTCGGTTCGGTGTTCAAGACCATGACCGAATCCGACCAGCAGCACTTCGCGGTCCTGCCCAACGGAGTGGCGAAAGTCAACGACACCACGGCGGCTGCGCTGCGCGCCACCAACTCCCACGGGCTGATCGCGCCGCCGTCCATGGAGCCCAGTGCCGTGGCGCGGATCCCTGAGCAGGTGTACGCCTCTCCGCTTCCCGACACCGCGATCACCATGATGCTGCGCCACGACACCCCGACACTGTGCTGGTCCTGGGTGCGCGAGCCCGGCGACCAGGCACCAAAGACCACGGTCATCGCCGGCCGCCGGCTGCCGCTGCCGGCTGCGGCGCTCAACACCGGCATCGACCAGATCAGCGGCGACAACACGGTCTACGTCACCGGCGGCCAGTACGTGCGGCTCCAGGCGCCCGACCCCGCTGTGGGGGAGAGCCTGTACTACATCGATCCGCAGGGCGTGCGCTACGGACTGTTCGACGAAGACACCGCCGCTGACCTGGGACTGACCGCACCGCGCACCGCACCGTGGCAGGTGGTGAGCCTGCTGGTTGACGGACCGGTGCTGTCCAAGGAGGCGGCGCTGATCGAACACGACACTCTCCCGCCGAATCCCAACCCGCGCAAAGTCGACGCAGGCAATGCGATGCCCGCCGGGCCCCCGACCGGAGGTGGCCGATGACGACGAGGAAGTTCACCCCGATCATGAAGCGGGGTCCGCGCCTGACACCCGGCGAGATCAACGTGACACCCCCTGACGATCTCGGCATCGACATCCCACCGTCGGGCATGCAGAAGGCACTGCCCTGGGTCCTCGGCGGCTGCATGCTCGGCATGATCGCGATCATGATCTTCAGTGGGATCCGCCAACTCTCGCCGTACATGCTGATGATGCCGCTGATGATGGTGATGGCCGCGGTCGGCCTGGTGGCCAGCGGCGGCAGCGGGGGCAAGAAGGTCCCCGAAATCAACGCCGACCGTAAGGAATACCTGCGGTACCTGGCGAACCTGCGCACCCGGGTGACGTCGTCGGCGGCGGCGCAGGTGACCTTCTTCAACTACCACGCGCCGCATCCCGAGGATCTGCTCTCGATCATCGGCACCCACCGACAGTGGTCGCGCGCGGCCAACGCGGACTTCTACGCCGCCACCCGCATCGGTCTGGGCTCTGAACCGGCGGTCGACCGACTTCTCAAGCCGGCAGTCGGTGGCGAACTGGCCGGACCGACCGGTGCTCCCCAACCGCACCTCGAACCTGTCAGCCACATGTGGGTGACCAAGTTCCTGCGCACCCACGGTCTGATCCACGACTGCCCGAAACTGGTTCAGCTGCGCACCTTCCCGACCATTGCCGTGGGCGGCGACGCCGACGCCGCCGCGGCGCTGCTCCGGGCGATGGTCTGTCACCTGGCGGTGTTCCATCCGCCGGATCTCTTACAGATCCGGGTGCTCACCGACAATCCGGACGACCCGGCCTGGGCATGGCTGAAGTGGCTGCCGCACACCCAGCACCAGTCCGACACCGACGCCGCGGGTCCCACGCGGCTGGTGTTCACCCGCCCCGACGGTCTCAGCGACTTGGCCGCGCGCGGTCCGCACACCGCTGACGCCGTTCCGAGCGGACCCTACGTCGTGGTGGTGGACCTCACCGGTGGGCGAGCCGGCTTCCCGGTAGACGGACGTGCCGGCGTCACCGTCGTCACACTCGGTAATCACCGGTCCGCGTACCGAATTCGCGTCGATGGAAATGGCACGGCCGACGACAAGCTGCCCAACCAGTCCTTCCGGCTGGTCACCGACCGGGTGGACGCTTTGACACCGGGTCAGGCGGAGCGGATTGCGCGGAAACTGGCAGGGTGGTCGATCACGGGAACGATCATCGACAAGAGCACCCGGGTACAGAAGAAGGTCGCCACCGAATGGCATGAGATCGTCGGTGCCCAGTCGGTCGAAGAGGTGACGCCCGCACGCTGGCGGATGTTCGCCGACACCGACCGGGACCGGCTGCGGATTCCGTTCGGACACGAGCTCAAAACCGGCGATGTGATGCACCTGGACATCAAAGAGGGCGCCGAGTTCGGCGCCGGTCCGCATGGCATGCTCATCGGCACCACCGGCTCCGGCAAGTCGGAGTTCCTCCGAACGCTGATCCTCTCGCTCGCGGCGACGCACCATCCGGAACAGGTCAACCTGCTGCTGACCGACTTCAAGGGGGGCTCGACCTTCCTGGGAATGGAGAAGCTTCCGCACACCGCGGCGGTCGTCACCAACATGGAGGAAGAGGCCGAGCTGGTCAGCCGCATGGGAGAGGTGCTCACCGGGGAGCTCGACCGGCGCCAGTCGATCCTGCGGCAAGCCGGCATGCAGGTCGGCGCCGCCGGTGCACTGTCCGGCGTCGCGGAATACGAGAAGTACCGGGAGCGCGGAGCCGAACTCGCTCCGCTGCCCACGCTGTTCGTCGTCGTGGACGAGTTCGCCGAACTGCTGCAGAACCACCCCGACTTCATCGGCCTGTTCGACCGGATCTGCCGGGTCGGCCGGTCCCTGCGCGTACACCTGCTGCTGGCCACCCAGTCGCTGAACACCGGCGGCACCCGTATCGACAAACTCGAACCCAACCTCACCTACCGCATCGCACTGCGCACCACCAGTTCGGCTGAGTCCAAGGCGGTCATCGGCACGCCGGAAGCCCAGTACATCTCTAATAAGGAAAGCGGGGTCGGCTTTCTGCGCGTCGGGATGGAGGATCCGGTGAAGTTCCAGACCGTCTACACCGGGAATCCGTACGTGCCGACCGTCCACGACCTCGGCGGCGACGACGCCCCCGGCGCGCACGCGGACAGAAGCATCCGGATCCATCGCTTCACCGCCGCGCCGATTCCGGATGCGACGGTGGCGTCGTGACCCTCGATCCGGGCCAGCAGGTGCTGCGGGAGGTGGTACTCGAACAGTTGTCCACCGCAGACAACCACGCGTACCGAATGTGGTTGCCGCCGTTGGCCGATCCGACACCGGTCGACGAACTCGTCGCGCGGGACTATCAACGTCGGCCGTTGCGCGTCGGGCTGGGCGTGATGGACGAGCCGCGGCGCCACCGGCAGGAGGTCTGGGGGATCGACGTGTCCACCGCCGCCGGGAACATCGCCGTCGGCGGAGCGCCGCAGACCGGCAAGTCGACTTTCCTGCAGACATTCATCCTGTCGGCTGCCGCGTCACACACCCCACGGCAGATTCAGTTCTACTGCGTGGACCTGGGTGGCGGGGGACTGATGTACGTCGAGGACCTCCCGCATGTCGGCGGTGTCGCAACCCGCGCCGAACCCGATCGGGTGAATCGGGTGGTCGCCGAGGTGAAAGCCGTGCTGCGGCAGCGGGAACAAATTTTCAAGGAACTTCGGGTCGGCTCGATGGCCGACTATCGGCAACTGCGCGACGACGCCGACCATCCCGCCGCCGCGGATCCGTTCGGCGACGTCTTCCTCGTCATCGACGGCTGGCCGGCGTTCGCGGCGGAGTTCCCCGACCTGGAAGCGACGGTTCAGGACATCGCGGGACAGGGCTTGTCCTACGGCGTGCACACCATGATCTCCACGCCCCGCTGGACCGAACTCAAAGCCCGGATCCGCGACTACCTCGGTACCAAGGTGGAGTTCCGGCTCGGCGACGTCAACGAAACCCAGATCGACCGCATCACGCGCGAGATACCGCCGAACCGGCCCGGCCGGGCAGTCTCCACGGAGAAGCACCATCTGATGATCGGGGTGCCACGGATGGACGGGGTGCACAGCGCAGAGGGCCTCGTCGGAGCGCTGTCCGGCGCCGTGCAAGCGATCGCTGCGCGGCACACCGACGAGGCGCCGCGGGTCCGGGTCCTGCCCAGCCGCATACATCTCCATCAGCTCGACCCCGCGCCGCCCGGACCGGATGCGGACTACCGGACGCGGTGGACCGTCCCGGTCGGCGTGCGGGAGTCCGACCTGACCGTGGCCTACAACGCCATGCACACCAGCCCGCACCAGCTGATCTTCGGCGCTCCCCGGTCGGGCAAGACCACCATCGCCGCGGCCGTTGCGCAGGCGATCTGTGCCCGCAACAGCCCCGAGCAGGTGCGGTTCATGATCGCCGACTACCGGTCGGGCCTGTTGGAGGCCGTGCCCGACACCCACCTCCTGCGGGCGGGCGCGATCAACCGCAACCACGCCACGCTGGAGGCGTCGGTCAAGGCGTTGGCGATCAACTTGACCAAGCGGTTACCCCCGGCAGACCTGACCCCCGCGCAGTTGCGCGCGCGGTCCTGGTGGACGGGACCCGACATCGTCCTGCTCGTCGATGACTGGCACATGATCGTGGCCGCGGGCGGAATGATGTCGCCGATGGCGCCGTTGTCGCCGCTGCTGCCCGCCGCCGCAGACATCGGGCTGCACCTGATCGTCACCTGTCAGATGAGCCAAGCCCACCGCGCGACGATGGACAAATTCGTCGGCTCCGCCTACGGCGCCGGGACCCCGACGATGTTCCTGTCCGGGGAGAAGCAGGATTTCCCGTCCCGGGAGATCGTGGTCAAGAAGAGACCGCCTGGCCAGGCATTTTACGTGTCACCCGAGGGGAAGGAGGTCATTCAGGCCGCCTATGTCGATCCCCCCGCAGAAGAAGTGTTCGTAGCACCCCCGCAGGGCGGTTAGTATGGTTTCCGGGCAGTCCTAGCAAAGTGGCAGGACCCGCCTGATGTCATTGAGTCGGGGGATTCAAAAAGCAGTCACCGGCCATTGCACCCGTCGATCTCCGGATCGACACCGTTGATCCGTTCCCGGATGGCAGGAGTCAGCAAATGCAACCGTTGAGTCACAACGCCGGCGCGGCCGGCGTGGGAGGTCAGGTCGTCGCCAACGGCGCACGCGGCCTGGCGGCCGGCACCACCGCCACCGCGGCGGTCAGCGCGCTGGCGCCGGCCGGCGCCGACGAGGTGTCGGTGATGGCGTCGGCGGCGTTCATGGCCGAGGGGGTCCAGACCCTGGGCATCAACGCGATGGCCCAGGAAGAGCTCACCCGCGCGGGTGCCACCGTCATCGAGATCGCAGGCATCTACCAGGCCGTCGACGGAGAGAACGGCGCCACCCTGGCGTGAGCCAGCGGACCGTCTGAACCGAGTACGCCATGGCTGTGCCGACGCTTCCGATCCCACCCATCTGGGGAGCCTTCCCTCCCGAGGTGAACACCGCGCGCCTGATGGCCGGCGCGGGGCCCGCGCCGATGCTGCAGGCCGCCGCGGGATGGGAAGCGTTCGCGATCTCGCTGGAGACACAAGCCGACGAGTTGGCCGCGAGCCTGGCGTCGCTGGCCCAGATGTGGCAGGGCATGGGCAGTGAACGGGCGATCGCCGCGTCGATGCCGATGGTCGTGTGGTTGCGCATGCTGTCGATGCAGGCGCAGAAGCGAGCGGTGCAGGCCACGGCGCAGGCGAGCGCCTACTCGACAGCGCTGGCCACCACGCCGCCATTGCCCGAGATCGAACTCAACCACGTCACCCACGCCGTGCTGGAGGCCACCAACTTCCTCGGCGTCAACACCGTTCCGATCGCCGTCAACGAAGCCGACTATGTCCGAATGTGGGACCAGGCCGCGGCGGTGATGGGTCTCTACGAGTCCGAGACGATGGTCAACGCCACGTTCGAACCCGTGGCGATGCCCAAACCGATCGTGTTGCCCGGGGCCGCGGAAGCGACACTGGCCAGCGGTATGGCCGGAGCGGCCCCGCTGATGGGCGGCGCTGCGGTGCGCAACGCAGTATTCGCCCACGTCAGCGGGCAGGGCAAAGCCGATGAGGCCAACCTGAAAGCCGGCCGGGCCGAGCAGGCCGTTGCGCAGGCGGTGAATCAGGGCCGCTCGCAGGCGAATCCGCCGAACGGTCTGCAGCAGGATCCGTCGCAGGGCATGCAGATGGGCATGCAGATGGCTTCACAACTCGGCTCCACACTGGGTCAGGTCCCCCAGCAGATGATGCAAGGGGTGACGCAACCGTTCCAGCAGCTGACCCAACCGCTGCAGCAGGTCTCGTCGATGTTCGGCCAGATGGGCGGAATGATGGGCGGCGACCGAGGTGCCCAGGTCGGGATGCTCGGTGCGACCCCGTTCTCCAACCACCCCGCGATCGGTGGCAACGGGGCCGCCGCGGGTGCCGGACTGGTCCGGGCGGCGTCGCTCCCCGGAGCGGGCGGCACCTCGGCCCGCACGCCGCTGATGTCCAACCTGATCGGCAGGGAGCTGGGCCCGAGCATGAACCCGGTATCGGTCGGCGTAGGTGCGGCCGCCGGCGCCGCGGCGGTCGGCGCGGCTCCGGTCGGGGCCGGCGGCGGAATGGGCGGTCCGATGGGGATGCTCGGCCAACGGGGCAAAGGTGGCGGTCACCGCTCCGGGTTGACCGCGCCCGCACCGCTCGAACACGACCTCAGCGAGGACGAAGAAGACGACTGGTAGGTCGTCACCCACACACTTGCCGGCCGCCTGGGTCGGGGAGCTCGTCGAGCCGACGAGAACACAGGTAACCAAAGAGAGGGTCAGCAATGGGATTGGTGAATGCGGATACCCCGCAATTGATGGCGGAGGCGGCGAATTTCGACCGCATCTGTGGCGAGCTGGCGACCGTTCTCGCGCAGGTCGAGTCGACCGCCGCAGGCTTGCAGGCCAGCATGAACAGTGAAGGCGCCGGCGCGGCCGCGCAGGCTGCGCTGCTGCGCTTCAATGAGGCCGCCGGTCAGCAGATCCGGCTGCTCGAGGACATCTCGCAGAACATCAACATCAGCGGTGCGTCGTATCAGAACACCGACGCGCAGAACGCTGACGAACTCGCCAACCAGATGCTCTGACGGACCACCCCGAGAAACTAGGAGAACAGATATGGGACTCATCGAATACAACTTCGCCGGAATCGAAAGCGGCGCAGGCGAACTGCAGGCTGCCGTGCAGCGGACACTGGGTTTGCTCGAGGAGGGCCAGGGCTCTCTGGCCAGGCTGCAGGCCGCCTGGATGGGCGAGGGCTCGATGTCGTACCAGGCCGTGCAACAGCGCTGGGACAACAACTCGATGGAGATCAACCAGGCTCTGCAGAGCCTCGGTCACGCGGTGAGCAATTCGGGCCAGAACATGGGCACCACCGAGAACGGTGTGATCGGAACTTTTACCTAAGCGCGACCCCGCACAGCCGGTGGGCGATCCGCCGGACAATCGACGATCGCCCACCGCGCATGTGCCCGACCCTACGACCACAACCTTGAGAGGTGCATATGTCGGCCGACTATGACCGGCTTTTCCACTCCCCGGATGCGCTGCGAACGGTCGACGAGGACCAGGATCGGGAGACGCCACCCGCCGGGCGCGATTCCGTGGCACCGCCCGGTGCCATGGTGCGCCCTGACGCTGCGCCCGGCATGCCCGTCCACCCACCGGGCACACAGGGTGCGACCGCGCCCCCGCCCCGGCAGACAGAGGTGACGACGCAGATCCCGACCACGCCGGGCACCATGTCGCCGCCGCTGCCCGACAACGGTTTGATGCGGATGCCCCAGACACACAGCCCCTCCGGGGCGCGGCACGAGGCGTCCCGCTCCGCCCCGGCGCCGACACCGCGTCCGGCATCGCCACCGCTGCCGAGCCAGCACTTCGCCGACGCCGGTGTCGACCGACGGCCCGCGCCGCAACAGGCGCCGACGTCCGCGGCAGCGATGGGCAACCACCGCGCCATCGACGCGCTGTCGCACGTCGGCGTGCGTTCGGCGGTCAAACTGCCGCCGCAACGGGGTTGGCGCCATTGGCTTTACCTGTTGACCCGGATCAACCTCGGGTTGTCGCCCGATGAGATGTACGAGATGGATCTGCACGCGCGGATCCGTCGCAACGCCCGCGACTCGTACCAGATCGGGGTTTTCGGACTCAAGGGCGGCGTCGGTAAGACCGCCGTGACGGTCGCCCTGGGCTCCGCGCTGAGCAGCATCCGCGGGGACCGGATCCTGGCCATCGACGCCGACCCCGACGGTGGCAACCTTGCCGACAGGGCCGGCCGGCAGTCCGCGGCGACCATCGCGGATCTCCTGTCGGACAAAGAACTTCACCGCTACAACGACATCCGCGCCTACACCAGCATGAACAGCGCGAACCTCGAGGTGCTCTCGTCTGAGGAGTACAGCGCGGCCCGCCGCGAATTCAACGACGAGGACTGGCGGGCCGCGACAGAGATCGTGTCGCGCTACTACAACCTGGTGCTGGCCGACTGTGGGGCGGGGCTGTTTCAGCCGGGCGCGCGCGGTGTGCTCTCCACGGTGTCGGGTCTGGTCATCGTCGCCAGCGCCTCGATCGACGGCGCCCGGCAGGCCGCCATCACGATGGATTGGCTGCGACAGAACGGGTATCAGGACCTGTTGGGCCGCTCCTGTGTGGTGGTCAATCATGTCGTCCCCGGCAAGCCGAACATCGACGTCGATGATCTGGTGCAGCAGTTCGAGCGGCACGTCGCACCGGGACGTGTGATCGTGTTGCCGTACGACAAACACATCGCGGCCGGCACCGAGATTCAGCTCGACCTCCTGGGGAAGACGTTCGAACGCAGAATCGTCGAGTTGGCCGCCGCGCTGTCCGACGATTTCGACAGGCTCGAACGGCGTTGACCGCGACAGCCGCGTCACCCTCGTCGACCGCCGCCACCCCGGGCCGGCCGTCGACCACCCGGGTGACGGTCCTGACCGGCCGGCGAATGACCGATCTGGTGCTACCGTCGGCGACGCCGATCGAGTCGTACGTCGACGAAACGGTGTCGGTGTTGGCCGACATCCTTGCCGACACTCCGGCAGATGCGTTGGCGGGTTTCGACTTCAAGGCGCAGGGGGTCTGGTCGTTCGCCCGGCCCGGGGCGCCGCCGATCAAGCACTCCGCGTCGCTCGACGATGCCGGGGTGGTGGACGGCTCGCTGTTGACCTTGGTGCCGGTCAGCCGCACCGAACGGTATCGGCCGTTGGTCGAGGATGTCATCGACGCGATCGCCGTGCTCGACGAAACACCGGAGTTCGACCGTCGCGCGCTGTACCGTTTCGTCGGACTGATGCTGCCGCTCGCCGCGCTGACGGTCACGGCGGTAGCGGTGTTGTCGTGGGCCTCGACGGGGCGGCACTGGTGGTGGGCGGTGGCGCTGGCGGTGCTCGGTGCAGCTCTGATGGGTGCAAGCGTGCTGGCGCAGAAGCGGTTCCAGCATGCGGACATGGCCGAAAGCCTCCTGGTCGCCGCGCTGATCGGGTTGACCGGTGCCGCGACGCTCGGAGTTCCGCTGCCGCGCGGGGTGGACAGCCTGGGGGCTCCTCAGGTCGCAGGAGCCGGCGCCGTCGTCCTGTTGATCGTGCTGGCGACGCGCGGCGGGCCGCGTCGACGAGCCGAGATCGCGGCATTTCTGGCGGTCGTCGCGCTGGCGGTCACCCTCGCCGCCGTGGCCTTCGGATACGGTTGGGACAGCTGGGTTCCCGCGGGCGCCATTGCGTTCGGCCTGGTTGTTGTGACCAATGCGGCGAAGCTGACCGTGGCCGTCGCACGGATCGCCCTCCCGCCGATTCCGGCGCCCGGCGAGACGGTGTCCAACGACGAGTTGCTCGATCCCGTGGCCACGACGGACACCTCTGAAGAGTCCGAGACGTGGCAGGCGATCATCGCGTCGGTGCCGGATTCGGCGGCGCGGTTGACCGAACGCACTCACCTGGCAAAGAGGTTGCTGATCGGTTTCCTCACCGCCGGTGCGGCGATCCTGACCGCCGGCGCGGTCTCCGTGGTGGTGCAGGGGCACTTCTTCGTGCACAGCGTGATAGTGGCCGGCCTGGTCGCGGTCGTCTGCGGTTTCCGGTCCCGGTTGTACGCCGAGCGGTGGTGCGCCTGGGCGTTGATGGCCGCCGCGGTGGCGATCCCGACGGGCGTGGCGGTGCGACTGTGCCTCTGGTACCCGGAGCGCGCCTGGCTGGTCCTGACGCTCTACATCGCGGTGGCGTTGAGCGCGGTGGTGATCATCGGCGCCACCGACGGGGTGCGGCGGATGTCGCCGGTGACCAAGCGCCTCCTCGAGTTGTTCGACGGCGCGGCGATCGCGGCGGTGATCCCGCTGTTGCTGTGGATCGCCGGCGTGTACGACGTGCTCCGGAATCTGCGGTTCTAAGGCGGTCTGATGGGCGGCAGGCTCAGGGTCAATACCGACGAATTACGCACGGTCGGCGGCGCGTTCGCCGCCGCCGCGGATCGACTGGCAGCGAGCCAGCCTGATGCGCCATTGGGTGATGCGGCCGCGGCGGTACCGGCGTTGCAGACGGCGTCGGCCTGTCAGAACGCCCGGGACACCGTCGCGACGCAGGTGTCGGCGCTCGTCAGCGGCGCCCGCGGCTACGGGGCAAAACTCCATGACGCGGCGGCGCAGTACGAGCAGACCGACACCCGCTCCGGCGAGCAGATCCGCGGTGTCGACATTCCGCCGCCCGCCTCCCGCTGACGACCAGGATCTTCAGCGTTGATCGTCGGAGAGTTCGGCGGTGATTTCGGCGACCACCGTGTCGATTCGCTCCCGGTCGGCGTCGATGGCAGCAGACGCCTCCGCGTTGGCTCGGTGTAGCGCCTCGTTGACGCGGTACTCGACGGTCTCGGAGCCGAGTCGCAGCAACCCGTCTTGGATATGGACATCCTTGATCCACTGGTGTCCGTTGAGGGTCACCTCCACCGTTTCGTCCTCGTCGGATGCGGTGAACGAACCGGAGGCCATTTTCTCGAGCTGCTCATCCATCAGTGACTGCAGCCGACGTGCCTGCCGCAGCACCGCGGCCACCTCGGGGTGCATGTCATCGGTCACTGCGATTCCTTCCCCTTGTCGTCCGGACCACCACGGCGGCGCGGCCGGTTGCCGATGACCGGCTCGGTCCAGGGCCGCTCCTCGGTGTAGAGCTCCTCGTCCTCGGAGAGCTGAGGGTTTCGTTTCTTGTCCCCGGAATTCCCCTGGCCGCCGTGCATCATCGGTGCCATGCCGCCCATTCCGCCACCCACCGCGGCGCCTCCGGTGGCTCCGCCCGCCGCCGCTGGTGCGACCGGGGCGACCACGGGGGTCGGTGCTACGGTCTCGGCCCCGACCGCGGGCTGCAACGGCCCGGCGGGCACACCGCCACCGGCACCACCGCCGGCACCCGCACCGGCGCCGCCACCACCGGCGGCCGCCGGGCGCAGCGACGGGTCGTAGGGCAGCCTCGGCTCGGACTTGCCGCCACCGGGAAGTGCGCCGCCGCTGGGGGCGCCGCCGCCGGGAGGTCCGCCCGCAGATCCTCCGCCGGGCGATCCGCCACCCTGCGGGCTGCCGCCGGGCGAACCTTCACCTGCAGCGGGTGGCGCGGCCGAGGGTTGCGGGGAATCCGGCGACGCTGCGGCGTCCCGCGGGGCCCGCGGCGCCCCGCCACCTTCCCGGGATCCGCCGCCTGCACCCTGAGATGCGCTGTCGCGCAGAGAGGTCCGAGACGACCGGTGTTCGGCGGCACGCCGGTGGTCCTCTGCGGTCACCGGCACGCCTGACACGACCGGGTTGGGCGGATCATCGGGCGTGATCTGGTGGGGCTGGCCGTCGCGAGCGTAGTTGTTGCGCAGTCCTTCCGATTGGCGCTGCAGCTCCGCCATCCGTTCCATGGTCGTAAAAGTGTTGGGGCCTAAAGGTTTCCCCATCACGGAATCGTTGAGTCGCTGATACTCGTCGGCGATCGGGCGGTGATCCTCCTGCGCCTGTTCGTGCGCGCTGGCGATCCGGTCGGCTTCGCGGGCGAGCCGTTTCCAACTGCCGGCCAGGCCGATCAGCCAGTCCCGGTAGCTGGTGAACCTGGCATACGCCGCGTCGGCGGCCTCGCCCTCCCACAGCACGCTGCTGACCTCGAACTGCTGGGCCGACCCCTCCAGCGTCTGGGCATTGGTCCGCCACAGCTGCGCCGCCGCACGCAACGATGCCCCGTCATCGCCGGAGTCGAGCGCACGCTGAACGTCTGGCGGGAACAGCATCTCGTCGGGCGGCGGCTGCCCCCGCGGGATCGGCATCGCCGGGGGGCGCGGGGGCGCAGGAATGGTGACCGAGTCCGGGTACACCGTGGTGTCGGGGGGTGGGCCCGTCGGCCCGTCCATCGTGGTGCTGATGTCCTGCGCCGACGCCTGGTCCACCTGGGCATAGGCGTTGGCGACGTTGCGCAGCGTCTGAGCCAGGCGGTGCCCTTCGACTTTGCCGAACTCCTGGTGGGCCCACAACGCCTTCGCGTTGACCACCAGGTTCTGCACTGCCACGCCGCTGCCCGGCAGCGCATCCGGCGGCACCACCTCCGGCTGCGCCGAAGCGGTGCCCCAGCTCAGACTCTCGATCTGGGTGGCCTTGCGACGCAGGTCTTCGGGCTCGACCTGAACCTCGTTGCCGCTCACGACTCCAGCACCATCTGGTAGCGGCTTTCCTCCCGGGGATTGATCAGCCGGATCGGCAGCTGTTTGTGCCGGGGGGTGGCGATGAAGTTGTCCCGCAGCACGACTCGGCCCAAACCCGGATGGGAGCCGAGGTAGGTGGTCGCATTGGGCCACGACACTTTGGCGACCGGGCCGACACGGGCGTTGACGTATCCGGCGAACTCCCGGAACTGCGGCGCCAGTGTCACCTCGGCGCCCGCGGCGGTCGAGCGCACCACGAACTGCGTGAACAGGCGTGCGTCACCGAGGTTGATGCAACTGTCGACATTGTCGAACGGCATGTACACCGGATAGCGGTCCGCCGTCTCGCCGACCAGCACGCCGGCTGAGCCGATCGGCAGCTCGTGATGACGGTCGGTGACGGGGCTGTGGCCCAGCAGGGCGGCCCGCTGCCCGCCGTACAGACACGAGAACCCGCGCGGAGTCGACGGATTGGCCAGCGTGGTCAGCAGGACGGTGGCCGTCGGCGCCGCGCCCGGGACGATGCGTACCCGGGTGACCGTGTGGTCGGCGCGCGCTGACCACCACACGTCGGGTCCCCCGGGAGCGGTGTAGGCCGCGGTGAACGTGCTGCGGCCCTTCACCATCGACCACGTCTCCCGTTCGAAGCTGATCTCGGTGGCGCCGTCGAAGTCGTCGAAACTGCGGGCGGGCCGTGCGTCGATCCCGCGGCCGGCCAGGTGGTCGGCGATGCGTGTGGTCGACGACACCAGGTACTGGGCCAGCCCGGCGACACCGACACCGCGGCGCACCGCAGACTTCCGGGTGTGCTCCGGATCGGCGCTCAACACGATCCACGTCCGCCTGCTGGCCGGGGCGGGATACGGCCCGACGACTTGTTCGTAGAGAGCCACCAACGCCGACGGCGCGGTCTTGCCGACGCGATACCCGGCCGAGACCACGTCGGCGCGCAGGTCCGGGCAGTACGCGTGCAGAAGCTCCTCGACCAACCCGGTGTAAATCACGTCGTCGGTGAAGGCTGCGCCGTTGACGATCACCGTCGGAGTGAACGGACGGGGAACCAATTCGATGACCGACACCAGGTGGTCGCCGTGCCACCGCACGGCGACGTGATCGGCCGGGACGACGGTCGCGCCGACCGCAGCTTCCGACGGCGCCGGCGGGGGCTGGCGGTGCCGACGACGCCAGGCGAACAGGGCGGCCAGCCATCCGGTGACCCGGCGGCCACGGACGGTCACCAGCGCGGCAAGCCCGATCAGCACTGCCAGGGTGACCCCGAGCCACAGCAGGTCCACCGCGGCGAACACCAGGATGCACGCGGGAATCAGCACCGCCGCACCGACGGCATGCCCGGTGGAGAAGCGCACACCGAAGAACGACAGCAGACTTCTCATCGGCGCCTCAGCGCCCTTCGTGCCAACGCACCCAGGCCGAGAACGAGCGCGACCGCCACACTGACGACGACCACCATGGTGATCGGGGTGCGGTCGGGCGCCGGGACCTGCACCGGTGGAGGGATCGCCTTGACCTGGTAGGGCACCTGGGCGGGACCGGCGGGGACCTCCCACGTCAGCGCGGCAACCGGGTCGATCACTCCGGCGCCCACGCTGTTGTCGACACCACCGCCGGGATGGCGTGCGGTCGCGGTGATCCGGTTGATCACCTGAGCGGCAGTGAGCTCCGGAAAGCGTTGGCGCACCAGGGCAGCCAAGCCGGAGACGTAGGCCGCGGAGAACGAGGTACCGGCGATCGGGATCGGCCCATCCTCACCCTGCAGAGCGTTGACCGGGTTGCCGTCGTAACCCAGAGCCACCAGGTTCTCGCCCGGCGCCGCCGCGCCCACCCACGGTCCGTGCATCGAGAATCCACTCGGCGCTCCATTGGGAGCGATGCTGCCGACGGTCAACACCAACGGCGAGTACCACGCCGGCGACACGATCGACGAAACTTCCTGCCAACCCCGCGGATCCGCCGGGACGGCCGGGTCGGGCGGCGGGTTCTGCGTGCAGTCGCCGCCGGTGTTGCCGGCGGCCACGACGATCACCGCGCCCTTGACGTTGACGGCATGGTTGATCGCCGCCCCGACCGCGTGCTCGTCGATCGGCCGAGTGGTCTTGTAGCACGCCGCCTCGCTGATGTTGATGACCTGGGCGCCCAGATTGGCGGCATGCACGATCGCGCGCGCCAGGCTGCGCAGCGAACCCGCGGTGCGGGTGCTGTTGGGGTCGTTGGGATCGGTACGGGTGCCGACCGGCTGGAAGCTGTCGGAGGTCTGGCGCAAGGACAGGATGCGTGCGTCGGGCGCCACGCCGACGAACGCGTCGGTCGGGGCGGGCCGGCCTGCGATGACCGCAGCGGTCAGGGTGCCGTGCGCGTCGCAGTCGGACATGCCGTTGCCGCCCTGGTCGACGAAATCCCCGCCCGGCTCGGCGGGCACCCGCGCGGACCCGTTGACACCGGTGTCGATGACCGCGACGGTGATCCCGGCGCCGGTGGCGAACCGGTGGGCGTCCGGAATGCGCAGGTAGTCATTGGCCCAGGGCCGGTCTGCGAAGTTGGAGTCCGGAAAGACCGTCGGGGCCGCACAGACGCGTCGTTGCTCCATCGGCTGGTCGGGTCCGGTCTCGTCCGGTGGAATCGCCGCCGGATCGATGACGGGCGGCTCGATCGCTGCTGCCGGCGTCGCGTAGAGCACCATCAGGAGCAACGCGGCGAGCACGCCCCCTATACGCCGCATCCGATGTCACCCCCTGCCAAAATCCCACTGCGGACAGTGTGCCGAGCCGTGATCAGCAAACTCCAGGCACCCCCACGAGCAGCGCAAACAGCTACGTCAAGGGTCTGCGTCGGCAGCACATCGGCAAGCTTAAGGGTGCTGGGCGGGGGGTCTCACCGCTTTCTTTCTGAGCCGACACCAGCGCGTGATCCCGCGCTCAGGCGTCGAGGTCCTGCTGCACCAGCTCGGCGACCTTGTTCAGCGCGGCTTCGTCGTCGGAGGCGACGGTGACCTCGGCGCCGTTGCCGGCACCCAGCGTCATGATCATCAGGGCCGAGCCGGCGTCGACGGGCTCACCGCCGTCCATCGACAGCGTGACGGGCACTCCGGCCTCAACGACGGCTTCGGCGATGATCGCCGCGGGCCGGGCGTGCAGTCCGATGGCCGAGCCGACGATGACGGTCTTGGTGGGCATGGGTTCTCCTCTGTTTCTTCGGTGGGTGATTCGGACGGGACGGTCAGGCGGCGCCGGGTTCGGGTTCGGACTTGGCGCCGGGTTTGATGAACTGCTTGGCGGCCACCACGGCCAGCGCGGCGGCGATGGTGCCGGCCACCAGCGCGATGACGAAGCCGAGCTTGTTGTCGATGGCGAACAGCACGAAGATGCCGCCGTGCGGGGCCCGCGAGGTGGCGCCGAACGCCATGCACAGCGCGCCGGTGACCGCGCCGCCGAACATCATCGACGGGATGACGCGCAGCGGGTCGGCCGCGGCGAACGGGATGGCGCCCTCGGAGATGAACGATGCGCCCAGAAGCCAGGCGGCGCGGCCGTTCTCGCGTTCGGGCTCGCTGAACAGGCCGGGCCGGACGGTGGTGGCCAGCGCCATCGCCAGCGGCGGCACCATGCCCGCGGCCATCACGGTGGCCATGATCTCGAACGACGCGGTGGTGGCCGCGGCCAGCCCGGCGGTGGCGAACGCGTAGGCCGCCTTGTTGACCGGGCCGCCCAGGTCGAAGCACATCATCAGCCCGAGGATGACCCCGAGCAGCACCGCCGACGCACCGGACATGCCGTTGAGCCAGTCGGTGAGGCTGGTGTTGACCCAGGCCAGCGGGCGGCCCACCAGGAAGAACATGATCAGGCCGACGGCCAGCGACGCGAACAGCGGGGTGATCACCACCGGCATCAGGCCGCGGAACCATTGCGGCACTTTGATGTTGGAGATCCACAGCGCGGCGAAGCCGGCGATCACGCCGCCGACGATGCCGCCGATGAAGCCGCCGCCGACGAACACCGCCAGTGCGCCGGCGGTGAAGCCGGGCGCGATGCCGGGCCGGTCGGCGATCGCGAACGAGATGTAGCCGGCCAGCGCGGGCACCAGGAAGCTGAACGCCAAACTGCCCAGCGTGAACAGGATCGCCCCCAGGTACTCGAGGAAGCCGCCCGGCGGCAGGTTGGTCAGCGAGTTGTTCAGCGCGATGTCGTTGCCGGTGTCGGCGATCTCGTAGCCGGCGAACAGGAAGCCCAGCGCGATCAGCAGACCGCCCGCGGCGACGAACGGGATCATGTAGCTGACGCCGGTGAGCAGGATCTGGCGGGTGCGGGTACCCCAGCCGACGTTGCCCGACGGTGCCTCGGCCGCGTCGGCGCCGGACCCCTCGACCCGCGCCGCGTTCGGATTGTCGGCTGCGGCAACGGCTTCGGCGATCATCTTGGCCGGCTCGTTGATGGCGCGCTTGACCCCGGACGCCACCACCGGCTTCCCGGCGAAGCGGCCCCGGTCCTTGACGCCGACGTCGGTGGCGAAGATGACGGCGTCGGCCCCGGCGATGGTGTCGGCCGGCAGCGGGGTGCTGCCCGAGGAGCCCTGGGTCTCCACGGCCAGCGTCACGTCGGCGTCCTTGGCCGCGGCGGTCAGCGCATCGGCGGCCATGTAGGTGTGCGCGATGCCGGTCGGGCAGGCGGTGATCGCGACGATGGTCTTCTTCGCCTTCGGGGCGGGCTTCGGTTGCTCGGCCGCTGCGGCCGCCGGGGCGGTGGCGGGGGCCGGGTTGACCACGCCGTCGACCAGCTCGACGACCTCACCCGTGGTGGCGGCCTCGCGCAGGGATGCGACGAAGTCCTTGCGCACCAACGCCCGCGCCAGGCTGGAGAGCAGCTTCATGTGGTCCTGGCCGCCGGATTCGGGCGCGGCGATCAGGAACACCAGATCGGCCGGTCCGTCCGGGGCGCCGAAGTCGACGCCGGGCTGCAGGCGGGCGAACCCGATGGTCGGGGTGTCGACGAAGGGGGAGCGGCAGTGCGGGATCGCGATGCCGCCGGGCAGCCCGGTGGCCGACTGGCCCTCGCGGGTCATCGCCGCGCCGAGCAGGCCGTCGGCGTCGCTGGTGCGGCCGGCGCCGGCCAGGCTCTCGGTGAGCCGGGCGATGACGGCTTCCTTGTCGCCGTCGACGCCGACGTCGAGCAGCACCAGGTCCTCGGTGATGATCGGCGTGGTGGGGGTGGAGCTTGTCATCGCATTACCTTCGTTGTTCGGTGCTAGCGGGAAGCACGGATCGGGGAAATCGGCGATACCGCAACGGCATCGAGGTCGAGTTCAGCGGGGCCGGGCAGCGCGGTGCCCGGCAGCGCGGCCGCGGCGCTGCCGTAGGCCACCGCCATCCGCAGCCGTTCGGGCGGGGCCGCGCCGCCGACCTCGGCGCGCACGTACCCGGCCAGCGACGAGTCACCCGCGCCGACCGTGCTGCGCGGCACGATGGGCGGCGGCGTGGCCAGCCACGCCCCGTCCGGGTCGACCAGCACCGCACCGGCCGCGCCGAGGGTGGCCAGCACCGCGCCGATGCCGCGGTCGGTCAGGCGCCGTGCTGCGTGCACGACGGGCTCCGGATCACCTTGCGCCACGGCGTCTTCCAGTTCCTGAGCGGACTGGCCGAGCACGCCGGCGAGCTCTTCGGCGTTGGGCTTGATCAGGTCGGGCGCGCCGCGGTCGAGGCCGGCGACCAGCGCGGCCAGCGGTGCGTCGGAGGTGTCCACCGCCACGCGGCAGCGGGCGCCGGCCAGCTGCGCGACCACCTCGGCGTACCAGGAGTCCGGCATCCCCGGCGGCAGCGACCCCGACATCACCAGCCAGTCGGCGTCGCGCGCGGCCTCGAGCACGGCGTCGGTCAGCGCGGCCAGCGTCGCTGGGGTCAACTCCGCGCCCGGCTCGTTGATCTTGGTGGTGGTGCCGTCGGGTTCGGTCACGGTCAGGTTGGTGCGGGCGGGCTCGGCGGTCGGCACCGCGCGGTAGGTGACCGCGGCGGCCTGCAGCGCCGGCAGCAGCGGATCGTTGGCGCCCGCCGGCAGCACCGCCACGGCGTCGAGACCGGCCAGCGTCAGCGCGCGGGCGACGTTGACACCCTTGCCGCCGGCCTGGCTGGTTACCGACGTGACGCGATGCACCGCCCCGCGGGTGAGCGCCGAGGGCAGCGTGACCGTGCGGTCGATGCTCGGGTTCGGCGTGACGGTGACGATCACTGCTGGCCTCCTGCGCAGATGACCTCGACGCCGTGCTCGGTGAGCTCGGCGCGGTCGGCGGTACTGATCTCGGGGTCGGTGATGAGGGTGTCGACGCTGCTGATCGGGGCGAAGCTGACGAAGTCCTCGCGGCCCACCTTGGAGGAGTCCGCGGCCACCACGACGTAGTTGGCCGCAGCCACCATGGCCCGCTTGACGGCGGCCTCCTCGCTGTCGGGGGTGGACAGCCCGTGGCGCACGCTCAGCGCGTTGGTGCCGATGAACGCGATGTCCACGCGCAGGGTGTCGAGCACCCGCAGCGCCTGTTCGCCGACCGCGGCCTGGGTCACGCCGCGCACCCGGCCGCCCAGCAGCTGCAGCGACACCGTCGGCACGGTGGCCAGCCGGGCGGCGATCGGCACCGAGTTGGTGACGACCAGCAGTTCGCGGTCGGTCGGCAGGTGGGCGGCGATGCGCATGGTGGTGGTGCCGGCGTCGAGCAGCACGGTGGTCCCGGCGAGCGGGAAGAAGTCGGTGGCCGCGGCGGCGATGGCGTCCTTGTGCTCGGCGCGCGTGGTGTCGCGTTCGCCGACCCCGGGCTCGACGAGATGCAGCGCGCGCACCGGGACGGCGCCGCCGTGCACCCGGCGCACGATGCCGGCCTTATCCAGGACGGCCAGGTCGCGGCGCACCGTCTCGGTGGTGACGTCGTAGGCCTCGGCCAGTTCGGTCACCGAGGCGCGCCCCTTGGCCAGCACCAGCGAGGCGATCGCCTGCTGACGTTCCTCGGGGTACATGGCTCTCCGTGCGGTTTTGTGTGGGGTCGGTCGCAATTCAATGTTGATGTGTTTGGTTTTACTCCTGAACGTGTTGACTTGTCAACGGTTTCTTGTAACCTGGGTCACATGACCACCTCGTCTCCGCTTACCTCACCCGTGTTGCACGGTGTTCCCGTCGTGGCGGGTGTGCAATACGGGCCGGTGATCCGGCCCGGCACGCTGCCCGACGTCGACGTCCAGGCCGGCGCCGACTTGGCCGAGGCCGACCGGCCCGCCGAAGTCGAGCGCTTCACCGCGGCCGCGACGACGGTCGCCACCCGCCTGCGGGAGCGGGCGACGCACGCGTCGGGCGCCGCGGCCGAAGTGCTGACCGCGACCGCGACGCTGGCCCAGGACCGCGCGTGGCTCGGCGCGGCGGAGAAACGCATCAAGGACGGGGCGCCGGCCGTGCGCGCGGTCGCCGGCGCGGTCGACCAGTTCGTCGACATGTTCACCAAGATGGGCGGCCTGATGGCCGAACGGGTCACCGACCTGCGCGACATCCGCGACCGCGTCACCGCCGAACTGGCCGGCCTGCCCGAGCCCGGGGTGCCGATGCCCGACGTGCCGTCCATTCTCTGCGCCGAGGACCTCGCCCCGGCCGACACCGCCGGACTGGACCCGAACCTGGTCGTCGCGCTGGCCACCACCCTCGGCGGGCCGACCAGCCACACCGCGATCATCGCGCGCCAGCTGGGCATCCCGTGCGTCGTCGCCGTCACCGGTCTCGACGACGTCGAGGCCGGGGCGATGGTGCTGGTCGACGGGACGCTGGGCACGGTCACCGTGAACCCGGATCCGGCCACCGCCCAACAGGCCGTCGACGAGGCCCGCCGGGCGGCCGCCGCCGCGGCGAACTGGGCGGGACCGGGGGCCACCGCCGACGGTCATCAGGTCGCGGTGCTGGCCAACGTGCAGGACGGTGCGGCCGCGCGTGCGGCCCGCGAGACCCCGGCCGAAGGGGTCGGGCTGTTCCGGACCGAGCTGTGCTTCCTCAACCGCGACACCGAACCCACCGTCGACGAGCAGGCCGAGATCTACGGCGAGGTCCTCGCCGCGTTCGAGGGCCGCAAGGTCGTGGTCCGCACCCTCGACGCCGGGTCGGACAAGCCGCTGAAGTTCGCCGGGCATCCCGACGAGGCCAACCCCGCGCTCGGCGTGCGCGGCATCCGGATCGCGGAGGCCAACCCGGGGCTGCTGGACCGCCAACTCGACGCGATCGGGGCCGCCGCCGAGCGCACGGGCGCCGCCCCGTGGGTGATGGCGCCGATGATCGCCACCGCGCAGGAGGCCGAAGACTTCGCCGCCCGGGCCCGCTCCCGGGGCTTGACCCCGGGCGTGATGATCGAGGTTCCGGCCGCGGCGCTGCTGGCCGAGAAGATCCTCGACCACGTCGACTTTTTATCGATCGGGACCAATGACCTGGCGCAGTACACGATGGCCGCCGACCGGATGTCCGCGCAGCTGGCCACGCTCACCGATCCGTGGCAGCCGGCGGTGCTGGCGCTGGTCGCGATGACCGTGCGGGCCGGGGCGGCTGTCGACAAGCCGGTCGGGGTGTGCGGGGAGGCCGCCGCCGACCCGCTGCTGGCCTGCGTGCTGGCCGGTCTGGGCGTGACGTCGCTGTCGGCGGCCGCGGCGGCGGTGCAGTCGGTCGGCGCGAAGCTGGCCCAGGTGTCGCTACAGCAGTGCCGCGACGCGGCCGAGGCGGTGCTGGCCACCGCCAGCACCGCCGAAGCCCGCGCCGCTGCGCTGGAGATTCTGGGCTAGAACCAGACTTTTCGTCCGCCGACGGGCTTGCCGACGGCGCCGAGAATCCAGAGCACGATGCCGATCACCACGAGGATGCCGCCGATCGTGTACAGGATCGACAGGCTGGTGAAGTAGCCGATCAGCAGGAGGATGACGCCGAGCACGATCATTGAGTGATCCGATCTGTGGGTTCGAGGGAACTGCGGTCGGCGTATGCATTGCCGCCGGCGTTAGTTACCAAACGCTGACGGAATTAATCGGACCACGGTCCGGTTGTTCGGGGCATGCCTGCTGTCACTGCCGATACCCTCACCCTGCCCCGTCTGAGCGGTCCGTCCCCGTCGGACACCGAACGTCCGGTGCGCTCGATCACCACCGGTCCGTCCGGTTTCGAAGGCGAAGGCTTTCCGGTGGTGCGCGCGTTCGCCGGCGTCAGCGCCCGCGACCTCGACCCGTTCGTGCACATGGACCAGATGGGGGAGGTCGACTACCAGCCGGGCGAGCCGCGCGGCACCGACTGGCACCCGCACCGCGGTTTCGAAACCGTCACCTACATGATCGACGGGCGCTTCGCCCACCAGGACTCCCACGGGGGCGGCGGGATGATCACCGACGGCGCCACGCAGTGGATGACCGCCGGCGCCGGGATCCTGCACATCGAGACCCCGCCGGCCGAACTCGTCGAGAGCGGCGGGTTGTTCCACGGCATCCAGCTGTGGGTGAACCTGCCCAAGAAGCACAAGTTCGCCGCGCCCAGGTATCAGGCCATCGAGGGCGGTCAGGTGCGGCTGCTGGCCTCGGCCGACGTCGGCGCGCTGGTGCGTGTGATCGCCGGGGACATCGAGACCGCAGCCGCCCGGTACAGCGGCCCCGGGGCCACCTACACCCCGATCACGCTGGCGCACGCCACGATTGCGCCCGGCGCTGCGCTGAACCTGCCCTGGAACCGGGATTTCAACGCGCTGGTCTATGTGCTGTCCGGGCGCGGTGCGGTGGGGCCGGTCGGACACCCGATCCACCAGGGCCAGCTCGCGGTGCTCGGACCCGGCGACCGCGTCAGCGTGACCGCCGAGCCGACGCAGGACTCGCACCGTCCCGCGCTCGAGGTGCTGCTGCTGGGCGGCCGGCCGATCCGCGAGCCGGTGTTCCAGTACGGTCCGTTCGTGATGAACTCCAAGTCCGAGCTGATCGAGGCGGTCGAGGACTTCCAGGCCGGCCGGTTCGGCACCGTCCCACCCGGCGCGCTGATGCCGCACCGCCCCCGCTGAGCGCCGAGATGGCCGCGAAAGTGCCGCTGCGGTAGTGGTTTCGGTGGCGGTTTCAAGGGATCGATGCAACACCCGTCTTTGATTGAGGAGTGTTGTCATGGGTCGAGCTTTGTTGCAGTCACGGAAGCCGTTGTTTTGGGAGCAGATCCGTAATGGGTTGTTGCCCGAACATGCTGGTAGGGCCGTAGGAGTGTCGGCGACCTGCGCTCACCGATGGTTTCGGCAAGCTGGCGGTGTGAAACCGCGTGCGAGCAAACCCAACATCACCGGACCGCGTCCGCGGTTGACCTTGCAGGACCGCATCGAGATACAGGTCGGCGTCCACGCCGGCGAGTCGTTGCGGTCCATGGGTCGTCGACTGGGCCGCCCAGCCTCGACGATCAAACGCGAAATCGACGCCAACAACGAGCTGCGGGCGCGTAAGAGCAACGCCCGTACATCGGGGTATCGCCGCAAACACGCCTTCGGAGCCCGCCAAAGCGGCAGAGCCGCCGTGGTGCAGTACCGCGCGCTGGCCGCCCACGACCGATCCGCCGACCGCGCGTTGCGGCCCAAGCCCGGCAAGCTGTCCCACAGTGACACCCTGCGTGATGAGGTGCAGAGTCGATTGGAGTCGCGGCACAGCCCCGAGCAGATCGCCCTACGGCTGCGCATCGACTTCCCCGACGATCCGGAGATGTGGGTGTCACACGAAGCCATCTATCGAGCCCTCTACGTGCAAGGACGCGGCTCCCTGCGCCGCGAACTGCACCAGTGCCTCCGGAGCAAGCGTGCGGTGCGTCGACCCCAGCACCAGGCCGCGACCCGCCGCGGACGCATCCCCGGCATGATCAACATCAGTCAACGCCCGGCCGAAGTGGCCGACCGGGCAGTGCCCGGACACTGGGAAGGCGACCTCATCCTCGGCTCCACCGCCTCGGCATCAGCGATCGGCACGCTGGTCGAACGCACGACCCGGTTCGTCATGCTGTTGCACCTGCCCGATGACCACACTGCTGAAAGCGTGCAGAACGCGATCGTCGCCAAAATCACCGAACTGCCCGAGCATCTGCGGCGGTCGCTGACATGGGATCAAGGCAGTGAGATGGCCAATCACCTCGCGATCGCCGCGGCCACCGACCTCGACATCTACTTCTGCGACCCGCACTCCCCATGGCAACGCGGCAGCAACGAGAACACCAACGGGCTCCTGCGCCAATACTTCCCTAAAGGCACCGACCTATCGATCTATCCGGCCCACTACCTCGACTACGTCGCCGCCGAACTCAACGGCCGACCTCGCAAGACACTGAACTGGAAGACCCCAGCCGAAGCCCTCAACGAACTACTCTCAAACTCACCACCTGTTGCATCGACTCCTTGAACCCAAGGGTGCCAGAGCTACCGTGGTTGCACTCTCGGCGCGGGCTGGCTCGACGGCTCGGGTCTCGGATAGATCAGCTCCAGCTCGCCCAGCAGCGCCGCGACGGTCAGCAACGGCAGCGCCGCGGCCACCCCGAGGTCGTCGTCGCGAACCTCCGACCGCAGTGCGCGCACGAACTCGTCGCTGATCGGCGCGGCCGGCCAGTCCGGGTCCGGGGTGCCGCAGACCCGTTCGTAGAGCGCGTCGGTGTGGGACTCCAGCACCTGACGCACCGCCGGGTAGGCTCCCAGCGGCGGCGGTGTCGGAATGTCGGCGATCAAATCGGCCACCCCCCGCAGGCGCAGCGCCCGGTTGAACGAGCGCACCACCGGCGCCCGGAAGTCCGTCTCGCCGCTGCTCTCCGAAAGATACTGGCGCACAGCGTCGTCGATGACCCGCGATGCCGTCATCGCCTGGTGGCTGGCGGCCGCGACCTCGTCGGCGCGCTCCTCGAACGCCCCCCGGGTGATGCGCAGCACCGCGACCCGCAGGTAGCGCACGAAGATGCCGCGGGCCGAGTCGATCGCCCGCGTCACCGCCGCGGCCGCGCCGCGCGGCCACAGCAGCAGCGACACCGTCACCCCGACCAGCGCGCCGACGATCACGTCCTCGACCCGGATCAGCCCGACCTGCCAGCCGGTGGGCGCGATGAGGTTGAAAAAGATCAGCACCATCATCGTGAACGCGGCCTGCGCGGCGGTGAACGACGCGATCTCGGGCACGTAGGACGAACCGAACACCGCCAGCGGCATCAGCACCCACAGCACGGCCGGGTCGACGCCGACGAGCCCGATCAGCACGGCGCCCAGCAGGAAACCGATCCCGGTGCCGAACATCGCACGCCACACCCGGGTGCCGGTGGTCAGCGCGCTGCTGCGTAGCACCGACAGCGCGCCGAGCACCACCCAGAAGCCGTGTTCGAGGGGGAACACGTGGGTCACCGCGACCGCCGCCGCCAGCCCCAGACCGGTGCGCAGCGCATTGCGCAGCGCCACCGCGCGGTTGGCGACGAAACCGGTGGTGATCTGCGCGACGGCCACGGGGGCCGGCAGCAGCCGGTCGGAGGCGCCGGTGGGCGGCAAGCGCAACCCGAAGGCGCGCGCCCACACCGGCCGGGCGTCGGCCGCGGCCGCGGCGGCGATGATGCGCCCGGTGGCGCCGACCGTGGCCGCCACCGTGCGCCGCTGCAGCAGCGCCCGACCCAACTGGACGGCCTGCTCGTCGTCGTCGGCGCCGAGGATGGTCTCCAGATCCTCCCGCCACCGGCCCTGCGCCACAGTGCGCAGCGTGGTCAGCGCGTCGTCGAGGTCGGCGCGGGCAGCGTCGCGGCGGGCGCGCCGCGAGATCCGCAGCACCGCCGCACAGGACCGCAGCACCGCCACCACCGCGGCCTTGTCGCGCAGCGGGACCCCGGTGTCCCGGCCGGCCCGCTCGGCGACCCACTCCAGATCGTCGACGACGCGGACCAGCGCCCGGCTGCCCGCCGACAGCCCGACCGGTCGGAAGTCGGCACCCAGGAAGTTCCGGCGCAGCGCGTCCATCGCCGCGGTGACGTCCGCACTCGAGGCGCGGCCGTCGAGCCGGTCGGCGAGGGCCTGGCACGCCCGAGCGGCACGTCGGCGCAGCTGCCCGTGGTGCCGGGGTGCGAGCACGAACAGCGCGGCCGGCACGCAGATCGCCAGCGCGATGGCCCAGCCGAGCAGGCGCTCGTCGATCGGACCGACCGGGGTACAGGCCGGCAGCACGAACGTCAGCAGCGTGGCGCGTTGCCCGGCGGCGACGGTTTCGCTCAGCACACCGGAGAAGGTGACCACCACTCCCAGCACGAACATCACCAGCACCGCGGGCCAGGCATAGGGCGCCACCAGCGTGCCGACGGTGATCAGCACGAAGCCGTTGAGACCCAGCCCCGCATAGGCCAGCGCGCGATTCTGCCGGTTGCCCGGGAAGTCGGAGAACACCAGCAGCGCCACCGAACCGAACAGCGTGAACAGCGGGGTCTGGGCCGAGTCGCCGGCGACGGCGAAGCTCACCGCCGCGGCCAGCGGCACCACCACCGCGGCGCGGATGGCGCGCCGCAGGGCGTCACGGTCGGGATCGCGCTGCTGCAACCGGCCCGACACCCGCGTCCGCCAGCCGACCGCGCGGCCGGGCATCAGTGGGCAAGCACTTTGATCGCGATGACGAGCAGACCCAGCCCGGCCAGCGACACCACGGTCACGATTTGCTGCCAGACCGGCAGCCGGGTCCGCCGCACGGCGGCCAGCGCGATCAGCCCGAGTTCGACCACCAGGATCCACTTCGCGACCCACATCGCGTCGTCGGTGTCGAGCAGCCCGATGCCGGCGGCGCCCAGCACCAGCAGCGGGAACACACTGGCCTGCAGGATCTGACCGGAGGCCTGCAGGATGCGCAGACGCTCGATGCCATGCGGGGAGTGTCCGTGCACGCTCAGGTGGGCGACCCAGTCGGCCAGCAGGCTGGCCGCCCACAATCCGCCCATCGTCACCGCGACGTCGAGCACCCGAGCCCACGCGTCGGTGTCGTCGCCGGTGTAGCGGGTCAGCACCGCCAGCGTCGCCAGACACGAGATCGCGCCGTAGAGCCGTTCCCGCAGCATCGCGACGACGTGCTGGACCGGAACCTCCTCGGCGTCGGAGACCGCGCCGCCGGTGTCAGCCATCGTCGGGTACCGAGCTGAACCGTCCGGAGTCCAACGCGTCGAGCATCTGGTCGACCATCCAGCCGAGGCCGGGCAGGTCGGCCGGCAACAGCACCTGCTCGTACCCGACCAGCAGGTACATGCCCCACGCGGCGAACACCTGGGCCTGGCGCGGGTGCGACAGGATCTGCAGCGCGCAGGCGTACAGCGCGTCGAAGCGGTGCCGGTCGACCGCGGCCTGCACGGCGCGGACGTCCGGGTCGACCGCGCTCCACGCCCGGATCGCGCCCTCGGCGCCATGCGGCAGGGTCAGCCCGCTCTGGATCAACCGGTCGATGCGCGCACGGGGGTCGGTCTCGGAGCCCGCCGCCTCGACCACGGTGACGGTCATGCCGTTCTGCCAGTGCTCGACCAGTTCCCGCGTGTAGGCCGACCAGCTGGAGAAATAGTGGTAGAAGGAGCCGGTGGTGACCCCCAACCGCTGGCAGACCACGGCCAGCTTCAACCGGCCGTAACCGAGATCGGCGAGCACCTCCAGTCCGATCTCGAAGAACGCCTCCCGCGACTTCACCGCCCCCATGGGCGCAACCCTAATTCCACCCCCGAGGCGCTGTCGGGGCGTCCGTCGTTTTGGGGTGTCGGCACCGCGCCGGATACCGCGCGAGGCTTTGCTGAAATCGCGCGGCGCGGTGTGCCGACGCGGCGCGCGAACTCGTCGGCAGTGGCGTGTGGCACAATTTGACCGTGCCGTACACGGCGAGTCGAGGGCCAGGGCGTCCTCCCGCAGCGAAGGCCGCGGAGACGCGGGAGCGCATCGTGCGCGCTGCTCGTGAAGTTTTCAGCGAACTCGGTTATGACGCAGCCACTTTCCAGGCCATCGCGGTGCGCGCCGATCTCACGCGGCCGGCGATCAACCACTACTTCTCCAGCAAACGCATCCTGTGGGCCGAGGTGGTGCAGCAGACGAACGCCTCGGTGGTCAGCGCCGGAATTGCCCGCGCCCACGACCACACGCGTCTGGTGGACCGGTTGGCGGCGTTCCTGGTCACCGCGACGCAGGCCGACACCGACAACCGCGGCGCGGCGGCCTTCCTGGTGACCTCGGTGCTGGAGACCCGGCGCCACCCCGAGCTGGTCGACGACGAGCACGATCCGCTGAAGAACTCGCGGTCGTTCGTCAGCTGGGCGGTGCACGACGCGATCGCCCAGGGTGAGCTCAGCACCGACACCGACACCGAGCAGCTCGTCGAGATGCTGGTCGCGGTGTTGTGGGGGATGGGCTTCTACGCCGGGTTCATCGGCGACCGGGCCGAGCTCGGAGCCGTGATCCACAAGCTGGAACTGCTTCTCGCGCACAAGCTCTGGAACATCAGCGAGTAGAGGCCCCGGTGCGGGCCCACCTGCGCCGCTGCACGCCCGGAAACTATTAGATAGACTTCCGAAGTAAATTCGACTTCCCTGACCGAGGAGCTCGCTCGCATGAGTTCATTGCGCACCGACGACGACACCTGGGACATCGCCTCCAGTGTCGGGGCGACCGCGGTGATGGTGGCCGCGGCCCGGGCCGCCGAGACCGAACGCCCCGATCCGCTGATCCGTGATCCCTACGCCAAGCTGCTGGTCGCCGACGCCGGCACCGGCGCCTGGGAGCACATGCTCGACAACGAGCTGATGGAGCGCATCACCGGAGCCGACGCCGAGATCGGCGCGATGTTCGAGCACATGGGCAGCTACCAGGCCGTGCGCACCCACTTCTTCGACAGGTTCTTCACCGATGCCGCGGCCGCGGGCATCCGCCAGGTCGTCATCCTCGCCTCGGGTCTGGATTCGCGGGCGTACCGCTTGACCTGGCCCGCCGGCACCACAGTGTTCGAGATCGACCAGCCGAAGGTGCTCGAGCACAAATCCGCGACCCTGGCCGCCCACGGGGTGACGCCCACCGCCGACTGCCGCACCGTGGCCATCGACCTGCGCCAGGACTGGCCGGCCGCGCTGCGGGCCGCCGGGTTCGAACCCGCCCAGCCGACGGCGTGGCTGGCCGAGGGGCTGTTGATGTATCTGCCCGCCGATGCGCAGGACCGGCTGTTCGGGCAGATCACCGAGCTCAGCGCACCGGGCAGCCGCGTCGCGGCCGAGTCGATGGGCATTCATGCCCCGGACCGTCGCGAGCGCATGCGCACCCGCTTCGCGGCGATCAGCGCCCAGCTCGGGATCGCCGAGCCGACCGACATCGCCGAGCTGACCTACGACGACCCCGACCGCGCCGACGTCGCCGACTGGCTCGATCACCACGGCTGGCGCGCCCAGGCCACCGCCTCGCAGGACGAGATGCGTCGGCTCGGCCGGTTCGTCCCGATCGCCGACAGCGACGACCAGTCGTTCTCGACGTTCACCACCGCGGTGCGGGACTGAAGGTCCCACCAGGGCACCTGTTCGCCAACCGGTCGGTTGGTTACCATGCGGGTACTCCAAGGTCAGGAAGGAGACCCCGCCATGACCACTGAATCTGCCGCACCCGTCGATACCTCTGCTGCCACCAGCACCGACATCCCCGCCGTCGTCAATCGCCTGCGTCAGACGTTCGCCACCGGACGTACCCGCAGCGTCGAATGGCGCAAGAACCAGCTGCGCGCGCTCGAGAAGCTGATGACCGACAACGAAGCCGCGATCGCCGACGCGCTGGAGAAGGACCTGGGCCGCGCCCCGTTCGAAGCCTGGCTGGCCGACATCGCCAGCACCGCCGGCGAGGCCGCCTACGCGGCCAAGAACGTCCGCAAGTGGATGAAGCGCCGCTACCGCATGCTGGAGATGTCGCAGCTGCCCGGCCTGGGCTGGATCGAGTACGAGCCCTACGGCACCGTGCTGATCATCGGCGCGTGGAACTTCCCGTTCGCGCTGACCCTGGGGCCCGCCGTCGGCGCCATCGCGGCCGGAAACACCGTGGTGCTCAAGCCTTCCGAAGTTTCCCCGGCATCGTCGGCGCTGATGGCCGAGCTAGTGCCCCGGTACCTGGACAACGACGCGATCGCCGTGATCGAGGGCGACGGTTCGGTCAGCCAGGAGCTCATCGGGCAGGGCTTCGACCACCTGATCTTCACCGGCGGCACCGAGATCGGCCGCAAGGTCTACGAGAGCGCCGCGTCGCACCTGACGCCGGTGACCCTCGAACTCGGCGGCAAGAGCCCGGTGATCGTGGCCGCCGACGCCGACATCGAGGTGGCGGCCCAGCGCATCGCCTGGACCAAGCTGATCAACTCCGGCCAGATCTGCATCGCGCCCGACTACGTGCTGGTCGAGGCCCCGGTGAAGGACAAGCTGGTCGCCGAGATCCGCAAGGCCGTCGACAAGTTCGAGGCCGGCAACCCCGGCGGCAAGAAGATCGTCAACGAACGGCACTTCAACCGCCTGGCCGGCGCGCTGGCCGCCACCAAGGGCCAGGTGGCGATCGGTGGCGAGACCGACGCGGTCAATGTGAAGATCGCGCCGACCGTCGTGGTCGATCCCGACCCGTCCGAGCCGCTGATGACCGACGAGATCTTCGGGCCCATCCTGCCGGTCGTCACCGTGCAGAACCTCGACGAGGCGGTCGCGTTCGTCAACGCCCGGCCCAAGCCGCTGGCGGCCTACCTGTTCACCAAGTCCAAGGCGGTGCGCGAGCGCGTCATCAAGGACGTCCCGGCCGGCGGCATGGTGGTCAACCACCTGATCTTCCACTTCGCCACCCACAAGCTGCCGTTCGGCGGCGTCGGGCCGTCGGGGCTGGGCGCCTATCACGGCAAGTTCGGTTTCGAGACGTTCAGCCACAGCAAGTCGGTGCTGAGCAAGCCGACCCGACCCGACATCGGCGCCTTCATCTACCCGCCGTACACCGAGAAGGCGTGGAAGCTGGCGCGCAAGCTGTTCTGACCGGCGCGCGGGAGCGCAGCGCCTCGGGAGGATAGTTTGAGCGGGTCGAAACCCTTCAGAGAGGAAGATCAGTGCCAGGAGTGCAGGATCGTGTCATCGTCGTCACGGGTGCCGGAGGCGGTCTCGGCCGCGAGTACGCACTGACGCTCGCCCGCGAGGGCGCCAGCGTCGTCGTCAACGATCTCGGCGGCGCGCGCGACGGTACCGGCGCCGGGTCGGCGATGGCCGACGAGGTGGTCAAGGAGATCCGCGACGCCGGCGGGCGGGCCGTGGCCAACTACGACTCCGTCGCCGAGCCCGAGGCTGCGGCCAACATCATCAAGACCGCGGTCGACGAGTTCGGCAAGGTCGACGGCGTCGTGTCCAACGCGGGCATCCTGCGCGACGGCACCTTCCACAAGATGACGTTCGAGAACTGGGACGCGGTGCTCAAGGTGCACCTCTACGGCGGCTACAACGTGATCCGTGCCGCGTGGCCGCACTTCCGGGAGAACGGCTTCGGCCGCGTCGTCGTCGCGACCTCGACCAGTGGCCTGTTCGGCAACTTCGGCCAGGCCAACTACGGCGCCGCCAAGCTCGGCCTGGTCGGCCTGATCAACACGCTGTCCCAGGAGGGCGCGAAGTACAACATCAAGGCCAACGCGGTGGCGCCGATCGCCGCGACGCGCATGACGCAGGACATCCTGCCGCCCGAGGTGTTCGAGAAGCTCACCCCGGAGTACGTGGCCCCGATCGTGTCCTACCTGTGCACCGAAGAACTGCCCGATACCCAGTCGGTGTTCATCGTCGGCGGCGGCAAGGTGCAGCGAGTCGCGCTGTTCCAGAACAGCGGCGTGACGTTCACCGAGGTGCCGTCGGTCGACGACGTCGCCGCCAAGTGGGGCGAGATCACCGACCTGTCGGCGGCCGAGCGGGCCACCTTCAGCCTAGGATAGTGAAAGCGCTTGTCGCACAGGAGCTGACAGGTCCGGCCGGGCTGATCTACACGGATGTGGACAGCCCGGCGGGCGGCGACAACGTCGTCATCGACGTCGGTGCCGCCGGGGTCTGCTTCCCCGACCTGTTGATGCTGCGGGGCGAGTACCAGATGAAGGTGCCCGCGCCGTTCGTCCCCGGCCTGGAGGCGGCGGGCAAGGTGGTCTCGGCCCCGGATGGCTCGGGATTGGCTGTCGGGCAACGGGTCTCGGCGTTCACCCTGCTGGGTGCGTGGGCCGAGCAGGTCGCGGTTCCGGTGGGCAGTGTGGTGCCGACCAGCGACGCGCTCGACGACGGGTCGGCGGTGTGCCTGCTGGGCAACTACTACACGATGCACTTCGCGCTGCACCGCCGCGGCGGGCTGCGGCCCGGGGAGACGGTGCTGGTGCTCGGCTCCGGCGGCGGGGTCGGCACCGCGGCGGTGCAGATCGCCAAGGCACTGGGCGCCAAGGTGATCGCGATGGTGCACCGCCCGTCGGCGACGGAGTTCGTCGAATCGCTGGGCGCCGACGTGGTGCTGCCGCTGACCGACGGCTGGCTCGACGCCGTCAAGAACGAGACCGGTGGGCGCGGGGTGGATCTCGTGGTCGACCCGATCGGCGGCTCGGCGTTCGACGACGCGGTCCGTGCCCTGGCCACGGAGGGCCGGCTGCTGGTGATCGGGTTCGCTGCCGGCGGTATCCCGACGGTCAAGGTCAACCGGTTGCTGCTGCGCAACGTCAGCGTCGTCGGCGTCGGCTGGGGCGAGTTCGTCAACCGCACCCCCGGCGCGCAGGCCGAGGTGGGCGCGGCGCTGGCCGGCCTGGTCGACGCGGGCCTCCGACCGCCCGCGCCGGTGCGGTTCCCGTTGTCCGACGGGGTCGCCGCGCTGCAGGCGTTCGCCGACGGGGCGGTACACGGAAAACTCGTCCTGCAGCCGTGACCCTCCGCGCGCTGGCCTTCGACGTGTTCGGCACCGTGGTGGACTGGGGCTCGAGCGTCATCGCCGAACTCACCGCTTTCGGCCGACGCCACGGCATCTCGGCCGACTGGGCGCGTTTCGCCGACGACTGGCGGGCAGGCTACGTGCCGGCGATGAACCGGGTCCGCGCCGGGGAGCTGCCGTGGACCCGGCTCGACGATCTGCACCGCGGCCGACTCGTCGAGCTGCTCGACGGCGCCGCAATCACAGTGAGCGACAACGAGATCGACGAGCTCAATCATGCCTGGCACCGGCTGGACCCGTGGCCGGACTCCGTGGCGGGCCTGCAGCGGCTCAAACAGCGGTTCCTGATCACCACCTTGTCCAACGGCAACGTGTCGCTGCTGACCAACATGGCCAAACGCGCCGGGCTGCCGTGGGACTGCGTGCTGTCGGCGGAGATCTTCCGGCACTACAAGCCCGATCCGCAGGCCTACCTCGGCTGCGCGGACATCCTGGACGTGGCACCCGCCGAGCTGATGCTGGTCGCCGCCCATCCCGCCGACCTGCGGGCGGCGCGCGACGCCGGGCTGGGTACGGCGTTCGTCGCCCGCCCGCTCGAGTGGGGTCCCGGCCGGACCCCGCCGCAACCGGCGCCCGGTGAATTCGACCTGTTCGCAGACGATTTCCACCACCTCGCGGACCAACTCGGCGCCTGATGCCGCGCGCGTACGGTGGTGGGCATGAGTGACACCACCACGACGCTGCCGCCCGCGTTGCAGCGGGCCGTTCGCCTGCTGACCGACGCGCCGGAGCACCCCGATGTCAGCCGGGGCTACCTGGACCTGTTCGGCGAGCAGCCCGCGGCCGAGAAGAACACCGGCCCGGTCCAGGCGCTGTGGGCCTCCCGGCTGGGATCGCTGTTCTACGACAACGCGCAGACGCTCATGCGCAGGGTATTGACCGCCTGGCAGGAGCCGACCGAGTGGCTGAGCATCCCCGTCGGCGGCGTCGCACTCGACGTCGGCAGCGGGCCGGGAAACGTCACCGCCGCGTTGGGTCGCGCCGTCGGCCCCGGTGGGCTGGCGCTCGGTGTCGACATCTCCGAGCCGATGCTGGCCCGCGCGGTGGCTGCCGAAGCCGGGCCCAACGTCGGCTTCCTCCGCGCCGACGCGCAACGCCTGCCGCTGCGTGACGAGTCGGTCGACGCCGTGGTCTCGATCGCGATGCTGCAGCTGATCCCCGACCCGGCCACCGCGATCGCCGAGATGGTGCGGGTGCTGCGGTCCGGCCGGCGGACGGCGGTCATGGTGCCGACCGCGGGACCGGCGGCGGGGCTGTCCCGGTTCCTGCCCGACGTCGGCGCGCACCTGTTCGACGACGACCAGCTGGCCGACACCTTCGAAGACCTCGGTCTGGTCAGCGTGCGCACCAAGGGGATGGGCACGGTGCAGTGGGTGCGCGGCCGCAAGCCCTGACGGCATAGGCTCGCGGACGTGAGCGTCGCCGGCATCCTTCTGGTCGGGCTGGCGATCGCCGTCGGCTTGGCCGGCATCATCCTGCCGATCCTGCCGGGCGCGGCACTGGTGATCGGCGCGATCGCGGTGTGGGCGTTCGTCGTGGGCACCGCCACGTCCTGGGTGGTGTTCGGCGTCGCCGCGGTGCTGATCGGTGCCGCGACCGTGATCAAGTACACCTGGCCGGTCAAACGGATGCGAGCCGCCGACGTGCGTACCTCGGTGCTCGTCGCGGGCGGGGTCGCCGGGATCGTCGGGTTCTTCGTCATCCCGGTCATCGGCCTGCTGATCGGCTTCGTGCTCGGCGTGTTCGCCGCCGAGATGGGAATCCGCCGCGACGTGAGGCGGGCCTGGGCGTCGACCGTGCACGCGCTCAAAGGCGTGGCGCTGTCGGTCGGGGTGGAGCTGACCGGGGCGCTGCTGGCGACCATGGTGTGGGTCGTCGGCGTGTTCCTGACGGTTTAGCCGGCGCGTCGTGCCCGGCGGTTCCACGCCTCGGCGACCCGGGTACGCACCGTGGCTTCGCTGTCGAGCGAGGTCACGCGGATGACGATCCAGCCGAGGTCGATCATCTCGTCGTAACGGCGGATGTCCCTCTCGAACTGCTCAGCGCTGAGCCGATGCTGCTTACCCTCGTACTCCAGCGCGATCTTGGGCTGGATCCACCCGAGGTCGACTGTGCCGATCACTACGCCGTATTCGTTGCGCACGGGCAACTGGGTACTGGGCTTGGGGTATCCGGCTCGCACGACGACGAGTCGTAGCCAGGTTTCGCGCGGAGATTCGGCACCGGGGTCGACGAGCCCGAGGACCTCGCGCACCCGGGAAAGACCGTGCCGTCCCGGATGGCCAGCCGCGGCGTCTTCGATGGCGTCCACCGTCAGCCGGGTGGCTCGCGCGAGCGCGTCGACGGCGGTGATCGCGGCGTCGAGCGGATACCGACGGGCGAGGTCGACCGCGGTGCGGGCAGGTGTCGTCACGCGCATTCCGTCAACGGTGCAGATCTCGTCGTCGGCGAGGACGGCGGCCCACGTGAGAACGCCGGGCGTCCGCCGACGGTTGGTGTCGATGATCGTGGCCGGCAACGTCGGGTCGATCCACCGGGAACCGTGCACGGCGGCCGCCGAGAAGCCGGCCAGCACACCGTGGCCGCGGGAACGGAGCCAACATGCCTGCGCACGAACCAGACCCGTGGGTCGAGTGCCCTTGAGCACGTACACGTCTTTGTGGATCGCGACGTACCGGGTGCGCAACTCATGACGGGTCACCGCGCCTGCAGCGAGCGCTGCACTGCCGAGGAAGGGGCCGTCCATGCCCGCAGTGTGGCCGAGGGCCCCGACATCCGATCCGCCAAGGCCTCGGCGGACGATTTGCGTAACCGGGTGGCGATTTTCGGGCGCGAGAACGCCGTGTGGTTACGCAAGTCGGCAACGCCGCCGACAGAACCGCGCTCAGCCGTGCAGGGCCTTGCGCAACCGGCGCAGATCCTCGTCGGTCACGCCGGCGGCCTCCAGATAGCCCTGCAGCGAACCGAACTGCTCGTCGATGGTGCGCCGGGCCGCGTCGAGATACGCCTCGCGCACGCCGAGCACCGACTCCGTCAGCCGAGCTTCGGCGACCTCGACGATCTCCGGGGCTTCGGCGGCGCGCGCCCGGATGGTGGCCAGGATGCTCTCCCGTAGCTGCGGCACCGCGGCGTTGCTGCGCAGATAGTCGGCCATCACCGCATCGCGGTCCACGCCCGCGGCCTCCAGTACGACCGCGATGGTGAAGCCCGTGCGGTCCTTGCCTGCGAAGCAGTGCGCCAGCACCCGCCGCTGCGAACCCAGCAGCGTCGTCACCCGGTACACCGCGCGCTGGGCCAGCGGGGCGGCCGCGATCCGCCCGTACTCCTCGGTCATGTAGCGCGCCGCGGCGTCGGCGACCGATTCGTCGCTGGGCTTCTCGGTCATCATCCGCTGGAATGCGTGCTCGTGCGGTGCCTCGTCGTCGGCCGCGGTGGTCTCGACGAACGGCAGATGATGGATGTCCACGTGCGGCGGGACCAGCCCGGGCCCGTGGCGTTCGAGTTCACGCAGCGTGCGCAGGTCGGCGACGTCGGTGACGCCGTAATCGGTCAGCGCGGCGCGGCCGGCGTGGTCGAGCTTGGACAGCTCACTGGCCCGGTAGAAGCGTCCGGGCGCGATGCCGGTCTGCTCGGCGACGTCGCGGAAGTTCCACGCCCCCGAGAGCTCACCGCCGCCGGCCACTAGCCGGTCACCGTCCGGCACGCCGCGGCTGCCAGCGCCGACTTCTCCCGGCCCAGTTCGGCGCGGGCGATGGTGCGCATGTGCACCTCGTCGGGCCCGTCGAACAGGCGCATCGCACGGTGCCAGCTGTACAGCCGGGCCAGCGGGAAGTCGTCGGAGACGCCGGCGCCGCCGTGCACCTGGATCGCGCGGTCGATCACGTCGCACGCCATCTGCGGGGCGACCGCCTTGATCTGGGCCACCAGCAGCTGCGCGTCCTTGCTCTTGTTGCCATGCTGGTCGATGGTCCACGCGGCCTTGTGGCACAGCATCCGGGTCTGCTCGATCTCATTGCGGGACTTGGCGATCGCCTCGCGGACCACACCCTGTTCGGCCAGCGGCTTGCCGAACGCGACGCGCTTCTGCACGCGGTCGACCATCAGCGCCAGGGCGCGTTCGGCCGCACCGATCGCGCGCATGCAGTGGTGGATGCGGCCCGGGCCCAGCCGGGCCTGCGCGATCGCGAAACCCGAGCCCTCCTCGTCGAGCAGGTTGGTCGCGGGCACCCGCACGTTGTCGAACACGATCTCGCAGTGCCCGTGCTGGTCCTGCCACCCGAACACCGGCAGCGACCGCTGGATGTCCACCCCCGGGGTGTCGGCGGGTACCAGGATCATCGACTGCTGACGGTGGCTGGGGCCGTCAGGATTGGTGCGCCCCATCACGATCAGGATCTTGCAGCGCGGGTCCGCGGCGCCGGTGATCCACCACTTGCGGCCGTTGATGACGTAGTCGTCCCCGTCGCGCAGCATCGTGGTCTCGATGTTGCGGGCGTCGCTGGACGCCACGGCCGGCTCGGTCATCGCGAACGCGCTGCGGATCTCCCCGGCCAGCAGCGGCTCCAGCCACTGCTTGCGTTGTTCCTCGGTGGCGAACAGGTGCAGCGTCTCCATGTTGCCGGTGTCCGGTGCGGCGCAGTTGGTCGCCTCGGGGGCGATCTCCATGCTCCACCCGGTCAGCTCGGCCAGCGGGGCGTACTCGAGGTTGGACAGCCCGGATTCCGACGGCAGGAACAGGTTCCACAGCCCGCGCTCCTTGGCCAGCTTCTTGAGCTCCTCGACCACCGGTGGCACCGTGTGGTCCTTCGGCCCCTTCTCCTCGCGGTAGGAGTGGTACGACTCCTCGGCGGGGAACACGAACTCGGTCATGAAGTCGGTCAACCGGTCGTGGTAGTCCTGCGCCTTGGCTGACATCGAGAAGTCCATGCCGCCACGATATGACACCTGTAAAAGGCGACTGCCTGCGGTCGGTCAGGCCGGCGGCGCGCTGAGCGGCGCGACCGGCACACCCTGGTCTTGGCGCGGGCGCGCGCTGAACGCCAGGCCGAGGTCGCGCGAGGCCGGGGTCACGGGATCACAGCTTCGCGCCTTCGGCGCTGCCCGGACCGGCGTCGCGGCCTTCACGGCTGTTGCGGTACGCGGCCTTTCGCAGCGTGGTCAACCACTGCGGCAGCAGTTCGACGTCGGTGCCGCTGCGCACGGTGGGGTCGAACGGCTGGTCGCAGCCGGGTTCGTCGTCGCAGATCTCGCGGTCCAGCGTCAGCGTGGCCAGGTTGGTGAAACCTCCGTTGCCGCGGGCCTGCTCGATGGTGAATTCCAACGGCGCACTGGCCAGGTGGTCGCGTACGGCGTCGAGGGACAGGCCGCCGGCGAGCGGCGTCCGCAGCTGGGCCCGCAGCCAGTACACCCCGCCGCGGTACCCGAGCGGCATCAGCGTCGAATACTGCGCCGCCGGCCAGGACGCCACCGGGTGCAGCACGACACGCGCCGAGGATGACACCGTCAACACGTCCCACGGGTGCGCTCCGTCGGCGTCACAGGTCATCCGCCAGGCCAGGCCTGCGAAGTCGGGCAGGCCGCCCGGCGTCCCGGCGCCTTTCGACAGCCGTCCGGTGACGTCGCCGGACACCAGGGGCAGGCCGTCGCCCTCCGGCGCGAGGCGGGTGACGCTGCCGGCGCAGAGCACCCCGGTCGGATGGAAGAACCGCCGATTCCGCAGGGCCGCGCCGGCGCGCAAGGGCAACGTGGTCAGCTCTGAGAGGGTCATCCTTCTGGTCTGCCCGCTTCCGCGGCGGTCAAACGCCGCTCATGGGCCCGGTTTGATCCCCCGACCACCGGGTATTCGCCGCGCCATGCCGTCTTTGTGGACTGAGGGACGCGGCCGGGCCGCCACGTCCGCGGCCGGCGCCGGCGACGTGCGCACGGCCGACGTGGTCGTCGTGGGTGCCGGACTGACCGGATTGACCACCGCGTTGCTGCTGGCCCGGGCCGGTAAGAAGGTCGTCGTCCTGGAGGCGCGTCACGTCGGCGCCTGCGCGACCGGCAACACCACCGGCAAGGTCAGTGTGCTGCAGGGCAGCAAGCTCGCCCGCGTCGCCGGCAAGCACGGCACCGACGTGCTGCGCGCCTACGTCACCGGCAACGCCGAAGGCCGCGACTGGCTGTTGCGCTACTGCGACGAGCACGGCGTGAGCTTCCAGCGCGAAGACGACCACGCCTACGCGCAGAGCAGCAAGGGCGTGGGCACCGCGCGCGACATCTTCGACGCGTGCAGGCAGGCCGGCCTGGCCGATGCGATGTGGGTTGACGACGCCGACGTCCCGTTCCCGTTCCGAGGCGGCGTGCGGCTGCCCGACCAGGCGCAGCTCGACCCGATGGCGGTGCTGACCAGCCTGACCGCCGATCTCGACCGCCACGGCGGCACCCTGCTGCAGGGCATGCGGGTGACGTCGGTCTCGGGTACCGGCCCCGTCGACGTGCACGTGCGGATGGCGGCGGCCCCCGACGACGACCGCGAGGCCCAGCTGGTGATCAGCGCGCAGCAGTGCGTGTTGGCCACTGGCACACCGATTCTCGACCGCGGCATGTTCTTCGCCCGACTGGAGGCCCAGCGGTCCTACTGCCTGGCTTTCGACGTGCCCGGGCAGATCACCCGCTCGATGTACATCGCGGTGGATTCGCCCACCCGCTCGCTGCGCTACGCCCCGAGCGACTCGGGTGACAAACTCATCGTCGGCGGTGCGGGTCACTCGGTGGGCCGATCCAGCCGCCCCAGCAAGGACATCGGCGAACTGGCAGACTGGGCCCGGGCGCACTTCCCGGGCGCGGTGCAGACCCACTTCTGGTCGGCCCAGGACTACCACCCCGCCGCGGAACTGCCGTTCGTCGGCCCGATCCTGCCGAAGATGGAGAACATCCTCGTGGCAACGGGATTCGACAAATGGGGGATGACCAACGGGGTGGCGGCCGCGCTCGCGCTGTCCGCCCGGATCCTCGGCGGACGGATGGACTGGGCGCAGGCCTTCGCCAGCTGGAGTACCCACGAGCTGACGGGTGTGCCGACCGCGGTGGAGGCCAACGCCAAGGTGGGTTTTCACATGGCGCGCGGTTGGGCCAAACCGCTGGTGCCCAGCGGGGCCCCCGACGACGGGGACGGTGCGGTGCGCGCAGTGCCGTGGCACCTGCGCGCCGAAAGCGTGGTCGACGGAGCCCGCCGCGAGGTGTCACCGATCTGCCCCCACCTGGGCGGCATCGTCGAATGGAACGAGGCCGACCAGGCCTGGGAGTGCCCGCTGCACGGGTCGCGGTTCGCGCCCGACGGCGACCTGCTGGAGGGGCCGGCCACCCGGGGGCTCAGCGCCTGAGCGTTTCGGAGGGCTTGCAGCCGTAGGTCTTCTGGTACATCGCCGCGAACCGTCCCGGGTGGGCGAATCCCCAGCGCGCGGCGACCGTCTGCACGCTGGTGTCGGTGGTGTCGGCGCGCTGCAGGTCCCGGTGGGCGTGGTCGAGTCGGACCCCGCGCAGGTATTCCATCGGGGTGATGTCGAGGTGCCGGCGGAACATGTACTGCAGCGCACGCGGAGTCACGTGGATGGCCTCGGCGATGTCGGCCAACGCGACATCGCGGTCGGCGTTGTCGTCCAGGTACGCCATCGCGCGCCGCAGCAACGCGGGTTTGGCGTCGTTGCGGTCGACGGCGGTGGGTTCGGTGACCGCCGTGTTGGGCAGACTCGCCAGGACCACGGCGGCCAGCAGGGACGCCGTCGTCGACGCCACCAGTGGGGTCGGCGGCTGGTCGGCGTGGACGAGGGTGCGCACGTACTCGATCGTCCCGTCGAGTTGGTGCCCGGCCTCGGCCGACACCGGGCGGTGCCCGAGCAACCGAACCTCGCCGGTCGGGTGACCGGGGACGGTGGCGGCCACCCGGGACAGCAGCGCCTCGTCGAACATCGTCAGGTCGTAGTCGGCCGCGCACGCACGACCGGAATACGGCAGCTCGGGCGGCGCGAGCAGGGTGACGTCACCCGGCGCGAAGACGTCGGTCGGCTCGTCGAGAAAGTCCTCCTCGATGTGCCCGTCGTGGACCCGGCACAGGCACACGCGCCCGAGCGGATCCGCGTCGTAGGACATGTGGAACCCGACGTGCACCTCGTCGAAGCTGACCGGGCCCAGCCAGCGCCGCTCGATGCGGGCATCGGCCCGCTCGCCGGCGTCGGCGGAGATCGACATCTTGGTGTAGGCCTGCGACAGGAAGTCCTCGGTGGCCGACAGGTCGGTACTGACGAACCGGAGTTCGTCGGCCGGATTTGCGGGCGCTGGCGACTGTGACGTGTGTGTTCGCATACGAGCCATCCGCGGGGCGGTGGTTGGCGGGCGTCTTGCTACACCTCGATTGGGTTCACCATACCGTTTGCTGTGCGATGCTGACGCGATGGTGGGCCGGTGACGACGAAAGTGCGGGTGGTGGTCGGCGACGACCACCCGATGTTCCGGGACGGCGTGGTGCGGGCACTGCAGTCCAGCGGCACGATCGAGGTGGTGGCCGAGGCCGACGACGGTCCCGCGGCGCTGGCGGCCATCCGCGAACACGCCCCGCAGGTGGCGCTGCTGGACTACCGGATGCCCGGGATGGACGGCGCCGAGGTCGCCGCCGCCGTCCGCCGCGACGACCTGGCCACCCGGGTGCTGTTGATCTCCGCGCACGACGAGTCGGCGATCGTCTACCGGGCGCTGCAGGACGGCGCGGCGGGCTTCCTGCCCAAGGAGTCGACGCGCGGCGAACTGGTCAGCGCGGTCCTCGACTGTGCGAAGGGCCGCGACGTCATCGCGCCGAGCCTGGCGGCCGGGCTGGCCGGGGAGATCCGCCGCCGCGCCGAGCCCGAGGCCCCGGTGCTCAGCCCGCGCGAGCGGGAAGTGCTGGCGCTGATCGCCGCGGGCGCCAGCATCCCGGCGATGGCGCGGGAACTGTTCCTGGCGCCGTCGACGGTCAAGACCCATGTGGCGCGCCTGTACGACAAGCTCGGGGTCAGTGACCGGGCCGCCGCGGTCGCCGAGGCGATGCGCCGCAAGCTGCTGGACTGACCGTGACCGGTCTGCTGCGGTCCTGGCGGGACCATCTGACCAGCGAACCCGTCCGCGTCGCCGCGGCCCTGCGCCTGCCGCTGATCGCGCTGATCGGCGTGCTGGTGTGGATCTGGGACGTCGACCACTGGCTGCCGGGGCTGTACGCCGCCGTCCTCGGCGGCTACGCGGTGGCCGCCGTCGGGTGGCTGGTCGCGGTGCTGCGCGGGCCGGTGCCGCGGTGGGCCGCCGGGGCGTCGACCGGGGTGGACCTGCTGGTCATCGTCGCGCTGTGCCTGGTGTCCGGCGGGGCCACCGCCGCGCTGCTGCCGGTGTTCTTCCTGCTGCCGATCTCGGTGGCGTTCGCCGACCGTCCCGCGCTGACCGCGGTGATCGGCACCATCACCGCGCTCGGCTATCTGGCGGTGTGGATCTTCTACTCCAAGCGCGACGACACCGTCGGCCTGCCCGACATGGTGTACACCAACTTCGGGTTCCTGGTGTGGCTGGCCGTGGCCACCACCGCCCTGAGCTTCGTGCTGGCGTGGCGCGCCGCGCGCGTGCAGGCGCTGCAGGAGATGCGTCGAGCGCTGGTGTCGGAGGCCCTGCACGCCGACGAACGGCACAGCCGCGACGTCGCCGAACATCTGCACGACGGACCTCTGCAGACCCTGCTGGCCGCCCGGATGCAGATCGACGAAGCCCGGGAACGCCATCCCGATCCGGCGCTGGACGCGGTCTACGCAGCGCTGCAGGACACCGCGACCGGGCTGCGCTCCACGGTCACCGCGCTGCACCCGCAGGTGCTGGCCCAGCTCGGGCTGACCGCGGGCGTGCGGGAGTTGTTGCGTCAGTTCCAGTCTCGCAGCCAGGCCGACATCATAGCCGATCTCGACGAGGTCGGCAAGCCGCAGTCCCAAGCACTGCTCTACCGGGCCGCACGCGAACTGCTGACCAACGTGGCCAAGCACGCCGCCGCGTCCACGGTGTGGGTCGCGCTGGCCCGTCGCGGTGACCGGGTGGTCCTGACCGTCCGCGACGACGGACGCGGATTCGACCCCGACACCGTCGGGGACTCGCTGGCCGCCGGCCACATCGGGCTGGGCTCGCTGCTGGCGCGGTTCGACGCGATGGGCGGGTCGATGCGCGTGCGCTCCGACCCGGTCACCGGGACCGAGGTGACGGTGACCTCGCCGCCGGAACCGCGTGAGTCCGACTAGGCGTGCTCGTGGACGGTCAGCGCGGCGTTGATCGCGTCGACCCGGTCCTTGGCGTCGCCGAACAGCATCTGGGTGTTCTCGCGGAAGAACAGCGGGTTCTGCACACCGGCGTAGCCCGACGCCATGGACCGCTTGAACACGATGACGTTGTCGGCGTTCCACACCGTCAGCACCGGCATGCCGGCGATCGGGCTGCCCGGATCCTCCGATGCGGCCGGGTTGACGGTGTCGTTGGCGCCGATGACCAGCACCACCGAGGTGCCGTCGAAGTCGTCGTTGATCTCGTCCATCTCGAGCACGATGTCGTAGGGCACCTTGGCCTCGGCCAGCAGCACGTTCATGTGGCCGGGCAGCCGGCCCGCGACCGGGTGGATCCCGAAGCGCACCTCGACACCGCGCTCGCGCAGCTTGCGGGTCAGCTCGGCGACGCCGTACTGGGCCTGCGCGACCGCCATGCCGTAGCCGGGGGTGATGATCACCGAGCTGGCAGTGGCCAACAGCTCGGCCGCACCCTCGGCGGTGATCTCGCGGTGCTCGCCGTAGTCCTTGTCTTCGGCCGGGCCGGCCTCGATCCCGAAGCCGCCGGCGATCACCGAGATGAACGAGCGGTTCATCGCCTTGCACATGATGTAGGACAGGTATGCACCCGACGAGCCGACCAGCGCACCGGTGACGATCAGCAGGTCGTTGCCGAGGAGGAAGCCCGCCGCCGCCGCGGCCCACCCCGAATAGCTGTTGAGCATCGACACCACCACCGGCATGTCGCCGCCACCGATCGAGGCCACCAGATGCCAACCGAGCAGCAGGGCCAGCACGGTCACCGCGACCAGCACCCACAGTTGCGGGTCGATCACGAACCAGACGGTGAGCGCGAAGAACACCACCAGCGCGCCGACGTTGAGGAAGTTCTTGCCGGGCAGCATCATCGGCGCCGACTTCATCCGGGCCGAGAGCTTCAGGTTGGCCACGATCGACCCGGTGAACGTCACCGCGCCGATGAACACACCGATGACGACCTCACCGGAATGGATGCCCAGCATCCCCTCGCCGGCCAGTTGGGCGGCCTCGGCGCCGCCCGGGTCGGCCTCGACGTGCAGGTAGCCGTTCCAGCCGACCACCACCGCGGCCAGGCCGACGAAGCTGTGCAGCAGTGCGATCAGCTCGGGCATGCCGGTCATCTCGACGAGCTTGGCGCGCCACAGGCCGATCGCCGCACCGATGGCCATCGCGACGACCAGCAAGGCCAGACCGAGTGGTTCGATGTCGCGGGCGATCGCCAGCGCGATGGTCGCGATCAGCGCGACGGTCATCCCGACGATGCCGAAGGTGATTCCCGAGCGGGCGGTCTCGTGCTTGGACAGCCCGGCCAGCGCCAGGATGAACAGCAGTGCGGCGACGACGTAGGCCGCGGTCGCGGCGGTTTCCAGACTGAACATTGTCCCTAGCTCCTCGAGAACATCGCGAGCATGCGGCGCGTGACCGCGAAACCGCCGAAGATGTTGATGCTGGCCACCAGGATCGCGCCGAAGGCCAGCGCGGTGATCACCGTGTCGTGGTGACCGATCTGGAGCAGCGCGCCGACCACGATGATCCCGGAGATCGCGTTGGTCACCGACATCAGTGGCGTGTGCAGCGCGTGGTGCACGTTGCCGATGACGTAGTAGCCGATCACGATCGCCAGCGCGAACACCGTCAGGTGCACCTGCAGCGCCGCCGGCGACGCCGCGATCAACGCGAACACCGCCGCGGCCGCGGCGAACGTCAGCCCGAGCTTGCGGGCCCGCGTCATCGGTTCCTTGGCCGGCTTGTGCTCCACCGGGGCGGCAGCAGCGGCGGCCGCCGGGGCTGCCGACACCTGCACCGGAGGCGGCGGCCACGTGACGGTGCCGTCACGCACCACGGTGACCGAGCGCTGCACCACGTCCTCGAAATCAAGGGTGAGCAGTCCATCTTTTTCCGGGGTGAGCAGCTTGAGCAGGTTGACCAGGTTGGTGGCGTAGAGCTGCGACGCCGTGGCGGGCAGGCGGCCGGCCAGATCGGTGTAGCCGAGGATGGTGACGCCGTTGTCGGTGACGACCGCCTCGTCTTTGACGGTGCCCTCGACGTTGCCGCCGTTGGCGGCGGCCATGTCGACGATCACGCTGCCCGGCGTCATCGACGCGACCATCTCGGCGGTGATGATGCGCGGCGCCGGCTTCCCCGGGATCAGCGCCGTGGTGATGATGATGTCGACGTCCTTGCACTGCTCGGCGTACAGCGCGGCCTCGCGGGCCTTGTAGTCCTCGCCCATCTCCTTGGCGTAGCCGGTGGCCGACACCTCGGCCTGGGCCGGATCGACGGCGAGGTACTCGCCGCCCAGAGACTTGACCTGATCGGCGACCTCGGGCCGGGGATCGGTGGCGCGCACGATGGCGCCGAGGCTGCCCGCGGCGCCGATGGCCGCCAGACCGGCCACCCCGGCACCGACCACCAGCACCTTGGCCGGCGGTACCTTCCCGGCCGCGGTCACCTGGCCGGTGAAGAACCGGCCGAAGGTGTGGGCCGCTTCGACGACGGCGCGGTACCCGGCGATGTTGGCCATCGACGACAGCACGTCCAGCGACTGCGCCCGCGAGATCCGCGGCACCGCATCCATCGCCAGCACCGTGATCGGACGGGTCGCCAGCTGCTCGACCAGCTCGGGCCGCAGCGCCGGGGAGATCAGGCTGATCAGCGTCGCCCCGTCGCGCAGGCCGGCGATCTCGCCCGGGCTCGGCGCATTGACCTTCAGCACGACGTCGGCGCCGAGTACCTGATAGGTGGAGCCGATGTCGGCACCGGCTTCGGCGTAGGCGGCGTCGGAGAAGCTCGCCGCGGCGCCCGCCCCGGATTCCACCAGTACGTGATAGCCCAGCTTGACGAGCTGGCCCACCGTCTGCGGGGTCGCGGCGACGCGCGTCTCCCCGAGCTCGGACTCTCGCGGTATCCCGATGATCATTGCTGTCGATCCGATCTAGGCTGCGCTGGGACGAATAAAGCTGACAGTGTAGGAGGGGCGGCCGCACTAGACGTAATCCGTCATTGTGTGCACTGGCGTGGGCACTCCTGCACCCAGGTCTCGAAACGGCACCGATCAGGCATCTGTATCTGTTCGCCGGTGCGTGTGACGGCGGGTGCGCCGCACGATGTGGATGTGAGCATGGTCGTCGAACGCGGGCTGGCCCGCTGTCCGCGCTGCGTGTCGGTAGCGGACTACGCCTTCATCGAATACGCCCGCGGCATGCGGTACGAAGTTCGCTGCCGCAAGTGTGGCGAATGCTACGAGGAGGAGAGCCGGCCCTCGGCGGCGCTGGCTCCGGTGCCCGCCCCCGAACCGCCGATCGAGTGGCCGCCGGACCACGATCCCGTCCCGCCGCGGGACTGGCGCGCCGAACTGCGCGACCGCGTGTCAGAGGTCGCCCGGCACGGACGCACGGGCATCGACCTGCTGGGCCGAAGCGCCACCGCGTTCGGTACGCAGGCGCTCACCTGGGTCCGGGATCACCAGCGGCGCGGCAGCACCGAATCCGGGAGCACCGAAAGCGAGGCCGGGCCGACCACCGACGCGAAGGTCAGCGTCGATCAGACCGGCGGGTAGGCCGGTGGCGGGTAGACCCCGCGCAGAATCCAGGCAAACCAGTTGATGCCGTATTCCAGCTCGTCGCTGGCGTCATAGTCCGGGTTGGGATCCACGTCATCACCTCTCGCCTGGTGCGGGCTATGCCAGGAGTGTAGACCGGCCCGGCCCCAGCCGACACCGCATCCACTTAGACTGGCCAACCAGTTAGTAGATCGCCGAGAGTCAGGCCTGCTTATAGTGAATCGCCATGTCTGAGACCGCCACACCGAACGGGATGTCGCGCCGGGAGGAACTGCTGGCCGTGGCCACCAAGCTGTTCGCCGCGCGCGGCTACCACGGCACCCGGATGGACGACGTCGCCGACGCGGTGGGCCTGAACAAGGCGACGGTCTACCACTATTACGCGAGCAAGTCCCTGATCCTCTACGACATCTACAAGGGCGCCGCCGACTTCACCGTCGACGCGCTGCACGACGATCCGACGGCGTCGGCGCGCGAGACCATCTACCACTTCACCCGCCGGTTGCTGGTCGGCATCGCCAGCGACATCGAACGGGCCGCGGTCTACTTCCAGGAGGGGCCCTACATCACCGAGTGGTTCACCGAGGAGCAGGTGGAGTACATCCGGGAGAAGGAGGCCCAGGTCTACGAGCACGTCCGCGACGTCATCGACCGCGGCATCGCCAGCGGTGAGTTCTACGACTGCGACTCCCACGTCCTGGCGCTGGGCTATATCGGGATGACGCTGGGCTCCTACCGGTGGCTGCGGCCGCACGGCCGACGCAGCGCCCAGGAGATCGCCGTGGAGTTCAGCACGGCGCTGCTGCGCGGCCTGATCCGCGAGGAGGCAGTCCGGACGGGTTCGCCGCTGGGTGTCGCAGCGGAACCCGAGACCGCGCGCTGACTGCCCACCGACCCGGGTATCCCGTCGGGTGATGATCCACGTCGGCTGCTCGGGTTGGGCGTACAACCACTGGAACGGCGTGCTCTACGAGCGCGGCGTGCCCACGGCGCGTCGACTCGAGCGCTACGCCGCGGAGTTCGACACCGTCGAGCTCAACGGCAGCTTCTACCGGTGGCCCGCGGACGCGTGGTTCGCCCGGTGGCGCGAGCAGCTGCCGGCCGGTTTCGTCATGGCGGTCAAGGCCGCGCGCGGGCTGACGCATGCGCGACGGCTGCGCTCACCGGAGGTGTGGATCGAACGATTCGAGCGCGGCTTCAAGGAGCTCGGTGACCGCGCCGGACCGCTGCTGGTCCAGCTGCCTCCGGCGTTCGAGCGGGACGACGCACGTCTGGACTACTTCCTCGGCGCCATGCCGGCGGCCATCCCGGTGGCGGTGGAGTTCCGGCACCCGTCGTGGGAGGACCCGGGCGTCTACGAGCTCCTCGAGCGACACGGCGCCGCCTATGTGGTGATGAGCGGGGCCGGACTGCCGTGCAACCTGCGCGCCACCGCGAAGTTCGTCTATGTCCGCCTGCACGGTCCCGACCCGGGATCCCTGTACGGCGGCTCCTACAGTGCGCAGGACCTGCGGTGGTGGGCCGACCGCATCGAGGAGTGGCGGGCGCAGGGACGCGACGTGCTGGTCTACTTCAACAACGATCTGGAGGGCAACGCGGTGCGCAATGCGCGCGACCTGCGCGCGCTACTGGGGTGCTGACGGTCGATATGCTCAGCCAATGCCGTTGGTGAGTAAGACAGTCGAGGTCGAGGCGTCCGCCGAGACGGTGATGCGGATCGTGCAGGACTTCGAGAACTACCCGCAGTGGAACGAGGAGATCAAGGGCTGCTGGGTGCTGGCCCGCTACGGCGACAGCCGGCCCAGCCAGCTGCGTCTCGACGTGGTGGTGCAGGGACAGTCCGGCACCTTCATCACCGCGGTCTACTACCCGGCCGAGAATCAGATCTACACGGTGCTGCAGCAGGGCGACCACTTCGACAAGCAGGAGCAGCGGTTCTCCGTGGTCCCGATCGGGCCGACCACGCTGCTGACCGTCGACCTCGACGTCGAGACCAAGCTGGCGCTGCCCAAGCCGATGGTCAAGAAGGCGATCGGCGACACCCTCGACTACCTTGCCGACAACCTCAAGAAACGCGCCGAGGACCTGGCGGCCTCCTAGCTTCTCAGCAGCCGCCGCGGGTCCACAGGCCCACCTGATCCAGCCACGCCAGCAGGCGGGCCAGGCCGTCGGTGAACTGCTGATCGGTCAGATCCACCACGGTGTGCACGTCCCGTCGGCGCAGCGCCGCGATCAGGCGATCGTGGCTGGCCACCGCCGCGGCGCCCCAGGCAGGATCGGTGGCGAACAGCTGCGGCGGCAGATACCGGGCGGCGTGCAGCAGGAACCAGGCCAGCTTGATGCGCCCGCTGGCCCGGTTGAATGCGCGGTGAAAGGTGAACTCCGCCAACGTGATCGCCTGCGGGTCGTCATCCCGGACGGCCGCGGCCAGCGCGTGGTTGAGGCGGTCGAGCTCGTCGATCTGCGCGTCGGTGATCCGCCGGGTGGTGGTGGCCGCCAGTTCCTGCGCGATGGTGGACTGCAGCCAGAAGATGTCCTCGATGTCCTTACGCGTCAACGGCACCACGCGGTGACCGCGGTGCGGCTGCAGCTCGACCATGCCCTCGCCGCGGAGCGTGCGCAGCGCCTCGCGCACCGGGGTGATGCTCACCCCCAGGCGCGCGGCGGTCTCGTCGAGTCGGATGTAGGAGTCCGGCCGCAGCACGCCGGTCATGATCTCCGACCGCAGCCGAGCAGCCACCTCATCGGAGAGCTGTTCGCGCCGTACCGATCCCGAGCTGCGGGCGCTTGCGGGAGCGTTCATCGATCACGGGCCTTTCGGACGCCGGCCTTGTCCTCCGGGCCGGAGGGGCCATAGTGTGACCGGGGCAACAACATGTTTGATCAAATATCATGCCGGCGCAACCCACCCATTGGAGCGAACGACGTTGACTGATCCCGCCGGTGCCTCGGGCACGCCGACCGATCAGCCCTACCTGGCGCGCCGCCAGAACTGGACCAACCAGCTGGCCCGCCACGTGCTCATGCAACCCGGCGCGACCGCGCTGCGCTTCCTCGGCCGCACGATCACCTGGGCCGACCTGGACCGGCGGGTCAACGCGCTGGCCGCCGACCTGCACCGCCGCGGCGTCGGCTTCGGCGACCGCGTGCTGATCCTGATGCTCAACCGTCCGGAATTCATCGAGTCGTTCCTGGCGGTCAACAAACTGGGTGCGATCGCGGTGCCGGTGAACTTCCGGATGACGCCGCCGGAGATCGCGTTCCTGGTCTCGGACTGCCAGGCCCGGGTGGTGATCACCGAATCGGTGCTGACCAAGGTCGCGACCGGGGTCCGCGAGCTCGAGCCCACCCTGGCCACGGTGATCGTCGCCGGCGGCGGAACCGAGGAGGATGTGCTCGATTACGAGCAGGTGGTCGCCGACAGCGACGGCGACTGCCCGGCGGTCGACATCCCCAACGAGTCGCCGGCGCTGATCATGTACACCTCCGGCACCACCGGCCGGCCCAAGGGGGCGGTGCTCACCCACGCCAACCTCGCCGGTCAGGCGCTGACCTTCCTGTTCACCAGCGGCGCCGACCTCAACCACGACGTCGGGTTCGTCGGGGTGCCGCTGTTCCACATCGCCGGCATCGGCAACATGATTCCCGGCCTGCTGCTGGGCCGGCCCACCGTGCTCTACCCGTTGGGTGCGTTCGAACCCGGTGAACTGCTCGACGTGCTCGAAGCCGAGCAGGTCACCGGCATCTTCCTGGTTCCGGCGCAGTGGCAGGCGGTCTGCGCGGCGCAACGCGCCAAGCCCCGCGCGCTGCGGCTGCGCACCCTGTCCTGGGGCGCGGCACCGGCGTCGGACACCCTGCTGCGCGAGATGGCCGAGACCTTCCCGGGTGCGCAGATCCTCGCCGCGTTCGGGCAGACCGAGATGTCCCCGGTGACGTGCATGTTGTTGGGCGAGGACGCCATCCGCAAGCTCGGCTCGGTCGGGAAGGTGATCCCGACCGTGTCGGCCCGCATCGTCGACGACGAGATGAACGACGTCCCGATCGGCCAGGTCGGCGAAATCGTCTACCGCGCACCTACCTTGATGGCCGGCTACTGGAACAACCCGGAGGCCACCGCCGAGGCGTTCGCGGGCGGCTGGTTCCACTCGGGCGACCTGGTGCGCCAGGACGACGAGGGCTACATCTGGGTGGTCGACCGTAAGAAGGACATGATCATCTCCGGCGGGGAGAACATCTACTGCGCCGAGGTGGAGAACGTGCTGGCGGCCCATCCGGACATCGTCGAGGTCGCGGTGATCGGCCGCGCCGACCCCAAATGGGGCGAGGTTCCGCTTGCTGTGGTGGTGGTGCGGAGTTCGCTGGGAGTGGGCTCCGGTGCGCCTCTGGGACTGGCCGATCTCGACGAATTTCTTACGTCTCGGCTGGCGCGGTACAAGCATCCGAAGGCCCTCGAAGTCGTCGATGCGTTACCGCGAAACCCCGCGGGCAAGGTGCTCAAGACCGAGCTGCGAGCCCGCTTCAGCTCGGCGGAATTCGTTGACGCCGACGAAAGCAACGCTGCGCCAACAGCTTCCGCCGCGAACCGGACCGGGTAGCCGGGTGGGCCGGGGTTTGCTAACAGTTCGGAGTTCAATACCGCCGATGCGGTACGCGGGGCGGAATCCATCGGGTACAGTCCTGTGGTCTGTCTTACTACCAACCGGTAGGGAGACGGTGGTCACTGCAACTGGGTCCGGGCGGGAAGGGGGCGTGCGACAGGTGCTGTCGGTGCGCTACGCCGGTGACGGATATGTCGCGGAGGCCTCCCGGTGACGATCTCGTCGAAGTCCAGCAACATGACCGGCTACGTCCGTGACCAGGTTCGCCCCGGGCTCGAGGCTGTCGGCGGCTTCGTGCGGATGTGTGTGCTCACCGGTAAGGCGCTGCTGCGGCCGCCGTTCCAGTGGCGCGAGTTCATCCTGCAGAGCTGGTTTTTGATGCGGGTGGCGTTCCTGCCCACGCTGGCGGTGTCGATCCCGCTGACCGTGCTGCTGATCTTCACCCTGAACATCCTGCTGGCCGAGTTCGGCGCCGCCGACGTGTCCGGCGCCGGCGCGGCGATCGGCGCCGTCACCCAGCTGGGTCCGCTGGTGACCGTGCTGGTGGTCGCCGGCGCGGGGTCCACCGCGATCTGCGCCGACCTCGGTGCGCGCACCATCCGCGAGGAGATCGACGCGCTCGAGGTGCTGGGTATCGACCCGATCCACCGGCTGGTGGTGCCGCGCGTGGTCGCGTCGACGTTCGTGGCGATCCTGCTCAACGGCGCGGTCATCACCGTCGGTCTGGTCGGCGGGTTCATCTTCGGCGTGTATCTGCAGAACGTTTCGGCCGGCGCCTACGTGTCGACGCTGACGCTGATCACCGGCCTGCCCGAGGTGTTGATCTCGATCATCAAGGCCGCGACCTTCGGCCTGATCGCGGGCTTGGTGGGGTGCTATCGGGGCCTGACCGTGGGTGGCGGCGCGAAGGGCGTGGGCACCGCGGTCAACGAGACGCTGGTGCTGTGCGTCATCGCGCTGTTCGCCGTCAACGTGGTGCTGACGACCATCGGTGTCCGATTCGGAACGGGGAGCTGACGTGTCGACGACTGCCGTTCTGAAAGCCCGCTTCCCCCGGGGCGCCGCCACCGCACAACGGGTGGCCGGCGCGCCGGCCCGCGGGCTGGAGTCGTTGGGCCACCTCGCCTGGTTCGTCGTGACCGCCGTCGGCTCGATCGGCCACGCGCTGCGGTTCTACCGCCGGGAGATGCTGCGACTGATCGCCGAGATCGGCATGGGCACCGGCGCAATGGCCGTCATCGGCGGCACCGTCGCGATCGTCGGCTTCGTGACCCTGTCGGGGTCGTCCCTGGTGGCCATCCAGGGCTTCGCCTCGCTGGGCAACATCGGCGTGGAGGCGTTCACCGGCTTCTTCGCCGCACTGATCAACGTGCGCATCGCCGCCCCGGTGGTCGCCGGTCAGGCGCTGGCCGCCACCGTCGGTGCCGGCGCCACCGCCGAACTGGGCGCCATGCGCATCAGCGAGGAGATCGACGCGCTCGAGGTGATGGGCATCAAGTCGATCTCCTACCTGGTCTCGACGCGCATCATGGCCGGCTTCGTGGTCATCATCCCGCTCTACGCGATGGCGATCATCATGAGCTTCCTGTCGGCGCAGGTGACCACGACCGTCTTCTACGGTCAGTCGATCGGCACCTACGAGCACTACTTCCGCACGTTCCTGCGGCCCGACGACGTGATGTGGTCCTTCATCCAGGCCGTCATCATCTCGGTCATCGTGATGCTCAACCACTGCTACTACGGCTTCTACGCCAGCGGCGGGCCGGTCGGCGTCGGCGAGGCCGTCGGCCGGTCGATGCGCGCCTCACTGGTCGCGATCGTCTGCGTGGTCCTGTTCGCTTCGTTGGCGCTCTACGGCGTCGACCCGAACTTCAACCTGACGGTGTAGCGCGATGACAGCTCCTGCCGCGTCGCGCCGCCAGCCCCCCTACAAGATCGCCGGGCTGGTCCTGGCCATCCTCACGATCGTCATGTTGGTGTTGGTCTACCTGCAGTTCCGCGGCGAGTTCCTGCCGCGCAAAACCCTGACGCTGATGTCGCCGCGTTCGGGCCTGTCGATGGACCCCGGCGCCAAGGTCACTCTCAACGGGGTGCAGATCGGCCAGGTCGGCCAGGTCGAGCAGGTCACCGTCGGCGACGAACCGCGCGCCAAGCTCGTCGTCGAAGTCAACCCCGAGTACTTCGACCTGATCCCGCGCAACGTGCAGACCGAGATCAGCGCGACGACCGTCTTCGGCAACAAGTACGTGTCGTTCTCGAGTCCGGAGAACCCGTCGAAGGAGCGCATTGAATCCGGTGACGTGATCGACGTGACGTCGGTGACCACCGAGTTCAACACGCTGTTCGAGACCGTGGTGTCGCTGGCCGAACAGGTCGACCCGATCAAGCTCAACCAGACCCTGACCGCCACCGCGCAGGCCCTCGACGGGCTCGGCGACCGGTTCGGTGAGGCGATCGTCGACGGCAACGAGATCCTGGCCGAGATCAACCCGCAGATGCCCCAGATCCGCCGGGACAACCGGCTGCTGGCCGACCTCACGAGCATCTACGCCGACGCGGCGCCGGACCTGTTCGACGGTCTGCAGAACGCCGTCACCACCGCTCGCACCCTCAACGCGCAACGGGGCGACCTCGACCAGGCGCTCATCGCGTCGGTCGGGTTCGGCAACACCGGCGGCGACGTGCTGGAGCGGGGCGCCCCGTACTTCGTCCGCACGGCCGAGGACCTCATTCCCACCACGGCGCTGCTCGACAAGTACAGCCCCTCGTTCTTCTGCATGTTCCGCAACTACCACGACGTGGCACCGAAGATCAGCGACGCGCTCGGCGGTAACGGCTACTCGCTGAAGACCCACTCGCAGGTCCTCGGCCTCGGTGCGGGCAACGCGTACGTGTATCCGGACAACCTGCCCCGGGTCAACGCCAAGGGCGGACCGGGTGGACGGCCGGGCTGCTGGCAGCCGATCACCCGGGATCTGTGGCCGGCGCCGTTCCTGGTGCTCGACACCGGCGCGTCGATCGCCCCCTACAACCACCTGGAGCTGGGCCAGCCGCTTCTCACCGAGTACGTCTGGGGACGCCAAGTCGGGGAGCACACGATCAACCCATGAAAATCACCGGAACCGCGATCAAGCTCGGCGCCTTCTCATTGGTGCTGCTCATGTTCACCGCGCTCATCATCATCGTCTTCGGGCAGGTGCGCTTCGACCGCACCACCGGCTACTCGGCGATCTTCTCCAGCGCCAGTGGCCTGCGTCCGGGCCAGTTCGTCCGGGCCTCCGGCGTGGAGGTCGGCAAGGTCAAGGGAGTCGAGCTGATCGACGGCGGCTCCAAGGTCAGGGTCGATTTCAACGTCGATCGGTCGCTGCCGCTGTTCGACGAGACCCGCGCCTCGATCCGCTACCTCAACCTGATCGGCGACCGCTACCTGGATCTGTCGCGCGGCGACAGCAACACCAAACTCGATGCAGGGGCGACCATCCCGATCGAACTCACCGAGCCGGCGTTGGACCTCGACGCGTTGATCGGCGGCTTCCGCCCGGTGTTCCAGTCGCTGGAACCCGAGAAGGTCAACACCATCGCGCAGTCGCTGGTCACCGTCTTCCAGGGCCAGGGCGGCACCATCAACGACATCCTCGACCAGACCGCGTCGCTGACCTCGGCCCTGGCCGACCGGGACCAGGCGATCGGCGAGGTCATCACCAACCTCAACACCGTGCTGGAGACCACCGTCCGCCACCAACAGCAGTTCGACGAGACCATCCAGAACTTCGAGGTCCTGATCACCGGGTTGCGCAACCGCGCCGACCCGCTCGCCGAATCGGTCGCCGACATCAGCGACGCGGCCGGCACGGTGGCGGACCTGCTGGCCGACAACCGGCCGCTGTTGCAGGACACCGTCAGCAAGCTCGAGGTCCTGCAGGAGCCGCTCGTGGAACAGAGCCCCGAGCTCAACACGTTCCTCTCCGACCTGCCCGACGCGCTGGCGATCATCGGCCGCTCGGGCGGTATCTACGGTGACTTCTTCAACTTCTACGCCTGCGACGTCAGTTTGAAGCTCAACGGTCTGCAGCCGGGTGGGCCGGTCCGCACGGTCAAGATCTGGAGCCAGCCGTCGGGTAGGTGCACGCCGAAATGAGAGTCCTCGAAGGGTCCAACCGCGTCCGCAGCGGGCTGATGGGCGTGATCATCCTGGTCATCGTGATCGGGGTGGGGCAGAGCTTCGCCAGCGTGCCGATGTTGTTCGCCAAGCCCTCCTACTACGCGGAGTTCGCCGACACCGGCGGGCTTAACAACGGTGACAAGGTGCGTATCGCCGGCGTCGACGTCGGCACCGTGCAGTCCATGGAGATCGACGGGGACCGCGTGGTGATCGGCTATTCGCTCGGCGGCACCCAGATCGGCACGCAGAGCCGGGCGGCCATCCGCACCGACACCATCCTGGGTCGGCGCAACATCGAGATCGAACCGCGCGGCGAGGATCCGTTGCCGCCCAGCGGAACTCTCCCGCTGTCCCAGACCACGACGCCGTACCAGATCTACGACGCGTTCGACGACCTGAGCACCTCGGTGGCCGGCTGGGACACCCAGACGGTCAAGGAATCGCTCAACGTGCTCTCCGAGACCATCGACCAGACCTATCCGCATCTGAGCGCGGCGCTCGACGGGGTGGCGCGGTTCTCCGACACCATCGGCAAGCGCGACGAGCAGATCAAGCAGTTGCTGGCCAATGCCAACAAGGTCGCCGGCGTGCTCGGCAACCGCAGCGGGCAGATCAACCAGCTGCTGGTCAATGCGCAGACCCTGCTCGCGGCGGTCAACGAGCGCAACTACGAGGTCGGGCGATTGCTCGAACGGGTGGGCGCATTCTCCGCGCAGGTGCGGGGATTCATCGACGACAACCCGAACCTCAACCGGGTGCTCGAGCAGCTGCGGGTGCTCTCCGACATCCTCGCCGAACGCAAGCTGGACCTCGCCGACACGCTGTCGTCGCTGTCGAAGTTCATGGTGTCCCTCGGTGAGGCGCTGGCCTCGGGCCCGTACTTCAAGGTGATGCTGGCCAACCTGGCGCCGTACTGGCTGCTGCAGCCGTTCGTCGACGCCGCGTTCAAGGAGCGGGGCATCAACCCGGAGGAGTTCTGGCGCAACGCCGGGCTGCCCGCCTTCCGCTTCCCCGATCCGAACGGCACCGGCTTCCCGAATGGGGCGCCGCCGCCGGCACCGACGCCGCTCGAGGGCACGCCGGAAAACCCCGGCCCTGCAGTGCCTCCGGGCTCGCCGTGCTCGTACACACCCCCGGCCGACGGTCTGCCGCGCCCGGGTGACCCGCTGCCGTGCGCGGATCTGACGGTCGGGCCGTTCGGCGACAACCCCTACGGGCCCAACTATCCGGGGGGACCGAACGTCGCGACCTCGGCGCCCAACGCGCACGGCCCGCATCCGTCACCGGGCGTACCGGCCGCGGCCATCCCCGGTCAGTTGTCGCCAGAGGTGCCCGGCGCCCGGGTGCCGCTGCCCGAGGCTCCGCCCGGGGCGCGCACCGTCCCGTTGGCCCCGCAGCCGTCGGCGCCGGACTTCACGCCGGGAATCGCGCCGCTGCCGCCGGCCCTGACCGGTCCGCCGCCGCCGCCCGGGCCCGGGCCGGCGCTCCCGCCCGCCGGTGAGCCGCCGCTGCCGGGCAATCCGCCTTACCTCCCACCGGGATCGCAAGGGTAGGGGGCCGAAACATGTCGACTGTCTTCAACATTCGCAACTTCAAGGTGCCAGGGGTGTCCCGCGGCGCGGTGATCGTCGGGACTATCATCGTGGTGCTGGCGCTGATCGCCTTGCTCGTCGGCTGGAACCTCTACAAGAACATCACCCAGAAGAACCTGACCGCCTACTTCACCCAGACCCTCGCGCTCTACCCCGGTGACAAGGTTCAGATCATGGGTGTGCAGGTCGGCACGATCGACAAGATCGAACCCGACGGCGACAAGATGAAAGTCACGATGAACTACTCGAGCAATTACAAGTTGCCCGAGGACGTGACCGCATCGATCATGAACCCGAGCCTGGTGGCGTCCCGGTCCATCCAGCTGTCCCCGCCCTACACCGGCGGAGACGTGTTGCCCGACAACGCCGTTCTCGGTCTGGACCGCACTCAGGTGCCCGTCGAGTACGACGATCTGCGCGACTCCATCAATAAGCTGCTCACCGATCTCGGTCCCACACCCGAGCAGCCCAAGGGGCCCTTCGGCGACATCATCGAGTCGGCGGCCGACGGCTTCGCCGGCAAGGGCCGTCAGCTCAACCAGACGTTGACCAACCTGTCGGAGGCGCTGTTCGCCCTCAACGAGGGCCGCGGCGACTTCTTCAGCGTCATCAAGAGCCTGGCGCTGTTCGTCAACGCGCTCGACCAGAGCGACCAGCAGTTCGTGGCCTTGAACAACGATCTGGCCCAGGTCACCAACGCGTTCACCAACACCGACGACGAGGTCGCCACCGCGCTGCGCGACCTTGAGCAGTTGCTCTCCACCACAAGGGAATTCATCAACACCAACGGTGAGGTGCTGGCCACCGACGTCAACAACCTCGCCGACGTGACCAACGCGATCCTGCAGCCCGAGCCGCGCGACGGCCTCGAGACCGCGCTGCACGCGTACCCCAACGTCGCGGCCAACCTGATGAACATCTCGTCGCCGAACGCCGGCGGCATCGTGACGGTGCCGGTGATCAACAACTTCGCCAACCCGATGCAGTTCCTGTGCAGCGCGATTCAGGCGGGCAGCCGGATGGGCTACCAGGAATCCGCGGAACTGTGCGCGCAGTACCTGGGGCCGATCCTCGACGCGATCAAGTTCAACTACCTGCCATTCGGCGCCAACCAGCTGCAGCCGGCCTACACGCTGCCCAAGCAGATCGCCTACTCCGAGGAGCGGCTGCGTCCGCCTCCGGGATACAAGGACACGACGGTGCCCGGCATCTTCTCCCGCGACACGCTGTTCTCGCACGGCAACCACGAGCCGGGCTGGATCGTGGCCCCGGGTATGCAGGGCGTCGAGGTGCAGCCGTTCACCGCGAACATGCTGACCCCCGAGTCGCTGGCCGAGTTGATGGGTGGCCCGGACATCACGCCGCCACCGGCACCGCCGGCATTCGGGACCACCCGCAACGGCAACCTGCCCGGCCCGCCGAACGCGTTCGACCAGAACAACCCGCTGCCGCCGCCGTGGTACCCGCAGCCGGGAGGGCCGCCGGCCCCCGCGCCGGGCGTGATCCCGGGCGACCCGCTCGGGGCGATCACTCCGGCCGCACCGGCACCCGCCGCGCCCGCGGCGCCGTCGGGACCGCTGCTGCCGGCCGAGGCAGGAGGCTGAGCCATGGGTAGATGGAGCACATTGGCTCAGCGGGCCGTCGCCTTGGGGGCGGCGGCGCTGGTCCTGACGTCGTGCGGGTCCTGGAAGGGCATTTCGAACGTGCCGCTGCCCGGCGGGCCGGGCACCGGAGGCGACGCCACCACGATCTACGTGCAGATGCCCGACACGCTGGCGCTGAACGTCAACAGCCGCGTGCGCGTCGCCGACGTCTACGTCGGCCGGGTGCGGGCCATCGAGCTGAAGAACTGGGTGGCCACCCTGACGCTGGACCTCGATCCCAGCGTGAAGCTGCCGGTCAACGCGCTGGCCAGGATCGGCCAGACCAGCCTGTTGGGGTCCCAGCACGTCCAGTTGGACATACCGCCCGACCCCGCGCCGGAGCTGCTCGAAACCGGTGACACGATCCCGCTGAAGAATGCGTCGGCGTTCCCCACCACCGAGCGGGTGCTGGCCAGCATCGCCACCATCCTCAACGGCGGCGGGGTGTCGAACCTGGAGACCATCCAGACCGAGATCTACAACGTCCTCAACGGGCGCGCCGACCAGATCCGCGCGTTCCTCAACCGGCTCGACACCTTCACCGCCGAGCTCAACGCGCAGCGCGACGACATCACCCGCGCCATCGACAACACCGACCGGTTGCTCGCGGTGGTGGCGCAGCGCAACAACACCCTCGACGCGGTGCTCACCGAGTTCCCGCCGCTGATCCAGCATTTCGCGGAGACCCGGGACCTGTTCGCCGATGCGGTGGAATCGCTGGGGCGGATCAGCAACGCGTCCGTGGAGATGCTCGCCCCGGCCAGCGACAATCTCAATACCAACCTGGCAAACCTGCAGCGGCCGCTGCGCGAGCTCGGCAAGGCTGGTCCCTATCTGATCGGGGCGCTGAAGGTCTTCCTCACCGCGCCGTACAGCATCGAGAACGTGCCCAAGGCGATCCGGGGCGACTACATCAACGTGTCGATCCTGGTGGACCTGACGCTCTCAGCGATCGACAACGGGTTCTTCTCCGGCACCGGTATCTCGGGCATGCTGCGCGCGCTCGAGCAGTCGTGGGGCCGCGACCCGGCCACGATGATCCCGGACGTCCGGTTCACCCCGAACCCGAACTCGGCACCCAACGGGCCACTGATCGAAAGGGGGGAGTGAGCGATGCTGACGCGCTTCGTCAAGATTCAGCTGATTATCTTCACGATCCTGACGGTCCTCGCGCTCGGGGTGCTCGGGTTGTACTACCTGCGGCTGCCGAGCCTGGCCGGTGTCGGCCAGTACACGCTGCACGCGGATCTGCCCCGGTCGGGCGGTTTGTACGAAACCGCCAACGTGACCTACCGGGGCACCCAGATCGGGAAGGTGACCTCGGTCGAACCGACCGAGACCGGCGCCCGGGCGACGATGAGCATCGACATGGAGTACAAGATCCCGGTCGACGTAACCGCCAACGTGCACTCGGTGTCGGCCATCGGTGAGCAGTACCTCGACCTGGTTCCGCACAGCGACGGGGCGCCGTTCCTGGACCCCGGTCAGACGATCACCGACAGCACCGTGCCGGCCCCGGTCGGACCCGCGCTCGACGCCGCCAACAGAGGCCTGGAGGTGCTGCCGGCGGAGAAGATCGACGTGTTGCTGACTGAGACGTCCGAAGCGGTCGGCGGGCTGGGCCCGGCACTGCAACGACTGGTGGACTCGACGAGCAACATCGCCGAGGGCTTCCGCGACAACCTGCCGCAGGTCACCGACATCATCAACAATTCGGCGCCGATCCTGCAGAGTCAGGTCGACTCCGGCGATGCCATCGGGCAGTGGTCGCGCAACCTGAACACCATCGCCGCGCAGGCCGCCGCGCAGGACGCTGCACTGCGCAGCGGGCTGTCGCAGGCTGCGCCGACGCTCGACCAGGTCACCACGGTGTTCAGCGACGTGCGAGAAGCGCTGCCGCAGACCCTGGCCAACCTGGCCGTGGTGACCGACATGCTCAAGCGCTACAACAAGGGCGTCGAACAGACCCTGGTGATCTACCCGCAGGGCGCGTCGCTGCTGCAGATGGGCTCCATCTTCGAAGACGGCGGCCTGCTGCACTTCGGTCTGTCGATCAACCAGCCGCCGCCGTGCATGACGGGCTTCCTGCCGGCCTCGGAGTGGCGCTCGCCCGCCGACACCAGCACCGCGCCGATCCCGTCGGGCACCTACTGCAAGATCCCGAAGGACTTCCAGGGCAACGTCGTTCGCGGCGCGCGCAACTACCCGTGCGCCGACGTGCCCGGCAAGCGGGCCGCCACTCCGGCGGAGTGCCGCAGCGACGAGCCCTATGTTCCGCTGGGCACCAACCCGTGGTACGGCAACCCCAACCAGATCCTGTCCTGCCCCGCGCCCGGCGCGCGCTGCGACCAGGGGGTCGACCCGGGCCGGGTGGTGCCCGCGCCGTCGATCAACAACGGGATGAACCCGCTGCCCGCCGACCAGCTGCCCCCGCCGGAACGGCTGGCACCCACCAGCGATCCGGTCAGCGCTCCCGGCTCGGGTACGGTCAGCTGCAGCGGGCAACAGCCCAACCCGTGCACCTACACGCCAGCCCAGGGTCCGCCCGGCTCCACCGCCGCGTACAGCCCGAGCTCCGGTGAGGTGGTCGGACCGGACGGCGTCCGGTACAACGTGAACAGCTCGAGCAACCCAGGAGACGACGGATGGAAGGAGATGCTGGCACCAGCCAGCTGAACCGCACCATCGACGCCGACGCTGACAGCGCGCCGGAGGAGACTCCCGCCCCGACGGCCGATGACGCGTCATCGAACCCACCACCCGTTACCCGCCGCCCGGCGCGGCTGGGCAGGGGGTGGGTGACCACCGTGTGTGTGCTCTTGGTGCTTCTCACCGCCGGTGCCGGCGTCGGTGGTTTCTTGGCGCTGCGGGCCAACGACCGCGCCGAGGAGATCGCCCGCGCCGACGAGGCAGCGCTGTCCGCAGCCAAGGAGTGCATCGCGGCCACCCAGGCCCCGGACACCGCGGCGATGGCCGCCGCCCAGACCAAGATCCTCGAGTGTTCGACGGGCGAGTTCGGCGTGCAGGCCGGCCTGTACAGCAGCGTGCTCGCCGAGGCCTACGAGGCCGCGAACGCGACGGTGCAGGTCGATGACCTGCGGGCCGCGGTCGAGCGGCACAACGAGGACGGCACGGTCAACGTGCTGGTCGCGGTGCGCGTGCGGATCACCAACGCCGAGGCCGCCGACCAGCAGGTCGGGTATCGGCTGCGCGCGACGATGGCGTTCGACGAGGGCAGGTACCGGATCGCTGAGATGGAGCAGGTCACCTCGTGACGACCGTCTTGGACCGCACCGCAGCGCCCGAACACGAACCGGCCGAGTCCGCACCATTGGCCTCGTGGCCGGCGCGCGCCGGTGCCTGGGCCGTCGATGTGCTCACCCCGCTGGGCGTGGCCGCCACGATGGCGCTGCTGGCGCTCAGCGCCCCGGCCGACGGCTGGGCGCGCTGGGTGTTCACCGTCGGCTTCGCGCTGGCTGTGCTCGCGCTGCCGGCCAACCGGCTGGTGCTGCCGGTGGCCACGGGCTGGACGCTGGGCCGGGCGCTGGTCGGCATCGCGGTGCGCCGCCCTGCCGGGTCGGCGGGTCGCGAGGTCGGGCTGGCGCGCCTGACCGCGCGCGAACTCGCCCATGTACTCGACACGGTCGCGCTGTTCGTCGGCTGGCTCTGGCCGCTGTGGGACCGCCGCAAGCGCACTTTCGCCGACCTGCTGGCCCGCACCGAGGTTCACCGCGTCACCCCGCCGCGGCGGGACATGCGGCGGCTGGTCGCCGGTGTGCTGATCGGTGCGGCGGTGCTGTGTGTGGCGGCGGTCGGCCTCGGGTACGGCGCGGTGTACCGGCAGGAGCAGGCGGTCGACGCTGCGCGTGCGCAGATCGCCGAGCAGGGCCCGCGCATCGTCGAACAGATGCTCAGCTACGGCGCCGAGTCGATCGACGACGATTTCGCCCGGGCGCAGTCGCTGACCACCGACGGGTACCGCGAGCGGCTGATCGCCCAGCAAGACGCCGTTCGGCAAGCCGGTGCCACGACCAACGAGTACTGGGCGGTCAGCAGCGCTGTGCTGACCGACCCGCCGCTGACCCCGGACCGCGCGGCGATGCTGCTGGCCATGCAGGGGCAGCGCGGCGCCACGGCCGAGGACCTGAAGTTCATCACCGCGACGGTGCGCGTCGAGTTCGAGAAGTCCGGCGACGGGCAGTGGCGGGTGGCCAACCTGACGGTGCTCAAGGCACCGCAGATGGGTCAGGCGGCCCAGTGAGCCCGCGGCGCAGATTCGACGACCAGAACGGTGTCGGCGAGGCGGTCGACCCCGACTACTTCGTGGTCGCGCCCCGCCCGCCGCGACGCTGGGGGCTGGCGCTCGTCAGCGCCGTGACCGCGATTGTGGTCGCGGCCGCCATCGGGGCCAGCACGTTCATGCTGGTGCGTCAGGAAGCCGATCGCCGTGCCGAGGTCAAGGAGGCGGCGGCGCTGGGTTATGCGCGGGAGTTCATGACGATGTACACCAGCCTCGACCCGTTCAACGCCAACGCCTACGCCGACCGGGTCGCCGCGGAGGCCACCGGGGAGTTCGCGAAGAACTTCAACGACAAGCTCAACGAGATTCTGGTGCAGGTGGCCCGCTCGGAGCCGTCCACCGGTGAAGTGCTCGAGGCCGGTCTGCAGCGCTGGAACGACGACGGCAGTGCCGACGTCCTGATCGCCACCAAGGTCTCCTCGACCATGCCGGACGGCCAGACCACCATCGAGAGCGGCAGCCGCTGGATCGCCACCACGATCAGGGAAGGACAGCAGTGGAAGATCAGCAACCTGGTCCAGGTGATCTGACCACCGGCGAGCCGTCACCCGCTCCGGACCGGCCGCGCCGCGGGCTGTTCCGCCGCAGGCGGCGCAGCGAACCGCCGACCGCCGGCGACGCTGCCGCCGAGGTGCAGGAGGCTCCGCCGGCCGCCGAACAGACCAAGACACCGGTCGGGAAGGCCCGGCGCCAGCCCAAGGCCGAGCAGGCCGCCGACGACGCCGCCGAGGAAACCGCGGAAGCGCAGGACGCCGGCGAGGACGCCGCAGCCGAGACCGTGCTCGTCGAGCACCGGCCCGCCGGTCGGCGCCTGCTCGCCGCGGCCGCGATCGCCGCGGTGTTGTTCGTCGCGGCCGCGGCCTTCGCCGGCGCCGCCGTGCAGCCCTACCTGGTGCAGCGGGCGCTCGTGGCGACCAAGCTCGAGATCGCCCGCACCGCGACCGAGGCGATCACCGCGTTGTGGACCTACACCCCCGAGGACATGAACACCCTGGCCGACCGCGCGACGGTGTTCCTGGGCGGAGATTTCGCCGACGAATACCGCAGGTACATCGACGCCATCGTCGAACCGAACAAGCAGGCGCAGGTCACCAACTCCACCCAGGTGATGGGCGCGGCCGTGGAATCGGTTTCACCCGCGGGCATTCCGACCGAGGCCACCGCCATCGTGTACACCAACTCGGTCGCGACCAGCCCGGTGACCAAGAACATCCCGTCGCTGCGCTACCTCTCCTACCGCTTGACGATGCAGCGGGACGGTGGCGACTGGCTGATCACCCGGATGTCGACCATCACCACGTTCGACCTGACGCCGCAGCTGTAGCTCGGCGCCCGCACCCAGCCGTGCACTTCGTCAAGGCCCATTCGGATGCGCCCGCGGGTTTCTTCGCGTGCGAAGCCGCAGGGCTGCACTGGCTCTCCCGGGCCGAGGGTGGTGTGCCGTGCGCGCGGGTGCTGGCCGTCGACGAACGGTCCCTGACGCTGGAGCGCCTGATCAGCGCCGGCCCCGATGCGTCGGCCGCCCACGCGTTCGGTGCGCGGCTGGCGCACACCCATGCCGCGGGTGCCGACGGGTTCGGCGCCGCGCCGCCCGACTGGACGGGGACGACCGGTTTCTTCGGCCCGCTGCAACACCCGTTGCCGATGAGCTACTGCCGCGAAACGTCGTGGGGCCGGTTCTACGCCGAGCACCGGCTGTCGCCGATGGCCGAAGTTGCCGGGCCGCGGCTCGACACCGAGACCGCGCGCACCGTGGCGCAGGTCGTCGCCCGTTGTCGAGCAGGCGATTTCGACGACGACGACGTCGCGTGCCGGCTGCACGGCGACCTGTGGGCCGGCAATGTCATGTGGACTCCGGACGGGGTCGTGCTGATCGACCCCGCCGCCCACGGCGGTCACCGGGAGACCGACCTGGCGATGCTGGCCCTGTTCGGGTGTCCGCACCTCGAGGCCGTCCTGACCGGGTACCAGAGCGTGTTCCGGCTGCGCGCCGGGTGGCGCGACCGGACCGGACTGCACCAGTTGTATCCACTGCTGGCCCACGTCGCGCTGTTCGGTGCGAGCTACGTCGGGGCGACGCGGTCGGCCGCACGCAGTGCGCTGGCGACCCTGTCTAGTTGAACGCCAGCCAGGCCGGTTGCGCGCGTTCGCGCGAGTCGCACAGCACGGCCATCGTGTCGCAGGATCCGCGCGGCGAACCGGCGCCGGCCCACATGCCGCCGGTGTCGCGGCGGAGCACGATCGCCGACGAGCCCCCGCCGTCGAGCAGTACCGCGGTGTCACTGCCCAGTCCCCGGTACAGATCCTGGATCTGGTCCGGGGTGTAGTTGCCGCCCTGGAACACGTACATCTCGTCGCGATCGCGGACATAGCCCAGCGCCGTGCGGGCGGCGCTGGGGCCGGGGTCGTTGAGTTGGCCGGTGTCGCCGGGGGCCAGCAGTCCGATGCCGGCCACCGCGACGAAGCGGGTGCCCTTGTCGATCAGGCCGGTGATCACCGGCGTCGCGGCGTCGTAATCCTCAGGCGTTTTCGGGGCCACCACGAACGGCGCGCCCCTGACCGGCAGGATCATCGTCGACAGCGCCATCCAGTTCTCGTTGCCGCCCGAGAGCCCCTGCTTGCCTGCGTAGGCCAATGTGCCGGTGACCTTGGTGTTGGTACGGCCCAGGGCTCCGGTGTTGTCGACGTAGGCGCCGAGTGGGGAACTGCACCCGGTGGTCTTCCAGGAGCCGCCCTGCTGGCCCCGGACGTCGAAGAAGTTCGCGTTGATCGCGATGGTCGGCTGCCCGAGGGCCTGCCAGGCCTGGTGCGGCGAGTAGATCTCGGAGGCCTGCCAGAGACCTTCCGATGTGCGTGCCCGCGGATCCCGCTCGCAGCGCGCCTGATAACCGGTGTGGGAATCGGCCAGCAACCGCGGGGCCAACCGCTGGGAGGCGGCCTTGATGATCATCAGCCGCCCGCCGTTGTTCAGCTCATACCAGTTGCCCCCCGCGTTGCGCATCGGCGCAGGGAACCCCGAGCCGAAGTTGTACACCAGGTAGGAGCCACGGGTGTTGGCGATCGCCGCGGCCAGCAACTCCCGCGCGTCGGCCGCGGCGGCGACCGGCGCGGTCCCCAGCTGCGCGACGGTGAGGGCGATGACGGCGCCGAGTACCCGGACGACGGCGGCGACGCGTCGCGAGGTGACGGCGATTCCACCCACCGGGACTCCTCAAGTGATGGCAACAGCAAAGTCTGTCGGCACATCAACCGTAATCCCAATAATCACTCTGTCAACTTTGATCACTCCCCGGTGTCGAAATTGTTTCACGTGAATCACTGCACGTCAGCGGAAAAGCCAGGAGCGTGAGGCGTACGAGACCAAAGTGACAGCTGGGATTCTCGCGGAGCCTGATGTCAGAACGGTCCGCCGAAGCCGGGGAGGCCTTTCAGCAAACGGCCTGCGGGGTCACGCCGGAGGCGTCAACCGGTAGATCGCGTCGGCGCTGTCGTCGGTGATGTAGACGGCGCCATCCGGACCGGCGACAGCGGCCACCGGCCGGCCCCATCGCGAACCGTCATCGGCCTGGAAACCCCCGACCAGGGTCTGCTGGCCGCCGAGCGTGCCGTCGCGCCACGGGTAGAAGGACACCTCGGGCGGTCGCGGCGGTTGCCGGTTCCACGAGCCGTGCACGCCGATCAGCGCGCCGCGGGCGAAGGGTTCGGGAAGCGCGCCGTCGACGAAGGCCATGCCCAGCGGTGCCGAGTGCGCGCCCATCGACTGCTCCACCGGTGGCAGCGCGGCGCAGTCCATCGCCTCGCCGTCGGGGTTGGTCTGCACGTCCCGGATGAACGGCAGATCGGCCGGGCCGCCGTCGGAGTTGCAGTAGGGCCAGCCCAGTTCGCGTCCGGGGGTCAGGCGCGCGATCTGTTCGGGTGGGTGATCATCGACGTAGTCCTCGAGCACCTCGCCGTAGGACGGGCCGGGCTCGGGGAACGCGACGTTGTCGCGGCCGTTGACCGCCGTCCAGATCGAACCATCCGGTGCGGCCGCCAGTCCGGTGCCGTTGCGCACCCCGGTCGCGAACGGCTCTGCGGGGCCGCCGCCCGGCGGGATCCGCATGATCGTCGCGCGGGGCGGATCGGCGCTGCGGTCCGCTGCGGAGATGTTGCCGGTAGAACCGATCGAGAAGTACACCGCACCATCGGGGCCGACGGTGACGCTCTTCAGCGCGTGGGCATACGCGCCGCGCAGCTCGGGACTCTCGGCGTCGGGGAGGCCGCCGGCGATGATCCGGCGCCCGGTCGCGGCCCGTCGGCGTAGTCGTAGGCGACGATCTCGTCGCTCTCCGCGACGTAGAGCGTCGGTCCGTCGAACGCCAGCCCGTGCGGCTGGTCCAGGTCCTCGAGCAACACACCGTCGCCGGCGGCCGCGCCGTCGGCGGTGAACCGCGCAACGGTGCCGGCGCTGGGCGCCGAGACCAGCAGGGTGCCGTCGGGCGCCCACGCCGCCAGCCTTGGCCGGGGAGTGCGGGCCCACACCGACATCGACCAGCCGCGCGGGACCACCGCCTGGCGCGGCTCGTCGAACGGCGCCGCGGCCAGGTCGGCGGGAACGTCGACGGTGACCGCCTCGGTGTCGACGGTGTTCTGCACGGGCGGGCCCGCGGGGCTGCTGGGGCTGCCGGCGCGCGTCGATTCCGGTTCGGGCGCCGGGGACTGCGCGCACCCCGCGAGCACCGACGCGCTGAGCGCCAGCGCCGCAAAACCGTTACGCCGCACCGATACCGGCATGCATCTCCCAAATCAGGATCTCGGCCGGCTCGGAGGCGGTGACCCGCTGACCGCCCGAACCGGTGAACCGCACCGCGTCCCCTTCGTCGAGTGCGCCGGCGCCCTCCAAGTCGACTCGGCCGCGCGCGATGAACAGGTGCAGGTAGCGCGCCTCGGGAAGCTCGACGCTCTGGCCCGGGTGCAGCCGCGCGCCGTGCAGCGCCGCATGCCGGTTGCCGATGGTGATGGCGGCGGCGTCGCGGTGGGCCGGCATGCCCGAGGCGATCGTCACCAGCCGCCCGGCCAGCAGGTCGTCGTCGATCTCGAGCTGCTGGTAGCCCGGCGTCGAACCGGACTCGTCGGGCACCACCCACATCTGCACGAAATGCACGGGCTCACTGTGGGATTGCTCGCCGGTCAGCGTCCAGGAGTCGTTCTTCTCCGAGTGCAGGATCCCGCGCCCGGCCGACATCCGCTGGGCCAGCCCGGGGTAGATCACCCCCGAGTTGCCGGTGGAGTCCTGGTGCACGAGCGACCCGCGCAGCACCCAGGTGACGATCTCCATGTCGCGGTGCGGGTGGGTGTCGAAACCCGTGCCCGGCGCCACCATGTCGTCGTTGTTGACCAGCAACAGTCCGTGATGGGTGTTGTCGGGTTCGTAGTGGTGGCCGAACGAGAACGAGTGCTTGGAGTCGAGCCAGTCGATCCCGGTGGTGGCGCGGTCCCCGGCGCGCCGGACGTCGACGTAGCTGCGGGTGGCGGTCATGCGATCACTCCTCGGGAGTCGTTGTCAGCCTAGGTGGCGGGACTACCGCCGACAACATGCATGACGCATCATGTATTCCGGTAGGGTGGGGCCGTGCGATGGCTCAGCGACGAGCAGCAGCAGGTCTGGCGCGACTACCTGCTGGTGACCGACCGGTTGCGGGCCGCAATGGCCCGGCAGCTGCAATCCGACTGCGGGCTGTCGCTGTCCGACTACGACGTGCTGGTCGTGCTGTCGGAGCGGGGGCCGATGCGCATCACCGACCTGGCGCGGCTGATCGGCTGGGAGCAGAGCCGGCTGTCCCACCAGCTGCGCCGGATGCGGGAGCGCGGGCTGACCGAGCGGCACGGCGACGCCGACGACCGGCGGGGCGCCACGGTGACGATCACGACCGCGGGCGCGGCGGCACTGTCGGCGGCCGCGCCGGGACACGCCGAACTGGTGCGCTCGGTGATGTTCGACGGGCTGTCCGCGCGGCAACAGCGCGTCTTCGGGGCGGTGCTCGAGACGATCCTGCACCGGTTGGCCGCTACGGAGCGTTGAGTACCTCGGGCAGTCCGAACTTGGCGAAGAAGCGGTCCTCTTTGAACGCCACCACGTGGGCGATGCCGTTCGGGCGGACGTCGAGCACGTGCAGCTGGAACGCCTCGTGGCGACCGGTCTGCGGATTGCGCATGTACATCGCCGCTGCGGGCTGACCGTTGGCGGTGGTCAGCAGGAAGCGCATGTCGCCGGGGTTCTCGGCCGGGCAGTGCGTCTTCGACAGCGTGACGATGTCGGCGGGGCTCCGGTACCAGGTGTCGAACGGGGGCATCTCCCACACGGCGTCGGCGGTGAACAACTCGACCAGCCGGTCGATGTCGTAGTCCGCGAACGCCGAGGTGTAGCGCGCCAGCAGGTCGGCGACCTCGGGGCTCTCGGGCTCCAGGCGCGGGCTGTCCAGTTCGGGCCGGACCTCGTCGAGCTGGGCGCGAGCCCGTTGCAGCAGGCTGTTGACCGCCGCCGTGGACGCGCCGATCGCCTCGCCGACCTCGGCGGCCTTCCACTGCAGCACCTCCCGCAACACCAGCACGGCCCGTTGCCGCGGTGAAAGATGTTGCAGCGCAGCGATGAAGGCCAGCCGCACGGACTCGCGGGACTCGGCGATCACCGACGGGTCCGACGGGTCCTCGCGGGGCGCGTCGGGCAGCGGTTCCAGCCAGGTGATCTCGTGCCGATCGAAGATCTCTCCGGTCGGGTCGGCCGCCGGCTGACCGAGGCCGCTGGGCAGCGGCCGGCGCTGGCGCCCGTCGAGCGCGGTCAGGCAGGTGTTGGTGGCGATGCGGTACAGCCAGGTCCGCACCGAGGACCTGCCCTGGAAGTTCGCGAACGATTTCCACGCGCGCAGGTAGGTCTCCTGCACCAGGTCCTCGGCGTCGTGCAGCGAGCCGGTCATCCGGTAACAGTGCGCGAGCAACTCGCGCCGGTACTGCTGGGCCTCGGCGAGGAAGGCGTCTTCGGTACTGGTGTCGTGAACTGCCGAAACGGTCACGTTGTGCAGCTTACGCAAGCCGACCGACAAACGAGAGTGCCCGAGAACGGCCCGGGCGGCGGCGGCCCGATAGGCTTCCCGGAATGGCCGTCAACCACAGCGAACACAGATTCGACGGCGTCGGTGCAGTACCGATCGTCTACGACGTGTGGACCCCGGATCCCGAGTCCGGGAGCACACCCCGCGGGGTGGCCATCCTCGCCCACGGGTACGCCGAACACGCCCGCCGCTACGACCACGTCGCCGCACGGTTCGCAGCCGCCGGCCTGATCACCTACGCGCTCGATCACCGCGGGCACGGGCGCTCCGGCGGCAAGCGGGTCTATCTGCGCGACATCTCCGAGTACACCGCGGACTTCCACACCCTCGTCGGAATCGCGGCCCGCGCGCACCCGAACCTGCCGCGCGTGGTGGTCGGCCACAGCATGGGCGGGGCGATCGTGTTCGCCTACGGCACCGACCGGCCCGACGACTACCACGCGATGGTGCTGTCGGGCCCGGCCGTCGACGCCGCCGCGTCGGAGCCCGCGGTGAAGGTGGCGCTGGCCAAGCTCGTCGGGCGGTTGGCGCCGAGTCTGCCGGTGCAGGATCTGCCCGCCGACGCCGTGTCGCGTGATCCGCAGGTGGTCGCCGCCTACGAAGCCGATCCGCTGGTGCACCACGGCAGGCTGCCCGCCGGCGTCGCGCGCGCGTTGATCGGAGTCGGCGAGACGATGCCGCACCGCGCCGCCGCGCTCACCGCGCCGCTGCTGGTGGTGCACGGCGAGCAGGACCGTCTGATCCCGGTGCAGGGCAGCAGGCGCCTGGTCGAGTGTGTCGGCTCGACCGATGTCGCCCTGAAGGTCTACCCGGGGCTGTACCACGAGGTGTTCAACGAGCCCGAACAGGTCGTGGTGCTCGACGACGTGACCGCCTGGATCGAGTCGCAGTTGTGAAAGCGCTTGCCGCGCTGATGGTCTCGGCTGTCGTCTGGACAGCCGTGACGGGGTGTTCGTCGGACGGACCGGCCGGGGCCGGCTGGACCGACGAGGAGGTGACGTTCGACGCCGACGGGCTGACCGTGCACGGCACCTACCGGCACCGCGGCGACGATCCGGGACCGGCCGTGCTGCTGATCTCCGAGAGCGGCAACACCGACCGCAACGGCGACAACCAGGTCGCCGGCCCGATCGGCAACATGCGCCAGCTCGCCGAGCTGCTCTCCGAGCGCGAGGTGGCGAGCCTGCGCTACGACAAGGTCGGGACCGGCCGCACCGGGCTGGGCCGCTATGCGGCGGATCCGGCCGCGGTGGTCAGTGCCGTCTACACCACCGGCGCCCGCGCGGCGGCGACGTTCCTGGCTGCACAGCCTGGCACCGAACGGCTGTCGGTCTACGGGCTGGGCGAGGGTGCCATCCACGCGATGACGCTGGCCGGCGACGACGGGGCACAGGCTCCGAAGGTCCACTCCCTGGGGCTCTTCCAGCCGCTGCCGGGCCGCTACCTCGACATCATCACCGCACGCGTCGAGGCCGACGGGGCGCCGGAGACGATGGCCACCTGGCGGTCGGCCGTCGAGCAGATCCGCGCCACCGGCACGGTGCCCGAGGACCTGCCCGACGGGCTGACCGCGATCGTCAACGCCGGCAATGTCGCCGCGGTGGCCGAAGCCGACAAGATCGACCCGCTGGCCCTGGCGGCCGAGGTACCGCCGGGCACACCGGTGCTGCTGACGTGTTCGGACGCCGACAGCCAGGCCCGCTGCGACGCGATCCGCCCGCTGGCCGACGCGCTGAGCCACACCGACCTCACACTCGTCGAACTGACCGGCGTGAATCACGTGCTGCGCGACGACCCGAGCGACAGCATCGCCAACTACGCCAGCAAGGAGCCGCTCTCGCCGCAGGTCGTCGCGACACTCGACGAGTTCGTCGGCAAGTGACCTGTGGATGAATTCGGTTGTGGGGATAGGAGAGTCGGCCCGACGATGAGATGTCTCAGCCGAGCCCTACGGTCGTCGTCATGAGTACCGACGAGAAGATGCTGGCCCGGATCGCCGCGCTGTTGCGCCAGGCCGAGGGCACCGACAACCCGCACGAGGCCGAGGCGTTCATGGCGGCCGCGCAACGGCTGGCCACCGCGACGTCGATCGACCTCGCCGTGGCGCGCAGCCACGGCGCGCAACGCACCGCGGCGCAGACCCCCGTGCAGCGCACGGTCACCATCGGGGAGGCGGGTGCGCGGGGCCTGCGTACCTATGTGCAGCTGTTCGTGCTGATCGCCGCGGCCAACGACGTCAAGTGTGACATCGCGTCGAATTCGACGTTCGTGTACGCCTACGGCTTCGCCGAGGACATCGACGCGACGCAGGCGTTGTACAGCAGCCTGGTGCTGCAGATGGTGCGGGCGTCCAACGAGTACATCGCCTCCGGCGCGCACCGGCCGACACCCACGATCACCGCGCGCATCAACTTCCAGCTCGCGTTCGGGGCGCGGGTCGGCCAACGGCTCGCCGAGGCGCGCGAACAGGCCCGCCAGGAAGCCACCGCAAGCCCTGCCCGCCACCCCGGTACGGCGATCGCGTTGCGCAACAAGGACCTCGAGCTCAAGGACTACTACCGGCAGACGTCGAAGGCGCGCGGGACGTGGCGCGCGACCAGCGCGACGGCGGGTTACTCGTCGGCGGCCCGGCGGGCGGGGGACCGGGCCGGACGCCGCGCCAAGCTGGGCGGGGACGGCGAGCTGGCGGGAGCGCGCTCGGCGCTGGAACGGTGAGCCGCGACAGCCAGCGCGCAAAGGTCTATGCCGCAGAACAATTCGTGCGGACCATGTTCGACCGCGCTGCCGAACGCAACAACCCCGTCGTGGAATTCTTCGGTACGGCGCTGACGCTGCCGCCCGAGGCGAGGTTCGCGTCCGCGGCCGCCGTGCAGACCTACGTCGACGACGTGCTGGCCCACCCCGCGGTACGACGACGATGGCCGGATGCCGCCCCGCTGCGGGTGCGGCCGCGGCGAGGCGTGGGCGCAGCGCACTACGAGCGCGCCGAAGACGGCGCGGTGGTCGCCGTGCCCGACCAGCGCAGCGGCTGGGCCTTGCGAGAACTGGTGGTGCTACACGAGATTGCCCACCACCTCTGCGACGCTGACCCGCCGCACGGTCCGGCGTTCGTTGCGACGTTCAGCGAGCTGGCCGGTGCGGTCATGGGCGCCGAGGTGGCCCATGTCCTGCGCGTGGTCTACGCCCAGGAGCGGGTCACGTAGCGTCGGGAGTGTGACCACCCCTGACCGGATGCCTGACTGGGCCGCGTTCGACGATCTGCTCACCCGGCTGCTGTACACCGAGGACGACGCGTTGCGCGGGGCGCGCGAGGCGGCCGACGCCGCGGGCATGCCGCCGATCGAGGTGTCCGCTCAGCACGCCAAACTGCTGTCGCTGCTGGTGCGCATGGCCGGCGCCCGGCGGGTGCTGGAGATCGGCACGCTGGCCGGGTACAGCACCATCGCGCTGGCGCGAGCCGTCGGCCCCGACGGCGCGGTGGTCACACTGGAATTCGAGCCGGCCCACGCCGAAGTGGCCCGCGCCAACCTCGAGCGCGCCGGCGTCTCCGACCGCGTCGAGATCGCCGTCGGTGCGGCGCTGGACACCCTGCCCACCCTGCAGGGCGGCGAACCCTTCGGGTTGGTCTTCATCGACGCCGACAAGGAGAACAACGTCGCCTATGTGGAATGGGCGATCCAGCTGGGCGCACCGGGCACGGTCATCGTCGTCGACAACATCGCCCGCAACGGCCGGGTGCTCGAGCCCCGACCGGACGACCAGCAGGCCCGCGCCGTGCGCGACATGCTCGAGATGATGGGTGCGCACCCTCGGCTCGACACCGCCGCCATCCAGACCGTCGGCACCAAGGGCTGGGACGGTTTCGCGATCGCGCTCGTCTCGCAGCCGAGCTAGCAGGTTTCCGGCAGCGGCGCGTTCGGGTATGCCCCCGCGCATGTGGACGGTCAGCAGGGACATCGAGGCGCCCGCGGACACGGTGTGGCAGATCCTCGTCGACCTCGAGGCCTGGCCGCAGTGGGGTCCGACGGTCACCGGAGCCACGCTCGACGGCGCCGGTTTCGAACTGGGCGCGACCGGGCGGGTGTGGACGCCCGTCGGGGTCCCGTTGCCCTTCACCATCAGTGAACTCGATCCCGGCCGGATGTGGGGCTGGCGGGTCGCGGGCGTGCCGGCCACCCGCCACGGCGTCGAACCGGGCGGGCAGCGGTGCCGGGCCTGGATGAGCGCCCCGGTGTGGGGGCCGGCGTATCTGCCGGTGCTGGCGACGGCGTTGCGGCGCATCGAGAAGATGGCCGTGGACGCCGCGGGTGGGAGACCGCAGCCTCCGCAGGTCACCGGTCGGCCCTGACCGCTGTTTCAACCAGCGGCAATCGGGCTAATCTGCCCGCCATGGCCATCACCGAGTCCCGCGAGATCGTCATCGAGGCCACCTCGGACGAAATTCTCGCGGTGCTGTTCGACATCGAGACCCTGCCGGACTGGTCGTCGGCCCACGAGCGGGTCGAGGTCCTCGAGCGCGACGAGCAGGGCAGGCCGAAGCGGTCCCGCCAGGTCGTCAAGATCGTCGGCGTCAGCGACGAGCAGATCCTCGACTACGAGGTGCACGACGACGGGGTCAGCTGGACCCTGGTCAGTTCCAAACAGCAGCGGGCGCAGGACGGCCGCTACACCTTGGTGCCCGACCGCGACGGAACGCGGGTGCGCCTGGAACTGACGGTCGACACCACCGTGCCACTGCCCGGTTTCCTGATCCGCAAGGGTGCGCAGGGCCTGATGGACACCGCCACCAAGGGGCTGCGCAAGAGAGTGCTCCAGGTCAAGCGTTCGTGATGCCTCAGTTCAGGTGAAACGTCGTCGTCTCCGCGACGGATCGTCGCTTCATCGGTGGCAGGGGGTCCCCGGACGCCCGCCCGAGCCGCAACAGCGCCTGCGGATAGGCCTCGCCGTCGAACACCTCACAGGCCAGGGCGAGCCGGTTACGGGCATCGCGGAGCGGCTCGGTCAGCGGACACGAGGCCAGCCCGAGGGCGGAGGCCGACAGCGTCAGGTCACTGAGCGCCTCCCCGGCGCGTAACCGGTCCGCGTCAGTGTCGGTGGCGGTCGCCAGCACCAGCATGGTGGCGTCGTCGCCCGGGTGCCCCGGCCTGTCGTCGCCGTAGCGCAGCGCGAACTCGGTGTCACCGAGGCGGGCCCACCGCACCGTCGGCACCACCGCCAGGTGGACGCCGAAACGTTCCGCGCGGAGCACGAGCAGCTCGATCGTGCCCGGGGGCAGCGCACCGGCGTAGGGCCGGCGGTCGGCGCGCCGCCGGACGATGGCCTCCGCCAGCTCCAAGCTGCCCGGCGCGCGTCGCTCCAGCTCGATGGTCGCCAGCAGGCCGTCATCGCCGGGGGACGGACGTGCGTCGGGGAACCGATGGATCCGACTCGACCAGCCCGCGGCCGCCAGCGCGACTGCGCAGTGGTGCAGGACGGCGCCGCAGCTGAGCACCACATCGCGGCGGTCGGAGTCGCTGTCACCGAGGCGGCGCTCCCAGTCGGCGAACAGCTGCACGCCCCGCCGGTCGACGTGCCACCGCCACGGCTGCGCGTTGCGCGCCGACGGGGCATGGGCCGCCAGGTCCAGCGCGCGTTCCAGCACCGCGGCATCGGGGAACGCCGTGGCCAAACCCCTCACCTCCTGACGCCGAAACCATGGGGTACGGCGCCATTCTAAGAGCTGTCAGCAGGGGGATTCAGAGAGGAAATTGTGACGTCACAGGCGCAGCCGTCACCGGACGCTCGGCGAGCCGGCGCTTCCCTACGTCTAGGTGCAGACCGCGCCGACCGCCGCCGAACCCACCAGCTTGGTGTACTTGGCCAGCACGCCGGTGGTGTAGCGCGGTGGCAGCGGCTCGAAACCGGCTTTGCGCGCGTCGAACTCGTCGGCGTCGACCAGGATGTCGAGCGTGCCGTTGGCGACGTCGAGGCGAATCCGGTCACCGTCACGGACGAACGCGATCGGCCCGCCGTCGACGGCCTCCGGGGCGATGTGGCCGACGCACAGACCGGTGGTGCCGCCGGAGAACCGGCCGTCGGTCATCAACAGCACGTCCTTGCCGAGGCCGGCGCCCTTGATCGCGCCGGTGATGGCGAGCATCTCGCGCATGCCGGGACCGCCCTTGGGGCCCTCATAGCGGATGACGACCACGTCGCCGTGGGTGATGGTGCCGTCTTCGAGCGCGTCCAGCGCGGCCCGCTCCCGCTCGAAAACCCGTGCGGTGCCTTCGAACACATCGGAGTCGAATCCGGCGGACTTGACCACCGCGCCCTCGGGCGCCAGCGAGCCGTGCAGGATGGTGATGCCGCCGGTGGGGTGGATCGGGTTGGTCATCGCCCGCAGCACCTTGCCGTCGGGATCCGGCGGCTCGATGTGGGCCAGGTTCTCGGCCATCGTCTGACCGGTGACGGTCAGGCAATCCCCGTGCAGCAGACCGGCGTCCAGCAGGGCTTTCATCACCACGGGCACCCCGCCGATCTCGTCGACGTGCTTCATCACGTGCCGGCCGAACGGTTTGACGTCGGCCAGGTGCGGCACCTTCTGCCCGATGCGGGTGAAGTCCTCCAGCGCCAGTTTGACATTGGCCTCGTAGGCGATGGCCAGCAGGTGCAGCACGGCGTTGGTGGATCCGCCGAAGGCCATCACCACCGCGATCGCGTTCTCGAAGGCCTCCTTGGTCAGGATGTCGCGGGCGGTGATGCCGCGGCGCAGCATCTCGACCACGGCCGCACCGGACCGGCGTGCGTACTCGTCCCGACGTCTGTCGACCGCGACCGGAGATGCGCTGCCCGGCAGCGACATTCCGAGCGCTTCGGCCGCGGAGGCCATGGTGTTGGCGGTGTACATGCCACCGCACGCGCCCTCGCCGGGACAGATCGCGCGCTCGATGATGCCGACGTCCTCCCGGGACATCAGGCCGCGTGCGCAGGCGCCGACGGCTTCGAAGGCGTCGATGATGGTGACTTCCTTCTCACTGCCGTCGGTGAGCTTGGCGACGCCGGGCATGATCGAGCCGTTGTAGAAGAACACCGAGGCCAGGTCCAGGCGCGCCGCGGCCATCAGCATGCCGGGGATGGACTTGTCGCAGCCGGCCAGCAGCACCGTGCCGTCGAGGCGTTCGGCCTGCACCACGGTCTCGACGCTGTCGGCGATCACCTCGCGGGACACCAGTGAGAAGTGCATGCCCTCGTGGCCCATCGAGATGCCGTCGGAGACCGAGATGGTGCCGAACTCGAGCGGGAAGCCGTCGGCTTCGCGCACACCGGCCTTGACGGACTGGGCCAGCCGCTGCAGTGACATGTTGCACGGGGTGATCTCGTTCCACGACGAGCCGACACCGATCTGCGGTTTGGCCCAGTCGTCGTCGCCCATCCCCACCGCGCGCAGCATGCCGCGGGCCGCGGCCTTCTCGAGACCGTCGGTGACGTCGCGGCTGCGCGGCTTGATGTCGGGGCTGGCCTGGGTGGGGTCTGCGGGCATGGCCTCGATTATGCGCCTGGCATTTGCCGCGACAAAACCGATGACGATACCCCCGCGGGGTACTTGTACGCTGTCTGCATGAGACGGATGATCGCGCGGGTCTGCGTCGCGCTGGTGCTGTTGACGCCCGTCGGGTGCGGCGGTTCGGCGCCGGAGGGGGACAGCGCCGGCCAGAGCACCCTGGAGTCGCCGGTGATCTCCGGCGAGCCGGCCGGGTTCGACGCCGACGACGTGGCGTTCGCCACCAACATGGTGACCCACCACAAGCAGGCCATCGAGCTGTCGGAGCTGGTGTCCGAACGTTCCACCAATCCGCAGGTGCAGGCGCTGGCCGAGCAGATCGCCACAGTCCAGCAACCGGAGATCAACGTGCTCAACGTGTTGCTGGTGCAGTGGAACGAGAACCCGGAGGCCGGCGAGGCGGATGGCCACGCCGCGCACACGTCGATGCCGGGGATGGTCGACGCCGCGACGATGGAGCGGTTGCGGTCGCTGAGCGGCCCCGAGTTCGACACACTGTGGTTGGCGTCGATGATCGACCACCACCGGGGAGCCGTCGAGATGGCCAAGGCCCAGATCGCCAACGGCGCCAACGTGGACGCCATCGCGATGGCCCGCCAGATGGTGGCGACGCAGGAGGCCGAGATCGAACAGATGAGACAACTGCAGAAGGAGCTCGGGTGACTGATCCGGTAGACGCCGGGGCGTCCGAAGCCGAAGCCCCGCATGGCTATTCGGCGCAGAAGGAGAACTACGCCCGACGCCTGCGGCGCATCGAGGGGCAGGTGCGGGGCATCGCGAAGATGATCGACGAGGACAAGTACTGCATCGACGTGCTGACCCAGATCAGCGCGGTCAACAGCGCGCTGCAGTCGGTGGCGCTGGGGCTGCTCGACGAGCACCTGGGCCACTGCGTGAGCCACGCGGTCGCCGCGGGCGGCGCCGAGGCCGACGCCAAGCTCGCCGAGGCGTCGGCGGCCATCGCCCGGTTGGTCCGCTCCTAACCGAGCGCGTCTTCGATCCGCGCGACCTTGGCCTCGAGTTGGCCGGTGTAGCCCGGGCGGATGTCGGCTTTGAGTACCAGGCTGACCCGCGGAGACCGGGCCGCCACGACATCGACAGCCCGCTTGACGACGGCCATCACCTCGTCCCACTCACCCTCGATGTTGGTGAACATCGCGTTCGTCTCGTTGGGCAGGCCCGAGGCGCGCACCACGCGGACCGCCTCGGCGACGGCCTCACCGACCCCTCCGGTGTCGTCGCCTCCGGAGGGACTGATGCTGAACGCCACGATCATGGCGCCGAGCCTACGTCGCGCTCGGCGTAACGTCTGGCGGCCCGCGCGCGATGATCACTGCAGGTCACGGCTGCGGCCTGGCCCTCGCATGCCCGCGGCACGGAGTTTCGAAGCCTGATGCTGTGCCACACTGGGGGAAGTCGCTGAACTGGAGGTATTTATGCGGCAGCGCAACAAAGTCCGGACGATGGCCCTGGTGATGGCATCCGCCGTCGTGGCAGTGCTGACCCTGGGCGCGCCGTCGGCGCTGGCCCAGCCCGGCATCGCACCGGTTCCGCCGCCTGCGGACCCCGGAGTGCCGCCGCCGCCGAACCCGGTCGGCCTGCCCGCCCCGGGCGGCCCGACCGCCGCAGACCCGCTGGCGGTGGTCCCCGGCCAGCCGATGGCGATCCCGGAGGGCACCCCCGCCGGGCAGAACCCCACCCCGTTCGTCGGTCAACCGCCGTTCGTGCCGCCGTCCTTCAACCCGGTCGACGGTGCGCTGGTCGGCGTGGCCAAGCCGATCATCATCAACTTCCAGCGGCCCATCGCCAACCGTCCGATGGCCGAGGGAGCGATTCACATCTCGTCGAACCCGCCGGTGCCGGGACGCTTTTACTGGATCAACGACACGCAGGTGCGGTGGCGTCCGCAGGACTTCTGGCCGGCCCACACCACGGTCAACATCGACGCCGCCGGCACCAAGTCCAGCTTCCGCGTCGGCGAGTCGCAGGTCGCGACCATCGACAACAACACCAAAGAGATGGAAGTCATGATCAACGGTGAGCTGGTCAAGACCTTCCCGGTCTCGATGGGCAAGCCCGGCTATGACACCAAGAACGGCACCTACTACGTGCTGGAGAAGTTCGCCGACATGGTGATGGACTCCTCGACCTACGGGGTGCCCGTCGACGACCCGTCCGGCGAGGGCTACAAGATCAAGGTGCAGGACGCGGTCCGCATCGACAACAGCGGGATCTTCGTGCACAGTGCCCCCTGGTCGGTGGGTTCGCAGGGCAGCTCCAACGTCAGCCACGGCTGCGTCAACCTCAGTCCGGCCAACGCCCAGTGGTTCTTCGACACCTTCGGCAGCGGTGACCCGGTGGTCATCAAGAACACCGACGGCGGGTGGTACACCCAGCAGGACGGCGCCCACGATTGGCAGCTGTTCTGACCTGCCAGCTGTTCTGACCCGGTAGTTCCGCCCCGCGCGGTGTGACCGTGCCACCATGGGGTCAGGCCGATGGCCGCCTGTGACTGTCGGCACTGAGTTCAGGGTGGGCCGATGCCCGGTGACGGCAAGGCGGTGGCGCGCAAGGTCGCGGTGCTGGTTGCGGTGCTGCTGAGCGCGCTCGCGCTGCGCGGCTACCTGCCGGGCGACCAGCCGGACCCGCCCCCGCGCCAACCCGACGAGGGCCGCGGTGGCGGCTCGGCGGTCGCGGTCGTCGCGATGTTCGCGGTGGCGCTGGCGATCATGACCCTGGCGGTGTTCGCCCAACCGCGTCGCCGGCGCGCCGGGCACACCGAGGAACCGCCGCGCCGCAGAGGTGGTGCCGGCGGGCCGCTGCGCTGGCGCCTGTTGGCCTTCGCCGCCGTGGTGATGCTGGTGTGGCTGGCTGTGCTGCTGTTGCTCCAGCGCTGGGAGGTCGACGTCCCAGACGCCGACGGGGCCGCCGCGGGCGGGTCGCCGCCCGACGATGCCGGCGGCGCCGACCCCGGAACCACCCCGCCCGCAGAGGGCTCCGACACCCTTTTCGGGTACTTCCTCGCCGGGACCATCGCGATGTTGCTGTTGTCGATCGTGGCGGGCATCCGCGGCCGCCGCGGCCGGCCCGCGCCGGCACCGCCGGTCGACGACGACGGACACCTCGTCGCAGAGCCTCCGAGCGCCGGGGCGCCCGACCTGGCGCGGGCGGCCGAACTCGGCCTGGCCGAGATCGGTGACCGCAGCCGCGATCCGCGCGACGCCATCATCGCCTGTTATGCCGCGATGGAAAGAGAACTGGAGAAATCGCCGGACGCCAGCCCCCGTGCCTCCGACACCCCGTCGGAGGTGCTGGCGCGCGCCGTGGAACGCCGAGTGCTGCGCGCCGGCAGCGCCGCCGAGCTCGTCGAGTTGTTCGAAGAGGCCAGGTTCAGCCGCCACGTCATGACCGAGCAGCACCGCGACGACGCGCTCGTGGCGCTGCGGTCGGTACAGCGCGAACTCCAGGAGGCGCAGTGACCAAACTCGTCATCGGCGGGACCGTGCTGGTGGTCGCCGCGCAACTGGTGGCCCTGATGCTGGCGGACCGGCAGCTCGCGGTGCCGGCGGCCGGGGTGGCCGTGGCGGCCGGCGTGCTCACCGCCGGGTGGCGGCTGTCGCATCCCCCGCAGGAGGCCGAGGACGCCGCCGCCGACGGAGCCGATGCGGCGCTGCAACGGTGGTTGTCGCGCACCGAGACACTGATCTCGTGGTCGGAGTCCACCCGCGCCGACTGGGACCGCCGACTGCGACCGCTGTTGGCGCGGCAGTTCGAGCTTGCGGCGGGAACGCGGAAAGCAAAGGACGCACGAGCTTTTCAGGCCAGCGGCCGGATGCTGTTCGGCCCCGAGCTGTGGGCGTGGGTCGACCCCGAGAACATCTCCCGGACCGGGAGCCGGGAGCCCGGCCCCGGGCGGGACACCCTCGACGAGATACTCCGACGTCTGGAGCAACTGTGAACACACTGGCAACCACCACGGCGCGATGCGAAGCCGTGCTCGACGAGATCTCCGAGGTGGTCGTCGGTAAACGGGCTGCGCTCAACCTGATCCTGACCACCGTGCTCGCGCGCGGCCACATCCTGGTGGAGGACCTACCGGGGCTGGGCAAGACCCTGATCGCGAAGTCCTTCGCCGCGGCGCTCGGGCTGGACTTCACGCGCGTGCAGTTCACCCCCGACCTGCTGCCCGCCGACCTGCTCGGCGCGACCATCTACGACATGACCTCGGGCCGTTTCGAATTCCGCCGGGGTCCGGTCTTCACCAACCTGCTGCTCGGCGACGAGATCAACCGCACCCCGCCCAAGACCCAGGCGGCGCTGCTGGAAGCGATGGCCGAGCGGCAGGTCAGCATCGACGGCGTGACCCACCGGCTGCCGGCGCCGTTCCTGGTGCTGGCCACCGACAACCCCATCGAGTACGAAGGCACCTATCCGCTGCCCGAGGCACAGCTCGACCGTTTCGCGATCCGCCTGGAGTTGAAATACCTGACGGCGCAGGAGGAAACGACGATGCTGCGGCGCCGCCTGGAGCGCGGCTCGGCGGACCCCACCGTCCGGCAGGTCGTCGACGCACAGGATGTGCTGGCCATGCAGGAGGCGGTGGAACAGGTCAGCGTGCACGACGACGTGCTGCAGTACATCGTCGCGTTGGCCGCCGCGAGCCGTAACCACCCGCAGGTGTCGGTCGGGGTGAGTCCGCGCGCCGAGCTCGACCTGGTCCAGCTGGCCCGCGCACGGGCGCTGCTGCTGGGGCGGGACTACGTGGTGCCCGAGGATGTCAAAGCGCTGGCGGTGTCCACGATGGCGCACCGGATCAGCTTGCGGCCGGAGATGTGGGTGCGGCGGGTCCAGGGCGCCGACATCATCGAGGATCTGCTGCGGCGCACCCCGGTTCCCCGCACGCACGAGTCCCGATGAACCCGGACCACGCCGTCATCGCCGACCTGCAGTGGCGTGCCTCGGCGTTGACCCGCACACTCGCGGCGTGCGCCGGCGTGGCGCTGGTCGGTGCACTGGTGGCCGGGCGCTGGGATCTGGTGGTGTTCGCCGCGCCGTTGCTGGGCGTGCTGTGCTCGTTGTCGTGGCAGCGCCACCTGCCCACCGTCCGGGTGCACGCGGACCCGTCGCTGCAGCGGTGCTTCGAGGGCGATGCGGTGCGGGTGGCCCTGACGGCCGACGCCGACGACGGCAGCGCCGTGCAGGTCCGGTTCTCGACGCTGCCGGACGCCGACCTCGAGGTGTGCGACGACGGGACGCCGGCCACGGTGTCGGTCAGCGCCGCGCGGTGGGGCCGCTACCCGGTCCGGGTGGAGGTGGGCGTGTCGGCGCGCGGCGGACTGCTGCGCGGCACCGGGGTGGTCGACGCCGCACAGGTGTTCGTGTTCCCGGTGGCGTTCGCGCAGTCGACCCCGATTCCGCGCAGCGAGCTGCTCGATCGGCTAGGCACGCACCTGACCCGCCACATCGGGCCCGGCGTCGAGTACGCCGACATCCGTCCCTACGTGCCCGGAGACCAACTCAGAACAGTGAACTGGCCGGTCAGTGCGCGGCGGGGCGCGCTGCACGTCACCGAGCGGCTGACCGACCGCGCCGCCGACGTGGTCGTGCTGTTCGACGTGTATCGGCAGCCACCAGGTCCGGCGACGCTGGCGACCGAGCGCGCGGCCCGGGGCGCCGCGCAGGTGGTGCAGAGCGCACTGCGCTACGGCGACCGCGCCGGTCTGGTCGCGCTGGGTGGACGCCAGACCCGTTGGCTGGGCGCCGATATCGGGCAGCGGCAGTTCTACCGCATCCTCGACACCATGCTGGGTGCGGCCGACACCTTCGAGACGGCGTCCGGCACTCTGGCTCCGCGCCCGGCCGTCCCGGCCGGGGCGATCGTGGTGGCCTTCTCGACCATGCTGGACACCGAGTTCGCGCTGGCGTTGATCGACCTGCGCAAACGCGGGCACGCGGTCATCGCGGTCGACATCATGCAGGGATGCCCGATTCCCGACGTCGATGATCCGCTGGTGGAACGCATGTGGGGATTGCAGCGCTCCTTCATGTACCGGGACATGGCCACCGTCGGGGTCGACATCGTGGCGTGGCCGGAGTCGGCGACCCTGGATCAGGCGATGACGCTGATGCCCAACCAGCGAGGCGCCCGGTCATGACGGCGTGGTGGGCCCTGTGGTTCGGGATCGTGATGGTCGCCGCCGCGACGCCGGGTGCCGACACGGCGGCGCTGGCGGTGGCTGCTGCGGCGCTGATCGCGGTGCTGGCGTCGGTGTGGTGGCGGGCGGCTGCGACGATCGCGGTGCTGCTGGCCACGGCCACGGTGCTGCTCGGGGAGCCGGCGCCGATGTACACCGCACTGGCCGGGCTGTCCGCGGCCGGCTATTTGGTGTTGCGGCACAACGACGGTCGGGCGCCGGCGCCGGCACTGCTGGCCGCCGTGGGGTTCGCCGCGGCCGCCGCCCTGGTGGTGGTGATACCGCTGCACGTGCCGTGGCTGCCGCTGGCCGCCCCGCTGGCGGCGTTCGGGGCCGTGGTGCTGGCGCTGAGTCCCTTGCTGCGGGACGGGTCACCGCCCGGTTAGGAGAACGAGCCTGCCGTGACGGGCTTGCAGGCGGGGCCGGTGTGGGTATTGGTCGGGTCGAAATTGCCGCCCCACGGGTTCGAGCGGCTGAGTCCTTGGGCCTGCCAACCGTCGGACCCCACCCACTCGGGTCCCGCCTCCTCGGCCAGCTGATGGGGCACACCCATGTCGGAACTGCGGACATCGGAGGTGCCCATCGTGCCGACGCTGGTCATGCACGGCTTGCTGCCCGCCACGCTGGCCGACTGCTCCGAGCGCACCTGCCCGTCCCCCGAGATCTGCGCGGGCGCAGGATCATTCGGGTCGGCGTGGGCCACGGCCAGGCCGGGGGCCAGGACGGTCGCGACGAGGACGACGGTGATCGACAGAGCGGGGCGGATCGACATGCGCGGATCGCTTTCTGCAGCGCCGAACCAGCGCACAGCAAACCAGCCGTCGGCGGTGACGGTGGGTCGCCGGCGCCGCTCGACGAATTGCGGCCGGTGAATGTGGCTACCAGGAACTGCTACCCATCGAGGCTATGAGCGCCCCGGTGGCCCGTCCACGTGAGCCAGCGGTTCGGCAGCGAACTTTCAGCAGCCGGACAGGTTCACGTCCGACACGGGTCGCTCAGTTCCAGATGCGCACCCGGCGTTGCGGTTCGAGATACAGCGCGTCGTCGCTGTCGACGTCGAAGGCCTCGTAGAACGCGTCCATGTTGCGGATCACACCGTTGCAGCGGAACTCGGGCGGCGAATGCGGATCCACGGCCAGGCGGCGAAGCGCCTCGGCCTCCCGGGACTTCGTGCGCCACACCTGGGCCCAGCCGTAGAAAACTCTCTGCACACCCGTCAGGCCGTCGATCACCGGGGCCGGCTCACCCTGCAGCGAGAGCCGGTAGGCCAGCAGCGCGATGGACAGCCCGCCGAGGTCGCCGATGTTCTCGCCGACGGTGAAGGCGCCGTTGACGTGAGCGTCGTGCTGCCCCGCCAGTGCACGCGGGACGAAGTGCTCGTACTGCTCGATCAACGCCTTTGTGCGGGCGCCGAATTCGTCACGGTCGGCGTCGGTCCACCAGTCCACCAGGTTGCCGTCGCCGTCGTACTTGGCGCCCTGGTCGTCGAATCCGTGGCCGATCTCGTGGCCGATCACCGCGCCGATACCCCCGTAGTTGGCGGCGTCGTCGGCCTCGGCGTCGAAGAACGGCGGCTGCAGGATCGCGGCCGGGAAGACGATCTCGTTCATCCCGGGGTTGTAGTAGGCGTTGACGGTCTGCGGCGTCATGAACCACTCGTCGCGGTCCACCGGGCCGCCCAGCTTGGCCAGGTCGCGGTCGTATTCGAGGGCGTAGCCGCGCAGGTAGTTCCCGTACAGGTCGGCGCGGTCGATCACCAGCGTCGAGTAGTCGCGCCACTTCGGCGGATAGCCGATCTTGGGGGTGAACTTGTCGAGCTTGGCCAGTGCCTTCTGCCGGGTCTGCGGCGTCATCCAGTCGAGCTCGGTGATGCTGACCCGGTAGGCCTCGCGCAGATTGGCCACCAGCTCGTCCATCCGCGCCTTGGCGTGCGGCGGGAAGTGCCGCTCGACGTAGAGGCGACCCACTGCGTCGCCCATCAGGCTCTCGACCACCGACACGCCGCGCTTCCACCGGGCCCGGATCTCCTCGGTGCCCGACAGCCGGCGCCCGTAGAACTCGAAATCGGCGGCGACCAGCTCGTCGGTGAGCAGTGACGCGCGGGCCCGGATGACGCGCCAGCGCAGCCAGTTCTTCCAGTCCTCGAGCGGCTCGGAGGTCCACAACGCGGCGAACGCGGTCAGGAAGTCGGGCTGGCGGACCACCACCTCGGCGGCCCGCTCCGGGTGCGCGCCCAGCGCGGTGAGCCACCCGGTCCAGTCGAAGCCCGGCGCCTCACCGGTCAGGTCCGACAGGCGGCGCAGGTTGTAGGTCAGGTCGGCGTCGCGGCGTTTGACGACGTCCCAGTGCGCCGCGGCGATCTTGGTCTCCAGCGCGACGATCGCCGCCGCGGTGGCGGCATGGTCACCGGCCGGGCCGCCGAAGACCAGGGCCAGCATCGAGGCGATGTGGTCCGGGTAGGCCGCCAGGATGCCGGCGTGCTGCGGCTCGCGGTAGTAGGACTCGTCGGGCAGCCCGATGCCCGACTGCGTCAGGTGCAGCAGGTAGCGGCTGGAGTCCTTGGAGTCGGTGTCGACGTACAGACCGGTGCCGCCGCCGGCCCCGGTGCGCTGCAGGGTTCCCATCACCGCGGCCAGCGCCTCGACTGAGTCGGCGGCATCGATGCCCGCCAGTTCGTCGAGCAGTGGCGCCAGGCCGCGTTCGCGGATGGTCTGCTCGTCCATGAAGCTGGCGTACAGGTCGCCGATGCGCTGCGCGTCGGGGTCGGCCGTGGTCGATCCCGCGGCTGCCGACTCCGCGGCGCTGGTGATGATCTCGCGGATCTGTTCCTCGGCGCGGTCGTAGAGGGTGCGAAACGCCCCGTCGGTCGCCCGGTCGGCGGGGATCTCGTACTCGGCCAGCCAACGGCCGTTGACGTGACCGAACAGGTCGTCCTGCGGGCGGGCCGAGGTGTCGACGTAGCTCAGGTCGAGTCCGGATCGAAGCGTCGTCGGGTTCGTCGCGGGGGTCGCTGCTGTTTCTACCGTCACCCCACCAGCCTGCCAGAAGTCCGGCGGGGCTCCCGGTGCTGCCGCACAGGTACTCTCACGCGCATGCCCGACGACGAGCAGGAGCCCCAGCCGGAAACCGGGGTGTTCTCCGGTTTCGGTGTCGCGTCGGCGGTGCTCGGGGTGGTGGCCGTCGTCGCCGTGGCGGTGGGCGTGTGGATCTGGAGCGGCCACCGCGCCGAGACCGCCGAGATCGATCACCGCACCGCGGTGTTGCAGACCGCCGCCGAATGGACCGGGGTGCTGGTCAACATGAACAAGGACACCGTCGATGCCGACCTGGCCGCGCTGCACGAAGGCACGGTCGGACAGCTCAACGTCGACTTCGAGGCCTCGGTGGAGCCGTTCCGGCGCCTGGTGCAGACCTTGCAGTCGCGCACCTCCGGCCAGGTGAACTCGGTGTCGCTGGAGGAGATCCACCACGAGCAGCCCGACGACCGCAGCCCCGACGGCGGCCCCGACGCGGGCGACGAGCTGACCGGGTTCGCGACGCGCACCGACACCGTGCTGGTCATCGCGACCTCGGTCAGCGAGAACGCCGGCACCGAGACGCCCCAGACGGTGCGGTGGTCGCTGCGGCTGGACGTGGCCGAGGTCGACGGCGAGCTGGCGATCTCCGGGCTGGAGCGGATCCGATGAGGAACCGGCTACGCGTCCTGGCGTTCGACGTGCTGGCCCCGCTGGCCGCCGTCGTCGCGCTGACCTACATCGGTGTGGCGCTGGCGTGGCCGCGCTGGTGGGTCGCGGTCTTCTCGGTGCTGTGCCTGCTGATCGTCGAGGGCGTGGTCCTCAACTTCGTGCTGGCCCGGCGGGACGCGGTGACCATGGGCACCGACGACGACGGGCCCGGCCTGCGGTTGGCGGTGGTCGGCACCGCCACCGCGGTACTGGTGGCGGCCGCGGTGGTCGGCTACACCCAGTGGACGATCCCGGCCCGCACGCTGCAGGCGGACACGACGGAGGTCGCCGGGATCGCGAGCAGCGTCGCCGAGGCCTCGGCGACCTTCACCCCGCAGAACCCGACCGCGTCGATCGACCGGGCCGCCGGCCTGATGTCCCCCGAGAGCGCCGAGCGCTTCCGCGCCGATTTCGCCGGCGTCGCGCAGGACCTGGCCGGACGCAACGTGTCGGCGCAGGCGCGCACGGTGTCGGCGGGTGTCGAGGCGATCGGCCCGGCGGCGGCGAGCGTGGCGGTGGTGCTGCGCAGCACGCAGAACTCGCCGGGCAATCCGCCCGACAGCGCGGTGCTGGCCCTGCGGGTGACGCTGACCAAGACCGACGGCCGCTGGCTGGTGGTCGACGTCAGCCCGCTGCACACCCGGTAGGCCGGCGTCGCGTCACTGACGCTGCTGGCGCATCTTGGCGAAACGCTCCGAGAGCCGGCCCATCCGGATCATCAACGACGCCGACGGGCTGACCGTGCCCTGCAGATAGGCGGTGAACTGGTCGACGGGCACGCCGATGCGGGACGCGAACTCCTGTTCGCCGAGCCCGGACCGCTCGAGCAGCAGGTGCACGTGGCGCGCCACCTCGCCGCGCTCGTTGGCCTCGAGATGTTCGCGGGTGCGCACCAGCACCTCGGCCATGGCCCGCGAGACCCCGTAGGGCGCAGAGGTCTCCAGCACCTCTTCGACCTGGCGGGCGGTGCGGCCGAACGGGTCCCGTTTGATCGCGACGACGATGCGCTGCCACACCGCCATGTCGTCGTTCTCCAGCGCGGAGCGGATCGCCGCGGTCGGCCAGAACTCGACCGGCCGGTCGCTGGGTATCGAGGAATTGTGGGGCTCCGCGCCGCGAATGTCCCCCGTCACCTCAGGGGCCACCGTCACCTCGCTTCCTCCAGCATCGCCACCGCCACCGACAAGCAGCGCTGCCTGACCTTCGCCCACCGTGCCTCCGCGTCGGCTCCCGACGTCGCGATGTCGGGGCCGTCGGTCGGGGCCGGGTCGGCCAGGCGGCGCACCAGCTGGGTTGCCACCCAGTGGTCACGTGCCGGTTGACCACAGTAGTACCGGTCCATGCCGGCGAGCACTTCCGCCGCGGTGTGGACGTCCATCGAATCGACCAACTCGGAGAATTCCTCGAAGTCACGGCTGCGGTTGCGCTGCAGGATCAGGTAGCCCTTCAGCCGGAGCGTCTCCGCGCCGGTGGGGATCTGCAGCCGGTCCCCGGTGGGCAGCAGCACGTTGGTGGTCTCCAGCGGGGAACGGCGGGTCAGCAGCCGGTCCGCGTCGGTGGCGGCGTCGGCCACCCGCAGCGCGTCGAGCGCGACGTCGAGCCGGCCGCGCCACATCGTCACCGGGTGCTTGGGCAGTTTCACCGCGACGGTCTTGCCGTGGGCCCGGTTGCCGACGGTGCCGGTGACGCGGGCCTCCCGGCGTCTGATCTGGGCCGGGGTCAGCTTCCCGGCGGGGTGACAGCCACTGAATGCCAGCGGGTCGGCCACCGTGATCGCTTGCGGCACCAGGGTTTTCAACTTGGCCGCGGACTTGACCACGGTGCGCAGGTCGTTGCCGGACGGAGCCAGCGCGGAGATGTCGTCGGGGATGATGATCAGGTCCCCGATGTCGGCCTTGGGCAGCGGCTTCTCGAAGTCGACCGACGGCAGGATCCGGTCCAGCCACCGCGGCAGCCACCAGTTCCACTCGTCGAACATCGCCATCAGCGCGGGCACCAGCACCAGGCGCACCACCGTGGCGTCGACCGCGATCGCGACCGCCGACGCCACGCCCAGCTGCGCGACCAGCGGCATCCCGGCGAACGCGAACCCGATGAACACCGCGATCATGATCAGTGCGGCGCTGGTGATGGTCCGGGCGCTGGTGGACACGCCGTAGGCCACCGCATCGCGGGTGTTGCCGGTCTGCAGGAACCGCTCCCGGATCCGGGTGAGCAGGAAGATCTCGTAGTCCATCGACAGGCCGAAGGTCAGCGCCAGCACCAGCGGCGGAATCGTGCTGTCCAGCGACGAGATCGGTTCGAATCCGAGACTCGACAGCCAGCCCCACTGGAAGACCACGACGAGGCTGCCGTAGGCGGCGGCCACCGACAGCACCGTCATCAGCACGCCTTTGAGCGCCAGGAAGACCGAACGGATCGCGACCAGCAGCATCACGAACGCGATCAGCGCCACGAAGCCGAACACCAGCGGCTGGGTGGTGGCGACCCGATCGTCGAAGTCCTTGATCAGCGCGGTGGGTCCGCCCACGTCGATCTTGGCGCGGTCGCCGGCCACCGGCGGCAACTGTTCGCGCAACCACTCGACGGTCTCGCGGGCCCCCATGTCCTCCGGGTCGACCGACAGCACCGCCGACAGCAGCGCGATGCGGTAGTCGGTGCCGAACACCGGCGGTGACACCGAGACCGTGTTGGGCGCCTGCGACATCCGCTGCCGGATCTCGTCGAGCAGCGGCTCCTTGGCCGGCGCGGAGGCGGCGTTGCCGTCGGGGAACGTGACAAGCACGCGCACCGGCCCGAGCGCCCCAGGCCCGAGCGCGACGGCCGCGGCGTTCACCCCGCCCCGGATCTCGTGGGTGGGCTCGAACTGGCGCTGCATGCTGTTGCCCAGCGTCATCGAGAACGCCGGAGCGGCCAGGACCAGCAGCAGCGTCGCCGCGGCCAGCGCCGACGCCCACGGCCGGCGCATCACCCAGCCGGTCCACCGGGTCCAGAACCGCGACTGCGTCGCCTCCCCGCGGCGCCCCCACTGCAGATACGACGAGCGGCGCGCGGCCCGGCGGCCGAACGTGGCCAGCACCGCCGGCGTCAGCGTCGTCGACGTCAGCACCGCGACCGCCACCGCGAGGATCGCGCCGGTGGCCATCGACTGCAGCACCGGGGTGTTGATCAGGTACAGCCCGGTGACCGACGCGATCACGGTCAGACCCGACAGCACCACGGCGAGCCCGGAGGTCGCCATCGCCGCGTCGGCGGCGTCCTCGGGTTCTCGCCCGGCGCGCAGCTCCTCGCGGTAACGCATCAGGATGAACAACGAGTAGTCGATGGCCACGGCGATGCCGAACATCGACACCGTCGAGGTCACGAACACCGACATCGTGGTGTACATCGACAGGATGAAGACCATGCCCATCGTGACCGCGACGGTGCAGATTCCGAGCAGCAGCGGCATCGCGGCGGCGGCCAGCGAACCGAACACGGCCAGCAGGATGAGCAGGACGATCGGAAAGTTCCACTTCTCGGCCTGCGCGATGTCGTGCTTGGTGGCCAGCGATGCCGCGGCGCCGAGTGCGCCCTGCCCGATGACGTAGAGCCGGACCTTGCCGTTCTCCATCTCGCCGGGCTCGTCGCCGGAGATGCCGACTTTCTCGCGCAGCTGGTTGGCGACGTCGACCGCGCCGGTGTTCTCGAAGTCGAGCTGCAGCGTGACGACGTAGGGCCGGTCGGGGCGGGGCGGAGGTTGTTGCGGGTTGGGCGCCACGGTGACGCTGGGCACCTCGGCGGCCAGGCGCTCCAGGTACGCGACGGCGGAGTTCATGTCGTCGAAGGACGCGTCCGGTCGCGGCGCCGCCACCAGCGCCAGCGGGGATGCGCCCTGATCGGGGAACTGCGCTTCGAGCTGGTGCTGGACATACAGCGACTGCGAACCCGCGACTTCGAACCCGCCACCGGTGAGATGGCCGGACTGATTCATCGCGAGATAGACCGACGGCACCAGCAGCAACACCCAGACCGCGAACACCGCCCAGCGGAATCTGCGCAGTGTGCTGCTCACGCGCATCATGAACTGCTGGATGGACGTCCCCGCTTTCTGCCTGGCGTTTTCGTAGCGAGAGCGTACAGCAGCTTGCTGTAAGGTGTCGGCCCGCTCGAGAGCTGCCAGAGATGCCTCATCGAGCCCTCATCAACGCGGCCGCCACCGGCTCCGTTGGTGCGCTGTGCTGGTTCGATGGCAGGATGGCCGGCGACGGTCGGGGAGGCTTTGCTACTGATCCCAACGGGTTCGCCGCCGCGTGGTGTTGGCGAACTGTGAGGAGTTCGTCATGAAATCGGTTCCGAACACGGTCGGTCGGCTGCCCCGCGCGGCGCTGGCGGCGGCCGCGTGCGGCGCTGCGCTGGCCGGCCCGGCGGTGCCCACCGCCACGGCCGCGCCGGACCCGTGCGCCGCGAGTGCGATCGCCAAGACCGTCGGCATGGTGGCCGTCCACACCGGCAACTACCTCGACGCCAATCCCGACACCGACGAGGCGCTGACCGCGATCTCGCAGCAGCCGAGCGGGCCGCAGTCCGTCGCGGCGGCCAAGGCGTATTTCGACGCGAACCCGACCGTCGCATCCGACCTGCAGAAGTTGCAGCAACCGCTGACCTCGCTGGCGGGGCGCTGCCGGCTGCCGATCGACATGCCGCAGATCCTCGGCCTGCTGCAGGCCACGCAGCAGAACGTCACGGTGCCCGTCGGGACGACCTCGCAGCGCTGACCGGCACCGGGATTGCACGCATGCCGGGAAAGTAGGCTGCCGTTCTGCTTAGCTTCCCTAGGATGGGTTCGACCGGTGACCGTTTCAGGTGCCCGGCTGCCATTCCGTCGATAAAGGAGCGTGAATGTTGTTTCCGGCCTCTACCGCACGTCGGCTCGCCGTAGGCGCGTTGAGCGCAGGCGCGTGCGCCGGCGCCATGTTGTTCGGAGCCCTGCCCACGGCGTTCGCTCAGCCCGACCCGCCGAACTGCACGGCGGCCGACTTCTCGGGCGTCGCCGCCGGGGTGTCCGCGTCGTCGTCGGCCTACCTGTTCACCCACCCCGAGGTCAACGCGTTCTTCACCGACCTGCACGGTCTGCCCCGCAACGAGATCCACGACAAGGTGGTCGAGTACATGAACGCCAACCCGCAGGTTCGCGATGAGCTCACGGCGATCCGCAAGCCGCTGCACGACCTGAAGCTGCGCTGCGGCTTCACCCCGGAGACCCTCGACACGCCGTCGGATTACACCTCGTAGGACCGGTGCGCGACAGGGTGGACACTCCGCCCGCTCGCGGGGGCGAGCCGTCTGCCGCTGACGGCGCGAGCCCGACGGTGTTGATGGTCGACGACGACCCCGACGTCCGGAACTCGGTGGCGCGCGGTCTGCGCCACTCCGGTTTCGACGTCCGGGTCGCCGCGTCGGGCAAGGAGGCCCTGCGGCTGCTGGCGGGCGAGTCGCACGACGCCCTGGTGCTCGACGTGCAGATGCCCGAGCTCGACGGGGTGGCTGTGGTGACGGCGCTGCGCGCGCTGGGCAACGACATCCCGATCTGTGTGTTGTCGGCGCGCGACACCGTCAACGACCGGATCGCCGGCCTGGAGGCCGGGGCCGACGACTACCTGACCAAGCCGTTCGACCTCGGCGAGTTGGTGGCCCGGCTGCACGCACTGTTGCGCCGGGCCCACCATTCCGATCCCGCCTCGGACACCATCACGGTGGGGTCGCTGACCATCGACACCGCCCGGCGCCTGGTCTTCGTCGCCGGTGAACGGGTGGAGCTGACCAAACGCGAATTCGACCTGCTCGCGGTGCTGGCGGACAACGCCGGCGTCGTGCTGTCCCGGCAGCGCCTGCTGGAACTGGTGTGGGGCTACGACTTCGACGTCGACACCAACGTCGCCGACGTGTTCGTCTCCTACCTGCGGCGCAAACTCGAACGCGGCGGCCAGCCGCGGGTCATCCACACCGTGCGAGGGATCGGCTACGTGCTGCGCGAAGAGCCGTGAGGCTGCCCCGGTTCCTGCGGGCGGCGTCGCTGCGGACCCGTGTCGCGGTCGCGTCGGCCGCCGCGGCCGCCGCCGTGGTCGCCGCCTTCACCGTCCTGACGTCGGTGGTGTTGGCCAACAACGATGCGGCCCAAATCGATCGGCGGCTCGATGCGATCGTCGACGCCAGCATGTTTCCCGATCAGCTGGCCGATCCGCGCCGCGGCGTGCTGCAGACCGGCCGCTCTGAATCATCGGGTCAGGTGGTGTTCCAGCGCGGATTCCAGCTGCCGCCGCTGCCGCCCGGCACCGAGACCGTGATGGTCAACGACGTCGAGTACCGGGTGCGCACCATCGAGGTCGACCGCAACGAGAAGGTGCTCGTGTCGATCGGCATCCGCGCCGACAGCATCCTGCTCAACCCGGCGCGGGTGCCGCTCTATGTCGGTGTCGGCGTGGCGACGGTGCTGTTCGCCGCATTGCTGGGCTGGCTGCTCGCCGGGCCGGCGATCCGGCCGCTGCGCCGGCTGACCGCGCATACCTGGCGGCTGGGCCAGGGGGTCGAGCAGATTCCACCCGTGCACGGGGTACGCGAAGCCGAGGAGTTGTCCGAAGCGATGATCGCGATGCTGGAACGGCTGGCCGCCGCCCAGCGTGCGACGACGAACTCGCTGCAGGCCGCGCAGGATTTCGCCGCCAACGCCGCCCACGAGCTGCGCACCCCGCTGACCGCGATGCGCGCCGACCTGGACACCCTGCGCATCCACGATCTGCCCGAGGACGAGCGCGACGAGGTGGTGGCCGACCTGTCCCGGGCCCAGCGCCGGGTGGAGGGCATCATCACCGCGCTGGGCCAGCTCGCGTCGGGACAGCTCGCGCAGCTCGAGGACCGTGAGGTCATCGACGTGACCGACCTGCTCGACCGGGTGGCGCGGGAGAACAGGCGGGTCAACCGCGACCTGACGATCGAGGTGAACGCGGCCGAGGACCTCGGTACCGTCCTCGGCTGGCCCGACGGGCTGCGGCTGGCGGTGGACAACCTGGTCCGCAACGCGATCACCCACGGGCAGGCGACCCGCGTCGTGCTGGCGGCACGCCGCCACGACGCGACGATCACGATCGACGTCGACGACAACGGCCGGGGCCTGCCCGCCGACGAGCACCGGACCGTGCTGGGCCGGTTCGCTCGGGGCAGCAACGCCCTTGCGGGTGGATCGGGCCTGGGGCTGGCGTTGGTGGCGCAGCAGGCCGCGCTGCACGGCGGAGACGTCGAGCTCTCCGACGGTCCGCTGGGCGGTCTCAGAGCCACCCTGACCGTCGCGACAATGCCTGAGTCGCAGACAGATTCAGGACCGGAGCGGCCGGCCTGACCGGCGCGCCACCGTCTGCGCCACGGCCCGCCAGCCCAGCAGCAGCACCGCGGTGGTCACCGACGCGACCACGATGAAACTCGCCGCGGTGCCCGCGGCGGTGACCTTGCGCAACACCATGCCGACCGCGACCGTGCAGACCCAGACCACGATCCCGGTGGGGGTCAACGCCGTCGGCCGGCGCCACCCGCGGGCCGCCAGCCAGCCCACCGCGGTTCCGCACAGGAACGGCCACGCCGTCTCGGCGATACCGCTGACGCTGAGCCCCTCGGCGTGACTGCGACGGCCGATCGTGCAGAACGCCACGACGCAGACCACGTCGGCGGCGACGGCGGCAAGCGCGGTGCGGCGGACAGACGGCATGCGGCTGAGGTTATCGCCCGGCCGGGTCGTCCGGCGGGTGCGGTGCCTCCGGGTCGGGACTGAACAGCACCGAGATCGTCACCGGTGGGCCCGCGGAGGTGCCGTTGGTACCCGTCGAGTCCGGGTCGATCGTGCTCTCGGTGCGGAACATGAAGAAGAACACCACCCAGCCGATCGCGGAGATGAAGATCCAGCTGATCAGCCGGTACACCAGCATCGCCGAGATCGCCGCGGCCAAGGACATCCCGCTCGACACCAGCCCGGGCACCAACACGGCTTCGACCACCAGCAGTCCGCCGGGCATCAGCGGGATCGAGCCGACCGCGCGGGCCGCCGCGTACGCCACCGTCACACCGGCCAGCGACGGATGACCGCCGACGGCGTAGCAGGCGAACAGCAGGCACGCGACGTCGGCGACCCAGTTGAACAACGACCAGCTGAACGCCTCACTGAGGTCGCGGCGGCCCAACTGCACCGACTTGAGCTGAATCAGGATCTCGCGCCACTTCGCCAACCCGGCGTCCGCGGCCTTGCCGCGCACCGAGTTCACCCACGACAGCACCCGAACCCCGATGCCGTCGATCAGCTCCGGTCTGCTGGCCACGGCCTGCGCGAGCAGGACCAGCGCGAGGAAACCGCCGAGCGAGAAGATCAGTGACAGCGGATTCTCGCCCGCGCCGAGCAGGAACGCCCCGCCGAGGCCCAACAAGGCCAGGCCGATGACCTGCAGCACGCCGGACATCACCAGCTGCCAGGACGCGATCAGTCCGGAGGCGCCCCAGAGCCGCTGCTGGCGGTAGATGAACGTGGCCGACAGCACCGGCCCGCCGGGCAACGTCGTCGACAGGGCGTTGCCGGCGTAAAACGCTGCCTCCGAACGCCATTGGCGCACCGGCACCCCGGCTGACCGCAACAGGGTGCGCTGAATCTGGGCGAAACTGTGCATCGAGGCCATCGCAGCGGCCACGGCCGCCAGCACCCACAGCGGGTCGGCGGTGTAGAGGCTGCGCCACGCCTTGGCGAGTTGGTCGCGCACCAGGGTGATCTCCACCGCCAGCACGATCACCGCGACGGCGATCAGCGCCCAGCGCACCCACCAGTACTTGCCCCGGGCGGGGCGTCCGGCAGCCGGCGCCGCGGCGGTGTGATCCGACACGCCCTACAGCGTAAGACGCCGGTGGGCCGATTCCGCAGATCCGAATCAGGATCCGGCCAGGCCGTTACGCTACCGGAATGTCTGCAGGCGCCTCCTCCGAAGCACTCCGCCCGGAGGAATCGGTCAGCCCGCTGGTCCGGAAAGCCGCCGCCTGGTCGTGGCGCCTGCTGGTGATCTTCGGCGCCGTCGTCGCGTTGCTCTGGCTCATCTTGCGCCTGGAGGTGTTGACGGTCCCGGTGGCGCTGGCGACCATCCTGGCGGCGTTGCTGATGCCGGTGGTGGATTTCCTCGACCGGCGGGGCGCGCCGCGCGGAGGCGCGGTGGCCCTGGTGCTGCTCACCGGGTTCGCGTTGTTCGGCGGGCTGCTCACGTTCGTGGTCAACCAGTTCATCGAGGGCGTCCCCGAGCTGGTCGGGCAGGTCACCACGAGCATCGACGGCCTGGGCCGGTGGCTGACCGACGGACCGCTCGACGTCAGCCAGCAGCAGATCAACCAGGCCCGCAACGCCGCGATCGAAGCGTTGAGCAGCAACCAGGAGAGGCTGACCACCGGCGCGCTGTCGACCGCGGGAACCGTGACCGAGATCGTCACCGGCGCGCTGTTGATGCTGTTCACGCTGATCTTCCTGCTGCACGGCGGGCGCAACATCTTCTCGTTCGTCACCCGGATCTTTCCGGGGCACGTGCGCACCCGCGTCCGCGACGCCGGCCGCGCCGGGTTCCACTCGCTGATCGGCTACGTGCGGGCCACGTTCCTGGTCGCCCTCGTCGACGCGGTCGGTATCGGCGTCGGGCTGGCCATCATGCAGATACCGCTGGCCCTGCCGCTGGCGTCGCTGGTGTTCCTCGGCGCCTTCGTTCCGCTGGTCGGCGCGGTCGTCACCGGATTCCTCGCAGTCATCGTCGCACTGATCGCCAAGGGCTGGATCTATGCGCTGATCACGCTGGGACTGATCATCGCGGTGCAGCAGCTCGAGGGCCACGTCCTGCAACCGCTGGTGATGGGCCGGGCCACCTCGATCCACCCACTGGCGATCGTGTTGGTGATCGCCGGCGGCGCCGTGCTCGCCGGAATCGTCGGGGCGCTACTGGCGGTGCCCGCGCTCGCATTCATCAACAGCGTGACCCGGGTGCTGATCGCCCGAGACCCCGAGGCAGAGATGGCCGAGCAGGAGGCCGACGAGGGCCCGATCGTCGATGCCGAGCCTGACGTCATCGACGAACCCGTCGAATAATGCTGACCGGTTAAAAGGGTGGGGGTCCGTTGGGTTTGGTGAGGCCTTCGCCGTTGAGTCTGCGTAGGACGGTTAGGTAGCGGGTGTGGGCTTGGGCGCGGGTGAGTCGGCGCCGGGGCATCATCGTGCCGCGTCGCTGGTCGGGGGTGGGGGTCGGTGGTGGGCCGTTGCTCCAGAGGGTGCCGGTGGGTGTGCACAGGGTGGGGAAGAGCAGGGCGCTGCCGGGTTTGGTGAGGTAGGTGTGTCCGGTGGGGCTGGTCCATTCGACGGTGCCGTCGGGGTGTTGGCGGTCGTACCAGCCGTCGGGGCCGGTCCAGAAGGTTTTCAGAAGATGGTGAAAGCGGCACAGGCATTTGAGGTTTGAGGCGTGGGTGGGTCCGCAGGGGTAGGGCACGGTGTGGTCGATGTCGGCGCGGGTGGCGGCGATGTCGCAGTGTGGGAAGCGACAGGTCAGGTCGCGGCAGCGGATGAATTCGGCCAGCGCGCGGGAGGGCAGGTAGCGGGGTTCGGCGGGGCTGTCGCCGGGGTGGACGATCTCGCGGATGCGGGCGTTGTCGAGCAGCGGCTGCAGCGCTGCGGGCGCGAGCACGCCCTTGCCGAACAGGAACGCCGGCTTGGCCGCGGGCGCGGCGACGGCGGCAGGCACGGGTGCGGGTTGAGTCTGTTCCCCGTCGGCCTCGGCCTCAGGCGCGGGTTCAGCCTGTCCAGCCTCATCCTCCTCGGCCTCGGTTGCGGGCTCGGCCTCGGCGGCGGGCTCAGCGGTGGTGGTGTCGGTGAGGACGTAGATGGTGGTGTTGGGTGCCGGGCGGGGGTGGGTGGCGGCGGCGCAGTCGGGTAGGCCGCAGCTGCAGGTTAGGGCGTCGAGGCCGTAGCCGATCGCGGCCAGGGCGTCGTTGCGGCGCTGCTCGAGTGTGCGCGGATCGGCCTCGCAGACGGTGTGGGCGATGGTGTTGATGCGTTCGTGTAGCGCTGCGGCGTCCCCGGGGTGCATGCGCGCCCACATGCTGACCAATCCCACCGGATCAGACGGGCTGCCGAACTGCACAGCGCGGTCGGGGGTGTGGTCCTTGGCCGCGCGCAGCGCGCCCGGATCATGGGTGATGACCGTGGCGTCGATGGCCTGCTCGGTTTTGGTGCGCGACAACGCCCCCCAGAACCCGACCTGACGGGCCACCGCGTCGTCGACCGCGGCCATCGCGCCCGGGTCGGTGATCAATTCGGTGCGGTAGACGATGGTGCGCACCAGCAGGTCACTGATCAGACCTTGGGCGAACAGGGCGGCCACCTTGGGTAGCCGATCGCGCAGCGCCACCGCGCGGTGGGTCTGCACCAGCGCCAGCGACTGGCTGACCCCCATCGCGGCGGCCAGCTCGGCGGCCACCGCGGCGTCGGGATCCAGCCACCAGCTGCTGCGCTCGGCCGCGCTGGCCAGCCCGGTGCGCCGGTCGAACAACTCGGCCAGCACCGCCAGCTTGCGGGCCGCGGCCATGTTCTCCGCCCGCGCGAAGTCACCGGCGGCGTCGATCAGCCCGGCCGCATCCAGCGACCCGACCACATCCACCCCCGGCATATCGAACATGCGTTCGATTATGCCACCGCCCACCGACAAGAACGGGCGCTCAGGTACAGCTAGAGGCGGCCTTCCCGGCGCAGCAGTTCCTGCGCGGTCAGCCCATTTCCGCGGTCCTCGGCCCGTGTCTCGGCGCGCGTGTTGAGCTTCTCGGTCGCGGCGTCGGCATCGGTCTTACGCGGGGTCGGGATGGCCCGTGTCTCCTCGGAATCGTCGGACTCGGCCGGACGCGCCACCGGCATCGCCGTCGTCGGCTCGTTGGCACCCGGCTCCGGCATGGACCGGGTGGGCTCGGCCGACGGCCGCGGCGGCTGGTTCTGCGAGCCGGTGCCGCGCAGATCGCCCAGCCACGACTCGATCTCCCGCTGCTCCCGCGCGGGGGCCGGCGCCGCCGATTCCTCCGGAGGCGTCGACTTCTGCGCCCGCTGGGTCACGCTGCTCACAGCGTTGCGCACGGTGTTCAGCGCGGCGGTCGTCGCGGCGGACAGCCGGGTGGTCTGCGGCTCCTCCTCGGCGGGCCCCCGGGCGGGCTCACGCGCAATCCGGGTGGTGCCGGCCGACGACGGTTCACCGGTGCGGGGGATCCGGGTGGTCACGCCGCCCGGCGGCACCCGCTCGGGCATCGGACGACCGGGGTCGTGCGGATGCCGCGGCGGACGCATGACGGGCGGTCCGCCGGCGCCGACCAGGGCGTCCGCCGGCGCGGTCTCCCGCACCAGCGGGCGCTTGCGCTCGTCGGGAAGCTCGGTTTCACCGAGACCGAGCTTCTCCTGTATCCGCTTCATCCAGCGCGGCGCCCACCAGCAGTCGTCACCGAGCAGCTTCATGATGGCCGGCACCAGGAACATCCGGATGATCGTCGCGTCCAACAGCAACGCGATCAGCAGACCGAACGCCAGGTACTTCATCATCACCAGGTCGGAGAACACGAACGCACCCGCGACCACGGCCAGCACCAGCGCGGCGCCGGTGATCAACCGGCCCGTGGTGGCGGTGCCGATGCGGATGGCCTCGGCGGTCGACATACCGCGTTCCCGCGCCTCGACCATGCGGGAGACCAGGAACACCTCGTAGTCGGTCGACAGACCCCAGATCACCGCGATGATCAGACCGATCATCGGTGCCATCAGTGGCTGCGGGGTGTAGTTCATGATCCCGGACCCATGGCCCTCGACGAACATCCAGGTCAGAATGCCCATCGTCGAGCCCAAGGTCAGGGCGCTCATCAGCGCGGCCTTGATCGGCAGCACGATCGATCCGAACGCCAGGAACATCAGGATCGTCGTGGTGATGATCAGCACCACGACCATCAGCGGCAGCTTGTCGAACAGGCTGTGGATACTGTCCTGCTCGAGCGCAGGCGTGCCGCCGACGGAGATGTCGATCCCGCGCGGCGGCTGGATCGATCGAAGCTCGTCGATCTTCTGCGCCGCATCGTTGCGGTTCTCCAGACCGTTCTGGATCACCCGGATCGACGGGTCCTCCGACCCGCCCTCCTGGACGGACCGCTCCTGCCACATCTTGGTCGGGTCGTTGTCGGGATCGGTGAACCCATTGATCGTCATCGCCTTGGCGCGGATCTCGGCGAGCTGCTGATCGGTTACCGGCTCCCCGTCCTGGCGCTCGACCACCAGCGTCAGCGGCTCGGTGCGGAACCCGGGGAAGCTCCTGTCGAAGTCCTCCTGCGCGAGCCGGACGCTGTTGTCGGGGGGCAGGTATTTCTCGCTGATCCCGCCCAGCGACAGCGACCCCAGCGGAATGACCAGCAGGATCATCAGGACCAGGATCGGTGTCGCGAACGCTATCGGTCGCTTCATCACGACGTTGACGAGCTTGCCCCAGAAGCCCTTCTCGACCTCGGCGCGGGTCTTGGTCTTCTGGGTCTTCTCGGCCAGCCATTCCAGGTAGACCCGCATCGGCTTCCAGTTGCGGAAGAACGGCACCCGCAGCAGCGTGCGCACCCCGAGTGCGTCGACGTTGCGGCCGAGGATGCCCAGAGCTGCGGGCAGCACGGTGACCGACAGGATCGCCGCGAGCATGACCGACGCGATGATCGCGTAGGTGATCGACTTCAGGAAGCCCTGCGGGAACAGCAGCAGCGGCACCGAGGACGCGACCAGGATGACGGCCGAGAACATGATCGTCCGGCCCGATGTCATCACGGCCCGTCTGACCGCGGTTTCGGTGTCGTAGCCCTCGGCGATCTCCTCCCGGAAGCGGCTCACCATGAACAAGCCGTAGTCGACCGCGATGCCCAGGCCCATCAGCGTCACCACCGGCTGGGCGAAGAAGTGCACCGGCATGAACTCTGCGGTCAAGCGCATGATGCCCAGCGCGCCGGCGATCGTCAGGCCGCCGATGAGGCCCGGCAACGCGGCCGCGACCACACCGCCGAACACGAAGAACAGCACGACGCACACCAGCGGGATTGCCGCGACCTCCGCACGCCGCTGGTCCTCGCCGATGGTCCCGGTCAGCTCGCTGGCCAGTGGGTTGAGGCCGGCCAGGGCGATGTTGCCGTCGTTGACCCGCTCCAGTTCGGGTTCGATGGCCTGATAGTTCTTCAGGATCTCGTCGTCGCTGTCGCCTTTGAGCGGGATGCTGATGAAGGTCTTCGAGCCGTCCTCGGTCTTCATCTCCTGCACGGTCTCGGCCGTACTGTCGGGCGCGCGTAGCCAGCCCACCCAGCTGACGATCTGATCCTCGTGATCGGAGACCAGGGTGTTCAGTTCGTCGGTGACGTTCCGAATCCACTCCGGGTCTTCGACCGTCTTGCCCTCGGGCGGCGTCAGGATCGCCACGATGTGGCTGGTCCGATCGCGGCCGTAGGCCTCGTCGGAGACCAGCGAGGCGTGCACCGACTCGCTGCCCTCGTCGTAAAAACCGCTCTGCGTGACGTGCTGTCCCAGACTGATGCCGTAGACGCCGCCGCCCAGGCACAGTGCGACCATGACACCGATGACTATGTATCGGTACTGGTACACCGTTCGACCCCACCAGGCGAACACGTATTAGCTCCTAACCATCTTCGACACTTCGTGCCATCGGCCCGCGCATGTCGGGAAACCAGGCTTCACTTTTCTAGACGCGCGAGGCCAGTAGCGAGGACAGCGGCCGGAATGGCTGCAGCCAGGCGCCCTGCTCGGGTAGTGAGTCAAGGCCGATCCGCGGTAGCGGTTCCCGGAAGACACCGTCGATGTCTTCCAGGTCGACGAACTCCAAGGTATCCGACGCTAGCGCCCAACTGGCATGTTCGCGAAATCCGAGAACCTGAACCTGCACGTCGTCGCGTGCGATCTCCTCCAGAGGTGTCTTGAAGGCCTGACCGTCGGCCGACGCCACCAGCAGTCCGGCCAGACCCTCGCTGTATCTCAGCGCGATGTGCTCCAGCATGTCGGAGTCGACGTCGCTGTCCTCGTCGATCTTCGGTTTCGCGAAGACCGCGAAGCCGACGTTGCGCAGCGCCTCGACCCACGGCCGGACCACTTCGGCGCTACCCGGTGCGATGTTGGTGAAGACACACGCCTCGGGCTCCAGTGACACGTCCTGTCCGGTGCCGGCGCGCTGCGCCGACAGCTCGGCGGTGCGCGCGAGCAGCCAACGGCCCAGCGCGTCGAACCGCGGGCGGTGCGCCGCGGTGGGCCGCCCGCCCAGGATCGAGCCGAGACCCATGTCGAGGTTCGGGGCGTCCCAGACCAGCAGCACGCGCTGCGCGGACGGGGTGGGCTCGGGCGGCAGGTCGACGTCGGACACCGACTCCAGGTTCTCGGTGATGCTCATGTTCGCTCCCAGAGCAGTTCGGCCACGGTGGTGCCGGCGAGGGCTTTGCGCTCGTATTTGGTCACCGGGCGGGCCACGGAGATGGGGAGGTCGGCTCTGGCGGGATCGACCCGCCGCAACCGCGGCTCGTTGTCGCCGACCTCGGCGACGTGCTCGGCGTAGCCGAGATGGTCGGTGGCGGCGTGCAGGATCCCGCCGGGCGCGAGCCGATCGGCGATCAGCGCCACGGTGTCCGGCTGAAGCAGCCGGCGCTTGTGGTGCCGGGCCTTGGGCCACGGGTCCGGGAAGAAGACGCGCACCCCGGTCAGCGACGCCGTCGGGAACATGTGGGTCAGGACGTCGACGCCGTCGCCGCGGATCAACCGGATGTTCGGGACGGGGTCGGTCGCCGACGCACGGTCGATCGCGGCCAGCAGTTGCGCCAGGCCGCGCCGGTAGACCTCGACGGCGACCACATCGATGTCCGGTTCGGCGTGCGCCATCGCCAGCGTCGAGGTCCCCGTCCCGCAGCCGATCTCGAGTACCACGGGGGCGTGGCGGCCGAACCAGGCGTCGGTGTCGAGCAGGCCCGCGGGATGCTCGCCGTCGCGGGCCTGGGTGCCGAGACTGGGCCACAGGCGATCCCAGACCGCCTGCTGATTGTCCGAAATCGTGGAACGCCGGGCCCGGAAGCTGGTGACCCGGCGGTGGAAGTGCGGGGTGGATTCCGACGACGCCGGTGCGCCGGCGACCTCAGACCCCGTCCCATGCATCCGCTCATCGTCGCTCATCAACGCGTCGCTCCCTGCATCGTGTTACAGATTGATACCCAACAGTTGCCTGGCGGGCCCTGACCGCCGGATACCCGCACTCGAAGAAGTGTCGGTAGCTGCCCCGAGCCGGTGCCAGGATGTGTGTCAGGGACGGCGTCGGCCGGCCCCGCCGGTCGGGTCGAGGGGGCGCGCCATCTTCTTCGAGGTGTTGGCGGAGTTCGCCGCGACGACGCAGAACCCGCGCGTCGCGGCCGTCCACCGGCGCCACGCAACGCCCGCCAGCGTAGCCGTGCGCGGCCGGGCGGGGGTGGGCCGCAAGACCGTCGCCGCGGCTCTGGCGTCGGCCGGGGTGCGGGTGGTCGCAGACGGACCTGCCGACGTGACCGCCGTGGTGGTGGCCGAGACCGTCAAACCCGAGGACGCCGCGCTGCTGCGGGACGCCGCCGCGGCGCTGCTCGTGCTCAACAAGGCCGACCTGACCGGGGCCGGGCCGGGTGGCCCGCTGGCCGCAGCCGACCGGCGTGCCGCCGAACTGGCCGCCGCGTTCGGTTGCCCCGCGGTCCCGACCGCGGCCCACCTGGCGGTGGCCGAGCTCGACGAGACACTGGCCGCGGCCCTGCGTCGGCTGATCGACCATCCGGCGGACATGACGTCGGTGGACGCCTTCGTCACGTCGGACCACCCGCTGCCGGGGGAGGTGCGCGGCCGTCTGCTGGCCACCCTCGACCGATTCGGCATCGCGCATGCCGTGCTCGCGGCCGCCGACGGCGCCAGCACGGACTCGATCGTCGCCGGGCTGCGCAGGCTCAGCGGCGTCGAGCGGGTCGTCGCGGCGCTGCGGCCGGTCGCCGCGCCGGCCCGGTACCGGGCGGTGTGCGCCGCGCTGCGTGAGCTGCGGATACTCGCGGTACGAAGCCACGATGAGCAGCTAGAGCGGTTTCTGGCCGGCGACGACGCCGTCGTCGCGGTGATGGCCGCAGCAGTCGAGGTGGTGGAGGCGACCGGCGCGACGGTCGACCGCGGTGACGATCCCGGCGCGCATCTGCGCCGCGCGGTGCACTGGCGCCGCTGCGCGCGCGGACCTTTCGACCGGCTGCATGCCGCCTGTGCGGCGGACATCAGCCGCGGCTCCCTGCGGCTGCTCGCGCGGACGTCATGACCGGTTTCGACGACGAGCCACCTGGTGTACGCCGTCGCGACGTGGTGCTGGTCGCCGGCCCGCCGGGGGCCGGATGTTCCGCCGTGCTGGTCCGGCTCCGCGAGCGGCTCCCGGCGGCGGAGGTCGTCGAAGCGACCGACCTGGTCGCCGGCGAGGCGCCCTGTGCCGTGGTGTTCGTCGTCTCGGCGGTCGCGCCGGTCACCGCGTCGGACGCTGCGCTGGCGCACCGCCTGACCCGGCACACGGCCGCCGTCGTCGCCGTCGTCGCCAAGGTCGACGACCACCGGCGCTGGGCGGCGGTGCTGGAGACCGACCGCGCCGCGCTGCCCGGCCGTTTCGCGTGGGTCGCCGCGGCCGCCGCGCCCCGCCTCGGCGCGCCCCGGGTCGACGAGCTGGTCGACAGGGTGGCCGAGACGCTCGCCGATCCGGCGCTGCCCGCCCGCAACCGGCTGCAGGCATGGCGCTGCCACCTGGCCGACGAGCTGGCGCGAGAAGAGGCCCGGAACGCACACGTCGACGCGCTGCACCAGCGGCGTCGGGAACTGCTGCGCGACCAACGCGACGGGCGGGCCGGACGGGTCATCGCCCGCCGGGAAGCGGTGTCCCGGACCCGCCTGCAGCTGGCCGGCGCGGCGCGAGCCCGCTGCTCGACGCTGCGCACCGAACTGTCGGCCCGCGCGGCGGAGGTCGGCCGGGCCGGTGTCGACGACCTGGTGCGCCGCGTCCCCGACGAGTGCGCTGCCGCCCTGGCCGAGATCGACGACCTGATCACCGCCGGGGTCGCGGCGCTGCCCGGCCCGGCTCCCGCACCGGCGCCGGTGCACCCGCCCGAGCTGCCCGCGCCGCTGCTGCGGTCACGGCGCCTGGAGACCCAGCTGATGACGGTGCTGGGGGCCGGGTTCGGCCTCGGGGTGACGTTGGCGCTGGCCCGGTTGCTGTCCGGCCTCGCACCGGGGCAGACCGCCGCGGCGCTGCTGGCCGGGCTGCTCGCCGGCGCGGCCGTCACCGTATGGGTGGTACGCGCGCGGGGACTGCTGCACGACCGGATGGTGCTGCTCCGGTGGGCCGAACAGGCCGGCCACGCGCTGCGCAGCGCGGCCGACGAACGGGTGGCCGCCCGGATGCTGGCCGCCGAGGTCGCGGTGGCTTCGGCCACCGCCGCCGAGGATGCCGCGACGGCTGCCCGGCTGGCCGACGTCGACGCGGAACTGCACGCTCACCGGCGCCGCGCCGAAGCCGCCGACAGCACCCGCGAGGGTCTGCGGCGCCGGCTGTCGGAGGCGTCCCGCGAGTTATCTGAATCGTTCCTGTGAGTGATTGGACACAGTCCTGGTTTACCGCCGCTGTGTGACCCGCGTTAACCTCGTAGTCAGGGGACAGTCGCGGCTGCCGTCGATGTCGGTGTTTCGCCGAGAATCCATCCCGGTACCTGCGAACTGTCAGACGCTTCGCAGGCAAAGTGCAGGGAGACGAGACAGCATGACCGCAGCGACCATTCCAGGGTTGGAATCCGCACCGACGAAGCACAAGGGCCTGCTGGCCTGGGTTCGCGAGGTGGCCGAGCTGACGCAGCCCGAGCGTGTGGTGTTCACCGATGGTTCCGAGGAGGAGTGCGCACGGCTGACCCAGCAGCTGGTCGACGCCGGGACCTTCACCAAGCTCAACGAGGAGAAGAAGCCGAACTCGTATCTGGCGCTCTCCGATCCGTCTGACGTCGCGCGCGTGGAATCCCGCACGTTCATCTGCACCGAGCGGGAGATCGACGCCGGGCCGACCAACAACTGGATGGACCCGGCCGAGATGCGCGGGATCATGACCGACCTGTACCGCGGCTGTATGCGCGGGCGCACGATGTACGTGGTGCCGTTCTGTATGGGCCCGCTCGATGCCGAGGATCCCAAGCTGGGCGTCGAGGTCACCGACTCGGAGTATGTGGTCGTCTCGATGCGCACCATGACCAGGATGGGTCAGGCCGCGCTGGACAAGCTCGGTGACGACGGCTTCTTCGTCAAGGCCCTGCACTCGGTGGGCGCACCGCTGGAGCCCGGACAACAGGACGTGCCGTGGCCGTGCAACGACACCAAGTACATCACCCACTTCCCCGAGACCCGCGAGATCTGGAGCTTCGGTTCCGGCTACGGCGGCAACGCGTTGCTGGGCAAGAAGTGCTACTCGCTGCGCATCGCGTCGGCGATGGCCCACGACGAGGGCTGGCTGGCCGAGCACATGCTGATCCTCAAGCTCATCTCGCCGGAGAACAAGGCGTACTACATCGCCGCGGCGTTCCCGTCGGCGTGCGGCAAGACCAACCTCGCGATGCTGCAGCCGACCATCCCGGGCTGGCGCGCCGAGACCGTCGGTGACGACATCGCCTGGATGCGGTTCGGCAAGGACGGCCGGCTCTACGCCACCAACCCCGAATTCGGCTTCTTCGGTGTTGCTCCCGGCACCAACTGGGACTCCAACCCGAACGCGATGAAGACGATCGCCGCGGGCAACACCGTCTTCACCAACGTCGCGCTGACCGACGACAAGGACGTGTGGTGGGAGGGCCTCGAGGGCGAGCCCGACCACCTGATCGACTGGAAGGGCAACGACTGGATCCTGCGGGAGACCGAAACCAAGGCCGCGCACCCGAACTCGCGGTACTGCACCCCGATCTCGCAGTGCCCGACGCTGGCGCCCGAGTGGGACGACCCGCAGGGCGTGCCGATCTCGGCGATCCTGTTCGGCGGGCGCCGCAAGACCACGGTCCCGCTGATCACCGAGGCCCGCGACTGGCAGCACGGCGTCTTCATCGGCGCCACCCTCGGGTCGGAGCAGACCGCCGCCGCCGAGGGCAAAGTCGGCACCGTGCGTCGCGACCCGATGGCGATGCTGCCGTTCCTGGGCTACAACGTGGGCGACTACTTCCAGCACTGGATCGACATCGGCAAGAACGCCGACGAGTCGAAGATGCCCAAGATCTTCTTCGTCAACTGGTTCCGCCGTGGGGACGACGGGCGCTTCCTGTGGCCGGGCTTCGGCGAGAACAGCCGGGTGCTCAAGTGGGCCGTCGAGCGCATCGAGCACAAGGCCGACGGTCAGAGCACGCCGATCGGCATCGTGCCGACGGCCCAGGACCTCGACCTGTCCAATCTCGAGGTCGATCCCGCCGATGTCGACGAAGCGCTGGCCGTCAATCCCGACGAGTGGCGTGCCGAACTCCCGCTCATCGAGGAGTGGTTCGAGTTCGTCGGGGAGAAGCTGCCGACCGGAATCAAGGACGAGTTCGACGCCCTCAAGGAGCGCCTGGCCTGACGTCAGGTCGCCGATTCACGCGATGATCGCGCGCGCCACCGTGGCGCCGACCTCCGCGTCGCTGAGGGTGCTGACTTCGATCAGGCTGTGGGACAACACTGTCCGCACCATGACCTCGGCGGCCTGAGCCGCGGAGAGGCGGAGCCGGCGTTCGTCGACGGCGATGGCCGGCGCGACGAGCGTCGCCACCGTCTGGACGAGGTCCATCCGGGACTCGCCGACCGCGAGCACGGCCTGCAGCAGCCAGTGCGGCTCGTGGTCGCGCACGTAGGTGAACGCGGCGTGGCCGCGCAGGTACCGCAGCGCCGAGCCGACGATCGCCTCGACCACCACCGCCGGGTCGGCCGACACGTCGATGTCAACCTGCACCGCGGCGAGCATCAGCCCGATCTCGTGCTGGGCGACCGCGCCGATCACGCCGTCCTTGTCGCCGAACTCGCGATAGGCGGTGGCCCGCGAGACCCGCGCATGCGCGGCCACCTGGCTCAGCGTCAGGGTGTCGACGCCGCGCTCGGCGATGAGTTCGACCGCGGAGCGCAGCAGCGCGTCGAACGACCGGGTGGTGGGCATCACCGGCATTCTCACCCATGCGCGGCGAGTGAGGCGGGTATTGACCGGCCGCCCAACTGAGACTAATTTCGCCAATAGTCTCAGAGGAGGATCGTGACTGCATCACTCGATCTGACGGCGCTGCCGGCGCTGCGCCGCTATCTGGAATCCCTGCCGACCGCCGAACGGGACGCGGCCCATGCCCAGTTGTCCGCGCTGGGGCCCGCGGATCTGAGCAGCCTCGGCGTCAGCGAACCCCAACCCGTCGAATACGACTACCGCGTCGACCGGATCGACGGGACGATTCCGGCCGAGTTGCGCGGCACGCTGTACCGCAACGGCCCGGGCCGTTGGGAGGACCACACCGGGCGCCCGCTGCGGCACCTCTTCGACGGCGACGGCATGGTCTCGGCGTTCACCGTCGACTCCGGAGGTGTGCACTACCGGAACCGGTACGTGCGTACCAGGCATTTCCGCGGCAAGGGCGCGGTCAGCCACATGGGCACCGCAGCGCCGGGCGGTTGGCGGTCCAACATCGGTCGGCTGCCGCCGAACCTGGCCAACACCAACGTCGTCGAACACGCCGGTCACCTCTACGCGCTGTGGGAGGGCGGGCCGCCCTACGAGATCGACCCGGCCACCCTCGAAACCGTGGCGCTCCGCCGCTTCGGCGGTGAACTGCGTTGGCTGGGAACATATTCCGCGCATCCGAGCTTCTGCCCGGTCAGTGGGGCGATGTTCAACTTCGGCGTCGAGCTGGCGCCCCGGCCGCACCTGCGGATGTACCGCACCGACCGGAACGGCCGGCTGGGGCACTTCCGCTCAGCACGGCTGCCCTATCCCGCCATGGTCCACGACTTCGCGCTGACCGAGCGGTATCTGGTCTTCCTGGTCTCCCCGCTCATCCCGGACCCGATGTCGGTGGCGCTGGGGCTGGCTCCGATCGGCGACACGTTGCGGTATCGCCCCGACCGCGGCAGCGTCGTGCTGCTGGTGCCGCGCGACGGCGGGAAGATCCGCCGGATCGAGTGCGACGCTGTTCTGCAATTCCACCTGAGCAACGCCTTCGACGACGGCGGCGATGTGGTCGTGGACGCCATCACCTACGCCGACGGGCGGTTGCTCGAACGCATCGCGCGGTTCCACACGAGCTCGCTGGCCGACGCCCCCGGCCGGTTCACCCGGTTCCGGGTCACGGCCTCGGGCCGGGTGTCCGCCGAAGCGCTCAGCGACAGCCCCTGTGAGTTCCCGCGCCACCACCCCGGCCGGGAGGGCCGCCCGCACCGGTATGCGTTCGTCAACACGCGACGCACACTCGGCGCGTTCTACGACACGGTGACCAAGCTCGACCTGGCCGAGCGCACCGAGGTCAGCTACCCGGCCCCCGAGGCAGGCAACAGCTTCTGCGAACCCGTGTTCACCCCGCGACCCGGTGGTACCGCCGAGGACGACGGCTGGCTGCTCACCGTGGAATATCAGGCCGCGCAACATGTTTCACGGCTGGTCATCCTCGATGCCAGGGACCCGTCGGCGGGTCCGGTCGCGACCGCGCAACTGACCCACCACATCCCCCAGGGCTTCCACGGGAACTTCGCGCCCTCTTCTTGACACCTGTCAACTATGGGCAAGTAAAGTCGGGCCATGCAGATCCGCGACACCGCCGTTGCCACGCCCGACAAGCCCGCCATCATCATGTATCCGTCCGGGACGGTCGTGACCTTCGGCGAACTCGAGGCCCGGGCGAACCGGCTGGCGCATCTGTTCCGCGACGCCGGACTGGTCGAGGGCGACGCCGTCGCGATCCTGATGGAGAACAACGAGCACATCCACGCCGTGATGTGGGCCGCGCGCCGCGCCGGCCTCTACTACGTCCCGATCAACACCCACCTGACCGCCGCCGAAGCGGCGTACATCATCGACAACAGCAGCGCCAAGGCGATCGTCGGATCGGCCAAGCTCAGCGACACGCTGGCCGGCCTGGCCGACGAGCTGCCCAACGGCCTGCCGGGACTTCTGGTGATCGCCGGCGGCACTCTGGAGGGCTGGCTGAGCTATCCGCAGTGCGTCGCCGATAAGCCCGACACCCCGATCGCCGACGAGATCGAGGGCGACCTGCTGCAGTACTCGTCGGGTACCACCGGCCGTCCCAAGGGCATCAAGCGCGAGCTCCCGCACGTACCGCCGTCGGAGTCACCCGGCATGATGGCCGCGCTGGTGTCGTTCTGGATGCATCCCGATGCCGTGTACCTCAGCCCCGCACCGCTGTACCACACGGCGCCGTCGGTGTGGTCGATGCAGACCCAGGCCGGCGGCATCACCACGGTGGTCATGGAGAAGTTCGACGCCGAGGGCACGCTGGACGCCATCGCCAAACACAAGGTGACGCACGGGCAGTTCGTTCCGGTCATGTTCACCCGCATGCTCAAGCTGCCCGAGGGTGTCCGCACCTCCTACGACGTGTCCAGCCTCGAGCGGGTGATGCATGCCGCCGCCCCGTGTCCGGTCGAGATCAAGAAGCAGATGATCGACTGGTGGGGCCCGATCGTCGACGAGTACTACGCGTCCTCGGAGGCGCACGGGTCGACGTTGATCACCGCCGAGGAGTGGCTCACCCACCCGGGTTCGGTCGGCCGCCCGCTGACCGGCACGCTGCACATCTGCGACGAGGACGGCAACGAGGTGCCGCCCGGCCAGGCCGGCGAGATCTACTTCGAGGGCGGCTATGACTTCGAGTACCTCAACGACCCGGCCAAGACCGAGTCGTCGCGGCACCACCACGGCTGGAAGACCGTCGGCGACATCGGCTACGTCGACGAGGAGGGCTACCTCTACCTGACCGACCGCCGGCACCACATGATCATCTCCGGCGGAGTGAACATCTACCCGCAGGAAGCCGAGAACCTACTGGTCACCCACCCGAAGGTGATGGACGCCGCGGTGTTCGGGGTACCCGACGACGAGATGGGGCAGCGGGTCACGGCGGTCGTGCAGACCGTCGATCCGGCCGACGCCACCGCGGATTTCGCCGACGAACTCCTCGGCTGGGTGCGGGATCGGCTGGCGCACTACAAGTGCCCGCGGTCGATCTCGTTCGAGGCGCAGCTGCCGCGCACCGACACCGGCAAGCTCTACAAGCAGGAGCTGATAAAGAAGTACTCGTGAAACACCTGCGCGTCGACGACGGTGCCCTCGTGGTGGCCGAGAGCGCCGAGGATGCGACGTTCTCGCTGACCGAGGAGCCGTCCGACGACCGGCGCGTCGTCACCGTGGGTTCGGTCGATGCGGCGGTCACCGACATCGCGGCGCGGGTGGCGCACTGGCCGCAGTCCGCCGCGGTCTGCGACGACGTGCTGCGCGCCCTCGCCCCGTCGGCGCCGGCGTTCGCCGGCATCATCACCGAATCGCTGGCCTACTCGACGCTGCAGTCCGGCGCCGAGTTCGCGCGGTGGCTGGCCGACCGCGGGCCGGCCCAGGTGCCCGCCGCGGTGGAACCTGTGCTGGCCCAGCGCACCGACGACCGCCTGCGGATCACATTCAACCGTCCGCAGCGCCACAACGCGTTCTCCACCGACGCCCGGGCCGCACTGCTCGATGCCCTCGAGGTCGCCCGGGTCGATCCGTCGGTGCGTGAGGTGGTGCTCGACGGGAACGGCCCGTCGTTCTGCAGCGGCGGGGACCTCGCCGAGTTCGGTAGCTTCGCCGACCCGGCGAGCGCGCACCTGGCCCGCACCCGCCACAGCCCCGCGCTCGTGCTCGCCGAGATCACCGCACGGCTGGGCCGGGCCTGCCGCGCCGAGATCCATGGTCAGGTGCAGGGCAGCGGGCTGGAGATGGCGGCGTTCTGCGGCTGGGTGACCTGCCATCCCGACGCGGTACTGGGGCTGCCGGAGCTCGCGCTGGGACTGATCCCCGGCGCGGGCGGCACCGTCAGCATCACCCGCCGGATCGGCCGTTGGCGCACGGCGTATCTCGTGCTCTCCGGACAGTCGATCGATGCCGGCACCGCGCTGCGCTGGGGCCTCGTCGACGCGATTTCGGCGTGCTAATCGTCGCTCAGCGTCGACAATCACGCCGAAATCGCTCAGCTAGAACGGCGCAACGTGACGCGGTAGGTGTACTGCTCGGGCAGGAAATGGCTGACCGCCAGCTCGACCGCACGCCCTCGTTCGTCGGCGTAGAGCCGGTCCACCCGCAGCATCGGGTGCCCCGGCGTGGTGTCGACCGCGTCGGCGGTGGCCGGATCGGCGCGGGCCACCGTGATCGACTGCGCGGCTTCGGCGATCGGGGTGTCGAGATGTGGTTCGACCAGCGAGATCACGGTGTGCGTACTGGTGGCGCCGGTGCGTAGCCCAGCGCAGCCCAGCAGCGAGACGCCGACCGCGGGTGGAAGATGGATCACCGTGTAGCCGAACGGGATTCCGTCATGCAGCCGGCGCAGGACGACCGTGTAGACCACGTCGTCGTCGAGTCGCAGCCGACTGGCGGCGTCGACGTCCACCCGGCGGCGCAGGCCGTCGAGCACGTCCATCGTGGTGTCGTCGGACAGGCTCATCAGGTCCTCGACCGACCCGAGCTGGCGGAGGTAGCGCCGACCCCTCTCGCTGGCGTAACTGCCCCGGCCGGGGATCCGGTAGACGAAACCCTCGGCGACCAGGTCCTGGAACGCGCGCCGTACGGTCTGACGCGAAATCCCGTGGCGCGCCACGAGTTCGGACTCGGTGGGCAGCCGCGCGCCGTCGGCGTAGCGGCCGCGGGTGATCTGGTCGCGAAGCCGGTCCCGCAGCACCTGGTATGCGGGCTCGGGCTTCATCAGATGCCGCCCCTGGCGACGAGTTGGGCGGCGATGACGTTGCGCTGGATCTCGTTGGTGCCCTCGCCGACGATCATCAGCGGCGCGTCGCGGAAATAGCGCTCGACGTCGTACTCGGTGGAGTAGCCGTAGCCGCCGTGGATGCGCACGGCGTTCAGCGCGATCTCCATCGCGACCTCGGAGGCGAACAGCTTGGCCATGCCGGCCTCCATGTCGGCCCGCTGTCCGCTGTCGTAGCGATCCGCCGCGTAGAGCGTGAGCTGGCGCGCTGCGGTCAGTTTGGTGGCCATGTCGGCCAGGTAGTGCCCGACCGCCTGATGCTTCCAGATCGGTTGGCCGAAGCTTTCCCGCTCCTGCGCGTAGCGCAGCGCATCGTCGAGGGCGGCGGTGGCCACCCCGAGTGCGCGCGACGCGACCTGGATGCGGCCGGTCTCGAGGCCCTTCATCATCTGGGCGAAGCCCCGACCCGGTTCGCCGCCCAGGATCGCCGACTCGGGCACCCGGCAGTCCTCGAAGATCAGCTCGCAGCTCTCGACGCCCTTGTACCCGAGCTTGGGCAGATCCCGCGACACCGACATCCCGGTCATGCCCTGCTCTACCAGGACCACCGAGATGCCGCGGTGGCGCGGCGTGGCGGAGGGATCGGTCTTGCACAGCAGCGCGATCAGACCGGAGCGGCGGGCGTTGCTGATCCATGTCTTCGCGCCGTTGATGGCCAGCCCGCCGCCGCCGGACGGCAGCGCGGTCGTCGTCATGTTCTGCAGGTCCGACCCGCCGCCCGGCTCGGTCAGCGCCATGGTCGCGCGGATCTCACCGGTCGCGAGCCGGGGCAGGTAGTGCCGCTTCTGCTCGTCGGTGCCGAACAGATCGAGCAGTTTGGCCACCACGGTGTGCCCGCCCATCGCGCCGGCCAGGCTCATCCAGCCCCGGGCCAGCTCCTGGGTGACCAGCACATAGCAGCGTGTCGACACCGGCGTGCCGCCGAACTCCTCCGGGACCGCAAGTCCGTAGATGCCGATGCGCTTCATCTGGTCGATCCACGCCTCTGGGTAGGTGTTGGCGTGTTCGACCTCGCGGACCGTCGGCCGGACGTCGCGGTCGACGAACGTCCGCACGGTCTGGATCAGCATCGTCTCTTCGTCGGTGCACCCGTCGGTCACGGCGCCTCCTCACTGCCTCGGTGGTCTCGGTAAAGGTACGGCCATTTGGCCCGCGCCGTTGACACTCTGCAGAACGCGATGCCAGCATGGCCAGCTGTGACTTTGTACGGCCAATTCGCCGACGGACCGTTCTTCGAGGACCTGCACGTCGGGCAGGTGTTCGACTCGGCCCCCTCGATGACGCTGACGCCGGGCGTCGCGGCAGCCCACCAGGCCATCCTCGGGGATCGGCTGCGTCTCCCGCTCGACGCCGAGCTGTCGGCCGGCGTCACCGGCGCCACCGCCGCGCTGGCCCACCCCGGATTGGTCTGCGACGTCGCGATCGGGCAGTCCACGCTGGTCACCCAGCGGGTCAAGGCCAACCTGTTCTACCGCGGGCTGCGCTTCTACCGCTTCCCGATCCTCGGGGACACGCTGTTCACCCGTACCGAGGTGGTCGGACTCAAGCAGAACTCCGCGAAGCCCGGCCGGGCGCCGACCGGGCTGGCCGCGTTGCGGATGACGACCATCGACGGTGTCGGGCGGTTGGTGCTCGACTTCTACCGGTGCGCGATGCTGCCGCTGCGCTCCGACGGCGTCGACACCGGCCACGACGACGACCTCGCGGCGGTCGGTGCCGACCTCGGGCCCGCTCCCGACCCGACCGCCGACTGGGATGCCGAGGCCTACCGCGCGCGGGTGGCCGGCCCGCATTTCGATCCGGCGTTGGCCGGCGCGGTGGGGCACAGCACCGCCGACGTGGTGAGCAGTGCGCCCGAGTTGGCCCGGTTGTCGATGAACATCGCTGCCACCCACCATGATTCGCGGGTCGCCGGGCAGCGCCTGGTCTACGGCGGGCACACCATCGGTCTGGCGTTGGCGCAGGCCTGCCGGCTGCTGCCCAATCTGGTGACGGTGCTGGGTTGGCAGTCATGTGATCACACCGGCCCGGTCCACGAGCAGGACACGCTCTACAGCGAGCTGACCGTCGAACGCGCCGAGCCGTCGGCCCCGGGTCGCGGCGGGGTGTTGCACCTGCGTTCGGTCGTGTTCGCAGTGGCCGAGGGTGGCGCCGGTGACGGGGCCGCCGACCGGCAGGTGCTGGACTGGCGGTTCACCGCGCTGATGTTCTGAACACCGCGTTCGGACACAATGGACACAATGGATCCGTGACCGCACTGACCGTCCCCGGCGCCGTGGTGGAACGCGCGCGCGCCACCGCGCGGGAAGTCGCCGCGATGGGCGGATCCGACGTCGACGCCCGTGTCCTGCTGACCGGGCGGGCGGCGCTGCTGGACTTGCCGGGCCCGGGTCGCATCTCGGCCGGCGGTGCGACGCGGATGCTGCGCGGGCCCGACGGGTGGTGCGCGCTGACGCTGTCGCGTCCCGACGACGTCGACACAGTGCCGGCGCTCGTCGACGCCGACTCCGTCGAGGACCCGTGGGGCGCGGTGGCGCGGCGGGTCCGCGAGACCGGCGTGGTGGCGTTCGCGCAGCGCGCCCGGTTGCTCGGGCTGCCGGTCGGGGTGCACGGGGAAGCCGAGCCGGGCCCGCCGGTGGTGACACGGCTGGGGGAGCCCGGGGCCGGGCCGCCGGCCGACACGTTGATCGTCGATCTGTCGTCGATGTGGGCGGGCCCGCTGTGCGCGTCGCTGCTGGCCGGCGCCGGAGCCACGGTGGTCAAGGTGGAGAGCGTGTCCCGGCCCGACGGCACCCGCGCCGGCCCGCGGTCCTTCTTCGACTGGGTCAACGGCGGAAAGCTGTCCTATTGCGCAGATTTCGCGCATCCCGCCGGTCTGCGCGCACTGTTGGCCGCCGCCGACATCGTCATCGAGTCCTCCCGGCCGCAGGCGCTGGTGCGTCGCGGGTTGGGACCGCACCAGGTGCCGGCGCGCCCCGGCCGGGTGTGGCTGCGCATCACCGGGCACGGCGTCGACGGACCCCGCGCGGACTGGGTGGCCTTCGGTGACGACGCCGCCGTGGCCGGCGGATTGACCTGCGGTGCCGCCGATGCGCCACAGTTCTGCGGCGACGCGATCGCCGACCCGCTGACCGGGTTGCACGCCGCGCACGCGGTGCTGACGTCCCGCCGGCGCGGGGGTGGGGAGTTGGTCGACATCGCGATGGCGGCGGTGGCCGCCGGGTACGCGCCACTGGCCCGGGCCGGCGGCGTCGAACCCGCTGTGGCTCCCAGCGTTTCGCGAACCGCTGCGGAACTCGGAGCCGACAACGACGCCGTGGATCGGATCGTCGCGCGGCGGTTGGCCGGGGCGTGCTGATCACCCGCGCCACCCTGCTCGACGGCACGCGCACCGACATCCGCGCGGACCGGCGGATCGTGGCGATGGCCGCCGAGATACCGCCGTTGCCTGGCGAACTCGTCCACGACGCCGCGGGCGGCACGGTGATCCCGGGACTGCATGATCACCACCTGCATGTGCGGGCGGCGGCCGCGGCGGCGGCGTCGGTGCGGGTCGGTCCCGAGGATGTCGCCGACGCCGGCCACCTGGGGCGGGTGCTGGTCACCCGTGCGCCCGACCGCGACGGCTGGGTGCGTGCCGTCGGCTACCACGAGGCCGCCGCGGGACCGTTGGATCGGTCCGTCCTCGACGCCCTGTGTCCGACTGTCCCGGTGCGAATCCAGCACCGCAGCGGCGTGCAGTGGTTCGTGAACTCGGCGGGCCTGGCCCGGTTGGGCCTGGCCGGTCACCCCGACGGGGTGCTGTCCAGCGCCGACCCGCGCTGGTCGGCTGCGCTGCAGCGCGCGCAGCTGGATGTGACGGCGTTCGGGGAGTTGCTCAGCTCGTTCGGTGTCACCGGAATCACCGATGCCACACCGGATCTCGACGACGCCGGGCTGGTCGGCGAGCTGCGTCAGAGCCTGTGGGTGCTGGCGCCGGGGAAACGCATCCTGCACGACGACGCCCTCGACCTCGACGAGCTCACCGGCTGGATCGCCGAACGCCACGCCGGGGACATACCGGTGGCGCTGCACTGCGTGACGGCAGCGCAGCTGGTCGTGGCGTTGGAGGCGCTGCGCTGCGCGGGTCGCCACCGGTTCGACCGGATCGAGCATGCCGCCGTCGTCCCCGATGGCAGCATGGCTCTGCTGGCGGCCGGCGGCGCGACCGTCGTCACCCAGCCCAACTTCGTGGCCGAGCGCGGCGACGAGTACCTGACCGATGTGCCCGAAGCCGAGCACCATGAGCTGTGGCGGGTGGCGTCACTGCGGCGCGCCGGTGTCGCGGTGGCCCTGTCCACCGATGCGCCGTTCGGCCGGCCGGACCCGTGGGCGGCGATGCGGGCGGCGGTCTATCGGCGTACTCCGTCGGGCGCCGTTCTCGGTGCGGCCGAACGAATCTCGCCGGCCGACGCGCTGACCCTGTTCACCGGGGAGCCGCAGCGCCCCGCCGTCCCGCGCACCGTGACCGTCGGCGCGGCCGCGGACCTGTGCCTGCTGTCCACGCCGCCGGACGAAACGCTGGCCGAACTCGACGCCGGGATGGTCGCGGCGACGGTCATCGCCGGTGAGGTGGTCTACCGGCGGGACTGACCGCGCGAGACCGACCGGATCACGCCGCCGCGGGAGCGGCGAACACGTCGCGCAGCAGCGCGCACTGGCTGGCGAAGAACTTCCGCGACACCGACGCCTTCGGGGCGATGCCGTCGAAGCCGTGGAACGCGCCGTCGACGATCATCACCTCGCAGCGCACGCTCGCGTCGCGCAGCCGCTGCGCGTAGGCCACGTCCTCGTCGTGAAAGAGGTCCAGCGTTCCGACGCCGATCCATGCCGGCGGCAGCCCGGCCAGGTCGGTGCGGCGGGCCGGGACCGCTACATCGCGGTCGGCGTCCTTGAGGTAGGCCGACCAGCCGAATTTGTTGCTGGACTGGTTCCACAGCCGATGGCCCGGATGGTCGAGATCCGTGCGCTCCACCGTGCGGTCGTCGAGCATCGGGTAGACGAGAAGCTGTGCGGCGACGTCGATCTCGCCGCGATCTCGGGCCAGCAGCGCCAGCGCGGCCGCGAGCCCGCCGCCGGCGCTCGCGCCCCCGATCGCCACCCGCGCGGGGTCGACGGCGGGCAGCGCCCGCATCCAGCGCAGCGCGGTGTAGCAGTCCTCCAGCGGAGTCGGATACGGGTGTTCGGGTGCCAACCGGTAGTTGACTGCGACCACGGTCGCGCCGAGTTCGTCGGCGAACCGCCGGCACAGCACGTCATCCTGGGCGGCATCGCCGATGACGTAGCCACCGCCGTGGATCCACAGCAGCGCGGGACCGGTTCCGGTCGCGCGCGCCGGCCGGTGCAGGCGCACCTCGACCCCGGAGGACAGGGTCAGGGCCTCGGCGGCGTCGCGGGCGTTACGCCACATCAACCGGCTCGCCGCCCGCACGAACGGCAGCGTCGTCGGGTTGATCATCTGTTTGGGCAGCAGGCGCGCACTGCGGCGCAGCTCGGGGTGAAACTCCACTTTCGGCACCCGCCCAGTATGCGGACGGCGTCGTGGCGCCGGGGACATGTCGGTCACTTCAGCAGCGGGTCGCGCGGCAGGCCGAGGATGCGCTCGGCGATGGTGTTGCGGGTGATCTCGGAGGTGCCGCCGGCGATCGTCATCGCCCGGTTGCCCAGGTAGGCCAGCGTCAGGTGCTCGTTCGCTCCGGTGACCGCGGCAACGCCGGTCAGGTCGAGCGCCAGCTCGGTCAGCCGCTGACCCGACTCGGCGACCAGCAGCTTGGTGACGTTGCCCTCCGGCCCGGGTTCGGCCCCCGAGATGGCCCGGGTGGCGCGACGCAGGTTCAACAGCTTCAGCGTGTGCAGCTCGGCGAGCACCTCGGCGGCGCGCCGCACCTGCGTGTCGCCATCGGGCGCGCGATCGAGCAACCCCACCAGGTCGGCCGGGGCGACGGCGGTCGGTGCGCCGGACCCGCCGCCGATCGACACGCGCTCGTTGCCCAGCGTCGCGCGCGCGACCAGCCAGCCCTTGTTCACGTCGCCGACGACGTCGGAGTCCGGCACGAACACGTCGTCGAAGAACACCTCGTTGAAGTGGGAGTCACCGGTGATGCCGCGCAGCGGGTTGACGGTGACGCCGTCGGCGGACATGTCGATCGCCATCATCGTCACGCCGGCGTGCTTGGGCGCGTCGAAGTCGGTGCGCACCGTCGCCAGCCCCCACTGGCACATGTGCGCCAGGCTGGTCCACACCTTCTGCCCGGTGACTCGCCAGCCCCCGTCGACCTTCTTGGCCGCCGTGCGCACCGCAGCCGCGTCCGAACCCGCGCCGGGTTCAGAGAACAACTGGCACCACATCACCTCGCCGCGCAGCACCGGCTCCACCCACCGCTCGCGCTGCTCGTCGGTACCGGCCTGGGCGATGGTCAGGGCGACCCAGCCGGTGATGCCCATGTCGGCGCGGGGGATGTCGGAGAACTCTTCTTCGATCACCAACTGCTCGAGGACGTCGGCGCCACGGCCCCAGGGTCGCGGCCAGTGCGGGACGAAGTACCCCGACTCGACCAGCGCGTCGCGTTGCCGCTCGGCCGGCAGCCCGGCAATCCGCTGTGCCGCCTCGCGCGCCTGGCTGCGGTACTCGTCGGCCTCCGGGGGCAGCGAGAACGACGCCCCGTGTGCCTGTCCGGCGCGCTGCAGGTCGACGATGTCGAAGGCCGGGTCGGCGCCGGCGGCCAGCAGCGCCGCCAGCGTCCGACCGCGCCGCAAGTACAGGTGCGCGTCATGCTCCCAGGTGAAGCCGATACCACCGTGCAGCTGGATGTTGTTCTGCACGTTGAAGATTGCGGCGCGCGAGGCCAGCAGCGCGGCGACCGCGGCGGCGAACTCGGCCTCGTCCAGGTCGTCGGAGCGCGCCGCGTCCCAGATCGCGGCGGTGGCGGTCTCGGCAGCGACCAGCATGTTGGCAGCGTGGTGTTTGACCGCCTGGAAAGTGCCGATGGTGCGGCCGAACTGCTCGCGGACCTTGGCGTAGCCGACCGCCATGTCCAGCGTGGCCCATGCGACGCCGACGGCCTCGGCGGCGGCCAGGATCCGGAACACCACCCGGGCGCGCCGGGCCGCCCCGCGCAACACGCGGTCGGCGGGCAGCGCGACGCCGGAGAGTTCGACCCGGCCCAGCGTGCGGGTGGTGTCCAGGGAATTCAGCGGGGTCACCGACACCCCGTCGGCGTGGCGGTCCACGACCGCCACGTCGTCGCCGGCGAGCAGGACCAGGATGTCGGCGTCCGGCGCGCCCAGAACCGCCTCGTCGACGCCGGTGACCTGCAGGTCGTCGCCGGCGGTCACCGTGCCGGCCGGGCCGACGCCGGCGATGGTTTCCCCGCTGGTCAGCCCCGGAAGCAGGGCGCCGCGGAGGTCGCCGTCCGCGCATCGGTCGAGGACCACGGCGGCGACCGCGGTGGGCAGGAACGGACCGGGACACAACCGGCGGGCCTGGCATTCGGCCACCACCGCCAACTCGGACAGGCCGAAGCCGGAACCGCCGTGCTCCTCGCCGACCGCCAGCCCGAGCCAGCCCAGTTCCGTTGCTGCCGACCAGATTTCGGGTGGATGAGCTTCCCTGTCCGCGAGGGTCGCACGGGCCTTGCCCAGGGCGTCGAGGCGGTCGAGCTGGCCGGCCGCGGCGTCGGCGAGGGCCAGATGGTCGTCGGTGATCGCAAGCGCAGACTTGTTCACGCCGCTGAACCTACCGACGCCGCGCACCGCAAGACCGGAGAGCGTCAGATGTGACTGGCATCACAAATTGACTACAGCCGAAAAATGAGTAGACAACTTCGTCCAGATTGTCCGTTTGGGATCTGATTCCGGGGGTACGGTAAGCGCCATGACGGAACGACCGGATGTCCGGTACCCCGGCCCTACTTTGACAACCCGCCTGCAATGGCTGCGGAAGGCCGGCCCGTCGGACTTCATGCTGGCTGCCAGCGTCGCATCCGCCTCGTTGCCCGTGATTGGCAAACATCTCGAGCCGCTCGGCGCGCTCGCTGCGGCGGCGATCTGGGGGGCGCGGCACGCTCCCGACTTCGTCAACGCGACGACGAAGTCGCTGCTGACCCCCGGCGATCCGAAACTCAAGCAGTCCCAGCGTGACTGCACCAACTCCGTCACCCAGGCGGCTCTGCGCAGCATCGTCAACCCGAAGGATCTGGAGATCGAGTGGCCGGCTGCCGAGCGCACCCCGCCGCTGTGGCGGATGCGTGACCACCGCCGCCACGTGCACAAGACCTCGGTGCGGTACGGCCCGCGGCCCTCCCAGCTGCTCGATGTGTGGCGGCGCGACGACCTGCCCGCCCATCCCGCGCCGGTGATGATCTTCGTTCCCGGTGGGGCATGGGTGCACGGCAGCCGGATGCTGCAGGGCTACGCGTTGATGTCGCATCTGGCGCAGCAGGGCTGGGTGTGCCTGTCCATCGACTACCGCGTCTCGCCGCACCACCGCTGGCCTGCCCACATCGCCGACGTCAAGACGGCGATCGCCTGGGCGCGGGCCAATGTGGACCGCTTCGGTGGCGACCGTAACTTCGTTGCGGTGGCCGGAACCTCGGCCGGCGGGCATCTGGCCGCGCTGGCCGGGTTGACCGCCAACGATCCCGAATTCCAGGACGAGCTGCCCGAGGGTTCCGACACGTCGGTCGACGCCGTCGTCGGGATCTACGGCCGGTACGACTGGGAGGACAAGTCCACCGTCGAGCGGGTGCGCTTCGTCGATTTCCTCGAGCGCGTCGTGGTCAAGCGGTCCATCGACAAGCATCCCGACGTGTTCCGCAAGGCCTCGCCGATCGCCCAGGTGCATCCGGACGCCCCGCCGTTCCTGGTGGTGCACGGCACCGGAGACAGCGTGATCCCCGTCGCGCAGGCACGCAGCTTCGTCGAACGAATGCGCGACGTGTCCCGCTCGGTGGTCGGTTACGTCGAGCTACCCGGCGCCGGGCACGGCTTCGACATGACCGACGGTGCCCGCACCGGCGCCATGTCGACCGCAATCGGCTTGTTCCTCAACCACATTCACCGAAACTACAGCCTCGTCGGTAACAAAGAGGTTATATAGACGCCTCCCCGAGCAGGAGGTGTTGGCGTGAAGAGGCTCCGCGGCTGGGACGCTGTGCTGCTGTACAGCGAAACGCCGAACGTGCACATGCACACGTTGAAACTGGCGGTCGTCGAACTCGACGACCTCGGTGGGGCCACCTTCGGTGTCGAGGAGCTGCGCAAGGTCATCCACAGCCGGCTCTACAAGCTCGATCCGTTCCGCTGGGAACTGGTCGACATTCCGTTCAAGTTCCACCATCCGATGTGGCGGGAGAACGCCGAAGTCGACTTGGAGTACCACGTCCGCCCCTATCGCGTCGAGGCTCCGGGCGGTCGACGCCAACTCGACGAGGCGGTCGGCCGGATCGCCAGCACGCCGCTGGACCGCAGCCGGCCGCTGTGGGAGATGTACCTGATCGAGGGTCTGGCCAACGGGCGCATCGCCGTGCTCGGCAAGATCCACCACGCCCTGGCCGACGGTGTCGCCTCGGCGAACCTGCTGGCCCGCGGGATGGACCTGCAGGCCGGACCCGATGGTGACCGCGACTCCTACGTCACCGAGCCGCCGCCGTCCAAAGGCGAGCTGGTCCGGACCGCATTCGTCGACCACCTGCGCCAGATCGGCAAGATCCCGTCCACCATGGCCTACACCGCCCAGGGGGTGCGCCGGGTGCGGCAGAGCCCGCACAAGCTGTCGCCGGAGCTGACCCGACCGTTCACCCCGCCGCCGTCGTTCATGAACCACATGCTCGACTCGACGCGCAAATTCGCCACGGCCACTTTGGCTTTGGCCGATGTGAAGCAGACCGGCAAGAAGCTCGGCGTGACGATCAACGACATGGTGCTGTCGATGTCGGCCGGCGCGTTGCGCACCCTGCTGCTGCGCCACGACGGTCACGCCGACCATCCGCTGCTGGCCTCGGTTCCGGTCAGCTTCGATTTCTCACCCGACCGCATCTCCGGCAACTACTTCACCGGCGTGCTGGTCAGCCTGCCCGTCGACGTCGAGGACCCGCTCGAGCGGGTGCGCGCCGCCCACGACGCCGCCGCGGCGGGCAAGGAGAGCAACAACCTGATCGGCCCGGAACTGGTCAGCCGCTGGTCGGCGTACCTGCCGCAGGCGCCCGCCGAAGCGCTGTTCCGGTGGTTGTCCAGCCGCGACGGCCAGAACAAGGTGATGAACCTGCCGATCTCCAACGTGCCCGGACCCCGGGAACGGGCCCGCGTCGGTGGTGCGCTGGTCACCGAGATCTACTCGGTCGGCCCGCTCACCGCGGGCAGCGGACTCAACATCACGGTGTGGAGTTATGTCGACCAGCTCAACATCTCGGTGCTCTCGGACGGCAAGACCCTCGAGGACCCGCACGAGCTGACCGACGCGATGGTCGATGCCTTCCGCGAAATCCGCGCCGCCGCAGGACTTTCCACGGAGCTGACGGTCGTGGAAACCGCTATGGCCCCATAGTCGGCTGGCTCGTCCGTGCGCACCCGCCGGGCCGCCGCGGCCGTACCCTCGGTGTCACCCTGGTGGCGGTACCGCTGCAGATAGCGCGCGAAGGCGCGCCGGTCCTGGTCGCCGCGGATCGGGTCCAGGCCCAACACGATGTCGCTCTGCGGGTCGGCCACCGCGATCTGACGCCGGCGCAACCACACACAACCGACGGCCGACGCCCACGCGGCGGCCATCGCCGATCCCAGGGCCGGGGCGAACGCGGCGCCGTAGGCCAGCGACGCGACGAACAAACCGAGGAAGACGAATCCGACCAACGTCAACACATACGCGAGCACCGGCCACGGGGTGCTCTTCAGCAATCTCTGCACGACAACCTCCTGACAAAACGCTACACGTAGCGTAGCGCTACGCCTAGTGTAGCGTCAGCGGTGCCGGGGTTGTTCCCGTGGCCGTGAGGAGGGCTTCGATGGCCGCAGCACGCGACGCGATCGACGAGCGGATCCACGCCGCAGCGCTGGAACTGCTGCGCGCCCGCGGACCCCGCGCGGTGACCATGCAGGCCGTCACCGAGGCGACCGGCATCGCGAAGACCACGCTGTACCGGCGCCACCCCAACCGGCGCGCGCTGCTGACCGCGGCGCTGGCGGGGCTGGTCGTGCGCCCGTCCGTCCCGGCGGGCGCCGATGCCGAAGAACGCATGCGCTGGGCGATCGCGCAGTCGGTCGACGTGATCACCCACGGTATCGGCGCCGGCGGATTCGCGGCGCTGCTGACCGACGAGGATCCGGACTTCAGCGACGCGTTCCGGGCCATCCTCGGGGCCCACCGCGCCCAGGCCGTCGAGGCGCTGGGCTGCGATGACGCCGACGGCGACACGATGATCGACATGATCGTCGGCAGCTACATCGCCGAGCTTGCGCGCACCGGGTCCGTCGACGACAGCTGGGTCGCCCGTGTCGCCGCGATCCTCGGGCGGTCAGCGAGCCGCTGAGTTCCGCTGTGCGCTCTCGTGCCGAGCCGCCTGGCGCAACCCCTGCACCCAGGACAGGAACTCCTCGATCGCCTGCGCGGTGTAGTGCGCACGCGGGGAGCCGTAATAGAAGTCGAACGCGTGCTGCGCGTGCGGGATCTCGGCGTACACCACCGGTCCGGTCGAGACCTCCTGCAGGGCCTCGGCGAACTCGCGGCCCTCGGGCACCGGGATGATCGAGTCGTCCTGACCGTGCAGGATGAAGAACGGCGGAGCGTCGGGGCGCACCCGGTACAGCGGCGACGCGTCGGCGTAGATCTGCCGGTTGCTGGTGATCGGCTTCTTGACCACCAAGCGCTGCAGGAACGCGATGAACTCGCGGCGTCCGCTGCCGCGGGCCGATACCCAGTCGTAGCGACCGTAGACCGGCACCGCCGCCACAACCGAGGTGTCGGCGTCCTCGAACCCGGGCTGATACTGCGGATCGTCGGCGGTCAGCGCGACCAGCGAGGTCAGATGCCCGCCGGCGGATCCGCCGGAGACCGCGACGAAGTCGGGATCGCCGCCGTAGTCGGCGATGTTCTCCTTGATCCAGGCCAGCGCCCGCTTGACGTCGACGATGTGGTCGGGCCACGAATGCCGGGGGCTGACCCGGTAGTCGATCGACACGCACACCCAGCCGTGCTCGGCCAGGTGGCTCAGCAACGGGTAGGCCTGTGGCCGACGCATACCGATCGCCCATGCGCCGCCCGGAATCTGCAGCAGCACCGGTGCTTTCCCGTCCCGGGGCAGGTCGGCCCGGCGCCAGATGTCGGCGTGGTTGACCGACGGGTGCGGCCCGTAGCGCACGGTGCCGGCCTTCTCGACGTAGCGCCGGCGGATCAAGTCGTGAGGCCACACGCCGACGAGGCGTCTGCGGTCTGCCCGGGCCGCCTCGGAGATCGCCGGGTACTCGGGGCCGAGCGCCTCGCGGAGCGGATCCTCGAAATGCGGCTGCGACGACACGTTGCGGTGGTGGATCAGGTACAGCAGCGCCCAGGTGACGGCGTTGAGCAGCAACGCCAATCGTCCTCGGCCGCCGCGGAAGTCGCCGCGCAGGCCGCGACGGGCCGCGTCGAGCATCGACCCGGCCAGGTACAGCGGCGACATCTCCGACGTCGGCCACCCGAACGCGAACACCGGGATCGTCAGGTAGCCCTCGCGGGCCAACGGGCGCACGCCGTTGGCGGCATTGAGCAGTTCGACACCGGCGCGCAGCAATGGCCGGGGTTTACGCAGTCTGAACGCGATCGTGCAGATCCTTCCGTGCGATCTTTGCCGTGCCTAGCCCAGCACCGGCAGCCGACGCTCGCGCGCCAGGTCGTCGAGGGCGCGCTGCATCACCCGCCGGACGTGCGCGTCGACCTCGTCGACGTCGGGATCCTCACCGAACTCGGCGACGATGTCGATCGGCGGCAGCGCCTGCATGGTGATCTTGGTCGGCAGCGGCAGGTTGACCGGCACCACCGCCGACAGGCCGAACGGGAAGCCGAACGACACCGGCAGGATCTTGGTGCGGAAAGCCCGCGCCACCGGTCCGAGCGCCTTGGCGATCTCGGTGCCGCGGGTCAGGAACAGTTGGCTTTCCTGTCCGCCGATGCCGACCGTCGGCACGATCGGAACACCGTTGTTCAGCGCTGCACGCACGTATCCGGTGCGGCCGCCGAAGTCGATCTTGTTCGCGCTCAGCGTGGGCCGGTAGACGTCGTAGTCGCCGCCGGGGAAGACCACCACCACACCGCCGGAGCGCAACGCCTCGTCGGCGTTCTCGTGGCTGGCCGGGATGAACCCCGCCTTCTTGAAGAACTTTCCGGTCGGGCCCACCATCAGCATGTCGTGGCTGAGCGTGTAGACGGGCCGGTCGTAGCCGAACTTCTCGTAGAAGCCGCTGGCGAACACCGGCACATCCATCGCGAACAGGCCGCCGGAGTGATTGGCCACCACCAGCGCGCCACCGGCCGGGAAGTCCTCGAGACCACGCACCTCCGCGCGGTGGTACCCCTTGAGGAAGGGCCGCAGCACTCCCATCACCCGCTCGGTGAGCTCGGGGTCCCACTTGGTGATCTCGGACGGCTTGACGTCGTCGCTCACGGCGACCCCCTCGCAGGATTGGAACGTGTTCTAGTTTTCCCAGGTTACCCGCTGCTCACGGTCAGCAAAAACTGCTATGAGCAGCATCACGTGACCTTCCACGACCGGCGGGCCCGCCGTCAAGCCGGGCGTCGGGTGGAATCCTTGCCGAAACGCCCCCGCGCCCGCGGTCCGTCACCTAGGTTTTCGTATGGCTATGGCGGGACCTGGTCGGGGGATTCCGCCATAGCTGTAGGGACGCCGGGACAACAGCAGGAAATGTCATGTGCTGCGCGGCCGCGGCCGACGATACTCACCTTCCGTGAGTGACCCGTCCCGCCGTGATCGGCTCCGCGAACTCCTCGACGCGGTCACCGATGCCACCAACCACGACGTCGGCGACATGGCGCGCAGCAGCTACGCCTCGGAGTTCCACTTCTCTCGCGAGGTCCGCCGGCTGACCGGAGAGCCCCCGGCCGCACTGCGGCGGCGCATCATGCTCGAACGCGCCGCGTGGCGGCTGCAGCGCGGGGAGGCGGTCGCGGCGGTCGCCGCCGCCGAAGGCTGGTCCTCGGCCGAGGTGTTCTCTCGCGCGTTCCGCCGCATGTACGGACGGCCACCGTCGCGGGCCGGGGAGGTGCCGTTCCGCCTGCCCGCGCCCAACGGATTGCACTTCCACCCGCCGCAGTCGCTGTGGCTGGACGACGAACGCGGCATCGCGGTACCCGATGTCGCCGACCTGATGGTCACCCACGACGTCGACGACACCGCCCATCTGCTCGAGCGCGCCGCCGAACTGAGCGCGCAGCAGTGGGTGGCCGAGGTGCGGCCCGGTCAGACGGTGCTCGACTGGGACGGTGCCGAACCGAGCGTCGGCGCGGTGCTCGGTGCGATCGTGTGGACCAAACAGGTCTGGCTGGCGACGATCGCCGGGGAGGACTTCCCGGCACGAGCCGCGACGCAACCCGAACTGGTCAGCGCCGCCGAGCTGGCAGCCCACCACGACGATATCGGAAAGCGTTGGCGGGCAATGATTTCAGACCACGCGGCAGCGGGCCGGCTCGGTGACACCGTGATCGACGCGCTGTGTGACCCGCCGGAGTCGTTCCAGCTGTACGGCATCGTCGCCCACGTGTTGACCTACTCCGCGCACCGGCGTGAGCTCGCCCGCGCGATGTTGGCCGGCCACGGTGTGGACACCCGCCGTGGGGACCCGCTGGACTGGATGAGGAGCTGAGATGGCCTGTGTCTACTACACCGCCGCGAGCCTGGACGGTTACATCGTCGACGGCAACGACAGCCTGGAGTGGCTGACCTCGCGCGCCATCTCCGACGACGGGCCGTTCGCGATCGAACCGTTCGTCGCGGGGGTGGGCGCGTTGGTGATGGGCGCCACGACCTACGAGTGGATCGCCGCCAACCACCCGGGGGAGTGGATGTACAGCCAACCGTCGTGGGTGATGACGCATCGTCCGGACCTCGTCGCCGACGGGCACCCGGTGCGCCCGTTCGCCGGTTCCGCCGAGGCGCTGTACCCGGAACTGGCCGCCGCGGCGGGCACCGGCAACGTCTGGGTCGTCGGTGGCGGGCAGGTGGCGGCGCAGTTCGTCGCCGCCGGTCTGGTCGACGAGATGGTCGTCGCGTACGCGCCGTGCTCGCTGGGCGGGGGAGCACGGCTGCTGCCGATGCGCTCGGAATGGCGGCTGGCCGAGTCGGCGGTCAACGGCGACTTCGTCATCGCCCGGTGGTGCCGCGCCCCTGAGTCGTAGTCTGACCCCATGGGTCACTACAAGAGCAACATCCGCGACCTGGAGTTCAACCTGTTCGAAACCCTGGCGCTGGAGAAGGTCCTGGCCACCGGCGAGTTCGGCGACCTCGACGCGGAGTCGGTGCGCCAGATGCTCGACGAGGCGGCGCGGCTGGCCGAGGGACCGGTGGCCGAGGCGTTCGCCGAGTCCGACCGCAATCCGCCGACGTTCGACCCGACCACCCACGCGGTCACCATCCCCGAACCGTTCAAGAAGTCCTACCGCGCCTGGTACAGCGGTGAGTGGTTTCGGGTCGGGATGGCCGAGGAGATCGGCGGCGTGCCCGCGCCGGCCGTCGTCGAATGGGCGATCAACGAGTTCGTGCTCGGTGCGCAGCCCGCGGCGTTCATCTATTCGGCCGGACCGAAGATGGCCGACATCCTCTTCGGCATCGGCAATGAGCAGCAACGACATTGGGCCAAGCTGATGGTCGAGCGCAACTGGGGCGCAACCATGGTGCTCACCGAACCCGACGCCGGGTCCGATGTCGGCGCCGGCCGCACCAAAGCCGTACAGCAACCCGACGGCACCTGGCACCTCGACGGCGTGAAGCGGTTCATCACCAACGGCGACGCCGACGACCTGTACGAGAACATCATGCACGTGGTGCTGGCCCGTCCCGAGGGCGCCGGGCCCGGCACCAAGGGCCTGAGCCTGTTCATGGTGCCCAAGTTCCATTTCGACCCGCAGACCGGTGACATCGGCGAGCGCAACGGCGTCTTCGTCACCGGCCTCGAGCACAAGATGGGCCTGAAGGTCTCGTCGACCTGCGAGCTGACGTTCGGCCAGCACGGGGTGCCGGCGGTGGGCTGGCTGGTCAACGACACCCACGACGGCATCGCCCAGATGTTCCGTGTCATCGAGTATGCGCGAATGATGGTGGGTACCAAGGCGATCGCGACGCTGTCGACGGGCTACCTGAATGCGCTGGAGTACGCCAGGACCCGGGTCCAGGGTGCGGACATGACGCAGATGACCGACAAGACCGCGCCCCGGGTGACGATCATCCACCACCCCGACGTGCGACGGGCGTTGCTGACCCAGAAGGCCTACGCCGAGGGACTGCGGGCGCTGTACCTCTACACCGCCGCGCATCAGGACCACGCGGTGGCCTCGGTCGTGTCGGGTGCCGATGCGTCGATGGCCGAGCGCGTCAACGATCTGCTGTTGCCGATCGTCAAAGGCGTGGGGTCCGAGCGCGCCTACCAGTGTCTGACCGAGTCGCTGCAGACGTTCGGCGGTTCGGGCTTCCTGCAGGACTACCCGATCGAGCAGTACATCCGCGACGCCAAGATCGACTCGCTCTACGAGGGCACCACCGCCATCCAGGCCCAGGACTTCTTCTTCCGCAAGATCGCCCGCGACCGCGGCGGCGCGCTGCTGCACGTGGTCACCCAGATCAAGAAGTTCCTCGACGACGCATCGGCGCGACCGGAGCTGGCCGGCGAGCGCAAGCTGCTCGCGACCGCCGTCGACGACGTGCAGGCCATGGTCGCGACGATGACGTCGTTCCTGGTGGAGTCGCAGCAGAAGCCCAGCGAGCTCTACCGGCTGGGCCTGCAGTCGGTGCCGTTGCTGCTCGCGGTCGGCGACGCGCTGCTGGGCTGGCTGCTGCTGCACCAGGCCGAGGTCGCGCTGGCCGCCCTCGACGGCGACATCGGCGACGGTGACCGGGCGTACTACACCGGCAAGGTCGCCACCGCGCGCTTCTTCGCCAAGAACATGCTGCCGATGCTCTCGGCGCAGCGGGCGATCCTCGAGGCCGTCGACCTGACCGCCATGGACCTGGCCGAGGCGGGTTTCTAGCTCTTCGGCGCGCCGCCGAATGCACGGTTTCTGACGGTATTGAGGCGAATCCTCGTCAGAAACCGTGCAGTCGCGGTGAAAGCCTTACGACGCCGGCGGGGTGTACCCGAACGGCAGCAGGATGCTCTTGGGCTCGCAGTAGGCCTCGATGCCCTCCCAGCCGTTCTCCCGGCCGATGCCCGAGTTCTTGAACCCGCCGAACGGTGCGCAGGGGTCGAACGCGTACATGTTCACCGCGTAGGTGCCCGTGCGGATGCGCCGCGCGATCTTCAGCGCCCGGTCGTTGTCGGTGGTGTACACCGAACCGGCCAGCCCGTAGACCGAGTCGTTGGCGATGCGCACGGCGTCGTCCTCGTCGGTGTAGGGGATCACCGCCAGCACCGGGCCGAAGATCTCCTCCTGCGCGATGGTCATCGAGTTGTCGACGTCGGCGAAGACCGTCGGCTGGACGAACCAACCGCTGTCCAGGCCCTCGGGCCGGCCGCCGCCGGTGACGACGCGCGCGCCCTCCTCGATGCCCTTCTTGATGTAGCCCTCGACGCGGTCGCGCTGCTTCTCGCTGATCAGCGGGCCGATCATGGCAGCCGGGTCGTCCGGCAGGCCGGGCAGCATCCCGGCCACGGCCGCCGAGAGTTTTTCGACGACCTCGTCGTAGCGTGACCGCGGCGCCAGAATGCGGGTCTGCCCGACACACGCCTGCCCGGAGTTCATCAGCCCGGAGAAGACCAGCATCGGCAGCGTGGAGTCCAGGTCGGCGTCATCGAGGATGATCGCGGCGGACTTGCCGCCGAGCTCGAGCGTGCACGGCTTGAGGTGGTCGGCGGCGATCTTGGCGATCTCCTTGCCGACACCCGACGAGCCGGTGAACGTGTACTTGTCGAGGTTCGGGTTGGCGGTCAGCGCCTGCCCGGTTTCCGCGCCGCCCGGCACGATCGACAGCACGCCCTCGGGCAGGCCGGCCTCGGCGAACATCTCGGCCATCGCGAACACCGACAGCGGCGTCTCCGCCGCAGGCTTGAGGACGACGGTGCAGCCGGCCAGCAGCGCCGGGCCCAGCTTGTTGGCCGCCAGGAAGAACGGCACGTTCCACGCGGTGACCGCGCCGACCACGCCGACCGGCTCGCGCACCACCAGCGTCTGCCCGTACACACCGTCGCGGATGTCCTGCCAGGTGAACGTGTCCGCGGCACCGGCGTAGAACTGGAACGACGACATCGCCGCGCCGTACTGCATCATGTCGACGATGGTCGGCGGCTGGCCCGTCTCGGCGGCCAGCAGGAACTTCAGCTCGTCGGCCCGCTCCTCCATGATCTTGACCGCGCGGCCCAGCACCTCGGCGCGCTGCTGCGGGGTCATCTGCGGCCACGGCCCGTTGTCGAACGCCTCGCGGGCCGCCGCGCAGGCGGCATCGACGTCGGCGGCCGACGCCAGCGGCACCTTCCCGACGAGTTCACCGGTGGCGGGGGAGTGCACCTCGATGACGTCGGAGGTGGCCGGCTCGACCCACTTGCCGCCGATGAACAGCTTGTCCCAGTCGGTCTTGTAGGCAGTGCTTTGCGTCATGCACGTCACACTACCGAGCGAACGGCGAAACGAGAACCTGTTGCAAGACGGCCGTCAAGACGGCTGCAACACCAGCACCAGATTGCTCACCAGGAATTCCCGTATGCCCGGCACCCGGGTCAGTCCCCAGGCCCATCGCGGGTGGTAGCGGGGGAAGGCGGCGACCAGCGCGCCGGTGCCGCGCGCCCAGCGCAGGCCGTCGGCAGCCGACACCGCGAACAACGACGACCCGTAGTCGTTCTTGGGTCGGTGACCGTGTCGGCGGGCGTAGCGGTCGGCGGCCCGCCGTCCGCCCAGGTAGTGCGCGACCCCCGTCTCGTGGCCCCCGAACGGGCCCAGCCAGACGGTGTAGGACAGCACAACCAGCCCGCCGGGCCGGGTGACGCGCAGCATCTCGTCGCCGAGCCGCCACGGTTCGGCGACATGCTCGGCGACGTTGGACGACAGACACACGTCGACGCTGGCGTCGGCGAACGGCAGCGCCGTTCCCGACGCCCGGACGAATACACCGGCACGGTCGTGGGTCCGCGGGGCCGCGGCGTGCATTTCGGCCGGGTCGGGCTCCACCCCGACGTAGCGCACCCCGGCCTCGGCGAACGCCGTCGCGAAGTAGCCTGGCCCACCGCCGACGTCCACCACTGTCCGGCCCGACAGCGCGGTGCCGGCGGTGGCCCGCCACAGGTCGGAGACCAGTGCGACCGTGTCGGCGGCCAGTGCGCCGTAGAACAGGTCGGGGTCGGTCTGCTCGAAGCGGAACGCGGCCAGCAGCCGCACCGAGCGCGCCAGCGTCGCCCGCTGCGCGAACAGTTCGGTAGCGAGCATCCGGTCACCCTACGCACGCGGCTACGCTGTCTTGCGATGTCTGTCCGCCCCGCCGAGCCCGCACGCGTCGAATCCGTGCTGCTGCTCTGCTGGCGGGACACCGGCCACCCCCAGGGCGGCGGCAGCGAGACGTATCTGCAGCGCATCGGAGCCCACCTCGCCGCCGGCGGGGTGCGGGTGACGTTGCGGACCGCGCGGTACCGCGGCGCGCCGCGCCGCGAGACCATCGACGGCGTCGAGATCCAGCGCAGGGGCGGGCCCTACACCGTCTACGTCTGGGCGGGTCTGGCGATGGCCGCAGCCATGATCGGGCTGGGCCCGATGCGGCGTATCCGGCCCGACGTCGTGGTGGACACCCAGAACGGGCTGCCGTTCCTGTCCCGGCTGGTGTTCGGGCGGCGCGTGGTGGTGCTGGTGCACCACTGCCACCGCGAGCAGTGGCCGGTCGCGGGACCGGTGATGAGCCGTATCGGCTGGTTCGTGGAATCGCGCCTGTCCCCGCGGCTGCACCGACGCAACCAGTACGTCACGGTGTCGCTGCCGTCGGCGCGCGACCTGGAACTGCTCGGGGTGCAGCCCGACCGCATCGCGATCGTGCGCAACGGCGTCGACGCCGCACCGGCGCATACCGTGACCATTCAGCGCTCGCCGACACCGCGGATGGTGGTGTTGTCGCGGCTGGTCCCGCACAAGCAGATCGAGGACGCGCTGGAGGCGGTCGCCCGGCTGCGCACCCGCCTGCCCGACGTGCACCTCGACGTCCTGGGTGACGGCTGGTGGGCCGACCGGCTGATCACCCACGCCACCCGGCTCGGCATCGCCGACGCCGTGACCTTCCACGGGCATGTCGACGACGACACCAAACACGCTGTGCTGCAGCGCAGCTGGGTGCACGTGCTGCCGTCCCGGAAAGAAGGCTGGGGACTGGCGGTGGTGGAGGCGGCGCAGCACGCCGTGCCGACGATCGGCTACCGCTGTTCGGGCGGGCTGACCGACTCCGTCGTCGACGGCGTGACCGGGCTGCTCGTCGACGACCGGTGCGGGCTGGTCGACGGTCTGGAGCGGTTGCTGCGCGACCGGGTGCTGCGGGAACAGCTCGGCGCCAAAGCCCAGGTGCGCAGCGACGAGTTCTCGTGGGCGCAGAGCGCCGAGGCGATGCACCTGGTGCTGGATCGGGTGGCGGGCGGCCGTCGCGTCAGCGGCGTCGTCTGACCGCGCAATCCGCGTACAACGGCGCGAATCGTCATTAACATAGCGGCTATGCAGGACATGCTGCGCCACGTGCTCGGCTACCGCATGACCGTCGCCGAATGGATCGGCGCCGCCATCTTGCTGGGTACGCCGTACCTGGTGATCGGTGTCGGGTGGACGATTTGGCGCGCCGAGATGTTCGCGCAGTTCGACGGGCTGCACAAGCCGGTGGCGATCGTCGGTTCGGTGGTGTTCTGGCCGGTGCTCATCGTCGCGCAGCTGTGCTCGCTATGACGGACACCCGCATTCACATCCACCGGCGCACCGCACGCTGGGACCCCGACGAGACCGTCACGGTCGCCGACGCGATGGACTTCTGGTCGTTCGCCGCCGGGGCGGCCAACGTGATCATGCAACTGTCCGTGCCGGGCGTCGGCCACGGTGTGGTCGAGAGCAAGGTTGACTCCGGCAACCTGATGAAGCACCCGTGGAAGCGGGCCCGCACCACATTCCAGTACCTGGCCGTCGCGGTGCTCGGATCCGACGCGGACCGCGCGGCCTACCGGGACGCGGTCAACGAATCCCACCGCCACGTCCGATCCGACGCGTCGAGCCCGGTGCGGTACAACGCCTTCGACCCTGTCCTGCAGATGTGGGTGGCGGCGTGCCTGTTCGTCGGGCTGGAGGACACCTATCAGCTGCTGCGCGGACGGATGACCCCGGAGCAGTCCGAGCAGTTCTACCGGTCGGCGTGGCCGCTGGGCACCACGCTGCAGGTCGGCGAGGACCAGTGGCCGCCGACGCGCACGGACTTCGACCGGTATTGGGACGACGCCTGTGGACGCATCGCCGTCGACGAGGTGGTCGGCGACTTCCTGGCCGACCTGGTCGACCTCAGAATGATCAATCCCGTTCTGGCACTGCCGTTCCGGCCGCTGCTGAAGTTCCTCACCGTCGGCTTCCTGGCGCCGGTGTTCCGGGACGCGCTCGGCCTGTCCTGGGGCCGGTCGCGGCAACGGCTTTTCGAGCGGCTGTTCCTGGTCGTCGCGTTCGTGAACCGGTTCCTGCCCGGGTTCGTCCGCCAGGGCGGGACGTATCTGTTGCTCGCCGACGTCCGGATGCGGGTCCGGCGGGGACGGCGGCTGGTATGAGGACCGCGGTCCGTCGCATCCTGAGCCGGCGGCTCAGCGTCGCCGACGTCATCGAGATCGGCATGTGGTTGACGATCCCGTATCTGATCATCGGTCTGGTGTGGGCGTTCTTCGCTGTCGAGGATGTCCGTCACCTCGAGAATCTGCTGACCACCCGACTACCGGCCGGGGCCAACATGGCCGCCTACCTGCTGGTCACCGCCCTGTGGCCGGTCTACCTGATGGTCCCGTCGGTGTGCACGGCGTGATCCGAGCAGCATCGCCAGCAGGCCGGTGACGAGCTGCCCGAGCCAGACCGCGTGGGCAGCGATCATGGTGGTGCGCAGCGTCGACTCCGCGGTTCGGCCGCCGACGGCGTACACGGTGAGGTCCGGGTCCCGGTAGGCCAGAGGCAGGTCCAGCTCCGGACCGGGGCCTTCCACCACCACCCAGCCCACGCCCGCGGCGGCCAGCGCGTCGCGGTCGGCGCCCGAGAGCAGCAGTTGCTGCACCGCGCGGGCCCGGGTGCCCTCGCCGGACACGGTCTGTCCGGCGATGGTCAGATCGCCGGTGGTCAGCACCTCGGCGCGCAGCCAGCGCGGCAACGGGTCCAGCACCGGGGCGTCCCCGGCCCAGTCGAACCGGCGCATGCTGTCGACCGGCAGCACGGCGACCGGCGCGGGGTCGGCGTTGATGAGCGACGCCGCCGTCGGCCAGCCGGGCGGATAGTGCACCGGCACAACGCGACCACCGACGCCCCACGTCAGGTCGGGCAGCGTCGCGATCAGCGCCGCGCAGCACACCGCACCGACCGCGACCGCGGGCAGGCGACGGCGGAGCACGACGACGGCAGCGGCCCCGGCCAGCGCGTAAGCCGGCACCGCCAGCGCCACCCATTTCTGCCCGTCCCGGATCACGCCGAGCCCGGGCAGCGCACGAATCAGACTGTCCGCCAACGCCAGTCCCGCATCGGTGGCCAGCAGCGCCGGTGCCGCCACGGCCACCGCGCCGAGCACCAGCAACGGCACCCCGATCCGTCGGCGCAGCAGCAGCGGCACCCCGATCGCGACGATGACCAGCAGCACACCCGCCGAGACCAGTGCGAAAAGGGTGCTGCGGGAAGCGGGTACCGCCTCGGCATTCCAGATGCCGCCCAGGCTGGCCAGGCTGCCGAGCGTGCCCAGCCCGGGCTCGGCGCGCGCCGCGAAGGCCTCGACCCCGGTGTCGGTGACCGCTCCGGCCCAATCGTCCGACAGGACGGACGCGACCAACCAGGGCAGCGCCGCGGTGACCGACGCCGCGGCGCCGACCGCCGCGCACCACATCCGCGACCGGCCCTGCCCCGGCGCCAGCGCGCAGGCCAGCGCGACGGTCGCGGCCAGCATCAGCCCGGTGGGCGTCACCCCGGCCAGCGCGATCCAGAACAGCACCGCCCCCACCGGCGCCAACCCAATCGGTGGGTCGGCGCGCAGCCTGAGAACGGCCCCAGCCACCCACGGCAGGCAGCCGTAACCGACCAGCAGACTCCAATGCCCCTGCAGCAACCGCTCGGCCACATAGGGATTCCAGATCGCGATGGTCGCGGCCACGCACTGCCCGGCGATGCCGGCGTCGGGCACCAGGCGCGCCACCAAACGGGCGGCCCCCCACCCGGCCGCCCACAGCCCGGCGGCCAGCAATATCTTGACCACGATGCCGCCGTCGAGCGCCGTCGAGGCCAGCGCGACCGCGAAGTCCTGCGGCAGGGCTCGCGGTGCGGCCTGGGACAGCCCCAGCGCGGCATCGGTCAGGTAGGAACGCGGTGTCGAGACCGCGTCGCGCAGCAGCAGGTAGCCGGGGGCCGCCAGCGGCGCGGTCACCGCCAGGGTCAGCGCCAGCGCGTACGCCGGCGCCACCACCGACCTGGCGATCAGACCGGTCGGTCCGGGGGCAGGTCGGACGGGCGCTGCGCCGGGAGTTTCTCGGTCTTGGCCTCCGCGCCCGGTACCGGTTCCCCTTCGTCGCCGCGACCGCCGAAGAAGCGGTTACCGGTGTCGTCGAGGCCCGGGTCGAGCAGCATCGACTCGGCGCGCAGGCTGAACGACCCGAGCAGCGCGCCGCCGATCAGCGCCACCAGACCCAGCGCGGTGAATGTGATGGGCAGGACACGGCCCCACAGCGAGACCCGGTCGCGCTCGTCGAACGCGGCCGCGACCTGCGACTCGACCGTCTCCTCGGTGGAGGTCACGGAGTAGTCGACGAACGTCACCTCGGGCTCGAGCGCCTCGCGTGCGTAGTAGTGGAAACCGCGGTCGGTCTGCTTGACGATGGTGCCGGACACCGGATCCACCCAGAAGGTGCGCTGCGCGGCGTAATACCGCGTCATCGTGATCATTTCCTCGGGGTCGCCCTCCAAGCCCCAGAGCGCCGCGCGCGCCGACACCTGGCTGTCGGCGTCGTCGTCGTAGAGCGAGGCGTACCGCACCGGCTCGACGAGCTTGCCGTCGGAGTCCATGCCCACGTTCTGGGTGAACTTGTAGGCCGTCAGCCCGTTGACGTCCTCTTCGCCGGAGTAGTTGGCGTCGAAGGTCTCCTGCGCGATCGGGTCGAAGAACGGGTAGGTCTTCTTCTCGGTGTCGAACGGGAAGCGGTAGGTCAGCCCCTCGTGCGGCAGCGCGATGTTGGTGGGCGGCGTCTCGTCCTCCAGCGCGCGCGGCCGCTGCACCGCGCCGCCGGGATTGCTCTCGCTGGAGACCGCCTCGGCGGTGCTGCGGTCGAGCGTGACGGTGTCGACCATCGCCAGCAGCAGGCCGGTGTCCTGCTGCTGGTCGGTGCGGCGCAGCGTGCTGCCCACCTGCAGCGTCACCACTTCGGCGTTGGCCGGGGACTCGACGCTGAGCTGTTGCTGCAGGACCAGCGGCACATCCTCGTCGACGACGAAGCGTTCACCGTTCAGCGAGGCGGGGTCGAACGCGGTACCGGTGCCGTCACTGACCAGCGTGGCGTCGATGTCGAGGGGAATCTTGGAGATCTGGCCCTTGGTGTAGGTGCTCAGCAGGAGTGCCGCGATGAGCAGCGCAGCCCCGAGGCCCATGATTCCGCACGCGGCGATCCGCAGCGCAACTGCGCGGTTCAATACCGTGTCTCCCTTCGCGCCCGCCATGGGTCCGCTGATCGATCGGGTGCCTCTCGCGTGACGGCAAACCCGTTCGACCCTAACAGCACAGATTAAGGCCGGCGCTCACTACGACGCTTCGCGCGAGGTCACGGTGCTGGGCCGCTCGACGCGTCGTTTTCACAGCCGGCGCGGCCCGCGGGCACACTGTGTGCCATGACCGCAACCGGTGCCGACGCGGTCGGCGGGACCCGCAGTTTCCTGCCGGCCGTCGAGGGTTTGCGCGCGTGCGCGGCCATCGGTGTCGTCGTCACCCATGTGGCGTTCCAGACCGGATACAGCAGTGGGGTGGTGGGCCGGGTCCTGGGCCGCTTCGACCTCGCGGTCGCGGTGTTCTTCGCGCTGTCCGGCTTCCTGCTGTGGCGCGGTCACGCGGCCGCCGCCCGCGGCCTGCGGGACCGGCCCGCGACCGGGCACTACCTGCGTTCCCGGATGGTGCGGATCATGCCCGGCTACCTGGTGGCGGTGGTGGTGATCATGTCCTTGATGCCCGACACCAGCGACGATCTCACCGTCTGGCTGGCCAATCTCACCCTGACCCAGATCTACGTACCGCTGACGCTGACCTCCGGGCTGACGCAGATGTGGAGCCTGTCGGTGGAGATGAGCTTCTATCTGGCGCTGCCGCTGCTCGCGTTGCTGGCCCGCCGGCTTCCGGTGTCCGCGCGCATCCCGGCGATCATCACGGTCGCGGCGGTCAGCCTGTTCTGGGTGCGCATCCCGTTCGACGGCGGGTCGGGTCACAACCTGTGGAACTGGCCGCCGGCGTTCTTCTCGTGGTTCGCCGCGGGCATGGTGCTCGCCGAGCTGACCGTCAGCCGGGTCGGGTGGGTGCACCGGCTGGCGCGGCGGCGAGTCCTGATGGGGGTGGTGGCAGTGACCGCGTTCGGCATCGCGGCGTCGCCGCTGGCGGGCCTCGAAGGCCTGCACCCCGGCTCGATCGGTCAGGTCACGCTGAAGACCGCGATGGGCGCGGTGGTGGCCGGGGCGCTGCTGGCGCCGCTCGTGCTCGACACCCCCGATACGTCCCACCGGCTGCTCGGCAGCGCACCGATGGTCACGCTCGGCCGCTGGTCCTACGGACTGTTCGTATGGCACCTGGCCGCGCTGGCGATGGTGTTCCCGATGATCGGGGAGTTCCCGTTCAACGGGCACTTCACCATCGTGCTGGTGCTGACGCTGTTGTTCGGCACGGCGATCGCCGCGGTCAGTTACGGGCTGATCGAGTCACCGTCTCGCAATGCGCTGCGGCGCTGGGAGATGCGCCACGATCCCACGCCGTTGGACAGTTCGGTCGACGACTCCGTCGCACCCGTGGTGCCGCGCTGACGGGGCGGCATCGCTGAGGCCGCGACCGCGAGCACCGAAACCAGTGCCAGGAACTGCACGCCGGCCGAATGGCCGACGTAGCCGTCGACGGACCGCCACGGGTTCTGGCTGAGAATCGCGCCGGCCAGGACCAGACCGCCCGCCGCGGCGGTGACGGTCACCGAGTCACGCAGCCTGTCCCGTCGGCGCAGCAGGTGACCCGCGCCGAGGACGGCCAGCGCGGTTGCCGCGCCTACCGGTCCCGAGACGACGGCGCCGACGGCGGTCACCGCCACCCCGGCGGCCATCGGGCCGGGCCGCCACACCTGCCCGACGTCCCCGGGGCGTGGCCGGCGCCGTGCCGGCACGAGGGCCAGTGCCACCAGGATCGGCAGCAGCGCCAGACCGGCGACCAACCCGATGCGGTAGGTGGTGTTCGACGTGAACGTCATCGTGACGGTCCCGTCCACCCCCGCCGGCACCACCCAGCCCTGCTGCCACCCGTTGACGGTGACCGGTGTCAACCGGCTGCCGTCGCCGGCGCGGGCCACCCAACCGGGATTGATGCTCTCCGGCACCACCAGCAGGCGCCGTTCGCCGGCGCCTTCCACCCGGACCTCGCGGCGGTCGTTGCCCCACTGCTCGACGGCCACCGGGGTGATGGCCGCTGTGGGGATCTCGGCGGCGGCCGGCGTGGCCAGCCGGACCCCGTCCACCACGAACACCGATCCCGGGCTGATCAGCAACTCCTGCTCACCGGCGGGCAGGCTGATCGGTTCGCTACGGCACGGTTGCGCAGCGATGGGCCGGTTGCCGAGCAGGTCGCCCACCGTCGTGGTGACCGAGGTCTGCACGAATTGCCCTGCGACGCCGATGATCGGCCCCCGTCCGCACGGGACAGTGATGCGGCGCAACCGGTTTTGGGACGCATCCGCGGCGTCGAGCTCTGTCCCGCGCGGGTCCAGAGCGACGACCTCGGCCAACCCGGGCGGTTTGAGCTGATCGAATCCCAGCGCGGTGCGGTCGATCACATCGTCCCAGTCGAGCAGAGAGATCCGGACGGTATCGGTGACGCGCGGCTTCAGGCGCAGCGTCTCGGTGCCGGCGGTGAGCCGGCGCACCTGCGGTCCGTCACCGAGGTCGATCGCGATCATCCGGGGGTGCGCGGGCAGTGCCGACTCGCTCGGCGTGACCCGCAGCGCGGCCACGGTGCGCGGACCGGGCAGGGCCATCGTCAGGGTCGGCGGAGTGTGCGGTTGGACGACGCCCTGGGGTGCGGTCCACGCGGTCCCGGTATCGCCGTCGGTCGCGGCGTAGGCAGAACCCAGCACGTCGATCAGGTCGGAATCGCCGTAGGCGCGGGTGGTTTCGGGTGCAGCGATGAGGTCGGCGAGGTTGGGGCCCTGCCGTGCCCGGACCCACACGGTCGGGGTCACCGTGGTCGGTTCGGGCACCGACAGCATCCGGCTCAGGTTGACCGGCTCCTCGGAGGCCAGCGCCATCGCCGCCGAACACCGGGTACCGGTCGGGCTGTCCGCGCACCCGGGCCGGCCCAGCAACTCGGTGCCCAGATCCCATTGCGCGACGGTGCTTTCCGGGTTCGGTGCAGGGATGTCGACGGTGTGCCGCAGGGTGACCGGATGGGCGAACCCGTTGGCGTCGTACTGGGTGACGTTGAGGTCGGTGATGCCGAACTGCACCCCGGGGGAGCCGTCGTCGGTGCCGACGGCGGTGATGCGCACCCACGGCGATTCGCCGTAGGGCAGTGCCACGGTCAACGGTTCGCCGGCCTTCTCGAACCGCACCGTGCTCGTGCCGTTGACCGTCGACACCTCCAGCCGGCGCACCTGCGCGCCGACGGCGGTGGCGCTCGGCGTGACGGTCAACGTCGCATTGGTGACGGGACGGTCGAAGTCGACCTGCAGCCATTGCCCGACCGCGTTCTGCAGCGAGTTGGACACCCAGCTGGTCGCGGAGTCCCCGTCGATCGCCGCGGGCGCCGCCGACGCCGGCGAGACATTGGGCAGCGCGGTGGAGTCGGCAGCCGAGCTCGACACGGTGATCCGTCCACCGGACCACCGGCCCTCGGCGAGTTCGGCACCGTCGGACGGATAGTCGGGCACCCGGTTGAAGGTGTTGCGCGGGTCGCCGGGAGCGCGGACCGCCGACGAATGGTCGTCGACGCGGCCGTAGTCGGTTTCCCGGGCCATCGGGGTGTCGGTCACGGTGGTCAGCGGGGCCGGCAGTCCCGCCTGTAGCGCATCCTGGGTCAGCAGCGCCGGTCCCAGCGGTGCCGCCCCGGTCAGCCGTCGCCGCTCGTCGAGACGCAGCAGCGCTTCGGGGGCGCCGTCGATTCGGGGCAGTGCGGCGGCGTCGACGGCGTACGGCGCCATGGGCGTGCGCGCACCGTCGACCCGGTAGATCTCCACGGCCGGGTAGCGGGGGCGGAGTCCGCTGTCGGCGACGAAGCCCTCCAGCGTGCCGGGGCCGACCTCGGCGCCGAACTCGGCGACTTTCGTCAGGCCCGGCGAACCGTCGACAGCTCGGTGCACCAGGATCGGCCGCGCTGAGCGCGACGAGTCGGGGTCGAGGTCATTGCGCACCACCACATACGAGATGCCCTGCCGTATCAAGGTGTCGGCGAGGCCGTCGGAGGGCCGGCCCGCGGCGAAGAGTCGCTGCACGGAGTCGAGGGCGCGGATGGTCTCCGGCGGCGTGAGCGGGATCGAGTCCCGCACACCCCACGCGCTGTCGCCCAGGACCTGCAGCGGCTCGTCATGAGTGTTGCCCCACGTCTGGGTGGCGAACGGCGCGCCGGGGGCGACCAGCACCCGGCCTCCGGTGTCGTGGTCGTCCAGCCACGTGGCGGTGTCGTGCCAGTACTGCGGGATCGCATCGAACGCGCCGGGCGGGCTGAGACGGCCGGTCCAGGCCAGCGAGCTTGCCGCCAGCAGGGCCGAGACCACGACCACGGCCACCGCCACCCGCTTGTCGTCCTCGGGATGCGCGAGCGCACGGCGCCACACCCGCCGGGGCGCGCTGCCCGGCAGCGGTACCCGGCCCAGCAGATGCGCCAGCCCCAGCACCAGCGGCAGCCGCAGCAGCGGCTCGAGTTTGTGCAGGTTGCGCAGCGGGGTGCCGTCGGCGTCGAGGAACGCCTGGACGGTCTGCGCCACCGGGGAGCCCAGCCCGCCCGAGTAGCCGGCCGCCAACGCGACGACGCCGACCATCAGCATGGTGATCAGCCGGCCCTTGGCGGGCATGGTGCGCATCGCGAGCCCGGCCAGCCCGGCGGCGGCGACCAGCGTGGTCGCCAGCACCGCCACCGTGCCGGTGACCAGCGGCGCACCGGCGGTCGCGGTGGGCGCCACGTAGGGGGTCCAGGCGCCGGTGCCGCGCAGCATCTCGGTCAGCGACATCCACCGGGTGGTGACGCCCGAGGACTCGATGAAGTCCAGGAACGGCGGGCTGATCCGGCCGAGGTGCAGCAGCGCGACCACCCACCACGCCGTCGCCAGCACCACGCACGGCAGCCACCACGCGACGAAGCGCCGCCACACCCGGGTGGGGCGGTGACAGCACAGCCACACCACCGCGCACAGGCATGCCGACAGCGTCGCGACGGCGTTGACCGCGCCCATCAGCGCGACCGCCAGCGCGGAGCGGGCCGCCAGCAGCCGGATTCGGGGATCGCCCTGGAAGACGAGCACCACCGGCAGCAGCACCCACGGCGCCAGCATCATCGGCAGGGTCTCCGACGAGATCGCGCCCAGCGTGGTCAGTACACGCGGCGCCAACGCGTAGGCCACGGCGGCGACCACCCGTGAGGTGCGGCTCCCGATGCCCAGGGCCTCGGCCAGCCGCAGAACGCCCCAGAAGCCGACGACCAGCAGCAGCGCCCACCACAACCGCTGGGTCACCCAGCCGGGAACGCCGAGGACATCCCCGGCCAGGAAGAAGGTGCCGTGCGGGAAGAGGTAGCCGTAGGCCTGGTTCTGGGCCTGGCCGAACGGCAGTTCGCTGTTCCACAGCGTGAACGCGCGCGTCAGGAAGCGCAGCGGATTGGCCGTCAGATCCAGCTTGGTGTCGGGTGAGATCTGACCGGGTGACTGGGCGAAGGTCAGGATCAGCGCCGCCGCGGCGGCCACCCAAAGCCAGCGCCGCGCGAGCGGCTCGGTGGCGGGACTAGCTTCGGTCGCCGTATTCAACCCTGTTGAGCACCGACGACGCCGGATCGCCCGCCTGCAGAGGCGGCCGGGTGTCCTGCTGAAGCATCAGCGTCACCCCGAACACGGCGGCCGCACCCAGCAGCAGACCGACGACCAGGCTGGCGGCAGCGGGCACGAGAAAACGATCCATGGGCCTCAAACTAGCACGGCGGCCGGAGCCGACCCGGGGCTCACATCACGGCGCCGGCGGCACGATCAGCACTGGTCGATGGCCCCGGCGCAGGACGTGGTCGGCGACGCTGGACTGGATCAGGGAGCGGAACCCGGTGGTGGCGCGGGTGCCGGTGACGATCAGATCGGCGTCGGCCTCGTCGGCCACGTCGATGATGGACTGCCACACCGTGTAGGTCTGCGCGACGCACATCGGCTCGACGGGCAGGCCGGCGGCCCGGGCCAACCCGAGCCCCTCCTGGCTGATGCGCTGCGCCTCGGCCAGGGCGATGTCGATCTCGTCGGTCGGGACCGGATCCGGTGGGCCGTCGAGGTCGTAGGTCACCGGGGACTCGGAGCCGCGGTCCATCGGCGACCACACCGTCACCAGCAGGGCGCGGTCGGCGGCGAGGAACTTACCCGCGTAATCAACGGCACGGCGCGCCGTCGGCGATCCGTCGAACGCGATGACGATGACGGTCTCCTTCTTCTCGGCGTCTCTGCTCTTCCTCGCCGACCGCATCGTCTGCCCCTGTCTTCTCGGTGTCTTCTCCACAATATTGGCCGTCGCGCGTCCCCCCGCTATGGTCACAGACGATGTATGTGTCCCCGACGTTGCGCTTGGCGCCGAAAGTCCTGATAGGTGCGGTGAGCACGGTCGCTCTGCTGTCTTCCTGCGCTCCGGCCGCCGAGGTGGCCGCTCCCCCGCGGGCCAACGCGGCGCCGGCCCACGCCGCCGGCCCGGGTGCCGCGCCCGCGGCGCCGGCTCCGGTTCCCGCCGCCCCGGTGTGCGGGGATCCGGCGACCGTGGTGGCGGCGATGTCCACCCGGGACAAGCTGGCACAGCTGTTGATGGTCGGCGTCAACGGGGCGGCCGACGCCCGCGCGGTCGTCGATGCCCACCACGTCGGCGGCGTCATGATCGGCAGCTGGACCGACCTGTCGATGGTGACCGACGGCTCGCTGCGCGAGATCGCCGCGACGGCAGGGCCGCTGGCGCTGGCCGTCAGCGTCGACGAGGAAGGCGGCCGGGTGTCGCGGCTGTCGTCGGTCATCGGCGCGCAGCCGGCCCCCCGGGTGCTCGCGAAGAGCCGCTCGGCCGACGAGGTGTATCAGATCGCGCTGGACCGCGGCCGCCAGATGCGCGGGCTCGGAATCACCGTCGACTTCGCGCCCGTCGTCGACGTCACCGACGCGTCGGCGAGTTCGGTGATCGGGGACCGGTCGTTCGGGTCGGACCCCACCGTCGTCACCGAGTTCGCCGGCGCCTACGCGCGCGGCCTGCGGGACGCCGGGGTGCTGCCCGTGCTCAAGCACTTCCCCGGCCATGGCAGCGCGTCCGGTGACTCGCACACCTCCGGTGTGTCCACCCCGTCGCTCGACCAGCTCAAGGCCTCGGACCTGGTCCCCTACCGCACGCTGACGACCCAGGCGCCGGTCGGGGTGATGGTCGGTCACATGCAGGTCCCCGGCCTGACCGGCAGCGAGCCGGCCAGTCTGAGCCCGCAGGCCTACGGACTGCTGCGGTCCGGCGACTACGGCGGGCCGCCGTTCAACGGGCCGGTGTTCACCGACGACCTGTCCGGGATGCGGGCGATCACCGACCGGTTCGGTGTCGCCGACGCCGTGTTGCGCAGTCTGCAGGCCGGTGCCGATGTGGCGCTGTGGCTGTCCACCGCCGAGGTGCCCGCGGTCCTCGACCGGTTGGAGCAGGCGGTTGCCGCCGGTGAGCTGGCGATGTCGGGTGTCGACGCCGCGGTGACACGGATCGCTGCGATGAAGGGTCCGTCGCCGGGCTGCTGACCGCACCGCCCTTACCCTTGGTGGGACAGGCAGGTCGCCCGCACAGTCGGGACCGCACCAGGGAAGGCACGATCATGGCGGGTGGAACCAAGCGCTTGCCGCGTGCTGTTCGCGAGCAACAGATGCTCGACGCCGCGGTGCAGATCTTCTCGGTCAACGGGTTCCACGAGACGTCGATGGACGCGATCGCCGCCGAGGCGCAGATCAGCAAGCCGATGCTGTACCTGTACTACGGGTCCAAAGAGGAGTTGTTCGGCGCCTGCCTGGACCGCGAACTGCGGCGGTTCGTCGACGAGGTACGCAGCAAGATCGACTTCGACGAGCCGCCCAAGGAATTGCTGCGCAGTGCGGTGCTGGCGTTTTTGAAGTACATCGACGAGCACCGGGCGTCGTGGATGGTGCTCTACACCCAGGCGACCAGCTCCCAGCGCTTCGCGCACACGGTGCGTGAGGGACGCGAACGCATCATCGAGCTGGTCGGCGGGTTGCTGCGGTCGGGCACCCGGCATCCCGGCCCGGGAACCGACTTCGACATGATGGCCGTCGCGCTGGTCGGGGCCGGCGAGGCCATCGCGGCCCGGGTCAGCACCGGTGACGCCGACGCCGACGAGGCCGCCGAGCTGATGATCAACCTGTTCTGGCGGGGTCTCAAGGGCGCGCCCAGCGAGTCGGGTCCCGCATGAGCGCTACAGCGGGCCGACGGTGCCCGTCAGATGCGGATGCCCCTTGGTCAGGTGGCGCAGGGTCAGCTCCCAGTTCTGTCCGCTCCGCTGCGTGTAGAGCCCCGCACGGGCCGGCAGAACCACCGGCTTGGCGAAGCGCACCGAGTACTTCACCTGGTCCGGCAGTTGGCCCTCGATGTTGGCCAGTACCGCGGCGGCGCTGAACATCCCGTGCGCGATGACCGTCGGGAAGCCGAACAGCTTGGCCGCCAACGCGTTGGTGTGGATGGGGTTGTGGTCCCCGCTGACCGACGCGTAACGACGGATCTGGCCGGGGGTGATGCTCAGCACCGCGTTCGGGGGCCCCGGCTTCGGCTGCTTCTGCGGTGGCGGTTTGGGCTCGTCGGACAGACTGGTGCGTTGTTGGTGCAGGAACGTGGTCACCTGCTCCCAGGCGATCTCGTTACCGACCTTGACGTCGGTCAGGACATCGACCAGCAAGCCGCGGCGGTGCTCGCGGAGGTTCTCGGCACGCACCGACGCCGAGACGGTGTCGGACACCGCGATCGGCCGGTGCTGGGTGATGTGATTCTCCAGGTGCACCGATCCCATTGCCGCGAAGGGGAAGTCGAAGCTCGTGATCAACGACATCAGCGTCGGGAACGTCAACGCGAACGGATAGGTCAGCGGCACGGTGTCGCCGAATCGCAGGCCCGTCACGTGGCAGTACTCGGCGACGTTGGCCGCGTCGATGGTGAGATCGCTGACGGTCAGGCTGCGGTGAGGCAAGGTGTCGCTGCGCGGTACGAACGGCAGCGCCCCGGCCACCGCGAGCGCCAGGTTGCGTACCGCCGAGGGTTGTTGGTCTCCACTCATGCGCCCAACCAGGCCTGTCCGCACACCCGAATCGTGTTACCGGTCACCGCGTTCGACGCCGGGCTGGCGAAGTAGGCGATGGCCTCGGCGACGTCGACCGGCTGTCCGCCCTGGAACAACGAGTTCAACCGCCTGCCGACCTCGCGGGTGGCCAACGGGATCGCCTCGGTCATCTTCGTCTCGATGAAGCCGGGGGCGACGGCATTGATGGTGATGTTCTTCGCCGCCAACTCCGGTGCCAGCGCGTCGGTCAGCCCGATCATGCCGGCCTTGGTTGTCGCGTAGTTGGTCTGGCCACGGTTACCGGCGATGCCCGCCATCGAGGACAGCCCGATGATCCGGCCGTTCTCGGCCAGCGTGCCGTTGCTGACCAAGCCTTCGGACAGCCGCAGCGGGGCCATCAGGTTGACCGCCAGCACCGAGTCCCAGCGGCTCTCGTCCATGTTGGCCAGCAGCTTGTCGCGGGTGATGCCGGCGTTGTTGACCAGGATGTCGAGCGTGCCGCCGAGCTCGGCGTAGTGCTCCTTGACGTGCGCGGTGATCTTCTCGACCGCATCGGCGGCGGTGACGTCGAGGGCCAGCGCGGTGCCACCGATCTTGTCGGCCACCTCGGAGAGAGCCTCGGCCGCACTTTCGATGTCCACCGCGATCACCTTCGCACCGTCGCGCGCGAACACCTCGGCGATCGTGGCGCCGATACCGCGCGCTGCGCCGGTGACCAGCGCGACCTTGCCGTCGAGCGGCTTGTCCCAGTCCGCCGGAGCGGTGGAGTCGGCCGCGCCGACGCGGAAGACCTGGGCGTCGACATATGCCGATTTCGCCGACAGGAGGAACCGCAACGTCGACTCCAGCCCGGTCGCCCCGGCGGTGGCGTCAGGATGCAGATACACCAGCGCAGCCGTCGACCCGTTGCGCAGCTCCTTACCCAACGACCGCGTGAACCCTTCCAGCGCGCGCTGCACCGTGCGCTCGTGGACATCGCCGATCTCCTCGGGCGTGGTGCCGATGACGACCACGCGACCGGAGCGCCCCATGTTGCGCAGCACCGGCGTGAAGAACTCGTAGAGCGCTTTGAGCCCCTCGGGCTCGGTGATCCCGGTGGCGTCGAACACCAGCCCGCCGAACTTGTCGGCCCAGCGCCCCCCGATGTTGTTGGAGACGACGTCGTAGTCCTCGGCCAGCGCCGCGCGCAGTGGTTCGACGACGCGACCCTCCCCACCGATGAGCACCGACCCTTCCAACGGCTGCTGACCGGGCTGGTAGCGCCGCAGCGGCTCGGGCTGCGGGACACCGAGTTGCTTGGCCAGGAACGAGCCCGGCCCGGAGTTGACGACCTGGGAGAGGAGATCGGAAGCCACGGCGCTGCCTTTCTGATGACGCGGACGGAATCCGGGTATGTCTGCTGTCGACCGTGAAGGGGTTACCCAGCGCGGTCGTATCCCTCACGAACTTACTCCAGAGTAAGAACGGTGGGTAGTATGACCCTCGACACCGATGAGCAAGCCGGGAGGCAAGACGTGGCCGACAGCAACTCCACCCGCCGGGTGGCGATCCTCGGAGGGAACCGGATTCCGTTCGCGCGCTCCGACGGCGCCTACGCCAAGGCGTCCAACCAAGACATGTTCACCGCCGTCCTCGACGGGCTGGCCGACCGCTTCAACCTCAAAGGCGAGAAGCTCGACGCCGTCATCGGCGGCGCGGTGCTCAAGCACAGCTCGGACTTCAACCTGATGCGCGAATGCGTGCTCGGCAGCGCGCTGTCGTCCTACACTCCGGCGTTCGACCTGCAGCAGGCCTGCGGCACCGGCCTGCAGGCCGCGATCTCGGCGGGCGACGGCATCGCCGCAGGGCGCTACGAGGTGGCGGCGGCCGGCGGTGTGGACACCGCGTCGGACGCCCCGATCGCGATCGGCAACGACCTGCGCCGCGTGCTGCTCGGGCTGCGCCGCGCCAAATCCAACGTCGAGCGGGTCAAGCTGGCCGGCAAGCTGCCCGCGGCGCTGGGCCTCGAGATCCCGGTGAACAGCGAGCCCCGGACCGGGATGTCGATGGGTGAGCACGCGGCGGTGACCGCCAAGGAGATGGGCATCAAGCGCGTCGACCAGGACGAACTCGCCGCGGCAAGCCACCGCAACATGGCCGCGGCCTACGATCGCGGCTTCTTCGACGACCTGGTGTCGCCGTTTCAGGGCCTCTACCGGGACAACAACCTGCGCGCGGACTCGTCGCCGGAGAAGCTGGCCAAGCTCAAGCCGGTCTTCGGGGTGCGCAATGGCGACGCGACCATGACCGCCGGGAACTCGACGCCGCTGACCGACGGTGCCTCGGTGGCGCTGCTGTCGTCCGAGCAGTGGGCGGCTGAGCACTCCATCCCGGTGCTGGCCTATCTCGTCGACAGCCAGACCGCTGCGGTGGACTACGTCAACGGCCGCGACGGTCTGCTGATGGCGCCGACCTACGCGGTGCCGCGAATGCTGGACCGCAACGGTCTCAAGCTCCAGGATTTCGACCTCTACGAGATCCACGAGGCCTTCGCGTCGGTGGTGTTGGCCACGCTGGCCGCCTGGGAGTCCGAGGAGTACTGCACCCAGCGGCTGGGCCTGGACGGCGCGCTGGGGTCCATCGACCGGTCCAAGCTCAACATCAACGGCTCGTCGCTGGCGGCCGGCCACCCGTTCGCGGCCACCGGCGGCCGGATCCTGGCCCAGATGGCCAAGCAGCTCGCCGAGAAGAAGGCCGAGACCGGGCAACCGGTGCGGGGCTTGATCTCGGTCTGCGCCGCCGGCGGGCAGGGCGTCACGGCCATCCTGGAGGCCTGAGCGCCTACTGGCAGCAGGGCCCGGAAAAACTTTTCCGCAGCGGTGTAACGCCGCCTGGGGGCCCGTCGATACATGGGATAGCTCCGTGTTGCCGTCTGACCCCCCGACCCGACGGCAACACGGGGCTCTTACTTTCGTCGGCGTGCGATGAGTACCGTTCGGACCTATGCAGATCAGCATGTTCGGACAGCTCACCGGATTCGACGCCCCGGTCGACGACGCCGTCGCCTATCTGGCCCAACTGCGTGACGAGGGCTTCGGGCGGGTCTGGCTGAGCCAGCTGCCCTACGAGCCTGACCTGCTGACCGTGCTGGCCGTTGCGCTGCGCGAGGTCGACGGCATCGAGGCGGCCAGCGGGGTCATCCCGATCCAGAATCAGCACCCGATGCTGCTGGCCCAGCGGGCCCTGACGCTGAGCCTGATCTCCGGCGGACGGTTCGTCCTCGGGCTGGGCATGACGCACGCCGCGGTCACCGAAGGCATGTGGGGCATCCCGTGGGACAAGCCGGTCCGCCGGCTCAACGAGTTCCTCGACGGGCTGCTGCCGCTGCTGGCCGGTGCACCCGCGGACGCGACCGGGCAGACCGTCACCACCCGCGGTGCGCTGATCATCCCCGGCGCGCCGCGGCCCGACGTCTACATCGCCGCACTCGGCCCGCAGCTGCTGCGTCTGGCGGGGCGGCGCACATCCGGCACCTGCACCTGGATGACGGGCCCGTCGACGTTGCGTGACCACATCAGCCCCACCTTGCGCCAGGCCGCCGCCGATGCCGGTCGCCCGGAGGACGCGGTGCGGGTGGTGGCCGCACTGCCGGTCGCGGTCACCGACGACGTCGACGGAGCGCGCCGGCAGGCCGCCGAGCAGTTCGCGATGTACGGGACGCTGCCGTCCTACCGCGCGATGCTCGATCGGGAAGGGTTCGCCGGCCCCGAGGACGCCGCGATCATCGGCGACGAGGCCACGGTGCGCGACCGCGTCGCCGAGTTGCGCACCGCCGGGGTCGACGAGTTCGTCGGCGCGACGTTCGACACCTCCGAGGAGGGACGGGCCCGCACCCGGGCGCTGCTGATCTCCTGCTGATTCACGGTGCTCAGCGGGCCGGAAAAAGTCCGATTCGGGACTGTTGCGTGGGTCACACCAGGCGTAGCATGGTTCGCACGACGGGTTCGGGAGTGACTGATCCGAAGAGCCGACAAGGGATGAAAGTCGGTCGCGCGAGACTAAGGTGACGCGCCCAGTGTCCTCCCGAACCCGCCCTTTTTTTGCGCCAAATGCAAGACGCCCCCGGGAAGAGTCCGGGGGCGTCTCGGGTCCGAGGTGGACTAGAAGGCCGCCTCGTCCAGCTCCATCACCTCGTTGTCGAGGTTGTCGATGATCGACCGCGTGCTGGTGAGCAGCGGCAGGAAGTTCTTCGCGAAGAACGAAGCCACCGCGACCTTGCCCTCGTAGAAGGCGCGGTCGTCACCGGTCACGCCGGCGTCGAGCTTGTCGATCGCCACGGCCGCCTGCTGCTGCAGCAGCCAGCCGATGACCAGATCGCCGACGCTCATCAGGAAGCGCACCGAGCCCAGACCGACCTTGTAGATGTCGGCCGGGTTCTCCTGCGCCGAGACCAGGTAGCCGGTCAGCGTGGCCGCCATCGCCTGCACGTCCTGCAGGGCGGTGGCCAACAGGGCCCGCTCGGCCTTGAGGCGGCCGTTACCCGACTCGTTCTTGACGAACTGCTCGATCAGACCCGACACGTGCGCCAGTGCCACACCCTTGTCGCGGACGATCTTGCGGAAGAAGAAGTCCTGCGCCTGGATGGCCGTGGTGCCCTCGTAGAGCGAGTCGATCTTGGCGTCGCGGATGTACTGCTCGATCGGGTAGTCCTGCAGGAAGCCGGACCCGCCGAAGGTCTGCAGCGACTCGGTCAGCTTGGCGTAGGCCTGCTCCGAACCGACACCCTTGACGATCGGCAGCATCAGGTCGTTGACCTTGACCGCCAGTTCCGGCTCGATCCCGTGCAGGGCCTTGGCGACCTCGGCGTCCTGGTGGGTCGCGGTGAACAGGTACAGCGCGCGCAACCCCTCGGCGTAGGCCTTCTGGGTCATCAGGGAGCGCCGGACGTCCGGGTGATGCGTGATGGTCACGCGCGGCGCGGTCTTGTCGGTCATCTGGGTCAGGTCGGCGCCCTGCACGCGCTCCTTGGCGTACTCCAGAGCGTTCAGGTAGCCGGTCGACAGCGTCGCGATGGCCTTGGTACCGACCATCATGCGCGCCTGCTCGATCACGTCGAACATCTGCGCGATGCCCTCGTGCACCTCGCCGACCAGCCAGCCCACCGCCGGAGTGCCGTGCTGCCCGAACGACAGCTCGCAGGTGGCCGAGACCTTGAGGCCCATCTTGTGCTCGACGTTCGTGACGAACACGCCGTTGCGCTCACCGGGCTCACCGGTCTCGGGGTCGAAGTGGAACTTCGGGACGAAGAACAGTGACAGACCCTTGGTGCCTGGGCCGGCGCCCTCCGGGCGGGCCAGCACCAGGTGCATGATGTTCTCGAACAGGTCATCGGAGTCGGCCGAGGTGATGAAGCGCTTCACACCGTCGATGTGCCAGGTGCCGTCGGCCTGCTGCACGGCCTTGGTGCGGCCGGCGCCGACGTCGGAGCCGGCGTCCGGCTCGGTCAGCACCATGGTCGAGCCCCAGCCGCGGTCGGCGGCCAGCTTGGCCCACTTCTTCTGCTCCTCGGTGCCGAGGTGATAGAAGATGTCGGCGAACCCGGCGCCCATCGCGTACATGTACACCGCGGGGTTGGCCCCGAGGATGTGCTCCTGCAGAGCCCAGGACAGCGCGCGCGGCATCGGCGTGCCGCCGAGCTCCTCGCTGACCGACAGCTTGTCCCAGCCGCCCTCGACGACGGCCTGCACGGACTTCTTGAAGCTCTCGGGCAGGGTGACCGTGTGGGTCTTGGGGTCGAAGACCGGCGGGTTGCGGTCCCCGTCGGTGAACGACTCGGCCACCGGGCCTTCGGCCAGACGGGCCATCTCGGCCAGCATCTCGGTGGCGGTCTCGACATCGAAGTCGGCGTAGGCGCCCTCGCCGAGCACCTTGTCTACGCCGAGGACCTCGAACAGGTTGAATACCTGATCACGAACATTGCTCTTGTAGTGGCTCACGCCATTCCTCCTCATTGAGAACGCCACCTGATGGTTGGGTACTCGTGCGACAAGTTACCCACCAGTAACTGTGTCCGACTATACCGCCGGGTAACTTGAACGCAAAGCGACTGTGGGCGATTTCCGCCGGTTGCCCAACCAGGCGGTTGGCCGGGGCTCGATTTCGCCGCCGAAAACGCCTCTGAACTGCACAGACAGTCCCTTGTGATGATTGTCACGTTTAGCCCGATAGGGTGTCGGAATGGCGTCGACGACCGCGGTGGCGGTATGGGGAACGGGCAATATGGGGACCACGGCCATCCGGTCGCTGACCGCCTTTCCGGGGCTGCGGCTGGCAGCCGTGATCACCTCCGCTGCGGACAAGGCGGGCCGCGACGCTGCGACGTTTGCCGGGCTGGCCGAATCCGCGGGGGTCGCGGCGACCACCGATGTGAACGCGGCGCTGGCCGAATGTGACGCCGTGGCGTACATGGCCTCCGGTGACATCCGGCCCGACGACGCGCTCGCCGACATCGAGCGGTGCCTGCGCGCGGGCAGGCACGTGGTCACCCCATCGCTGTACTCGCTCTACGATCCGCGCTCCGCGCCCCCGGACTGGGTGGCGCGTCTGAGCGCGGCCGCCGCGCACGGGTCGGCGGCGCTGCTGGTCAGCGGCGTCGATCCCGGCTGGGCCAACGACGCCCTGGCCGTCACGGCTGCTGGGCTGTGCACCCGGATCGACACGATCACCTGTCAGGAGATCTTCGACTACTCGACCTACGACCAGCCCTACGCGGTGCGCGTCTCGTGCGGCTTCGGCGGCCCGATGGACGAGACCCCGATGATGTTGCTCCCGACCGTCCCGACGATGGTGTGGGGCGGCAACATCCGGCTGATCGGCCGCGGCCTGGGCCTGGACATCGACGACATCACCGAGGAGGTGGAGCGGCTGCCTCTGGAGGAGTCCGTCGACACGGTGATGGGCCGGTTCGAGAAAGGCACTCAGGGGGCGTTCTACCTGCGCGTCGTCGGATGGTCCGGAGGCCGGGCACGGGTCGTCGTCGAACACATCACCCGCATCCACCCGGCGTGCGCACCGCACTGGCCACAGCCCGACGAGGGGGTGGGGGATCACCGCGTCATCGTCGACGGGGACCCGCGGCTGACGATCGTGACGCGCGCCGACGTACCGGGAGGCACCCGCGCCGACGGGGGCAACACCACAGCCGCGAACCGCCTGCTCGGCGCGATCGGCTGGTTGGCGACGCAGAAGCCGGGGATCTACGACGGCCTCGACGTGCCGCTGCACCCGCCGCTGCCGCCGGAGGTGGAGGCCACCCGCTGGCGTTAGCTTCCCGCCAGCCCCTTGTTGACCAGCCGGGTCAGCCAGGCCGGCGAGAACCTGGCGCCCAGGGCCAGCGCCTTGGCCTGGATGCCGACCGGGAAGTGCACCTGGGAGACGAGCCGGCGCGCCCAGGTGGCGTCGACGGCGGCCACGATGTCCGTCGCGATGTCCTGTGCGGTCAGCCGGATGCCGAGCGACTGTGTGGTGCCGGTCTTGACGTCCTTGGTCATCGCGGTGTTGACGTACAGCGGCCACATGTCGATGACGCGGATTCCGTACTGACCCCATTCGAGGTCGAGCGCCTCGGTGATCGCCCGCACGAAGAACTTGGTCGCGCTGTAGTTGGCCAGTTCGGCCTGGCCGTAGATCGCCGACGCCGACGCCAGGTTCACCACGACGGCACCGGGGGTGGCCTTCAGGTACGGGAACGCCGCGTAGAGCCCGTTGACCACGCCCTTGACGTTGACGTCGATCTCGCGGTGGTGCACGTCCAGCGAGATCTCCTCGAACCGCCCGGCGTTGAGCAGCCCCGCGTTGTTGATCAGCACATCGAGGCGGCCCCCGGAGGTCTGGGTGAACTCGGCCAGGCGTTGCGCGACCTCGTCGGCGTCGGTGACGTTGAGGTGCCCCACCACCGGCGTACCGCCCACGGCGGTGATGTCGGCGGCCAGCACGCGCAGCCCGTCCTCGTTGAGGTCATAGCCCCCGACGAGGTAACCCCGCTGCGCGAACAGCAGGGCCGTGGCGCGCCCGATCCCGGTTGCCGCACCGGTGATGAATACCGACTTCGTCATGCCCGCCCCTCTGTCATGGTCAATTCAACTGCCACACCGCGAAATTCAGGCACAGGGCGAACCCCGACCAGGCCAGGTAGGGCAGCAGCAGCGCCCCGGCCGGGACGCTGCGCCGCCAGAACAGCACCACCGTGGCGATCAACACCACCAGCAGGATGCTCAGTTCGAAGAATGCGACGCCGCGCCATCCGAGGCCGAAGAACAGCGGGGTCCATGCGGCGTTGAGCACCAACTGCACGGCATACAGGGTCAGCGCCCGCCGGGTCTCGGGCGACGGGCCGGTGCGCCAGACCAGCCACGCCGCGACCGCCATCAACGCGTAGAGCACCGTCCACGTGGGTCCGAATACCCACGACGGCGGAGCGAAACTCGGCTGCTGGAGCCGCCCGTACTCTTCGGCCGAACTGCTGCCGGCCAGACCGCCGATGACCGACACCGCCGCGACGGCCGCCACCGAGACCGCCAGCATCAGCAACGACTTCGGACGGGCGCGCGAGGTCTGGGCCACCATGGACGGCAGGTTACCCGTCCGCGCCGGCGTCCTCTGCAGGCCGGGTGTGGTCATTCGGTGACGCCTCACCGGACGGGTCTTCCCGTGGGGCGGCGTCCGGCGCCGCGGACTCGGCGTCGGGCAGTTGGCCCACCAGATACTCGGCGAGTCCGCCGATGGTGGGGTAGTCGAAGACCGCGGTCGCGTTGATGGTGAACGCACCCCCGAACTGGCTGTGCAGCCGGTTGCGCAGCTCGATCGCCATCAGCGAGTCGGTGCCCAGATCCAGGAACCGGCTGCTGGCCGCCGGCGGCTGTGCCAGCCGCAGGAAGTTCTGCACCTCCCGTTGCAGGAACTCGGTGACGAAGCCGGCGCGCTGGGCCACCGGGATCTCCTCGAGTTGACGCAGCAGCTCGCTGTCCCCGGTGACCTCCCCCTCCGGCCGCGGCAGCACGAGGTCCAGGATCGGCGGCCGGGAGCTGCCGAGCACCTTCGCCGCCCGCTGCCAGTTGGCCTTGACGACGGTGGCCTGGCCGGTGCCGTTGGCGACGGCCTCGGCCAGCGCGCCCAGCGCGGACGACGGTTCCAGCGGAATCAGGCCCTGGGCGGTGATATTCGCGGTCGCGGCCTCCGACGAGGCCATGCCGCCTTGTGCCCACGGCCCGAAGTTGATGCCTGTCGCGGGCAGACCCAGCGCCCGCCGCCGGGCCACCAGCCCGTCGAGGAACGCGTTCGCGGTCGCATAGTTGGCCTGCCCGGGGGACCCGAACAGACTCGACACCGACGACGACACCAGGAAGAAGTCCAGATCGTCGTCAGCGGTCAGACGATCCAGGTGGCACGCCCCGAAGGCCTTGGGCGCCAGCGTGGTTCGGAACCGCTCGATGCTCTGCTGGCTCAACAACGCATCATCGAGCACACCGGCCAGATGCGCGACACCGGCCAGCGGCGGCAGCTCGGCACGGATGCGGTCCAGCAGCTGCGCGACCTCGGCCTCGTCGCCGACATCGGCGGTGAACACATGTATACGGCACTTGAACCGCTCGGTGAGGTCGTCGATCACCTGCCGGGTGGCGGCGTCGGGGGCGCGTCGGCTGGTCAGCACGAGGTCCCCGGCGCCGCGTTGGGCCAGATAGGACGCGGTGTGCAGGCCGATCGCACCGAGTCCACCGGTGATCAGGTAGCTGCGGTCGGGCCGCGGTGTGAGTGGCGCGGGCACCTGACACACGATCTTGCCGATGTGCCGGGCCTGCTGCATCCGGCGGAACGCCGCGCGGGCTTCGGTCAGCGGGTAGACCTCGGCGGGCAGCGGCGTCCACTCCCGCTTGCCCAGCCCCTCGGACACCTCGGTCAGCAGCCCGCGGATGCGTTCGGGCTCGGTCAGGGTCACCGTGTCGAGTGCGACGATCTCGTAGGCGATGTCGGGGCGGGCCGCGGCCATCTGTTCCGGTGTCCAGATGTCACGTTTGGCGATTTCGGCGAAGCGGCCGTACTGCGCGGTGGCTCGCACCGTGGCGTCGATGAACCCCTCATTGGTCAGGCTGTTGAGCACGACGTCGACGCCCTCGCCATCGGTGTCGGCCAGGATCTGGTCGGCGAAATCCGTGCTGCGGGAATCGTAGACGTATTTGACGCCCATGGCGCGCAGCGTCGCGCGCTTGAAGGTGCTGGCGGTGGCGAAGACGACCGCGCCGTGCTGCTGGGCCAGCTGGATGGCGGCCAGCCCGACGCCGCCGCTGGCCGCGTGGATCAGCACCCGGTCGCCGGGGCGCAGCGCGGCCCAGTCGAAGGCCAGCCGTGCGGTCAGCGCCGCCGCCGGGATGGTGGCGGCCTCCACCGCGCTGATGCCGTCGGGGATCGGCGCGAGCAGTTGCGCCGGCACGTTGAACCGGCTGGAGAACGCGCCCTGCATGAAGCCGTAGACCCGCGCACCGACCTCCAGGGCCACCCCGGATTCCGCGACTCCCTCGCCCAGTTGTGTGACCACACCGGCGAAGTCGCCGCCGATCGGACCGGGATCTCCCGGGTAGAGGCCCAGTACGTTGAGCACGTCGCGGA